>NZ_SJOH01000017.1 GCF_004331285.1 Acinetobacter sp. ANC 3781
TATACTGCTCAGGAATTAGATGTCGACTGGTGTTTCGCTGATCCCTATAGTGCATGGCAGCGAGGAACAAATGAAAATACCAATGGATTGATCAGACAATATATTAGAAAAGGCAGTGACTTGAATGACTATACGGATGCATATATTGCAGAAATTACTCAACGATTGAATCATCGTCCAAGAAAAAGACTCGGCTTTAAAAGTCCGAGTCAGGTATTATGGCAACAACATGGTGTTGCACTTCAAATGCTAATCTAAGATGAATATAAGCATCCGGTGAACCCCAGTTTTTCTTACTTAGCAATACCAGGATACTGTCCAATTTATTAGGCCTTAATATAAATAATTTTCTTATGACTCACTTCTTTAATTCAGTTTGCTTCTTCATGACTGCTGCTTTTGCATTTTTCTTAGCTTAAGTCTCAAAATCATTTTCAGTCCGAAAATCGCTCTGAATTGATCTTGAGGAATGTAGAAAAGTAACATGGTGGGAGATAAGTTGCAATTTCTTTGTTGATTTTAAAGAAAAAATTCTAATCCGTAATTCAGGGTTAATCTCCTATTCTAACGTGCAATTCGAACTTCACCTTCTATCCCCTTTGGGCTGAATACGATTTGCCATAATTGTAATTCTCGTGCACGAAATGCTCCTGCACAGGCATTTAAGTAATAATTAAACATTCGCTTAAAGCGGATACTATAATTGGCTTCAATTTCTGGCCATGTTTGAATAAATCTTTCCGACCAAGCCCGAAGTGTTAAGTCATAGTCGGTACCAAAATTATGCCAATCTTCCATAATAAATTTGCCACTACTAAAATGAGCAATTTTTTCAATTGAGGGTATGTATCCATTGGGGAAAATATATTTACTTATCCAAGGATCAGTACTGATTCTTGTTATATTAGAACCAATGGTGTGCAATAAAAACAATCCATCAGCATTCAAATTACGTTGTACGACTTGAAAATAGGTGTTGTAATTTTTTAACCCTACATGCTCAAACATGCCTATTGATGCAATACGATCGAAGCGATCATTTAAGTTGCGATAATCCATGAGCAAAATTTCAACATCGAGTCCTTTACATCGCTCAACTGCTAGTTTTTGTTGTTCTTTAGAAACGGTAATACCTGTAACCGAAACCTGATAATTTTTAGCTGCATACTCGGCTAACCCTCCCCAACCACAACCAATATCTAATAATCGCATACCGGGTTTCAAGTCAAGTTTACGACAGATTAAATCGAGTTTTTGTTGCTGGGCTTGGAAAAGATTATCGGTATTTTTCCAGTAGGCACAGGAATATTGCATAGATGGATCAAGCATATGGGTAAAAAGATCATTGCCGAGATCGTAATGTTCTTCACCCACCTTCCATGCTCTTTTTTGAGTCTGTAAATTTCTAATTCGAGCAATCGCAATTCTGAGGATATCTTTTAAATTGTGCGGTAATTTTTCATCTAATTTGGCACGTAAAATTTTATAAAATAAAATATCCAACCTGTCGCAATCCCACCAGCCATCCATATAACTTTCACCCAGACCTAATGAGCCTTGCTGTAAGACACGGTTATAAAAATTATCATTATGTATGTGTATGTCATAAGGCTGGTCACCATTAATATGAATACCCGCTTCATCCAATAATTTTACCAACATATCTCTTAGGCCATCGTTTTTATGCCCAACATAGATATTCATATTCACTCCTATTTATTCTATTTTTTTTGAGTTTTATTAAATAGTTATTTAATTCTAGATTGTTCAACCTCTTGTGAAGTTAATTCCACATATCAAATCAAGCTTATTTTTTTAGCAGCAATTTATCAGCCATTTGAGAATCCGGACTTTGCGCTCTGAAGAGATTAGGTAATCATTGCAAAATTTTGGCTCTTAGACTGTTTTTCTAATGTTAAGAGATGGGGTTTCTATTGTAAGTAATTTATTAAAAAAGGATTTTCTCATCAATAGAGTCAGCGTCTGCTGAATCAGCGACCTATTTTTTAATTTTGATCGGGTTTGGCTCTGGTTCGGCTTTTTTCAAGTTAATTTCTTGGCCGCGATTCGCGGTTAACTCAATTTTCAATCATTATTAAAAATGAGCCTCATAAAAAAGAGAGTGGATAAAACCACTCTCTTTTTAATTGTCTGAATCAATAGTTACTGTATGTCTAAAGACTGAATACGCTTCTTCATCCGTGGTTTATATAGCAATTGATAAGTTACCCCAAGAATTATTAACCAAAGCGGACTAATCATTAGGGCTTTTAAAGTATCAGCCTCTAAACTCAAAATAATTAAAGCAAACAGCATGAAAGCTAAAATAATATATGACATCCATATCCCACCCGGCATTTTGAAAGTCGATTTGGCATGCAATTCAGGACTACGTTTTCTATAGCGAATGTAGCAGACCATGATCAGGCTCCAGATACTAATGAACAGGATTACGCATAATGAACTGGCCAAGGTAAACGCTTCAATAGTATTCGGTATGAAATACTGCAATGCTGCGCCCGCCATAATAAAGCAGCAAGAAAAAATAAGTCCTTTGGCTGGAACTGCACGTTTGGACAACTGGCTTAGAGTTTGCGGTGCCTGACCATCTTTGGCCAAACCAAACAACATCCGGCTGGTAGAGAAGACGCCACTATTCATGGAGGACATCACTGAAGATAAAACCACCAGATTCATAATAATGGCAGAGGTTGGAATTCCAGCATGCAGGAATAAAGTCACAAATGGACTCTGATCTCCGGGAATCTGGTTCCATGGTGTAACTGACATCACTACAAAAAGGGACAGAACATAAAATAGAATAATTCGCGTCGGAATTGCATTAATTGCTTTAGGCAGATTCTTTTCAGGATCTTTAGTTTCCGCTGCCATGGTTCCAATCAGCTCTACCCCGACAAAGGCAAATAGTGCAATCTGGAAGCCGGCTAAAAACCCGCTTGCGCCTTTCGGGAACATGCCACCATGTGACCAGACATGACTAAAGCTTGCTACAGCACCTTGCGGTGGCTGGAACTGCATGAACACCATATATCCGCCAATACCAATCAAGCCCAAAATGGCTAAAATTTTAATCAGCGCAAACCAGAATTCAATTTCACCAAACAGTTTTACGGTCAGCAAATTAATACCTAACACCAACAGTACACAGCCTGCACTGATGGCGGCCTGCCCCATAGGGGTAAAAGCTTCTCCAGCCGGCAGCCAAAAACCGAGATAATTGATAATGGCAGCCAAATCCGCAATACCAACTAACACCCAGCCCAGCCAATACGACCAGCCGATATAATAACCCGCAGCCGGGCCAATCAGATCATGCGCCATATCGATAAAGGATTTGTAATGCAGGTTGGAAAGCAAAATTTCACCTAATGCGCGCATCAGGAAAAAGAACATCGCACCAATAATCATGTAGATGATCAGAATAGACGGTCCAGCCAAGGAAATGGTTTTCCCGGAACCCATAAACAAACCTGTACCAATGGCGCCACCAATGGCAATCAACTGTAGATGACGGTTGGAGAGTTTCCTTTGTAATTCATGCGGAGAGGATGAATCATCCAATTGATTCGTTTTCATATTTCAACATCCTTATAGCACTGTATAAATCAGGCATTCTGAATTGAGTGAAAGCTTCCACTGCACTCAATCCTGCCTCTTGATAAATTTCTGCTTTAATCAAGACAGTTGCACTATTCCTTATCTGGTTGTGGGAGAGTATTAAAAAATAAAAGTTAAAAATTACTTTTGCGCTGCGGTCACCGCAATTTCAATCAACCAATCCGGATTCACCAGATTCGCCTGAATGGTGGCACGCGACGGCGCTACGCAGCTTTTTAGCCAATCGACCCACACTGTATTCATAGTTTTAAAATCTTCAAGGTTTTTTATGTAAATCTGCGCTGATAATAATCGTGACTTATCACTATTGGTCTGCGCCAACAAGCTGTCAATTGTGGCAAGAATATCCTGAGTTTGCAGTTCAATATCCTGTGCTGTGGTTTTTGGAACCTGCCCAGATAAATACACGACTTGATTAAAAATCGTGACTGCGCTCATGACTTCAGTACTGTTGATTTTTTGGATATCTGAATGTGACATATTAATTTCCCTATTGTGAATAACTGGATCTTGAATCAATAAACTTTTAAATTCTAATGCTCAATTTCAAATTGAACCCGAGCCGTGACTGCACACATTAATTCGTAGCCCACCGTCCCTGAACTTGCTGCCACATCATCAATGGCTAAAACCGCACCTGTTGAGGAGGTCCCCCAAAGCACGACTTCACTGCCAATTTCAGAATCGGGAATGTGGGTCAGATCAACTGCCAGCATATCCATACTGACCCGACCTAGCGTTTGGGTTCGAACTGAATTGACCAGCACAGGCGTGCCGGTTTTCGATATGCGCTGATAACCATCGGCATAGCCACAGGCAACAATGCCAATCTTTAAGGGTTCGGTAGCAATAAAATGTGAACCATAACCAATACTTTCACTGGCTTTGACTTCTTGCACAGCAATAATTTTACTTCGCAGGGACATGCTCGGTTGGAGCTGCCAGTCCTGAATGCTATGTGTAGGATAATCGGGGGAACTGCCGTAGAGCATAATGCCGCTGCGGATATAATCGGAATGTAGCTGTTGGGAATAACGCAGGATGGCGGCACTATTACTGATCGAGCATTTTCCCGGTAAATCTTTGATGATTTCTTCAAAGATCTGCTGTTGATAGAGAATACCCGGCTCACCCAAGCGTTCACCATCCGCGTCGGAAAAATGCGTCATATGCGTTACAGATTTTACACACCCAAGTTGCTTCAAACTGTGCCATGCCGCTTGATAGGCTTCAGGATTAAAGCCCAAGCGATTCATGCCACTGTTCATTTTCAGAAACACATCAAACTTTGCGGAACCTTGAAACTGCTGCAACCAGTCTATTTGATACTGACTGTGGACGGTAAAACTGAGATTTAATTCGGCACAATCATGCAAATCCTGAGCATCAAACAGACCTTCGAGAAGCAAAATCTGACCCTGCCAACCCAGTCTGCGAATACGCTTTGCTTCCGCAATATCGAGTAAGGCGAAACCATCTGCCTGTTGAAAAGCATCGTAAACACGCTCGATGCCATGACCATAGGCATTGGCTTTGACCACGGCAAAAACCTGACTGTCAGGCATCATTTGACGTGCAACCGCTAAATTATGGCGTAATGCCGGCTGATGGATCACAGCAGTAATGGGACGTGACATCTATTCATCCTTGAATATGGATTTGAGGTAAATTAAGCCGCGCTCGGATAACGCTGAATCGATAAACCTTCGGTATTAATATCGGTTTTATGATTGAGTACTAAATCACTGATCAATTTGCCTGAACCACACGCCATGGTCCAACCCAAGGTGCCATGACCGGTATTTAAAAACAGGTTACTGAAACGGGTCGCACCAATAATTGGTGTGCTGTCCGGTGTCATTGGACGTAAACCGGTCCAGAATGTCGCCTGTTGCATATCACCACCCGGGAATAAATCCTGAGTCACCATTTGCAAGGTTGCACGGCGATTTTCATTTAAGCCATGATTGTAGCCGCTGAGTTCTGCCATACCGCCGACACGAATACGCTCATCAAAACGGGTAATCGCAATTTTATAAGTTTCATCAAGTACCGTAGATTGCGGAGCAAAAGCCGGGTCTACAATTGGGATAGTGAGTGAATAGCCTTTCACTGGATAAACGGGTAAATCCAGATTCAGCGGTTTTAAGAAATCACGTGAATAACTACCAAAAGCCAGTACATAACGATCTGCGGTGAGCACTTTTCCATCTACCACCACACCTTTGATTTCATCACCTTCGACCACCAGTTTTTCAACGCTCTGGTTAAATTTAAAATCGACACCCATATTTTTGGCAAGGTTGGCTAAGGCATTGGTAAACAGGTAACAATCCCCTGTTTCATCATTCGGCAAATGCAAGCCACCCACCAGTTTATCTTGGGCAAAGGCTAAGGCAGGCTCGACTTTAGCTAAATCTTCTTTAAGCAGTAATTCATAATCCACGCCGCATTCTTTCAGTACTTGAATATCACGCTGTACAGCTTCAAGTTGTGCTTCATTACGGAAGACTTGCAGAGTGCCTTTAGAACGGTTTTCATAGTGAATACCGGTGGCTTTACGCAAGTCTCTTAAGCAGTCGCGACTATATTCGGCCACGCGTGTCATACGTTCTTTGTTAATCGCATAACTTTGCGGGTTACAGTTTTTCAGCATTTGCGCCATCCACTGCAACTGCCACATGCTGCCATCCATATTGATGGCGAGCGGTGCATGATGTTGAAACATCCATTTCACTGCTTTAAAGGGAATACCAGGTGCTGCCCATGGCGTTGAATAGCCGGGAGAGATTTGACCTGCATTACCAAAACTGGTTTCTTCTGCCGGGCCTGCCTGACGGTCTAACACAGTCACACTTGCACCTTGCTGCGCGAGGTAATACGCACTTGCAACGCCAATAACACCACTACCCAATACAATTACGCGCATTTCAAATCCCTCGAGCAACATCTAGTTTATTTACCTAGTATATTTTCGGTTTAATAGTTTTTTTCACTGTTTTATTGACTATAATCTAGGTAATTCGATGGATTTATCGTGAAAAAAATCTAAAAAAAGGAAAAAACTGATGCGTAAATTAGACCGTACCGATCATCAGATTTTAGACATCTTGCAAACAGATGGACGGATTGCGATTAGCGAATTGGCGGCTCGGGTAAATTTATCTACCACCCCCTGTTCAGAACGGGTGAAACGTTTAGAACGCGATGGCATTATCATGGGCTATTACGCACGTTTAAACCCGCAACTGGTCGATCGGAATTTGCTGGTGTTTTTAGAAATCAAATTATCTGCCAAATCGGGAGATGTGTTTGATCAGGTGGCACGTGATTTAGTGGAAATTCCGGAAGTCTTAGAATGTCATCTTATTTCAGGCGAGTTTGATTATCTGGTCAAAGCACGACTCAAAGAAATGAGTGCCTATAGACGCTTGCTGGGTGACTTATTAAAAAAATTGCCTTCGTCTGCTTCCTCGCACAGTTATATCGTCATGGAAGAAGTCAAAGAAACTTTATATCTGGATCTGGGTTGATTCAGTGAATGTTTATTTTAATTCTAGAAATTAAAAAGGATCAGCAGATCCTTTTTAGGGATTGAAAAATAAATTTTAATTTAGCGTTCAAGCTAGTTTAAATGATCCAGCAACTCGGCAAAGCTCTGTATTCTGGCTTTCGGTTTTGCTGCAGTGAGTTCCTCATCTGCACCATAGCCATATTCTACGGCGATGGTTTCGATTCCATTGTAACGCGCCCCAAAAATGTCATGTTCACGGTCTCCGACCATTAAGCATTCTTCAGGCTTTAATTGCTCTTTTTCAATAATATAAGCAATTAATTCGGCTTTATGGGTACGCTCGCCATTGAGCTCGCTGCCATAAGGATGCACGAAATATTGCAACAACTCGAAATGCTCTAAAATTTGTCGTGCATATACTTCAGGCTTCGCGGTAGCTAAAAATAAACGATAGCCTTGTTGCTGCAAGGTTTTTAAAGTTTCAGCCACATCATCAAATACATGATTTTCATATAAACCCGTGACAGCAAACCGTTCCCGGTACCCCATCAAGGCTTGTTCAGCCAAAACATCATCAACGGCCACATTTAAAATTTTTGCCAAGGAAGCTTTGAGCGGCGGGCCAATGATCCAGTCAATATTGACATCATCTGCAATCGGATGACCCACTTTATTTAAGCCATAACGTGCGCTGGTGGTAATCCCCACTTTTGGATCGGTTAATGTTCCATCTAAATCAATCAAAATATTTTTAATCACAGACTGACCCTTTCCTCTTAAATTTTTACTTCACAAATACTATCGAGACTTGGCTCAAAGTTGCCTATACTAACGCAAATTTTGTAAAGAAGGACATCATTGTGCGCCCTACTGTACTTTGCTTTTCTGGTTTAGATCCCTCGGGTGGAGCTGGCTTGCAGGCAGATATTGAAGCGATTGGTCAAAGTGGGGCACATGCAGCAATTGCCTGTACTGCCCTGACCATTCAAAACTCGCAACAGGTGTTTGGCTTTGAAGCAACTTCAAAAGAATTACTGCTGGCTCAGGCCAATGCAGTCGTGAATGATTTACCGATTAAATGCGTTAAATCTGGCATGTTAGGTACTACAGATAATATTGCAGCTTTAGCCGATTTTTTACGCGAACATCCTGAATACCTCTACGTTCTTGATCCGGTGCTGGTCGCCAATAGCGGTGGCTCACTGGGTAATCAAGAAACACTGGTAAAAGCTTTTATAGAGTTGATTCCGCTTGCCACAGTCCTTACCCCCAATACGGTAGAGCTTCGTGCATTAACTGGCGTTGAAGACCTTGATCAAGCGACCGCCAAGCTGTTTGAAATGGGTGCCAAAGCCGTGTTAGTTAAAGGTGGACATGAAAACACCCCAGACTATATCCGCAATGCTTTATATATAGATGGCAAGCTGGTTTCTGAAACCCAATGCCCTCGCCTTGAAGGTGAATACCATGGTTCGGGTTGCTCACTCGCAAGTTTCATTGCCGGTCGTTTAGCGCAAGGTGATGATTTGAAACAAGCGGTAAATCATGCTGAAACCTGGTTGTTTGGAGTACTTAAAAAAGCCGAAATACCTGTACCAAACGGACAACGAATTCCTAAGCGTTTCTAAAAAACATGAATGATAAACCTGATCATCAACTGCTTTATATCCTTGGAGATCAGGTTTTTTGTATTTACTTTTAGTGGCTAAACTCTGGATTTTATGAGGCCACTAAAAAATAAGACATGAATGAAATATGCTTTATGATGTTCATCATTTAAAACTAGACTATAAGTTCTTTAATCTTGGTCGTTGATCCATTTTTTTTGACTGATTCTATGCCTTTCTCACGTGATTGCTCACTTGAATAAAATCGACTGCGTCCAATAATCTGATAATTCACAGCTTTTAAATTGAAATAAGGCTTACCATTTTTCGCTTCTAAGCGTTCGTAATGGCTGTCATTTACGCTATTTCTCCGAACTGATTCAATGCCTATATGTACGGAAGATTTTGCCTTATATAATTCACTGCTCAGAATCACTTCGCCATTTCCAGCTTTTAACACAAAGCGATATTGTCCATCATCTGTTTTATTAATCTCATACCATCCCGCCATATATAAACCTTTCTTATTATTTTTAAATTTATAGGGAAATTATAGTCTTAGTTCTAAAAAATATTATTGTTTTATAAAATATAAATAATTATTAGTTTTTAATAGGGTTATTTTGTAATCAAAAATGGTTATGGTTAGGTTCAATAAAAGTTCATTCTACACAACTAAATTTGGCTTAAATCTCTTAAATAAAAAAACAAAGATCAAGAGAATAAAGGAATATCTAATCTCTTGATCCCTACTCAGATCTAGATAATTTTCTTGGAATAAGTGGCTTTCTGCATTTCTAAAATTTCCACACAAATCTGTAAGCTCACTTGGCTTTGTTTGGGTAAGTACTGCTCGAGTGTGGTTAATAACAATTGTGAAATTTCCTGTTGTAATTCCACACTGCGACCAGTCAATAAAGAAACTTTGGCATGTACATAAGCTTGTGAAGCATCTCCCGCACCAATCACATAATCGTGCTGGCAAATGGCACGACTTTTGACTTCATTCGCAGAACCTACATAGGCGCCATCTAAGAGAGCTTGATTTAAAGCCAGCAGGAGAGGCTTGGTTTCCAGGTTTTCAATATTGTCTGAATATTCAAGGTGGATATGGGGCATAATAAAAATTCTTTAAAATGATTTCTAGTGTTATACCATGCCATTTTCTCAATCATAAAGGCAATCAATGTTTAATCAACAGTGCCGATGTTTATAAAAGAAATAATAAGAATAACTGCCGCCTTTTAATAAAACTAAATCTAAAAATATCTATCCACAAAAATAACGGTTCAAAAATTAATTCCAGCCTCATAAAAAAGCCCTAGCATTTCAGCTAGAGCTTTTAAATTTCTATCTGTGTGAATTAAGCTTTTTTCACAAATTCAGATTTTAATTTCATTGCCCCAAACCCATCAACCTTACAATCAAGATCATGGCCATCGCTTGAGTCAGGTAATAAACGTATGTTCTTTGCCTTGGTTCCCACTTTAATAACAGATGAAGAACCTTTAATTTTCAAATCTTTAATTAGGGTAACAGTATCGCCATCAGCCAGGACATTACCATTTGAGTCTTTAATAATGGTTGTTTGCTCAGCGCTGCTTTCATCCTCTTTCCACTCATAAGAGCATTCTGGACAAATCAGCAAATCGCCATCTTCATAGGCATATTCTGAATTACATTTGGGGCAATTTGGCAAAGACATAAAAAACCTCAAAAAGTCTACTATAGCATTTTATAAACCAATCTCTTGCTTAAAACCCTATTTATTTTATGGAATAAAAGCAGGTAAGATGAATATCAACCTTGTTCCAAAACCTGTTTAAGTACAATTACATGGTTATATTCTTCACTTTTGGCAGCAGTAATTAAAGTCACTGGTTGCTGCTGAGCCATCTCTCGAATTTGCTGCAATATTTCCGGTTGCTTAATCAATTCTGCCTTATAGCAGCGTTGAAATACTTCCCAATATTCTGGATCATGCGCGTACCATTTTCGCAGTTCAGTCGACGGTGTAATTTCCTTGGGCCATAGATCAATTTTAGCATTTTCCTTTTTGAGGCCTCTGGGCCAAAGTCGATCGACTAAAATTCGTTTGCCATCTGAGGCTAAGACTTTAGCATAGGCACGTTTGATCTGAATTTGCGTCATCTATATTGCATTCATTTCTATTAATCTGGTATTTCAGGAGTAATTAATAAAGTGAGCAGTTGCAAAGATTCCTGCCATCCTAAATAGCAGGCTTCGACTGGAATCACATCGGGTATACCCGACTGGGTGATATTCACTTCAGTGCCTACAGAAACAGGATTTAATTGAATAATGACTTCAATTTGACCGGGTAAATTTGGATCATCAAACTGGTCGGTATAACGCAATAATTGGTTTGGAATCAGTTCATGATAAGTTCCACCAAAGGACTGGCTTGAACCGGTAGAAAAATTATTAAAGGACATTTTATATGTTCCACCGACTTTAGCTTCGAGATGATGAACTTTGGCAGTAAAACCATTCGGCGCCATCCACTTGACTAAGGCATCAGGATCAATAAATGCCTTAAATACCCGTTCAGGGGGCGCGTTAAATACACGGTGAATTTTGACAGTATTAGGCATTTCTTATTCCCGGATTTTTATTGTTTTGTTTCTTCAGTCTACTGCAGTCGCTACATAAATCTGTATTGCTTTGGTAGGAGTCTGATTATTTTTTTCATAAACAAACAGATGAAATTTACCCACTTTTTATTATTAAAAAGTACAGATGAACGAGTTTAACTGCCCAGTTTCCTTGATCATTTATAAGTCTAAGCGATAGCATTCGTCAGCTAGACAAACCCTGTATAGGCTCTGCTTGTTGTAACTTGGAAATTTCTTCTAACTTTTGGGTTTGTGCCTTGTCACTACTCAGGGTCTGAATTAAATCGTCTGCAAGCTGGTTCAATAAAAGCAAATCATCTTCACTCATCTGCCTTACCTGTTTATCCAGAATACATAAACTGCCTAACACCAAGCCTTGCTTATTGCGTAAGGGTACACCTGCATAAAACTTAATTTTATTTTTATTCAACTCTGGATTATGGCTAAAACGCGGATCCCGGTCTATATCCTCAATAATCAGTGCTTCATTTTGATGAACCAAATGGGTACAAATAGATTCCTCGCGAGGAATGCCAGCTTCTATCGGATTCTGATTTTCATCTGCCAGTGGACTGGCTGGAGTATTCACCCATTTTTCATCGACCAGGGAAATTTGCGCATATGTCACATTAAATGCCTGACAAGCTTCTTCAATATATTGCTGATAAATTAATAAAGTTTCAGGTTCAAGTAATTGTAATTCATGCAAAGCTGCCAAACGTTCTGGTTCATTTTCAGCAAGCAATTCACGTGCAGGGTTTTCACCGTGTTGTAGCATGAGAGCATCAATGCTCAACATCAATTCGTTCACTGTAGAGACTACGGCATCCGGTTGGAAACGGTTTTGAATTTCTTCCCTCAATTCATCGCTGGTATTGCCCCATGTGGCAAAAATAATTTTTGTATTGGGTAACTGTTTACGGATGCGATGATTCAGTAATCGAATTTGCGCCAAAGGCTGTTGATGAAATATAGAAATGCACATCACCTGAATATCTTGTGGCACTGACTCAAGCACATCTGTTTTTGATTGAATCAGTACTTCACTATGACTTTGCGCTGCAATTTTTCTTAAGTTTAAACCATGGGCCAACATAGAAGATGCCAGCACATCAATTTCCCAACGTGCACCCAGGCAAATGACTTGTACTGAATCATTTGTCTTTGGACTTGGATACTTGTTTTGAAAATCATGATTAAACAATTTCAAACCTTGGTGCATCCTTAAACGATGCTCCGCGCTTGCTTCAGTACTATGTCCTTGGGAAAATAAACGAATTGCGGGAATGGCAACATCATCATAAAAGCTTATGACCTTACGAACGACGACTTCTTCACTGGGCTTTTTCGGTAATTTTTGTTGAATATAATCCTGTGCAACTTCAAGCGCATCATCTACATCATCCGCAACCAAACGCTGGTAAAACCGTTCCGGTGGCGTCAGTACCGGTTCACTGCCAATCAGAATTTTAATAAATCCCAAAGCCGGAATATAATTGGACAATACCAATAAACATGCTGTCACTGGAGTCGAGAGAATCAGGCCAGCTGGCCCCCATAAGGTGGTCCAGAATGTTGCTGCTAGAATAATCGCCAAAGTGGAAAGACCGGTACTTTCTCCATATAACCACGGCTCAATCATATTGTTACTAATCAACTCAAGTAACAGAATCAGCCCAATGGTCCATAGCACCATATCCCAGCCCGGATCGACTGCAAATGCCAAAGTAATGGGAAATAAGGCCGAGATCATTGGACCGACATAAGGAACGAAGCGCATGCCTATAGCCACAATCCCCCACATAATTGCAGCAGGCACACCAATCAGCCATAAGCCTAATGCCATAGGAAGACCATAAGTGACATTCACCAACAGTTGCATCCGCAGATAGGTTCCGATCCGGTCTGCTGCTTCATCTAATGCATCTGTACCGACATTTAAATTGCCACCCAGCAATTTCAATAGACGGTCATGCAAGTCTTTACGGCTCAGTAAAATCAGCACCACAAACAGAAAAACAATACCGGCAGTCGCCAAAGGACTGAGGATTTTTGATCCCCACTGCAGAGCCGCTTCAGCGTCACTTTGTTGCTGCCCCACCACCTCTACCTGTTGTACATCCTCTTTTTTATTAACCGGAGCCACATCCTGTATTGAACTTTCCACCGTATCAATGGTCTTGATAGCACCGTCCCATACACTTGGCCCAGAAGTAAAACTTTTTACCGAATCGAGTTTGTGTTTAATGGTGTCCTGATATTGGGGCAACTCCTGACTTAAATTCCCCAATTGATAACCAAGATAAGTTGCGGCCCCACCCAAGACACTTAAGGCAAATAGCACCACCAGTGCAATCGATGGCAGTTGCGGTAAGCCCCATTTTTTTAAGCGTGCCACTAAAGGTTCAAGTAAAAATGCCAAGAGCACCGACAGCGCCAAAGGAATTAAAATATCTTTTCCAAAGTAGAGGGCTAAAATAATCAACGCAGCAATCACAAATCCCGCCATTACACGTAAAATATGCTGGGTTTGAGTTTCATCATTTACTGGAGGCAATGGAGATTCTGAATTTAGAGTTTTTCCCTTATTCACGTTAATATCCTTATTATTTTTTATCCCTACCTCTCTATTTAAGATTTTTTTGTGCTGAAATTCTAGAGAGTTACTGTAAATAAAAGCCTTTTCTCTCACCTCATTTTTAGTTAAAAGGCATTATTTTTGCCAAATCTGGAAACATAAAAACACCCTAACCATTTGCATCGTCAGGGTTGCTTGGTCTTTCACTCAACAAGCGGAAATTTGACTTCAGCTTTATTTGAATTCAGACACTATATTTGGACTATTATTCAGTGATTTGAATTAGCTTTGAAGTTCATCTTCCAAGTCTTCGTCGTCATAGACATAAGCCATACAACCCCAGCCATCATATTCACCGCCGTGTTGTTCAGCTATTTTAGTGAACCATTCCTCAATATCGACAATGTCTGAATAGTCAGGTTCCATATACACATAAATAGTGATAATCCACTCTAACGTATCGGCTTCTTCATCTTCAAACAGACTGATTTTCTGTTCTTCTTTCAGCAAATAAAGTGCACATTTTTCGGCTTGTTCTTGGGTTTGAAAAGCAATAGAAAATTCAATTTCATGTGCTTCAGTCAGGTCATCGCCATCTTCAGCCATTTGCCAAAGTACGTTACCATTTTCGTCATCTGGGAATTGTTCAAAATCGCGTGTCATGGGTATTTCCTTATCGTAATCATTTAAATCTGTAATATTGTACCCAGATTAGCTCAAGTTTGTTTCATTTTAGCGATTCAAAAGATTCTTTCTCTTGCTCATTCGTTAAAGTCACTTTCCGTTTTATCCGTTCAAACTGGTATTTACTTCTTCATCCCTGCAGCATCTGTACCTGCACTGGGCTTTGTTACTTTCGTTATTTTTCTTTCACCCAATTTATTGCACGGTAAAACCATACTGCTAAAATAATTATTGTGATGACCCTTATAAGAGATAGGTAAATCATTATTATTATCCAAAAAAAACCCCACCCTACAGTAGTCATTTTTGATCAATTTTCAATCACTGAAACAAGAGATATTATTTCTATTTTTATCGGATAAAATTAAGAAAAAACACACTTTTAAAGTTATTAATGATTTAAAAATATTTTAAATTTGCTTATTAAGCATCCACAATCCCAGTCCGTAGAACAGTGTTTACTCCAACCAATGCATCCTAGACCAGCTATAATTCCTGTCATACGGGGTTGTATTTTGATTCCTAGATCAGAAAGGTACATTTCCTTTAATTTCAACATTCGCTCCTGTAAAGGGTTGCTTAAATGCCAAATAACTCGCATGTAAAGCCATACGTTTTAATGGGCTTTGGTAAGGTTCGGGGTGATACAGCTTATCGCCAGTAATCGGATGTCCGATATATTGCATATGCACCCGGAGCTGATGCGAACGTCCGGTAACAGGAGTGAGCAATACACGGCTAATATCTTCAGCTTCCGAATAATCCAAAACCTGATATAGGGTTTTGGCCGCTTTGCCCAATTCAAAATGCACCATTTGACGGGGACGGTTTTCCCAATCTGTAAGCAGTGGAACTTCGACACTTCCCTCACCCGCAAGCTTGCCTTGTACCAAAGCGATATAGTTTTTTTGTACGGTACGCGCCTGGAACATTTTACTGACCGCGACTTCTGCATCCCGGTGTTTGGCAAACATAAGTATGCCTGAAGTTGCCATATCTAGACGATGGGTGATTTTGGCGTGAGGGTATTTTTCCAGAACACGTAAATAGGCACTGTCCTGATGTTCAGGCAAACGCCCCGGTACGGACAACAACCCTGCAGGTTTTTCGATGACCACCAGATCTTCATCTTCATAGACAATAGCAAGCGGTTCTTGCGGTGGCATATAAATAAAGTTTTTGTTAATGGGCATGTGCGGATAGTGTTTGAGAGAATGGGCGCAAAATAACAAGGTGAGATAATGCTGTCAATCCAACTTCAACCTAGGGCTAAAATTGAATTATTTATTGTTTGCACCTGATTTTCCAAATGCAGGTTTAAGTTGATCTGAGAGATCATCTTCAATCAATTGCAGTACTTGATTTTCTACCTCATATTGCTGAATGGTAATTTTAAACTGACCCTGAAACCATTGATTTAAATGCAATGCATAAGTCCCTTTGTGACCTAGTCCCAAATGTTGTTTCAGCCGATTTTTAAGTCCGGTAATTGATGACCCCACATACATGACTGCGCAAGGTGCATTTAATTTTGCACAAGCATGGGTTGCCTGTTCTTTAAAAGTAAGAAAATGATTAAATGTCTGGTTAATATCGCCGTCTACTTGTTCAATGATATAAATTGCTTTAGAGATTTTGGGTAAATCATCCAATGTTGAAAATATAAACTCCTGAACAGGTAGAGCTGTTTTTGCAATGTAGCACTGTTGAATAAGCGTATCTAAATAACCCATATGATTTTATTACAATACAATGATTTATTTAATATTTTAGCAGCTAAAAAATAGAATTTAACGGTATTTTTTATTTTAAAATTTCAAAGGATTAAGTAAAATTCTACTGAAATTTTATCCAAACTCCCCCTTCAATCATCCCGTTCACATACTTCTATCCATTAATCTGCAAGATAATAATCAACCGTTGAAACCACGCGTACTTTTTTCAAATACGGCGTATTACTGTCTCGGTCTTCAATACTGAACAAGCCCTGATTGGCTGACTTAATTTTACCTAAACCGCTTTTAGAATCAGCAGCAAATTTTTCCGCAACACTGCGGGCATTTTCGGTGGCTTGTTCAATCATGGCAGGTTTGATGTCATTAAGTTTGGTAAATAAATATTCGGTTCTTTGCCCAGAATCATCTCCGCCAAAGGCAATGCCTTTTTTACCTAAAGCCACCAAGCGACTTTGTGCAGCACGTACCGCATCTATTTTGTGGGTATATACAGTTATAGTTTGATGTGCGGTATAACGGAGTGCAACATTTTCATTACCGCCATATTGCTGGGCATATTTATCCGTTGTACTGGGTGAAGCGGTAGTAATTTCCTCGGCAGTAAAACCTTCATTTTTCAAGAATGCCTGAATTTGCTGAGTGTTTATTTCCATGCTGTCGTACAACTGAGTCAGGTCCTGGCTGGCAGAGCTAAAGCGAATGGGCCAAACCGCTACATCGGCTTTCACTTCGCGTTCAGACAAGCCTTTGACCGAAACAATACGTTCATATTGTTTAATTTTCAGTGCGCTGCTGCCTAAAATCCATCCTGCAATAATCATCCCTAGGCAAATAAAAACGCCTAAAATAAGTGCGGGTTTGAACTGATTCATTGGACTAAATTCCTTTTTAGCATGACTTTAATTTGAGTTTTACGGTGGTTATTTTTATCGCATCAGTAGGAAAGTATTAATTAAATTATTGTGATAGTGGTATGTTTGACTGTGTACTTAGATGTTGAAATACAGCGTTAAATTTTAACTTTTACCCATAAAGTATAAAGCAATCAAAGGCACTAAGTTAAACAGTAGAATACCTACTTTATAGACCGCCATTCCCCCATAATGAATTGCATCAAAAGTCGCATCTGACAGATTGAACCATTTTCCATGGACTTGTTTAATCCAGTCACGCGCAAAAATAATAGCCAAAAACCAGATCATTAATATGATGTAATTGATGAGTACTGCGGAAAGCAAAAAACGACACCAAAAATCAAGATTCATATTGATTCTCTACGTGGTAGCTCATGATTTCTAAAATAACAGATTTAATATGCTGAAACGAGTTGCTGATTTGTATCTACATTATCAGGGTTAAAGTCTATTGCAGGTTTATGATTTTTAATTTTTTTATATTTTAATTGTTTTTT
Organism: Acinetobacter sp. ANC 3781; assembly: GCF_004331285.1. Classification (GTDB taxonomy): domain Bacteria; phylum Pseudomonadota; class Gammaproteobacteria; order Pseudomonadales; family Moraxellaceae; genus Acinetobacter. Next base: position 17,806 of record NZ_SJOH01000017.1, read on the forward strand.
ATTCGCTAGAAAATTCTTGAGGGTGTTAGGGAAAACATAATGTTTAACTTCAACAATTATAGCTTTGTAAGCGATAACCTTATGCCTATAAACTTGTGATCTATAGCGTCCTAAGCCGAATCGAGACCTTTTGGGTAAGTACTACACTCACGTTATACGTAACTAGTAGCAATCTACTCTTTTCGATCCCCGTCACACCCTTGAGATATAATTTAACAAGTTAGGCTCGGGATTAATTTCCTAAGATTTGTCTATTTCAAATTATTTTAGGAAAATTTCCCTTCAATAGCGTATTAAAAAGAATTTTTTATTAAATTTAAGTACATTATGGTTTTTTATTACGGTTTAATTAAGTTTATTGAAATTAATTTCAGGCTATTTTTCCTGTAAAAAATATGGTGCATAAAAAAACCTGCCCAATGGCAGGTTTTTTTATGCACGTTAAATCAGTGATCGTGATGTAAATACTCAGGTTCTTTCGGTAGAGCAAAACTACACAAGAAGCAAATTACCAGCATTACCACGACATAAACAAAGAAGAGATTTTCAATTCCGGCATCTTTAAACTGTAGCGCTACAGCAGGCGCCGTTCCACCAAATATCGCATTACCTACAGCATAAGAAAAGCCAACACCGAGTGCACGTACATGCGGTGGGAACATTTCCGCCTTAACCAGACCACTAATAGAGGTATAGAAACTTAGCAGCATCATCATAAAAATTAGCAACAAGGTCACAATGACTGGCGAATAGCTAAAGTATGGCATGGCAATCACCATCACTGGATAGATAAAGATTGCCACGGACGCACTGAATGCCAACATTGCAGCACGACGCCCAATACGGTCAGAAATCGCACCAAAAAGTGGTTGTGCCACCATAAATATAAACAGGGCCGCAGTCATCATGTAACCAACAGTTCTACCCTCAATCCCCAAATTGGTCATATAGGTTTTTGAGTAAACGGTCAGCACATAAAAACTTAAAGAACCTGCGGATGTATAACCGACCACCAGCAAGAAGGTTCTCCAGTGCTTTTTAAATAACTCACGCAAACTTCCCGCTTCTTCTTTACCTTCGTCTTTTTTGGACAAAGTCTCCTCTAAGCGACTACGTGCCAGCAATGAAATAATGGCAGCAACACCACCCACTACAAATGGAATGCGCCAGCCGCCATCCATTAACTGTTGTTCAGTCATTAGCATCAGCAAGATAACGCCCAATAAGCTTGCTAATAACTGCCCGCCAGATAAAGTCACATACTGGAATGAAGCAAAAAAGCCACGTTGCCCTTTGAGTGCAATTTCGCTCATATATGTTGCAACTGCGCCATATTCACCGCCTACCGATAAGCCTTGTAACAGACGTACCAAAAGCAACAAGAACGGTGCAGCCATACCCACCTGCTCATAGGTCGGTAATAAAGCAAACAAGAATGAACTGACTGCCATTAAACTAATGGAAATCACCATCGAGTTTTTACGACCATGTTTATCGGCAATACGTCCGAAAATCCAGCTCCCAATAGGGCGCATAAAGAAACTGGCAGCAAAAACACCCCAAACGTAAACCCCTTGGGCTGAAGAACTCATATCTGGTGCAGTTAACGCATGCTGAAAATACATGGCAAAAACAGCATAAATATAGAAGTCAAACCATTCGACCAAGTTACCCGAAGAAGCTCCTATAATCCCTCGAACGCGTTTGCTCTTCTCTTCTTTACTATAAACTATCTCACTCATTGCTGTTCCTTTGTCCCATTTATAATTATTGACAGAGCATGACTCCCACAATAACTTGAATTTTCCACTTTTAATTTTACAGTTCAATAGTAAATTACATTTAAGTCAAAACTCTTTACTTAAATATTGGCTTACTGGATTAACCCATATTTCTTTTAGATAAAAATTTTGAATACTGAGGCTGTAGAGCGAATCTGCTCGATACTTTACATATAGATAAGTATCTAACTCCTATAAAATTAAATGAATTTTTTAGTTGTATTTCTATGAATGAGAATGGGCACTTTTCAGTGAAGATAAATAATCTTGTATAGAATTTATTGATTATTCTAATTTTAGCAGCGAAAGGATAGTTAAATTTAACTAAGGCTCAGTTAAAAATAAACAAACAGCAAAGCCTGTTTAAATCTAAGAAAAGTAAATGCTGTGATACCGGTATTTAAATGAAGTAACAGGCAAGTCAGCTATCTAGCAAATAAATGACGGGTATGCTGATTGATATAGGCATTTAAGCCATCCCCATACTGGGCCAGTTGTTTCATGTTCTCGACATGCTGATAGCCTGCACTGGTATAACTATAGGTATAAGTTTTTGATCTTTTCTTGAATTGAACCCGAATAAACTCATTGCCAATTTCATAGTTGGCCACACCGGAGTCGTGATTAAGGTCAAGATAATGTTCCAAATGAGCAGCCCTGAAAACCGTGAATTTCTTGTTTTATATGGGGTGAATTGATCATTTTTCAAACAAAAATAGCGAATAAACACATATGCTGAAGTAATAAAAAAGCCCTATTGAGTAATAGGGCTTTTGTTCAAAACAGAGGGTAGCTGTTTTTATATGTGCTGCTTAGGCAATTTTGTTGTTAAATATATTGCCAAGGCATTTGGTACACGGGGGTAAACGATCTGTACCAATTTCTAAGTAAGTGCGTTTTCCGCACTGAACACAAAAATAGAAGCCTGTTCCGGGTTTTTCGCCAGCAGTAACCATTTTTGTTCTCCATGGGTTTTAGAAATGGTAGAACCAGTATATCCTTATTATGATGAATGTCTATTGTCCATTTCGACAGATGATAGTGGCGTTTGGGCGAAGTTTTCTAACTGTCATTACTCGCTTTTGCAGGAGTTATAGAATCAATAACATCTTCGACCTTGTTCACTATTCTTTCTCCAACCTTATTCAGACCTGTTTTTTCTATAACCTCATGAGTAGGACTACCATGATTTACAGAATCAACCAATCTCAATGGTGCTTCTTCAAGCCTAGTCAATGCAACATTAAATAATCGAGCCTCAAACTCTTCATCGATTTTTGCAGCTTCTTTTTTATACCCTTCATATGCTTTTGCTACTGATGCCTTGAAATCATAATCTTCTGCTAATTTGAAACGTTGACTAATTTGTTTCGTCGCTAACCAAGCAAACCACAAAGGCGCAATAACACTCGTCATTGATAAAATTATTTGTATCCAAATGATCCCCCAATTTAAATTCTGAGATAATAAGGAACTCGTTAAAATTTGTATTCTTTCGTGCCCAATCCAAGCGCCTACGGCTAGAGCAAATAATAATCCGCCAACCCATAATCTCATTGAATTTTTAAGATCTTTTGCTCTTTGATCAAAAGCTGAAGCTAACCCTTTTGTGGTTGTTATTCGGTATGCATCTTCACAATTCTCTATTAACTTTTTAGCTTGTTTATGTAATTCATTAATAGATTTAAGTTGTGCTTCTACAGAGGCTTTATGTTCAGTAATCTTTTTTCTATCAAAAGATGAGTCTTCATGAATTTCTGAAATTTTTATTCTAGCTTCTTTTAAACTTTGTAAATCAGTGGGTAACGATTCTGCTGCCTCTGTAGCTTCTTTTATTAAATCAATTTGTTGTGATAGGTCATCTTTATTAGGAATAAGATTATCTAATTCCGTCTGAATCCCCCTTAATCTACGGTTAAGTGCAGGTGGCAATGCTTTAGAATCTTGTAAAATTTCCCATGAAAATAATGGCTGAATAACTTTTTCAACTCATTGTAAGGTTGATAGATAAGCTGGTATAGCCTGATTACCATGTCCATTAAACATATAAGGAATTGTATCTGAATACATAACCTGTAAACGTGTAGGTATCAATGATATTAATTCGACTAATTCAGCATCGATAACTTTAATTTCAGAGTTTCGGATGCTCATCGATAAATTTTTAGGAATATTTGCTAAATCATGTCTCGTTACCGCAGGATGATGCCATCCAAAAACATTTTTTAAAACTTGATCATCATTCCATGACTTTAAAACAACTTGCGATAGCTCATCTAAAGCATCACATAGCTTAATTAAGGTTTTATCCATATCTCCCCCTCTTTAATCGTATAATTTTTTTACATTTCGCATAATATAAGAATTTAGCCCATTACCACTCTTAGCTAACACTTTCATTTTTTCTATATGAAATTGACCTGCTTTATAATAACTATAAGTATAAGACCTAGCAGTTCCTTGAAACCAAACAGTTATATACGTACTTCCAATTTCGAAATGAGTAACATTTGAATCATTATCTATGTCTTTATAAATTTCCAAACTTAGCCCCCCTTAATAAAAAACCCCACTTCACAGTAGGGTTTTTTTACAACAATATCAATAACTTTTAGTCTATGTTTATGAAGTATGGCAAGCCGCTGCACACCAATAACAACCATTAATTCTATTGCTAGGCCAATTCGATTTAGCTTGAGCAACCGCTTGCTGACAATTAGAAAAATTGCCTAGTTCAATTTGATTCTCTGCAGCCGGCAGATAGCTACAACCTTTTGTGGCATTGTGTACTTCATGATCACCACTAGATTGTGAGTTCTTATTAATAATATATTTATCCATTGACTTTCCCCATTCAAAAAATTTAAGTGACATTAAAAATAAAGCCATATTAATAATATGGCTTTATTGGTTAAAAATCAAACACCTTTATAAATAGTTAATTACGCCACTTGCCCTTCCAAAAAGTCCTGTGCAAAGCGTTGCAATACACCACCCGCTTCATACACATGCACTTCTTCTTCGGTATCCAAACGGCAGGTTACCGGCACTTCAGTAATCTGATTCTTGCCATCATCTGTGGCACGTTCAATCACTAAAGTTAAGGTTGAACGTGGCGCAATATTACCAATCACGCTATATAGCTCAGTACCATCCAGCTTCAATGTTTTACGGTCTGTGCCCGGTTTAAACTCAAGCGGCAATACACCCATGCCGACCAGATTGGTACGGTGAATACGCTCAAAACCTTCTGCAACAATCGCTTCTACACCAGCTAGACGCACACCTTTGGCAGCCCAGTCACGGCTTGAACCCTGACCATAGTCTTTACCGGCAATCACAATCAAAGGCTGCTTACGGTTCATGTAAGTTTCAATCGCTTCCCACATACGCATTACTTCGCCTTCCGGCTCTACACGCGCTTTCGAACCTTGCTTAATTGTACCGTCGGAACGAACCACCATTTCATTAAACAGTTTCGGATTCGCCAGTGTCGCACGTTGTGTAGTCAGGTGATCACCGCGGTGCGTCGCATAAGAGTTAAAGTCTTCTTCAGGCACACCCATTTTTTTCAGGTATTCGCCTGAAGCACTGTCGAGCACAATCGCATTCGATGGAGATAAGTGGTCGGTGGTAATGTTGTCACCCAAAATTGCCAGCGGACGCATATTTGCAAGTGTACGCGGTGCAGCCAATGCCCCTTCCCAATACGGCGGACGGCGAATATAGGTACTTTGCGGACGCCAGTCATACAGTGGACTGACTGTCTTTTCATTCTTGCCTAGATCGAACATTGGAATATAGACTTGACGAAACTGTTCAGGCTTCACTGACTTTTGCACCAAAGCATCAATTTCAGCATCGGATGGCCAAATGTCTTTTAAGTAAATTGGATTACCGTCTTTATCGTTGCCAAGTGAATCTTTTTCGATGTCAAAACGAATAGTGCCGGCGATTGCATACGCAACCACGAGCGGCGGTGATGCCAAGAATGCCTGTTTTGCATAAGGATGGATACGACCATCAAAGTTACGATTACCCGATAACACCGCAGTTGCATACAGGTCACGGTCAATAATTTCTTGCTGAATTTTTGGGTCTAACGCACCAGACATCCCGTTACAGGTGGTGCAGGCATAAGCCACAATACCAAAGCCGAGTTTTTCTAAATCGTGCAATACACCCGCCTCTTCAAGGTAAAGTGCTGCCGTTTTAGATCCTGGTGCAAAAGATGATTTCACCCAAGGTTTACGGGTTAAACCCAACTCGTTTGCCTTACGCGCAAGCAAACCTGCTGCAACAGTATTACGCGGGTTTGATGTATTGGTACAAGACGTGATTGCAGCAATGATCACTGCACCGTCCGGCATTAAACCATCGGTACGCTGCTCAACCACGCCGGCAATGCCTTTTTCTTTTAAGTCAGCTGTAGATACACGTGCATGCGGATTCGATGGCCCGGCAATATTGCGGGTCACAGTCGACAAGTCGAAACGCAGTACACGCGGATATTCTGCTTGTTTCATTTCGGATGCCCAAAGCCCAATTTCTTTGGCATAGGCTTCAACCAGTTTCACTTGTTCTGCTTCACGACCAGTCAAGGTCAGATAATCAATGGTGTTCTGGTCAATGTAGAACATGGCAGCCGTTGCGCCATATTCAGGAGTCATGTTGGAAATCGTGGCACGATCCCCCACCGACATGCTGTCCGCACCTTCACCAAAGAATTCAAGATAGGCACCCACGACACGCTCTTTACGCAAAAATTCAGTTAGTGCCAATACGATATCGGTTGCAGTAATACCGGCTTGACGCTGACCGACCAGTTCCACACCAATAATGTCTGGCAGACGCATCCACGATGCACGGCCCAGCATCACATTTTCAGCTTCCAAGCCACCGACACCAATCGAGATTACCCCCAAAGCATCGGTATGCGGAGTATGCGAGTCTGTTCCTACGCAGGTATCTGGATACGCCACGCCATCACGGTTTTGAATCACCGGAGACATTTTTTCCAGATTGATCTGGTGCATGATGCCGTTGCCCGCAGGAATTACATCGACATTTTCAAAGGCTGTTTTGGTCCACTCAATAAAGTGGAAACGGTCTTCATTACGACGGTCTTCAATGGCACGGTTTTTCTCAAAAGCATCAGGATCGGAACCGCCATACTCCACTGCCAATGAGTGGTCAACGATGAGCTGTGTAGGAACAACTGGATTTACCTTGGACGGGTCTCCGCCCTGATCAGCAATCGCATCACGTAAGCCAGCCAAGTCGACCAGTGCGGTCTGACCCAAGATGTCATGACAGACTACACGTGCCGGATACCAGGGAAAGTCGTGATCTTGTTTACGTTGAATAAGTTCTTTTAATGACTGCTCTAAAATGGCTGGGTCACAACGGCGTACCAACTGTTCTGCAAGTACTTTAGAGGTATAAGGAAGTTTGGCATATGCGCCTGGCTGGATATCTTCTACGGCTTGGCGCACGTCAAAATATTCGAGCTGGGTGCCTTGCAGTAGTTTACGGTAGTTGTTGTTCATAGCTTACCTGCCTCTTAAATCATTTTTTTACTGCGTAATTGTTGTTGACTAGTCACACTCGTTTGTTAGCATTGTACGCTGTGAAAAAGCCATTTCCCAAATCACATATATTTCAAAAGCTTAGGTATAAAATTGGCATTTTAGAAATATTTAGTTACATAAAATTTAGAATATTTGCCCTAAATGTGCTTTTTTTTGCAAAATAGCGGAAAATACAGCTAATTCTTTAGTATTAGATCCAGTATTGGTGGCCAATAAATGAGTAATCCAGCTTTCTCCTTATTCACGCTAAACGGTGTGGATGCGCAAAAATTCCTTCAAGGTCAAGTGACTTTAAATACCGAAGCCTTAACAGAAAACCTAACTCGATATACAGCAATCTGTAGTTTAAAAGGTCGTATTCAGTTTGGTTTATGGCTCAAAAAAATTAATCCGGAAAGTTTTGAAATTGTTGTGACTGCCGATCAAGCCGAAGAGTTTGCCAAGCATATTAAAAAGTTTGGTGCATTTTCTAAAATGAAGCTGGAAGAAGTCGGTTCAGTGTTCCCTACTCTAGATGGCGACAGCACTAATTTTTCTGCGGCTGAAACTGATATTGCAGTATGGCAACTGCAAGCGATTGAATCCGGTCAAGCCTGGATTGAAGCAGCAACGGCGCATGAGTTCCAACCGCAAGAATTACGTTTACACCAACGTGAAGGCGTGCATTACGACAAGGGCTGTTATATTGGTCAGGAAATCATTGCGCGCCTGTGGTTTAAAGCCAAGCCTAAAAGCTGGTTACATTTGGTTCAAGGTACAGGTGCAACACCTGCTTTGGCAACAAAGTTAAATAATGATGTTGAAGTGGTAAACAGCATTGCGATTGATGGCGGTTATAAAGCTTTAGTGGTCGCTAAACCTGCAGCACTTGAAGAACTAGGTTTAGCCGTTTTAGATTTACCAGAGGCTTTAAAAGGCGATGTGGCACGTCCGTAATAATATTCAAGTTTACTAACTCCATTAAAAAAGCCTCCCAAATCGGAGGCTTTTTAAAATCATAAATTAAAATCGTGAAAAAGTTTGTTCATGTCTTTAATGACATACTCTTTAAAATGAAATGCACGCGCATGTTTTGCATCAATACGTGCCGTCTTACCCTCATGTTCAAAGATATAAACACGGTCGTCTTTGCTCACCAAAAAGTTTTTGCCTAATCTCATTAACAATGCATCAAATTTATCTTCATCCGGAATGCTTTCATCCAGATTAATCTGATCATATGCCCGTTTAATCGCTTTGATGAACATTCATATACTCACAATTTTATTCAGCCGCGATTTAAACAAACATTGAGGAAAAAGCAAAGTGCTGTTGATTTCGTGACGCCTTTTTTATGTCATGAAATTTTACTTAAACTAAAACTTTAACTTTAACTTTAGAAGAGCAATTCACGTTAATACAAAAAAGCCTTAAGGCTGATTTAAGCTACTCATTATTTACTTAAGCCCTTGCTCTGCAAATATCAAAAAAAATTGTTGCAGTACACAAATCATATATTTACATTCACACAATTAAACTTATGATGTTGTATTGAGTCTTCCACATACATTCTTAAACACATAAATGGAATTATGTGATTGTTTATAAAAAGGTTATTAAACTATGAAAAAAATTATACTTGCCAGCATCATTGCGCTGTCTTCACATCTTGCAATGGCAGAGATGGCAACAAACTCTGTTGATCCTGCATTTGCTAAAATTGAAACATTAATCAAATCCAATAATATGAAGGATGCTTACCAAGAATTGGAAAAATTGGCCAAAACGGGGAATGCTCAAGCCATTTATAACTTAGGCTATCTGACTCAAACCGGTCAAGGTACAGCCAAAGATGAGAAAAAAGCCATTAAGCTGTATGAAGAGTCTGCAAGCAAAGGCTATCCTGTTGCCAACTATGTATTGGGTAAAAATTACATGGGTGGAACTCTAGGTCTTAAACAAGATACTAAAAAAGCCAAACAGTATCTAGAAAAAGCCTCTAATCAGGGTTTTGCTGATGCGACTGTCGATTTAGCCGTTTTACTTTTTGCTGAAGGTACACCTGCTTCAGAAAAACTGGCATTGCACAAATTAGATCCTTTAATTAAAAAAGATAACTATCAAGCAATTCATGCCAAAGCGTTATATGACATTAGTTTGGGTTTTAAAAATAAAAATGAAGCACCCATTAAACAAGGTTTAAAAAGCATTCAAGAGTTGGCGCAAAAAGGCTATATTCCAGCCTTGATGGCCGTGGGCAATATGTTTGCAAATGGCAAAATCGTGCCGCAAAACTTGCCTGAAGCGAAAAAGATATTCTCTGCGCTAGCAAAAGAAAATATACCGCAAGCCAAAGAATCTTTAGCAGTAGTGGATAAAATGATGGCTGAACAAGCAAAAGCTCCTGCAAAGGCTGAAAAGAAAAGCTAAGTTTTCCTCATAAAAAAAGCCCTCAGTTAGGGGCTTTTTTATTGCCGTTATCATCATTTACCACCAAATTGCAATTAGACCACTCAGCAGCATAAAACCCAATATTGTACTGAGCATTAGAGCGCTCAGTGCTTTATCACCAAGTCCATAGTTCTGTCCCAAAATACCGAACGCAATCGGCATGGGTAATGCAGCAAGCAATGTGCCGGCATACAGCATTTCCTGACTGACATTGGGTGAAATACTCAGTAAGGCAAAAATAGTCAGTGGCATCAGTACAATTTTTATTAGCACCAAAGTCATGCTCTGTAAATCTACAGCTTTTAAACTCATTCCAACCAGACTTCCCCCAATGACAAATAAAGCAATCGGAGATGCCGTTTTGCCTAACATCTCTAAAGCCTGAGCAATGGAAGATGGAAGTTGGATCTTCAAGATCACACATAACATGCCAAACACGATCGACAGAATAACCGGATTTTTAATGACGTTATATAAAGTCTGCTTGAGCAACTGAGATTTCGCCCGATGTTGATGAATACCTGCTTCAGCAATAATCAGGGTCAAAGTCATAATTAGCAGATTTTCAATAATCAGGGTCAAGGAAAGATAAATTGCTGCATGCTGTCCAATCAACATCATAAGTATGGCTGTACCAATAAACCCGGTATTGGACATGGATGCGCCCATAGACAATACGCCAGATTCGGTCAAACGACATTGAAAATATTGACGGTACAACAAAAATGCAAAGGCAAAAACAAGCAGTGATCCCCCGCCATAAGCGATGAAATAACTGGGATGCCAAATTTCATCAAAACGCTTACTGGATAAGGCTTGCAATAAAAATGCCGGCAAGGATATTTTAAAAACAAACTGACTTAAACCTTTTATATGCTCGGCTAAAATAAATTCGAACTTTACGCAGATAAATCCCAATAGAAGCAGCAGGCAAATCGGTAAAATTACACTTAAAACCACAACTGCTCCTTGTTTTTAAATCAAATTATTTCAGCTCAATCACTACCATTTGAACCATTCAATTTTGGTTTTGAAAAGGTTTAAACAGTGATTTCAAACCATGCGGCTGACAGCGCAAATATTGCGGTGAAATTTCAATATGTGCATCCAATGTCGCAGCAGCATGCCAAGGCCAACGCGGATCGTAAAGCATGGCACGTGCAAGACCAATGGCGTCTGCTTGTCCGGTTTGTAAAATATGTTCAGCTTGCTGCGCTTCAGTAATCAGTCCTACTGCAATGACCGGAATATGAACCACTTTCTTTATTGCTTCAGCAAAAGGCACCTGATAGTTGGCACCAATTTGAATCTGTTGCTGGGCATGCAAACCACCACTGGATACGTGAATATAAACTGCCCCCAACTGCTCTAGAGCTTTGGATAAACCGACCGAAGATTCCACATCCCAACTGTCTTTTCCATCGATCCAATCGGTCGCCGAAATACGCACCCCGACCGGATAATCTGCAGGTACTGCATTTTTTATGGCTTGCAGTACTTCAAGCGTCAAGCGAATCCGGTTTTCAAAACTGCCCCCATATTCGTCATCCCGGGTATTGGAGAGTGGTGACATAAACTGGTGCAGCAAATAACCATGCGCTGCATGTATCTCAATTATATCAAAACCTGCATCCACGGCGCGTACGGCTGCATCAGCAAAGTCCTGAATCACTTTCTGGATTTCATCTTTACTCAGCGCATGCGGTGGGTGATCAGTTGGATTAAATGGCAAATCACTGGCAGAAACAGTTTGCCAGCCGTGTGCTTCTTCCGGTTTAAATTGGTCTTTTCCAGCCCAGGGTTTATCGGTAGATGCTTTACGGCCTGCATGCGCCAATTGAATACCAAAAGGCATAGGAGATAAAGATTTTACTTTAGCCAACAGCGCTTTTATTTGAGCACGTTGCAAATCATTCCAAAGCCCTAAATCTGCATAACTGATTCGCCCTTCAGGCTGAACCGCAGTGGCTTCAATAATGCATAAACCTGCACCCGACAAGGCATAGTTCGCCCATTGCTGTTCGTGCCAATAGGTCACTTCCCCTTGTTCAGTTGCTGAATACTGACACATGGGTGCAATCACGATTTTATTATTAAGTTTTAATGTTCCAAACTGAATATTTTCAAATAATAAAGCCACACTTTCTCTCCTTAAAATGCTTTAGTAACACTTAAACCTGCGCTCCAGTTCGCACCATCCGCAGGTTCAAAGAAACGACCATTGCCATCATTGACAATGACTGAGCCTACATACTCTTTATCAAATAAATTATCGACCCGGGCAAAAGTCCGCACTTTCCAGTCTGCATTTTTCCAAATATAACCCACATTGACACTGGTTACGCTATAGCTTGGTGCAGCATCAGAATTGAGATCATCGACATATAATTTGTCAATATAGCGAACATCTAGCCCAGCGTTAAAACCAGTTTCCGGCTGCCAGCCCAAAGATGCAAAAGCCTGATTTTTAGCTACACCTGGAATGTAATTCCCTTTCGCTACTACCTTTGCAGGGTCAGTATTTGGGATATCGGCATCAAAAGTTGCATCGATAAAACTATAACTTGCTTGCGCAGTTAACTCACGCCATAGCTTTTTATTCCATGAGAGTTCCACACCTTGTCTTAGCGTTTTATCGGCATTGCGGAAAGTATTCCGTCCATTGTTCGATTCAGCTGAAACGATGTCGTTGTGCGTTTCACTTTGGAAAATAGCAGCAGTAAAATTACCGAAACGATTTTGAGATTTTAAGCCCAGTTCATAGTTATCACTGGTCGCAGGGTTTAAGTCAAAGTTAATTCCCGATGTCGCCACTGTTGGATAAGCCATTTCAGTAAAAGTCGGGGTTTCAAAACCTTTGGCATAACTGATATAGGTCGAAAATTCTGGAGTAATGTTCCAGGTCAATGCGGCAGAAGGTAAAAATTTTTGATAATCCGTTTTACCGCTGTCGTCTCCATTATCTGTGACAATATAATGATCTTTAGATTCATAATGCACATTGCTATAACGTAAGCCAGTATCTAATGTCCAATTGGGTAAAAAATCCCAAGAGGCTTGCAGATAAGGGTCTAAATTCCACAGCGTATTATTTTCATCACGACGTAATTGGCCTTTTTGGCCTTTATTAATATCTGAAGCAGGAGTATCAGCTGCGGTTCTAGTAAAGTTTTCATAACCTTGACGATCTTCGGTCATTGCATCAAAAGCAAAACCGGCGGTAAAACGTGTATTGGGTAATAAGTCTTTAGCTGTCCAACGCAAATCAGTACCGTAATAATCACGGCTAAAATCGATCACTCCACCGGCATGTGTTGCGCTATTGCGTTGTGCTGTATTTGGTATTGATTGGTATTGAACAACTTCTCGGTGTCCTATATAAGCCATACCATACAATTCATGTTGGTCATTTAAAGGCTTAGTCCAATTCAATCCTGTTTGAGTTTGATTGATTTCCTTACGAACATTGTATTCATTAACAATATCGGCAACCTGCTTAGGATTAGCTTTCCATTGCGCTCGGGTCAAGCCCTGTGGATCATCAGCGTTAATATCCACATGATTCACAATCCAGTTCAGTTTAGAACCGTCATCTAAATCCCAAGTCAGTTTGGCATTGCTTAATACTTTTTTGGCAGCGCTATGCTCACGATAACCATCGGTATCAAAATAAGATGAACTCACTACATAACTTGGCTCACTGGCTTTATCTGCCCCACCTTGCAAGACAATATCCGTACGACCTTTGTTATGACTCCCCAGCGAGTAGCCTAACTGGATAGAGTCACGGCCCTCGCCTTGTTTAGTGGTGGTTAAAATCGTACCACCCGAAGAGTTACCATAAAGTGATGAAAATGGTCCACCCAAAACTTCAATATGATCCAAGCTGCTTAAATCAATATTCGAGGTTTGTCCCTGACCATCAGGCATAGTTGCAGGAATGCCATCCACATATAAACGTATGCCCCGCACCCCAAAAGTTGAGCGTGCGCCAAAGCCACGCATCGAGATTTGTAAATCTTGGGCGTAATTTTCACGGTTATTCAGTTGTAAGCCAGGCACACCTTTTAAGGTTTCAGATAAATTAATGCCCAGATTATTTTCATTGTTGTTCTGATCAACTCGATATACCGAAGCTGGTGTTTGCAACCAGTCTGTATCAGTACGTGTTGCTTCAATTTTTAAGGTAGGCAACAAAACAGGTTCCGTAGAACCTGCTTCAGCATAAAGGTTTTGGCAGATGCATGCCGTCAGGCAAAGTAAAGTCATATTGATGGGCATCAGGTGATATTTACCTTGCATGGGGACTCTCTATGTCATATTAAAATACTACTTTAGAGCTTAAACCAAGAACCAAGGCATCGTCCACGTTATTTGTAGTGCCTGGGTTAATAACATATTGAATATTCGGACGAAGCATTAACCATTTGGTTGGGTAATAGCTATAGTTCAATTCAACATTGTATTCGGCACTGGCATTAAATGCAGGATGAGGGATACGGTCATTTACATGTACACGGTTTATCCCCAGGCCTAAAATGTCATTAGGTTGAGAATCCAGTAAACCAATATATTTCACCCCGATTTGTTGTGAATTATCGACTTTATTGGTGGTACGGTCATGCCAGGTAAAGTTGGCAAAGCTATGCAAGCCCTGTTTACCCGAACCTGTCGAGGTCAATTGCTGTTCGACTGCCAACCAGCCAGCATAAGTACGATCTTCGCCCATTGTGCCTTTAGCATAGGCAACATTATATTGATTCTTAGCTTCATCGGCCGTGTTGTATATACCACCTACCCGGTAGCTGCCCGGCAAACCGTTCACAAATGATTTCGGCTGCCATACTACTTCCACGGGAATAGTCACACCATCGGCATGATCAGTATCCAAGTTCCAGCCATGACGTTCCAAGGCATTTTCAGGGTTATATTCATACACACCGACTTGAGTAAATACTTCAGGCGTTACCTGATATTTCAGACGGCCACCCCATTGTGAAACAGGCGTGTTCATCCAGATATTACCTTGCCATTTCCCCATTTGCGCCGCACAAAATGCTGTGCTCTGGAAATCACACGCCATCACGTTAAAGTCCATTCCTAAACCTAAACGACCGACTTTGACACTCACGCCTTGCGCTTTAAAATTCTTTTCAATCGACAATTCACTTAAACGTGTTTTTTGGTTACCACGGCCAAAGTTCGCCTGAACATTGGCAAGTTGCGGCACCTCACCCTGCAAATCATCGACTGTGGTATTTTGTCCTTGACGTGCACTCATCACAGCACGAATTGTCACCCCATCCCAGCCTGCAAGTTTTTCCATATCGAAAGTTGAGCCTAACCATAATTGGCTCGCTACAGTCGGATCATTGCCATCATCACGACCGCCATCGGCTAAATAGGCAACATCAGCAGCAATATTGGCATCAAATTTCATGCCTCTAGCTGCAAGTTCAGTACGTTTACCGTTCCAGTCACCTAACAAATACTGACCATTTAGGTCAAATGCTTCAACAGCTTGAGTTTGGGCCATGGCAACCATCATCAAAGTTGGTAACAGAGCTAGACTAAATTTTTTCATAAGGAAAACCACAGCAACATTTAGAGACTACAATTCAAAGAAATTGCATATATTGTGTGAAAATTACATAATTTATAAACATTAATCTCATCAATTTTTTTATCATATAAAAAACAAAAAGTTATATATAAAGTAAAATAAATAACAATTAGTTTAATATAAATTAAATTTATTAATAATTTTCAATAATTTAATGAAAAATCAATTTTAAAAAATAACTATCTATAATAAAAATGGAATTTAAAATTAGACTAAAGGGTATATGTTTAATCAATTTAAAAGAAAGGTATTTAGAAGATAAATCACAAATCTCACAGATTGGAATTCAAAATAAAAACTTGCATTCACTACCTCGTAACCCGATATTAGCTTTATCTACTCACACTAAAATCCAACATGCCTGAATTACCTGAAGTCGAAACCACCAAAACCAGTTTATTACCTTTAATTGACCAAAAAGTCTTAAAAGTTGAAGTGCATCAGTCTAGTTTACGCTGGCCTATCCCTGAAAATATTCAGAAATTGAAAGGACAAAAACTGCTTAAGCTGACCCGACGTTCTAAATATATTTTGGCAGAGTTTGAGCACGATACTATGCTCTGGCATTTAGGCATGTCGGGGAGTTTCCGTCTTTGCGATGCCCATACGGAATTACGCAAGCATGATCATTTAATTATTCAATTTGAAGATATCGAACTGCGTTATCACGACCCGCGCCGTTTTGGCTGTATTTTATGGCTAGATCCCAACTCGCAAAGCAAACTGATTGATACTTTAGGCCCTGAACCTTTAAGTGATGCCTTTAATACGGATTATTTAGCGGAAAAATTTAAAAAGAAAAATGTCGGTGCCAAAGTGGCGATTATGGATAATCATATTGTTGTCGGCGTAGGCAATATTTACGCAACTGAGAGTTTGTTTAATCTCGGTATTCACCCTGCCCAGCCCGCTTCAAGTTTAAATCGCACACAAATTGAAAAACTGGTCATCGAAATTAAACGTATTTTAAAACAGGCGATTGATTTAGGGGGCTCTACCCTGCGTGACTATAGTAATGCGATGGGTGAAAATGGTTATTTCCAGCAAACCTTGTTGGCCTATGGGCGCGCCGGTGAAATGTGTATTAACTGCGAAAGCACTTTAGAAAATTTAAAGCTTGGACAACGTGCCAGTGTATTTTGTCCGCAGTGTCAGCCTTTAAAAAAAGTTAAAATAGTAACCAAGACACCCTCTAAAGTGAATAAAGCATGAAATCTGCCATCGTCCGTCATATTTTAGTCAAAGATAAAGAATTGGCTGAACAGCTGAAAAAGAAAATTAAAGCCGGTGCAGATTTTGCCAAAATTGCCAAACAGCATTCAACTTGTCCGTCGGGTAAAAAAGGTGGTGAACTGGGTGAAATTAAAAAAGGTCAGTTGGTTGGCCCAATTGATAAAGCTGTTTTCACTTTAGCTGAACGTGAATTACATGGCCCGATCAAAAGTCAGTTTGGCTGGCATTTATTGGAAATTAAGTTCCGGATGGATTAGCAATCTATGTTGCTCCTTCCTACTTTTAGGAGGTGAGGAATATATTCCGCAAGGGGATGGAGGTGATTTACCATTATAGAAAACTCACCTCTCCCCAGCGCTCACTTGCGCTGCGTTTTAAAAGAGTGCTTTAAAACTTGCTCAAGAGAGAGAATAAATAAGGTATAAAAAACGGCGCATTTAGCGCCGTTTTTTATGAATAAAATTAAAGTTGTGGACGTTTTTTCAATTCATCACGAATTTCACGCAGTAATTCGATATCGGCGGGTGTTGTCGGAGTTTCCTCTACCGGGCCTTCTTGTTTACGTAAACGATTCATAAATTTAACCAGCAAAAATACCACCCAGGCCAAAATTAAGAAGTTAATTAAAATCGTTAAGAAGTTACCATAAGTCAGAACATTTACACCCGCCTTAGTTAAAGCATCTAAAGATTGTAAATTATCGGGGTTCTTGCCTAATACGAAGAATTTTTGCGTAAAATCGACACCACCACCAGTGATCACCGTGATTAAAGGCATAATAATGTCTTTAACCAATGAGTCAATAATCTTACCAAAAGCACCACCGATGATGACACCAATGGCTAAATCCATCATATTGCCTTTAATGGCAAATTCTTTAAATTCTTGAACAATACTCATGTCTGTCTCCAGTTTATCTTTAAAGCTATTCTTTATTAATATATTTTGGGAACTGTATGATGCGGTAGTGCATTTATAACAGCTTATAATTCCTTCTAATTTACTCGGAATTATTTATGTTGAATATATTGAATTGCCAATTGTAAACAAAAAAAATGCTACCAATAAATTGATAGCATTTTTTCAATCATTTAATTCAGTTCAAACTGATTAAATCATTATTTACCAGAACGGTTACGTTTACGTTCGTTCTCAGTCAAGTAACGCTTACGGATACGAATTGACTTAGGAGTTACTTCAACTAATTCATCATCTTCAATGAATTCAAGCGCTTGTTCAAGCGTGTATTCAATTGCAGGTACTAATGTTAACGCTTCATCTGTACCAGATGCACGTACGTTAGTTAACTGTTTCGCTTTAGTCGGGTTAACTGTCATGTCGTCAGAACGTGAGTTAATACCAATGATCATACCTTCGTAAACTTCTAACTGTGGTTTAGCGAATAGACGACCACGGTCTTGAAGAGTGAACAGTGCATAGCCAAGGCAAGTACCTTGAACCATAGAAATCAACACACCATTTTGACGTTTCGCAACAGTACCTTGTTTCATTGGACCGTAGTGCGAGAAGCTTGACGTCATGATCCCTGTACCAGAAGTCATGGTCAGGAATTCTGAACGGAAACCGATCAAGCCACGTGAAGGAACAGTTGCTTCAATACGGATACGGCCTTTGCCGTCAACTTCCATATTGGTCATTTCGCCTTTACGGTGACCCATTTGTTCCATTACAGAACCTTGGTGTTGTTCTTCAACGTCGAAAGTCACGTTTTCGTACGGTTCTTGTTTTACACCGTCAACTTCTTTCAAGATTACTTGCGGACGAGATACACCCATCTCGAAGCCTTCACGACGCATGTTTTCAATCAGAACTGAAAGGTGAAGTTCACCACGGCCAGATACTTTGAAACGGTCTGGAGAATCAGTATCTTCAACACGTAATGCTACGTTGTGAATCAATTCGCGGTCTAGACGTTCACGGATATTACGTGAAGTAACGAATTTACCTTCTTTACCAGCAAACGGTGAGTTGTTTACTTGGAATGTCATGGTTACTGTAGGTTCGTCTACAGACAATGGCGGTAAAGCTTCAACATTTTTAGGATCACAAATTGTGTCAGAAATGTTAAGTGCATCAATACCAGTTACACAAACGATGTCACCAGCATTTGCTTCTTCAATATCTACACGGTCTAAACCATGGTAACCCATAATTTTTAAGATACGACCGTTACGAGTCTTACCTTCTTTATCGATTACAGTAACTTGCGTATTTAATTTTACTGAACCACGTTGAATACGACCCACACCGATAACACCTACGAAGCTGTTATAGTCAAGTGAAGACACTTGCATTTGGAATGGACCATCAACGTCAACTGCCGGCGGTTCAACGATGTCTACGATTGTTTGGAACAATGGAGTCATGTCATCAGCAAGTTCTTCTGGAGAAGGACCTGCAACACCACGTAAGCCTGAAGCGTAAACAATTGGGAAGTCTAACTGTTCGTCAGTAGCACCCAGGTTGTCGAACAAGTCAAATACTTGGTCAATTACCCAGTCTGGACGCGCGCTTGGCTTGTCTACTTTGTTAATGATTACGATTGGCTTTAGACCGCTTGCAAAGGCTTTTGATGTCACAAAACGCGTTTGTGGCATTGGACCTTCTTGAGAGTCAACAAGAAGCAATACACAGTCAACCATTGACATTACACGTTCAACTTCACCACCGAAGTCTGCATGTCCCGGGGTGTCCACGATGTTAATGCGATATTCAGTGTTTGTACGCGCATCTAACCATTTAATTGCAGTGTTTTTTGCAAGAATGGTAATACCACGTTCACTTTCAATAGCGCCAGAATCCATGACACGCTCGATCTCACCCGCGCGATCACCGAGAGCACCTGATTGTTGCAAAAGTTTGTCTACAAGAGTGGTTTTACCATGATCGACGTGCGCAATAATGGCGATGTTACGGAGAGTTTTAATATCTGACATGTATATTCGATGCATATTTAATTTGAGGGCAAATTATACAGAAAAATACAAAGTTTTAGTAGTGACAGTTCAGTGACAGTTACAAGTTTTTTTGACAAATCAGGCTTTTTTTCATTTGTAATGTCCTGTAACTCGATTAGAATAACGGCAAATTGCTGCTGTACCTTCTTACATGTCTGATTTAAATACCCCTCCCGAACAAAAAGAGCGCCTTGATTTGGTCTATGGATTGAATGATCGCCCTCAACCCGTCATCGCGTTTTTGGCTGCACTGCAACATTTACTTGCAATTATTGTCCCGATTGTCACGCCCGGTTTGCTGATTTGTTTAGCCCTCGGTGTTTCAAAAGAAGACACCAATATGATTCTTTCAATGTCATTGGTGATCTCGGGCATTGCCACCTTTTTACAATGTAAGAAGGTCGGTCCTTTTGGGGCAGGTTTGCTGATTGTTCAAGGTACCAGCTTCAACTTTATTGGCCCAATTATAGGGATTGGCTCGGCAATGGTCGCTGCGGGTACCCCGGTTGAAGCCGTCATGGCCTCTATTTTTGGTGTGGTGATTGCTGGCTCATTTATTGAAATGGGTGTTTCACGCGTCTTACCTTGGGTGAAAAAGCTCATTACTCCGCTTGTTACGGGTATTGTTGTTCTGCTGATTGGTTTGACCTTGATTAAAGAAGGTCTAATTAGTATGGGGGGCGGTTATCAGGCAATGAGCGATAAAACGTTCGCTAACGCTGATAACCTGATCATGTCATGTAGCGTTCTGGCGGTTATTATTATTTTGAATCGTATCCGTATTACTTGGGTAAAAAGCTCGGCGATTCTAATTGCTTTAATCATTGGCTATACCCTTGCAGGCTTCATGGGACATCTTGATTTTTCCGGCTTAAAAGATGCACCAATTGTTCAAATTCCGACCCCGATGCACTTTGGTTTAAGTTTCTCCTGGAGCTTGTTTATTCCAATGGCATTTATTTATCTGGTAACGTCGCTAGAAGCGATTGGTGACATCACCGCAACTTCTAAAATTTCAAACCAACCGGTAGATGGTCCGAAATGGATGGAACGTATTAAAGGTGGTGTACTTGTAAATGGTGCAAACTCTTTCTTAGCCGGTATTTTTAATACTTTCCCAAGTTCTGTATTTGCACAAAATAACGGTGTGATTCAACTGACGGGTGTTGCCAGCCGTTATGTCGGTATCTGGATTGCAGCTTTATTGGTGATTCTTGGATTGCTTCCTGCGGTTGCGGGTGTCATTCAAGCGGTTCCTCAAGCCGTGTTGGGTGGTGCTGTTATGGTAATGTTTGGTGCTGTTGCAGCTTCTGGGATCAATATCCTTTCAGGTGTGCAACTTGACCGTCGTGCGTTATTGATTATTGCAATCTCACTTGCCCTCGGTTTGGGGGTTGCACAAGTGCCACAAATTCTTGAACACTTGCCTGAATTATTCCGTAACATCTTCAGTTCAGGTGTGGCTACAGGGGGTATTGCAGCATTGTTATTAAATATTATTCTTCCTGAGTCGAAGAAATAATTTCATTTCAGCATCAACTCTGCCCAGCATTGTCTGGGCAGAGTTTTTCAATGGCGAGATAAAAAAATGGATCCAAGAAGTGAAGTTGTCATTCGACAGCATGAATATCTTTCAGGACGTATATTGTTGGTTAATGCACCAACAGATGACTTACTTTCCAATTTAGAGAAAGACATTACTCCCTGTTTATGGACATGGAATTATAATGAATTTCAATATTTTCAGTCACAACAAGCCAATGTCCATTTTGGTGTCGACCTTCCTGAGGCTGATTTTGATCAAGCGATCATTTTTGTGCCGAAGTCAAAAGAATTATTAAATTATATCTTACACAATGTCGTAAGCCGTTTAAGTTTAGGTTCTTCTATCTTTCTGGTTGGTGAAAAAAAAGCCGGTGTCGAACGCGCAGCCAAACAACTGCAACCTTATGGCAAAGCCCTTAAACTCGATAGCGCACGTCATTGTCAAATGTGGCAACTCACCATTGAATCAACAGTGACTGCGAAAACTTTGGCAGATTGGGCGCAGCAATATACGGTCGCGACGCCTAGAGGTGATTTAACCATCTGCGCTCTTCCGGGTGTATTTAGTCAAAATCGCTTAGATCTAGGCACAGCCGTATTGTTGCCTTTTTTATCGCAAGTGACTTCAGGTAAAATTGCTGACTTTGGCTGTGGTGCGGGGGTAATCAGTGCTTATTTAGCTAAACTGAATCCTAAAAACCGAATTTTCGCGATGGATGTCGATGCCTTTGCGTTGGCGTCTACCCGAATGACCTTTGAAAAAAATGATCTTGCACCAGAACAACTTGAAATTACCGCAGTGACAGGTATTGAGGATGCTCCTCTCTTCTTGCATGCCATCGTCAGCAATCCCCCTTTCCATCAGGGTATTCAAACCAATTACAACGCCAGTGAAAGTTTATGCAAAACTTCACGACGTCATTTAAAATCGGGCGGCGAATTATGGATTGTAGCAAACCGCTTTTTAAATTATCCATTATTAATTGAGCAGAATTTTGGTCAGTGTACAACCAAAGCCGATCAACAAGGCTTTAAAGTGTTGTTCGCCAAAATGCAAAAAAATGTTAAGGAACAATGATGAGCGAAACAGATCAACCCCACCTGCAGCGTAAGCTTGGTGCTCGCCATCTCAATATGATTGCCATTGGCGGTTCCATCGGTACAGGATTATTCTTGGCTTCTGGTGCAACCATTGCAAATGCAGGTCCTGGCGGCGCATTACTTGCTTATGCCCTAATTGGTTTAATGATTTATTTCTTAATGACGAGTTTGGGCGAGTTGGCCACACACAACCCCACTTCAGGTGCATTTTTCACCTATGGGACTAAATATGTGGAAGGTGGTTTTGGATTCGCTTTAGGCTGGAACTATTGGTACAACTGGGCCATCACCGTTGCTTTTGAACTGGTTGCGGTACAGTTTATTATGAAATTCTGGTTCCCTGATATTCCAGGCTTCTACTGGAGTGCCATTTTTCTGGCCATTATTTTTGGTATTAATGCCCTGACGGTCAAAGGCTTTGGTGAAACTGAATTCTTATTCTCTTTGGTCAAAGTCATTGCGATTATTGTCTTTATCATTATTGGTATTGCCATGATTGCCAAAATCATGCTGACCCCGGATATGGTCACTTTCTCCAACTGGACTAAAGGTGATGCACCGTTTGTTGGCGGCTTACAAGCCATGATTGGTGTGGCCATGATTGCCGGCTTCTCGTTCCAGGGAACCGAGATGGTGGGGGTTGCAGCGGGTGAATCTAAAGATCCTAAAAAAACTATCCCTGTTGCCATCAAGCAAATTTTCTGGCGTATTTTATTGTTTTACGTAGTGTGTATTTTCATTATCGGCACCTTAGTTGCTTATGATGATCCACGTTTATTACAAGCCGCTGCCAGTGAAAATATCACCCTTTCACCCTTTACATTGTTGTATGAAAAAGCAGGTTTTGCCTTTGCTGCAGGTTTAATGAATGCGGTGATTCTGACTGCAATATTGTCTGCAGGTAACTCAGGTATGTATTCATCTACGCGTATGCTATTTGATATGGCACGTCAGGGACGCGCACCGAAATGGTTTGCTAAACTCGACCCTCGTGGCGTACCGATGAATGCGCTTTATGCCACCACTGCAATTGCTGCACTCTGCTTTTTGACGACATTTATTGGCGAACAAGAAGTGTTTAACTGGCTGCTGAATATGTCCGGGATGTGTGGTTTTATTGTCTGGTTAGGTATTGCCATTTCACATTACCGTTTCCGTAAAGGCTATTTAGCACAAGGCTATAAACTTGAAGATTTAGCTTATACAGCCAAGTTTTTCCCTTTTGCACCATGGTTCGCCTTCATTCTCTGCTCGATCATTATTCTAGGTCAGAACTATGAAGCATTGATTGGTGGAAAAATTGACTGGTTAGGTTTGCTTTCAACTTATATCAGTATTCCGCTCTTTCTTGTGATCTGGTTAGGGTATAAATGGAAACATAAAACCAAACTGATTCCATATCAAGAAATGGATGTTCAACCTGTAAATGTAGAACGTGATTGAGCTTTTATTTAAAAAAACAGCCTTAGGGCTGTTTTTTTATACTACTGTCCTTGCCACTTGAATGCACTTTTATAATACCGAACCTGCTGCAAAAAATTGTTTTAAAGCAAAACTAACTTCATTCTTATGCGTAGTACACAAACCATGTGAAGCGCCTTTAATTTGCTCCTCTACGCCGTGCTTTAAAAGTTTTAATGTGTGTTGACTACAAATTTCTGGAGGTACAATTTCATCTGCAGTCCCATAAAGCACCAAAGTCGGCACCGTGATCTGTTTTAAATCTTCGCGCAAATCTGTTTCTGAAAAAGCCTCAATACAATCATAATGTGCTTTGATCGACCCCTGCATAGCGATACGCCAAAAATTTTGCACTACACCTTCAGATTTTTTATTGAATAATTTGTCGTAACCATAAAACTTCTTAGCAAAATCCAGATAAAAATCAGCTCTGTTATCCAATAAATTTGCACGCATTTCATCAAATACTTCTGGATCAACTCCGTCTGGATAATCCTCTCGCTTAATCATTAAAGGAGTTACAGCAGCAATTAACGCAAGCTTAGTGACCTTCTGCTGTCCATATTTTGCCGTATAACGGGTGACAACTGCTCCACCGGTAGAATGCCCAACTAAAGCAAAATTATCTAAATTCAAATGTTCAATCAATTGATGTAAATCTTTTGCATATTGGTCAATAGTATGTCCAGCCCATGGTTGACTTGACCGCCCATGTCCACGCCGATCAAATGCAATGACCCGATAGCCATGTTCAGCTAAAAATAACATTTGGTCTTCAAAAGCATCACTGGATAAAGGCCATCCATGTGAAAAGACAATTACAGCACCCTCCCCCCAATCTTTATAATAAATGGAGCTGCCATCTTCAGTCGTTAGCATCTGTGTCATTGCTTACCCTGTTTTTATTGTATAGGAATATTTATTAGAACAAGATAAAAATAAAACAGTGTATTAAACAAGTTATGCTTATGTAGCGAGTATAAAAAAAGCAGCCCTAAGGCTGCTTTTTTCAGATCAGATCAATAATTAATTATTGAGCTTGAGTTGGTTCAGCAACAACTGTGCGGCTACCAGAAATTGTCGCGAATACACGACGGTTCATAGCACGGCCTTCTTTAGTGTTGTTGTCAGCAATCGGTTGATCCCAAGCGAAACCTTGAGTAGACAAACGAGCTGGATCTACATTGTATTCATTTACAAGTGAAGATTTAACAGAGTTAGCACGAGCTAAAGATAAACGTTCGTTCAATGCACGTGGACCAGTGTTATCTGTATGGCCTTCGATGCGAGCAGTAGCGTTTGGATATTCAACTAACTTCTCAGCAACTTTAGCAATTTCTGGTTTGTACTGATCTTTGATGTTTGATTTGTTTGTATCAAAGAACACACGAAGTTCCATGTTAAGGTCTTCGGTCAACTCTTGTGGAGCTGGTTGAACTGGAGCTACAGGTTCAACTGGCGCAACTTCAACTACAGGAGCAGCTGGCTTCAAGTGACCACCAAGAACTACGTTAAGACCAGCTAAAGCTGTATAGTTCCAGAAATCTTCATCGATGTTATAGGTAGCACGAGCTTCAGTACGAAGAGATAAAGCATCGTTTAAGCGCCAGAAAGCACCAAGACCAGCATTACCTAAAGTACCTTCTTCTTCAAGACCACGTGTATCACGACCAGCAGCACTATCAAGCTCATATTTATAGTGACCAGCACCTAACAATACATATGGCTTGATTTTGCTGTCGTAATTTTTAGTGATCAAATCAGAAGTAGCATAGAAGTTACCATTGATTTGAGTTTGTTTATATTCACCCTGGTTGAAATCTGAATCACCTTTAACTTGGTTATATTCAGCTTCAAAACCTAACCATGGAGTTAATTCAACACCAAGTGCAGCACCAACGAATAAATCGTCTTGAAGCTCTTGGCCACCATTTGTTAGGTTGCCACGGCTGTTATTGTGTTGAGTGTCTTGGAAAGTGTAACCAAGCATTAATGGTGTAATAGTTACGCCAGCGTTAGCAGCAGCTAAAGGTGCAGCAACGAGCATTGCTAATGCAATACGACTCATTTTCATGGAATTATCCTCCAGAGATAACAATTGTTGTTCAAGCTCAAGCCTAAATTTGGGCTATCCTGAGATAGGCTTTCCAATACCCCAGTTTTATTTTTAAGCCATTCACTTTGAATCATACAAACACTTTATTTTTTTTCCAAGTGCTTGATAATTTTAATCAAGTAAATTATTGACAAAATTACTTACAATTTCCGTTGTAATTCGGTAATTTTTTACTCAATTTATTCTTATGAATAGCTTATTGTCACTTGCTAAATTATTTTAACAGCTTTCTTAAAAGTTGAGTAATAAATATTAGCTTTAAAAAACCATTAAAAAACAAAATATTAATAACACAAATAACTAAAATAATATATTACAAGGTTAATTTAATGATTTCCAAACAAAAAAATGGTTTTACGCTCGTTGAACTCATCGTTACGCTCGCTATTTTAGCGATTATGACGACCATCGCTTTACCTTATTTTCACGACATAATGGCAAGACAAGAAGTCAAAAATATTACAAACAAATTGATTTCAAGTATTCAATTAGCAAAATCCCATGCTGCCATACATCACACCAATGTCGTGCTCTGTCCTAGCCAAAATAAAGTGAGTTGCCAAGCAAGTCATTGGAATTCAGGTTTTATTGTTTTTTTAGATAGTAATAAAAATAGACAGGTGGATGCGGATGAAAAAATTGTCTTTACGGAATCAACTGAGCTGAAATATGGAAATTTAGATTGGAGAGGTACGTTAAGGACGCCAAGTGTAACTTTTCAAGCTGAAAATGGGCTTCCGAATGGATCAAATGGCAGTTTTTATTATTGTTCTCATTATCAACAAACTCACTATAAAATTTTATTGAGTAGGATGGGACATACCCGTATTGAGAATCCACTCACTTGCTAAAAACTTATCAGTCTAAAGGCGTAGAACAAACAGACTTTATTCCTGTTCATTTTTCCATATACTGCTTATGTTTGTAAAACAATCCCCTAAAAAGTAAATCTCGGAGAGAACAAAAATGACAGACATCGTAATTGTAAATGGCGCACGTACAGCTATGGGCGGTTTTCAGGGTAGCTTAGCGGGTTTAACAGCGCCTGAGCTTGGTGCAGCTTCAATTAAAGAAGCAATTGCGCGTGCAGGATTACAACCAACGGATGTCGAAGAAGTCATTATGGGCTGTGTACTCCCTGCCGGTTTAAAGCAAGGCCCTGCGCGTCAAGCAATGCGTCAAGCCGGTCTGCCTGATTCAACTGGAGCAGTCACCATCAATAAACTCTGTGGCTCGGGCATGAAAGCTGTCATGCAGGCTGCCGATATGATCAAAGCAGCTTCTGCTGAAATTGTGGTGGCTGGCGGTATGGAATCAATGAGCAATGCACCTTATGTGTTGACCAAAGCACGTGCAGGCTATCGCATGGGCCATGGTGATGTGAAAGATCACATGTTCCTCGATGGTCTAGAAGATGCTGAAACAGGCCGCTTGATGGGTTCATTCGCTCAAGACATGGCAAACAATAAAGGCTATACCCGTGAACAAATGGATGATTTTGCCATTCGTTCTTTAAAACGTGCTCAGACTGCTATTACTGAAGGCTATTTTGCCGATGAAATTGTTCCAGTTACCGTGAAATCTCGTAAAGGCGATGTGGTTGTAGATAAAGATGAGCAACCTTTTAATGCCAATATCGATAAAATTCCAACTTTACGTCCTGCATTTGCAAAAGACGGGACAATTACTGCTGCAAATGCCAGCTCAATTTCAGATGGTGCTTCTGCCCTAGTATTGACCTCTTCAGAACATGCTACGGCAAAAGGTTTAAACCCTTTGGCAAAAATTGTGGCATATGCTTCGAATTCACAACATCCTTCTGAATTTACTATTGCTCCTGTAGGTGCAATTCAAAAAGTTCTAGATAAATCGGGGTGGAAGGTTGAGGATATTGACCTATGGGAAATTAATGAAGCCTTTGCAATGGTAACGATGTGTCCGATCGACGAATTCAAGTTAGATCCTGAGAAAGTGAACATCAATGGAGGAGCATGTGCTCTCGGTCATCCTGTCGGATCTACTGGTTCGCGTATAATCTTAACCTTAATCCATGCGTTGAAACGTACAGGTGGCAAACGTGGTATTGCGGCACTGTGTATCGGTGGCGGTGAAGCAACTGCTGTGGCGATTGAATTGCTTTAACTTCCTTGCGAAGCAGTGTTCCTCATCTCTCCCCTAAGGAGAAAGCATAAAAAAATCTCTCCACTTGGAGGGATTTTTTTATGCTTACACTTTTTCATATTTTTATTATCAAAATTTAAGCTTAAGCCTGCTAAATTAAATCTGAACAAAACAACAAAAACAGGCTTTTCCATGCAACTCAATCATTACCTCAACTTCCAAGGTGAAACAGAAGCTGCTTTCAACTTTTATAAGTCAGTTTTTGGTGGCGAATTTTCGAATCTTACCCGTTATGGCGAGCTACCTGCTGAAGAAGGTGTTACGCTTTCTGAAGCGGATAAAAATCTTATTCTGCACGTTTCGCTACCCATCAATGAATTTACAGAACTGATGGCATCCGATACCAATGATCAATTCTGTGCGCAAAAAAACACTGTTTTCACTAAAGGCAATAATCACTATATTTCGATTAATCTAAATGCCGATGAACAAGTTGAAGCACAACGCTTGTTTGAGGCTTTATCTGTCAATGGACAACTAGAAATGCCCTTGGAAAAGACGTTTTGGGGTGCGTTATATGGTGCATTTACAGATCAGTTTGGGATTAAATGGATGATTAACTGTCAACTCGAAGCAATGTGAGATTAAATTCCTCTAAATATCAGACCTAAAAAAGCCGGAATTACTCCGGCTTTTTTTAATTTTCACGGCAACTTAATTCAAATTAAGCACCTGTTTGATAACGTGCTTGTGCAACGGCAGTAGATGCTTGATACGGATTTTTAAAATCATTTAAGCCTTCAGCCGCTTCCAAAATATCTTTACCTTCTTTAACCACGAAAGTATCGAAGCCTGAACGTTTTAAATAGTTCAACACATCTTTAAAGATATCGCCAGTCGCGCGAAGTTCGCCTTGATAACCTTGACGACGCAACAAGGCTGCAAATGAATAACCACGGCCATCATTAAAGCCTGCAAACTCGATAAAGATTGCATCTAACTGGTCAAGCGGGAATTCATTGACTTCAGGAGAAGCATCAACAGTAATGTACAAAGCTTTTTTGCCAGATACATTTGCCAATTGATCAAGCTGTTCTACAGTCAGAACCACGTCACCTTGCGGTAAAATCCCATCTTCACCAATCAATTGATAAGTGTTGTCTGCAATCGTGCCATCTTTAGAGAGCACTTTTAGCGCAGTATTAAGCATATGCACGCTCCTTAAACGGTTGAATGCCAACACGACGGTAAGTTTCGATAAATTCTTCCCCATCAGCACGCAAATCGAGATAAGTATTCAAAATTTCTTCTACTACATCCGGTACACGATCCGCTGCAAATGATGGCCCCAAGATATCACCAATTGAAGCATCATGATCGGCATTCCCACCTAAAGTAATTTGGTAGAATTCAGCGCCTTTTTTATCAACACCTAAAATACCAATATTACCAACATGGTGATGACCACAGGCATTCATACAACCTGAAATATTCAAGTCGATGTGACCGAGGTTATATACGGTATCTAAGTCATCAAAACGACGCGAGATCGCTTCAGAAATTGGAATTGATTTTGCATTTGCCAGCGAGCAGAAGTCACCGCCGGGGCAGCAAATGATGTCCGTTAAGAAACCAATGTGTGCACGTGCAAGGTTGTTTTGCTCAAGAATTTGCCACAATTCAAACAAGTCTTTTTGCGGAACATCAACAAGCGAAATATTTTGTTCATGTGTGGTACGAAGTTCACCGAAAGTGTACTTGTCTGCCAAATCAGCAATCAAATTCATTTCTTCAACGGTCATGTCACCTGGTGCAATACCAGCACGTTTAAGCGAAATCGTTACAATACGATAGCCTTTTACTTTATGTGCATTGGTATTGATATTGAACCATTGCTTGAATTTTGGATGCGCAGCAAACTGTTCAGTGAAGTCTTCATCTGCATAAGCTTGATAATCAAATGGCGTGAATTCTTCATCCAGCTTTTTCAAGATTTCAGGCTGAATTTTCAAAGTCTGAATAGTATGAGCAAATTCGGCTTCGACTTTTTCAGCAAATACAGCAGGCGTTAAAGCTTTCACTAAAATTTTGATACGTGCTTTATATTTGTTGTCACGACGGCCATGCAAGTTATAGACACGAAGGACGGCTTCAAGATAAGCAATTAAATCTTCGCGTGGCAGGAAGTCACGAATAAAGCTGCCAATGACTGGGGTACGGCCCAGACCACCACCGACTTTAATTTTATAGCCGATCTCGCCTGCTTCATTTTTCACGATATACACACCGATATCATGGAATGAAACCGCTGCACGGTCTGTTTCAGCCAATGCAGACACCGCAATTTTAAATTTACGCGGCAAGAAAGCAAATTCTGGATGGAAGGTTGACCATTGACGAATCAATTCACAGGTTGGACGCGGATCGGCAATTTCACCAGCAACCACCCCTGCATACTGGTCAGTTGTGGTATTACGAATACAGTTACCCGATGTTTGAATGGCATGCATTTGAACTGTTGCCAGTTCTGCCAACATGTCAGGTACATTTTCTAGTGCAGGCCAGTTAAACTGAATGTTTTGACGTGTTGATACATGTGCATAACCACGGTCATAGTCTTTAGCCAAATCCGAGATTTTACGGAGCTGGTTCGAGTTCATCAGACCATAAGGCACAGCAATACGTAACATTGGCGCATAACGTTGCACGTATAAACCATTTTGGAGACGTAGCGGACGGTATTCATCTTCCGTCAATTTACCCGCTAAATAACGTTCCGTTTGGTCACGGAACTGTGCAACACGTTCATTGATCAGTTGCTGATCGAAATCAGTATATAAATACATGGCGTACAGCTAGTAGGTTCATTATAACGGCTGACAGCATAACGAGATTTAACCTATCAACAAAATGCGTTTTTTACATATTTAATAGCGGTTTTATTGATAAGCATGTCTGGATTTCACTGATATAGCCACTTACAGCCGAATCCTGCTACTTCTAATCAGATTTGATGTTGTTTTCACTTGTTTATCATTATTTTTCATATAGAAAATAATTTTTGAAATTCTCCCCTGTAAATACTCCTATTTTTATATGAAAAATTTAAGTTTTTTAAAATGATGAAATTAATCCATAAAAAAAGCCTGATGAATCAGGCTTTTTATATTTTAATGATTATTTCTTTTGATCAGGTAAAGCATAGGCTACTAAATAGTCGCCCATTTTTGTCCCGAATGAACCATGCCCACCGGCCATAATCACAATATACTGCTTACCGTTGATTTCGTAAGTCATTGGAGTTGCCTGTCCACCTGCTGGTAAGCGTCCTTCCCACAACTGATCACCATTGGTCACATTAAAGGCACGAATATAGTTATCTTGCGTACCCGCAACGAACATCACGTTACCCGCGGTAGAGATTGAACCACCCAGACCCGGAACACCAATTTTAACTGCGGGCAACTGGAACAAGTTCGGCAAGCTGTCACGGATTGTACCAATACGTTTTTTCCAGACCACCTCATGGGTATTCAGATCCACACCCGCTACAAATCCCCAGGCTGGCTGTTTACAAGGTAAACCCAGTGGTGACAGGAATGCTTTAATTTCCACACCGTAAGGCACGCCGTACATCGGTTGAATCCCCGCTTCTGTACCCGCACCTTTCGCGGTTTGTTTGCGGTTTGGATCTTCAGGAATCAGTTTAGACACAAATGGCAAGCCGATTGGATTCATCAACGCAACCTGACGGTCTTGGTTGACAGACATACCGCCCCATTCAAATACACCTAGATTACCCGGGAAAACCAGAGTACCGTTTTCAGAAGGTGGGGTATAAATGCCATCGTAGTTTAATGACTTAAAGTAAACGCGACACATCAACTGGTCAAACATGGTTGCGCCCCACATTTGCTTGTCGGTCAATTTATCTTGTGGCGCAAGATCAAAATCAGAGAATGGCTGAGTTTTAGAGTAGAACTCGCCTTTGGTTTGTGGACCACGTTTCACAGTTTGTGGTACAGCACGCTCTTCAATCGGAACGATTGCTTCACCTGTACGACGGTCTAGAACGAAGGCATTTCCTGTTTTAGTCAACACATAGATTGCAGGAACAATATTGCCTGATTTATCTTTGATGTCAGCTAGAGATGGCTGTGATGGCACATCCATATCCCACAAATCGTGATGTGTGGTTTGGAAATTCCAGACCAATTTACCTGTAGATGCATTCAATGCAAGCATTGAGTTTGCATAACGCTCAGCAAGCTCAGTACGGTTCCCCCCCCAGATGTCCGGCGTACCCACACCTGTTGGTACATATACAATGTCTAGTTTTTCGTCATAAGCCAGAGGTGCCCAGGCATTTGGTGAGTTTTGAACATATTTTTGACCCGGAGCCGGGATGAGATTCGGATCTTCTGCGCCGGTATCAAATACCCAAAGAAGCTCACCGGTGTTTACGTCATAACCACGGATTACACCAGAAGGTTCTTCGGTTGAGTAGTTATCAGTTGTTGAACCACCAATAATGATGGTGGTACCGGTAATCACTGGCGGTGAAGTTGGGATGTAGCCACCTGGATACGGGAATGGCATATCTTTTTGAAGATCGACTTCACCATTTTTACCAAAGTCGGTACAACGCTGACCATTGTCTGCATTGATTGCCACAAGACGACCATCATTCACAGGAAGAATGATTTTACGTGGGCAAAGTACAGAGCTTGATTTTTTACTTTCTAAACTTTTTGCGAATTGAATCGTGTTGTTCGCATCAAAATAAGATACACCACGACATGTTAAATGCTGGAAGGTGTTATCCGCTTTCAACTTCGGATCGAAACTCCATTTTTCCTTACCTGTCGCAGGATCAAGTGCAATCAAACGTTGATGTGTAGTACACATAAACATGTTGTTGCCAATTTTAATTGGCGTTACCTGATTGGTGGTTTCGCCTGAGTCCTTATCGGTTTTCATTTCACCAGTACGGAAGGTCCAGGCAACTTCTAAATCTTTAACGTTATCGCTGTTAATTTGATTTAACGGAGAATAGCGCACACCAGCTTGAGTACGACCATAAGCAGGCCAGTCTTCAGGGGCTACACCAGTAATGGCTTGCGCTTGTTTTGGCTGTGCAGTTTTAATTTCACCCTTAATTTCTTGTGGATCATTAAAAATTGCATAAATCATCACTACAATGGCGAGGATTAAAGTACTCGCTAAAGCAATTTTAGCTGTTTTCGCCTCAGCAATTCCGCGAGAAACTGCCGGAATCAATAACCATAAACCCAGTAAACCTAAAATATCGAGACGTGGTGCAAGTGCCCAGAAGTCAGTACCTGCTTCCCAAACACCCCAGATAACTGTACCCAGCATTAATGCGGCATACACCCAAAATGCTTTGGAATCCGATTTCTTCAGAAGAACCGCTGTTGCCAACAACAATAAACCGGCAATGATGTAATAAATTGAACCGCCTAGCACTGCTAGCCAGATACCGCCTATCAGCAGGATCAACGCAAATATCGCCAAGATAATGACGCTAAATGTACGCATTCCCGTTCCTGTAGATGGATTATTCATATTAACCACCTTAATCTTTAATTTTTAGTAAGGTTAATCAAAAAGATTCTTCACAACCCTTTTGATTAACCGTATGTACATCAGCTACAAAAATCAGACTCTTTAAAAAAAATTAGAGGTAATCACTGTTGATGATGACCTCTCATTTTTTAAGGCTCTGAATCACCCCTAGAAAGCAGTTTGGAATTTGACTCCGCCAACCCAAGCATTTTCACCGTTTTTATATGCACCAACATGACGAATATACTGAACGTTTGGACGGATCGTTAACCAATTGGTTGCATGTAAACCGTAATAAACTTCTGCATCAATTTCCTCACTACGTTGATCATTCAGACCATCATTCATATTGATACGTGCAACACCAACTGCAATTTCATCTTTAGGACGAGAATCTATTGCACCTTTATAAACAAGACCTAGGTTTTGCATATCGCTTACAGCATTTGTATCTGAATCATGAACGGTTAAATTCACGAAACCCGTTAAGCCACGAGAAGCATCCCCTTTATGTGCGATCAGCTGTTGTTTCACAACTACCCATCCGCCTTGCTTATGTGAAGTTTGTAGAGGCTGGCTAATTTCTTGCGCGTCAGCAGTGCTGTAGTAATAACCGGCACGGTATTCACCCGGAAGTTTTTGCTCGCCAACTTTTGGTGTCCAAACTAATTCTGCAGGAATAATTGCACCATTAGAACCATCCGTGCTCAGGTTAAAACCTTTGCCGCGTTCTAAATTTTCAGGGTTATATTCGTATATACCGACTTGTGCATAAACGTCTGGAGTGACATTGTATTTCACACGTGCAGCCCATTGTGATACAGGCCAGTTGTACCATTGATCACCCACCCAGTTCCCCACTTGTGAACCACAAAGGGCCAGGTTTTGAAAATCACAGTCAAAGCTATTGAAGTCTTCACCTTCACCGAAACGACCGACTTTAATATCCAATTTCTGCTCTAAGAATTTTTTCTTGATCCAAAAATCAGTTAAACGCCAAGTTTGACCACGGCCCCACACTTCTTGTGTAGAACTTAAATGACCACTTGCTACACCAGTCGATTGACCATTTAAAGCATCGGAAGTATTAGACAGTGAATGACCATTACGCTCAGTAATGTTAATTTGAGCTTCAGTATCTTTCCATCCAGAAATCTTTTCCAAGTCTAAGTGCACACCAATTGCAAACTGGTCTGCGTATTCAGTTCCGTGACTTGAGGCATATTTTGCATTGAGTAAAGTTGCCATTTCACCCGTGTAACCGAAGCTGAAATCGTAGCCTTGTTTTTGCAGTGTAGTACGCTGACCGTTCCAGTCACCGAGCATCCTCGGACTTTCTGCATCAAATGCATCACTTGCATGTGCTGCCGCAATACCAGATAAAAAAGCAGTTAATGCAACTGAAACCGCCTTTACTTTAGGGGATAAGTGCATATAAGTAACCATAATTTATTTATATGTATTTTGTATATGTTACGCCTATTTTATGTGAGACTGGTCAATTTTTTCTTCACATTCTTTTAACTTTTTGATTAGAGGTTTTTAACCATTTGATAAAATAAGAGAAAAATAATCACCATTTTCCTTCCCCGAGTCGCTGTCCAGCGAATTTATAGACATTTTCTGATCGGGAGAACTTAATTGGACAACTTAACTGTTGCTCTGTCTGTTCTGAATTTGTATCCAAAGGTACTTCAACTGTCCATTGTCGTTGCTTGGCAAGTTCAGAATGTAGTGCTTCATCCAAATGCAGTACAGGCTCAACACAAATGTCTTGCGCTGCGAAAACCGTCTGCCACTCAGCAAAATCTTTAGATTTTATTTTGTCCTGAATCGCTTGCTTAACCATTTTTCGATCTAACTCATCGAAAGAAGCACCTTTTTCTAGAAGGACTGGAAGTTCTAAAATTGTGGCCAAGCCGGACATAAATTGCGGTTCTAAACTCCCCACAGACAAATAACGGCCATCTTGAGTCTGATAATAATCATAAAAAGTACCCCCATTTAAATGCCCTCTTTCCGCAGACTGTTTGCTTTTTCCAGCCAGTGATGCGGCGGCTGCCATATTATTTAAGGTGGCCACACAGTCGGTCATCGAAATATCAATATATTGTCCCTGTCCGCTACGTTGACGTTCAATTACCGCAGACAGAATTCCGATTACTGCGTGTAAAGAGCCCCCGGCAACATCTGCAATTTGAATGCCCATCGGGGGTGGACCACTGTCTTGCCGACCGCTATGACCTGCAATTCCAGACAGCGCAAGATAATTGATATCGTGGCCGGCTTTATCTTTATAGAGTCCGGTTTGCCCATAACCGGTAATGGAGCAATAAATCAGTCGCGGATTAATTGCGGCAAGGCTTTGATAATCCAAGCCGAGCCGTTGCATTACCCCGGGTCTGAACTGCTCAATCACAATGTCAAATTCAGAAATTTTCTGTTTAATGGACGCAATGTTGTGAGGATCTTTTAAATCCAGCGCTATGGATTGTTTATTTCGATTCAAATAACTATGCGCAGTCGCTTGTCCATTGGCATAAGGTGGCAATAAACGGATTAAATCCGGACGTGTTGGCGATTCCACATGAATAACCTCTGCACCCAAGTCAGCTAAATATAATGTCGCGAACGGTCCTGGCAAAAGGGTAGAAAAATCGAGAACTTTTAATCCTTTTAAAGCAGCTTCCATGTAATTTTTACTCTTTTATGTTGATTTTTTTCCCATATTAGAAATATAAATGCAACAAAACAATGTCATGTTCAGCCATTTACCTTGATCATTTCGGCAATTTAATATGTAGATAAGGTAAAATATATATTGTAAATTGCCACCCAAACATTTTTTAGTGTCATTTAGGTCAACTACAAGTGAATATAAAATTAGGTCAACTGCCAGTGAATATAAAAGATAAAGAAACTGAAGACTTTAATATAAGTCGCGATACAATTAGTATCCACTTCGTAAATGCGGCTTTAACAGGCGTAAAACGTCTAGGTATGGACGTCGAAACTTTATTGTCACATGTAGGCATTGAACCCGACTTATTACGTCAACCTAAAGCACGTATTTCTCCTGAGCAATACACCCGATTTGTCAAGATGTTATGGATGGTGACTCAAGACGAACATATGGGCTTTGATATACAGCCACGTCGCTTGGGCACTTTTGCCATTATGTGTCAGTTGATTATTCACGCGAAAACGCTAGGAGACGCTTTAGATCTTTCTGCACAATTCTATAAACTGTTTGGTGATGAATGGTCGGTGACTATAGAACGTGATAAACACGAAGCACGTCTGGTTCCTCATGTTCCCCAAAGCATGGATCCCGACCATTTCATTACCGAAAGTATGTTGATGATTTGGCACGGTTTAGCTTCTTGGCTAATTGAACGCCGTATTCCACTAGAACGTGTGCACTTCGGCTATCCACGCCCTGCACATGCCGATGAATACGATGCACTGTTCTTTGCCCCGGTGATGCAGTTTGATGCAGCACGCACCGAAATTACCTTTGCAGCTGATTATCTGGATTTACCACTGCGTCAAACTGAAGAGAATCTGGAAGAATTCTTAAAAGCCGCACCGGCTCAATTACTGGTTAAATTCAAAAATACCAACTCTTTAACTTCACGTATTCGTGACGTCCTCAAGAGCCAAATTGGTGAAGAAATGCCAACCTTGAATGATGTGGCGTCTATGCTGTACTTGTCGCCACAAACTTTACGTCGTCGTTTGGCTGCAGAAGGCAAAAGCTATCAAGGTGTTAAAGATGCATTACGCCGTGATGCTGCCATTCACCTTCTACTTAACCCAGGTTTAACCCTGGAAGATGTTGCACAACAAGTCGGTTTCAGTGAAACCAGTACTTTCCACCGTGCATTTAAGAAATGGACTGGAGTAACACCTGGACTGTATCGCCAATTACACGGCTATCATTAATCATTTAGCTGCATAACAGTTTCTCCGCCCAGACTAAATGTCTGGGCTTTTTTATTGGCTAAAAAACTCATTTGATCTGATCCGTTCTTGTCATTGCACTTCAAAAATTAATCAT
Organism: Acinetobacter sp. ANC 3781; assembly: GCF_004331285.1. GTDB lineage: Bacteria > Pseudomonadota > Gammaproteobacteria > Pseudomonadales > Moraxellaceae > Acinetobacter. Next base: position 55,432 of record NZ_SJOH01000017.1, read on the forward strand.
TACACTCGAAAAGTATAACAATTTAAAAGTCATAACAAGGGAACAGCTATGAGCGAGGCCTACATCATTGATGCCATTCGCACACCACGCGGAAAAGGAAAAAAAGAGGGTTCGCTGTATCAAGTGAAACCGATCACATTACTCACTACCTTACTGAATGAACTGAAAGACCGTCACCAGCTCGACACCTCTAAAGTCGATGATATTGTGCTGGGCTGTGTAACCCCGATTGGTGATCAAGGTGCGGATATTGCCAAAACAGCTGCGATTGCCGCAGGTTGGGACAATGATGTGGCGGGTGTGCAAATCAACCGTTTCTGTGCATCTGGACTTGAAGCGGTGAATATGGCAGCCATGAAAGTCCGTTCCGGTTGGGAAGATATGGTGGTGGCGGGTGGTGTGGAATCGATGTCACGTGTGCCAATGGGTTCAGATGGTGGCCCTTGGGCACTGGATCCAGAAACCAATATGGCATGCGACTTTGTTCCGCAAGGCATTGGCGCTGACCTGATTGCGACCATTGACGGCTATACGCGTTCAGAGGTCGATACATTCGCAGCTGAATCACAACGTAAAGCTACCGCAGCTCAAGCCAGTGGCTATTTCAATAAATCGATTGTGCCGGTTAAAGACAAGGCTGGCGTGATGATTTTAGTCCAAGATGAATTTATTAAACCAACGACCACTGCTGAGGGTTTAGCCAAACTGAATCCAAGTTTTGCCATGATGGGACAAATGGGCTTCGATGCGATTGCCCTGCAAAAATATCCAGAAGTCGGGCAGATTAATCATGTGCACCATGCAGGGAATTCATCCGGCATTGTCGATGGTGCAGCGCTTGTTTTAATTGCTTCAGAAAAAGCAGTGAAAGAACAAGGTTTAAAACCGCGTGCCAAAGTTTTGGCTACTGCATTGGTTGGCTCTGATCCAACCATCATGTTGACCGGTCCTGTCCCTGCAGCACGTAAAGCCTTAGAAAAAGCTGGTCTAACGATTGACGACATCGACCTGTTTGAAGTCAATGAAGCATTTGCCGCAGTAGTGATGCGTTTTATTACTGAACTTAATGTTGACCCGGCTAAAGTCAATGTCAACGGTGGGGCTATTGCGATGGGACATCCACTCGGTGCAACTGGTGCGATGATTCTGGGAACGTTGCTGGATGAATTGGAACGTCAAGGCAAAAAACGTGGTTTAGCCACTTTATGTGTGGGTGGCGGTATGGGCATCGCAACCATTATTGAATTGGTATAAGGAGAACAACAATGAGCGCAATTCAATATGAAAAAAATGCGGATAATATCGTCATTTTAACCTTAGATTCTCCCAACCAGTCTGCCAACACCATGAATGCGGATTTCCGTGTGGCGCTGGAAGATATTGTTTTAAAACTTCAAGCAGATGCAGAAATTTCCGGGATTATTTTCCGTTCAGCGAAAAAGACCTTTTTTGCCGGGGGTGACCTGGATGAACTGATTGAGGCAGAGCCGGAGCATGCCACAGCCTTCTTCAACATGATTGAAGAGATGAAAGCCAAACTACGCTATATCGAAACACGTGGTATTCCAGTAGTTGCAGTACTCAATGGTACGGCGCTCGGTGGTGGCTGGGAACTGGCTTTGTGTTGTCACCATCGTATTGCACTGAATGACCCGAAAGCTAAATTTGGTTTACCTGAAGTGACTTTAGGATTATTACCAGGCGGTGGCGGGATCGTGCGCATGGTACGACTGCTCGGCTTGCAAAATGCTTTTCCACTGCTGATGGAAGGCAAACAGTTTACTGTCGATAAAGCCAAATCTTTAGGCTTGATTCACGAGATTGTGGAAACTGAACAAGAACTTTTAGACCAGGCGGTTACTTGGATCAAAGCCAATCCAATCTCGCAACAACCATTTGATGTGAAAGGCTACAAAATTCCTGGCGGTGATCCCAAAACACCTGCTGTTGCTCAAATGCTTGCGATTGCACCTGCCATGCTGCGTGACAAGACCAAAGGTTGCTACCCTGCCCCTGAAGCCATTATGGCAGCAGCAGTTGAAGGTGCACAGGTGGATGTCGATACCGCACTGACCATTGAATCACGTTACTTTACTTATCTGGCGACCGGCCAAATTTCCAAAAATATGATTGGCACCTTCTGGCATGGTCTGAATGCGATTAAATCAGGTGCCAGCCGCCCAAAAGACGTTGCGAAATGGAAAGCCACTAAAGTCGGTATTTTAGGCGCCGGAATGATGGGTGCAGGGATTGCTTATGCCACCGCATCGAAAGGCATTCCGGTTATTTTAAAAGATATATCAATAGAAGCGGCAGAAAAAGGCAAAGCCTACAGCCAAAAGTTGCTGGATAAAAAAGCCTCTCAAGGTCGTTTAACGGCTGAAAAACGCGATCAAGTTTTAAGTTTAATTACAACCACAGCTTCTGCGGAGGATTTGCAAGGTTGTGACCTGATTATTGAGGCGGTGTTTGAAAATCCAGAACTCAAAGCCAAGGTCACCCAGGAAGCGGAAAGTTATTTGGTAACTGGCGGCGTGATGGCATCGAATACCTCTACCCTGCCAATTACCGGACTCGCCAAAGCTTCTAAAGATGATAGCCACTTCATTGGTCTGCACTTTTTCAGTCCCGTCGATAAGATGCAACTGGTAGAAATCATTAAGGGCAAAAATACTTCAGCTGAAACTTTGGCTAAAGCCTATGACTATGTCCAACAAATTGGTAAAACCCCAATTGTGGTGAATGACAGTCGTGGTTTCTTTACCAGTCGTGTCTTTGGCACCTTTGTGCAAGAAGGTTTAAGACTTCTTGCTGAAGGCGTGCATCCTGCCAAAATTGAAATGGCAGCTCTCAAAGCGGGTATGCCTGTTGGGCCACTTGCGATTCAGGATGAAGTGTCTTTAACACTTTCTGAACATGTGGCTGCTGAGACGCGTAAAGCCCTGCAAGCTGAAGCTAAAGACCTGCCACGTTCCGCTGCGGATGAGGTGATTGAAAGCATGCTTCATCAATTCAACCGTAAAGGTAAAGCTGCGCGAGCAGGTTTCTATGAATACCCTGAAGCTGGGAAAAAACATTTATGGGCGGGTTTAAGCCACTGGAAAAAAGACATTGATATTTGCGAACAGGAAATGATTGACCGCTTCCTGTTTGTCCAAGCGCTGGATACTTTGCGCTGCCTTGAAGAAGGCGTGTTGGAGTCGGTTGTAGATGCCAATATCGGTTCTATTTTCGGGATTGGTTTTGCCCCATGGACAGGTGGAGCCATACAGTATCTGAACCAGTATGGTCTAGAAAAAGTCTTGATCCGCGCCAATATGCTTGAAGCCAAATATGGTGAGCGTTTTAAAGCGCCTCAATTGCTCAAAGATAAAATGCATTCTGGCGAGAAAATTTCATAAACCCCCTTCAGTCATAAAGCATTAACGCCCTTTCTTTGGATTGAAGATAAGGGTGTTAATGCATTCAAGGGGGCTTTTGATCATTTAGAATACTTACCTATTTTTTAAGCCTGAATATTTATACCGCTATAAACTTTGACTTCACTTAAATAGAAACCAGCTCCTTGAATTCATTTCACTCGCTTATTTAAATAATGGTTGAGTCAGTTATGAGTCGGATTTCATTCTATTCTGTGTTATAAAGTTACATAGATTCTGATTTATTTTTATCCATTTTGGTATTTTCTCATGACTGACAATTCTTCTCCTGAAAAATCACCTTGGGGCTGGAAAGCGCTGATTATTGCTTGTATTTTAGGTGCTATTTTCATGGGTTTTTTCTACCTTGCCGTAAGCAACGAACCAGATTACATGCCGAGCCAACAGCAAAAAAACACCCAACAACATGCTTTTAAAAATGCACCTGCAATGTCTGAAGAAGCTTTAGCAGAAGCTAAAAACCGTAAAGAGGCGGGTGCAGCAAAAGCCACCGCTGAAGATCATCACATGGCTGCAGAAGAACATGCTGCAATGACTGAAGCGGAAAAATCAGCTGAACATGAGTCTGGTCATTGATTCTAAGATTCCTGAAAATAAAAAAGCCACTTTTTAGTGGCTTTTTTATTTTCGACACTGAAATTTTAAATATCTAAGAGCAAGTGAATAGCAACCGCATATCGATATGCGGAATACCGCAATCCAGATATTGCTCACCTTCAACTTTAAAATCCAAGGCTGCATAAAACTGAATGGCATGCACTTGTGAAGACAACTTTAAAAATTTGCGCTGTTCATATTTGGCTTGCTGAATAATCCGCTCCATTAGCAATTTTCCAATCCCTACACCGCGATGCGACCTCAATACAGCCACACGTCCGACGCTGTTATTTTGCAATAATCGTGCTGTCGCAATCGGCTGATCTTGATCATAAACTACGAAGTGTAAGGATACTGCATCCTCAACATCCCATTCATCTTCAACCGCAATCTGCTGTTCCTGAATAAACACTTGCTCACGAATTAGTTTTGCATCATCTTGCAGCTCATCCCAACTGCCTGGACGTATGGTAAATTGGCTCATCAAAAATCATCTTCCTAAAATAAAAGCAGTCTTGCGACCGCTTGATCCATTTTAAACTGGTTTTAAATTAACACTTGCAGCCAATATCCTGCTGATCCCACTGGTTGTTGAGCAATAATTCAAGCGAATGCTTTTGAATGCCATACATCTCTTTTAGAGCGTGAATCTGAGCCAATACTGTCTGATCCGGCTCTTGATAATCTTTTCGTTTGGTCGCCAGAATCATCTTATTTTTACTGGTATGCTCGAGTGCTACAAACTCAAATACTTTGGTTTCATAGCCATAGGCTTTAAGCAATAAGGCACGAATGGTATCGGTGAGCATTTCTGCCTGTTGACCCAGATGAATGCCAAATTGCAACATCGGTTTCAGCACTTCCGGGCTTCTGAGCTGGGGACGCAATTCCTTATGACAACACGGCGCGCACATAATCATCTGTGCATTTAAACGAATACCCGTATGAATGGCAAAGTCCGTCGCCACATCACAGGCATGCAAAGCAATCATTACATCCAAGTGTTTTGGTTCATAAGTGCGGACATCGCCTTGGAAAAAGTCCAGTTGCTTAAAATTGGAAGCTGCCGCTACATTTTGACAAAACTCTACCATTTTCGGATTCAGTTCCACTCCGGTAACAAAGGGCGTTTGACCCTGCTTTTCCAGATAATCGTATAAGGCAAAGGTCAGATAACCTTTGCCCGAACCAAAATCTACCACACGCAAAGAATGATCTTGCTGTGTGATCTGCTCTAAAGCACCCGAAAAAATTTCCACAAATTTATTAATCTGTTTCCATTTACGCGCCATGCTTGGAATAATTTGCGCTTTCGCGTTAGTAATGCCTAAAGGTTGTAAAAAACAACTGTCTTGATCGACATAGCGATGTTTGGTGCGGTCATGTCCGTGCTGATTTTCTATATTCTGGGGCCTTGATGCAGATTTATTTTTACTCACCGTCAACAGGGCTTTTTTCTTATTCTTTTTGAGTTGTAGCTCTTCTTCATTGGTAAAAAGATTGGCTTGTTTACATTGGACTAATAAATCCTGAACCAGCTGGCTGGCTTCTGTTAAAGGATAGTTTTTGGTGACATCCTGAGTCTTGTAACGATACAAACAACTTAAAACCGGCTGCCCTTGCAGTGAAATGACTCGCAAGATCATTTTCTCCAGATTTTCAAGTTCGCCTTTATACTGGCTAAGAATCATTCGATCAAAACTTTGTGTTTCAATGGCTTGCTGAAAAGCATCTAAGAATTGTTGTTCCTGAATAAAAGGAGAAGCCAATTGAGACATATAGATCACTCGAGTAAATTAAGTGGTCAGTGTAAAACTTCTTACTTTAAAGGTAAAACTTCATTACTATACAAGTGTATTTTTAATTATAGAAAATAAGCAATGAGCATATCTAACTTGCAGACCTACGATCCACATGAAGAAAAAATAAATGCGATCAGTCATGCACTTGGCGCAGTTTTGGCAGCTGTTGCCAGTATTTTCATGCTGATTAAAGGTAGTTATTTGCCGCTTGGGCAGTTTATTGGCTTATGTGTCTATGCCCTGAGCCTGATTTTACTTTTTGCCGCCTCAAGCCTATACCACTATGCTGAATCGCCGCAGCGTCGCGGCTGGTACAAAAAACTGGATCACACCGCAATTTATTATTTGATTGCTGGAACCTATACCCCCTTCTTGTCTATCGCGATTCCCACAGCAAAAGCGCAGTATCTATTAATTGCACTTTGGGTGATTGCGGGAATTGGTACACTATTCAAGTTAATTTTCATTCATCGTTTCCAGAAGATTTCACTTATCGCCTATCTGGCTATGGGATGGCTTGCATTACTGGTCATGGATGATATGCAACGCTTTTTAAGCGATCAAGCATTAACCTATCTCATCATTGGTGGACTGGCCTATACCATTGGTGCATTGTTTTATGCATTAAAAAGAGTAAGATATACGCATGCTATCTGGCATGTTTTTGTATTGATTGGCGCTGGATCACATTTCTTAGCGATCTGTCTTTACGTGATCTAACCCTCTATTTCTGCATTTTTTAGTAACCCTAAATCCGTAGACATGAGCCGGTATTTCGTATTTTTTTAAGAAATTACGCCTTTTTTAAAAAGATTACGCTTTTAAAACTAAGCTTTTTTATTTTTAGTAAGTGTAAGGTTTCTTATGGCGTCATCAAATTCTATACCTGCTTCGGAAGAAGTAGCGACAAATTCAAAATTCCGCGTACTGACTGCAAGTCTTGTTGGTACCACAATCGAATTCTTCGATTTTTATATTTATGCCACTGCGGCAGTCATCATTTTTCCGTATTTGTTCTTCCCGGCAAGTACCGATCCAATGACTGCAACCATTCAATCGCTTGCAACTTTTGCGATTGCCTTTATTGCCCGTCCGATTGGCGCGGCACTGTTTGGGCATCTGGGTGACCGGATTGGGCGTAAAGCCACATTAGTCGCGGCACTCCTAACTATGGGTATTTCTACCGTATGTATTGGTTTATTACCGACATACGCTCAAATCGGTATTGCAGCTCCCCTATTGCTTGCACTTTGCCGTTTGGGTCAAGGTTTGGGTCTAGGGGGTGAATGGTCGGGTGCCGTTCTGCTCGCAACGGAAAATGCGCCTGAAGGCAAACGTGCCTGGTATGGTATGTTCCCGCAACTGGGTGCACCCATCGGCTTTATCTTGGCTACAGGTTCGTTCCTTACTCTGGGTGCATTCATGTCTGAAGCAGACTTTATGCAATGGGGCTGGCGCATTCCGTTTATCTCAAGTTCATTATTGGTGATTGTCGGTTTATGGATTCGTTTAAAACTGCATGAAACACCCGCGTTCCAAAAAGTATTGGACAAGCAAAAAGAAGTTAGTATTCCATTTAAAGAAGTAACCACTAAACATTGGCGTATGCTGATTTTAGGCACGATTGCGGCAATCTGTACTTTCGTTGTGTTCTACTTGACCACAGTATTTGCATTGCAATGGGGTACCAAACAGCTCGGCTATAGTCGTGAAGAATTCTTACAACTACAGCTGGTTGCGACCTTGTGTTTTGCTGCATTTATTCCGCTTTCTGCCGTGTTTGCAGAGAAGTTTGGTCGTAAAACCACCTCTATTGCAGTGTGTATTGTATCTGCCATTTTCGGTCTTTTCTTTGCCGATATGCTGGAATCCGGAAGCACGCTCGTGGTATTTTTATTCTTATGTATTGGTTTAGCGATCATGGGTTTAACGTATGGCCCAATCGGTACCGTACTTTCTGAAATTTTCCCGACCTCAGTTCGTTACACCGGTTCTGCATTAACCTTTAACCTTGCAGGTATTTTTGGCGCCTCTTTCGCACCACTAATTGCGACCAAGCTTGCGACCACTTATGGTTTATATGCGGTCGGTTATTATTTGACTGCGGCATCTATCTTGTCACTTTGTGCATTCCTGCTCATTCGTGAAACCAAAAATGATGATGTAAACAATCAGGTTTAGTTTCATCAAAACATAAAAAACCAGCGTGATGACGCTGGTTTTTTATGTTGTTTTTTTAGATCTGTTCATCACTTAACATTTCCTGATAAAGCTCTTCAAATACCTTTCGATCGCCCCCCGCATTGTAATAACTCGGCACAATGTAAGTCACAAGTTGACGGTATCTTTCCGTTGCATACAAATGATCCAGGAAAGCTTCCACATTATTTTCATCAATAGCAAATGCCGTAATCAGTTGCTGAAACTTTTGATAAAACCTGCTGGCAAATGCGGGTGTGTTGACCACATCGCTTTCGGCTTGTTGAAAAGCCTGTTCTAGAGCAATCAAACCCGCTTCAAGCTGCGCCGACTGAGGTTCTGTTAAAGAAAAAAACTGACCGACCTCTTCTGCAAAAGACATACCCTTCTCCTATTTTGTTCTCATTGTTATAAATCAATCTTATTTTACGCTATGTCAAAATTGTTCCAGTAATCGATCTTCAAGCTTTAAACCAGCTCAATGATATCAATTGTCGGCGGTACCCGAAAACGAAAGGGCACTCCGACCATTCCTGTCCCAACCGTGACAAATACATCTGCCTGTTCATGCTGATATAAACCTTTCTTATGTCCCAGTATAGACACTTTTTTCATAATGTAATTGGTCAGCCAAGGCAGCTCAACTTGCCCGCCATGCGTATGTCCAGACAGCATTAATGGCCGTGTTGGCAATTGCGGCACCATATCCACAGTGTCGGGATTGTGCGATAAAATCACCCAGGGTTTATCTTGAGGCAATTCAGGCATAAAACGCATATCAGTTTTGCCTGCCCATAAATCACCTACCCCCAACAAACGAAATTCATCAAATTCCACCATCTGTCCTTCAATATCAATCACATCATTGACCTTTAAGGCATGTCTTAATAATTGCTGAATCGGGGGGCCAGGATATTGTTCATCATGATTGCCATTAACAGAATAAACCGGTGCATTAATCTGTTTTAAAATCGCCAGTTCATCTGCCAATTTATTTTCAGGTTCATAAGTCCAGTCCCCTGCCACCACCACCAGATCAGGATTCTGCTGGTTAATTTTCTCGACAATAATCTTCAATTGGCGTTCATGCCCCGAAAACAGACCAATATGTAAATCGGCAATCAAGGCCAGTTTGACCGGACGCTGCATGTTCTGCTCTGGATTCAACTGATATTGCAGGGTCTTAACCATCACATGCTGCGGTTCAATAAAACGTGCATAAATCAGCACACCACTCAGCAGGAAAATAAAAATAGCTTCATGAATGGAGTAATAGGCACTCCAACCGGCATAAATACTAAAGAAAAATAAAGGAATCAATAAATAAGATAGATAAAATGCCAATAAATGTACAAAAGCTTTGAACGGATGAATAGTTTCAGTACGCGTTTGACTCAGCCATGCCTGTGCCACCCCCCAAACTCCAAGCACAAAAAAAATCATATAAAAATAAAAAACAACCGCGTGTGTATCCCACATAATAATTTCTCTAACGATAACGAAGACATGACATCATTCATCTATTCTCATATTTATCTTTTCACAGCTGGCAATTATACTCAAACCAAATTTTGGTATTGTTTATAACTTATGGCGCAATCTTCCTCTGCTAAAACTCAATCAGATACTTATAAATTGCGTAGCTCTATCTCCACTAAAACTGCAGTATTATTAAGTTGTAGCATGATTTTGGGGGTTCCCGCCTGTAGTACCCTGCCGAAACAGATACCACAACCGATTGAATATGCGTTTGATACTGAAACCAAACAAACTGCATTGGCGCAAATCGTTTTACCGTTACGAGAGCAAAATCCCAACCTTACCGGTTATCGGGTTTTATACGACCCCTTGGAGGCTTTAACGGCTCGTATACATCTTATTGATAAAGCAGAAAAAACTTTAGACTTACAATACTATATCTGGGATAACGATAGAATTGGCGCACTCGCATTGGATTCTATTATCAAGGCAGCTGACCGTGGTGTAAAAGTCCGTTTGTTGATGGACGACAACAATGCCAAAAAGATGGAAGGTATTTATCTAGCCCTTGATCAGCATAAAAATATTGATGTCAGGTTATATAACCCTTACCGTTTTAGACATTACCGTGCCATGGATATGGTGCTGGATCTAAAACGTATTAACCGCCGTATGCATAACAAAAGCTTTATTGCAGATAACCAGATTGCTTTAATTGGCGGTCGCAATATGAGTAACCACTATTATAACGTCAGTGACAATTATCAGTTTTCTGATGTTGATGTGATGCTGGTAGGCTCTGCATCAGATGAAATCATTCATTCGTTTGATGAATATTGGAATGATGATTATGCATTTCCAGTTAAGCAAATCGTTAATTCAAGACATTATTCCTTACGTTTTGAGGGTTTAAAACAGCAGCTGGATGAACACTCTCAAAGTATTAATGTTCAAAACTATCTAAATTTAGCCAATCGATCACACGCCTTTGAACAATGGCTCAATAGTGGTATCCAACTTGACTGGGTCAAAGCTGAAGTGGTAAATGATTCACCGAGTAAAATCAGAGCTAAGGCGAAAAAAGAGCAACATCTGAATTTTCAACTGTTGAAGCATTTAGAAAAACCGGAACAAAGTGTCGATATTATTTCAGCTTATTTCGTCCCTGAAAAAAAAGGTGAAAAGGCGCTGAGTGAGCTGGCTCAAAACAATATTCATGTGCGGGTACTCACCAACTCTTTTAAAGCCAATGATGTCTCTTTAGTGCATGCTTTTTATAGCAAATATAGAAAAAATTTGTTAAAGGGTGATGTCGAGTTATATGAGTTTCTGTCTGTACCTGAAACTGAAAACCTGAATGCCAATACCGATGAAATCGCGGAAAAAGCCAAAGTGAGCTTAAAAGGTTTAAGCCGTTCAAGCCTGCATGCCAAACTGATGGCAATTGATCAAAAACAGGTTTTTATTGGCTCTTTCAATTTTGATCCGCGTTCTGCGTATTTAAATACAGAAATTGGCGTATTGCTGGATAGCCCGAATTTAGCCCAGTCTGTGCACCAGACCATGGATCAGAATTTATCTAAATATGCTTACAAGCTGGTTTTAAATGCCAACAATAAAATCAACTGGAAAATTAAACGTCATGATGGCAGTACCAAAACCTATCTAAAAGAACCTAAAATGAAATGGTGGCAAAAGGCAGGTATTAAAGTGATTTCATGGTTGCCAATCGAAGGCTTTATGTAAGCCTTTGCTTTGACTGGCATTCATTTTGGTTAACCGTTCAAGTTGAACTTTTAAGCACTTTTTGCTGTAACTGCATTAAACCTTCAGCCATTTTGGTTTGAACTTCTTGGGTCAACGTTTCAACCGTATGTCCTTCAGGAGATATGGCCGGCAAGGCCATTAAATGTGCTTTCACTTTAGGCATTTCCAAGACATTTCTAACATGATCGGCAAAGCTTATCTCATTAATAAACGGCGCCACCAGATCCAGTTGTCCATGTTGATTCACATAACAAATCAAACATATTTGCACAGGGCGGTTGGCTTCAATGGCAGCACCTAAAATACGTCCATAGATTTTTTTTATTCTTGAGCCATCTGAAGTCGTTGCTTCAGGAAAAAATAATACCGGAATATCATGTTTTAAAAATTCGGTAATTTGCTGTTTAATTTTAACCGAATCGCCGGAACCTCGTTTAATAAATAGTGTTCCACCACCCTTTGCCAGTTTTCCAAGTAACGGCCATTTTTCAATTTCAGCTTTCGCTAAAAAGAAAACTCGAGCACCGGAACCCAAAACCGCGACATCTAACCAAGAAATGTGATTACTTACCCATAGCGCCGGCTCACGTGGAATGATTCCATGCACCTGAATCTCAAGGTTAAAAACTTTGCATAATTGACGGCAAAAATGCTGCACATAACGCGTATTACATGGATTATTCGGATCTTTATATAAACGGTGACGAAAAACCAGATAAAATCCTTGGGTAATTGCAGCTATAACCGCCAATAATTTTTTACTATATAAGAAAAATTTGGACACACTATTTAACGATGAAGTTTCAGATACAGAGGATTGAGTCATAGATTGGTCACTAATTACCAGATACGGCGTTTAATCATTTATATCGCATTATTCTATACTGTTCATTTTGATCTTGCATTGATCATAAAACATCAGTCCTGCTTTTTAATGAAATGCTGCAAACTAATCTACACAATACTTTTATCTAAAACAAAAATTATACGAATGAATCTACATCATTTAACAATCCTAGTATATAAAAAAATATAAATATTATCAATTATTTAAAATTAATTTATGGAGGATGTATTTTATATTTGGACAGAATATTTTTATTTATTGGAGTTTTGCTTGCGTTAGTTTGACAAGGGCGGTCTATTTTTTACTATCCGTGCTTATTTTCTACTAGAATAAAGTTTTCATTTAGTTGAGATAACATTTAGTGGAATATTTTGAGCGACATCAAGGTGGCGAACGTGCCCTATTAATAAGTGTCTCTGTACAACTTTTAGATGACCTTGATGCAGAAGAATTTCGCTTATTGGCCCAGTCCGCAGGTGCGGAAATTGTAGAACATATCACTGCTCAACGGATCAAACCGGATCCAAAACTGTTTATCGGCTCTGGAAAAGCAGAAGAAATCGCAGAGCGAGTCAAAGAATTAGAAATAGATTTGGTCATTTTTGATCATTCCCTCAGTCCTTCTCAAGAACGCAATTTAGAAAGAGTCATTCAATGCCGCGTGATTGACCGTACCCGGCTTATTCTGGACATCTTTGCCCAACGTGCCCGTACTCATGAAGGTAAACTTCAAGTTGAATTGGCACAATTGGATTATCTATCGTCACGACTGGTCGGGAGCGGTATCAGTTTAGATAGTCAAAAAGGCGGTATCGGTTTACGCGGACCAGGGGAAACACAACTGGAAACGGATCGTCGTTTACTGCGTTTACGTATTGGACAGCTAAAAGACAAACTGGAAAAGGTTCGCCAAACCCGTATGCAAGGTCGTTCTGCACGCCAGAAAGCCGCTATTCCTACAGTATCTCTTGTCGGTTATACCAATGCAGGTAAATCGACATTGTTTAACCTCTTGGCACGCTCTGACGTTTATGCGGCCGACCAACTGTTTGCAACACTCGATCCAACTTTACGCCGTTTAAATTGGGATGGGATTGGTGCTTTGGTTCTGGCCGATACCGTGGGTTTTGTCCGTAACTTAGCTCATGCCCTGGTAGAATCCTTTAAAGCCACACTTGAGGAAACGGCTGAGGCGACTTTGCTGCTGCATGTTATTGATTCCAGCAGTCCCGATATGCAGGAACAAATTGAAGCCGTAGAATCGGTTTTAAAAGAAATTGGGGTCGATGTTCCGGTACTGCGGGTTTATAACAAAATTGACCTGAGCGGTGAAGATGCCAAAATTGTGTATGCCAAACCGCATTTGCCTGATCGTGTCTATGTATCTGCACATGCCAACCAAGGTGTTGACTTGTTACGCCAAGCCGTTCAAGAATGCTTGATGGGACACTTGCAAAGTTTCGAGCTGGTGTTAAAACCCGAATATGGAAAATTGCGTACTCAACTGTATGCGCTCAATGTCATTCAAACTGAAAATCATGATGAAGATGGCAATCTGCATTTGCACGTCATTATTGCCCCACAAAAGCTGGAGCAACTGATTAAACAGGCACATTTACCGATTGATGAAATTCTGGGAAAAAAAGCCACCCAATTTAAAAAACCGCTTGAGGAATTTGAAATCAAAAGATAAATCGGTTAAAACGTGATAAGTATACTTTTAAAGTTTGGTAAAAATGGACGGAATAAAAACAATCGACTGGCCAGCATGGATTGGTACACTGGCATTGATTATCTGCTTTCGTGAGGGAGCAGTATGGTTAATGACGCAATTTAATCATCCTGAACTGGGTAATTTGGTTGGCTTGATTAGCTTATTGCTGACTCTGCTTATTTGGAGAAATGTCCACAAATTACCTGCGCGTTTAGTCGATACCAATAATAAAATCATGAAAGAAAGTGCCTTTGCTTTTTTACCTATTAGTGCAGGTTCACTGATTATGCTGGTACACATGGGAAAGGAAATTCCTGTTTTCCTGGTAGTGATGTGTATCAGTACCCTCATTCCATTATGGGTCTACGCAAAAATGGCCAAACGCTGGTTATAGAGGATATATCATGTTAGCAGTACTCTACGGTTTTATATTGACTCTTTTCGCCTATCTGATTGCCAAACCTTTAAATAAAAAGCTTCCACAAGTTCCAGTCATTGTCATCGGCATGTTTTTCATTATTGGATTATTATTTGTATTTGGGATTCCTTACGAATCTTATATGACCCAAGTCAATCCACTCTTCAATCATTTACTCGGCTATGTCACTGTTGCCTTGGCTATTCCACTTGCAGCCATGCGTTATGATGACTTACCCCTCAAGGCCATTGTCGGCATTCTGGTCTTTGCCAGTATTAGTGCAGTTGCTTTACCGATGGGACTCGCCTATTTATTGCATATGTCTGACGCAAGCATTATGGCCTTCGCAACTCGAGCGGTCACTACTCCTATTGCCATTAATATTGCTACTTTATTACATGCTCCTCTTACTCTGGTGATTTTAATTGTCATTTTATCGGGCGTGATTGGCGCAGCTTTTTCTCCATTTATTTTGCGTCATATTCACGATGAGAGAGCTTCCGGTCTGGCATTGGGCTTGGCTGCACATGCAATTGGTACGGCGCAAGCTTGGCAACGAGGCAGTGTGGCAGGACGTTACGCAGCTTTCGGCATGGCGGTGAATGCAGTTTTTACCGCAATCTGGTTACCTGCCTTCATACTTTATTTACAAAAAATGTGATGAAATAAACATTAATAAAGGATTGCTTGGTACAAAAAATAAACATAAAATGAACGTGTATTAACATTAATAGAAAGGATTTTTTAATGGGAAAATTTAAATTTTTAACGGCGTTGGTTTTTTCTTCATTAAGCGGTCTTGCTTTTGCAGAAGATATTTCAGGAATGTGGAAAAATATTGACGATAAAACAGGTTCGTCAAAAGCAATTCTGGAAATTCGCCAAGAAAACAATGGTACATATACAGCTAAAATTATAAAAGTTACACCGCGCCCAGGCTATACACCGAAAGAAACCTGCGTAGATTGTCCGGCACCTTATACCAATAAACCTATTTTAGGTTTAGATGTTTTAACGGGGTTAAAACCAGCCGGTGATAACAATTTTGTAAATGCCAAAGTTCTTGATCCACTCAGCGGCAGAATCTATAGCGGTAAGGCAAAATTAAGTGCGAATGGTAAACGTCTCACTTTACGCGGTTATGTCGGTGTATCAGCACTGGGGCGTAGCCAGACCTGGATTAAACAAGATTAAATTATGCTAAATTCAATTCAGCATAGAGGGTTAGTGTCGTACGAATGAGAGCTTAAAATTTTTGTCCAATAAGACTGCTTAATTTCGTATTTCTCCCTCATCTTGAAATAAGTCAACAGGATAATAGACTTATTTAAATAAGGAAATTTTATGAAAAAAATAGCAATTAATACTGCATTTTTTATAGCTTTATTAGGCAGTTTTCCAGTTTTTGCTCAAGAGATAACCGGTACATGGATACAAATCGATGATAAAACTGGTTCACCTAAGGCACTGATTGACATTCAGAAACAACCCAATGGATCTTATTCTGGCAAAATTATTAAAATTACGCCCCGCCCAGGCTATACGCCCCGAGAAACATGTTTCCACTGCCCGCCCCCTTACACAGATCAACCCATACTAGGCTTAGAAGTGTTTAAAGGCTTACAGCATGCCAATGGGAACAATTATGAAAACGGTCGTATCCTTGATCCTTTAACAGGCAAAACCTATGGTTTGAAAGGACGAGTTTCCGCGAATGGTAAACGTTTTATATTACGCGGTTATATTGGAATTTCTGCTTTGGGTCGTACTCAAACCTGGATTAAAAGCGATTAATTCTGACAAAAAGCCGCACGATGTGGCTTTTTATTTATCTTTATTTAAACATTTCACATTATTTTAATTTTTTATGATGCACTAGCTTGACTAATTTTTAAACGCTCATAATATGTTCTTATGGATAAAAAAATTACTCTCCACATTCAAAGGAATTGATATGAAAAAGAATATTTTTCTCGCGACTTTCGCTAGCTTATTTTTCAGTGGGAATGTATTGGCACAAGACCTGTCGGGAACGTGGCAACAAATTGACGATAAAACCGGTTCACCTAAAGCGATTATTGAAATTCGTAAAGAAAGCAATAATACTTTTACAGGAAAAATCACCAAAGTTACCCCTCGTCCAGGTTATACACCGCGTGAAATCTGTAACAAATGTCCAGCGCCTTATACCAATAAAGCAATTTTAGGCATGGATGTGCTCACCGGTTTGAAACACGTGCCTGATACAAATAATTATGAACAAGGACGTATAATTGACCCGCTTGCAGGCAAAATTTATGATGCCAAAGTTAAGTTAAGTACCAATGGTAAACGCTTAACCTTACGCGGTTATATCGGTATCTCCGCACTAGGACGCAGTCAAACTTGGCTTCGGATAGACTAATCAGAAGTTAAGCTCAATAAAAAGCCACACTAAAGTGGCTTTTTTTACATTAGTCAATAAAATGCTCTCATTTTTTGCACACTCTCCAGAATATTGACTAATTACATAATCATTCTAATATACCGACTCAACAAAAAGCATTCGGTTATGGAAAGGTATTTTTATGCAAAAGAATATATTGCTTGCAACTTTGGCGGGTGTACTTTTTAGTGGCAATATTTTTGCTGAGGATATTTCCGGAACTTGGCAGCAGATTGATGATAAAACCGGTGCTGCCAAAGCAATCATTAAAATTGATAAAGAAGCCAATAATACCTATACAGGTAAAATTGTTAAAATCACCCCCCGTCCTGGTTATACTCCCCGTGAAACGTGTAATAAATGTCCTGCTCCATATACCAATGATCCAATTTTAGGTATGGAAATCATTAAAGGTTTAAAACAAGTGTCAGGAACCAATAACTATGAAAAAGGTCGTGTGATTGATCCATTAGCAGGTAATGTTTATGATGCCAAAGTTAAATTAAATGCGACAGGCAAGCGTCTAACTTTGAGAGCCTATATGGGTATTTCAACTTTGGGACGTAGTCAAACCTGGATTAGACTTGACTAAATAAGGAATAATAAAAAAGAGCCACATCATGTGGCTCTTTTACTTTGTAAATTATCTCAACATTACATCATTGGATTATTAACTTTAAATATTTCTTTATCTTCCAGACGATAGGCAATCAACTGATTACCCCAAACACAGCCGCCATCGACATTCTGAATCTGTGGATTAATGCTTTTACCCTGTAATGCAGCCCAGTGTCCAAAGATCAATTGATGTGTTTTCGCAGCTTCCGATTCAAATTCAAACCACGGTTTAAAGCCTTGAGGCATGGGATCATCAAGTGAATCTTTAAAGCTAAACTCTAAGCGACCTTGGCTATCGGTTAAACGCATACGAGTCAAATAGTTGGTAATACAACGTATGCGTGCATTACCTTCTAGATCATCCGACCAGAGGTCAGGTTCTGTACCGTACATTTCGGCCAAGAAAGCATCGAGCACAGCAAAGTCTTCATGACTGATGATCGCTTCAACTTCTTTTGCCAAAGCAGAAGTTTGTTCTGCTGACCAGATGCATGGAATACCCGCATGAGTCAAAATAGTTTGATCATTCGGGAAAAGACACAATGGCTGTTTGCGTAACCAGTCAATTAAATCATCACTATCAATCGCATCAATCACATCACGGGTATTATCTCGATCTTTCAACTCTTTCAAACCACGCGCACAGGCTAAAAGGGTCAGGTCATGATTACCCAATACTGTTGCGGCTACTCCACCATCAACAAGTTTTTTAACAAAACGCAATGCACCAAGCGAGTTTTCACCACGTGCAACCAAATCACCTGCAAACCAGATAAAATCTTGATCGGGATCGAACTTGATTTCTTTTAGCAACGCTTTTAAGGCTTCAAAACAGCCTTGAACATCACCAATTACATAGTTATATCTAATCTCGGAGCGTGTCACTTAAGCCACCATTTGATCTGACAAAGCCACAAATTGAGCCATGGTTAAAGTTTCTGGACGAGCCATCGGATCGATGCCTACATTTTCAAAAGCTTCTTCTACCAACATCCCTTTTAAACTATTACGCAAAGTTTTACGACGTTGGGTAAAGACATGCGAAACCAAACGTGCCAAAGCTTTTTCATTTTTAGCGATCACAGGTTTCACAGCATAAGGCTCTAAACGGAACACCGCAGAAGTCACTTTCGGTGGTGGGTTAAAAGACCCAGGCGGTACTTCAAATAAAAACGTCGGTTTACAGTAATACTGAATCATCACCGATAAACGACCATATTCTTTCGTATTTGGTGAAGCGGTAATACGATCAACCACTTCTTTTTGTAACATGAAGTGCATGTCTTTTACTTTGTCACCAAATTCCAAGAGATGGAACAAAAGCGGTGTCGAAATATTATAAGGTAAGTTACCGACTACACGTAGCGGACGATCTACCTTAAATAATTCAGTAAAATCATATTTCAATGCATCAGCTTCAACAATGGTTAAACGCTCGGGATGCGGTACACGACCCGGCAACCCTGCAGCCAAATCACGATCCAGCTCGATCACAGTCAAAGCATCACATTCACCAATTAAAGGTGAAGTTAATGCAGCAAGACCTGGGCCAATTTCGACGATGTTATCGCCTGTACGTGGATTAACTGAACGGACAATTTTTGCAATGACACGTTGGTCATGTAAGAAGTTTTGACCAAAACGCTTGCGCGTGTGATGCCCTTCATCTTTTGGGTTTAAGGCATTAATTTGATACATAAAAACATTTCCAACGTGAGTAATTAAAAATCAATGGCGAGCCAAATCTAGGGCTAAATCGACAGCAACGTGCAAACTTGAACTTTTTGCCCGTCCAGTACCTGCAAGGGAGAGCGCTGTGCCATGATCTACTGAAGTACGAATAAAAGGTAAGCCTAAAGTAATGTTAATGGCTTCACCAAATCCTTGAGATTTTAACACAGGTAAGCCCTGATCGTGATACATCGCCAGAACCGCATCGGCATCTTTTAAATTTTCAGGAGTAAACAGGGTATCTGCAGGCAGGCTCAGGCTCATATTAATCCCTTGTGCTCGATAGTTTTCAAGCACCGGATTAATCACTTCGATTTCTTCCATACCCAAATAGCCATCCTCACCGGCATGTGGATTGAGTCCACAGACCAAAATATGCGGATGCTCAATTTTAAACTTGGTTTTTAAATCATGAATCAAAATATCAATCACTTGATGTAACCGTGGTCGAGTAATAGCATCTGGAACATCGCGTAAAGCGAGATGGGTGGTTGCGAGGGCAACACGCAAAGTTTTGGTTGCCAGCATCATCACTACACGTTCAACACCCGCAAACTCTTGGTAATACTCGGTATGCCCGCTAAAGTGAATGCCGGCATCATTAATAATTGATTTCTGTACCGGTGCTGTGGCAACCCCGACACTTTTACCTGACATCGCATAATCAGCGGAACGACGGAGTTGTTCTAATACATAGGCAGAATTTTCAGCATTCAACTCACCCAATACAACATCCGTATTTAATGGAATATGCTCAACATATAGCTGACCTTGGCCTGAAGATTCTAATTGACCTTCATATTCAATAATTTCAACCGTTTGATTTAGAACTTCAGCGCGTTTTTTTAATAGATTGATATCAGCTAAAACGACAATGGGACGTTCATCAATACGTATTGCCAGACTTAGGCAAATATCAGGACCAATACCTGCAGGTTCACCACTAGTGACATATAAGGGAAGCATATTCCGTCTCTTTTACGCTGTAATCTAATCTCACCATTATATACGCCTTTACTCACTCGCATATTTTGAGCCATCATCATTTTTAAGCTTAAAATATTTAGATTCAATTGAATTTTTAAGCCGTTAAAGACGTTTCATTTCCCTTTGTCGAAAAATTAAAAAATTATCTGTGGTTATTCTGTGCATGACGGTATTTTTACTATACAATATAGCGCTTGAAATTTGCTTTTTCATTTGTGGTTCTTCACGTATTCGTTTAGAATCGCGTCTCCTTTTGTTTGGACAGATTCCATAGTCCAAACCAACTATAATAGGTAGTGGTTTAATGAAAACTCTCAGCGCTAAGCCAGCTGAAGTTCAACACGACTGGTATGTTGTTGATGCTTCTGGCAAAACTTTAGGTCGTCTTGCGACTGAAATCGCTCGTCGTTTACGCGGTAAGCATAAAACTTCTTATACTCCTCACGTTGACACTGGCGATTACATCGTTGTTATCAATGCTGAAGAAATTACTGTAACAGGTAAAAAAGCTCAGGATAAGAAATACTATCGCCATACTGGTTTCCCTGGTGGTATCCGTGAGACTAACTTTGAAAAGTTAATCGCACACAAACCTGAAACAGTTTTAGAAAAAGCTGTAAAAGGTATGTTACCAAAAGGTCCTCTTGGTTATGCAATGATCAAAAAAATGAAAGTGTACGCTGGTTCTGAGCATCCTCATACTGCTCAACAGCCACAAGTTTTGGACATCTAAGGGATACAGCACATGGCTACTAATTATGGTACAGGTCGCCGTAAGACCGCAACTGCACGTGTTTTCTTGTCAGCTGGTACAGGCAAACTCGTAATTAACAACCGTTCTATCGAACAATATTTCGGTCGTGAAACTGCTCGTATGGTTGTTCGTCAACCACTTGAGCTTTTAGAAGTTACTGAAAAATATGACCTTTACATCACTGTTGCTGGTGGTGGTATTGGTGGTCAAGCAGGCGCTATCCGTCACGGTATTACTCGTGCATTGATCGCTTCTGACGAAACTTTAAAACCTGCTCTTCGTCAAGCTGGTTTCGTTACTCGTGATGCTCGTGAAGTTGAACGTAAGAAACTTGGTTTACGTAAAGCTCGTAAACGTCCTCAGTTCTCTAAACGTTAATTCGTTTACCGAAGTGGACAAAAAGCCTTGGTTTATCCAAGGCTTTTTTATGTGCTGCAAATTTATGAGCAATATCTAATTTTTTATTGCTCATGTACATCTTTACCCCATACGCCCTCATGAAACCAAAAAGATTTACTCAGATAATAATTTGCAAAACCTATTAAAATAAAAAGCATTAATAAACCCAGTTTAATTATCATATTTTCTTACTCCAGTCGTTTTTCTTATAATCTACCTCTTCTTCAGTCGATTCATCTTTTATGCTTCGTGCTTTTTAAGTTGAATTTTAGTATCCTATTCTATTCATTTTTGCTTTGTTTGGGATTATGTCCGTCGAAACCGCACCTGTTCAAGGAATTACACTCTATAGCCATGCAGATGACTTTCGTTCCCACTGGATTCGTTACGTCCTTGCCGAAAAGCAAATTAAATATCATCTGATTATTGTAGATGAAGACGATGAAGATCTCGCCAGCTTAAATCCATATAACCAAGTTCCGATGCTGATTGAAAATGAGCTTAAACTGTTCAATACCAGCATTATTTCCGAATATCTAGATGACCGTTATCGTCAAAACAAGTTGTATGCCGATGCTCCCATGCCACGTTCAGAACAGCGTCAATACATTTGGCGGTTCGAACAAGATTGGCTACAACTTGCAGATATTATGTTACGTCACTCTGACAGTTTAAATGAAAAAGATAAAGCCAAAGCGCAAAAACAACTGCGCGACATACTGATCTCCCTGACACCACTATTCCAGCATTTTCCCTATTTCATGTCAGAAAATTTTACAATTTTAGATTGCATGTTAGCGCCAATTTTTTTACGGTTACATTCAATGGGGATTGAACT
Source organism: Acinetobacter sp. ANC 3781 (assembly GCF_004331285.1). Taxonomy (GTDB): domain Bacteria; phylum Pseudomonadota; class Gammaproteobacteria; order Pseudomonadales; family Moraxellaceae; genus Acinetobacter. Next base: position 77,447 of record NZ_SJOH01000017.1, read on the forward strand.
CCCTAAACAACATTGCCGCCCCATTTTATTATATTGCCAGCGTATATTTACTCGTCCTGCTTTTAGCAAGTCTATGACCATGCAGGAAAAAAATAAATATCGTGAAATTTTAGTGAATCAATAGAGTATTTTTCAATGTCTGATCAGGAATTAAACCTCACTCCCACCCGACCTTATCTCGCCCGTGCAATTTATGAGTGGATTTGTGATAATAACCTTACCCCACATTTACTTGTTGATGCCACACAACCCAATACCCTGGTTCCGGAACAATTTATTCAAGATGGCCAGATTGTTTTAAATATAGCGCCTCATGCCGTACATAAATTGAATATGAGTAATGATGCAATCACCTTCTCCGCTCGCTTTGGCGGAGTTTCACGTGATATCTATGTACCCTTAAATGCAGTGATGGGCATTTATGCACGTGAAAACAGTCAAGGCTTATTTTTTGATCCAAATGAATATCAGGATATCCAAATCCCTGAAGATACTTTAGAATCGACAACACTTTCAGAAGAAGCTGAACAACCTAAGAAAAAACCGAGCTTGCGGTTATTAGACTAAAATAATATGGAGTAAATTGATGGCTTTTGATTTAGTACAATATTTTGCTGAGCAGATTAACAATCAAAAGCCTCAGCTTCTTGGACAATATTCTAGAGAAGAGAGAAAAGAGTATTTATCAGAGATAAATGCGCTCGTTTTGGGTAAACTGATTACACTTTGGCGCTCTGATGACAAAAAAGTTTATCAAGAAATCTCTTCACCTGATGAACTCTTTATTCAAGAGGTTGCGCGCCATCTAACCACTTCATCAAAAAACCAATCTACCCTGCCTAAGAATGAATTAGAACCAACGGTTACCGAAATATTAAGATTACAACTAGCTGAGCTTCATCAACTGAATGCCATTGGTAATCTTGAAGTCCGTGGATTACATGAACTCCTTTTAGGGCAAATTGAACACCTCTCGGGTCAGGCTCCTGATTGGGTTTGGTTAACAAATGATCTGTTAGAGTTGAAAGGTTCTAAACCGATTGTGCAAGAAGATATATCATTAGACTCGACAATGAAGGAGTTTAATCAAATGGTTAGTCAAAAACATACTGATGTTACTGAAGATCAACACGATGCAGTAGTAGTAGCAAATACTACAGTTCCAGTATGGGCAAAAATTTTCGAACCTATAGTTGCCATTATTATTCTGTGGATTTTATATTCTGCAGCAACTCAAATGTTCAACTAAAAGAGTTAAGAGATTAGTTTAAAAAACAAAAATCGCCTAAATGGCGATTTTTATTTGCAAATAATTCGGCAATTTAGATTTATAAATAATAAATATAGAGGATAGATATCTTTTATCAATCAAAAAATAAACGTTTTTTTCACTATTATCCATACCAAAAGATTTACCCTATTCATGCATAATCTGCGTATGAAATATATCGGCTCAAAGAAGCGTTCTGAAACACAGTTCAAGTAATACACCGGCACTCATGCTCAACCTTCTATTTAGGCGTTGAGCAACTAGAACTACATGTCCTTAACAAAGACAGATCACCTCAGAGCCAACAGCTTCATGAACTGTACGTCGTGTTGAAAACTACCTGATTCAGTCAAATCTGTTTAATCTACCGAAGAGTTTTCCTTTTATATACTTTCAACTAGAAATAAAATGCTAAGACATTGATTGGGATATTGTGATCATGGATGCCATAGAAATTTCCATCCAATGGCTTAAAAATAGAACAAAGCTATCGCGGCAAAAAAAAGCCCTATACCTTTTAAGGAAAAGCCATGATTCACTACGAGACTCAGCAAATACAGAGTTTATGTGCCAGCCGTGGTACAGTGCATGATTTCAAGCTATTCAACCCTAATTTACAGCAGATTCCTTGCAGGTTGTTTTATCCTTGCAGATAAAGGCTATCAAAGGAGTTATAAGGTGTATTCCAAGCACCTGTTGCCCTTAAAAGCCAAGACGCGGTGCAAATTGGATCCGGCGCTAAATACGGTAACCGGGAATTAAATAAAACAAGAGTAGCGATTGAACAGGTATTTGGCAGTCTAGAAACCTTCAAAATCCTTTGTGGAACGTTATCAAAACAGAGATAAAAGACTCAGTTTGAGATTCAATTTAATTGCTAAAATTTACGACATAAAACTGAGCAAAAAATGCTTTATGAAAAAGGTCTAATAATTAACAACCTCCTATATATTAATATAACCCGACTCCTGTTTAAGCCAATTACCCCAAAATTTGGATTTTCGGCTTATTTTGATCATAAAGCTAATAATATAATGAGGCATAGATTCTGGATAAATAGCCAATAATACTACGAAATGTACTGGTTAATAGGTAAAATTCTTCCTTTAACAAGCTGAATAAGGTTTCTAATTTATTGCGTGGTTTTAAATGATATTTATCTGCTTTGGATAAACTAAAAGCTTACCTATTTTTAATAGAATATTTAATTAAATCAAAATCTTGATTCTCCACTCTTCTAATTCTTGGCTGATACTACCGTAATCAGCATAGAGTTCGTCTTTGAAGCCTTCTATTCACTGCTCAACCATTTTAATACTGCTGTATGCCCATTTGATAAGATTGTACTGAGCAGATTTGCTGACTGATGCAGCTTACAGCCAAAGAACTATGGTCGAGCTTTTACCATATATTGCAAGCTGCCATGGATTTAGGACATTAAATCCTAGGATTTTTACATACAAACAGCATAGTTAAGTCGATCCCTAAATGCCTACTTTGAAGATTTTTTATCAAGACAAATATAGAGTATGCAATACTATTAATGGGCATTACTGAAATAATCTATCTACTAGTAATATGACAAGCATCTAAGCAAATGAATTTTATTACGTTTTAAGGAGAAAAAGAAAACTTTAAAGTTATTAAAATATGAACATTTATCCCCCAATAACAATGAATAAAATTTCTTCAATGACTAACAGAGAGGAACACATTCTCAAACATTTTTTGCTTTAAAAAATTTAGATAGATTGAATTCAAATTTCTGAAATAAGTCACCAATAATGTAAAACAAGGATGTATGAACTCTATATTACGTAAGGAATATGGGGGGAATAGAAATGTAGATATAGATGGTATAGTAACTTCTACTGGTATCTATTCATCTTTTTTCAACCAATTGAAATATCAAGTTAATTACACCACGAAATTAAAAGTTACTGGTTCTGCGATAGATTTTCTATTTAGTGGTAATGAATAGTTTTTCGGATGACAAATAATTGTTCATTCTTTGAACTTAATAATAAATAATTAAAAAAAATGAAGGACTTCAAATATTTGATTTAAAAAAGTTCAGATTCTGCTAGGAGTAGTCCAAAAGCTAAGGAGTGTATAGCACAATTCCTTAAGATCAATATTAATTATTTTTTTCTTAATTATTTATCAAAGCTTTAATTAATTCATTTGCACCAGCTTACAACAACCACCTATTTTAAAATGAGGTATAAAAAGTAAATTAGCGCTGTCGTCCCCCTTAACAACTTCTAGCACTTAGAAGTACCTAAGGATTAATATTGTCATTTTCTAACAGTAAAGATTTGACCTAAGAAATTCGATAGTTATTTTCTTCAATATACTTAACACAAGAAAAAGTGCTGTATCAAATTCCTTCTTTTCTTCCAGCATAAAAAAAGCCCCGCTATTGAGCGGGGCTTTTAGGGAATAATGAGCTGGCGATGACTTACTCTCACATGGGTAACCCCACACTACCATCAGCGCAAAGAGGTTTCACTTCTGAGTTCGGGAAGGGATCAGGTGGTTCACTCTTGCTATTGTCGCCAGCACAACTG
>NZ_SJOH01000018.1 GCF_004331285.1 Acinetobacter sp. ANC 3781
TTAATGAGTGTCTTGCAACTTCATCAGCAGCAAGCTAGGTCGGCTATATTACTCTCTATCTAAAGAAAGTCAACAGGTTTTATTGATTAATTTTCAACTTCTTCAAGACTTCCAGATTTAAACCCTTTAGGCTAAATCCTTGTTTCTCAACAAGTTTTAATCAACATCACCGCCGATGGATGTGCATTCTACAGCATTTCAGAGGGGTTGCAACACTTCTAAAAAACATTTTTTATCGTGTGTTTATTTTTCAAACCAATAAAAAAATAAGTTATTGTTATTTAATAATAATTTATTTTAATTATTTTTCTATTTTATTTAGACCCCTATTTAAAATCTAGCCAAATTACTATTAAGATACTGTTTTATATATATTTTAGTTTGAAAATTATTTTCAATCTCAAGATGATCGTTCAGTATTAATTCTATTTTTGTTTTCTTATTCACCAAGATGCTGTTCAAACATACAAAATATGCTGTAAAGCTCAATTACTTACTGTTCAGATTTTATAACAGCCTTTCCTAAAGTTTCTTTGCTTACCTCCAAATAGTAAAAAGCCATTGTTTTACAACAATGGCTTTTTTGACTTCATTTACTTTTATAAATACGAAATGATTAGAACTTCATACTCACACGCGCCCAATAATTACGACCAATATTATTGAATTGCTCATCCGCTGCAAAACCAAAGCCTGCACTACCGGCTTTATTTAAGTGCTCGCTATAAGTTTTATCCAATACGTTATCAATGCCTACAGAAAGATCTACTCCCTCACGAACATGGTAGGTGCCATTCAGTGACAAGGTTCCAAAACCACTGCTTTCAGCTAGATCATACCCCACAATATTGCCTTGATCTTTACTGATACGATTTTGACTATCCACTACACGCCATAATGCACCTAAAGTATATTGATCTTGCACATAGCGCAGATTGACACGCCCTTCTAAAGGAGAGATTTGCGGTAAAGGTTTATCATCGGTAGTGTTTTTACCCCATGCATACATAGCACTGACATCGGCCTGTAGATGATCGGTAAATTGGTAACCAATCCCTGCTTCAGCTCCGGCAATCGTGGCATCGACATTTTTAGCACCCGCTGTTTTACCATGGTTCATCATTCCAGGCATGCTATGCACGTGATAACTCATCAACACATAATCATTGATTAAACCTGCATAAGCAGAAACCCAAGAATTCAGGGCGCCATGCTCATGTTGATAGCCCAAATCCAGCTGTAAGGTTTTTTCGGTATCGATTCCATTAAAGGCATTCACTGTACCGGCATTTCCATGAGCTGTACTAAATAACTCCCAATAATCCGGCATACGCTCGACATAACCTACACCAATATAGGTTTTGGCATCATGTTCCGGATGTTGGTTTTCAAAACGAATAAATGCACTGGGTAGAGTTTTATCCAATTCGCGGTTATAGCCACTGATGAGAGATTCCGTACGCAGGTCCTTTACATTGACTTGATCTAAACGAGCACCACCGACCCATTTATTTTGCTCACTCAACTCATAACTAAGTTCGCCAAAAGCGCCATAAGAGCGGAATTTCATATCTTTACTACGCGCTTGATCTTGATAGGGGGTCATTAAGCTGCCGCTGCGCTTGGAATGTTCATTATTTTGACTATCCAAACCGCTAATAAATTGCAGCTTGTCCCATTCATGCGTCACAGCCAGACGCGCATTTAAGGTTTCTCGTGCGACGTTTGAAGCCATTGGCATACTCATCATCCCACTTGGTTTGAATTCACGTAAGCTAAAATTATCCATGACATGATCGTTAAAACTATAGTTCACCTGCGCTTCAATTTTCTTGATCACATCGGTGACATTTTTCTTTTCTACACGAAGCCCAAGGCTTTCACGTGCAAATTGAGAACCATCCATTTCACGACCTGCATAGACCGCTTCGCCATCTGCTTTCCCGCCAGTAAGTTCGATCCAAGTATTTTCATCAGGCGTCCAACCTAACGCCACATCAGCATTCCAGCGTTGCCAATCCGAAGGAACCGTGTTGCCCTCCCCATCTTTATAACTATCTGAAACTGAGCGATTGGCATTTAAGCGAATATATTTTTTCTCATCCCCGACTGCCGCTTCGACATTATGATCAAGACGACCGTATGAACCCATCAGCACACTGGCTTGACCTCGGTAAGGCTTATCTTGACTCAATTTTTCGGCTTCGCGTTCAAAGATGACGGTCGCAGCCGAACCGGTATTGGCATATTGCACCGTTTGCGGTCCTTTAATCACCGAAATACGGTCATAACTTTCAGGTAAAATATATGATGTCGGCGCATCCATACGGTTTGGGCAGGCACCCAGATTTTCTGTGCCATCGGCTAAAATTTTAATCCGCGAACCAAACATGCCACGGAAAGTCACATCGCCATTGGTACCGCCATTTTTGATCGAACTAAATCCCATAATGCTTTGCAGATAATCAGCACCATCACTGGCTGGAATTGGCTGAATCGGCTGTTTAGGATCTGCACGCACAATGAGTCCATTGGCATCATTGCCGGAATGAGCTGTTGCCACAATCGGTGCTAAAGTTTGAACGATGGTATTTTGTTGCTCGGCAAATACCGAAGCTGAATAACAAGCCACACAAATTGCAGCCGCAAGAGGCTGTAAATAAAATTTAGGCTGAGCCATTTTTAAATCTCACTAATACATAAATACAACTAGGCTGGAGTCATCCAAGACCCAGAAATTTCAAATGGTTGATTTATGCAAATAGTGGCGGGGCTCGCCCTTGGGGCAGCAGAAAGAGTCGCTGTAAAACAAACCAGACATGACTAAACGTCTTTTGGAATGCAATTAAGCGAATTTGAATACGGTCTAAAACTTCTTTGACGTCTAAGTCAGGGGGTAAAACCAAATTACCGTAGACGGTACAGTACTGACACTTATGACTGGCATCATGATCATGCCCGGCATGCGAATCATGCCGTTGAGTGTCTTGAGTTACTTGATGATGGGAGTGTTCAGAAGTTGAAGTTTGATGAATAGGAGTAGCGCTGAGTAATAATGCACGCGTAATGGTTTCACAGACCGGAGCAATCTGATATTGCTTCGGAAGCAAAGGCTGTAAAAAAACAGCAATCTGTAAAAATACCGCTATACACGATAGCAGCAGACCACTACGCAAAAGCACCAGCAGACCCTAAAATTTGTCTAACTTAAGTATAGCAAAACCCAATCGGAATTGGACTTTGTAAATGTTCATTTTACCTGCCAATTTGGGCTTAACGTTTTACCGTAACTTTCTCTTTCTGGCGTTGACGAATAGTTTTTTCGACTTTTTCACGTGCACGTTGACGTTTTAATGGCGATAAATAGTCGACAAATAACTTACCATTTAAGTGATCCATTTCATGTTGAATACAAACAGCGAGAAGTTCGTCTGCTTCTAGCTCAAATGACTGACCTTCAAGGTTAATTGCCTCGATTTTTACACGTGACGGACGCTCAACTTTATCGTATATTTGAGGCACTGATAAACAGCCTTCTTCATAGGGCTGAGTTTCTTCAGTTAATGGGGTGACTTTGGGGTTAATAAATACCATGGGTTGATCTTTATGTTCAGATAAATCCATAACAATCAGCTGAATATGATGATCGACCTGTGTTGCAGCCAAACCAATACCAGGCGCTTCATACATGGTTTCAAACATATCTGCTGCAAGCTGACGAATTTCATCAGTGACTTCTTCGACTGGTTTAGCAATGGTACGAAGACGGGGATCCGGGAAACTTAAAACAGGTAATAAGGCCATACGGTGTCCTCACTTATGCCATTGATCAAAAAACAAAATGAAGGAATGCTTCATCAAAAAAATGTGTGTAATATCGTTATTATAACGCAACTACATACATAATTTTAGGAATTATGATAATGAAAAAGGTTTTGAAAGGCACACCAAATTTTAGTGCCTTGGGGTTTAAAAAACAATTATTGGCACTTGCCGTATGTGTAAGTGTTGGAATCGGGATGGTAAGCCTTGCTGAAGCAGCCCCGGCCCGTAATATCAACCCACCGGCCTTAAAAGCCGGAGCACCACAAGTTTATGTGGTGAAAAAAGGTGATACTTTATGGGATATTTCTAAAAGATTCTTAAAGAATCCGGTACGTTGGCCTGAAATTTGGGCAAGCAACAAACATGTGAAAAATCCGCACTGGATTTTCCCGGGCGACCGTCTGCTCATGTGTACCTATAACGGCAAACCAATCATCGGTAAAGATGAAGGTGATGGCTGTGAAGGGATTATCCGTCGTTATACGGGTGGTACGGGTACAAAACTTCAACCTCAAGTTCGGGTTGAATCTTTAAACAACGCCATTCCTGTCATTCCACTGGAATACATTAAACACTGGTTAGAACGTAGCACCATTGTGGCGCCTGAATCTATTACAGGTACCCCATACATTTTAGGTACTGCGGATCAACGTGTTCTTGCTGCCAAAGGTCAAACCGTTTATGCACGCGGAAATGGCTTGGAAGTTGGTCAACGCTATGCAGTTTATCGTGAAGGCGAACCGTATATGTTTAGCGACGCCAAGGGTAAAAAGTACAATGCTGGTCTTGAGTTAATTCAAGTTGCCTCTGGTGTGGCTATAAGCGGTGAAAACGACATTACCACCCTTGAACTGACAGATACGTATAATTCTGAAGTTCGTCGTGGTGACCGTGTTCTGCCTGAATTTGATGCAATGCTTCCTACCCTGTTCTATCCGACCAATGCAGAAGATGTGATTGCCGGTGGCCAAGTGGTTCGCGTAATGGGTTCCATCGGAACAGCTGCAAAACACAGCGTAGTGACCATTGACCGTGGTAGCTTGCAAGGCGTCCAAGTCGGACATGTGCTTACAGTGAACCAAAAAGGTGAAGTGGTTACCGATCCGAAAACTAAAGAACGTGTTCAATTACCCGGTCAACGTATTGGCAACATCATGGTATTCAAAAGCTTTGAAAACTTAAGCTATGCTTATGTGCTTGATAGCGAATTACCGATTAAAGTCGGTGCTGACATTCAGCCACCCCTGATGGATGACTAATCCTTACATCTAGAAATGAGGCTGCAATTTGGCCTCATTTCTAGGGTCTGTTGACAATTCGTCTATGTTTGCGACGACGAGTATTTTTTAAAGGATACGAGGCGTGAACGACACAATTTAGTCATTCGAAGTGCGTAGTTCACAACAACGTAGCATTGAAAAATACTCTAGTCCCCAGCTGCGTCTTGCACTGCAAACCATTTATGAACTGGCAACAGACCCTATTTTAAACAATAAAAAGAAGACATATTTAAAGGTCTCGTTATGCTCAATTCATTAAGCTCCGTACAGCTGGATTACATTCGCTTGTGGTTTCTGGTGCAACACTCGCTGACCAGCTTTTATAAAATTAATGCACACTATACCCATCTGGCCGAGGCAACCCTGCCTGATCAAATTGAAACGTGGCAAAAGCTTGGCATTCACAAAAATCATATTCAACGCCTGCGAGATTTTCACCTTGCCGAAGCACAGTTGCAATTTCAGCATTGTATTGCCCTGATTCAAAAAAATAGCGATTTTATCCTTACGCTCGACCATCCCGACTACCCGACTCAACTGTTACCCTATGCAGATAAACCGCCTATTCTGTTTGGTCAAGGAGATGCTCAAGCCTTGTTGCAACCGCAAGTTGCCATTGTCGGTAGTCGTAAACCCAGCAGTCATGGACGCCAAGTGGCTTATGATTTTGCTTTTTATCTCAGTGAAAAGGGCTTTTATATTGGTAGTGGTTTGGCGCAAGGGATTGATGAAGCCGCACATCAAGGGGCTTTACGTCATAGTCGAACTATTGCCGTAATGGGCACCGGCTTAGATCAAACCTATCCGACCCAGCATCAGCAGCTGCGACAACAAATTGTTGCTCATTCGGGTACGGTGATGACTGAATTTTTACCGGGAACACCGCCTTTACAACACCATTTCCCACGGCGTAATCGAATTGTCAGCGCTTTAAGTCTGGGCGTAATTGTTGCTGAAGCCACGTTAAAGAGTGGTTCACTGATTACGGCCAAACTTGCTGCTGAACAAGGCAAATTGGTGTTTGCCATTCCAGGACATATTTATAGTGAGCATCATCAAGGCTGTCATCAACTGATTCGGGAAGGTGCTATTTTGGTCGAGCATCCTGAACAGGTGATTGAAGACTTGGCCCTCCCTACCCAATGGCATACTCAACAGCACAGCGAACAAACAAAAAATTCACATAGCCTTGAAGCACCAACCGAATTACCGCCTCACTTAACGTCACTGTATAACCAGCTGGATTGGGTGGGGCAAAATATAGATGAGATTATTGTTAAACAGCCATTAGATATCGGCACACTGACCAGCCAACTGATGGAATTGGAATTGCTGGGCTTATGTATGCAGCAGGCGGGTTTGTATCTACGTTGTCGTCCAAGCAAATAAGGTTCACAATAAGCCTTTGAATATATTTGAAGGAATAAAATCCAATGATTACCACCTCTGTTGCCGAAGCTGCTGAATGTTTAAAACAAGGACATGTTTTAGCATATCCTACAGAGGCAGTTTGGGGCTTAGGCTGTGATCCTTTTAACCAACAGGCTTTTTTGGAAATTTTACGTTTAAAACAGCGTCCGATGGAAAAAGGGGTGATTTTACTGGCGGCTCAGATCGCACAAGTTGAGCATCTCTTAGAATCCCTCACCGCAGAAATGCGTCAAAAAGTGCTTGATTCATGGAGTCATCGCTCTCCCGGTGAACGAGCAACCACCTGGTTACTGCCTGCTGGCAACCATATTCCCAACTGGATTAGAGGTAATCATTCTAAAGTGGCCGTCCGTGTAACCACCCACCCTTTATGCGTAGCGCTATGCAATGCATTTGATGGTTTTATTGTATCGACCAGTGCCAATCCTGCCGGTGGCCAACCTGCCCGCTCACTGCAAGAAGCCAACCAATATTTCTCAATGCAAATCGATTACTTGAATGGTGATTTAGGGCTTAGCCAAGAACCGAGCCGCATCATTGATGCCGAAACAGGTGAAGTGATCCGCGCTTAAGCGGGGGTCATTTCATGATTTGATAATAAATGCTGATTTTTAGGCAAAAAAAAGCTCAGCCATATAGGGACGGCTGAGCATAAAAAGGATGTGCATAAATCACATCCAGAGGGTCGGTAAATTTGGTTGCAAAAGTCTAAATATTGTTAAAAATAACTTAAACATTCACGATATATATATTATCTAATAAATTGTTTTGTAATACAAATATCTTATTTATCTTATAAAACACTTAAAAACTATGAAACATTCATCATATTTTCTCAATAAGTTAAATTATCTCACTATTTTTTAATTATGTTTTCTTCAAATCACTGTTTTCTGTACACTGAGAAACCATGATTCATAGCCAAACTCGATGAAGAATAAATAAATAAAATAGATTCGTTTGCTTATTTTTTAAACCACATTTTAACTTCAGCATTCAGTTTTTCTGCTGTCTTGACTGGAATTGCTTTCTTTTGTGCCAATAAAATTCCCAGCAAAATGATGACTCCCCCAATACTGTGATAAATCGTCCACGCTTCTGCTAACCACACATAGGCAATAATTGCAGTGCAGACCGGCATTAAGTTCATAAAAATACTGGTTCGGTTCGGCCCAATCATTTGTACTGCCAGCATCCAGACGAATGGTGCAATCAAAGAGGGAAAAATTCCGGCATATAGCACACTGCCTAGATTGTGTTGATCAACTGGATCCAGTCCTAAATATAAAACAAAGGGTAAATGGTAAAGCAAGGCAAAAGCGATCTGCACATACAAACTAATCATCAATGGAATTTGGAGTTGCCACTTTTTAAGAAATACTCCATAAAAGGCATAGAAAAACACAGCAAGCACCATCATGGCATCGCCCAGATGTCCACCTGACTGAACCAGATTGAGCAGATTTCCCTGTGCCATCACATACAACAAGCCGATAAAAGATAAAATGCTGCCTACCACTGCAAAACGGTTGGGAATATCCTTCAACATAAGCATGGAAACAAAAATGGTAAACACCGGAATAAAGGCATTGATAATGCCCATATTAGTCGCAGTCGTATAATGTGCAGCGGTATAGCCCAGCCCTTGATACAACACCATGCCAAAAGCACTTAATACTACGAGCTGTTTCCAATGTTGCATAATCAATTGACGTTCACGCCAGACTTTAACCAACATAAAAGGCGTTAAAACCACAAAGGCTACTAACCAGCGATAAAAACTGATACTGACCGGGGAAATATAGTCAGCGACATACCGGGTCACAGTAATATTCAAAGACCAGATTAAAACTGCCAGTAATGGCAAAGCCAGTGCCCACCAGACTGTTTTATTTTGCTGTGTCATACCCTTTCCCGTACCTGAATATTCGATATTCATTTTTACCGAAGTCTGAAATAATTAGAATATCGAATTTCAGACATCAGTATTGAGCTACAGACACTGATTGATCGGGTTGTGGTTATTCAAATCAGCTTCAGAATATTTCCATCATCAATCGATCAATAAAAAATGAGCACAAGGATTTTTATATGCTAAAGCATATTGAACAGTATATAGAAGTGAATGATTTCTTTTATCAAAAAGATGAAATTGTGGCGCCACACAGTTCTTTATGGGGTGATTTTAATTTTAGTCTGAACGGTATTCTGGAATATGAAATAGAAGGAAAAAGGTATCTGTCACCACCCAATTATGGTCTGTGGTTGCCACCAAAAACCGCGCATGCCTCGATCGCGCTGGATGAACAAATTACTCACTATGTCTGTATTCGAGTGCATCCTTACCTGTGTGAGCATTTTTCTACTTGCACCAAAACTTTAAGTATTCGCCCTTTTCTGCGTCACCTGGTGCATGAAATTCTGGGACAAAAACAGCAAAACATAACCACGCCCCATTATCAGCATTTATTACAGGTATTATTTGATCAACTGAAAACTGCACCTGCGTATGAGCATTATTTACCGCAAACCAATCATGTTTTGCTTCAGCCCCTATTACAGCAATTGGCCAGTCCAGAGCTATTTCACAAAAGCTTGCAGCAACTTCTTAGGGATTCATCCATCAGCGAACGACATTTACTGCGTTTAAGCCAGCAGGAATTACAGTTGAGTTTATCTGAGTGGCGCAATCGGGCCAAAATTTTATATGCGATCACCCAGATTCGCCAAGGCAAAACAGTAAAAAAACTGGCCTATGAATTGGGATATCAGCACAGTTCCAGTTTTATTGAATTCTTTAAGCGTTATACCGAACAAACCCCTGCACAATTGCGTGACATCTAAATTCTCATGTTATTAAATAAGTAACTCTTTTTGCAATTTGCAGCAGCTTACCAACAAAAACACCATAGTCAGCAGCCAGTCAGATATGCGACTTTACTTTTTGGACTCCGCCTAGTATGTGCCATATTTTTTAAATTTGAATGAATAGAATCAGGTTTAGTGATGTAAACCTGTGAGGATGCATTATGAAAAAACGATTATTAGCTTCACTGTGTTTTGCCACTTTGGCATTAACAGCATGTGATAAAAAAACAAATGAAGCACCTGCATCGTCATCGACGAGTAGCTCAGCGGTATCTACTCCTGCTAGTACTCAGCCTGCAACTGTTGCCTTAAGCTCAAACAATGCTGCAGATATTAAAAACGATTTAAACCAGATCGAAACCCTCTCTACCAGCCGAACCCAAGAAGCTTCTGCTTTGCAAAATAAAGCCAATGAAGCCGCGCAAAAAGGCGATAAAGCTTCTTTAAATACAATTGTTGCAGAAATGAAAACCTATATTGGACGCTTTAACCAAGACCTTGATGCTTTAAACCTGAAAAGTTCAGAAGTGGATGCATTACGTAAAAAAATTAAAGAATCCAATAATGTGGGTGTAGAGTTTTCTGAAGCAAGTATTGCCAATACCCCTGACAAGAAAAAAATAACCGAGCTTCAAAACCGTGTTGCTGCATTGCAAAAAGAACTGGTTTCTGAAACCCAAGCTTTGCAAAATAAAGCCAAAACAGCACCCTAATCTAAGCTTGATATTAAAAAACAGGTCTATTGACCTGTTTTTTAATTCTTTTATCCCAAATAAAATTAATCTACAAATCAAAATAAATGCTTGTCGATAGCGTTAATAACCGTTAAAACAAAACAGTGATTATCTCAAGTATTTAAGGACAATAGAATGGGCCATTCCGTTTATGACATTCCTGTCAAAACTATTCAAGGCAATGAAACCACACTGAACCAATATCAAGGTAAAGTTCTGCTCATTGTAAACACTGCCTCTAAATGTGGTTTAACGCCACAATATGAAGGTTTAGAAAAACTATATAAGGACAAAAAAGATCAAGGACTTGAGATTTTAGGTTTTCCGGCCAATAACTTCCTGGCACAAGAACCAGGTTCTGACGACGAAATTCAAGAATTCTGTTCACTCAATTATCAAGTAGATTTCCCGCTTTTTTCTAAAATTTCGGTTGCTGGTGAAGATAAGCATCCGCTTTATCAAACTTTGACTCAAGCCATTCCAGAACGTACTGGTGAAGGGCCGTGGTGGAAAGATCTGGTCGATTATGGTTTAACACCGAATCCAAAACCGGAAGTGCTGTGGAACTTTGAAAAATTCCTAGTGAATAAACAAGGTGAAGTGGTGGCACGTTTTGCACCGGATATTACAACGGATGATGCCCGTATTGTTGATGCAGTGAATGCCGAACTTGCCAAATAATTTGTAACAACAATGTAAGCATCTACATACCGTGTAGGTGCTTATTTTTTTATTATAAAAACAATAATTTAAAGTAATGAAAATCCATCTTCCCTACTTCATATTTCATCCTTTATTTTAATTATTCAATAACACGACGTTCACTATCTATCAATGACTTAGGCATAGGATGAACTTATCAACCAACCGCCATATAGACAAGGTGAAGTATGAATACTCTAGTCAAAGCAATTGTTTTATCATTTTCTACTGCTTTAGTTGCTGCACCTGCAATGGCTGCCCCACAAGATCATTACGGTCAATCTCATCAAGTTCAAAATCACCATAAAGCACCTGTTCAGCAACATCACCATACTGTCTATAAAAAAGCGGTCAATCCGTCACATGACTGGAGAGTGGGTCAAAAAGTCCCAACTCAATACTATAGTCAAAGCTATAAAGTGGATCACAAAAAATTTAAAAAATTGAGCAAACCCGGTAAAAACCAGCAATGGATTAAAGTGAATGGCGATTATGTGTTAACCAATGTCATGAATCATAAAATCATTAAAATTATTAGCAGTTAATTTCAACAATCTTAGTCAAAAAAGAGTGCTTCGGTGCTCTTTTTATACTTTAAAAATAAATTTGTTATCGCTTTGCAACAATCAGTTTTTTCTCCACATTTCGCCCTTATATTAACAACCATTAAAGTAAAGATATGAATTGATTATGAAAAAAATCATCCAAAATGTGGTTTCTCCTTTTGTGATGTTTAGTGCGGGTCTGTTATTGATTGGTTGTGAACAAGCAAACTCACCTGATTCAACAGAAACCCAAACTTCACAATCAAGCGAAATATCTGAACAGCCATCTAAAGAATCAGCTACAGAATCGGCAGCAACCTCTAAGGCTGAGCTGAAAAGTGGAAACATGTTTTATATCGTGCGTGACGTTGCAGATATGCAGCTTAAAGCCGGTGATTATGTTGAACAGCTGAAGCAAACTCAAAGTGAGTTGCAAACCGCAATTAATGATAAAGATCAACAGCAGCTGCAAGCTACTGCCAAAAATCTGCAACAGGAACTGACTGGATTTAATCAGGCATTGACTGGCTTGAACCTGAAAAGTCAGGAGATTGATTCGATTCGTCAAAATATTATGCAAGCCAATCAGCAAGTTTTAGCTACCCCGTTGTTAAATGGTGATGTCGATTTAAGTCAGGTCGATTTCAAGAAAATTGAAAAACAGATGGGCAGCATTCAAATGGAAATGATCAAACTGGCTGGTATGATCATTCCACAAGGTCAGGATGAATCAGATCAGAATGAACAAGACTCAAATGAACAAAACCAGGAAAGCTAATATTTCAACCAGTTTCGACCCATTCAGCATAACTGGGTGGGTCGAAATTGATCATTGATATTGTCTAGAGTTTTCTACACTGATATCTGCTTTCACCGTGCTATGAACGATTATCTCTGGTGCTTCTTTTAGAGTTAGACTTATTATAAAAATTTCATCATCTTTATGCATTCTAACTACAACTAAAATAGATAATTTAAGTCCTGTCATTCACGGTAAATTTCGCCATATCCTTCATTGCATGATTTAATCAGGTCTCTCTTTCTAGTTCGCAGATTTTTTCATGCAACTGATTATTTTTACTGGTGTTCAGGCTTCGGGTAAATCTTCTTTTTATTTACTGAATTTGCATCACAGCCATTTGCGGATTAATCTGGATATGCTGAAGACCCGGCACCGTGAAAATTTAATTTTTGAAGCGTGTTTAGCCAGTAAAGCCAAATGTGTCATTGATAATACCAACCCGACAAAAGCAGATCGCGCACGTTATATTGAGCGTGCTAAAGCTGCTGGCTTTGAAGTGATTGCTTATTATTTTGAAACCGATTTAACAAACACTTTAGTGCGTAATAGTTATCGTATCGGTAAAGCCAATATTCCTGAAGTCGGGGTTCGAGCGACTTATAAAAAACTGGGAATGCCAACTTTAGAGGAAGGCTTTACTGAAATTTACGTAGTGAAAATCATCGGTAATGGCGAGTTTTCTGTATTGCCTATGTCCTGCTAATCTTTTCTGATCAATTGATTTTACTGTTCACGCCATGCTTTAAAAGCAGTTTGCATCGCTTGCTGTGCTTCAGGTTCGGCTAAACGGCTTTCCATTATGGAAAAATCACCTTTATAAGCTGCAGCAACCATGGATTTTGCTAGCTCCTGAATACCCGCTCGACCCTGCTGTTTATAAGTTTGAATTTCATCCTCTGTTAAAACCAAGTCCCAGCAAGATACGACTGAACTCATATCTACAGCAATGCCGAGATAATACTGTTCAAAGTCTTGGTAAAGTTCCCAAAAGTGGGCTTCATGTTCAATGAGGTTCATAAGATAAAATTTGTGAATGGAATGAATTCAACTTAATACAGGGGATGAATAAAATATATGCAACTTTAGATATATCAATTAAGAAACTCATGCTTTTAATTGGGCATAAAAAAACCACCCTTTCGGGTGGTCTTTCAATCTCGAACCGTCTCTTATTGAGCGCGGTTTTTGATTTTGCGGATGGTTTCCAACTGAGCAGCAGTTTCTGCAAGAGCAGCCAAAGCAGCAGCAGAGTCCAAATCGCTCTTTTGATTAGCTAGCAAAGTTTCAGCATTTTTACGCGCTTCAAGAATTGCAGCTTCATCTAAGTTTTCAGCACGAACTGCAGTATCTGCAAGAACCGTGATGACATGCGGTTGAACTTCTAGAACACCACCAGATACATAGATCAACTCTTCTGTACCGTTTTCCAACAGAACGCGAATTGCGCCCGGTTGAAGCAAAGTTACCAACGGAGCATGGCCAGGCATAATACCCAACTCACCGCCAGCACCTTTCGCAATTAGCATAGTTACAGTGCCAGAGTACAAAGACTCTTTTACACTTACAACATCACATTGCATAGTCGCCATGAGAATCTCCTAAATTAGAGCAGCTAATTAAAGTTTCTCGGCTTTAGCAATAACTTCGTCAATACCACCAACCATATAGAACGCTTGTTCTGGAATGTGATCGTATTCACCAGCGAGAAGACCTTTAAAGCCACGAATCGTTTCTTTAAGAGATACTAATTTACCAGGCGCGCCAGTAAATACTTCAGCTACGTGGAACGGTTGAGAGAAGAAACGTTGGATTTTACGCGCACGGTAAACAACCAATTTATCTTCTTCAGCAAGCTCGTCCATACCAAGAATTGCGATAATGTCTTTCAATTCTTTATAACGTTGAAGAACGTTTTGAACTGAACGAGCAATTTCGTAATGCTCAGCACCAACTACTAATGGATCAAGTTGGCGTGAAGTTGAGTCTAGTGGATCGATCGCTGGATAAATACCAGAAGATGCGATGTCACGGCTCAATACAACAGTTGCGTCTAAGTGAGCAAACGTTGTAGCAGGCGATGGATCTGTTAAGTCATCGGCAGGTACGTATACCGCTTGGATTGACGTAATAGAACCAGACTTAGTAGATGTAATACGTTCTTGAAGAACACCCATCTCTTCTGCAAGAGTTGGTTGGTAACCTACTGCAGATGGCATACGACCTAGAAGTGCAGACACTTCGGTACCAGCCAATGTGTAACGGTAAATGTTGTCAACAAACAACAATACGTCACGGCCTTTACCGTTTTCGTCTTTCTCGTCACGGAAATATTCGGCCATAGTCAAACCAGTCAACGCTACGCGTAAACGGTTACCCGGTGGCTCATTCATCTGACCGTAGACCATTGCTACTTTGTCTAGAACGTTAGAATCTTTCATTTCGTGATAGAAGTCGTTACCTTCACGAGTACGCTCACCAACACCAGCAAACACAGATAAACCTGAGTGAGCTTTCGCGATGTTGTTGATCAATTCCATCATGTTTACAGTTTTACCAACACCGGCACCACCGAACAGACCAACTTTACCGCCTTTAGCAAACGGGCATAGTAAGTCGATGACTTTAATACCAGTTTCTAAAAGGTCAGTAGAAGCCGCTTGTTCAGCATAAGAAGGTGCTGCGCGGTGAATCGGTAAACGTGCTTCAGTCGCAACAGGACCAGCTTCGTCGATTGGTCGACCAAGAACGTCCATGATACGACCCAAACATGCAGTACCTACAGGTACAGAGATTGGAGCACCAGTGTTAACTACGTTCAAACCACGCTTAAGGCCTTCAGTAGAACCCATTGCAATAGTACGAACTACGCCATCACCAAGTTGTTGCTGAACTTCTAAAGTAGTTTCAGTACCATCAACATGGAGAGCGTCATAGATCTTAGGAACGCTGTTGCGTTCAAACTCGACGTCGATTACCGCGCCGATGATCTGAATGATACGACCGCTATTCATTGCTGTCTCCTCAATTCAAAATAATGTTAAACGGCAGCGGCACCACCAACGATCTCAGAAATTTCCTGAGTAATCGCGGCTTGACGCAGCTTGTTATAAATAAGTTGTAGGCTCTTGATGATGTCACCTGCATTGTCGGTCGCAGCTTTCATTGCCACCATACGTGCAGATTGCTCACATGCGATGTTTTCAATCACACCCTGATACACCACAGACTCGATATAGCGAACTAACAAACCATTTAATAGCTCTTCAGCCTCTGGTTCATAAAGGTAATCCCAACCGTATGAACGGTTCAGATTCTCGCCTTCTTCAGCCGCTGCCAAAGGAACGAGTTGCTCAATCTTTTGATTTTGAGTCATGGCATTCACAAAGCCGTTTGATACAAGATAAATACGATCTAACTCGCCTTTATCATACGCATCCAACATCACCTGTACAGAACCAGATAACTGTTCAAGACTTGGAGCATCACCCACCTGAGTGGTTGCACCTAGCACTTTACCGCCGTAGTTTTTAAAAAACGAAACCGCTTTTTGACCAATTAAAGCAAATTGAACTTCAATTGACTGCTCTTGTTGCTGTTGGACGTGTTTAACCACTTTCTTGAACAGGTTAATGTTCAAACCACCAGCAAGGCCACGATCTGAAGACACAATGATATAGCCAACGCGTTTTACCGGACGTTCAACCATATAACGGTGTTTGTATTCAGGGTTCGCTTGGACCAAATGAGCAATTACACGGTGCATATTTTCGGCATACGGACGGCCTTGAGCCATGCGCTCTTGCGCACGACGCATTTTAGAAGCAGCTACCATCTGCATCGCACGCGTAATTTTCTGCGTCGACTTGATACTAGCTACTTTGGCGCGAATTTCTTTTAAATTTGCCATACGCTTAACCTAGTATTCGAAGGCTCTTTCAAGCCTCCGAAGGTTGATTCCGTGAACCAAGCCCACTAGCTTTTAGCAATTGCTAAAATTAGTAAGTTTGAGTCGCTTTAAAGCTTTCAATACCAGCTTTGAATGCTGCTTCGATTTCTTTATCCCAAGCACCAGTCTCGTCAATTTTTTGCATTAACGCAGCGTGTTCTGAACGGAAGTAAGAAACAAGCGCAGCATCAAATGCAACGATTTTCTTCACTTCAACGTCAGTCATATAACCTTCGTTAGATGCATAAATTGAAACAGCTTGGTCAGCAATTGAATATGGAGCATATTGTTTTTGCTTCATTAATTCAGTTACACGTTGACCATGTTCAAGTTGCTTACGAGTTGCTTCATCAAGGTCAGAAGCGAACTGAGCAAACGCTGCCAATTCACGGTATTGCGCCAAAGCAGTACGGATACCACCAGACAATTTTTTGATGATCTTGGTTTGCGCAGAACCACCTACACGAGATACAGAGATACCCGCGTTCACAGCAGGACGAATACCTGCGTTGAATAATGATGTTTCTAAGAAGATCTGACCATCTGTAATCGAAATCACGTTGGTCGGTACGAATGCAGATACGTCACCTGCTTGAGTTTCAATAATCGGCAATGCAGTTAATGAACCAGTTTGGCCTTTAACTTCACCGTTAGTGAATTTCTCAACGTAGTCAGCAGATACACGAGAAGCACGTTCAAGTAGACGTGAATGTAGATAGAACACGTCACCTGGATACGCTTCACGACCTGGTGGACGACGTAAAAGCAATGAAATTTGACGGTAAGCAACAGCTTGTTTAGACAAGTCATCATAAATGATTAACGCGTCTTCACCACGGTCACGGAAGTATTCGCCCATTGTACAGCCAGAGTACGGAGCCAAATACAGCATTGCTGCTGGATCAGATGCACCTGCTGCGACAACAGTTGTATACGCCATAGCACCAGTTTCTTCCAGCTTGCGTACAACGTTAGCGATAGTCGATTGTTTTTGACCAATTGCTACGTATACACATTTAATGCCAGAGTTTTTCTGAGCGATGATCGCGTCGATCGCCATTGCTGTTTTACCAGTTTGACGGTCACCAATGATCAACTCACGTTGACCACGGCCTACAGGGATCATTGTATCTACTGATTTATAACCAGTTTGTACAGGTTCATCCACTGATTGACGCCAAATTACGCCTGGTGCTACTTTTTCAACAGCATCAGTTAATTTTGCATCAATTGGGCCTTTAGCATCAATCGGGTTACCCAAAGCATCTACTACACGGCCTAAAAGTTCTGGACCAACCGGAACTTCTAATACACGACCTGTGCAACGCGCTTTTTGACCTTCTTGAAGGCTTAAGTAGTTACCTAAAACAACGACGCCCACTGAATCCTGTTCTAGGTTCAGTGCCATACCAAATAAGCCGCCGTCGAATTCGATCATTTCACCGTACATTGCATCAGCAAGGCCGTGAATACGCACAATACCGTCGGAAACCATAACAATGGTCCCTTCGTTCTTAGCGGTTGCGCTGGTGTCCAGATCGCCGATACGCTGTTTAATGAGCGCACTGATCTCGGATGGATTCAGTTGTTGCATTGCGCTATACCTCAATCTTTTTTAAGTTCAGTCTTCTTCTATGCAGTAATTTTTGACAAAAAATTATGCAAGAAGACGAGTCCGCATTTTTTCAAGCTTGTTAAGTGCAGAGTCATCTATCACTTGGTCGCCTGCACGAATAACCACACCCGCAATAAGGGCTGGATTAACTTCTACAGTTACATTTACCGCAGCGTTAAATTTTTTCTCTAACGCTTGAGCCAGTAATTGTTCCTGTACAGAAGTCACAGGGAATGCTGATTCAATCACAACATCCACAGTGTTGTTATTCTGTGATTTGAGCAGTTCATATTCTGTTTCAATTTCAGGTAACAACGCTAAACGATCGTTGTCTGCAAGAAGAGTCAAAAAGTTTGACACTTCTTGAGTTTGATTCTCACCTAAAACTTTTGCAAAAACACTGACCTGCTCAGCAGGAGTAAGCTCAGGGCGATTCAAATAAGCGGAAAATGCTTCGTCTTGCACCGCAGCACTGAGCACTTGTAACACATTCGACCAATTGTCAGTTGCACCTTGCTCAGAAGCGAAAGCAAATGCTGCTTTTGCGTACGGGCGTGCCAACGTCAAGAGTTCAGCCATAATCGCCTCGCTTAAAGTTTAGCAGCCAGCTGAGTAAGCATGGCATTGTGAGCTTCCGCATCAACTTGCTGGTTCAGAATTTTTTCTGCACCAGTAACTGCCAAGGCAGCAACTTGTTGACGTAATTCTTCGCGTGCAGCATTGATTTCAGTGTCAACAGTTTCTTTCGCCTGTTGACGAATACGCTCACCTTCAGCAGATGCTTGAGTACGCGCTTCTTCGATCAATTGTGCACCACGACGGTTCGCTTGCTCGATCAATTGAGCCGCTTGTGCTTTTGCCGCATCTAATTCAGCTTTCACTTGAGCTTGCGCATCGGCAAGGTCAGCTTTTGCTTTTTCAGCAGCATTTAGCCCATCAGCGATACGACGCTGACGCTCACTAATCGCATTGATTAGTGGTGGCCATACAAACTTCATGCAGAATGCGACAAACATCGCAAATGCAATCGCTTGGCCAATCAATGTGAGGTTGATATTCATAGCTATTCCTCAATAGTTTAATTTAGGAATTAAGCTGATTAACCTACAAATGGATTAGCGAAGATGAAGAACAAGCCAATACCAACACCGATCATAGGCACAGCATCAAGAAGACCTGCGATTAAGAACATACGAGTTTGAAGTTGTGGAGCCAATTCTGGTTGACGTGCAACAGCTTCAAGGAAACGGCCGCCTAAAAGACCAAAACCAATCGCAGTACCTAAAGCACCAAAAGCGATCAAGATAGCAGATGCAATTGCAACTAGACCTAAAGTGAGTTCCATGAAAAATTCCTCAGAGGTTAGGTTTTACCCAATTAAATTAAAAATTGTACCCAACCATCTTATGATAGTTAGGCAATTACCATTAATGCTTTTCGCTTGCCATGCTCAAATATACGATAGTCAGCATCATGAAAATAAATGCTTGTAGCGTGATAATTAAGATATGGAAAATAGCCCATGGCACAGACAATGCCCATTGGATCCAGAACGGTAGTAACGCGATAAGGATGAAGATTAACTCACCCGCATACATGTTACCGAACAGTCGCAGAGCCAATGAAATTGGACGTGCAAGGAAAGTTACCAATTCCAAAAGCAAGTTAAATGGAATTAAAAGCGCTTTAGCGATTGGATTCTTTGGATTGAACGGGTTCAGCGCCAACTCACCAACAAAGCCACTCACACCTTTTTCACGAATACTGTAGAAAATGATTAGAGCGAATACAGATAAAGACATCCCTAATGTGATGTTTGGATCTGTTGTTGGTACGATTTTGAAATACACACTATGTGGATCCATTCCGAATACATTGCTACCAATAAGCGTAGCTAAATGAGGAATGAAATCTACCGGCATCAAATCCATTAAGTTCATGAGGAAAATCCACACGAAAATGGTCAGTGCAAGCGGTGCAATCAAACGTGACTTTCCGTGGAAAGTATCACGAACACTTGAATCAACAAACTCAATGATCATTTCAATTGCTGACTGGAACTTGGTAGGAACACCAGAGTTTGCAGCTTTCGCTACACACCAGAACAACAAACAGAAAATCAGACCAAGTCCGATAGACCAACCCATTGAATCCAAGTGAATAGCAGTGAACCCCATCTGTTGAGCTTCTTCAGCAGTCTCAGCCAACTTCCACGAGCCATCAGGCATCTTGCCATAGGTCATATTGGTCAAGTGATGCTTGATATACTCGGTCGAAGTGAGGGCATGTTCTTCAGCAGCCATAAATCACACCTGGTCAATGTCAAATACTAAATAGAGTGAACGAACATCGCGTGCTGCCTGATATCTCGTCCATCTCCTAAAAAACTTTTCAATTTTTTGTTGTGCTTAAACCCGTTTTTGTAGACGTGACGCTAAAAAAGGAGCGACCCACGACATGGCTTGAACGAGGATAAAACCACAAAACAACGCTGCCGCTGACAACGGTTTAACGTTACTTAAAATTAAAATGAAACCAACGATCACAATTGCAAACTTGCCCATCAGACCTCTATACATGTTCGAAAGAACCTGCTTTGAAGCTCGCGCACCTGCAGCTCGAAACGATTGCCAAGAAAAATAACAACTTGCAAGCCAGCACACCAACGCACCAAGTGCAGCGCTGTAAGCTGCAGTTGAGTCTTTCAGGACCCACCCTATCAAGGCTGAAACAGGAATCATGCATGCTTGTAAGATGACCAAAGCTTTCGCTAATCGTCGATCAATCATGCGACTAGTTCGGCTCATTATTTATTCACTCACAGCAATCATGCTTGACAAGTTTAGCTGATGATCGTTTTTAATCGCAGGCATTATAGAGTTACACCCCTGAACATGCAATCTTTTCCCGACCTAAGTCTGGTTTTTTTCAATGATTAAGTTGCTTTGTTACTAATCAATCACTGTTTATTTTTTGTATTACTTTCGTGCATTTAGCACACAGTTATGGGTTTGCTCGGCAAGTTTTTTCCAAGCCACGACAAAATCCCCTGCCCCACTCATACTTTCATCTACTGCTTGGAAGGTAATCGGATTCAATTTTTGGTATTGGTTTTTACTGGCATGTCCTTCTGCCAACAAGCACATATTACGATTTGGACGGCTATCATTTAGATATTTAATTTGCGCCATGGTAGGTGCAACATGCGGATCATCGGTCAATGCGCCAGCGAATTTCAAATTTAAGGCACGCTCTAAATATTGATAAGCATCGTGATATGCCCAGTAAGTCTTTGCAGATGATTTGGTATTATATTGTTGTGCAGTGAGTAACATCTCTTGTGCAAAGCGCTTGGCGTTCGCCCAATAGAGATCTTTATGTTCAGGTAATTGTTGTGAACGCAATGCAGCTATAAAGAAGCCAATCCGCACCGCATTATTTGGATCAAGCCAGACATGGGTATCCACAGTATTGTTTAAAGCGACCCTACGGGTATTGCGCTGCGGCAACGTTTGCACGATACCTGACTCTAAAACAGAAATAGCTTTGGGATTATCAGACAACAGCTTATCAAGCGGTGCTTCATGTGCCTTACCCAGCCAGATCACCAGTGATGCATCTAGAATGGCTTTGCGATGTGCAGGCGTAAGCGTGACATCATGTCCGGTTTGATCTGCCAATAACAGTACAGGCTTTTCAACTCCTTGCGTGATTTCTTCAGCAATAAGATAAATTGGATGCGTAGAGACCACTAAACTCTGTGACCAGCTTAAGGTACTGAATAAAGCAAGTGCACAAAATGCAAAGAAACGGGACATGAAAGAAGATCACCAAATATTCAACAGGTGTTATAATATAACAAATCAACAAAAATACCTACGTCTAATCGAAACCGGTGTCGCTTCATGTTAAGATTTAATGTCCATTTGTTTTTATAAATTTCGCACTTGAGGTTGCTATGAGCTCATGTTCTCACGAACATCATAATGCATTACATGGCGTACATGACCATCATAATGTCGAAACACGACTTGCTGAAGCGGAAAGCCTCTGTATAACAAAAGGCGCGCGTTTAACTCCGTTACGCAAAGAAGTATTAGGACTAATTTTAAATGCCACAGGTCCTATGGGGGCATATGACTTATTGGCTAAAATCAAGAGCGATTCAGACCGCCCTGCTGCCCCACCGACGGTTTATCGTACTTTAGACTTTCTATTAGAAAAAGGCTTGATCCACCGTTTAACGTCTATTAATGCCTACATTCCTTGTTGTCATCCGCGTGAGGGCCATCAGGCTGCATTTTTAATTTGTACCAATTGTAAAAATGTGACAGAAGCCTCTGCACAGGGTTTATTAACACAATTAGATGCGCTTTCAGCATCTGATCAATTTACTGCACATCACAGTATTATTGAAATTTCTGGGATATGTCAGCAGTGTCGCAACAAATAATAACCGCCCTTCCATTGATTACATTAGACAAAATCAGTGTACGTATCGATGAGCGTGACATTTTAAAAAATGTCGATTTCGCCTTGCATGAGCGAGAAATTGTCACGCTGATTGGTCCGAATGGTGCGGGAAAATCTACCCTGATTAAAGTCCTTTTAGGGATTGTTAAAGCCAATGCAGGCAAAATTCATAGCAATAAAAAATTAAAATTTTCTTATGTGCCACAAAAGTTTAATCCGTCGCATAGTCTGCCTTTACGCGTAAGCGACTTATTGGCTTTAGAAAAATGTGATGCCAATAGAAAAGCAGAAATTATTTACGATACCGGTATTACTAAACTCCAAGACTCTAAAGTTCAGCAACTCTCAGGTGGTGAACGGCAACGTGTCTTGTTGGCACGTGCTTTACTGCGCCAACCTGATGTTCTGGTTCTTGATGAACCGATGCAAGGCTTAGATATTCAATCTGAAGCTGAACTATATGAATATGTAAGAAGCTTGCCGATCAAATATGGTTGTGCCGTATTAATGGTATCGCACGACTTGCAATGGGTCATGCAAGGTACGCACCGCGTGGTATGTTTGAATAAGCATATCTGTTGCAGCGGCTTACCTGAAAACGTGCAGAAGCATCCAGAGTATCAAGCCATTTTTGGCACCAACCGAGCATTCTATCAACATCATCATGATCATTGCGCGCATGGCGACAGTGCAACTCCGTGCCAGCATGATCCGCGTCCTCATATTCACCCAGAACCGGAAGCTTAAGCCATGATGGAATGGTTACAACTATTGTTACCTGCATGGACCATGGGAACTTTACTGGTGTTTCTAACTGCGCCACTGGGTTGTTTAATGTTATGGCGACGGATGTCTTTTTTTGCGGACACCATGGCACATGGCACTTTACTGGGTGTGGCTATTGCCGGTGCCTTAAGCCTGCCGCTATGGTTAGGCGTGACTGCGTTGGCATTTTTATTGGTCGGTATTTTATGGGTACTGCATGACCCTCGTCTGCCCAATGATGCACTGCTGGCTCTTTGTTCAGCCACCTTGCTCTGCTCTGGTTTAATGTTTATTCAACATATTCCAAGTTTGAGACCGGAACTGCTCAGCTATTTGTTTGGCGATCTGCTACAAATTTCATGGTCAAATCTACCCATGTTTGCTTTTGTCATTATTGCAGCTTTAGCTGTGTTGTATAAAAACTGGCAAGCACAAATTCAAATTGCGATTGATCCTGACATGGCAGTCAGTGAAGGCGTGAATGCTAAATGGCAGCGTCTGGTTTTTATGTTGTTATTGGCACTATTTACAGTTTTAGCACTTAAAGCGGTCGGTTCATTGTTGATGGGTGCTTTACTGGTGATTCCAGCATTAACTGCACGCTTACTGGCTAACTCTCCAAAACAGATGGTGATTTGGGCTTTTGTGATTGCACAAATCGGGATTAGTGTCGGTTTATGGTCAAGTGCAGGTTTAGATACCTCGACCGGCTTAACCATTGTGCTGACCATGGCAATTTTATTTGCGCTGATTTTTGCAGTGCAGAAAATGAAGAAGATGGCTTAGTCTTTCCTTTATATCCATTATTTTTTTAAGATGCTTTTTATTTTCCAACAACCTCTGCCTAACCCTCTCCTTTCAAGAGAGGGAAAAATCTTTATTAATTACTGATTAAACTCAGTAATCCGGCTGCACAGCTAAACAACACCGCAAAAGTTCGGTTCATATATTTCTGCTGTTTTGGGGATTTCAATAATCTTAAAACTTTGGCAGCCAGACCGGTATAGCCCGCCATCACGATCAAATCAATTGTAACCATGGTTGCTGCCATAATCAGATATTGAATCCCTTGTGGTTTGGACAAATCCAAAAACTGTGGCAATACTGCAAGTAAAAACACAATGGCTTTGGGATTACTCATATTGATCAAAAAACCATGCAAGACCAATTTGGCAATTGATTTATCCGGTTGTTCCTGTTGAATTTCAATCGACTGAGTCGGTGCTTTCCATTGCAGATAAGCTAAATACAATAAATAGCTTACCCCGAACCATTTCACCACTAGAAAAGCCCAAGGCGTCGTCGCAAAAAGCACCCCTACCCCAGCAGCCACAATTCCGATTTGTAGCAATAATGCCAGCTGTAAACCTAACGCATTCCAGTAGCCACGGCGGAAGCCATAATTCAGACCACTGGACATAGATGCAATTGCCCCTGCACCCGGTGAAATACTGATGACCCAACAAGCCAGCATATACGCCAGCCAAACCTGGTAAGACATAAAATATAGGCAGAAATAAAAGTATAGCTATTATATGATTTTTCACCTTTTATATGTTTGAAAAATTGATCATTAAAAAATAAGCATTGGGCTATTCACCTAGGCAGTGATGAGGCACAATAAAGCCAGCCACGTATTTGATAAAAATTGTTAGGAGCCATGTATGACTGCCCAATCTGTAATTTTACCATTACCTTCAGATCATGCCCGGTTTATTGTTTTGCGTTTAAAAGACTTAACAATTGATGAGTTAAAAGAAAAACTTGAAGATTTATTTACTACACGGGATCGTTTAATCACCCAGCATCCTAACGCGCAAATTAAAACGGGTGTCGCTTTTGGTCCTGAACTTTGGGCAAAACTATATAGCCAGACACCTGCAGGTTTTAAACAACTAGAGCCGATTCAAGGTTCATTTCAAATGCCTGTTGCCGCTGCTGATATATTGATTCATGTTGCATCTCAACGCACTGACATTTGTTTTGCCTTAAGTCAGTCTTTCTTTGAAGGGATTCAAGATAAAGTTGAAGTACTGGATGAACGTGTATGTTTCCGTTATTTCGATGGGCGTGACATTACCGGTTTTATTGATGGAACTGAAAATCCACAATTTCCCGATGACCGTGCCGAAGTCGCTTTACTGGGGGAAGATGCTGGAATTTTTGCCGATGGTTCATTTGTATTCGCGCAACGTTATGCACATAATCTGGAAAAATGGAAACAGTTAAAAGTTGATGCCCAAGAAAATGTAATGGGTCGAACCAAGTTGGAATCGATTGAACTGGACGATGAAGTTAAACCTAAAAATGCTCATATTTCCCGTGTAGTGATTGAGGATGAGAAAGGCGAAGAAATGGAAATTTTACGTCACTCTCTTCCGTATGGAGAAGGTCGAGGTGACCAAGGTTTGTTCTTTATTGCTTATACCAAGAACTTAGAAATTATCGACCATATGTTAAAACATATGTTTGGTACAGCTGGTGACGGTATTCATGACCGCCTGCTTCACTTTGTTACTCCGATGGATGGGGCTTATTATTTTGCGCCGAGTGAGGAGTTGTTAGAAAAAGTTTTGGAAGGGTGAAAAAGAAAAAGCTGGCGAGAGCCGGCTTTTTTCTATAATTCTAATTTAATATTTTTCTTATTTCCTGAAGAATCGCTATAACTTAAATTAAATTGTTTATCTATAGAATAAAAATTTCCAATTCTTCTAGCTTCAATATCAGGTTTTATTTTAATGAGATAATATACACATGAAGACTCTTCATCTGTATCTTCATATTTTTCACCTATTAAATATTGAGATTTTTCCGAATAAGGTAAAAATTTAAAACCATCTAAATTCAGTTTTTTGATTTTTTCATTATTTAAAATATCTCCTATTTCTTTAGAATTTTTCTTTATTTCATCAAATCTATAAATATGATTTTCTGAGTCACTAAGTTTCTCACACTTATTTTGCGAATTAATTTTCAAACATTGATTAAAATAATCTGAAGAATTTGGCAGCAAAATTTGTTTAAATTTAGATAAACTTAGATCTTTTATATTTTCATCAATACTTATTTTTACAAATGCATCCTCTATAATTCTAAAGCATACTTTTGAATCATTATAAGTATTCCGGTAGCTATATAAATCACCAGTAACACATAAATTTTCATTGGAATTGGTGAATTTAATTTGTGATTTTTCTTTTTCAATTTTATAATTTAGGGGATAGATAATTAATGTTTTTTGGTTCAAAGCCACTAGTCGAATATACTTCCCATCATCAATTTTAATAACTGTATAATTTTTATTATAATTTGCACTTTTACCAATATTATTTTCATACAACTTTATATTTTCAACTTTACAATAATAATTATCAATATCATAGTCAAATCCACAAGGCTGTACTTTTATTTTTGATGCCTTATTACTTTCAATTACTTTTGCATTACAGCCCACTATACAAAAAAAACCAGAAAATAATAATATACTAATTTTTTTATTCATTCTATATCTCACACTTATACTATTGTTGATGATATTGATTAATTTTTTCTAAAATTTCTTTAACCATTTCTGTTGATTTTTTATTAGCATGATTAGCCGTACTTTCATAAAAAGATTTAGTGCCATCTGAAATATGACCGCCACAGTTTTGGCTAATTTGATAGCCTTGTGGAGTAGCGATCGATGCCCATTCTTTTGCTGCCTCATATTGAGCATCTTCCGTATTTCCAATCCCTTTAAGAACAAAATTTCCTAGTTTAGGCCTCTTAGAAGGAATTAGGTATTCTCGAAAAATTCTTTCTTGAAGATTTTCATCAAATTTCTCATTTCCGCTTAGTTTAAGTTTTAATTTTGCCTCTCTCATAGGATCTGGAGTTATCTGATATTTACCCACCGCAAACATTCTAGAAGTATCTCTAGGAGACAAAGTATAACTTTCAATAATTTGATTAATTGTTTTATTAGTGACTGTACCTTTTGCTGGATACAAAAAGGAATGTATCACTTTATTCTTAATAGTTCCTGTATTGTATGATTCGTAATTCCCTTCACCATGTGAAATTGCAGAACCTAGTTGCTTGATCAATTCTTCTAAAGAACTGTCCTTTAAAGCTGGACTGTTCATAGGCGCAGTCGCAAGTCCAGTGCATCCTAAAATTGTACTAGCCTTACCGTCTCTTCTAAACAAATTAACTAGATAATCACCATTTAAACCATTTGCGGTCTTGGAAAATAACTTATCGATTTTAAATTCATCTGAAAACTCTCTTACGTCTAAATGAATCCAAGTAGTTGCTCCATGAGATAAGCGCTCTAATCCAAATCTATTATTCGACCACCCCATCGTTGCGTTTAAATATGTGCAAAACCACTCTTTTCTGACGGTATTTTCCAATTCATCTAGACTAACTACTTGACTATTTTTATTATAGATAACTATATCTATAGCTGTACCCATATGATTAGTTGTAGCTCTTCTATTTTTTAAGTTATTATCTACACAACGGTAACCTGATGATATTTTAGCTATTTTATATCCTTTAGGATTAATTTCCTTATCAAAGTAGAACATCATTGCTTTTAACCCCCACACAAGGCTTCGATGCATCCCTTCTGATTCCTTAATAGTTTTTTGAACTTTTACATATTTGTCTGAAGTTTTCTGATAGTTTTCGAATGTAAACGTCCCGATTCTTCTCATTCCAAATCCACTACACTTACCGCATGAACATTTAAAAGAATCTATAAATTTAGCAATTCCATATTCATCACGGAACTTATCTAAAGCTGCTAAAATACTTCCGCATATTTTTCCAGTTTCAGGAACCCCCATATAATCCCGTTGAAATTGTTTTATACATTCCGCTGTTAAAGGAGTAAATTCATCTGTAGGTAATGCGCCTCCAAAGCCTGCTAGCCTAATATTAACCTCTCTGATAAGTTCACTTTTTCCTTGAGATATACATTGAGGATTAGTTTTACATAAATTGAAAGTATCAGTTTTTGGTGTTCCGCCATCCTGACTGCGGTTCTCTTTCATATCAATTTTTATTGCATCCGATAAAGCTTTCTTACCTTCTTCATACCATTCATTAAGCTGCTCTAATGCTTTCTTCTCGTATTCTTCAAATGTATTCACAATTCCTTTATCAGCCTGTTTAGTCTCTTTTTTACTTTTCTCTGCTGATTGAGACTTATTATTTTGAGGGTTTGGCTTTCTATCAATACTTGTATTATTTCCTGTTGCAGGCGTGTTGAGTGGCAGTTTAATCGCTTGCCCGATACTGATTTTATTAGGATCCTTTATCTCATTCAGTCTCTCTAGCACCCGAACTGTTGTATGATGCTGCTGCGCAATAGAAAATAAGGTTTCACCCTTTTTAACCGTATGCGATTTACGCTTATAACTTCCTTCGCTCCCCTTATTCTCTATAGTCTTTAACTCCAAGAGTACTTTAGGACTAATCACTTTGACCAGCATACGATCTTTAGACATTGTAAATGTCTGAACTTTTTTCATACGGCCGCCAAAAAGACTTTTAACGTATACATCTAAGACCGTTCCTTTATCTCTTTGTATTTCATGCAGGCACCCTTTAGAGTTAGTAGAGCCGTGTACTACATGCTGGCCTGTTTTACTGTTTTTAATCTCATATTGGACTTTAGGAATCGGATTGCCTAACAAATCTAAAAGTTGTACTGTCGCTAAAGACTTATTCTTCATTTTTCTTTTATACCCTAGTTATTATTATGTTCTATCAAATTATCTATGTCATAGCCCTGAACACTTAATCCCCAGTACTCATCTAAGCCCACCAAGACTTCTACTTTAGAAGGATCTGCTGTAGTAATTTTGCCAGTACGGCCATGCGCATCAAGCTGACCTGAAACATACGAATTCGTGTCGGGAATAAAAGCTTTATAGCTTAGTAAACTGAAATCAGACTGCCAAAATAGATCATATACATCTAGCCTATTGCTGTAGAAAGCGTTATTCGGAAGTTGAGGAATCTCATATGCCACCTTCCCCCCTCCCACAAAACTATGCTGCCCCGCCTTACTTTCAAACTTGCCACCCGTAGTAGTAAAAATCCCTTCACCATTAATTTTTAACTGCGAACCGCCAGCAGTCAGTACAATTTCTTTCGGACTGATCATTTCAATCTTATCTTCGGTCGAAATCAGCTTAATGACTTTGCGTGCAATGAGTTCAACTGCATCATCTTGAGCTTGTAATTCAACCTTTCCTTTTGCAGCGAAAGCCCTGAATCCCTCTTGTGCTGCAAAAAGACTAATTTTTTTACTCGCATGCCCAATCAAAGACTTTTGCGTACTGAAACTAATGCTCTCTCCGGCACTATGATTAATCTGTCGATCTGTAGAAATATAAATATTTTCATTGCTGGAAAGTGCAATCGAATGAGGCGAAGCGAGTAGCATTAAAGCCTGTTTAAAATTATCCGCCTTTTCTTTTTCCCCACTTTCAATTTGCTCAAGAAAAGCCTTTAAATTTTCCAAAACATCCAACGGATCTGTCAGCTGATTTTCCGCAACTTGACTCAATACCTGAGCATTATGCAAACTCGATTGCAGTTGAGTGCTTGCTTCATTTGTACTGAGATGGTTAGCATTGGCCTGATCTTGATTATGTGTCGAAATCAGCAAACCTTTACCCGCTCGTAGAGCTCCCCATTGATCTGTCCTTAATTCAAAACCTTCGCCACGACCATCACTGGTCTCGGCAGCTTTAGGGTGGCTCAAGTTACCGAGGTTTAGCTGACTTACACCATGGCTGCTGTGCAATTGGGTACTGATCTGTCCTGCCGTATCATCAAAACGGAGCTGGTTAAAACCGGCACCACCCACCTCTTGAGAGCGAATACCGCTGAGTTTTTTCGTATCGGGTAACTGACCTTGAATATCGAACATGGTCTGATGACGTTCAGCTTCATGAATTCGTCCGACCACAAAAGGTCGATCCACATCACCTTCAAAGAAATCAATCACTACAATTTCACCAATTCGAGGATGGAATCGCGCGCCATAACCTTCCCCTGCCCAAGGGGTCAACACATCTACCCAGGCCGAGTCAGTATCATTATCATTGCTTCCGGCTCCGCCATCATGACCATGGTCGTCCGCACGGGTAAACATGAAACGGACTTTGATACGCCCCCAAGCGTCCACATAAATGCATTCACCTTCAGGTCCAACCACTTTGGCGCGTTGCGGATAGGCCATAGGTCGATGCATTAAAGGACTATATTCAGGCACCACGGTAACATTACGACGTACCACATACAGTTCATTGGCTTGTCGTTCATCACCTTGATGTTGCCAGCGGCTTAAACTTAGTAAGGCATCTAACTGATGCAGAATATCTTTGGGCAAATTATTATGGTTATAAAAAGCTTTGCCCAAAATTAAAAATTCTTTATCTGAACCTGAATGCAGATCAATTTCTGGATGATCGATTAATTCAAACCAATACCCTACCTGTGCATCACGTACACTGCTATGGGCAGTGAAGTATTTTGACTGTAAGTCTTGGTACTGTGACAGCTGCTGATTCAGTTTATCTAACTGCTGACTGCATGCAGTTGTAGTCTGATCCGCATCGGTTAAATCTGCTGTCCAGGCCGGGCTGATGCTCCAGACTTGCTCCAAGCTTAAGGTTTCATTATCTTGTACATTACTATGTTGATGATTACTAAGCAGACTATTGGCTTGATCTTGGGATAGACTACTGGCTTGCCAACGCTGTACCTGAATGGCTGTTGATTGCAAATAGCGTTCGGCGATAAAACTGGTGATGCTATCTAAGCATTCTGTAGCATGACTGCGATAGAATCGGATCGATCTTCTGTTTAACGCCTTATATTGATGATTATCATCAATTAAACATAGCTTCTGTGGCTGAATTGTGGAGGCGGAAACTTTAACGCAGTGTTCAGACTCATCAATCAGCCAGTTAATGCCTTCACTGCGCCATAGTCGTGTCAGAAATTCATAATCCGTTTCATTGGATTGCATTGCAAAAGGACGGATATCATAATCTCGGGTTAAGCCCTGAGTATTGAGACTCAAGCTGGCTGCAAATAAGCTACTTTTACTTCGCCATTCTTTAAACAGTATTTCGCTGATATCTCGTACGCTTTTATTCATGAAAACACGACTATTCCGGCGCTTCTGCCAAAGTGCCGTCGCATCTTCAATCATGATTTTATAAACCGTTAATGCCCCATCACTCTGACCTTGGCTCGCACCCGTAACCACACCTGTGATTCGAGAAAGTTCACCTATATCAGTAACTTGATCGACAGCGACTCGCCCGCCTATAAATTGCTTCAGGGGAATATAAGCATTAGTCGACAAGCAAATCAGTTCAGCCTTGAACCCATGATTAATGCGATGTTGTCCTTCAATTCTTTGAATAAAGACCTGAGGGTTGAGTAACTCATTGGAAAAATATAAATGCAGGGCACGCTTTTGCAAACTTAAGCCCATACCTTCAATCACAGCATGAATAGTGTTTAACATAATAATTTATTGTTTTAAGGATATTATTTTAATTAGTGGCTGCATTCTAGGAAATGTTGTTTTTTTAGTCTAGTGAATTTTTTGTTAATGCGATAAAAAACCATAAATTCAGTCCAGCCTATTTAAATCTTTCAAAAAATACAGAGATTAAATTAGACTTTTATTTTTCGGTTCCTGTCTTACTGCTACACTGAAAAGCATAATAATACTCAAGAGTTCGGGTCATGATTGACATCCATTCCAAACTACCTGCACAAGGGCTGACTATTTTCAGTGTAATGACCGCAATGGCACATCGTCTGAATGCCTTAAATCTCTCTCAAGGTTTTCCCGATTTTGCAGCCCCGCCCGCATTATTGAAAGCTTTAAGCCAAGCTACCTTAGATGGTTTTAATCAATATGCACCAAGTGATGGACTAATTTCACTACGCGAACAATTGGCACATCAATTTTTAAAACGTGATCAATTGGTGATAGATCCCATCTCTGAAATCACCATTACCCCCGGCGCAACCATTGGAATTTTTTGCACTATTCAGGCACTCATTCATACCGGTGATGAGGTCATCATTTTCGATCCCTGTTATGACAGTTATGGACCCAGCGTGAAACTGGTTGGCGCTAAAGCAGTCCATATTCCTTTGCTTGCGCCCGGATTTTCCGTGGACTGGAATCAAGTCAAAGATGCCATCAGTGACAAGACCCGCATGATCATTGTGAATACTCCCCATAATCCGACCGGAGCGACTTGGTCTCATCAGGACTGGTTAAATTTAATTGAACTGATTCGTGACAAGAACATTGTGGTGCTGTCCGATGAAGTCTATGAACATCTAGTTTATGATGGTCAAAAGCACTACTCAGCACTGTCTTTTCCTGAATTGCGTGATCGAAGTATTGTGGTCGGCTCTTTTGGTAAAACCTTCCATGTCACTGGTTGGAAAACCGGTTACTGCATTGCCTCACCTGAACTGATGAAACTCTTTAGACAGGTGTATCAATTTGTCAGTTTCTGCGGTGTCACACCCATACAGATGGCACTGGCGACGTTTATGCAGCAACATCCTGAACATATTGATCAGCTTGCCGACTTCTATCAGGAAAAACGCGATCTTTTTAATTCTGGCATCCGCAACTCACGCTTTCATTTTACCCCGTCGCAAGGAACTTATTTCCAGAACTTAAATTACAGCGCCATTCGCCCCGATTTAAACGATGTCG
This sequence comes from Acinetobacter sp. ANC 3781, assembly GCF_004331285.1. GTDB lineage: Bacteria > Pseudomonadota > Gammaproteobacteria > Pseudomonadales > Moraxellaceae > Acinetobacter. Next base: position 32,750 of record NZ_SJOH01000018.1, read on the forward strand.
AAATGTGTAAATTTCTCGCTGAGCATCATGGCATCGTTGCAATTCCAGTTTCGGTTTTTTATCAGCAAGCTCCCGAAAATTTACGTTTAATCCGTTTTTGTTTTGCCAAAAAAGATGAAACCCTAGAACAGGCATCTGCCATTTTATCCACTGTTTAAGTTCATGATTTTTTCATCATTTCAAGCCTTAGTTACTTAATCACTAAGGCTTTTTTAAGCGAACTCAGGTAGGGTGAGCTTAAGTCTGAAAATGATAAAAATACCTTTTACAGGACGTTCAATGCCTCATCATCAACCATTGCTCAATCAACAAAAATTATGGAAAACTTTTTTAATTTTCCTGTTGCCATTGATTGCGACCAATATTTTACAAAACCTGTCCGGAACTATTAATACCATTTTTGTCGGGCAAATGATGGGGGTAAATGCCATTGCCGCCGTGGCTGTATTTTTTCCGATTTTGTTTTGTCTGATGGCTTTTGTGATTGGTCTTTCAGCGGGCGCGACGGTATTGGTTGGGCAAGCCTGGGGCGCTCAAAATGTTGAAAAAGTCCGCTGTGTGGTCGGTTCAACCCTGTTCATGACTTTAATTGGCGGTAGTATTATTGCCCTGTTGGGAGTGTTTTTTGCTGAACATATTTTGCTTGCCTTAGGGACAGATCCGGATGTGATGCATCTTTCATTGCCTTATGTACAGTGGATGCTTGCCGGCAGCCCCTTGCTGTTTATCTATATCATTTATACTTCAATTTTGCGCGGTGTCGGCGACAGCACTACACCGCTAATTGCTTCTGGTATGACTATTCTGATTGGCGTATTCATTACTCCGGTACTAATTGCAGGGTATTTTGGCTTTCCTAAAATGGGCATTGTTGCACCTGCCATTGCCACCATTGTCGGTTATCTGGCAGTACTAATCTTTTTGGCCATGTACTTAAATAAAAAAGATCATCCTTTAAAACCTGACCGTCATCTGCTCGGCCATATTCGTCATCAACCTGAACTCAGTAAAATTATTCTGCGTTTAGGCATTCCAACCGGTATTCAAATGGTCACGACATCCGTTGCCGGTTTGGTGATTGTAGGCTTGGTGAATCGTTATGGTTCACATGCAACCGCCGCCTATGGTGCAGTCAATCAGGTATTGAATTACATTCAGTTCCCTGCCCTGTCTATTTCTATTGCCGCTTCCATTTTTGCCGCTCAAGCCATTGGTGCGGGGAAATCGGAACTCCTGAACAAAGTGACGCGTACTGCCCTCGGTATGAATATCCTGATTACCGGTGGTTTGGTGGCTTTGGCTTATCTATTTTCAAAATATTTGATGGCGCTGTTCATCACTGACCCGACGGTGGTTGTCCTTGGGCAGCAACTTTTATTTATTGTGTTGTGGTCGATTATCTTTTTTGGTGCGAGCGCCATTTTTGCTTCAATCATGCGTGCCAGCGGTACCGTAACTGTTCCAATGATCATTAATATTGTTGCCATTATTGGCATTGAAGTGCCATGTGCCTATTTGTTCAGTCAATGGTGGGGTTTACAGGGCATCTGGTATGCCTATGCATTGGCCTTTGTCTGCTTATGTATTCTTCAAGCTCTGTATTATCAGTTTGTGTGGAAGAAAAAAACAGTTCAAGCCCTAATTTAAAAATCAATTTAGGCCAGTTATTACCTTTTCCAACCATCTTACAGCACGCTGCCGGGTGGAGTCATCCGCAGTCTCGCCCCCACAATAATTTAAGCAGTAATTACGTTATTGAATTGGCGAAAACTACAGTAAAAAATTGATTTGATGGCTGTTTTCTTGCCGATGGCTTATCGGTGAATAGCAGCCATAGTGCTTCTAAAAACAAGCAAAGGATGGGTTATAGCGACAAAGTGGTGGGTTTCAAACCGGTAACATTATTTGCGGCCATTTCAGCAGTCACCAAATACATTGGTTTTATTGCCGCGGCCTCAACCACCTATGAAGAATCCTAGCGTTTGGTACCTAAATATGCCTCTTTAGACCATATCAGTAAAGGTCATGTGACACGAAATGTGGTGACTACCCTTTCCGCAGATACGGCACGCAGCTTTGGGTTTACTGCGCATCCGGACGCAAAAGTCCGTTGCGAACGTGCGGATGATTTTATTGAAGTGACACAAAAATTTGGAGATTGCGAGGAAGTGGATGCTTTCTTCTACACTATGCGGCTGGTTTGCTCTTTAGTCTTTTTTTATTTACTGAAACAAACTTCGGATAATTCACATGATCAATAATCCAGATCATCCAACAGGGATTTTTTAAATCTATTTCTGTTAGGGATAGCATCTCTAACCACAAATGGGCATACAAATCAGGAACTGAACTGAACTGAACTGAACTGAACTGAACTGAACTGAAATCATGTTGACCATGCTTAAGCGTTGCGGTATTGCTTTTAAATTATGTAAATTGCATCTAGGCAGTGGGCTATTTTTCATATTTTCGTCTTTGCTGTTTCGCAAAATGCATGCCCACTCTATAAGATTTTTTTGATCTAACTTATTTTTTCTATTATTAAAAAATTTGATTTTAACGTAATTTAAGTACTGATATTTAAACCCTTACTTATTTAAATTCTGTTAGTTTCTTATTTCTTATTTCTTATTTCTTATTTCTTATGTCTTATTTCTAGATATAAGTTCTTTTTGATTTCAATCCTGTTTTAGCCAGTTTTGGGTATTTAAGGCATAAAGAAACCCGCTATTTGCGGGTTTTAATATCTATGTTTTAAGCCGATTTCTTGTTCCTATTGCCTAATTTTGTGGCCAATGCAATAACACGCTGATACCCGGTCGGCAAAATACGCTGCATCAAATCAACAGCTTTAGCATCATTACCAATCAATAAACGACGCTTGTCTTTTTGCACAGCCTCAATAATTTGACGCGCTGCTTCTTCAGGAGGACAGCGCAATAATTTATTAAAAGATTTTGCTGATCTTTCAGGATGCATGCCTAGGCTTCGAATACTGTCATTCATTTTTGCTGCATTGGCAATATTGGTACGAATACCGCCTGGGTGAACACATAGCGCACTCACTCCACAGTTTTCCATATCCAGTTCCTGACGTAAGGATTCAGTAAAACCACGTACTGCAAACTTGGTGGCATTATACGCAGACTGGGTCGGTTGAGCCGTTAAACCAAACAGACTGGAAATATTGATGACATGGCCTTCACCCGATTTCTTGATTAAAGGTAAAAACTCTTTGGTACCGTAGACTACGCCCCAGAAGTTAATGTTTACAATCCATTCCAGTTCTTCATAACTTGCCCCTTCAACAGTTGAACCTAGGGCAACTCCGGCATTGTTAAAAATCATATTTACTGAACCATGATCCTGCACGGTATCTGCAGCCCATTCTTTCATAGCATCACGGTCAGCCACATCAAGCTTTTTGGTGGTTACGCGCACATGACTTTGTTTTACCAATTCAGCAGTTTGTGCCAAGCCTTGTTCATTCACATCACTTAAAGACAAATGACAACCTTGCTTGGCCAAAAGTACAGCCAATTGCTGACCAATACCTGAACCGGCACCGGTAATCGCAGCAACTTTATTTTTAAAATTCTTCATTACACATCCTTATTCAATTTTTTTCTGCGCCACCTATCTAAACATTTCGATTCTTTTTCTGTAGGGATGATGTGCAGTTCATCCCTCTAATATAATTTTGACAATCATCATTGTCAATATAATATGGAATCAATCGCAAGATCAGACAGCATCTGTCCATTTCGAGCATAGGTCTACGATTAAATTATTGTTAACATAGGGCAAAACCTGGATTTAATTCGGCACACGACATTTATGACTGAACAACACGAAAATCTTGAAGAAAAACAAAATAAACCCTCAAAAACCAAAGAACGCCAATTTAAAGGCCTGTCTTTAACTGAGCGTAAACAGGCACGTCGTGAAAAGCTGATTGAAGCGGGTATTGAGGCTTATGGCACGCATGGTTTTTTTGCGGTGACGGTAAAAGATATTTGTAATGAAGCCAAATTGACTGAACGCTATTTCTATGAATCTTTTAAGAAAAGTGATGAGCTTTTTCAAACCATCTTCTTAAAACTGATCGATCAATTGCAGCACAATGTCATGCAAGCCATCATGCAGGCATCGACCGATCCGCGAAAAATGATTGAATCTGGCTTAACCGCTTTACTCACCACTTTAAAAGACAATCCAGGTATGGCACGGATTATTTATATTGATGCCATGCTGGTTCAAGAGCTGCATAATCAAGCCACCATTCATGAAACCATGTTGCGTTTTGACCGCATGATTCATGCTTTTGTCATGTTGATGATGCCGCACATTAACCGTTCTGAACGTGAAATTTCTTTAGTCGCAACCGGGCTAAATGGATATGTCACACAAATTGCGATTCGCTGGGTAGTCAGTGGCTTCAAACAATCGATGCAAGATGTTTTATCGTCTTGCAGTCTTGTTTTTCTATCTTTACTCGATACTTTTTCAGAAAAAGAAAAAATAGTGAAAAAACAAAGTTGATCTTAAAATTTAGGTTAAAAATCATCACAATCTATTGAAATAGTTAAATTTATATGACTGATTTATTTTAAATTGTTTATTTTTTTCGCATAAAAATTGTCACATTTCTTTGCTAAAATTGGCATATAGCCCTTTTCTGCAATGATACTGTCATAATTAATCTTTGTAATAAGCCTGTCATAAATACAAAACGGTTCACCGTTAACATCAAATAGGATATTGCGTTGTGAAAGATGACTATATATTAATCGTCGATGACGAACTCCCCATTCGAGAGATGATTCATACATCTTTAGACATGGCAGGCTTTCAATGCTTACAGGCAGAAGATGCTAAACAAGCCCACCAAATGATCGTGGATCAACGCCCTGCGCTTATTTTATTAGATTGGATGTTACCAGGTGGTATCAGCGGAGTTGACCTCTGCCGTCGCTTGAAACGCGATGAAAGCTTAAATGAAATTCCAGTGATTATGTTGACTGCGCGCGGTGAAGAAGACCATAAAGTACAAGGTCTCGATGCAGGTGCAGACGACTATATGACCAAACCTTTCTCGACTCGGGAACTGGTTTCACGCATTAAAGCGGTGTTACGTCGTGCCAATGCATTAAGTGGCGAAAAAACCATTGATGCCAATGGCCTGATCCTTGATCCAGTCAGCCAGCGTGTCAGTTATGGAGACAGTATTTTAGAGATGGGACCTACGGAATACCGTCTATTGGCCTTCTTCATGACCCATCCAGAACGTGCCTATACCCGTGCTCAATTGCTTGACCAGGTTTGGGGTGGTAACGTATATATTGAAGACCGTACTATTGATGTGCATATTCGCCGTTTACGTAAAGTGCTGGAACCTTTTGGGGTAGATCGCTACATACAAACCGTTCGTGGCACAGGTTATCGTTTTTCTACCCGCACAGATGTCGCTTTAGGTTAGTCGTTTTTTAGGTAAATTGTGTTTTATGTATGAACCCTACCCTGTCCCAGAACTTGCACGAGACCATAAACGATTCCGTTACAGCAGTTTATGGACTTTTGCCAAGCAAGACTTACGTTTACTCGCCTTTTTACTGCTGATAGCAGGTTTAATGGGTATCGGGATTGGGTATTTCTGGATTTTTATTTTTATCGCTTTCGCGATGTTTTTTGCTTTGCAACTCCGTTCACTGTATTTGGTGAATGAATGGATTTCTAATCGCCCTTACGATGTCCCACCCAATTTGGGGGGGATTTGGGGTGCCTTGCTGTTTAATGTTTATCGCGCACAGCGTCACGAACGTATTGTCCAGGCAGAAATGGTCGGCTTAATTGATCGCGCTCAATCGTCCTTGGTTGCATTAGCCGAAGCTGTGGTTTTAATTGATGAATTACACCAGATTGAATGGTGGAATCCGGCAGCGGAAAAGTTGCTCGGCATTCAACCTTTAGATCGTGGTCGTAATATTTTAACCTTGCTGCGTCAGCCAAATTTTATTGAATATTTCAACCATATTGACGAGGCACCTGATGGCTTAAAAATGAAATCTTCCGCCTTTGAAGATCATTATGTCCAAGTCAAAATGACCCGTTTTGGGGGCGAAAGTCGTCTATTGGTGGCTTATGATGTCACCCGCATGCATAACCTAGAACAAATGCGTAAAGACTTTGTCGATAATATTTCGCATGAATTACGTACTCCCCTAACCGTACTCAGTGGTTATATTGAAACCTTTACCGACCAGGAAGATTTAAATCCGCGCTGGAAACGTGCTTTTGACCAGATGCAGGCACAAACCAAGCGCATGAATGCCTTGGTCAATGACTTGCTGTTACTCTCACGTTTAGAAAGTAGCAAGCAAATTGCCAAAAACCAGATTATTGAAATGCCAAGTCTGATGAACCAACTGTTTGATGATGCTCAAGCCTACAACGTTGACTACCATCACACGCTGAATCTGGATATCGACAGTCATTGCGACCTGATTGGTTCAGATACCGAACTTGCCAGTGCCTTCAGCAACCTGATTACCAATGCCATTAAATACACCCCTAAAGGCGGAACTGTTACCATGGGCTGGCATGATGACGGTGAACACGGCATCTTTACGGTTGAGGACACCGGGATCGGGATTGACCCGAAACATCTGCCGCGTTTAACCGAGCGTTTCTACCGTGTCGATAGTGCACGTAGCCGTCAAACTGGCGGAACCGGTTTAGGACTGGCGATTGTGAAACATGTACTGATGCAACACGGCGCATATTTAGAAATTGAATCGAAAGAAAATCAAGGTTCGACCTTTAAAGTAATCTTTCCTAAAGAACGCCTCTATCACATGAGCTAGAGGTACAGCATATCTAATTCAACTCAAGCCAAGTTCTGTTCTTTAAACTTTGCTCGCTGATAAGCCGGACGTTCCGCCAAACGTTTTACATAAGCCGCGATATAAGGATAAGACCCTGATGTTCGTGACTGCAGGGCTTCAAGTGGAAAACCCATCTGAATATCGGCAAAAGAAAATTCGCCTGCCACATATTCATGCTTAGCCAAATAGTCTTCCAAATAGTTAATATGATCTTTTAAACGCGGCTGAATGAATCCGGCTTTCACTCCTCCAGTAATTTTTTTTGCAACCGGTTTCACCAGCCAGGGTACATGTTTTGGTACATTGCTCATCACCAACTGCATCACCAATAAAGGCATGAGTGAACCTTCCGCATAATGCATCCAATAGCGATATTGCTGCTGATCTTTTTTATTCTGCTGTTTAAATTTCTGCTGCTGATCATAGGTTTCTTGCAGATATTGTAAAATCACCGCAGATTCGGCAATGGTTTGATCAGCATCGGTCAATACCGGCGCTTTGGCTAAAGGATGAACCAGTTTTAACTCAGGCGGCGCAGCAAAAGTGGGTAAGCGCTTATAAAACTTGACCTGATAATTGAGGGCCAGTTCTTCTAAGGCCCATAAAATTCGAAAAGAACGCGATTGATCTAAGTGGTGCAATGTAATCATTATTTTGCTCTCTATTTTTTCTGCTTTGACTATACGCATAGCCCTAAAAAAATGACATCCTGCTTTACACAAAATGTCATTTTTATCTGTATATCAACTTAGACAAGTACCGTATGAATCTCTAGGCTACGTAACAATGTTTTGGTCACTGGTGTCTTACTGCTAATGTCTAAAATTTTTTGCTTTAGCTCATCCGATAAGGGCTGTGCAAAAGACAAACGGCGTTCAATCCACTCTTTGCCTTCTTTATTGGCATTAAAATCGGCTTCAACAGAAAATTCGCCCAGCTCTATGCCTTTATGACTGGCATACATTCGCAGCGTAATCATAGTACAAGAAACCAAGCCTGAACAAATAAAATCATAGGGTGCAGGACCTTTATCTTGCCCCCCAAAAGATTCAGGTTTATCGGTCATCAATGAGTGTGTACCCGTCCTGATCTCGCCTGACCAAGGTTCAGCCAAGCGATGTACTTCAGCATTTGCAATAATGGCCATAAGAATCATGATTCCTAAATGTTATCTTTATTTAAAATTTTATCTTTATCTAGAGGCACGCATTTTATCTGGGAATGTAGGTGCTTCCAAGCGTGGTCCTGGATAATCAGGAATATTACCAAAGCGTTCATGTTGTTCAATCCAGTGGTCACGTGCCTTGCAAAGTTCTTCCTGAGTACGGCCGACAAAGTTCCACCACAAAAGTATTGGCGACTCAAAAGGTTCACCACCCAACAACAAAATACGACTACCCTTATGCAGCTGGATTTCAATTTCAGTAATCCCGGGCTCCAGAACGACCATATTGTCTTCAGTCAGTTCATGACCATTTACGACAGCAGCCCCATCTAAAGCCATGAAACCGTATTCAAATTTTGGATTGAGCTTAATTCGGGTGGTGGTCGATTCTTTTGCGGTTAAATCTACCCCGAGTAATTCTGTATGCACGGCTACCGGCGATCTGGTTTTTAAAAACTCACCCACCAATACAGTAAATTCAACCTGATCTTTTTCAACCACAGGGAGTTCTGGATAATGGTCAAAGCAGGGTGCCATATTTATTTTATCATCCGGCAACGCAATCCAAAGCTGTGCAGCATGCATATGGGTTTCCGTCTCCGGTGTAACTTCAGTATGTGAAATACCATAACCTGCAGTCATTAAATTGACCTGCTTTGGGCGAATCAACTGTTTTGTACCCAGACTGTCAGTATGCATCATGGTGCCTTCAATCATCCAGGTGAAGGTCTGCAAACCGATATGTGGATGAGGGCCAACATCCAGTCCATCACCTTGCGGAAACGTCACGGGACCGGCGTGATCCAAGAAACACCATGCCGCAATTAAGCGTTTATGGCGACTTGGCAAAGCGCGTTTAATCACGGTTCCCTGACCAATTTCCGCGCTACGTAAAGGAAATTCCTGAATAAATTGATTTACATATTTTTCACAATCATCTGAATCGGAAAGCTCTGTATAGTTGCTATTGGTCATATTTGTATCCTGAATCGTACGGCCTAACCGTTTTTTAATGGCCTGAATCTATTGTTATGATCATATAGACTGTTACGGATTCAGCCTATAGCTAAGTTAATACGCTGAATACTATGTATAGGACAATATGAGTTTTGAAATTTTCCTTCATAAAACAATCCCTTCACTTTTTATATACGTCACTATTTATCTCCTATTCATATGAATTTTATACATAAATAAAATTTTGTCACAATTGTCTGCTTTATTGATTGTTTAAGTTATATACAAAGTCTATTCCCCTCCCTATTATTCTTGCTCTATGAATCCCACACAGAAAGGGGTATCTTCATGTTGAGCGGAGATCAAAAAAATTCTTATAACAATAATAAAAATCCTCATCAGATTGGGATAAATGAGGCTAAAAATTCAAATTATGAAACTGCTTATATTCTACCTAAGCAACTGTGTACGATTGAAAATCGAAAAGTGATAGAACAGGAATTACAAGATCCAACCACACGCATTCCAGATCAATTTCAACAATATTACTTGGACTATCAAAATAAACACCAACGACAATTTTTAAAATGCGTCAATTTTATTGGTCAGATTACATTTTTAAGTTATTTCTTTGTAGACTGGTTGCTCATACCTGAAATTGGTATATTTTCAGGTATTTCACGGCTCATTCTTGTACTCTGTGCCATCTTAATCAACTGGCTTGCCTTCCGTTACTGCAAAAATATTAAAATTCTAGATAGCTTGCTTCCCCTATCCGTCGCAGCAGCAGCAGCACTGTGGCTAGGTCTTCTGGTTTTGTCACATAGTGCACTTGTGACCACCTATATATATGCTGCCGTAATTTTTATTTTATTGGGCAATTTATGTGTACAAGTCTCCTTTCGAAATTCAATCTTTACTTCTTTGCTGATTAGTGCGGTCATTTTTCATGGCGTATTTCAACTGATCAGCTTGGAGGAAACTGTTTTATTTTCGTTCATCTACGCCCCTATTTTATTACTCAGCATGTATATCAGCTGGAATAATACTTTAAATTCAAAACGCAATTTTTTGCGGGTTCTATTAAATGATTGGAACTACTATGCCCTAACTGAACTGGCGCATACAGATGAGTTAACACAACTCAATAATCGTCGACAGTTTTTGCAGGTTGCTGAACAAGCCATTCAGAAATGGCCAAAATATAATTTAGCCTGTTTATTGATGCTCGATATCGACTTTTTCAAAAACATTAATGACACTTATGGACATGATATAGGGGATGAAGTCCTTCGAATACTTGCTGAAATTGCTCGTAAGGAAATGCGACACACCGATGTATTAGCACGTTTTGGCGGAGAGGAATTTATTGCATTACTGCCAAATACTACACTGGAGGATGCTGTCGCGATTGCGAATCGCTTATGCCGCACCATTGAAAATCATCAAATCTGTATTAAAGATAAGTTCTTTTTCAATTTTAGTGTCTCGATTGGGGTATCCCAACTACAACCCAATCAAAATGATCTGAATTTACTGATTAAAAATGCCGATATTGCCCTGTACCAAGCCAAGAAAAATGGACGTAATCAAGTCGCTATTTATACGTGTGAATAATTAAAATAAATCACTAAAAAGTTTCTTCATCAAAACGGTCTTGGTCGATTTTATAGATATGAAAACTTCACTCAACTTGAACACCCAGTTTAAATTCGATCATGAGTGACGTGAGTTTATCGCCATCAATTAATACAATTCCAGATTTTTTAGCTGATTCATTCGCTTCTTTACTAAAATTTGATGTCGTTATAAATACACCTTTCTTCGCTACTTGATCCGCCAAAGTACCTTTGAATTGTTGAATATCCGGACGCCCAACAGTATTTTCCCAACGCTTGGCTTGAATATATATTTTATCCAAACCTAGACGATCTTCACTAATCACACCATCGATACCGCCATCGTTGGTTTTACCAATTGCTTGAGCTGCATCTTGATGTGATCCGCCATATCCCATTGCAACGAGTAAATCGACAACCAATCTTTCAAAAAAAGATGGAGAGTTCTCTTTTATAAATTTAAGTAAATCATTTTTTAAATTTAATGTTAAAAGATTGATTGTATTTTGAATCGTTTCTTCAGGTGTTTGCGTTTCTTGGTATTTTTTTTGATGTCCTTCGTCATTACTAACTAGGCTATTTTCTATCTCAACTTTATTTGATCTACTAAATTTAAAATCCTTGAAACTGTCAAACTGAGATAAAAAATCATTCGTAATCGAGTTCAAGCCATTTAAATCAATTGTCTTACCTAAATCACTGATCTCACAAAATGCTCTTTTAGGCTGTTGTACTAGACCTGCTTTTACCAAATATGTTTTTGCCCACGAGACTCGATCTTTAAATATATTTTTACCACTTGGGAGTGATTGACCTAACTCTTCATCTGATAGATTAGAACTCGCTGCTAATAAATCGACTATATCTGAAATTTTTATTGGCCTATTTTGTTCAGCTAAAATTTTCATCAATGGCAACATGAGTTGATCATAGGTCGGTAAAGGCATTCTTATACTCATTAAAGTATTATTTTTATTCGGTATAAAATAAGAAAGGACGCTAAAGCGTCCTTTCTTAATAGGTGTCTATTTATTTAAACACTGCCGCGAGCATCTTGCACAAAATTCAAAGCAACCCTTTGAATTTTGCTCATGGCGTAAAACTGGCAAGCAGCAGTGATATCCGAAATCCTTCACTGCCGCAGGCACAGCCTTTGGCCTAAAACTGGCAAGCAGCAGTGCTGCTTGCCAGTTTTACTCCCATTCAATCGTTGCTGGTGGCTTAGATGACACGTCATATACAACACGTGAAACATCTTTAATTTCGTTCATAATACGAGTCGAAATCTTATCAACCAGTTCATATGGAAGATGAGCGAAACGTGCTGTCATGAAGTCAACCGTTTCAACCGCACGAAGTGCAATCACCCATGCATAACGACGGCCATCACCCACTACCCCAACAGATTTAACCGGTTGGAATACAGCGAATGCTTGAGCCGTCTTGTCATACCAACCGCTGGCACGAAGTTCTTGCATGAAAATGTCATCCGCTAAACGAAGGATGTCAGCATATTCTTTTTTCACTTCACCCAAAATACGCACGCCCAAACCTGGACCCGGGAATGGATGGCGATAAAGCATCTCGTGTGGCAAACCTAAAGTGGTGCCTAAACGACGTACTTCATCTTTAAACAAGTCACGAATTGGCTCAACCAATTCAAAAGCTAAATCTTCCGGTAAACCGCCCACGTTGTGGTGTGATTTAATCACGTGTGCTTTACCGTTTTTAGTCGCAGCAGATTCGATCACGTCAGGGTAAATCGTACCTTGAGCAAGGAAGTTCACGCCATCTAAACCACGTGCTTCTTCAGCGAAGACTTCAATAAATTCACGACCAATGATTTTACGTTTTTTCTCAGGATCAACTTCACCTGCAAGTGCAGTTAAGAAACGTTCTTCAGCGTCAGCACGAATTACACGGATACCCATGTTTTTCGCAAACATGTCCATCACTTGCTCGCCTTCGTTTAAACGAAGCAAACCGTTGTCTACAAATACGCAAGTCAATTGGTCGCCAATCGCACGGTGTAAAAGTGCAGCTACTACAGATGAATCTACGCCACCTGAAAGACCCAGCAATACTTTTTGGTCGCCGATTTGAGCACGCAATTGTTCAACACGCAGGTCAATAATATTTTCAGAGTTCCAGAGATTACGACATCCGCAAATGCTATGGACAAAATTAGATAATAACTCTGCGCCTTTGGCAGTATGGGTTACTTCTGGGTGAAACTGGACACCGTAGAAACGACGTTTTTCATCGCTTACTGCTGCAAATGGACAGCTAGGTGTGCTGGCAGTCACAGAAAAACCTTCTGGAATTGCACTTACTTTATCGCCATGGCTCATCCAAACATTCAGTTTGTTTTCACCATCGTTTAAATCGCCTAGAAGTTGGTCACGGACTAAAACGTCAACTGCAGCATAACCAAATTCATGCACTGTACCTGGCTCTACTTTACCGCCAAGTTGTTCAGACATGGTTTGTAAGCCATAGCAAATACCCAATACAGGTATACCCAAGTTAAATACAACTTCAGGTGCGCGTGGACTACCTTCTTCATGAACACTTTCAGGACCACCAGACAAGATGATACCGTTTGGATTAAATGCGCGAATGTCTTCTTCAGACATGTCATAGGCATACATTTCAGAATATACACCAGCTTCACGTACACGACGTGCAATAAGCTGACTGTATTGAGAACCGAAGTCCAAGATCAGGATGCGGTCTTCAGTGATTTGAGTATTGGTAGTCATGACGAACAACTATGTAAGGCAAACGAAATAAGCGCTGCATTCTATCATTTTTCGTCGCATTAAGCACACTATTCGCACAAGGCCTGCATTCAATTGATTGCATTATATTTCGATCATAAAAAAGCACCCTTTTCGAGTGCTTTTCTATTTTGCATTTTTTATTTTAACTGCATTTATATTGATCTGTTGATGACGACAAGTTTTGATTTCACTACTGGTTGTACCACATCCATTTATCCGATTGATTGGTCATTTTTCCAATTTTAACCACATCAATATCCGTCGGCTGTCCCATATGAGTATCCACTTCACCAATCACCTTAACTTTATCGCCTGCTTTCAATCCCATCGGTTTCCATAAGTCAGCATCCACTTCTATACTAATTTCACCCGAGCTATCTTTCAGTTCAAAATGATCCTCATGTGTTTTTCTAACAATTATGCCAGAAAGCGTTACCGCAGTTTCATCAGGGAGTTGTTTTGCTTCTGCAACAGTCACCATGTTTTGAGCAGCTTCACTCATGATCACCTGATCACTTTTACCTGCCCATGCAGATGCTGTAGAAAGCATTGAACCCGTAACAAACAGTGCCAATAACATTTTGTTCATGATTGACTCCACTATTGCAGCTTCAACCATTATTGAAACAAAGTTCGGGTTATCTGTACGCAGGTTTTATGTATGGTACGCAGCATTTATGTAATTACAAAAATGAAATAACGGCACTGATATGATCCTGCTATTTGCTCAATTACACTGAGGGTTTCTCAAGCATATTATCCATACTGAATTTTCCTGCACCATGCAGCATCAGGAACAATAGTCCGCCAGTCATAGCCATGTTTTTCATAAAGTTAATTGCATCCTCAGCCCCACCATGGAACAGAAAAGCAGTGATTAAACTAAATCCAGCTAGACCCAATGCGGCCAAACGTGCCTGAAAACCAAATAACAAAGCCAAGCCACCACCAAACTCAACCAAAATGGTTAAAGGTAACATCATCCCGGGTACACCCATCGATTCCATATAACCCACCGTGGCATTATAAGCTGTGATTTTTCCCCATCCTGCCATAATAAAAATATAAGCCATAAGCACACGTGCGATCAGGCTAATAAAAGCATCGCTTTGTGAGCCTTGAACCAGATTTTTTACCACAACATTCGGATTGAACATGAGGCCACCTATTCGATATTTTTTTAATGATGAATTCATACTAGGCTGATTTTATTGCTGAATAAAGCAGCAATTTGTAGATACATCGTTGCAAATATAGAATGATAAAACCGGAATTTATTTACTTTTTTATACTGACTTTCCCCCCTTAGACTGCTAGGATTTCAGCACATTTTCGCTGTCTGTGACCCCATGGAACTGATTGATTTTATATTACATGTTGATACCCATCTGCTCGAATTTATCACTAATTATGGCGTCTGGATTTATGCCATTCTTTTCCTCATTATTTTTGTGGAAACCGGTTTGGTGGTTATGCCATTTCTACCGGGTGATAGCTTATTATTTGCTGCAGGTGCATTAGCGGCGTCAACTGGAGCAATGGATCCTGTTATTTTGATGATTCTGCTGTTTATTGCTGCCGTATTAGGTGACACGCTAAATTATCATATTGGTAAATATATCGGACCACGTGTTTTTGAAATGGAGTCACGTTTCATTAACAAACAGCATTTAACCTATACGCAAAAATTTTTCGAAAAACATGGCGGTAAAACCATTATTTTTGCACGTTTTGTGCCTTTTGCCCGTACCTTTGCTCCCTTTGTCGCAGGTGCCGGCAGCATGAATTACAAATTTTTTCTGACCTACAACCTGATTGGCGCGTTCTGCTGGGTGGGTTCATTTATTACTTTGGGCTATTTATTTGGTAATATGCCGATTGTCAAAGACAATTTCACTCATCTGATTTTTGGCATCATTATTATTAGTGTATTGCCCGGCATTATTGGTTTTATGCGTCAAAAGCTGAAAAAGGCACATTAATGGACCTGTGAAGACAGCGCTAAAACTTAAAAGAAACGAATCACCACAGGTAACATACACACCAGCAATAACATGGCCGATCCTTTATATAAAAGATCGGCTTTTATTTGCTTGGATTGGCCTGCCAAAATTGCACTTCCAAACGACATCCAGAACATCACTGTAGGCAATAGCACCAAACTGAATGATGCAAACACCAAGACAAAATTGGTTGGATTATTCCAGGTTTCAATCGGTAAAATGCCCGTGGCAAACAATAAGGCTTTAGGATTTTTAAAGGTGGAAAAGAACAGTTGTCGAGGCCGGATAGAAGGATGACGTTGATTATGCTTTTCTAAATCTGAAGCTTTCCATAGATGGAAAGCCATCCAAACCACATAAAGAGCACTAAAAAAATGCACAATGTGAATAAAGTTAGGCCAGACTGGACTACATAAATGAATCAGCAATGCCCATAAATTAATCGCATAAAAATATCCGAGCAACTCTGCTGGAATAAATAAACTGGTCTTGGCAATGCCTTGTTGATGTGCAGAGCTTGCAAGTAATGCGTTAGTGGGACCTGGGATCATCAGAACCGCAATCATTGCCAACACAAAAAGCCAACTCTCAATCATAAAGACCTGATATCACCACTAGAAGAGTGGCACACCTTATACGAAAGTCACAAAAAGTAACAAGTATTTCGATCAGAAAATCATAACCTTATACGTTTAAATTTCATTCTCAAAAAACCAAGTATTTGATATTAAAATTATTTTCTTGAAACATTTTGCTAAAATTTTATCACTCTGCTGTATCTTTAATCCACACAACAGAGTGATTATTCAAATCATTTTTGTACTTTATTACGAATAATAATCGGACAATTTTTGAATTGAGCCGCCTGAACCACAGCTTCCTGTTCGCCTAACAGACGTGATAATTCAGTTTTTTTGGTATTTGAAGACTGTCCCATATTGACTGAAACACTTGGGCCAATACCCCAGCCACCACGACTGCCCCAACCACCGCCAACACCGACACCAACGCCTACACCAGTGCGCTTCGGTGTTTGTACACCATTGTCGACATATTGCTGAATGCGGTTATATTCACTTTGTAATTGTTGACAGTTCAATGCCTGATACTGCGTTGGTGATACATAAGTCGGTTTGACCGTGGTCGCACATGCAGCTAATACAAGCGTACTACCTAGTAACAGGGTTAAATATATTGTTTTCATGGAAAACCTCAAATCTTGTTTTGCTCAATTTCATTGAACAATGATTGATAGGCTTGCGTCAATTTATGATCAGTAGCCAAATGAATTAAAGGCTGATTTTTAAGATGTGATTCTTTCATTAAAATGGACGGTGGTAACATACTTTCCAAAACAGGCAAACCTTCATCTTTGAGTTGTTGTACCACTTCACGTGGCAATTTTGCCTGAGCTTGAAACTGATTCACTACAATGCCTTCAATTTCCAGACGGTCATTATGATCATCTTGGGTTTCGATGACATTTTCAATCAGGGTTTTTAAAGCACGTTTCGAGAAAACATCACAATCAAAAGGAATCAGTACTCGCTCTGCGGCAATCAGTGCAGATAAAGTAAAGAAGTTGAACGCGGGTGGCGTATCAATATAAACCCGGTCATATTGCCCAGCCAACTGTTGCAAGGCATCACGCAATTTATAAATTTTATGTTTCGATTCTAAAGCATGTGCCAGTGCACCCAAGGTCGGACTGGCAGGAATCACATCCAAATTCTTAAAGGGTGATTGATGAACATAGCTTTCCAGGCCTTTGGAACGATTCTTTAAAATTGAACCAATCGCATTGCTTAAAAGTCCCTTACTCTGGGTGTTGCCCAGAACTTCTTCAAAATAATTTTCAACATTCGGCTCTAATGCAGGTTTATCAACCGAGTAAGTCGCATCATCTCCCAACAAATATTGACTGGAATTGGCTTGTGGATCGAGATCAATCAGCAAAGTTTTAAAACCTTGATATGCACTGATTGCCGCTAAATTTACGGCAATACTTGACTTGCCTACCCCACCTTTTTGATTAAAAACCACACGTGTCCGCATTGCAGCCCTCTATGCTTTATATTTATGTATTACTTACAGTTTAACCTACCCGCTTTGCTTCAAAAACAATTATGTCTAACAATTAACCGAAATTTGGCTTAATAATAACTAGACCAATAATTCCAATCAGTGCTATTACAGCAATGGCTAAGCCTGCGCGACGTTGTGCCAATAAAATACTGTCATCTTTTTTATACGCTTTGATTAAAGATGAAAACAAAACCAAGAATAAAACCACCTTGGCATAGAACCATGGTTGCACTTCAAAATTTTTAATTACTAAAGAGGTTACACCAGTCAATATAATTAAGGTCATCGACAAATGTTGAAGTGCCACCAAGAGTTTCCGTGCTACAGGATTAGGCTGATTCCCTTGAACCCCGACAAACAGAGTAAAAGCCCGAGCACTCACCACACCAATCAGCAATGCCACAATGCTCATATGTATAATTTTAACTGTCAACTGCATGTCCATTGTTCAATATCCCTTATTCAGATTTGGGTGCATGGGCACAGTCAGGACTCGGCGTGGCTTGTCCTTCCCATTCCGACGGAACAAAAGCGTGGATTGCCAGTGCATGAATACGGCTTGGACTCAGTAAATCACCTGCAGCAGCATAAATTTTTTGATGACGTTGCACTAAACGTAAACCCTGAAAAATATCACTGACCACAATCACTTTAAAATGCGATTCTTTACCGGGAAAATAACCGCCATGACCTGACGATTCATTTACCACTTCTAAATGTGTCGGAGATAAATCCTGAAGGCGTTGAATCAGTTGTTGTTCTAAAGTCATAATCATATTCCCAAATTACTTAAGCGCTGGGTTGATTATAGCCTGTTCCGCTTCAATCTTTACCCTAAACCCGCTAAATCATTCAACAGTTTTAATGAGTGATCATTCTGATTTAGATTATTTTTGCTTACAAAATCATCAAAAGCCTGGAAAATGGTTTTATTTTATGCAATTGATACAAGTTTTTTCACAAAGTTATTGACCCTGTTTTTGCATACTGTATTATACACGGCATGCGGGAATAGCTCAGTTGGTAGAGCATAACCTTGCCAAGGTTGGGGTCGGGAGTTCGAGTCTCCTTTCCCGCTCAAATTTTTAAGTGTAAGTTTTTTATAAAACTGCTCAATTTGCGGAAATAGCTCAGTTGGTAGAGCATAACCTTGCCAAGGTTGGGGTCGAGAGTTCGAGTCTCTTTTTCCGCTCCAAATTCAAAAAGCCCTTATCAGAAGATAGGGGCTTTTTTATATTGATTTTTAAGTATATTTTATATATTTCATTCAATATATCTCAGGTAGCTTTATTATTTCTCATCGCAATATAATTTAGCTTTGTGACCCAATCGTGCCCAACTTTTATAAATGATCTTAAATTACATTAAATTTTCTTAAACTATTTACAAAATATCCAGTCATGTCATTTCGCTTTCTTAAAGTCTATTTTAAGCAAAAA
Organism: Acinetobacter sp. ANC 3781; assembly: GCF_004331285.1. Taxonomy (GTDB): domain Bacteria; phylum Pseudomonadota; class Gammaproteobacteria; order Pseudomonadales; family Moraxellaceae; genus Acinetobacter. The sequence continues at coordinate 51,685 of NZ_SJOH01000018.1, forward strand.
ATTGTGACCATGGCCATTTTTTTATGACCAAATAACTATCCAACACCATGATTATTAATAATTTTATCAAAAAAAATAAATCTCCGACTTGAATATCTAAATGCTCACAAATACGATCAAGTGTATTTAAGTCGATTCGGGTCAACTCTCCATTATAAAGTTTATGCAAAGTCGTTTTATTAATTCCAGTACCACAAATTAAATCAGTAACCCGCATTTTTCTTTCTGCCAATAAAATTGGTAATTTGCAAATAACCAATAAAAATTCTACCAATCCAATGAATTCTTGCAAAAATACAATTATGACATCTACCTACCTTGCCGCCCAACAACTGGCTGAAAAAATTCAGTATGACGCCCGTACTATTTGCAACCAACTTAAAGACAGTATCTTTAATGAAGGTGTTCACTACATCCGTCCTTTTGGTGGTTAATGTGTGCTGATAAAAACGTAGGCTTGAACTTGGTAAACAACCATATTCATGAGGAGTTTATATGAGCAAAAAACAAAAGATTTATAACGATCAATTCAAAGCTGAAGTCATTAAATTGATTAAACAGAAAGATGACAATGTCAGTGCTACCGCACGTAAACTTGGCATCTCAATGCAGACACTTTCAAATTGGTTCAACAAGGCAAAAACCGGAAGGCTAGCAGGGACAAAACAAGATAATCCAAATCTTATTGCCCCTATTAGAAGAAAACAAAAAAATGAAGAATCTGCTTAAAATTGCTGAAATGGAGCGAGAATTCTTAAAAAAAGCGGCAGCGTACTTCGCCAAAGAAAGTCAGTGAAGTACGCACTAATGAAAAAGTATAAATCTTCTTTCCCGATTAGTTTCTTGGTTCGTCAATTGAGTGTTTCTGTTTCAGGTTTCTATGATTGGTTGCGTAACGGATTGAGCCGTCGAGCTATACAATTTAATCAAAAATCAATCCTCGTTAAATTAGTGCAGCTAGAAACTCAAGAAATTTATGGGCAATTTACTTGGCGCTATTTTACTGATTTTCTCCGCAGCCATCTTGTCTTTACAGACACAAAAAACCCGGCAGGTGTCGGGCTTTTTTCATTAAATTTAGGAAGCGAGCAAATTGCGCAAGACATAGTGCAAGATACCACCGGCCTTAAAGTATTCCACCTCATTCAAGGTATCAATGCGGCACAACACTCGAAAATGGCTACACGTACCATCGCTATCTTGCACATCAACTTGCAGCATTTGATGCGGATGAATATCGTCCGACAAGCCTAAAATTGACAGTGTTTCATGTCCGGTTAGGTTCAATATCTGCCGGTTCTGACCCTCTACAAACTGTAAAGGTAACACCCCCATGCCAACCAGATTGGAACGGTGAATCCGCTCAAAACTTTCAGCAATCACCGCTTTCACTCCCAATAGGTTGGTGCCTTTGGCCGCCCAGTCACGTGAAGAACCGGTGCCATATTCTTTCCCGGCAATAATCACTAGCGGGGTTTGTTCTGCCTGATAGCGCATTGCCGCATCATAAATCGAGAGTTTTTCTGCACTTGGAATATGCAGGGTATTGCCACCTTCCTCCCCACCTAGCATTTCATTTTTGATGCGGATATTGGCAAAGGTGCCTCGCATCATCACCTCATGGTTGCCACGGCGGGAGCCATAAGAGTTAAAGTCTTTTGCATCAACCCCCTGTTGCTGCAAATATCGTCCGGCAGGACTATCTTTTTTGATATTGCCTGCAGGGGAAATATGGTCCGTCGTGACTGAATCGCCCAATACAGCCAAAATCCGTGCCTGTTTGATCTGCTGAACTGGTCGCACCGGCTGATCAATTTCTGCAAAGAAGGGTGGATGTCGGATATAGGTCGATTGTTCATCCCAAGCATAGGTTTGACTTTGTGGAATCTGGATCGCTTTCCACTTGGCATCGCCTTCAAACACTTCCGCATATTCTTTATGGAACATCTCGGTATTCACGTTCTGCAGTGCGGCATCGATTTCCACCTGTGTCGGCCAGATATCTTTTAAATAAACCGCTTGGCCATCAAAGCCCTCACCTATCGGCTCAGTAGTGAGATCAGTTCGAATATTCCCGACCAAACCATAGGCAACAACCAAGGGTGGAGACGCTAGCCAGTTGGTTTTCACCAATGGATGCACCCGTCCTTCAAAGTTACGGTTTCCGGAGAGCACTGAGGCTACATTCAAATCGAAACATTGCACAGCTTCTTCAATCGCTTCAGGCAAAGGTCCCGAATTACCAATACAGGTGGTACAGCCATAACCAACCAGGTTATAACCCAGCCGATTCAAATAAGGCATCAACCCTGCTGCATTGAGATAATCGGTGACTACCTTGGAACCTGGAGCCAGTGAACTTTTCACCCAAGGTTTCCGCTGCAAACCTTTTTCGAGTGCTTTTTGGGCTAATAGTCCTGCTGCCAACATGACACTGGGATTCGAGGTATTGGTACAGGAGGTAATGGCTGAAATCACCACATCGCCATGCTGCAACGGATATTTTTTATCATCAATGACACAAAAAGCACTTTCATGGGGCAGATTGGCTTGTTTCGCTTCAACAGCCATGCCTCCCCCCCCTTCATTTTCCAGACGCTCTTTTTCCTCTTTGACCGGTTTCAACGTCAGTTCCATGAAGGCATCAAAGGTTTTTGGTACTTGCGACAATAGCACACGATCCTGCGGACGTTTCGGACCCGCCAGACTGGCTTCTACCGTTGACATATCTAAAGCCAGAGTGTCTGTAAAGACTGGTTCATCCCCCGGATTGCGCCACAATCCTTGCAACTTGCTATAGGCCTCTACCAAGGCAATTCTTTCGGGCTGACGTCCAGTTAAACGTAAATAGGAAAGAGTCACCTCATCAATCGGGAAAAAGCCACAGGTAGCGCCATACTCGGGTGCCATATTGGCAATAGTGGCACGGTCAGCCAATGGTAAATCGGCCAGACCATCGCCATAAAATTCGACAAATTTTCCAACTACACCTTTTTGACGCAGCATCTGGGTAATGGTCAGCACCAGATCAGTTGCTGTAATACCTTCTTTGAGTTTACCGATGAGCTTAAAGCCGATCACTTCCGGAATCAGCATGGAGATCGGTTGGCCCAGCATGGCCGCTTCCGCTTCGATGCCGCCCACCCCCCAACCTAACACGCCTAAGCCATTGATCATGGTGGTATGTGAATCGGTACCGACCAAGGTATCAGGAAAGGCAAAACGCTGCCCATCGACCTCATTGCTCCAGACTACTTGTGCCAGATGTTCCAGATTGACCTGATGGCAAATCCCGGTTCCTGGCGGTACCACGCGAAACTGATTAAATGCCGCCTGTCCCCAACGCAAAAACTGGTAGCGCTCGCCATTGCGTTGCATCTCAATTGCGACATTCTGCTCAAAAGCTTGCGGGCTGGCAAAGTAATCGACCATTACCGAGTGATCGATGACTAAATCCACCGGTGACAGCGGATTAATTTTTTCCGGATCACCGCCGGCTTTGGCCACCGCTGCACGCATCGCGGCAAGATCAACCACTGCGGGAACACCGGTAAAATCCTGCATTAGCACCCGTGCCGGACGATACTGGATTTCCTGTTCTGAGGTTCGGTTATTTAGCCACTCTGCCAAGGCATGAATATGCTCGGTTTTCACCGTGAGCTGATCTTCAAAACGCAGTAAATTTTCCAGCAAGACTTTTAAAGATTTTGGCAGCCGGGACAGGTCGCCCAACTGCACTTGCAATTTGGACAGGTTGAAAATCTGATAGTGTTCTGAACCGACGGTTAATGTTTCTAAGGTATTAAAACTATTGATATCACTATACTTAGCCATCTAGTTTCCCTCCGGCTTGAGATGTTATTTTTATGATCACAGTTAACCACTTCTTTACTTACTGTATGCCAACTGCGCGGCGGGTTTGTTATTATTTATTATTGGATTGCGCTAGGCAGTTAAAATGCAGGGCTGCTAGATTGTAAAGTCTAATTAGATTTCTTTAATCTAATAGGATCTAATCAGCTAATAAAGCACTTCATTACCAATCTACCTTATCAACCGGTACATTTCATTTAGCCGCCTTTACTGTGGCTGAGTTTAAATCATCCAGAACTTTAAACTACAGTAACTTTTCTTCGCGTTGCACACTTTTGTACCAATAATATTCGCGAAAAAGTAATTGCATTCAAGCAAGCAGTCTTCAATGTGGTTTTAATAATCGAGATGATCATTGTAAAAAGCTTTTTATTTCTGATGTCCCAAAATGGGCAATGGAAACTCGCCCCTGCCTACGCTATTACTTTCTGCGAAGGCCCAAATGGATATTATGGGTGAGGCGCTGGATATTACTCAACAAGCCATGGTCAAACTAGGTTCTCAGGAAGCAGATCTTTCTGTTAAAGAAGTCGATGAAATTATTAGCTCGATTTGTGAGGTTGCAAGCCGATTCAATAAAATCACTCAAGAAAGATTACCTGAGCAGATTCGATCAGAAACCCTCCCGATGATCCAAAGCCGGATTGAAAATAAATTGGCTTTTTAACTAAAAAATAAATACCGATCATTCATCAATATTTTGATTACTTCTACTGGCGAAATTCAGTACTCAAAACTAATTTTTTATCAATCAGTAAAAATTAAAAATATTAAAAAATATATGTTGGCAATTATTGTTGAATATAAACAACTTTAAAAGTGACCAACTTCTTCTTACCCCACCCTACCTTAAATGACAACCCAAAATCTTAGAACTATAAATATATGTTTTATATAATTAAATTAATATAATTTTAATATATTTAATGTAATTTATGTTGGTGACTCTTGCCAAGACTGGGGGGCGATTGTTCGAGTCTCTTTTTCCGCTCCAAATTCAAAAAAGCTCTTATCGAAAGATAGGGCTTTTTTTTATGCCGTAACAGTTTAAAATGCAATCCATCATTCCCATTTTGCATAAGCTTTTCGTCATTTACGCATTTCAATCGCTTAAAGATTAGGCATAATCTTACCCTTTTAAAATACCCCCTCTTTTCAAGCATTCCACGACTGTGTATAACAATGGACAGTTTAGGGAAATCAATAAGCATAGGCAAATGACGTCAAAACACGTTAGACTATGCAGCAATCAATGCAAGCAAAATGTCATTTGAGACAAAAAGAAGGTGAAGATTGATGCCGCTCAATACCGTTGAAGAGCTCGTAGCAGATATCCGTGCAGGAAAAATGGTCATCCTGATGGATGATGAAGATCGTGAAAATGAAGGTGATTTAGTTATTGCGGCGACACACGTACGTCCGGAAGACATCAACTTTATGATCACCCATGCACGTGGTTTAGTCTGCCTGACTTTAAGTAAGGAGCGTTGCCAACAGTTAAATCTACCTCTTATGGTCGATGCTAACGGCGCACAACACGGTACCAATTTCACACTTTCAATTGAAGCCACAAATGGCATTACTACAGGTATTTCCCCTGCAGAACGCGCACATACAATTCAAACTGCGGTTGCGGCACACGCAAAACCGGCGGATATCGTACAACCCGGTCATATTTTTCCATTGATGGCTCAACCAGGTGGGGTATTGCACCGTGCCGGTCATACTGAAGCCGGTTGTGACTTGTCTCGTTTAGCAGGTCTTGAACCCGCTTCTGTAATTTGTGAAATTATTAATGAAGATGGCACAATGGCACGCCGTCCAGACCTTGAAGTTTTCGCAGAAAAACATGGTTTGAAAATTGGTACGATTGCTGACCTAATTCACTATCGTATGACCAATGAGCAAACAGTTGAACGTATTGATCAACAAACGCTAGATACCGAATACGGTACCTTTGAATTGTTCCGTTACCGTGAACTGGGTAATCCAGATATTCATTTGGCTTTGGTCAAAGGTCAGCCCAAAGAAGGCGTCACCACTGTGCGTGTCCATGGCTTCAATCCGGCACGTGACTTACTTAAACTGAATAAACGAGACGGCGAACCCGCTTGGAATTTAGATAAAGCGTTGAAAACGATTGCCGATAGTGATCGCGGGATCTTGGTCTGGATTGGTCAACGCCACCTACAAGATTTAGGCCCTGCACTGGACAGCTTAACTGCACCGAAACCAACAAAATCCAATGCTGCCCTTTCACAGCAATATCAAACCATTGGGGTTGGCGCACAAATTTTACGTGATTTGGGCGTTGAAAAAATGAAGCTGCTTAGCTCTCCATTACGTTTCAATGCGCTCTCAGGCTTTAACTTAGAAGTGGTGGAATACGTCACCGCACAACAAACATCTTAAGAAATAAACGAGGTTGCTATGGCAGTTCGCCGTATTGAAGGTATGTTACATCTCGCGAGCGAAGGCCGTTACGCGATTTTAGTCGGTCGCTTTAATAGCTTTGTGGTTGAACATTTACTAGAAGGTGCAATTGATACATTGAAACGTCATGGTGTATCAGAGGATAATATCACTGTTGTTCACGCACCTGGCGCTTGGGAACTTCCTGTCGTTGCAAAAAAACTTGCCGCTTCAGATCGTTTTGATGCGATCATTGCACTTGGCGCCGTGATTCGTGGTAGCACGCCTCACTTTGACTTTGTGGCGGGTGAATGTGCCAAAGGTTTAGGCGTTGTTGGCCTCGACACTGGCTTGCCAGTCATCAACGGTGTATTGACTACGGATAGTATTGAACAAGCGATTGAACGCTCTGGAACAAAAGCAGGTAATAAAGGTGGTGAAGCTGCCCTTACTGCAATTGAAATGGTTAACTTGTTAAAGGCTATTTAACGCTATGTCGCAAACACTTCAAGCAACTTATGCAGCAAAACGTAAAGCACGCCGCTTTGCTGTACAAGGAATTTATGAATGGCAGATGAGCCACAATCCAGTACATGAAATTGAAGCACGTACGCGTGTGGAAAATGCCATGCATAAAGTGGATCTGAGCTATTATCATGAATTGTTGACTCAAGTGGTTGCCAATCATGAAGCATTGGATGCGCTCTTAATCCCAGTACTGGATCGCGAACTTTCAGCACTTGATGGTGTTGAACTTGCGACTTTACGTCTAGGCGCGTATGAACTGAAAGACCATCTTGAAGTTCCTTATCGCGTCGTTTTAGATGAATCAATTGAGCTTGCTAAACACTTTGGCGGTGCAGACAGCCATAAATACATCAATGGTGTATTGGACCGTTTAGCCACCAGCTTACGTGCAGCAGAAAAGCAACAAGCCAACTAATTTTTAAGTAGACTTGTTGCATGGCTGAGTTTTCGATTATTGACACCTATTTCAATCGTCAGACTGTTACATCTACCGATGTCAATTCTGTCGATTTAGGTATTGGTGATGACTCAGCCTTGCTTACTCCCCCACCCAACCAACAACTGGTCATCTGTGCCGACACCTTGGTTGCGGGTCGACATTTTCCTTTAAATACCGCTGCACATGCCATCGGCTGGAAATCTGTTGCTGTCAATTTATCTGATATTGCTGCAATGGCTGCCAAACCACATAGCATTCTTCTTGCATTGAGCTTACCCCAAATTGATCATGATTGGCTGAAAGGCTTCAGTCAGGGTTTATATGAGTGTTGCGATCAATTTGGGGTCCGTTTAATTGGTGGTGACACCACTCAAAGTCCTCATTTGACCATTTCTGTCACGGCCTTGGGCTGGATCGAAACAGGCAAAGCCGTACCACGTTCCGGTGCTCAAGTGGGTGACTATGTTTGCGTAAGCGGAACAGTTGGCGATGCAGCGTACGCCTTGCAACATTTGGGACACCCTCTACAACAACGTCTCGATTATCCAACGCCACGTTGTCAGCTCGGTCAACAGTTAAAAGGCTTGGCATCAAGCATGATTGATGTATCTGATGGCTTGGCCCAGGACTTAGGGCACATCCTTAAAGCATCACATGTCGGTGCAACTTTGGATTTAGACCAACTACCGGTTAATGCCGCTTTAAAAAAACTACAACAAGAAAAGCAATGGCAATACGCACTCGCGGGTGGCGATGACTATGAATTATGCTTTACAATAAGCCGGCAAAATTATGAAAAAATTTTGCAACAACAATTAGATGTCAACATTACCAAGATTGGACAAATCACCCAACAAAAAGGCTTAACTTTTGTGCAGAATGGCGTAGATCATTCGCTGCAATTTTATGGATACCAACACTTTGCATAAACCCAGCATCAACTTTAAAGACATGTCATGGTCAAACCGCTGCATCGTGTTTTGTGGTGTGGGATTCGGCTCTGGACTTGCCCCTAAAGCACCCGGAACATTCGGTTCCGCTTTTGCATTGCTGTTTATTCCTGCATGGTTAAGTCTGGGTTTTTTAAATAGCCTTTTTGCCATTGTCATCATGTCCTTAATTGGCATATATATCTGTGGTCAAACTGCCAAAGTCATGGGTGTTCATGATGATGGTCGTATTGTCTGGGATGAGTTTGCCGGGCAGTCCATTACCTTTCTACCCCTCATTTTTTTAGGGCACATGAGCTGGTTATGGGTACTGGTTGGATTTGCCTTATTTCGTTTGTTTGATGTATGGAAACCTTGGCCTATTCGCGTAATCGATCGTCAAATCGGTGGCGGCTTTGGCATTATGTTTGACGATATTATCGCCGGCATTTGGGCTGCACTATGCATTTACATTTATCTATCGTTCCTGATGGCTTAAGCTAAAAATTGTAGGATTACACATGTCTACTAGCGTTATTATTCTTGCTGCAGGTAAAGGGACACGTATGCGTTCTAGTTTACCGAAAGTATTACAACCTCTTGCAGGGCGTCCTTTACTGGGTCATGTGATTGAAACTGCAAAAAAACTCAATGCGGCAAATATTATTACCATTTATGGTCATGGTGGCGATAAAGTACAACAAGCCTTCGCGCAAGAACAAGTTCAATGGGTGGAACAAGCAGAACAGCTCGGAACAGGTCATGCCGTAAAAGTAACACTTCCCGTACTTCCAGTTGAAGGCGTATCCCTTATTCTTTCGGGGGACGTACCTTGCGTCACTCAAAATACCTTACAACGCCTCCTTGATGCTTCAGCCCAAACCGGTATTGGTATTGTGACTTTAACTGTTGATGATGCAACAGGCTATGGTCGTATTGTGCGTGAAAATGGGCAAATTCAAGCCATTGTCGAACATAAAGACGCCAGCGATGAACAACGTAAAATTAAAGAATTTAATACTGGTATCTACTGTGTCAGTAATGCCAAATTGCATCAATGGTTACCCAAGCTTTCCAATGAAAATGCGCAAGGTGAGTATTACCTGACTGACATTATTGCTATGGCGATTACAGACGGCTTAGAAGTGGCTTCTGTTGAACCGGAACTTGCTTTTGAAGTTGAAGGGGTCAATGACCGTGTGCAACTGGCAGCATTGGAACGTGAATTCCAAAGTTATCAGGCAAAAAAATTAATGCAGCAAGGCGTGCATTTGATCGACCCTGCTCGTTTTGACTTACGTGGTAACTTAAGCGTGGGTCAGGATGTTCGTATCGACATCAATGTGATCATTGAAGGTGATTGTGAATTTGGTGATCATGTAGAAATTGGTGCAGGTTGTGTCATCAAAAATACCGTAATTGCATCAGGCACCAAAGTTCAACCGTATAGCATCTTTGATCATGCTGTAGTGGGTAGTGATACCCAAATTGGGCCATTTGCACGCTTGCGTCCCGGTGCAAAATTGGCAAATGAAGTGCATATTGGTAACTTCGTTGAAGTGAAAAATTCAAGCATTGGTTTTGGCTCTAAAGCCAATCACTTCACTTATTTAGGTGATGCTGAAGTGGGTGCAGGTTCAAATATTGGTGCGGGCACCATTACCTGTAACTATGATGGTGCAAATAAATATAAAACTATTATTGGCGATGCTGCTTTTATTGGTTCAAATAGCTCACTGGTTGCTCCTATAAGTATTGGAAATGGGGCAACGATTGGCGCAGGCTCTGTCATTACTCGTGATGTTGCCGAGAATAGTCTGGCTTTTGAACGCTCAAAACAACTGATTAAAGAAAACTATCAACGCCCCCAAAAACTGAAAAAATAAGAGGATTTAAATATGTGCGGAATTGTCGGTGGCGTTGCTGAACGTAATATTAGCAATATTTTAATTGAAGGCTTAAAACGTCTTGAGTACCGTGGTTATGATTCAGCCGGTGTTGCGCTGATTAATGGCGGCCATGTACTGCGTGAACGTCGTGTCGGTAAAGTAGTGAATTTAGAACAAGCGGTAAATGAAGCTGAGATTCAAGGTTCACTCGGTATTGCACACACCCGTTGGGCAACCCATGGCAAACCGACTGAAAATAATGCTCATCCGCATATTTCAGGTACTGTTGCCGTGGTTCATAACGGAATCATCGAGAACTATCAGGAACTTAAAGATGATCTTGAAGCTTTAGGTTATGTGTTTACTTCACAGACAGATACCGAAGTGGTTGCACATTTAGTCAATGATGCCTTGAAATCGACTTCTAGTCTTTTGACTGCAGTACAACAAGTGGTTCCGCAACTTAAAGGAGCCTACGCACTCGGAATCGTACATACCGATTACCCGGATGAACTGATTACCGTTCGTGAAGGCTCACCTTTAGTGATTGGTGTCGGGATTGGCGAAAATTTTATCAGTTCGGATCAACTGGCTTTACTTCCAATTACCAACCGCTTTATTTACCTTGAAGAAGGTGATATTGCGCGTTTAACCCGTACCAGTATTGAAGTATTTGTAAATGACCAATTGGTTGAACGTCCTGTTAAAGAACTGGATGCAACTGTAAGTAATGCTTCTAAAGGTGAATACAAACACTACATGCTCAAAGAAATTTACGAGCAACCAGAAGCGATTCAGCAAACCATTTCCCAAGCCTTGAACGGAAATATTTTACGTGAAGATTTCTTAAAAGATGCGGTAGTTGATTTTGAAAAAATTCAACAAGTGCAAATTATTGCCTGTGGTACCAGCTACCATGCCGGCATGATTGCAAAATACTGGTTTGAACAACTGATTGACCTGCCTTGCCAGGTTGAAATTGCCAGCGAATTCCGCTATCGCACCCCAGTCATTGTAAATAACACACTCTATGTGTGTATTTCTCAATCAGGTGAAACGGCGGATACTTTGGCTGCACTTCGTGATACACAAAAACGGGCTGCTGCAAAAAATTTAAAAATTGCAACTTTGACCATTTGCAATGTGGCAACCTCTTCAATGGTGCGTGAAACCAACCACAGTTTACTCACTTTAGCGGGACCAGAAATTGGGGTGGCATCGACCAAAGCTTTCACCACGCAACTTGCCGCACTCATGTTGTTGGTTTTAAAAATTGGGCAAGTAAAGCAAAGTATTACTGCTGAAAAAACCACTACGATCATTACTGATTTATGGCATGTACCGAAAGTAATTTTAGATACCCTGCAAAAAGATAAAGATATTTTGCGTTTATCTGAACTCTTTGTAGAAAAGCAACACTGCTTATTCTTGGGTCGTGGTACAGAGTTCCCGATTGCCCTTGAAGGTGCCTTGAAACTGAAAGAAATTTCTTATATCCATGCTGAGGGCTATGCTGCAGGTGAACTCAAACATGGTCCACTCGCACTGGTGGATAATGATATGCCTGTGGTGATTCTTGCCCCTCAAGACGATATGCTGGATAAACTCAAATCCAATATGGAAGAAGTTCAAGCCCGCGGTGGCGAGTTGTTTGTATTTGCCGATGAAAACAGTGGAATTAAAGGAAAAGATCGTCAACATGTAGTACATGTCCCAAGTATCAGTCCGATCCTTGCTCCAATTGTTTACAGTATCCCGGTACAACTCTTGTCTTATCATGTAGCAGTATTACGTGGTACCGATGTCGATCAGCCTCGAAATCTGGCAAAATCCGTTACAGTCGAATAAAAAATGAATAAAGGCTGGTTTGAACCAGCCTTTTTCTTATGCCTTAATGAGAAAAGTCATGACCAAACTCACTTGTTTTAAAGCCTATGATATTCGTGGAAAACTCGGCAGCGAATTGAACGAAGAAATTGCCTATAAAATTGGCCGTGCTTATGGTCAAATCTATCAACCAAAATCAGTCGTGGTTGGTTGTGATATCCGCCTAAGCAGTGAAGGTCTTAAACAGGCCACGATTCGCGGTTTAAATGATGCAGGCGTCAATGTTTTAGATTTAGGCATGACCGGTACAGAAGAGGTCTATTTCGGCGCCTTCCATCTTAATGTACAAGGTGGCATCGAAATTACCGCCAGCCATAATCCGATGGATTATAACGGCATGAAATTGGTGCGTGAAAATGCACGTCCTATCAGTGCTGACACTGGACTTAAACAGATTCAGGCTCTAGCTGAAACAGAAAACTTTATTGAAGCTTCAAAAAAAGGAAGTACGGAAAAATACAATATATTGCCTGAATTTATTGAACATCTTATGACTTACATTGATGTTTCAAAAATTCGTCCAATGAAATTGGTGATGAATGCTGGTAATGGTGCAGCAGGTCATGTTGTAGATGCCATTGAAGAAAAATTTAAGCACCTGAATGTACCGATTGAATTTATCAAAATCAACAACGAAGCTGATGGTACTTTTCCGAATGGTATTCCTAACCCGATTTTAATTGAAAATCGTCACAGTACCCAGAATGCTGTGATTCAGCATCAAGCCGATATGGGCATTGCCTGGGATGGTGACTTTGACCGCTGTTTCCTCTTCGATGAGGAAGGTCAATTCATTGAAGGTTATTACATTGTGGGTCTGCTTGCTCAAGCGTTCTTAATGAAACAATCGGGTGAGAAAATTGTTCATGATCCCCGTCTAATCTGGAATACATTAGCTGTTGTTGATGAGCATCAGGGTATTGCTGTGCAATCCAAATCTGGACATGCTTTTATTAAAGACGTGATGCGTGAACACAATGCAGTGTATGGCGGTGAAATGAGTGCGCATCATTATTTCCGTGATTTCGCGTATTGCGATAGCGGCATGATCCCTTGGTTATTGGCTGTTGTGCTGTTGTCTGAAACCAAACAGTCATTATCCAGTCTCGTCAAAGAGATGATTTCTAAATTTCCCTGTTCGGGTGAAATCAACTTTAAAGTTGCAGATACTCAAACAACGATTCAAAAACTTTTTGATCACTATGCCGATCAAAAGCCAGTAATAGACAAAACGGACGGCGTTAGTCTGGACTTTGGTACATGGCGCTTTAATGTTCGCGCTTCAAATACCGAACCACTATTGCGTTTAAATATCGAAAGTCGCCGTGATAAAAATCCAAGACTCATGCAAGACTATGTGGATGAATTAACTTTACTCATTCAAAGTTAATTTAATTGGAGTAATAAAAATGGGAGCCTATACGCTCCCATTTTTTTAGATTATTTAATTTTGATAACCATTTGGATTTTGTTTTTGCCAGTTCCAACTGTCCGCCAGCATATCTTCCAAGCCATATTGGGGTGTCCAACCCAGCTCTGACACTGCGCGGGTATTGTCTGCAAATGAGGTTGCTACATCCCCTTCACGGCGAGGTTCAATACTATATAAGACTGGAACATTATTGACCCGCTCAAACGTCTTCACCACTTCCAGCACCGAAGAACCCTGACCTGTGCCAATATTCCAGGCACGACAACCTTTCGTATTTAAACGATTATTCAAGGCACATAAATGTGCGTTGGCCAAATCGACTACATGGATATAATCACGCACTCCGGTGCCATCAACGGTATTGTAATCATTGCCATAAATGGCTAGCTTCTCGCGTCGACCTACTGCAACCTGAGTGACAAAAGGCATCAGGTTATTTGGAATGCCTTGTGGATCTTCACCAATCTGTCCGCTTTGATGTGCCCCGACCGGGTTAAAATAACGCAGTAAGGCAATCGACCAACGTTCATCGGCAGCGGAAAGTTTTTGTAACAGTTGCTCAACAATCAGTTTGGTGTAACCATAATTATTACTCGGCATCCCTGTCGGCATATTCTCGTTAAGTGGAGATATATTCGCTTCGTCATAAACAGTTGCAGAGGAACTAAAAACCAAATTAAAGACATCTGCACGTTGCATTGCTTGAACCAGGCTAATTGAACCTGCAATATTATTGTCAAAATAGGTTAATGGAATTTGCTGACTTTCACCCACAGCCTTTAAACCGGCAAAATGAATCACCGCATCAATAGTATGTTGCTGAAATACTTGATCCAGCATGTGTACATCACGAATATCGCCTTCCACGAAGGTCAAGGTTTTAGCGGTCAGCTGTTGCACACGGTTAAGAGACTCTTCTGAACTATTGGAAAGATTATCCAGAACCACCACATCATGTCCTGAATTTAACAGTTCAATACAGGTATGCGAACCAATGTAACCTGCTCCGCCTGTCACCAAAATTTTAGCCATGTGTTTTTCCCAGTAATATTTGGATTAAGCCTTGAGTAGAGGTATCTAAACTCGAAATGTCTTCCACATCGCCATTTAAAATCGGTAAAAGCTGATTGGCAATTTCTTTGCCTTTTTCTACGCCCCACTGATCAAATGGATTGATATTCCACAGCACCGACTGTACAAACACTTTATGTTCATACATCGCGATTAGCATGCCCAGACTATAAGGATTCAATTCTTGCAACAAGATCGTGGTGCTCGGCTGATTGCCAGTATATTGTTGATACAGCGGCAAAGATTCTAGTTCGGCTTGATCTAAAGCTTGATTACCAAATGCCAATAAGCGTGACTGCGCCAAGCAATTCGATAATGCTAAATGATGCTGCTCAATCAAGGCCTCAGCATTTTCTGCATAGGTAAACTGATTGGAATTATAACGTTGCACCGGAGCAATAAAGTCACAACTTACTGCCTGTGTACCTTGATGTAACAATTGATAAAAGGCATGCTGGGCATTCGGCCCCACTTCACCCCAGACAATCGGGCAGGTATCTAATTGTACTTTTTCACCATTGCGCTGAATCGACTTACCATTCGATTCCATTTCCAGCTGCTGCAGGTAAGAGGCAAAGTATTTCAGGCGGCCATCATAAGGCAATACTGCATGGGTTTGAATATCAAGAAAGTTGTTGTTCCAAACGCCAAGCAAGCCCATCAGTACCGGAATATTCTGATTTAAAGGTGCTGTTTGGAAATGTTGATCAAGAGCATGCGCACCGGCAAGCAACTGCTTAAAACCCTCTACACCAATGGTTAAAGCGATTGGCAAGCCAATACAGGACCAGAGAGAATAACGACCACCGACCCAATCCCACAGTAGAAACTGATTTTCTTCGGCAATTCCCCATTCGGTCATTTTTTCAGGTTTGGTCGAAACACCGACAAAATGATGTTTCAGCATCTGACTATGTTGACCAAAGGCTTTTTCGAGCCATAAACGCGCGGTTTGTGCATTCGATAAGGTATCGATGGTGCCGAAAGACTTGGAAGAAATAATAAATAAAGTCGTTTCTGGACGCAGCTTGTGCAAGAGTTCGGACAACTGACTGCCATCAATCGTTGAAACAAAATGGACATCCAGTGATTTTACAGTCGCCTGCTTAAAATCAGATAAAGCTTGGGACACCATCAGGGGGCCCAAATCTGATCCACCGACCCCAATATTCACCACATCCTGAATCACTTCACCGGTTGCACCACGACATTGTCCGGCATGGATTTTTTCCACTAGGCTAAATATGCGTTGTAATTGATCATGCACCTGAGCTGAAAGTTGTGAATGTACTGGATCATTTTCAGGCAGGCGCAATGCCCAATGCATGGCTGCACGCTGTTCAGTGTAATTAATGTTCTGCTCGGAAAAAAGTTTCTTAATCCACTGCTCTAAGTTTTGGGTTTCAGCAAACTGAATCAAATGATCTAATACACTTTGATCAACACGATGCTTACTGAAATCAAGTACAAGCTGTTCAAATACGACTGAAAATTTTTGAAAACGCTGATCATCTTGTGCAAACAAGTCATTTAAATGCACATGCTCAAATTGTTTTTCTAAAGCATTCAGTTTAACTAAAATAGATTCATTATCTTTGACTATAAAAGGCTGAATTGGCTGAGTCATTAGCGTCCTACTCCCATATAAGCAAAGCCTTGTGCCTTTACATAAGCCGGATCAAAAATATTACGCCCATCTAAAATTAAGGGATGCTGCATGGTATGCAATAATTTTCTGTAGTCTGGACTCCAATATTGTTTCCAAGCCGTTAATAAACACAATGCATGTGCATTTTGCACCGCTTTATACTGATCATTACATAAGATCAGATCATCCCGCTGCCCATACAAGGCTTCTATTTCAGCCAATGCTTGTGGGTCATGCAGCTGAACCATCACACCTTGTGCCCATAAGGCTTCCAGCATAATATGGATTGGAGATTGCTGAATCCGTGAAGTATTTTCTTTAAACGATGCGCCCCAAATAGCAACAGTTTTGCCTTTTAGATCACCTTGGAAATAATTCCATAATTTTCTGAACAACAGCTCTTTTTGTTGCTGATTAATTTCCCACACTTGCGCCAAAAGCTGACTCTTTACCCCGCTCCCAGACACGGTATGAGATAAAGTCAAAATATCATGCGAGAAATTTTCGCCACCAAAACCGGAACCCGGACTTAAATACGACAGGCCAATGCGACTATCTGCCCCCATTCCCTGACGCACATGCTCAATATCGATGCCTAATTTTTCTGCGACAATGGCCAGATCATTAATATAGCTAATACGTGTGGCCAACATGCCGGAAATACTCAGCTTGGTAAATTCAGCATCCAAAATTGGCATAAATAAATAGTTTTGCTCTAGAGGAAATAAAGGACGCATTAATTCCTTAATTTTTAAGCGGGCAGCATCTTGGGTTAAACCGACAATCAGCTGTTTCGCTTGAGTCAAACTGACCAAAGCATTGCCTTCCTGTACGGTATCCGGCAAATAGACCCATTCATCTTGAGGCAGAATCTGCTGGAATTTCTCTGTGCTGTGGAGTCCCAAAGTAGAGGCATTGATCATTAACTTTGGATGAATAATCGCACGCTGTTGTAATTGCGCTAAAAGCTCTAATCCTGCCGGTTCTTCGGTCGGGCTAAAACTGAATAAATAAGCATCGACATCTAAGGGCAGATCAATAAATTCACAAAATTTTAAAAATCCGCTGCGGACTTGTTTTTCTAATAGATGATTAACTGATTCATCTTGAAAGTAATGGGCCTGCTGGCGCAAATCTGGACAGCTATCGCACCAATATACTTGATGTCCACATTCAGCCAATAAGGCGGCCATCACACCGGCATATAATGTTTTTCCGAATACTGAGACCTTCATAATCGTGTTCTTTTTTTAAAGTGAGAGTTCTTGGATAAGCAGTTTAAAATCTGTACCGAGTTGCGGATGCTCAACCCCATAATGCAACACCGCTTTGAGATAGCCGAGCTTGCTGCCACAATCAAAAGTCTGACCTTTCATACGATAAGCTTCAACCAATTCGGTTTTTTGCAACGCTGCGATCGCATCGGTCAACTGGATTTCATTACCGGCACCTTTCGGCGTATTTTCAAGCAGCTGCATAATTTTTGCAGGTAAAACATAGCGACCCACGACAGATAGATTGGACGGTGCCGTACCCACTGCCGGTTTTTCAACAATGCCCTGCATTACCATGCTTTCACCTTCATTCGGTGAATGTTTAACATCGACAATGCCATATTGATTAACCAAATGATCAGGCACTGCTTCCACCATAATTTGTGCAGCTTGTGACGCATTGAAACGTTGAATCATGAGACTTAGATCATTGACCGGATCATGATCTTTGACCAATACATCTGGCAATAAAACAGCAAAGGGTTCATTGCCAATCACGGATTTAGCACATAATACTGCATGCCCCAAGCCTAGTGGCTGTGGCTGACGTACACTCACCACACTAACATGCGGAGGTAAAATTTCAGTAATTTCTTTGAGCAAATCAAATTTTTTTTTATGCTCGAGTATTGTTTCCAGCTCGAAATTACGGTCAAAATAATTTTCAATTGAAGACTTGGACGAATGAGTGACCAGAATAATTTGTTCAATGCCGGCCGCTACTGCTTCACGTACTACATATTCGATCGCAGGACGATCAATCACTGTCACCATTTCTTTGGGAATGGATTTACTGGCAGGCAAGAAACGAGTACCTAGACCTGCAACCGGGAGAATGGCTTTTTTGATCATCATCATACCTAACTTTAATTTACTTTAATTTCTTTACCGCGATGATAGCCATCAACATAATGCTCTAACTGTGTTAATGCCCAATTTATATCGTCATCAATAGCGGTAAGTGTATTAATTTTTTCAAAAATTTCAATTAACTCATCTAAAGGATAATGTTTTTCAAAAGATCTTAAAATACGAGTATGTTGCGTAATTTCAGTATCTTCGTGATCAATGAGTAACTCTTCGTATAGTTTTTCACCTGGACGCAAACCGGAATACTGAATTTCAATATCACCATTTTGAGAACCTGTTTCACGCACTTTTAGACCACTCAAGGCAATCATCTGGCGGGCCAAGTCCTGAATACGAACCGGTTCTCCCATATCCAACAAAAATACATCACCGCCCTGCCCCAAAGCACCCGCCTGAATCACCAGCTGTGAAGCCTCCGGAATAGTCATAAAATATCGGGTTACATCCGGATGGGTCACCGTGATGGGGCCGCCTTTAGCAATTTGCTGCTTAAATAAAGGAACGACTGAACCGGATGAACCCAGAACATTACCAAAACGTACAATACTGACCTGAGTCTGATTTTGTGCCACCGCCATGGCTTGACAATACAATTCAGCCATACGTTTGGATGCCCCCATAACATTGGTGGGACGCACAGCTTTATCGGTTGAAATCAGGACAAAAGTTTCTACACCTTTCTTTACCGCCGCATTTAAGCTAAAGGCTGTACCAATTGAGTTATTTTTGAGTCCCGCAAGTGGATTACATTCTACTAAGGGAACATGCTTATAAGCCGCGGCATGATAAACAGTTTGTACTTGATATTGTTCAATGATTCTTTCTAATTTTGCCTGATCAAGCACCGTACCCAAAATAGGAATAATTTCAATTTCAGAGTGTAAATTTAATTCTTTATCAATACTGTACAGCGCAAATTCAGTCAGTTCATAAATCACTAATTTTTTAGGCTGATTTTTAATAATTTGACGGCAAAGTTCAGAACCAATTGATCCTCCCGCACCTGTCACCATGACCACTTTATTTTGAATATTTTTTGCTAAAAGTTCAGGAATAGGCGGTACCGGATCACGTCCTAATAAATCAATAATGTCAATTTCTTGAATATCTGAAATACGGATTTCACCATCGACCAGCTTGGTTAAGCCTGGAATTTCGGTAATTTTAAGATGTGCAGGTTCCAGAAATTTAACGATTTCATTTTTACGGATACGGCCCACTGAAGGCAGTGCGATAAGTATTTCATCTACCTGCTGTTTGGCAAATAAATTTAAAGCATGGGAAGGAGGATAAACCCGTAACCCTCCAATCATTTGACTTGATAAAGAAATATCATCATCAATGAAAAATACCGGAAAATGTTCATTAGAGCGATGGAGCGTAGCAGCAACCTGCTGCCCGGCATAACCTGCACCGTAAATAGCCACACGTTTACGTGGGATATCGGACTGCAGGTAAGACTTTACAAGGGCCCGAATTAAACCGCGACTCAGCCAGATCCAGGCAAACATCATAAAACCGAACATCATGGGAATAGATGTAGGAATAAATGCATGCGTAAAATATGCCATGCCATATAAACCAATGACTGTCAGCACTGTAGCCATTGCCAATTTGGCAATAAATGCTTCATTAAATGTGCGAACAATAAAGCGGTAAACACCGCAAATCCATAAAGCTAAAACTGCTAAAAAACTGACCCACAAAGTGCCAAAAGCCAGATTGGGAATAACTTCTGTACCGAGGTTAAATTGACGAATGGCATAACAGAGCCAGATAAGTATAGGAAAGATCACGAAATCCAAAACAATAAGAAAGCTTTGTTTTAAGTGTCTCGGTGCGGTAGCAAATGGAACAATCATTGATTTCACGGGGCAAAGGCTTCTTTTCAATTCTATTAGATAGTTAGCTTAGATAAGCTTCTTAGATAAGCTTTTGTTTATCCAGATTCCCAAGCATTTAATTAATTTTTTACATGATATGGAGAGTATATATTTTTACTCTCCATATCCATGTATAAAATGTTAAAGCTGATTAATGACTTGCTGAGTTACCGTTACCGTTTTATGCATACTTTCCTGACTTAAGGTCGGATGAACTAAAAACATTAAGCTGGTTTCACCTAATGTTTTAGCATTTACAAGTCTTTCAACTGGACGCCAAGGCGTACCATCAAAAGCATGTTCTAAATAAACTTCCGAACATGAACCACTAAAACACGGCACACCTAAAGCTGCAATTTCATTCATGATCCGGTCACGTGACCAACCTTCAGGTAAGGTTTCAATATTGACCTGTACATAACATTTATATGCTGCATGTACATAATCTGCAGATGGGCGATGTACGGTAAAATATGGACTGTTTTCAAATACAGCTAAAATCTTTTCCATATTTGCATTACGTTGCTGCGTCCACTCTGCCATTTTTTTCAGTTGAATTCGTCCAATGACTGCCTGCATTTCCATCATGCGCCAGTTGGTACCAAATGAGTCATGTAACCAGCGAAAGCCGGGTGGGTGCTGCTTGTTATAAATGCTGTCAAAGTTTTTACCATGGTCTTTATAGGACCACATTTTTTTCCAAAGTGATTCATCATTGGTGGTGACCATACCGCCTTCACCGCCTGTGCTCATGATCTTGTCCTGGCAAAATGACCAAGCAGCAATATGACCAATTGAACCTGCGGGCTTGCCTTTATATTGTGCACCATGCGCCTGAGCACAGTCTTCAATCACATAAAGTCCTTTTTCCTGCGCCAGTTGCATGATCGGATCCATATCACACATCCAACCCGCCAAATGCACGCAAATAATGGCTTTGGTATTGGGAGTAATGACCGCTTCAATGGTGCGACGCGAGATATTTTGTGAATCCAGTTCGACATCGGCAAAGATTGGATTTGCACCTGCTGTCACAATTGAACTGGCAGAAGCTAAAAAAGTACGGGAAGTGACAATTACATCATCCCCTGCCCCAATGCCTAAGGCTTTAAGTGCAACATCTAAAGCAACTGTACCGTTGGCAAGTGCTACTGCATATTGAGTTCCCGCAAACCGTGCAAATTCTTTTTCGAACTCACGGCATTCCTGTCCTGTCCAGTAATTGACTTTATTGGAAAGCAAGACTTGCGATACGGCATTGGCTTCTTCTTGACTAAAGCTTGGCCATGGTTCAAATGCAGTATTTAACATTACCTATTCCTAGATTTTAAAAGTTTAAAAATTATTTTTTCTCTAAAATTCGTGCAGGATTTCCGATAACGGTCACCCCTGCAGGTACACTTTTAGTGACCACTGCCCCCATACCCACAACCGCACCCTTACCAATCACTAAAGGTTTATCGGGGGTTCCTTGTTTAATCACGGCACCCGTACCAATATACGCATGGTCTTCAATATGAATATTACCGTTACATTTTACCCCGGGAGCGAAGGTGACATAGTCTCCAATCACACAGTCATGCTCTACATAACTATATAAATTGGCATGGAAACATTTACCAACTTTGATATTTGAAGTTAGCGTTACAAAGGGACTTAAAGCAGCACCTGAGGCAATTGCTATTTCATCCATCAGCACGACATTGTCGGCCTGAACCGACCACAGCGTCATCTGATCTTGCTGTAATTTATTGGCTAACTTTTCCCGAACCTGACTATTGGCAATCGCAATCAAAACCAACTTTTTCTCAGCCTTTAAGCTTTTAAACGCTGTATAACTTAATGCCGTGTGACCATTAATCTGAATTTCTTCGACCAGACTGTCATCAATAAAATAAATTGTGGCATCTATATTCTGACGTTGTAATTGTTGACGTGCGATCGGCATCAAGCTTCGGCCACATCCAGAAGCACCATAAATGGCATAGACTTCAGTCATGGATTTTATCCGTTTTTGTACCGGTAAATTTGGTCATGGTGGCTTCACCCTCGGCACTGATATCATCTTTTGCTAAAACTTTATGTACCGTTTTAAACATGATTTTAAAATCAAGCAGTGTCGACTGATTTTCAACATACCAGGTATCCAGCTTAAACTTTTCTTCCCAGCTAATCGCATTACGTCCATTGACCTGTGCATGACCGGTCATACCCGGACGCACATTATGACGTTTTGCCTGTTCTTGATTATATAAAGGTAAATATTCTGTCAATAATGGACGCGGGCCAACAATACTCATATCGCCTTTAATCACGTTCCACAGTTCAGGCATTTCATCCAAACTGGTTGAACGCAGCATTTTACCAAATGCTGTCAAACGCTCACTGTCCGGTAAAGGATTTCCTTGAGCATCCACCGCATCTTTCATGGTGCGGAATTTAATCATTTCAAACGGTTTGCCATGCAAACCGGGACGAACCTGGCGAAACAGGACAGGTGAACCCAAGTTTTTTTTCACCTTGTAAGCGACAAAAGCATATAAAGGTGACAATAAAATTAAAGCTGTAGTCGCAATTATAATATCGAGTAAACGTTTTAACATTTATAAACCTAAAATATTCAATAATCGTTGATTGACTTTTTCTGCATCAAATTTTTCTTGAGCGATTTTATAACTTTCACAGCCCATCTTTTCAATTTGTTCAGGGTATTCTATGAAATAAATCATTTTTTCAGCCAATGCCTCAGGACTCCACTTAGCTACAATAAATCCATTTACACCATGTTCAACGGTTTCACGGCAACCTGGTACATCTGTACTAATCACTGCGCGCCCGATCGCCATTGCTTCTTGTGTACTACGCGGCACACCTTCACGATAAGAGGGCAATACAAAGACATGACAATTGGCTATCCAGTCTTTCACGTTATCTACATGACCGGGATAATCAATAATATTTGAAGAAATTAATTCGTCTAATTCAGATTGTGTTAATGCACCCAAATTGTGAGGGTCGATTGCCCCTAAAACAGTAAATTGCGTTTCAGGATATTTTTCCTTTACTATTTTTGCTGCATTCAGAAAGTCGTGAATTCCTTTTTCCTTGAGTAGCCGACCAATAAATAGAAAATTAATGGGTTGCTGAATATTGATTATAGGGTGGTAAGGGTATTCTTTTAAATTTAAACCAATCCCTCCCAAAACTTCAACTTTTCGCACATTTATAGCGTATTGATCAATTAAGTCTTTAGGATCATCGGGGTTTAAAAAAATAAGTTTATCTAATTGAGGTAAGGCAAATTTATAGAGTAAAACTTGTACCTTTTTTATCAATTCTGTTTTTTTAGCTAAACCTTCGGGCTGCTCGGTAAATGTATAGCCTAACCCTTCTAACATACCTACAATTCTTGGAACTTTTGCTAACTTTGCTGCAATAGTTCCAAAAATAACAGGCTTGCTAAAATAGGAAAAAACTAAGTCTGGTTTAATTTCACGAATTTTTTTTGAAAGCTTATACGTGGCGACAATATCTGAGAGTGGGTTCAGTCCACCACGGTTTAACTCATAGGTCATCGGAATAGCACCCAAAGATTCAATTTTCTTTAGGTCTGATTCGGCATATTCAGAAGTGAAGGCATATACCGTATATTGCTTTTCTCGCATTGCACGAATTAAGTCTGCACGAAAGCCATAGAAACTTGAGGCGACAGTGCCAATGATGATTACTTTCATTTTAGTGCAAGCTCAATTGGGTTTTTAGACGTAGAATATAGAAAAAACAAATGTAAACTGCAAAGTAGTTGTACATTCTTAAGCGTACAGCAGTACCTAAATTGTCATTACCAATCAACCAAACACTCGCATATAAAACAAAAAATATAATTAAAAAACGTACAAAGTTATCAGCCAATTTGATATTTTTAATGACATAAACCAACATAAAAACAAAGGGAATTGTTTCAGTCAGAAATAAAATGAGAGCTAAAGGATTTGTAATATATAAACCAAATAATTGCCCTAATAAACTTAATATAAAATTTGGAATAAACATCACTGGATTAGAGAAATCTAGCCCTAATGTTGATCCCCCAGCACTTTCATCAAACCCAGTACGGTATTCTGTCAACTGTCCTAAAAAGCCGAGATAATTAGCAAAGAATAAGACTATTAAATATATAATACCAAACATTAAAATACGTTTTTTAGTAAATTTTACTTTCCATAAAAACAATGCTCCTAAAAAGGCATACCCTAAATAAGGACG
>NZ_SJOH01000019.1 GCF_004331285.1 Acinetobacter sp. ANC 3781
ACATTTATTAATAAAGACTCAACTGGGGAGATTAATTCAGTTTATAAAACTATAATTTTTGATTTTATTAAAATTTTATAAAAAGGTGAACAAAATCTCAATTTATTAAAAATATAGCAAATTAATCCTAATTAAGTTATTTGTATAGGAATTCCAAGAGGAAAGTGAGTTTTTCAGAGTAAGATTAGAGTTTCACAGAAAAAATTAACTCTAATGATAAAATGTTAACGAGTGTGATGAATTTTTGGAGAATGATCAGGCTGCTTTAGGTCTTGCTGATTTAATTCATCAAGTAAAAGCTGAATTTTTGGTAGAGGGTTGAAAAAAATTCCAACCCGACTCGCTGCTTGTTACTTGATAAAAGTTACTGTGTTGAATCTTTAGCAGCAGTAAAATCTTTAGAAAATGAGTGCATTTACAACTCAGATAAACTTCTATGACTTTCATTCAGCTAGAATCAAGTTGCTATGAAATGTTTCTGACTCGATGTGTTAGAACATCCATACTGTAAATTGTGATGGTGCATTATCTGTTTGAAGTAATAAACTGGCTTCATTTCAAGATAACCAAAAGATAAATAATTGATGGAAAAATTTATGCAATGTCCTAAATGCGGATCTTCTGAAGTTGAAAAACGAGATCACGAGAAAAACATCAAGACAATAAGTGGCATCCTTCTTACTTCCGCGGGTGCAACAGCAGGTACAGTGGGTGGCGCAGCAACAGGTGCATCGACAGGTGCAGCCATTGGTGCTGTTGCTGGACCATTAGGGGTTATTTTCGGTGGAACTGTTGGCACATTTGTAGGAGCAATTGCCGTAGGTGTCACTGGCGGTATTTTAGGGAACATTTTCGGCAAAAAAGCCGGTGTAATTATCGATAAAAATGTGTTCTTAGATTACAAATGCCTAAAGTGCAATCATCGTTTTAAAGAAAAAGTATAACGGCTTAACGCTTGAATTTTATACTGTAATTAAAAAAGACCATTTATTTTAGAATGGTCTTTTTATTTTTATAAATCGATAAAAATTCTATTCAGAAATTCACCTACTTAAGTTGCTTTCTACTTTAGAAAATTATGAGTTTGTCTGTAGCTTTTTAACCACACTACCCAATCGCTTGCCCTGCTCTTCACATAAGACTTTTTCATCCTGGCTTAAGCCTAAATCATGGCGCGGACCACTGACATGGCTTGCACCATACGGTGTACCACCCGATTTAGTATTGGATAATGCAGGATTGGCATTCGGCAAACCCATGATCATCATGCCGTGATGGAACAATGGTGGCAGCATGGTCAGTAATGTGCTTTCCTGTCCGCCGTGCATTGAACCAGATGAGGTAAAGACACAGGCCGGTTTTTGATGTAAAGCACCATTCAGCCAAAGACTGGTGGTCTGATCCCAAAAATACTTCATCTCCGATGCCATATTGCCAAAACGGGTTGGAGAACCGAGTGCCAAACCGGAACAGTTTGCCAAATCATCTAAAGTACAATAAATATCTCCTTCAGCAGGAATACTTGGCTCCGCTTCTTTGACCACTGTCGATAAATTGGGAACAGTGCGGATTTTTACAGCTATACCTGTAGATTCAATGCCGTTGGCAATTAAATAGGCCATTTCTTTCGTTGAACCATATTTGCTGTAATATAAAACAAGAACATAAGGCTGCATAATTTTTATAAACAAAGCTAAAAAAGAAAACTATACGGTATTTTTCCTTTTTTTTGGTTAAGCTTGATCATGAAAATTCATAAAGATGATTAAAAAAATTGAGACTTTATACCTATGTTAGAAAAGTATTTGAAAAAACTCCCTTTTTATGACAAGACTTGGTTTCAGTTTGTTTTATTTGTGATAAGACGTTTTGAAGCCGATCGTTGCCGTGAACAGGCAGGTTCCTTAACCTATACCACGCTATTTGCAGTAGTGCCCATGCTGACTGTTTTTCTGGTCATCATTTCTTCCATTAAAGCCCTTGAACCGGCAAGGCAACAATTACAACAACTGATTTATAGTAATTTCTTACCCCGAACCACGATTGCTTTTGACAAAGCCTTCAATGCTTTTACCGATAAATCCAGTAATTTGACTATCATTGGGATTTTATTTCTATTTATTACTACCGTAATGATGCTAACCAGTATCGAGACGGTGTTTAACCGAATTTGGCGCGTTCGTGAAACACGTGGCGGCATTATTGGATTCATGCGTTATTGGACCATTATCTCCCTGGGTCCAATTGTATTGGGCAGTGCCTTCGTTATTTCATCTGCCGTGGCTTCTTTAAATGTACTGAGCAATAATTTTGCCGGTTATGAATTAAATGGCGAGTTTATCTTTTGGGGTATTTCCTTTGCCCTGACCATTCTGGGTTTTTTCATTTTGAATTGGACTATTCCCAACCGGAGTGTTCCAATCAAGGCGGCTTTGATTGCGGGAACATTCAGTGCGGTGGTATTTGAATTACTCAAAAATCTGTTTGGTTTCATCATGTCCAATTTCACCAGTTATGAAATTGTCTACGGTGCTTTTGCCGCCGTGCCGATTTTCCTGTTATGGATTTTCTTGTCCTGGAATATTGTCTTGTTAGGCGTTGAAATCAGTTATGCAATAACCGCTTTTTATTCAGGCAAAGAACGGAAACGTCATCCTGTGATTATGCTGCTGGATTTACTGGAACTGTTTTATAAAAAACAACTGAAAGGTGAAAGTGTTTCTGATGAAGAAGCTTTAAGCATTTTAGGGCGTGAAGAAATTGGGCGCTGGCCTTCTTATGTACTGATGCTTGAAAAACAAAATTTGGTCAAACGTACCGACAATGACGAGTTTGTGCTAGCACGCAATCTGGATCAAGTCGATTTCTGGAGTTTCTATACCCAGTTACCCTATCCACTTCCACGCCGTCAGGATATGGGCAATCTTCACCCTGACGATGAATGGATGCAAAAACTGGGGCCTGCACTGGTTGAAACTGATGACTATCTTTCAGCAAAATTAGCGATCCCGTTATCCAAAATTCTGGAACAGAAATAAACCTTTAGGTGGCTCAGCCTGCCATTTATTGAGAAATTTTACTTTATATAGAAACTTTTATCCTTCCTCATTAAAAGAGGAAGGATAAATATTTAAGACTTAAATTTCAGAAGTACTTTTCCAGCAAATTACCGCCCCAAAAGTGACTAAGCATGTTCCGATCCAAAAGGTAAAATTCGGGGTGGTATTCAAAATTAGCATCGACATACAGGAAGATAAAACAGGCATAAAATAGGTAGCAAGGATCAGCAGTTTTATATTGCCAAACTGCAAACTCTGATTCCAGTTGCTATAGGCAATTCCCACCAAACCACCAGTTACTGCAATCAACAACCACATATTCAACTGTGGAAAAATAAAAGCCTCATCCAGAATAAAATGAATACCCCATAAGGCGATTGCCGTCACCATAAAAAATAGCGGTACCGCATTTTGTCCTTGGGCATATTTTTTGGTCATTACGCTATAACATGGCCAAAGCAAAGCCCCTAAAAATGCAAAAAAATAGGCCATGGGATTTTGTTGCAGTATGTGCAGAAATTGATGCAAATTCAAAATATCCGGATTAACCACCAGCAATAGCCCAAGGACAGAAATAATAAAGCCTAAAATAACCGGCCAACGATAATTCAGCTGCTTGGCCAGGATTGAAAATACAATCGTAAGTGGCGGCCACAAATAATTAATCATTGCAATAATCAGCACCTGATCATGATTGTGTGACAAGGCAATCGAAACTAAAAATAGAATTTCATAAGCCACAAATAAAGCACCACAGCCCCACACATAAGCTTTCGAGATGTGCTGAAAACGCGGCAGTCCATTCAACACTAAAATGGCGATTGCACTAAAACTATAAATCAGGGCAATCGCTGAAACAGGACTTAAGGATTCAGTAATCAGTTTAACCACTGCAACCAGACTTGCCCAAATCAAGATGGATGAAAAGCCTATTAAGGTGGCTTTATTGCATGCTTTCATGCGTTACTATTTTTCGGCTTGAACCAGCCCTGTAAACTCACCACCAATACACCAGCCATCACCATAGCTGTGCCAATAATAAAGTTCATTTCGATGCTTTCATTGAGCAACCACACACCAAACAGCATGCCAAATAAGGGCGTTAAAAATGAAAACACCCCTAAACGTGAAGCCAAATAACTTTTCAATAGCCAGAACCAAATCAGATAACTGGCAAATGAAATAGCAACGCTATGGAAAATCAGACTGCTAATGGCAAGTGTTGTCCAATGAATGCTGGCTTGTCCTAACACGAAAGTTAAAGGAAATAAAAATACAAAACCACCGGCCAATTGATAGAACAAAGTCTGGGTCGCGGGCGCATCAGAAAGCTTGCTTAAGCGAACGGCAATTGTGGTGGCTGCCCAGAGAACTCCTGCCAATAACGCCAAAAAATCTCCAAACAGTACGCGCGATAGATCGTACTCTGAACTGCCGTTACGTCCAATAAACGTCACTACAATACCCAAAAAAGCGATAAAAATACCGCACCACTGCAAAATGGATAATCGTTCAGAAGGCAATTTCCAGTGCAGACCTAAGGCCACAAAAATAGGTGCGGTATAAAGCAGCACAACAGTATGTGACGCAGAAGTATACCGGACGGCTTGAGCAAGCATAAAAAACTCAGCAGCAAATAATATAGCCACCGTTAAGCCAGGATACAAATAATCTTTGCTCCACAATGCCTTCCCTTCTGCAAGCTTGATCAGTGGATAAACCATTAAGGCAGAAAGTCCTGATCGCAAGGCAACTTGCATTAAAGTAGAAATATCTGGAGCCGCCATTTTTAAGACAACTTGCTGTAAGCCCCAAAGAATACACAAGCCAAACATGATGGTAGAGGCTTGTACATCCAGTGCCTTGCGTTCTATCACTATTTTTCCTTTAAACTTACCGTATTTTTACGCGTCCAAAGATACGCTAAGTCTCTCAATTTCGAAATTGAAGATCATCTGGTTGGAGATAATTTGACAAGTATTTTGCGTCATATCTATTTAAAAAAAGACCGCCTAAGCAGTCCTTTTCTTCATTCAAAGCTTAAGCCTGAACAAAGGTTTTCCAGACAAAATCTTGGGTTTGACCTTGTAATGTCATGGTCAATTGATCGTCTGGTTTTAAGGCCGCCACACCTGCTGGCGTACCCGTCATCACCACATCACCCGGTTCTAACGTAAAGACCTGACTGATATCTGCAAGCAAAGTCGCAATATCAAAAATCAGTAAAGAAGTATCACCTTTTTGACGCAGCTCATCATTGACATGCAAGGTGTAATGCACACCTTTCCAGTCTTTGACTTCTGAAAGCTCCACCCAGTCTGCCAAAACACACGAACCATCATAGGCTTTGGCACGTTCCCAAGGCTGTCCTTTCTTCTTTAAATCATCTTGCAAATCTCGCAGGGTCAAGTCCAAACCTAAAGTCACTGCACCGACTGCTTGCAGGGCTTTGGCTGGATCGGTTTCTGCTTTTAAAGTACGGTCGATCCTTAAGCTGAGTTCACATTCATAGTGGCAATTGCCCCACTCAGGATTCCATGAGATACCTTGTTCTAAACTCGTCAAACTACTGGGCGGCTTAATAAATAAAACTGGACGATCAGGAATAGCATTGCCTAATTCTTTGGCGTGGTCTGCATAGCTACGACCGACACAGACAATTTTAGATGGACGTGTATTCATGATCTTCCCTTTTAATTTACATTTAAATATTTTAAAACTTACTTTTTGAATGTATTTTCAAATACCGTTTGATCCGCAGATTGCTGCTCAAAAGCACGTTTCGGCACAATAATGACGGTACGGTTTTTTAGCTCAATCATATAGGTGAGTTTACCTATAGCAAAATTTTGTACTTCACTGTAGTTGAATATCTGCTTACGACCATTAGCATAAATTTCGGCATAATCTTGAAATAATTCGATGCCCTGTTCACTTTTACCGAATTGGTATTTTACGAATTGACGTTTAAACATCATCGGTAAAAACCAGTAACGCATAATCAACTGTAAAATTAAAAAGAAAGCGCCAAGCGCCACGTAATAGCGACCTACGCCATTAAAGCCGAGATAAAAACCCCAAATAATGATTCCGATACTCACCAACGGGGTAATAAAGCGCGTAAGCTGCTTTTTACCAAAAGTTGCAAGTGCAAAACCATCTTGTGATTCTTCCAGGTTTAAGGAATAACGTAGTGATACCGCGGGCTTGGTCTCTGACATATTTCATCATCAAATTATTACAACAATTGCGCTAGATATTACACCAGATTTGACCTTTTTCTTATTGTTTTTACTCGCCCCCATCCCACCAAATTTACATAAGTTTGCTTCCCAAGGCTTTAAAAATTGATTAAAACATCAGCATTCAGTAAGAAAAAAGCATAAACAGGATGTGATATGCAAACCCATAAAAAGAAATGCAGCCTCTTGATTCTGTGCTGCCTGATTGGCATGCAGACTTCTGCAAAAATTATTCAATGGAAAGAACAAATTCCCAGCAGCTTAAGTGTATTTCAAGGTAAAGCTCAAACACTGGCAGATTTGACTGCAAACCGTATTTTGATTTATGCCCATCCTGCACAGGCAATTACTTTGCCGACCTTTAAAAATCCGCAAAGTATGACAGGCAAGTTTTATACCGGTGCAGTCGTTGTACCCGCCAATAGCCAAAACGTAGCACGACTTTTAAGTAACTATAGCGGGTACAATGGGCTATTTCCGACCTTAAAATCTGCGAAAGTACTGGAGCAGCAAGGCGCAATTACACAGATGAAATATCAAGTATCTATTCCCACTCCTATTCCTATCTTAAACTTTAAAGAAAATGTGTTGATGCAGCATCATTTAACTGCCAATAGTATTTCTACCATTGTACTGGATGCCCCGATTCCTTACGGCGCGGGTAAAATTGAATGGTTTGATTTAGGCGGAAACAAGACTTTAATTACTGTTACTCAATGGGGCGACTTAAACCACCCTAAAGGCTTTTTATTCAGTACCATTTTGAATGCTCTTCCAGAGGCCAAACTCGGTATTCCTTCTGGTACCAACGCTTTTTTATTAGAAGCCTTGCAACAACATTTTAAAACGCCTAGCTCTCAAATCCTAAAAGTTGGAGAATTACCTGAAACCCGATTAAGTTCAAGTCAGGTTCAAAAAATTGCAGCATTGAGCCAGTCCTCGCAAGAACCCGTCTCGTTTATTTTGCCATCTAATAAAGTGCCTTATTCGCATGGCCTGGAAAGCTTGCGTTTTAGTAGCAGCTATCAATATTTTGCCAAAAGCCCGCAACAGTTAAAGCATTGGCTGAGTGTGCCTGCTTATCAGGAACTTTTTCCACGCCAGATTAAAGACATCGACATCAAACAAATTGATTCCAACACCTTTGATGCAGACTATAAAATTTCAGTCGGATTGGGCGTCATCAATATTCCATTCGATTCTAAGCTGCGCTTTGACTATCCCAACAGTTTAGAAAATCAGTTTGATGCGGTAGGTGGAGATTTGCAGTTTGTCAAAGGCGGAATGCAGCTGATTCCGCAAGGCAACGGTACCTTATTAAAGGTCACCAGTGCCATGAAAATTCATGACAAAGCTCCGTTTCTGCTCAGAGCGATGCGAAGCATGCCTTATCATGACATGTTACCTGCGATTGGTGGCAATACCGTATTGGCATTAAAAATTAAGCAGAAGATGAAATAATTTTTTAACATATTTAATTTATACTAGACACAAAAAAACCGCAATTAAGCGGTTTCTTCCAGTTTTACATCTGTCGATGAATCAAGTTGGTGCGCTCAGAGAGATTCGAACTCCCGACCCCTTAGTTCGTAGCCAAGTGCTCTATCCAGCTGAGCTATGAGCGCGACGTCTTGATGTGCTGCATTATACGCGTTTTTAACGCTCTGTTAAGAGCTTTTTAACAAATCCGTAATCAAGTGAACAGTTATTGGGCAGAAATCAATTATTCATCTATTTTTTAAACAAAAATGGCCGATCGTGTAATTTATCATGACATCTTTCTCAAACATTGATCTTAAAAATCAGCCACAAGCCCTGAACATGCTCTAGACTCTAATGTTCAGGAAAATAACTTAATTGGTAAAGACAGATGTGAGGCTATTTAGAATATCATCAGTGGTTGCTAGAATATTTAGTAACCACAAGAAAATACGCATATAACTTTCTTAAACCTATTTATGGCAATAAAGAGAATTTTTTAATTTTCTGTTTTTTTTCTTGATAGGCTCGGGTATCCGCCACAATTAACTGTTCTCTTAAATTTTTATATTCTTCCCAATTAAAGGGTGGAATTGTATATGGTGGATAAGGTTTTTGTTTGTTACTTGAAGCATATACGTCATTTCCACAAATAAAGTCACAGGCTGCTTTTGCACCTAATGCAAATAGTGCAGCTTTTTTTTCATCCGACATATTGAAATCAAGAATCCCAAAAGTATCTGATTCATTGGGCTTAATTTTCCCCCATATTTTTTTCACAATATTATTCGAGTTATTTTTACGATTTGGCACATATTTCTGTGAAGTATCTACATATGTAATCAATTGTTTGTAATCATCATTATTAAGCAAAAAAGTATAATCATTGGTATGAATGGTGGTTTTGACGAGTGCGGTTAAATAGTCGGCTATGCTGTCTACTGTTGAAGCTTTTTTTCTACTCACATCAAGTTTGACTCCAAATGTGGGACATAATGGAATGCTGTCCCGAGAATGAAAAACATCAATTGGAAAGTTAGAGATCACCCCTCCATCAACCAGATAAGCAACTTCAGGAAGGTTCCCTTCAAAGCCCGTTAATACCTGCCAAAACTCTTCACGATTTTTGGGTATGTTATTGATTCGAACAGGTTCAAAAAACAACGGAATGGACATAGAAGCCCTGACATAGTGTTTGGGATGAACGTCTAGGGGATTGTTCCAGTATAAATACCCCATTTGAGGAAAAATAATTTTGCTTTGAGTAGTAATATCTGATGCAATAATAGCCAATTTATTGGTTTTGAAAGTATTTTCAAAGCGGATTTGATCAAGAGCCGGGTATTTTCTTTTGCTGATTTCTCTGATTTTTAAATTTTTATTCTCTAGTTTTTTAAAAAGTTTAGCCGTTGTTGAGACATTATGCTGATTTAAAATGCTGTCTAACCAGTTTTCAAAATACTGCCCCGGGTTGATACCCAGTTTGTTTTTGCTAAATTTTCCGAGAGTTAAAAGACCTAACAGTTTTGGAAACATTGCAAAAAATGGAGGATCTTTTTGTTCAATATCACTTGTTAATTCTTGAGCTAGAACACCGCCATCAACAAAAATTTTTAAATCCATTTTATTAAAAATAGCCAGGAGCTGTTCAATTTTTTTGTCAGAGGATTGTCCTAAAGCTGCAAAAACTATTGCGTTTATTGCACCTGCTGAAGTTCCAGCTAAGTTTAGAAAACGAATACCTGCTTGTTCAAGCGTGTATGTATAACCGATTAAGGCAAGCCCCCACACCACACCTCCTTCCAATACCAAATCAATATATTGGTTACCTTGGTGATCGGTAATATCCGAGATTGGCTGCGCCGTAATTTTATCTCGAATTGAATGGATATAGCCCTTTTGATCATGAATGTCTTCATTATCTTTGATTAACGTAAGTAGAGTCATATTTAAACCCTCACTATCATAATTTATCGGAGGTAAAATCTTTTTATTGAATGAATAAACTAAACCGAAATATAAAAAACTTCTATGTTTGAAACTCTTTCTGACAAATGCAGTGAAGCCCATTTTTAAAAATATTTAAGCAAGCTCAATCAGATGCTCTAACTAAATTTCAGGCACAAAAAAACCGCAACATATGCGGTTTTTTCCAGTTTTACATCTGTCGATGGGTTCAAGTTGGTGCGCTCAGAGAGATTCGAACTCCCGACCCCTTAGTTCGTAGCCAAGTGCTCTATCCAGCTGAGCTATGAGCGCGTACTTGAGTTGTCTTTCGACGTCGTTACATTTACGTTTAACTTGATTGGTGCGCTCAGAGAGATTCGAACTCCCGACCCCTTAGTTCGTAGCCAAGTGCTCTATCCAGCTGAGCTATGAGCGCATTTCAAGTTATTCGTGGCGGTGAGAGAGGGATTCGAACCCTCGGTGGGCTTTAAGACCCACGCTCCCTTAGCAGGGGAGTACCTTCAGCCACTCGGCCACCTCACCGTAACGAGCCGCCATAATACAAACTAAACTCTACTACTTCAAGTCACATTTCAAAAAATTCTGATATTTTTAATCAATCATCTATTTTTTAAACGATTTACAGCTTTATTAAGCCCCTTTTCCCGCTTTTCTAGACAGTTGCTCGTGTGAAATATGCTGCTTCACTGTAAAATTGAAATTGAAAACACAATATTGCAATCATTTTCGTGCAGTATCCTGCTGCATGACTTATGCTAATCCTATCTTCTGACATGAAGCCAAAGACATTATGAAAAATTGGGTCGACCCTGAAGCCAAGGCTGAAGCCGAACGTTATGACAATCCTATTCCAAGCCGTATTCTCATTTCAGAAACGATTGAAAAACTACAAGCACCACAATCTCATGCAGATTTAGTGGAACACTTCAATATTGCAGATGAAAAAAGTATAGAAGCACTCAGCCATCGTTTAAGTGCCATGGTACGCGATGGTCAATTGATGAAAGATGGGTTCAGGTTCCAGCTCGCAACCAGCCAACCGACTCATGAAGCAACCGTATACATCAATTCGAAAGGGTTGGGAACCGCAAACATTTCCGGTCATGATGATATTTTATTACCTGAACGTGAACTGCGTTTGGTCTTTAATGGTGACCGCGTTAAAGTTCGTCAAACCTCTGTAGACCGCAAAGGTAAACCTTGGGGTTTTATTACTGAAGTTGTACAGCATCGTGTAAAACAGATTATTGGTAAAGTTGCGGTGTATGACGGCGAATACTTCATTCAACCTGCGAATCCTAATGCACATCAACCGATTACCTTAGAAAAAGAACTGATTGAACATGCCCAAGTTAAAGTGGGTGATTCTGTTCGTGTCGCCATTGATGACTACCCGACCCGTGAAGAATTACCTACAGGCCACATCGTGCAATCGATGGCGGATAAAGCTGATACGGAAATCATTATTCCACAAACCATTTTAGAGTTTGGTTTGCCTTATGAATTTCCAGAAGAAGTGGTTCGCGATGCAGAAAGCTTTAAAGAACCGAACGAACAGGACCGTGAAGGTCGCATCGATTTACGCGATTTAGCCCTCGTCACTATTGATGGTGAAGATGCACGCGACTTTGACGATGCTGTGTATGCAGAAAAACGTCCAGGTGGCGGTTATCGTGTGGTGGTTGCGATTGCTGACGTCAGTCATTATGTCCGTACCGATAAACCACTGGATGATGAAGCAAAAGAACGGGGTACCTCTGTGTATTTCCCGCACTTTGTTTTGCCGATGCTGCCTGAGGCACTCTCCAATGGTCTTTGCTCGCTCAACCCACACGTAGACCGTCTCTGTATGGTATGTGATTTGACTTTATCCCGCGCGGGTAAAGTTACCGGCTTCCAGTTCTATCCCTCAGTCATGCATTCAAAAGCACGTTTGACTTATACCCAAGTGGCAGAATACTTTGAGGGCCACAGCAATGCGATTCCTGAAGACCGCAGTATGCACAAGTCATTAAATACTTTGTTCCAGCTGTATCAGATTCTCAAAGGTTTACGTTCTGAACGTCATGCGATGGAATTCGAAACGGTCGAAACCTATATGACTTTTGATGAGTTGGGTGGAATTAAAGAAATTCTGCCGCGTTCGCGCAATGAAGCGCATAAGCTGATTGAAGAATGTATGTTGCTGGCCAATGTTGCAGCAGCAGAATATGCATTAGAAAACGACATTCCAATGTTGTACCGTGTGCATGAACCACCTGAATTTTCGCGTATCCAAAAAGTTCGTGAATATGTGAAATTGCTTGGCTTGCCCTTCCCTGAACAGCCAACACAAAAAGATTACCAAGCGGTGATTGATGCGACTAAAGACCGTATTGATGCGCCAAGTATTCATGCGGTGTTATTGCGTTCAATGATGCAAGCCTATTACGGCGCAAACAACGCCGGACATTTTGGTTTGGCTTATGATGCCTATACACATTTCACCTCACCTATTCGTCGCTACCCTGATTTGTTGTTGCACCGTGCCATCAAAGCCCATTTAAAACAAAAGCCTTTCGCGCTTTCAGGTGCCGCTTTAGATGATGCAGGTGAACATTTCTCTCAAACTGAACGCCGTGCGGATGAAGCATCACGTTCAGTGACCACCTGGCTGAAATGTCACTATATGCAGCAGCATTTAGGTGAAGAATTCGTGGGTACCATTAGTGCAGTCGCTGAATTTGGTTTATTCGTCACCCTTAAAGACCTCTATGTCGATGGCATGATTCATGTCAGCCAACTGGGCGATGACTTCTTTGTTTATGATCAGGCCAGCCAAAGCTTGGTCGGTCAAAGTCGTGGCCAAACCTTTAGTCTTGGCGATGAGGTCAAAATCAAAGTCGCAGCCGTGAATCTGGAAGATCGCAAGATTGACTTTCAACTATTACAACAAATGACCCATGCCGGTCGTGCAATTCGTAGCCGTGCCCCACGTGTGGCCAAGACCACAACAGAGGAAGTGTTTAGCCCGCGTGCTAAAGCGGTGGTGAGTGAAGATGGTGAACAGCCAATTCGCAAGAAAAAGCCAAAAAGCAAGTCAGCTCCTTTTGCTAAAAAGTCCGACAAAAAGCCATCAGCTAAATCGGAACTAAAAGCCAAAGATAAAGACAAAGTGAGAAAAAAGGCTAAGCCGAAAAAGAAAAAGGATAATGCCAAACCTAAGATAGAATAATGTTTTAAAATTAAGCCCTACTTCGGTAGGGCTTTTTTTATTGATCATCGATATTCATATGTATTTACCCATAAAAGCAATCTAGACCTTGATTTCCTTATGCCTAAGCCCTACATCTACTATTAAGTTTATAAATGAAATGGCGTATTAGAAATGACTTTAGAAAAGGCGACCTTGCCCGTTCCCCAATTTGATCAAATTCAACTTGCAGACTTAAAACAACAGATTGAACAAGCCATTCAACAAGGACAAAACTTTTTAAATGATTTAACCGAAGTTCCTGAAAGTATTCAGGTGCAACTGGCCGTATTAGACCAAGTGGATACCCTTGAAAATAATATGAGTGAATCTTGGGGTGTGCTATCCCATCTCAATGCGGTGATGAACAACGCAGAAACCCGTGAACTCTATCAATCCCTGCTGCCTGCCTTAAGCGAATACTATACCCAACTGGGTCAACACACAGTGTTATATCAAACGTATCAGAACGTGCAGGATGCAACTGTATTTAATACCTTGCCTGAAGCGCATCAAAGTGCGATTAAATTGGCCCTGCGCGACTTTAAACTTTCAGGCGTGGCTT
Organism: Acinetobacter sp. ANC 3781; assembly: GCF_004331285.1. GTDB lineage: Bacteria > Pseudomonadota > Gammaproteobacteria > Pseudomonadales > Moraxellaceae > Acinetobacter. The sequence continues at coordinate 13,546 of NZ_SJOH01000019.1, forward strand.
TAGAAGGCGAAGCCAAAACACGTTATGCAGAAATTTCCGCACGCTTATCTCAGCTTTCATCCGACTTCTCCAACCATGTGCTGGATGCAACCCAAGCCTACTTCAAACCACTTAACGAAGAGCAACTCAAAGGCTTACCACAAAACAGCATCGATTTATTAAAGCAATATGGTCAGCAACGTGAACTTGAACAAGCGGTTGCCACTTTAGATATTCCTTCTTATCTTGCCATTATGACCTATGCAGATGACCGTGGCTTACGTGAGGAACTGTATAAAGCCTACACTACACGTGCTTCAGATCTGTCTGAGCATCCTGAATTTGACAATACGCAAGTGATGGAGGAAATCTTAAGCCTGCGTCATGAAATGGCTCAGCTATTAGGTTTTAACAATTATGCCGAGCTTTCACTGGCTAGCAAAATGGCGCCAGACGTCGAAACGGTCGATAAATTTCTGGTCGACTTGGCCGAACATGCCCGTGCGCCAGCAACTCAAGAAATTGCCGAACTCAAAGCCATCGCATCTCAAGATGGTATTCACGATTTACAGCCTTGGGATACCGGCTACTATTCTGAAAAGCTTAAAGTTCATCAATTCAATTTATCCCAAGAGTCATTAAAACCATATTTCCCTGCTCCGAAAATTCTGCAAGGCTTGTTCAGTATTGTGAACCGTCTTTACGGCATCAATATTGTGGAACGCGAAGCTCCGGTTTGGCACCCAGATGCACGTTATTTTGAACTGGAAGATCAAGGCACTGTGGTTGGCGGTTTTTACTTTGATCTGTATGCCCGCAGTGGCAAACGCGGTGGTGCATGGATGAGTGGCTTCCGTTCACGTATGCAAACTAAAGATGGCTTACAAAAGCCGATTTGCTACATGGTGTGTAACTTTACTCCTGCGGTCGGTGATCAACCTGCCCTGCTCACGCATGATGAAGTAAATACCTTATTCCATGAATTTGGACATGGCTTGCATCACATGTTGACCGAAGTCGACCATATTGCGGTAGCAGGTACACACGGCGTGGATTGGGATGCGGTCGAGCTGCCAAGCCAGTTTATGGAATTCTGGACTTGGGATACCGACAGTCTGGATCTGCTCAGTGAACATATCGAAACCAAACAGCATTTACCACAAGACTTATTGAAAGCTTTACTGGATGCACGCTTCTTCCAGTCTGGTATGCAAACCTTGCGTCAAATTGAATTTGCCCTATTTGACTTATCCATCCACAAGCACAGTTCTGCTTTAAATGCAGAACAAGTCCAAGCCACCCTCGACGATATTCGCCAAAAATATGCAGTGGCACCAACGGCAATTTATAACCGTTTCCAGCATAGTTTTAGCCATATTTTTGCCGGTGGCTATGCCGCAGGTTATTACTCGTATAAATGGGCCGAAGTTTTGGCCAGCGACGCGTTTGATCGTTTCGAAAAAGAAGGAGTTTTTAACATTCAGACCGGAAAAGAATTTCGTCAATTTATTCTAGCAGTTGGCGGAAAAGATACAGCACTTGATGCGTTTATCAATTTCCGCGGACGCGAGCCAAAAATAGATGCTTTATTACGTCATCAAGGTTGGACGAACCCCGCTAAAAACGCTTAAAATAGGCGTCTTAGATTGATCAGAAGGTAAGTAAGATGGCTATTAAACGTCGTTTCATTGCAGGTGCAAAATGTCCTAAATGTGAAGCGCTAGATAGAGTGGTCATGCTTACCTCTGGCGAAGACGAATGGATTGAATGCGTCGAATGCGATTATACAGAAAACCGCCCGACGCATATTGATGAACCAGAAATGCCGGAAGTACCGGATGAGATTGGCGTCATTCAGTTCAAACCTCGTCAGCCAAAATAATAACAGGTTCAATACATGACGTTAGATCAAAGAAATAGCCCAAAACTTTTATTGGGCATTACTGGGGGATTAGTTGCAATCATTGTGCTTTTTTTGGCATATCAATGGTTTTTTGCAACATCGAACGAAGTACTTGCTGAACATGAAGCAACAAGCTTAAATACTCCGGCAAAGCCTGCTGCTTCTGCTGAAGTGAAACCGAATGAAAGCCCAGTTGCAACCGATGAAAAACCCATTCAATTGGTCGATGAAAAAATTCTGAAAGCAGCTGTTCCAGAGAATGAGTCCTTAGCCAAAGAAGAAATTGCTAAACTGGAAGATATTCAAAAGCAATTGAATAATCAGGAAGCTGTGTTAAAAGCACAACATGCAGATGCCAACGATTTAGTTGCACTCAAACAAGAGCAGATTAAATTACTTGAAGCCCAACTGGCTCAAAAACAATAATTCTATAATTGAAGATTCGGCTAAAATAGCAGCAAATATTCTAGCTGATTTTTTCAGGCCCATAGCTACAAGCAATCGTAGTTTATTTAAAGTGCTTGCTTTACTCACCTGCTTTGCTTTTCTCTTTTCCCTGAGGGATATATGCATTGGTTATGCCTCACATACTGTCAACAATCCCAGCCTTGTATTTTTCCGAAATTTTGTCGGCTTATTCCTTTTTTTTCATTTTTAAGCAAGGGACAGGGTTTTTAAAACTGAGAAAATCGGGATGCATAACTTAACGTGCAGTCATTGGGTTGATTGCCACGTCTGACTTCTTTTATGCAATTGCTAACTTAAAGCTGTCCAATGCCATGGTGTTTACCTACATCGTACCCGGTTTTTATTGAGCCCTGACCAGTACCAAGTCACCTGAAAAAATCTTGTTTAATTTCTGTTTTATCGGTACGCTTATTTCCAATGTTTTGGCTCTGGAAGCTTTATTCATGGGTTGAACTCAGTTTGCTAATTTATGCAGGATTACGGCGAATATTAAGAAAATCTTTATGTCGAATGCCTATAAACTTGCACCTGCGGGGTAGATTGGGCCGGTAAATTATATTGCGATTATTTTTGCCGGCATTTAGATTTTTATATTTTAGCGGGAAACACCAGATCAATATAATTTGATGGGTTTTATATTGATTCTTAGTACAATTGTACTGTATAGCCCTTTAGGACTAAAACGCTCAACGCAATAAATAAAAAATAACCTGTCCTCAAAAAAGCACCCGAAGATGCTTTTTTGTTACCACTTAAAAATTATTGATACCAGTCAAACAGTCTAAAAATATACGGCGCATAGGTCACAATCAGTAATGATGGGAACAACACCATAATCGGCAATAACCAGCGCTCATAGCGGTAATAGAACTTGGTATATTTGGCTTTGGCCTCTGCATCGGCCGCCCGAACCTCATCATCTCCGACAGACATTCGCGTCAGCAGATGATTCAGGGCGACGGGCGGTGTGACATACCCCAACTCAAAGGCAACCAGTACAATCATCCAGAAATGAATTGGATGAATACCATTTTCATAAGCCACCGGTGCAATGGTTGCAGCAACCAGAATCACTGCACCAAACGGGTCTGTGGTCATGCCAATAATAGCCAGTAACAAGGCGATGAATGCGAGTGAAATATAGATGTTACCCAAATGCGTTGGCAATAACTCAACCACTTCACTACGTTCAATCAGGCCACCGACACTGGCAGACAAGGCCATCAAGATGATGAGTGCACCAATATGTCCAACGGTTTCTGCCGATGCAAACCAGAGTGAATGACCAAAACCACGTGCTTTTTCTCCCGCATGCGACGTATGCTCACGCATAAAAGTCGATTGCTTTTCATGTTCCAAAGCCAACGCAGCATGGCGGTCTGGCGGAGTTGTAAAATGATCTCCCCACCACTTATCAAACATGATATAAGCAATCAAAATAATCGGTAGAATCACAGGTGCAGTGAATTCATCCATTTTGGTGTCTAGACCATATTTATATAGAGCAATCACGATAATCGTAATTACGATATAAGGAATCACGGGAATAATGGCTTTCAACATGCCTGGTACCGCAACTTTCGGTGAATTGACACGGAAACGCGTTTCAGCCAGATAGAGTGACACCCCAAGGAAGATCAGTGCAGTGAGCCAGAAGACGTAAATACCATGATTAAACAGCTCATCTGAAGTCACATGGCGACTGTCCAACATCGAAATCAAAATCACCAGTAGACATGGACGAATTACCACACCCAGTGAACCCGACATTGCAGATACGGCCAAGGCATATTGACGGCGTGAACCCGAATTCCACACTTCCTTATAAATAATCGCACCTGCAGCCACAACAAAAATCCCTGAAGCACCGGTATAAGCAGTTGGAATCGCAGCAGCAATCAAAATGAGCCAGGTCAGGGTTTCCGGTGCCAAATTCCACGGACGTAAAATTCCTAAGAATAAATCCATAACCCGGGTTTGGGTCAGCAACATCCCTGCCCAGATAAACAGTGCAAGGTTTAAGAAAATGCCGGAAAATTCAACTAAAATCCCCAAGTAAATCCCTTGCCCCATCGGATAATCCATGACAAAGGTAAAGACCATCCCGGTCACTAATGCCATGTAGGCATAAAGAGGCACACTCAGTAAAGCTAAGCCAAAATTTCCTTTGCCTTCTTGTTTGGCTGCAGGTGGCTTAATAAACTGGAGCAAACTAATTACGGTCAGGCTAACAAACAAGAAAATCCATAGCCAGTAAACCACCAGCGTTTCATAACTCGAGGTCACACCTGAATTGATGATTGAATGATATTGACTAAGTACAGATGAAGTCAGTAAACCATTACCGAGCACCATAAACAGCGCATAAACCCGATAATCCAGTTTCGTTGTCGGAGCACGCAGGCCAATATGATGAAACTTCACCGATGCGGTAATCGCAGCGACCACCACCATTAGCAACAAAATGATGACGCGATTTTCTGTACCAAATTTAAAAATCCCAAAGAACGAGGTTTCAATGGTTCGATACGTTCTTAGGCTGGGATGATCATTAATATATTTCACCGCTTTGTCATAGAACTGATATTTTTCTTCACACTGTTGTTGTCCCGCCAAGACTGAAGCACGTACGTCTGCTTCCGATGTGGTACCAAAAATATCGGCAAATTCATCATTGGCATTGGATTTCATTTGCTTCTGGACTTGCGCATCTACATCGGGATGGCGGTCACAAGTGGGCGATGCCGGCTCTGCGCGCAGAAAAGAATATTGCATGCCAATGTCCTGATTGCCATACAAGCGCTCGCCGACACGTAACAACTGACCATGAATCATCTCACCAGTACCGATGATGAGGGTAAGCAAAAGTAGTAATAGAATGACAAAAGTCGAGATCCACTCTGTCCATATATAACGTAACAGACCTAATCCTGATCTGTTATTTTCATCATTTTGCATGTGCATTCCTATTTTTATCTTGGTCATTGCTACAGGTTCAGCAATACCAACTTTCCTCTTTCGAATAGAAAATATCCTTTCTCTATTCAATCTCTTTATTGTTATGAACAAATTTGCATCAATTCTGTATGAATAAAAATGACAATATGCATTTTCTTTTATGTTTTAAATGTCAATCTCATCACTATTCAAAAAAATAATCCCATAAAATATAAAATATTGCGATAATTACTCCCCCAATTACTCCCAATAAATGTGCCTCAACCAATACCGGACTGCCAATCAGTTCAGCCGTCCCTACACTGCCGATAGTATTTTCCCAAATTAATTTGGCCAGAATAAGAAACAAGACAAATGCTGCAAAATTACGCTCTTTCTTATATAACAAATGTACGCAGGCAACCGTGACATAAGCGCCATGCAAGACCCCCGACAACCCTGCATAGGCCTCAATATCAGGAAAGAAATAGTAGAAACACAGACTGATAAATAATGGAAGTAAAAGAAGTAAAGCAACAAACTGCCAGACTTTTACCCGTGGGAAAATGAAAGGTAAACAGGCAAAAGCCAGCATGTTCAGCGCGTAATGGATCCACCCTACATGCACCCAATGCCCGGTCCAGAGACGCCAAAACTCTTGAAACAAGCCTGCTTGCCAATATATAAATGAATCTGCGAAAACTTGAAGACATGCCGAAAATGACACCACTATTGCAATAAAAACAATTTTCCGGATGAGAAATTGATCTTTCATTGACATGTCCCCCATTTAAAAATGATTTATCAAAGATTAAAATCATCCATTCAGGCCAATTAAAATCCTCTTTTAACCGACTCAACTCAGGATTTAGCCGTCACATCTTCATTAAATAAATCATCGAGTTCTGCAGTGTTCTCTTTATCATCCCAGAAACGCTGCATTCCATCCTCACTAGTACGAATGCCGGTATGTTCAGTCCAGTATCGGTCTGAAATACCCTGTACCATATTCTTCGCCATACTATCCACCAGCTTAAATTGCGGATTCACCGGTTTTTCTTCTGAACGTGAAGCTGCAAAGGTTTTTAATGCATCACGAATTTTGGCATCATCCCCACTGGCTTGTGCAGCAACGGCATATAAGGCATGTGACAAGCGTACCCCTTTTTGCTCACCCAATTTCACAGATTCTTTCAAGGTTTGATATGGATCAGGCTTACCTTCTCCCGCACCTGGCAATAGCGTCCAAATCACCGCACGAGCAGCATTGGGTGCACCCCAAAATTTGGCGTTGTCTACACATGTCATGCCCCGTTCAACCACTGCAGCAATATCTTTCGGAACATTAATTGCCCCACCAGAATTAATGTCATTGGTCATGGCTTGCAAACCGCTAATCATCCCCATCAAATAAACGGTTTGATCCAGATCACTCTTCATTTTCGGGCAATCTTCGCCCAGTTTCTTGTTATATTTTGCTTCCCAACGACTTTCCAGAAGCTGATAACCTGCGTATTGACGTTGCGCAGCAATCGCAGCCCAGCGTTTTTGTTCTATACGGGCATCCTGAGCTTCTGAAACTTGACCAGCTTTTGAGGCACGTAAATAGCGTAACTCTGATTCGAGTGCCTGATTTTCAGCGCAAATTCCAGATGAAGCATATAAAAGAACGGCAATACGGGTCGGATCTGCGCCCATATCTTTGGTTGACATAATCGCTGGAGTCAATGCACTCCCCGAATTACACGCCATGTCAGCATCATCCATTGCTAAAATAGGCGGTACAATATGTTTCTCACTAAAACCAAGTGCAATATTTGCCCCTGATTTAACCACTTGAGAACAACCTGATAATAAAGAACTTGCAACTGCAATAACTGCCATACCCTGGCATATTTTTTGGACTCTCGACATTTTCCTGTCCTCTATAATTGTGTTTATGTCCATAGCAACTAAACATATCAGATGCGAAATCTGAATAAAAGAGCATTTACTCTAATCAGATTAGCTACTTTGCCATGAAATGAAGTTCGGAAAATTGACTGGATTCAATGAAGTTATAATTTTTGGGCAAAAAAAAGTAGCATTGCGACGGTTCGGCACATGCTACTTATTAAGGGGTAAAAGCCTAACGGCTTTCATGTTGTGCAAATCGATCCTTCAGCACTGTTCCTAGTCGTCCAATAACAATTGCCAAAACAATCGCTACCACCAGAAACATCCAAGTTGGAATCACCATCATGATTTCTTCATTTGCTGTTGGTAGATTTAATGTACATTTAGTGCAAATAATTAACAAGAAAAGTTGTCTAACAATAAGTATATTTCTTAATTTTATATTCAACCTGTCTTACAAAGCTCAGTTAAAATTTTACATATATTTGATTATTAATATTTTAATTATAATTTTAAAGATTTAATTGTCTAACAATCAAATCAGTTTCGCCAATTTCTTTAATGCTTTCCATTGTTTTAACGGCAACTGATCAATCCAAATCAGTAACGGTTTTTCCTGAAAATGCTGGAAATAAACCACAATATAAAGTTGATGATCAATAATATGACTAATCGAAACACGTTTAATCTGTCTGGATTTGACACTAGAGAGTGACCACTCTCGCGCCTCTAAATGTTCAAAGTACATGGGTTGCGGGGCTTTTAAACCATAGGCATAAGCCATTACACCCAACAGCACGCAAAACAACCATAACCATGGCGACAACAGTTGCTGCAAAAGTGCAATCACAAGAATAAAAATGATCAACTGAAACACAAAGGCCAAGCGGCTGCGTTTCAGTTGAAAAGATCGATTAACCATGTACGTAATGTTTCAGCTTATTAATCAAATCTTTCATCTCTGGACGTGGCGGTTCAGACACTTCCATAAACCAATCCAGTAAGTCTGGGTCTTCTTGCGCTACTAAATCAGCAAAAGTTTCTTTCTCTGCTGCATCGGCTTGTAAATAATGATTTTTGACATAAGGGTCAAAATACACATCAATTTCTTTTAAACCACGACGGGCACGGTAAATGACTTTGCGTTCTTCCAAGGTTATTTCTTCACTCATAGCATTCCCCAACAGTATGCAAATTTTTGCTAGTTTACCTTATCAGTGCGGCAATTTTCGAGCCATTTCCTGCAATTGACCAAATTCATCATTTAGGTTAAATATTTGAGCATTCAGCACATTGTCGCTTGTTCATAGATCTTTTACTTTCTATACAACAATGACTCTGAAAATGGACAGAATAAAAATGCAATCAGGTACGATTCGACCAATAGCCAACATGTTGCCACGCAATTTATTCACAGCAGAGCATGAAGCCTTCCGTGAAACCGTGCGCAAGTTTTATGAAAAAGAAGTGGTTCCCAATATTGAAAGATATGAGCAGCAACAACATGTTGATCGCGAATTATGGAATAAAGCCGGTGATATGGGATTGCTCTGTGCAACCATGCCTGAGGCATATGGCGGCTCAGGCGTTGACCGGCTTTACAGTATGATTTTGATTGAAGAACAAGCTTACGCGATGGATTCATCCACAGGCTTTTCCCTGCACTCAGATATTGTTGCCAACTACTTAAATAATTTCGGTAACGAAGAACAAAAAAAGCTATGGTTACCGAAAATGGCGAGCGGTGAAGTGGTTACTGCGATAGCCATGACCGAACCCGGGACAGGATCAGACCTGCAAGCAGTACGTACTACTGCGGTCTTGGATGGTGAAGATTATGTGATTAATGGTTCAAAAATCTTTATCACCAATGGCTATTTATGCGATATGGCCATCGTGGTCTGCAAAACGGGCAGTGCAGATAAAGGTTCTGCCAATTTATCATTACTTATTATTGAGGCAGATCGAGCAGGTTTTAGCAAAGGAAAACCACTCAACAAGATTGGTATGAAGGGACAAGATACCTGTGAATTGTTCTTCGATAATGTCCGCGTACCTAAAGAAAATTTGCTTGGTATGGAAGGCATGGGTTTTATGATGCTGATGAAAGAGTTGGCTTGGGAACGCATGCTGGTTGCGATCATTTGCCAAGCTGGCGCAGAAGCTGCATTCGCTCATACGGTAAAATACACCAAAGAGCGGCAAGCCTTTGGTAAACCGATCAGCACTTTCCAAAATACGCGTTTCAAGCTTGCCGAATTGCGTACTGAAATTGATTTCTGTCGTGCTTATTTAGACCGTTGCATGGAATTACAGCTTGAAGAAAAACTTGGCATTGATGCAGCTGCTGCTGCGAAGTACAAAATTTCCGAGATGTTTTCCAAAGTTGTCGATGAATGTCTGCAATTGCATGGCGGCTATGGCTACATGATGGAATACCCGATTGCACGAGCCTATATTGATAACCGTGCCAACCGGATCTATGCAGGAACCAATGAGATTATGAAAGAGTTAATCTCTCGTTCCCTTTAAGTAAAATAAAAAAGGAGCTCATGCTCCTTTTTTATCTATCATGTAAATTAAGACACTAATTTAGGTTTAGCTGAAACTTGTGTACTGTGTTTTTGAAACTTAAGTACAGCATCATCAAATCTGGCATTTTTTAATACTTTGCGGTCAGCCAGATAATTATTGGTCACGTTCCAAGGCGCATGTTTACCTTGTTTCGGCATTACATCCGCTGCACGTGCAATATAACCTGAAGATAAGCTCCCCATGACAGTATCTTCCATCAATTCAGTCTGATCACCTTGAGCAATCACTTGGTCGTAGCCACTCTTGTCCATGTAATTGATCAGACGACAAATATATTCTGCTGCAATATCAACTTTAAGCGTCCAGGATGCGTTGATATACCCGATAATCATCGCCATATTGGGTACATCGCTAACCATTATCCCTTGATACAACATATGCTTAGAAGTATCCATAGGTTTCCCATCAATGGTCGCTTTAATACCGCCTAAAATTTGAATTTCTAGCCCTGTCGCAGAGACAATAATGTCGGCATCCAAATGTTGACCTGATTTCAGCTGAATCCCATTTTCAGTAAATTTCTCAATCTGATCCGTTTCGACACTTGCTTTACCTGAGCGTAATACCTTGAATAAATCTCCATCAGGTACTACACAGAGACGTTGATCCCAGGGGTTATAAGATGGGGTAAAGTGCTTCATATCCACTTTACCCTTGAGCTGCATCTCAATGGATTTGAGTAATAATTTACGCAGCAATTTCGGCTGCTTTTGAGCAAGGGCATAAATACCACGTTGCATTCCAATATTTCGGGCTCGCGTTAGTTTGTAAGCAAGCGCTTCGGGCAAGACTTTACGCATTTTGTCATAAACAAAATCAATCGAAGGGACAGAAGCAATATAAGTCGGAGAACGTTGCAGCATCGTGACGTGCGCTGCTCCCCCTTTCGCCATTGCCGGAACCAAGGTGATAGCAGTTGCACCACTGCCGATAATCACGACTTTTTTATCTGCATAGTTGAGATTTTCTGGCCAATGTTGAGGATGAATGAGCTTGCCTTTAAACGCTGCTTGATTTGGAAAATCCGGTTGGAAACCTTGGTCATAGTTGTAGTAACCAGTGCAACCTAGGACAAAATTGGCAATCCAGGTTTGTTGTTTTTGATTTGCATCTTCAATTTTTACCACCCACTTACTGATTGAAGAATCATAATTTGCAGCTAGCACACGATGCTTAAAATGAATTTTGTTTTTTAATTGGTATTCATCCACGACTTCAGACAAATAACCTTTAATAGATGCCCCATCTGCGAGGACATTGGCCTTTTGCCACGGCTTAAAATTAAAGCCAAAGGTCGACATATCAGAGTCTGAACGAATTCCGGGATAGTTAAATAAATCCCATGTTCCCCCGAAACTTTCACGACGCTCAATAATATCAAATTGACGTTGTGGACAATTCTTTGAAAGATGTGCAGCAAGACCAATACCTGAAATACCTGCGCCCACAATCAAAATATCAATGTGCTTTTCCATATTCTTTTTATAACCTTGTTGAACTTTATTTTATTAAACCACAATTCTGACAATACACAATGTCAAGTTTCAATAAATCTGACAAAAAATATATCAGTTCAGGCCAAAATTTAAAATTATCTAGTTATGAAAAATAATCAGGCATAAAAAAAGACCGGTGAAACACCGGTCTTTTTCAAACAACTGAAGTTCTTTGTGCGAAATTATTTAACTTCGCGATCTACTAGCTCAACGTAAGCCATCGGTGCAGCATCACCTGCACGGAAGCCCGCTTTAAGAACACGTAGATAGCCGCCGTTACGTTCTTTGTAACGAGGGCCAAGAACTGTAAATAATTTACCTACAGTTGCAGCTGAACGAGTACGAGCAAACGCCAAACGACGGTTTGCTACAGAATCGACTTTAGCTAAAGTGATTAAAGGCTCAGCAACACGACGTAATTCTTTTGCTTTAGGAACAGTAGTTTTAATTAACTCGTGTTCGAACAAAGAATTAGCCATGTTTTGGAACATCGCTTTACGATGACTGCTTGTACGGCCTAATTTCACACCACTATTACGATGACGCATGGTGATAGTCCTACTTAATTAACGACTACGATAAGCAAAGCGATCGTCCATGCGGAGGCTAGCCGGTGGCCAGTTCTCTAAACGCATGCCCAATTGCAAGCCTTTCGATGCCAGAACATCTTTGATTTCAGTTAACGATTTTTTACCTAAGTTAGGAGTTTTTAACAACTCCACTTCAGTACGTTGAACCAAATCACCGATGTAGTAAATATTTTCTGCTTTCAAACAGTTAGCAGAACGAACAGTAAGCTCTAGATCATCTACTGGACGAAGCAAGATTGGATCCACTTCTTCGCGAGGCTCTTGAGCAACAGGAGCTTGATCTTTCTGAAGATCAACAAAAATTGCAATTTGTTGTTGCAAGATTGTTGCCGCTTTACGGATAGCTTCTTCTGGATCAACCGTACCATTGGTCTCAAGATCAATGATCAATTTATCAAGGTCAGTACGCTGTTCCACACGAGCATTTTCAACTGTGTAAGACACGCGTTTGATTGGGCTATAAGAAGCATCTAACTGTAAACGACCTACAGGGCGAGTTTCGCCTTCTGGGAAACGTGAGTCAGAAGTCTCATAACCGCGGCCTTGAGAAACTTTCAGGCGCATTTTCAATGAGCCTGAAGCACTTAAAGTGCCAATCAAATGCTCAGGGTTTACCACTTCAACATTATGAGGTAAACGAAGATCGGCGGCAGTTACGTCGCCAGGACCTTGTTTTTCTAATGTCAAATATGCTTCGTTTTGATCGAACAGCTTAATCGACAATCCTTTTAGGTTCAGCAAGAGCTCGACGATGTCCTGCTGCAAGCCTTCCAAGGTACTGTACTCGTGCTCAACCCCTTCTATTTCAACTTCCACCACAGCAGCGCCAGGTAAAGAAGAAAGAAGGATACGACGTAAAGCATTACCCAGAGTATGACCAAAGCCACGCTCTAATGGTTCCAGAATCACTTTTGCCGAGGTCCCGCTAGCCGCTTCGACCTTGATCGCTTGCGGAGTTAGAAACTCATTTGCAGTACGCGTCATTATTGCTACCTCAAGGGATTATTTAGAATACAATTCTACAATCAAGCTTTCATTGATTTCAGCAGGTAAATCAGAACGATCCGGTGCAGCTTTAAACGTACCTTCCAGTTTTGAATGGTCAACTTCCATCCAAGAAGGAATACCACGTTGAGTAGCTAACTCGATTGCGCCTTTAATACGCAATTGTTGTTTAGCACCTTCGTGAACTGCAATCACGTCACCCGCTTTAACTTGGATTGAAGCGATGTTAACGCGACGACCATTTAAAGTGATTGAACGGTGAGATACAAGCTGACGAGCTTCTGCACGTGTAGAACCAAAACCCATGCGATAAACAACGTTATCAAGACGGCTTTCTAGCAATTTCAACAAGTTTTCACCTGTTGCGCCTTTAACACGAGCAGCTTCTTTATAGTAATTACTAAATTGACGTTCTAACACACCATACGTACGACGTACTTTTTGTTTTTCACGTAATTGTAGTGAGTACTCAGATTGTTTTGCGCGGCTTTGACCATGTTGGCCAGGAGCTTTTGCATGTTTTTTTGTCTTAACGTCAAACGGTTTAACGCCTGATTTAAGTTGCAGGTCTGTCCCTTCGCGGCGAGAGAGTTTGCATTTTGGACCAATATAACGAGCCATGAATGTTTCTCCTTACACGCGACGTTTTTTAGGTGGACGACAACCGTTGTGCGGGATTGGCGTCACATCGGTAATGCTGTTAATTTTATAACCCACTGCACCTAAAGCACGAACCGCAGATTCACGACCGGGACCAGGACCTTTTACAAGGACGTCCAAGTTTTTCAAACCGTAATCTAAAGCAGCTTTACCAGCAACTTCAGCAGCTACCTGAGCAGCAAACGGAGTTGATTTACGTGATCCACGGAAGCCTTGTCCACCCGAAGTGGCCCAAGCCAGTGCATTACCTTGACGATCGGTAATAGTCACAATGGTGTTATTAAAAGAAGCGTGAATGTGTGCAACACCTTCAGAGACGGTACGGGTGACCTTCTTGCGTGTGCGAGTATCTTTAGCCATCTTTTAGCTTCCAGAAATCTTATTTCTTAATAGGTTTGCGCGGACCTTTACGGGTACGTGCGTTAGTTTTGGTGCGTTGTCCACGGACAGGCAAGCTGCGACGATGACGAAGACCGCGGTAGCAGCCTAAATCCATTAAACGTTTAATGTTCATGGAAATTTCGCGACGTAAATCACCTTCGGTCGGAACCTTAGTAATTTCTGCACGAATCGCATCAAGTTGAGCATCATCCAATTCACGGATCTTAGTAGTAGTTGGAATACCTACAGCAGCTAAGATGTTCTTAGCAGTGTGGCGACCAATACCAAAAATATACGTGAGGGAGATAACAGCATGCTTGTTATCCGGAATGTTTACACCGGCAATACGAGCCATTCACTTTCTCCAAAAAGGCAGTAGAGATAATCAACCGCCCGACAAAAACCTTGAGGGGCGGATATTAACCCAATTCACCTACTGAAATCAACAGGTCTTGATCAGATTAACCTTGACGCTGTTTATGACGAGGTTCTGCGCTACAAATCACGCGGATAACCCCATTACGACGGATAACTTTACAGCTACCACAAATTTTTTTAACAGAAGCTTGTACTTTCATGATGAAACCTCAAGTGCGCTTATCCCTTAGGATGAGCAGTCGTTTTTCTCATTAACGTTTGATTATCGTATTGATGCGAGGTGAGATGTGCTTGTAGCTGAGCCATAAAGTCCATCACGACTACCACAACGATCAGCAAAGAGGTACCACCCAAAGAGAATGGAATACCAAATGAGCTTTGTAACACCATCGGCATTAAACAAATCACTGTGATATAAATCGCGCCAATAAAGGTCAAACGATTGAGAATATGATCTAAGTAACGAGCAGTTTGCTCACCTGGACGAATACCAGGCACATAAGCTCCGCTGCGTTTCAAGTTCTCTGCGACTTCTTTAGGGCTAAATACTAGCGCAGTATAGAAGTAACAGAAAAAGATAATTAACGCACCAAAGAGCACCAAATACAACGGCTGTCCAGGCGACAACACGAGTGCCAAATCTTGCAAGCCACGTTTGATAATTCCTGCACTAGGATCAGCACTACCCACCCATTGCCCTAAGCTCGCAGGGAACAAAAGCAATGAACTAGCAAAAATTGCCGGGATAACACCCGCCATATTAATTTTTAATGGCAAATGTGTCTGCTGTGCAGTAAATACACGACGACCTTGTTGTTTTTGAGCGTAATTGACTGCTATGCGACGTTGTGCTTTTTCAATAAACACAATCGCTGCTAACACACCTATAGACAATAAACCAAAGATTGCCAAGCCGATAAGACTTGTTTGACCATTATCTACTGATGATAAAGACTGCATAATTAAATTCGGCAATCCTGCAACAATGCCCGCAAAGATGATCATGGATATACCATTCCCTACTCCGCGTTCAGTAATTTGCTCACCCAACCACATCAAGAACATCGTACCCGCGACCAGTGAAGTTACGGCAGGAATGTAAAAAGCCAGGCCTCCAGTCAAAGTAATTCCTTGACTAATAAGCCCTGCACACATCCCTACAGACTGCACAAGTGCCAGCAACAATGTACCTTGTCGCGTATATTGATTAATCTTACGCTTACCTTGCTCGCCTTCTTTCTTTAAAGCTTCCAGCGAAGGAACAACCGTAGACATTAACTGCACAATAATTGAAGCAGAAATGTAAGGCATGATCCCTAAAGCAAGAATTGACATCCGCTCTAATGCACCACCAGAAAACATGTTAAACAAACCAAGGATAGTACCCTGGTTTGCATTAAAAAGATTTTCAAGTGCAGCATTATTAATGCCTGGTACTGGAATATGTGCTCCTAGTCGAAAGACCATTAATGCACCAATAAGGAACATCATTCGGCGAATTATTTCACGATATTTCACATGAAATGGCTGCCCTTTCATCATGTTGACATGACCTGAAGAACTAGGAGACATAGACACTAGCGATTACTCCTCGACTTTGCCGCCAGCAGCTTCAACAGCAGCTTTAGCGCCTTTAGTCAATGCAACACCTTGAATAGTGAATGCACGAGTAATATCACCAGAAAGTACGATACGAGCACGAGTCATATCTCTACGTACAACATTCGCTGCTTTTAAAGTTTCAAGTGAAACGATGTCACCTTCAACTTTAGCAAGCTCAGATAAACGTACTTCAGCAGTTTTCAAAGCCAATTGGCTAGTGAAGCCGAATTTAGGCAAACGACGATATAACGCAGTTTGACCGCCTTCGAAACCTGGACGTGTACCACCGCTCTTACGCGAATTTTGACCTTTGACACCACGGCCACCGGTCTTACCAACGCCAGAACCGATACCACGGCCTAGACGAAGGTTGTCACGCTTAGCACCTTCTGCAGGTGCAATAGTATTTAAACGCAGAGTCATGGCTTATTCCTCTACACTAACCATATAGTAGACTTGGTTGATCATACCGCGGTTAGAAGGCGTATCTTGCACTTCTACAGTATGACCAATACGACGCAGACCTAAACCTTGAAGGCTAAGCTTGTGATTTTTCAAGCGATGCGATGAAGATTTAGTCTGGGTAACTTTAATCGTTTTCATGATTGATTACCCTTGAATTTGTTCAACAGTAAGACCACGTTTCGCAGCGACTTTCTCAGGAGAAGTCATATCACGCAAACCTTTGAAAGTTGCGTTAACTACGTTAGCAGCATTTGTAGAACCGTAGCATTTTGTCAATACGTTATGTACGCCAACAGCTTCTAGAACTGCACGCATAGCACCACCAGCAATTACACCAGTACCTTCAGAAGCAGGTTGCATGTAAACGCGGCTTGCACCGTGACGAGCATTAATAGGGTGTTGCACAGTACCGTTAACAAGATCAACAGTAATCATGTTGCGACGAGCAGCTTCAAGTGCTTTAGAAATAGCAGCTGGAACTTCACGTGCTTTACCACGACCAAAACCTACGCGACCATTACCATCACCCACAACAGTTAATGCTGTGAAAGAGAAGATACGACCACCCTTAACAACTTTGGCTACACGATCAACGGCAACCAGCTTTTCAACAAGACCTTCGTTTTGTTCAACTTTAGCCATGATTAGAACTCCAAGCCGTTTTCACGAGCAGCATCAGCCAAGGCTTTGATACGACCATGATATTTAAAACCAGAACGGTCAAATGCAACTTTTGATACACCAGCTGCTTTAGCACGTTCTGCGATTAAAGCACCTACTTTTTGAGCTGCTTCAACGTTACCAGTTGTGCCAGCACGTAAAGTAGCATCTAAAGTTGAAGCTTGCGCTAAAACTTTGCCACCATCTGCTGAAATAACTTGAGCATAGATGTGACGCGGAGTGCGGTTTACACACAAGCGAGTCGCACCCAATGCACGAATGTGCAAGCGTGTGCTTTTCGCACGACGCAAACGGGATTGTTTCTTTTCGTTCATAAGAACCTCGCGCCTTATTTCTTCTTAGCTTCTTTACGAAGAACAACTTCATCCGAATAACGAACACCTTTACCTTTATAAGGCTCTGGTTCACGATATGAACGGATATCTGCAGCTACTTGACCCAACATATGTTTGCTTGCTGATTTCAAAATGATTTCAGTAGCAGTTGGAGTTTCAGCAGTTACACCTTCAGGAAGTTTATAATCGATTGGGTGGGAATAACCTAGGTTAAGATGAACAACATCACCTTTAACCGCAGCTTTATAACCAACACCGATTAGTTGTAACTTACGTTCGAAGCCTTCACTTACACCTTTTACAAGGTTGTTAAGCACAGCGCGAGCAGTACCAGCTTGCATCCAAGAATCTTTCGATTCTTTAACTGGAGCAATATTAAGCTGACCTTCTTCCTGTTTTAGCTCGACCAGCGCATGCAGGTTGAAAGACAATGTACCTTTACTGCCTTTCACTTCGACCTGCCGGCCGTTCTGAGTAACTGTAACACCGTTAGGCACAGTTACTGGGGCTTTAGCCACACGAGACATGAGGATTCACCTATTAAGAAACAAAAGCAATAACTTCACCACCGATACCAGCAGAACGTGCTGCGCGATCAGTCATGATGCCTTTGCTTGTAGAAACAATTGCAATACCTAAACCTTGCTTAACGCTCGGAAGTGCATCTTTACCGCGATATTGACGTAGACCTGGACGGCTTACGCGTTTCACAGTTTCGATAACTGGTTTGCCTTCAAAATATTTTAACGTAATTGTTAAAGTTGCTTTGCCTTCGGCATCAGCAACTTCTACGTTAGAAATGTAACCTTCTTGTTGAAGAACGTTAGCAATAGCAACCTTCAACTTAGAGTTAGGCATAGAAACAGTTTGTTTCTTAGCCATTTGTGCGTTACGAACACGGGTTAACATGTCGGCAACGGTATCTTGCATACTCATTTATAGTCGCTCCTTACCAGCTTGCCTTAACAACGCCCGGTACATCACCTTGCATTACTGTTTCACGTAATTTGTTACGGCTTAAGCCGAACTTACGGAAGTAACCATGAGGACGACCAGTTAAACCACAACGGTTACGAAGACGTACTGGAGACGCATTACGTGGTAATGCTTGAAATTTCATCATCGCTTCGAAACGTTCTTCTTCTGATGCATTTACATTTGCAATGATTGCTTTTAATTCAGCACGCTTTGCAGCAAATTTAGCAACAGTAGCTTCGCGTTTCAATTCGCGATTAATCATACCTTTCTTAGCCATATCGACCTCTTATTTGAACGGGAAGCCGAATGCACGCATAAGCGCACGGCCTTCGTCATCGGTGCGAGCAGTCGTAGTAATGGTAATATCCATACCACGAATACGATCAATCTTATCGAAATCGATTTCAGGGAACATGATTTGCTCCTTGAGACCCATCGAGTAGTTACCACGACCATCAAATGATTTCGCAGAAAAACCGCGGAAGTCACGAATACGAGGGATCGCAATAGAGATCAAACGGTCTAAGAATTCGTACATACGTTCGCCGCGTAAAGTAACTTTACAACCAATCGGCCAACCATCACGGATTTTAAAACCTGCGATTGATTTACGAGCTAAAGTAAGTACTGGTTTTTGACCAGCAATTGCTTGCATATCAGAAAGAGCGCCGTCTAACAATTTCTTGTCAGCTGATGCAGCACCAACACCCATGTTGATGGTAATTTTTGTAATGCGTGGAATTTCCATCACATTCTTAACGCCCAAAGTTTCTAACAATTGAGCTTTAAGTTCTTCGTTGTAACGTGTTTTAAGTCTGGCCATGGCCTATATCAACCTATTACTTCGCTACCGCCACTGATTCACCATTTGATTTGAATACGCGAGTTTTCACGCCTTCAGCATCAAATTGGTAACCAACACGGTCAGCCTTTTGGGTTGTAGCATTAAAAACTGCCACGTTTGAGATATGAAGCGTAGCTTCCTGAGTTACGATGCTGCCTTCAGCGCCAGTAGCTCGGTTCGGCTTTTGATGCTTCTTAACCAAGTTAAGGCCTTCAACCTTAACACGATCATTTGAAACAGACAGAACAGTTCCCTGTTTGCCTTTTTCTTTACCTGCGATCACAATAATTTGATCGCCTTTTTTAATCTTAGCCATGAGTGCCTCTTATAGAACTTCAGGAGCCAATGAAATGATTTTCATGAACTGTTCAGTACGAAGTTCACGAGTCACTGGTCCGAAAATACGAGTTGCAATCGGCGCTTTGTTGTTGTTCAAAATCACAGCAGCATTGTCATCAAAACGGATGATAGAACCATCCGGACGACGTACACCGAATTTCGTACGTACAACTACAGCATTCATCACGTCGCCTTTTTTAACACGACCGCGAGGAATAGCTTCTTTTACAGTAACTTTAATAATGTCGCCAACTGAAGCATAACGACGATGCGAGCCACCAAGTACTTTAATACATTGTACGCGGCGTGCACCACTGTTGTCTGCTACGTCGAGCATACTTTCGGTCTGAATCATTGCCCTACTCCAAAACCGAGCAACACCGGTCGAAATTTCGAAAGGCTCAAAGAGTACTCGAAATCAACCGATGATGCAACAAGAACGTTAATTACTCAGCAGCTGCTTCAACAACTTCAACTAGAGTCCAAGACTTAGTTTTAGAAATTGGGCGGCTTTCTTTAATGGTTACCAAGTCGCCAGTTTTAGCAACATTGTTCTCATCATGAGCGTGTAATTTAGTTGAACGGCGGATTAATTTGCCATACAACGGGTGTTGAACGCGGCGTTCAATAAGTACAACAATAGATTTATCCATCTTGTCGCTTACGACTTTGCCAGTTAACGTGCGAACTGTTTGTTCACTCATTGTCCGTTCCCCTGTTTTTCGGTAAGGAGTGTCTTAATACGAGCAATAGTCTTACGAGTAAGCGCAACTTCATGCGATTTACCCAATTGACCAGTTGCTTTAGCCATACGAAGACGGAATTGGTTAAGCTGTTGCTCATCAAGCAAAGCTGTCAACTCTTCTACCGATTTTTCACGTAGATCATTAGTTTTCATTACATCACCGTCTTAGTAACGATAGTGGTTTTAAACGGAAGCTTAGCAGCTGCAAGCGTAAACGCTTCACGTGCCAATTCTTCGCTAACACCATCCATTTCGTACAAGATCTTACCTGGTTTGATTTGGCAAACCCAGTATTCCACAGAACCTTTACCTTTACCCATACGAACTTCTAATGGTTTTTCAGTAATTGGTTTGTCCGGGAAAACACGGATAAAGATCTTACCACCACGTTTTACACGACGGCTGATTGTACGACGCGCAGCTTCAATTTGACGAGCAGTCATTTGACCACGCTCGAGAGATTTAAGTGCAATAGTACCGAAAGATACAGTGCTACCACGATGCGCTAGACCAGTGTTACGGCCTTTTTGTACCTTACGGAACTTAGTACGTTTAGGTTGCAACATGGATTATTCTCCTTTTTCAGCAGAACGATCATTGCGACGACCACGACGCTCCTGACCCTCACCACGACCGCGACCGCGTTTAGCTGGACGTTCTTCAGCAGGAGCAGGGTTCATGACTTGTTTCATGCCACCTAAAATCTCGCCGCGGAATACCCAAACTTTAACACCGATCGTACCGTAAGTAGTTTCAGCACGTACAGATGAGTAGTCGATGTCAGCACGAAGTGTATGCAAAGGTACACGACCTTCACGATACCATTCAGTACGGGCAATCTCAGCACCACCTAAACGACCAGAAACTTCAACTTTAATACCTTTAGCACCAGCACGCATAGAGTTTTGAACCGCACGCTTCATAGCACGACGGAACATTACACGTTTTTCTAATTGAGAAGCGATAGCTTCAGCAACTAAACGAGCGTCTAAGTCTGGGCGGTCGATTTCGTTGATACTTACTTGCGCAGGAACACCCATAATAGATGTTAATTCGCGTTGTAATTTCTCAATATCTTCGCCTTTTTTACCGATTACGATACCTGGACGAGCAGTACTAATTGTAATTTTAGCAGCGCCTGTAGGACGTTCGATAAGAATTTTGCTAACCATCGCATTCTTAAGTTTTTTAGTTAAAAACTCACGAACTTGAAGATCTTTAAGCAAATATTCAGCGTATTGTTTCGGATTCGCATACCAGTTAGCGTTATGACGTTTCACAACACCTAGGCGGATACCGATTGGATGAACCTTCTGACCCATATCAAACCCCTACCTTAACGGTGATGTGACAAGTACGCTTAGTGATACGATCTGCACGGCCTTTAGCACGTGGCATAATACGTTTAAGGCTAGTGCCTTCATCAACGTAAATCGTAGCAACTTTAAGGTCGTCTACATCTAAACTGTTATTATGTTCAGCGTTTGCAATTGCAGATTCCAACGCTTTTTTCACTAAAACTGCAGCTTTTTTGTTGCTGAAGTTCAAGATGTTTAGAGCGTGAGCAATAGACTTGCCACGAATCAAATCTGCAACCAAACGTGCTTTTTGTGCCGAGATAGCGGCACCGCGTAATTTAGCAGTAACTTCCATCATAGCACCTTAACGTTTAGATTTCTTGTCAACACCGTGACCACGATAGGTACGAGTTGGCGCGAATTCACCGAGTTTATGACCAACCATATGTTCAGACACAATTACCGGAACATGGTTACGACCATTATGAACAGAAATTGTTAAACCAACAAAATCTGGGAGTATCATCGAACGACGCGACCAAGTTTTGATCGGCTTACGGTTATTAGCCGCGATAGCCGCTTCAACCTTAGCGAACAAGTGCGCATCGACGAATGGGCCTTTTTTCAGAGAACGAGGCATTGTCAGATTCCTTTACTTGTTACTTAACGCGACGGTCGCGAATGATCATCTTAGTCGTACGCTTGTTGGTACGTGTCTTGTACCCTTTAGCTTTTTGACCCCATGGGCTTACAGGTTGAATACCTTTGTTACGCCCTTCACCACCACCATGTGGATGGTCAACTGGGTTCATCGCCATACCACGTACGGTAGGACGAACGCCACGCCAGCGTGAAGCACCCGCTTTACCGAGTGAACGAAGGTTGCTTTCCTGGTTAGAAACTTCACCAAGAACTGCACGGCATTCAACGTGAATTTTACGCATTTCGCCAGAACGTAGACGAACAATTGCGTAAGAACCGTCACGACCCAACAACTGAACAGAAGTACCAGCTGAACGAGCTAATTGCGCGCCTTTACCGATTTTAAGTTCGATGTTGTGAAGAGTAGAACCGATAGGCATGTTACGAAGTGGTAAGCAGTTACCTGGACGAATTGGAGCATCGTTACCAGACTGTACTTTATCACCAGCGCGTAAACCTTTAGGAGCGATGATATAACGACGCTCACCATCCGCATACAATACCAAAGCAATGTGTGCAGTACGGTTAGGATCGTATTCGATACGCTCTACAGTTGCAGGAATACCATCTTTGTTACGTTTGAAGTCAACAATACGGTAGTTCTGCTTATGACCGCCACCAACGTGACGAGTCGTAATGTGACCGTTGTTATTACGACCACCAGTACGTTTTTTAGCTTCAACCAACGGTGCATAAGGCGCGCCTTTGTGAAGATGGTCATGAACGACTTTCTCTACAAAGCGACGTCCTGGTGACGTTGGCTTACATTTTTGAATAGGCATAATTCTCGTCCTTATTCCGCTGCGCTTTCAGCGGTATCGCCCAAGTCAGCCATTTCAACTTCTTGGCCAGCTTTCAGGGTGACGTATGCTTTTTTAACATCAGAACGACGTCCCAATGTTTTACCAAAGCGTTTAGTCTTACCTTTAGTGATCGTTGTGTTAACTTTAACAACTTCCACACCAAAGAGTTGTTCCACTGCTTTTTTGATTTCAAGTTTATTTGCATTGATAGCAACTTTAAAAACTTGAACACCAGCAGCTTCACCTAAAACTTGTGCTTTTTCTGAGAATACAGGTCCTTGTAGGACTTGATAGATACGTTCGTTGTTCATCCGAGTTCTACCTCAATTTTCTTAGCAGCAGCTACAGACATAACAACTTTATCGAACGCGATCAAGCTAACAGGATCAATTGCAGCAGCATCAACCACATCAACGTGTGGAATGTTACGAGCAGCAAGATACAAGTTCTCATCAACAGCATCAGTAACGATTAATGCACGAGTCGCATTCAAGTCGTTAAGTTTTGCAAGCAATTCTTTAGTTTTTGGAGCTGCAACAGCAAAATCTTCAACTAAAACTAAGCGATCTTGACGAACAAGTTCAGCTAGGATGCATTGCATAGCACCGCGGTACATTTTACGGTTAACTTTTTGAGACCAATCTTGTGGACGGGCAGCAAAAGTTTTACCACCACCAACCCAGATCGGGCTACGAATAGAACCAGCACGCGCACGACCCGTACCTTTTTGACGGAAAGGTTTTTTACCACCGCCAGATACATCGCCACGCGATTTTTGAGCTTTAGAACCTTGACGACCACCAGCTAAGTAAGCTGTAACAACTTGGTGTACAAGAGCTTCGTTAAACTCACGTCCGAAAGCAACTTCAGACAATTCAACAGCAGAGCCGGAAACAGTATTTAAATTCACAATATTTCCCCTCAGGCCTTGATCGTAGGACGAACGATAACGTCGCCACCAGTAGCACCAGGAATCGCGCCTTTAACAACAAGAACTGAACGTTCAGTGTCGATAGAAACGATTTCAAGACCCTGTACAGTTACGCGTTCAGCACCTAAATGGCCAGCCATTTTTTTGCCTTTGAACACGCGACCAGGAGTCTGGTTTTGACCAGTAGAACCTAGAACACGGTGAGATAGTGAGTTACCGTGAGTTGCGTCTTGCGTACGGAAATTCCAACGCTTAACACCACCTTGGAAACCTTTACCTTTAGATTGACCCGTTACGTCAACAACTTGACCAACTGAGAACAATTCAACAGTAAGAGAACCACCAACTTCACGACCTTCAAGATCAGCTTCTGTAGCGCGGAATTCTTTAACTAAACGACCAGCAGCAACACCCGCTTTAGCGAAGTGACCTTTCTGAGGATTAGTTACGCGAGATTCGCGACGCTCACCAGTAGTGATTTGAATCGCTTGATAACCATCAGTTTCAAGCGTTTTGATTTGAGTGATGCGGTTAGGATCAACCTCAATCACTGTAACAGGTACAGAAACACCAGCATCTGTAAAGATACGTGTCATACCGCACTTGCGACCGACTAAACCAATAGCCATGTGCATAAACCTCTAAAAAAGCGGCTTAATTAACTTAGAGTGTTAATTAACCCGAAAGCCTTAACCCAATGCGATCTGAACATCAACACCAGCTGCAAGATCTAATTTCATCAATGCATCAACAGTTTTGTCTGTTGGTTGAACGATGTCGATCAAGCGCTTGTAAGTGCGGATTTCATACTGGTCACGCGCGTCTTTGTTAACGTGCGGTGAAGTTAGAACGTTAAAACGTTCGATGCGTGTAGGCATCGGAATTGGACCACAAACTTGTGCGCCAGTGCGTTTTGCTGTTTCTACGATCTCTTGAGCAGATTGATCAATTAAACGATGATCAAAAGACTTCAAACGGATACGGATTCTCTGGTTAGACATACCAGTAAACTCCAAGCCAAAAATATAAAGAATCACCTCTGACGCATCTCACCTATTGGTAAGTGTCAAAGGCAGTGAAAATCACTAAGGTCATGATCGATGCCACGACTGTCACGATATTAACTACTTTATTCGTAGTTAACCCCTTTCATTAAAGGGCCGCTCATTATAGCCACTGTTTAACGCTTAAGCAAATCTCTTTTGTGCTTTTTAGTGGTTTTCTGACATTATAAATTTGTAACATTGTTTAAAAATAAATCAACATGCAGTATTTTGCAAAACATACTCTATTGCTTTATTTAATATTTGATTTCCTTGAATAAAATTAATTTTTGGCGACTTTTTTAATTGTTGTTCAGATTGTACATACTCTCCTGTAAAATTTACCCGCTCTTCATTATTTTCTAAAAACAGTTTTAATGTTTCTGGTGTAATCTCTGGATGAAACTGGAATCCCAAGACATTTTTGCCAATTTGGTACATCTGGTTTCGGCAAACATCATTTTCGGCTAAATGAATCGCCCCTTTCGGTATTTCAAAGGTTTCACTATGCCATTGCATCACATTAAATTGCGCTGGCAATTCAAAACATGCTTCAGGCACATGATTAACTTTGCGCACCCCAGTCCAGCCTAATTCCTGTTTTTCATTGCGGCTAACCGCTGCACCCAATGCATTAGCGATAAGCTGAGCCCCCAAACACAAACCAATTGCGGGTTTGCCCATCGACAGATAACGTCGCAACCAGCGTTTTTCGACTTTTAACCAAGGAAAATTTGCTTCATCATTCACACTCATTGGCCCACCCATAATAATGAGTAAATCCACATCTTCCACATGGGGTAAAGCTTCAATATCCAAAGGACGATCTACAGGTAATGCAAAAAACTCCGTTGCACTCATTTTAGCCTGGTGCTGTTTTAAAAATGGATAACAACTGCCGAACCCTTCACCAGCAATATGCTGAAAATAATGTACGTTTAAATGCGACTTCATGCGCTCCCGCCTATTGTTGTGTTCTGATATAGGTTTAGCAAAAATGAAGCCAACATTATGTGCAAATTAACGTTTCTATACATTTCGGCATTTATATAGCCTAATGTTCAAGTTTCTCTTAAGCTAAGACTAATTTTGATACGACTTAGAGCAAAAAATTGAAAAAGAATTCGCAAACAGAACTGATTCATGCACCACGTAAAGCGCCTCAGTACATTTCTACGGTCCAACCTCCCCTGTTTCGTGCATCAACCATTATTTTTAAAGATACCAATGCACTGTTTAATCGCCATTGGACCGACGACTATGACTATAGTTATGGCACCCATGGTACACCGACTACTTTTACTTTGGGCGACAACCTTGCCCAAATTGAAGGCGGTGAATATTGCCTGCTGGCGCCAAGTGGTTTGTCTGCCATCAATCTGGTAAATTCATGCTTTTTGGCACACGGAGATGAAGTTTGGGTTGCAGACAATATCTATGGTCCAAACATGGAACATCTACGCAATCTGGAAACACGTTACGGTATTACAGTTAAGGTTTACAATCCAATAGATGTGGATAGTTTCCAACCTACGAATAAAGCCAAACTGATTTGGTTGGAAGCTGCAGGGTCAGTCACTTTAGAGTTTCCCGATTTGGTCGGCTTGGTCAAAAAAGCTCAAGCACACACTATCCTGACTGCACTGGACAATACTTGGGGAGCAGGCCTTGCCTTTAATGCATTTGATTTTTCTGATCAGCATTTAAGTGTTGATCTGACCGTGCATGCATTGACGAAATACCCAAGTGGTGGCGGTGATATTTTGATGGGTTCGGTGGTGACAGATGACAAAAACCTGCATCACAAACTGTTCCGCATGCATGCCATTCAAGGCATTTCTATCTCAGGGGATGATGCTGCACAAGTTCAACGCAGTTTAGCTTCCATGCGAGTTCGTTATGAACATCAGTCTCAAAGTACTTTAAAACTACTGAACTGGCTGAAACAACAGCAAGAATTTGTTCAGGTGCTACATCCTGCCGATGACTCATCTGCTGGTCATAATTATTGGAAAGAGATTTGTACCACAGGTGAAAGTACCGGCCTGGTCAGTGTTATTTTCAAACCTGAATATAGTTTGAAAGATATCCGCAGATTCTGCGATGCCTTACAACTATTTAAGCTGGGTTTTAGCTGGGGTGGCCCTATCAGCCTAGTCATGCTTTATAACTTAAAGGATATGCGTGTACTTGAGCATACACATTTACAACAAGGATTATTGGTTCGTTTTTGTATAGGACTGGAACATCCAAGCGATTTAATTCAAGATATAGAAAACGCGTTAAAACAATTAAATACACCACAACTCGAATAACTCAGAACACAAGAAAATAAAATAGGAACAGACATGGGTACACCTATCGTTATTGCCAAGAAAACCTCGAATACTCAACAAGAGATTGTTCTACATTCACAGTTCGCCAACCGTCACGGCTTAATCGCGGGTGCAACGGGAACGGGTAAAACGGTGACTTTAAAAGTTCTTGCAGAAAACTTTTCCCGAATGGGTGTGCCCGTATTTTTAGCCGATGCCAAAGGCGATGTTTCAAGCTTGGCTAAAGCGGGGTCAAGCAATGCTAAATTCGATGAACGCCTTAAAGTCCTAAAGATTGAATCTATCCCGTTTGCTGCATCACCCGTAGTGTTTTGGGACTTATTTGGCCAACAAGGTCATCCGATCCGTACTACGGTTTCGGAAATAGGACCGTTACTATTAGCACAAATGCTCAATCTGAATGAGACACAGGAAGGGGTACTTTCGGCGGTTTTCCGGATTGCAGATGATCAGGGCTTACTGCTGATTGATTTTAAGGACTTAAAATCAATCCTCGCTTATGTATCTGAACATGCTGCAGAATTTCAGGCGGAATACGGCAATCTTTCTCCTGCCAGTCTGGGTGCCATTCAACGCAACTTACTGGCTCTTGCAGACCAAGGTGGTGATCAGTTTTTTGGCGAACCCGCTTTAGACATTATGGATTTCATTCAGACTGACAGCCAAGGTCGCGGCAATATCAATTTACTTGCCGCAGACAAGCTGATGAATACCCCAAAACTGTATGCCACCTTCTTGCTCTGGATGCTATCAGAACTGTTTGAACAATTGCCTGAAGTGGGCGATATGGATAAACCTAAACTGGTGTTCTTCTTCGATGAAGCGCATTTATTGTTTGATAATGCCAGCGCAGCGCTACAGGAAAAAATTGAACAGGTGGTGCGTCTGATTCGCTCCAAAGGTGTAGGAATTTATTTTGTCACTCAAAATCCACTCGACCTGCCTGAAAGCGTTTTAGGACAACTCGGTAACCGTGTACAACATGCCTTACGTTCCTTCACCCCGAAAGATCAAAAAGCGGTAAAAACGGCAGCAGATACTTTCCGTGCCAATTCTGAATTTAAGGTCGATCAAGCCATTACCGAACTGGGTGTCGGTGAAGCCTTAATTAGCTGTCTGGATGAACAAGGTATTCCACAAATTGTAGAGCGGGGCTGGGTGATGCCACCCTACTCTTCATTTAGCCCGATGAGCGTAGATGAACGTAAAATACTGATGAATCAAAGCATCGTTGCCGGGGTGTATGAACAACATATTGACCGCGAAAGTGCTTATGAAATGTTGCAGCAAAAAGTCGTCCAACGTCAGCAACAAGCAGTTGCTGAAGAAACAGCGAAACAGCAAGCCAAAGAACAAGAAGCGTTAGCCAAACAACAAGCAAAAGATCAGGAAGCTTTTGCAAAGCAGCAAGCACGCGAACAAGAACGTATTGCACGTGAGCAGCAGAAAGAAGCTGATCACGTATCAAAACAACGCGAAAAAATGACTCAGGATATTGTCGGGACATTTGCCAAAAGTGCGGCACGCAGTTTAGGGGGCAGTACAGGACAAAAAATTGTCCGTGGTTTGCTCGGTTCTCTTTTCGGCAGAAAATAACTTCTTTTTCCTATCAGGATTTTCAAAATTATGGGATATTCAGATATTCCATAATTTTTTTATGGTTTTTTAAAAAGATGTATTTACAATAATTTTTATAAGATGTATTTTAAATACATCTTATAGCCACAACAAAAGATGTTCTAGCCATGACTCCACAACATATTGAACTTGTTAAATCCACTGTCCCTGTCCTACGTGAAAATGGTGTTGCACTGACCAGCTATTTTTACAACCGCATGCTGAACAATAATCCAGAATTAAAAAATGTCTTTAACTTAGATCATCAAACTAGTGGCCGTCAGCCACGTGCCTTAGCAGCAGCGGTATTGGCCTATGCAGAACATATTGAAAATCCAAGTGTTTTAGCTAAAGCGATTGAACACATCACAACTAAGCATGTCAGTCTTGATATTCAACCTGATCAATATGCCATTGTAGGTGACAATCTATTGCATTCAATTAGCGAAGTTTTAAATGTACCCTTCGAATCTGACCTGATTGCTGCTTGGAAAGAAGCTTATATGCAATTGGCAGGCATCCTGGCTGGGGTAGAAAAACAGAAATATGAAGGTTTGGCTGCACAAAATGGCGGTTGGGCTGGATGGCGTGCCTTTGAAGTGACTGCAGTTGAAGCAACCGATGCCGGTAAACGTTTTACTTTAAAAGCACAAGATGGCAAGCCGGTTGTTGCTGCTGAAGCAGGAAGTTATATTTCTGTGAAAGTTAAAGTTCCTGGACATGACATTCAACAGCCACAACAATTTACCTTTGCAGATGCTCAATCTGCAGATCAGTTTACCTTTGATGTAAAACCTGAAGTAAATCATACAGAGTATTCTGTAGCCAACATTTTGCTTGAAAACTACCAAACAGGAGATGTGGTTCAGGTTTCTGCACCCGTTAAAGGCTAAATGCTGAATAATTAATTCTGATTGAAAGTTCCTTTCGGGGGACTTTCAAGCTACCCTATAAATCTCCCTCCTCATCTTTATCTTTTAAAGACTCTATGCAACTCAATAAATTTACTGATTATGCCTTGCGTCTATTGATGTACATCTCCAGACCCAGAGATATCCCCTATACCATTGCCGAGATTGCACGAGATTTACATGTCTCGCAAAATCATCTGGTTAAAATTGTTCATTTCATGGGAAAACAGGACTGGATCATTACCACACGTGGAAAAGGCGGCGGGATTCGCCTAAATGCAGAAACTTTAAATTTAAATCTGGGTCAAATTGTGCGTATCCTGCAAGGCGATAACCAGATTGTGGAATGCAATACACCACCTTGCGTACTGCGCAGCAACTGTGGCCTTAAAGGCATTTTAGATCAAGCACTTGAACAGTTTTATCAATCCTTAGATCACTATCGTTTAGGCGATGTACTTGATCAAAGTAGTTCCAGTAAAGTTACCACCTCACCCCTCATTTCGCTGATTAATCTTTAAATCGCCAGCGGAAGTTTTACTGCTTTCAAAATGCAAAGGTCGCTTGCCTAGACGACTTCCTTTATAATGTTTCTTTGTAGATCATTTATTGAAGTTGAGTTATGCACCACAGCAGAGGAAAATCCAAAAACAGTAAAATAGCCAATGCGCCTAAGCAAAAGATCAGCTATGAGAAAAAAGTTGATTCTGCCATTACTGAATATTCTGTGCGTTCACTCAACTGGTTACGCCAAGCCGAATTCTTGATGAGTGCGCCAAAGCTCAACCTGTGTGTAGAAGATACAGGTTATGAGATTGCTTTTGCAGGCCGTTCAAATGCCGGTAAATCCAGTGCCATCAATGCCTTAACCAATCAAAAACAGTTGGCACGTGCATCGAAAAAGCCGGGTCGCACCCAAATGATCAACTTCTTTAGCTTGGGTAATCCGGATCAGCGTCTGGTGGATTTGCCGGGTTATGGTTATGCAGCTGTACCTGAAGCAATGAAACTGGTTTGGCAGAAAGAACTGGAAAATTATCTAATTCATCGTCAAAGCCTGCAAGGGTTGGTGTTGTTGATGGATATTCGCCATCCCCTGCAACACTTTGACGTGATGATGCTGGAATGGGCCTATTCACGTAAATTGTTTGTCCATGTATTGTTGACTAAATCAGACAAATTGAACCGTGGCCCTGCATCAAAAGCGTTGCAAGAAGTGCAACAGCAATTGAGAAAAATGAAGCTTAATTTTTCGATTCAGTTGTTCTCATCGATGAACAAACAAGGTTTGGAAGAACTTGCCAGCGTGATGGCCGGTCGTCTGAACTTTACCCTGGAACAAGCGACTGAATTCGATTTAGATAGCATTCCTGAAGCTGACGCCAACGATCTGGATGAACCAGTAGAAATTATGGATGCAGATGATGAGGCAGAGATCGAAATTGCCGACGATGTGACCGATGAAAGCAGACAAGCTGATTAATACCGGTTGTCTGACAAAATTTATCATCTATTGATATTTGAATGTCCTCTATTGCTAAGCACAATTGAGGGCATTTTTTTATACTGCTCCTAAGTCGATGCAATCATGATCACGGACCAAATAACTTGATCACAGACAAAATAAGGACAGGATGATGAAGTTTTTATCGTTATTGAAAAAGTCTAAAACTGGATCATCAATTGATTACCAAATCAAGCCGCGTAAAGTCAAATTTGAATGGCAACAGACCCCTGTCGACTGGATTCCCAATCAGCCTTTTGTCAGTTATTTCGTCAATGAAATTAATATGATTTTACCTGCGGGCGAATTCTGGTTCTGCCGTTTATATAACAAAGTCTTGCCACAAATTAGCGATGAAAAACTCAAACAGGATGTCAAAGCTTTTATCCGCCAGGAAGCCATGCATGCACAGGCACATGCTTCAGCGAATAAAGAATATCTCTCGGTGCGCAACATTGATGTAGAGCGCAATCTTAAACTCATGGATTTCCTCTTTGGCACGTTACTGGCAGACCAACCGCTCGGTTTAAGGGTACCAAAATCACTCGAACATCAGTGGGACTTATTTCGTCTCGGCATTATCGCTACAGTTGAGCATATGACCTGCGTGCTGGGAAAATATATTTTGTATAACCAATATTGGGAACAGCTTGGTGCCGATCCTGCCATGCTCGATCTGGTCAAATGGCACGGCGCAGAAGAAATAGAACACCGTACCGTAGCCTTTGATTTATACCGTCATCTCGGCGGTGGCTATATTGCGCGTTATTACTTAAGTGTGGTGGTCATTGCAGGTGTGCTTGGTTTATGGGTCGATGGTGCAGCGCATATCATGCAGCAGGATGAACGTTTTAAATCTGTTCGCCCCCAGGTATTTAAACCGTGGATCTGGCGTGAATGGTATCGCATTTCACAAAAAGATAATCGCTTAATGCCGAACCCACTGTGGCTGGTTTCACAACAACTGGGATATTTAATGCCTTGGTACGATCCGGTGCATGAAGCCAAAACTGAAGATGCAATTGCCTATTTGAACACTTCCCCTGCTGCAAAACGGGCAGCACTGAAAGTCGCTTAAAGCAATCACACAAATACCAAACAGTAGGGCTTTATGCCCTGCTTTTATTTACACTACAATAAATCCAGATAAGAAAAAAATCAGGATAAAAAATGAAGCCGTATATTTCTGTTATTACGCTTGCCGTCAAGGACTTAGAGGAATCACTCAAGTTTTATTGTGAAGGTTTGGGCTTACATAGTAAAGGCATTCTGGGTCAAGACTATGCATATGGTGCAGTCGCTTTTATAGATCTGCAATCAGATTTAAAACTTGCCTTATGGCCGCAACAGAGTATTCAGCAGGATACCGGTCTGGAACTGAACCCAATGTGTCCGACCCAAATGACCCTTGGACATAATGTTTTTAGTCCATTAGAAGTCGATCAAGTCATGGCACAAGCAGCACGTGCAGGTGCTCAAATTATTAAACCTGCACAAGCTACCTTTTACGGTGGATATGCAGGTTATTTTCAAGATCCCAATGGGCATGTTTGGGAGGTAATTTGGAATCCATGCTGGGAAAACGATTAAGTTGGAATTTCCTCATCACGGGTGTGACGGTCGACCACCACGCTAATCATCATATCGCCTTGCACGTTAACCACAGTACGCACGGTATCCAGTAAACGGTCTATCGGTAATAAAATGGCAATGGCTTCCGCGGGCAGACCGACTGACTGCAATACCATAATCATGGTCACCATGCCTGCACTTGGAATACCCGGTGCACCCAAGGAGGCAATCATAGCTGTCAAACAAACAATAAGCTGTTGTCCAATACTTAAATCCAGCCCCATCAAGTTGGCAATAAATAAAGCCGCAGCAGCTTCATAAAGTGCTGTGCCATCCATATTTAGCTGTGTTCCCAAGGGAATAACGAAACCGGCTGTTGCTGGACGTACCCCCAAGTTCTCTTGAGCACACTTCATGGAAAGTGGCAGGGTGGCCGAACTGGAACTGGTTGCAAAAGCAGTAATCAGGGCTGTGCGTGTGCCTTTAAAAAAGGTAATCGGATCCATCTTGCCAAAAATCCACAATAGGAGTGGTAAAACCACGGCACCGTGAAAAATAGTGGTTCCGGTCACCACAGCAGCAAATTCCATCAGACGGTTCAGTACAGAAATGTCTTCGGTTGAAATGAGTTTTGCCAGCAGAGCAAAAATACCGATCGGTGCAAGTCGCATTACCCAGATGATCATAAACATCATCATGTCAAAAAACTGCTGACTGACCTGACGTACAGTTTTGAAACGTTCGCCGCCATGTACCAAAGCCACCCCAAAAAATAAGGCAAACAGTACTACAGCCAGGACATTGCCTTCGGAAAAAGCTTTAAAAGGATTGATTAGGGTATTTTGAATAAAATTGGTGAAAAATGAGGTTGGCGTTAAAGTGTCCGGGGTTTGATGCGTATTCATAGCATCCTGAAACAAGGCAATGTCTACGCCCTTGCCGACATCAAACAGATGCGCACAACTGATCCCGAGAATTAAAGCCAAAGTGGTGGTCGTAACACAGCAGGCCAAGGTAATTTTCCAGACTTTGCCTAATTGCCCACCCGATTGTAAATTGGAGACGCCAACTACAATTGAACTAAAAATAAGGGGAATTAACAGCATCTTCAATAAGCCAATAAAAATACTGCTGGCAATTCCCAAACCATACAAACTGGCATTAAAAAATGCGGTGTCGGGATAAAGATTCAGAATAAAACCGAAAGCCACGCCTAAAATTGCAGCAATCAAAATTTGGGTATTTAAGCTCATCTCTACATGCTTTTATTGTTAAGTCTTGCACGCACTATGCCATGCCTTATTTTTAGAATCGAGGAACTTTTTGTCACAAGTTCAGCACAAATATACAAAAGCATAATTTACACTTTATCTGAATCTCCAACGACTTGCCGAATAAATGGCATAAAATCTGCTTTTGAATCACTACTCCTCTACAAATAATTAAAAGAGTACCCATATGAAAAAAATAATTCTTATCGCCACGCTCATATTCAGTATGGGAACAGCTTTTGCTCATTCTGGCCATGGCTGCCATAAAGATGTCTCGGAAGATATTCCGCACTGCCACTAAAATAACATTTTAAAAAAACCGGGCTTTATACCCGGTTTTTTTAAAAACAAATATGATCTGTTATTGGGTTTCAATTTCGCGGATACGAATTAGACCTTCTTGAGTAGTACTGCATACCAGCTCACCATTTTGCCACATGCGACCGAAATTCAGGCCACGCGAACTCGCACTTACCGTAGCATCCATGTCGTATAGCATCCATTCATCCACACGGAATGGCTTATGGAAATACATGGCATGATCAATACTGGCACATTGCAAACTTGGCGATAAATAACTTAAACCATGCGGACGAAGCGCTGTGGTCATTAAAGTAAAGTCTGAATAAAATGCAGCAATGGCCTGATGTAAAGAAAGCTCGTCAATTTCTGGCGCGATTGTATCATGCGTCCGCAAATAGTGCGCATAAGATGGCGCTTCAGGTTGGGGTTGAAATGGATTGCTTGGATCAATCGGACGAATATCAATATGGCGATCGCGCATAAAACTGGCACGCACATTTTCCGGCACAAATTCCACAAACATTTTTTTCAGTTCAGCTTCTGATTTTACCTGTTCTGGTGCCGGATATTCAGGTTCACTAATCTGGTAATTCAACCCCTCTTCTGGATGGGCAAAAGAAATCATCGCGGTAAAAATGGTACGACCATGTTGAATGGCACGGACTTGGCGACTGACAAAGCTCTTGCCATCTCGCAAACGGTCGACTTGATACAGAATAGGTGCATTGATATCCCCTCCATACAAGAAATAAGCATGCAGTGAATGTGCAGGACGATCCGTTGTATACGAGGCAGCTCGTAATGCCTGTCCTAACACTTGGCCACCAAAAACACGTTTTCCGACCAAGTTTCGGCTTATCCCTCGGTAGACATTCTCTTCAATTTTTTCAAGGCTAAGTAATTCAACCAATTCTTGGGTTAACGCATTCATAAACGACCTATTTTGCTGGGGGATACCTGAAATGTAGGCGAAAAATTTAAATCAATCAGATAAACTATTGCAGCTATTTTGCCATAAATCCAGACCAAAGCCCTACAGTTAGACTGACTGGTGTGTCAGATTATTTATGGTATATAGTGGCTAAAAAGACGATTTTTAACGATATATTTAACAATCAACATGCATTTTGTCAGAAAATGACATAATGTTTTAAATTATAATGATGCTAAATAATCCCCCCTCAGAACATCTGTGGTTTCGGTCATTTAAGTAGGAGTGTATATGTCCAAGAGTGGCTTTGGTCAAATCTATCGTCAGCTTTCAAGCAAGCTGCTTGACCTCGTGGTAACCCCACATGTTCTTGGTGAGGTTCCTACTGAACCGACAACTACAGAAGAAAATACAGCAACAGAGCAACCGATTAAGCAAAAAATCATCTGTTATGTTCTACAAAACTACTCACGTAGCAATGCACTGATTGTTGATGGTGAAACACGACGTCTCAAACTTCCCCCTGCCTTAGATCCGTTAGTGGTCGGGAATCAGAAAGAAAAAGCATCTGTGTTGTTCTTACAACATCACAATGAAAATAATTTACTCAATCCTCCACCGCATGCTTTTCCGCCACGCTTACTCCGTTTAATTGATCTTTTAGAAAATCATCCTGAAGTTGATATCGAGCTTATTCCTGTGACTGTGCTGTGGGGGCGCTCACCTGATAAAGAAGATTCCTGGTTCAAGCTGCTGTTTACGGATACTTGGGCAACCCCGGGTACAGTTAAACAACTGGTGAATATCGGCTTGCATGGCCGTCAGTCTTATCTGGAATTCCATCAAGGGCAATCCTTGCGTACGCTGGTCGAATTTGCCAGAAAGACCCATCCAAACTTGTCGCCTGCGACCTATATCCTCAATACCCTGAATAAGTATTTAGACGGTCAGCGCGAAGTTGTACTCGGCCCTGACCTGTCAGACCGCCGCAATGTCATGCATTCACTGATCAAATCTAAAGATGTGCAAGAAGCAATTCGCCGTGAAAGCATACGCAGTAAAGTCAGCATGATTGAATCGGAACGTCGTGCGATTGCTTATTTAAACGAGATTGTCTCTGATTATTCACATTCTGCGGTGCATTTTGCCGATATGGCGCTGACCCGTTTATGGACACAGCTATATGACGGCGTAGAAGTGCATAATTTTAGTACCGTACGTGAACTCGCCAAAGACTACGAAATTATTTATACCCCTTGCCACCGCAGTCACATTGACTACTTGTTGCTGTCTTATGTGATTTATAAACGTGGCATGATGGTTCCGTACATTGCTGCAGGTGATAACCTGAATATGCCGTTTGTGGGTCAATTACTCCGTGGTGGCGGTGCCTTCTTTATTCGTCGCACCTTCCGTGGCAATGGCTTATATACCACGGTATTTAAAGAATACCTGTACAGCATTTTATCGCGCAACACCCCGCTGGAATATTTTATTGAAGGCGGCCGTTCACGCACCGGACGTTTGTTGCCACCGAAAACAGGCATGCTTGCGATGACGGTACATAGCCATTTGCGTGGCCGATCAAAACCGATCGTATTCCTGCCGACGTATATTGGCTATGAACGCCTGATGGAAGGCTCAACCTATGTCGGTGAAATGCAAGGCAAGCCGAAAGAATCTGAGTCGATTATTGGCATTTTAAAAACCTTGCGTAAAATCGAGCGCATTTTCGGTAAAGTGCATGTGAACTTTGGTGAACCGGTATTTTTAGATGACATGCTGAAAAAACACGGTGCAGATCAAATCAAAATTGAAAAGAATGATGACCCAGTTCCGCAAGAAGTGTCGGATGCAGTCAACGGTTCAGGCAATGCAATTTTAGAAAACATTAACCGGGCTGTGGTAATTAACCCGGTATCGCTGCTTTCTCTGATTCTACTGGCAACGCCAAAACATACCTTAGATGAAGAAATCTGCATTAAACAGCTGGATGTTTATCGTAATTTGGTTGCTGCCTTACCTTACGATGAACGCACCCAAGTCACACCGCTTTCAGGCAAAGAAATTATTGCCTATGGTCTAAAACTGAAGCTGATTAAACGCATCAAACACGTGTTGGGCGATATTATTGCGATTGAAGATAATCAAGCTGTATTACTGACCTACTTCCGCAATAACATTTTGCATGCTTTTGTATTGCCGTCTTTAATTGCTGCCTTGGTTGAACATAACGGTTCGATTCGTCGTGGTGATCTGATCAATGTGATTCGCACGCTATATCCATTCTTGAAAGCTGAATTGTTCTTGAAATGGCAAGATGAGGATCTCAAAGATCAGATTTGTGCTTATGTTGAAGCTTTAATTCATGCGGAATTGATCTCTATAGATACAGAAGGCAACCTGGAATCTCCAGCGCCAAACTCAGAAGATCATAACCAGCTTGTGGTTCTGGCTGCTCCTGTGATGCAAAGTCTTGAGCGGTATTACATGACCTTAGCACTAATCACGCAACGTGGTTCAGGTAATATTTCAACCCGTCAAGTTGAAGAACTCAGTTATTTGGTCGGTCAACGCCTGTCTGTTCTGTATGAGTTCAATTCTCCAGAATTTTTTGATAAAGCCCTGTTCCAAAGCTTTATTAAGGTACTGACTCAGCAGGGCTATATTCGCAACAACGAAGACAACGCCATTGTGTTTGATGAGAACTTCCAGAATGTTGCGCAGTACGCCAACTTGGTTTTGGATGATGTGACTTTACAAATGCTTCAGCACATTACGACCTTTAGCGATGAAGAGCTGAAAGAAGCTTTGGATGCTGTTGCTGCTCAACAAGCGAAACGTCGTTTGAAGCGCAAAAAGAAATAAGAGCCTTACGAGTTCATTTTCCTTTTAGGAGATGAGGAGCTCGAAATATATTTCAAGTCCGCAAGGGGATGGTTTAATTTTAATCCTCCCCTAACCCCTCCTTTAAAAAGAAGGAAGGAGAGTTTCTTATATTTTTTCCCACATCTGCAAATAGTCCTCAAAACAATCTGCATGTTCCAGCTCAAATCCTGTTTCAAGCATTCGAGTTGCATAAATCCTTTTTCCTGACACTACCTCACTGTCTAGAACTAGTTCCGCTAAATTCAGCTGTTGTTGAAACCATTGAATAATTTCATGCAAAGGGAGCGGCTGATTATTGCTGACAATATACAAATTCTTTAGATGTTCCACGTGAATCAAGTGTGCAAGAAACCGTGCCAAGTCGTCGATATGAATTCGGTTTGACCAATGTATGTTGGCATAAGTTCGAGTACTCTCGGCCAGCTTGATCATTCTGGCTATCGAAGTTCCATAAATCCCGGTTGGGCGAGTAATGATGCATTGTTTTGGAAAAGCCTGCTGATAAAGCTGTTCCATTTGTCGTAATAATCTGCCCTGTTCATCAACAGGTTGAATACATGATGCATCATCAATGCGCTCACCCTTATTTTCACCATAGACACGAGTAGACGACACAACCACGATCTTTTGAATGGGATGCTGTTTTAACGCGGCTACAATGGGAGCAACAGAATCGATATAGGTTTGTTGATACCCTTCGATACTGCTCTGTGAAGGTGATAGCAAAACGTACACCCAATCTATAGGCTTGATCTGGGTTAAATTGAGCTGATGAACATCCTGAATTAGATGCGTCGCAAATTCATCAGTTTTCGGACTTTGGCTAATTGTGGTAATTTGGTGGCCTTGCTCAAATAACTGTTTAGCAACGCGCCGAGATGTTTTACCATAACCAATAAATAATATATGCATTAAACACCTGATTACATAACCGAAGTTGAGGGTAAATGGCTGCAGTCCATCAATTACAAGGGGTAGGAAATACCTCTACTGCTTTACTGGAAAAACTGAATATTTTCAGCACAGATGATCTTCTGTTTCATCTGCCGCGTGATTATGAAGATCGTAGCACGATCATCCCCATGAACCAATTGACCGTGGGGCGCAGCTATTTGCTAGAAGGCATCGTCAAAGGTGTGGATTTTCCACCCGGTAAACGCAAATCCATGGCGGTGCTGTTAGAAGATGACTTTGGCAAAATCACCTTGCGTTTTTACCATGTCTATAAGGCTTTGACCGATCGGGCTAAACTGGGCAATCAACTGCGCATCTTTGGTGAAGTCCGTGTCGGTGCACGTGGTCTGGAAATGTATCATCCTGAAATCCAGCTGATTACTGAACATACGCCCTTACCTAAAACTGAGCTGACCGCCATTTATCCGGCTACTGAAGGTTTAACCCAAGCCAAACTGCGGGATTATGTCAAACAGGCCCTAAAACAACACAGTGATGACCTGCCTGAATTATTGCCAGAAAAATTCACCAATGGCTATGCGCTGAAACAGGCACTGGAATATATCCATGAGCCGCCACTGAATGCCAACATGTTGCAACTGGCACAAGGTTCGCATCCAGCCCAGCAGCGCTTAATCTTTGAAGAACTGGTCGCGCACCAGATTAGTCTGCTCTCACGCCGTGCTTATATTCAGCAAATTGAAGCTCCGTCTTTTTCACCCAGTAAAAATTTTGCCAAACAGTTATTAAACAGTCTGCCCTTTAGCCTGACCGATGCGCAAAAACGTGTCTCCAAAGAAATTGTGCAGGACTTAAAACAAAACAAACCGATGCTGCGTTTAGTTCAGGGCGATGTAGGTGCAGGTAAAACTTTGGTGGCTGGCGTGGCAGCCTGTCATGCTTTAGAAGAAGGCTGGCAAGTGGCACTAATGGCACCGACGGAAATTCTGGCTGAACAGCATTATTTAAATTTTAAAAAATGGTTTGAACCCCTAGGTCTTAATGTTTCTTGGCTTTCAGGCAAGCAAAAAGGGAAAGCTCGTGCAGCAGCAGAACAAGGTATTAAGGAAGGCACCGCTAATCTGGTGGTCGGTACCCATGCCCTGTTTCAGGAAAATGTCGGATTTGCCAAACTCGGTTTGGTGATTATTGATGAACAGCATCGCTTCGGCGTAGATCAACGGCTGGCCTTGCGTAATAAAGGGGCCAACAACATGACGCCACATCAACTGGTGATGACAGCTACCCCGATTCCTCGCACACTGGCGATGTCTGCTTATGGCGATCTGGATACCTCAGTGATTGATGAACTTCCTCCGGGTCGTACCCCGATTCAAACCGTCACCATTCCTTTAGACCGCCGTGAAGAAGTGTTAGCCCGGATTGCTACAAACTGTGCTGAAGGCAAGCAAGCTTATTGGGTTTGTACCTTGGTGGAACAATCTGAAACTTTAGATGCACAAGCGGCAGAAGCCACTTATCAGGAAATTAAAGAACGCTTTCCACATATCAATATTGGCTTGGTACACGGCAAAATGAAAGCCGATGAAAAGCAGTCGGTGATGCAGCAATTTAAAGACAATCAGCTGCAACTCCTCATTGCCACCACCGTCATTGAAGTTGGGGTTGATGTGCCGAATGCCTCGATTATGGTAATTGAAAATGCTGAACGCTTAGGGCTTTCTCAGTTACATCAATTACGTGGACGGGTTGGGCGTGGCGCAACCGCCAGTTTCTGTGCCCTGCTTTATAAAAGTCCTTTATCGCAAAATGGTCAGGAACGATTACGCATTTTGCGTGAAAGTAATGATGGTTTTGTGATTGCAGAAAAAGATCTGGAAATTCGCGGCCCGGGTGAGCTACTTGGCACCAAGCAAACCGGAGATATGGGTTTTCGGGTTGCCAAGTTAGAACGTGATGACCATCTGCTGAATCAGGCGCATTATGTGGCACAGCAAATTCTCAAAGATTATCCGGAAAATGCCAAAGCTTTACTCAAACGCTGGCTGCCAGAAGCCCCACGCTATGCATATGTGTAAAGCATGATTTCAAAAGAACACATTAGATAACAAGTACAAATAAAATGTTTAATCAAGTAGCAACGATCACATGAGTGGCATGGATGCCGTCCTAACAAGAGTCGCTATACGCTTTGTAGATTTTAAAATGAATGATTAAATCCAATAAAAAACTCTTGAGCCTTCATACATGTGGTGTAAAATTAATATCAAATAAAAAGAAAAATAAAAACATGCTGCAATTCATTAGCCCATTACTTTACAAAGCAATCCAAAGCATTTCCCCCTGCGTACTTTGTGGAATAGACTTACAACACCGCCATTCACTCTGCAAAGATTGCTGGCAACAATTGCCATGGTCTAAAAGTACAGTTCAGCGTCAGCAAATGGATATTCAGGTGGCTTGTCATTATGCCTATCCAATTGACAGGATTATTCAAAAATTTAAATACGAACAACAACTGCATTTTCAAAACTTGCTTGCTGGCGCACTAATCGAACTTCGCCTACCTAAAATTCAGGCTATTGTCCCGATGCCGATATCTACTAGACGACTCCTAGAACGCGGTTACAATCAGTCTCTGATCCTGGCTAAAATTATGGCCAAACAAATGAATGTTCCCATCTGGCAACCTGTTAGTCGTTTACAGCAACATTCACAAAAAGGCTTAAGCCGATTAGAACGCATTGATCAGATTGAACAACAGTTTCAGATCAACCCCACATCAAAGCTTCGTTACCGCCGTGTACTTATTTTAGATGACGTCGTGACCACAGGCAGCTCTATCTATGCATTAAAACAAAAGCTTGAAGAACTGGGTTGTCATAAAGTTTACGCAATGTGTATCGCAAGTGCAGAAACTTAAATATTCCTCTGTTTTTAAAAGACAAGTAACAATGTAAAACTTGCTTTAGTCACTATCTAAGCAATTGTACTTTCTGTTAAAAACAGCTTCACCCACGGCATCACAATTTCAGTCGTCAATGGAGCAAGTTGAGTTTCTTTATCCTCTAAATCGACCCATTTCATCTCTGCAATTTCTGCATCAATTTTCGGAGTATGATCCAGACTCACCACATAGACATAACTGACCAATAAATGATCAGGTTCATTGGCAGTTGCCGTTTCAAAACGCCCGACAAATTGCTCAATCGATGCCTGACAACCAATTTCTTCCTGAATTTCACGCAGCATGCTATGTTCAGGTAGCTCATTTGGTTCCAACTTTCCACCGACCTGCATAAAACAGGAGGTATTCTGCTTCCGAACTACTAAAAGCTGGCGCTGATCATTTAAAATAATGGCAGCAGCAACGGTAATCACTTTCATCTTTATCTCACCAATTCTTGCTGATCGACCATACCCCATTTCGGTTGCGGAGCTTGAAAAGTATTAAATTGCTGTAAAATGTCTTCGATAGAATCTGAGGCAATAATACTGTCGGTAAAACGGGCATGGGTAAAACCTTTAACGGTAGTCAACTGGATAAATTTCAGTAAATCATCATAAAAACCGTCCACATTTAAAAATGCACACGGCTTTAAATGAATGCCCAACTGCGCCCAAGTCCACTGCTCAAAAATTTCTTCTAAAGTTCCTGCGCCACCCGGTAAAGCAATAAAAGCATCGGACAGTTCTGACATCTTGGTTTTTCGTTCATGCATATTTTTAACCACATGCAATTCTGTTAAATGTGGATGTGCAAGCTCACGGTCGACCAATGCATTCGGAATCACACCTATGACTTTACCTCCTGCCTGTAAGGCACTATCGGCAACAATACCCATCAAGCCTGATCGCCCCCCTCCATAGACCAATGTTTTGCCTTGCCGAGCAATGGTTTGACCCATTTTCTGTGCGGTATCCAAAAAAATAGTATCTGTTCCCACAGCTGAACCACAAAAAATTGCGATTGATTTCGTCATTGTTTCACCTGTTTTTAAGATGTCATATTAATAAAGTAACTTTTCAGGAGATTTTTTAATAAAAAAGCGATTCAATCAGTGTTTTTATTCAATTCCTTGTCTAAAATACACGCATTGATTAACCTATACTGCGCAGGGAAAAGACAGCATGCTTGAAGCCTTTTACGCCACAGAGCGCGGTAGTTTGGAAGATGCCATTATTAATGGAGGCTTTGATCTTCACCCAGATTTGGTGTGGATTGATTTAATTGCACCCTCACAAGAAGAAGAACAATGGGTATTAGATGCCTATAAACAGAATTTACCCACACTAAAATCCTTAGAAGACATTTCCTCATCAGCACGATTTTACCGTGATGATGACGGTATTTTACATATCAGTACTTACTTTTTAACGAAAAATAAAAACTTTCAGGTTGATGCTGAAACAGATGACGATTCGAGTATCTTAGCCACCGTACAAACGGTTGCTTTTATTCTGCATAAACAGCATCTGTTTACTCTGCGCGGTGAAAAACTGGTTGCGTTCCGTGCCTTTCGTGCACGTGCTCGACGTAATGATTATGAAATTGACTATAAAGATCCCACCTGGGTATTACTGGGTCTGCTTGAAGCCAAACTGGATGAGCTTGCGGA
Source organism: Acinetobacter sp. ANC 3781 (assembly GCF_004331285.1). Lineage (GTDB taxonomy): Bacteria > Pseudomonadota > Gammaproteobacteria > Pseudomonadales > Moraxellaceae > Acinetobacter. The sequence continues at coordinate 57,468 of NZ_SJOH01000019.1, forward strand.
TATCCTGGAAGATGTCCATAAAGACCTGGAAAAATATTCCACCGAAGTATTGAATAACCGTCATCGTGAACAAATACTCGATTTGGATGACATGATTACCCGCTTGGCTCAATTAGAAGACATGCTTGGAAAAGCCCAATTATGTTTAATCGACTTGCGTCGTGTACTGACTTTCTTGTCTCGCCCACGTGCTTTGGGCAGTCATATTTACGATGCTGATATTCGAGAGCTGAGTGAAGATGTGCGATCTCTGGTCGAACATGATGCCTTCTTGTTCCAGAAAGTACGATTCTTACTCGATACCACCTCCGGATTCATTAACACCGAACAGAATGACACGATCCGTCGATTCTCGATCTTGCCAAGTATGCTTGCTCCGCCCATGCTGGTTGCCAGTATTTATGGTATGAATACCGATGTATTGCCTTTTGCCAGAGGTACTACCAGTTTTATTATGGTCGGTATTATTTTGCTTGCTTTCTTTATTGGCCCGCTGGCCTATTTCCGCTGGAAAAAATGGATTTAAGCAAGCTTTAAAATACTGCTTTTAAAGCGAAGCGCAAGAAATGCTTCCGATTTGATCAATACCTATTTGCAGACAATAAAAAAGCACCTAAAGGTGCTTTTTTATTGTCCCTGTGTTCAGGTAATCAATTGCAGATCATTTTGCAAATGACAAGCTTGAATAATTTTGATCATTTTTTCAGGCACAGCTTTAAACTGTAGACCTTGAGCTTTCGGAGTCTGGCGTAACCAGCGCACCAGCACCGCCAAAGCCAAGGTACTACCATGCTCCAGCTTCGCCAAATTCACTACCACGGGAAACTGATTTTGAGATTGAATCAGTTTCACACCCTGCTGGTAATAGCTTTCAGCATTTAGATAATCTATTTTTCCAGAAACTTGTAATTCCTGATTAATGACTTCAATCACCGAACACCTACTCAATTATTTTTTATTAATCGCCGCATCTGCATCTGGCTGGAAGTTTGCAATCGCTTTATCCAAACTGCCACCATTAATTTTTACGGTTGATGCAAACTGATTGCGGAACTGTAAACCTAAATCAATGCCCGATACATTAATATTGCGAATTTTCCATTGATTGCCTTTATCCACCAATTGGAAAGATACAGGAATTTTTTCACCTTTATTATTAAAGTCCATAGTTACAACAGGGTTTTTACTGTTAGTCTCTTTGTATGGACGAAGGCTATACGATTGATTTGAGAACTTCGCAAATGCGCTACCATAGTTTTCAATTAAAGTTTCACGGAAGTTACTTTCAAACTGAGCACGCTGGGCAGCAGTACTATATTGATTGGTCGCATATGTACCCATCACAATACGTGTAAAGGATTGTGAATCAATATAGGGATCAAGATTTTGACGTACAATCGCTTTCACTGCAGCTGGATTATTTTGCAATTTAGCATTATCCGCTTTTAAGCGTGAAATCAGGCCATCTGCAACTTTTTTTACAAAAGCAGGTGGAGTTTCCGCTGGTGCTGCAAATGCAGTAGTCGCCATCATTGTTGATAAAATACTAGCCGTAAGTACATGTTTAACTAAAGTATTCATTAAAACTTCCTCTCCAAATTATTCAACAAATGATGCTTCTGCACCGGTTGATTCACTCGATGTCTTTGCATCTGCCGTTTTTTCTGATGATTTACCCGCACCACCAGTAATAAACTTACTAATTAGATCTTCAAGGTCCATGGTGCCTTGTGTATTGGCAATACTTTCTCCACGTTTTACGTAGTTCAAACCACCGCCCGGGACCACTTTCAAATATTTTTCACCCAATAAACCATTGGTTGCAACCATAATATAAGCATCTTCATCAATACTGGTGATGGAGTTCATGTTATCAACAAGTTGTTTTTCCATTTCTTTTTGTTGTGCAGGCATTGCTTCAGTATATTCTGTGCTATAGCGAAGTTCTTCTAAAGCATTGGCTTTAACCGTTTTAAGCTGCTCTTTATTGAATGAAGTCAGCTTACCATCGAGTTCAAAATGAACGGTAGCCAAACGCGATACCGGATCAAGGGTAATATCGGTGACACGACCAATCGTTACTCCACTCATCGTGACTTTTGCACGCGGTTTTAACCCATTCACATTGTCAAATTGCGCAGTCATCTCATAAGCATCACGTAAATTGGTGCCAGACAATCCACTTACTTTCATAGCTAAGAAAAATAACGCCACACCGAAGATAATGACAAAAATACCGACGGTCAGCTCACTTGTACGTGATTTCATTGAACCCCTCCAAACATGACCGCAGTCAACACGAAATCAAAACCTAATACACACAATGACGAATAAACCACTGTACGGGTTGTGGATGTTGCAATTCCTTCAGATGTCGGCTCACAGGCATAGCCTTGATAAACCGCAATCCAGGTACAAATCAGGGCAAAAACAATACTTTTGATAATACCATTGACTATATCATGTCCAAACTGAACTGCATTTTGCATACCACTCCAGTAAGAACCTTCATCAACACCTAAAAAATCGACCCCAACCATTTTACCACCCAAGATACCAATGGCTGCAAAAATCACAGTTAGCATCGGTAAACTGACAATACCTGCCCACAAACGTGGTGAAACAATACGTTTTAGCGGATCAACACCGATCATTTCCATACTGGAAAGTTGCTCTGTGGCTTTCATTAGGCCAATTTCAGCGGTCAGTGCCGAACCTGCGCGCCCTGCAAATAATAAGGCAGCGACTACAGGGGCAAGTTCACGTAATAAAGTCAGTGATACCATGGTTCCGAGCATGGCTTCAGAACCAACATTCACCAAAATTGAATAACCTTGCAAACCCAGCACCAAGCCAATAAACAGACCAGACACACCAATGATCAATAAGGACATGACCCCAATACGGTGCATTTGATAAATAAATAGCGTTACGCCCAGTCTGGTCGGCATAGAAAATAAAATTTGTAGCAACATCACTGTTGCCACACCGATACCACGTACACGTTCAATAACGCGTCTACCTAATAAGGCAATGGCATTCATGAACGCACCTCATCACTTAAATAAGCTTGATGGCTAAATTGATAATCGACTGGACCTTCTATTGAACCAGTGAGAAATTGACGAACAAAAGGTGAAGCATGTTCTCTGAGTTCAGCAGGCGTCCCCTCCCCCTGAATCTTGCCTTCAGCCACCACATAAATATAGTCAGCAATCGATAATGTCTCAGCCACATCATGCGAGACAATAATGGTGGTTAAATCCAGAGCTTCACGGAGCGAACGAATTAAACGGCTCAAAACGCCCATTACAATCGGATCCTGACCTGCAAATGGTTCATCATACATAATTAGTTCTGGATCAAGCGCAATGGCACGCGCCAATGCAACACGACGGTTCATCCCCCCCGAAAGCTCGGACGGCATCAGTTGCTCTGCACCGCGTAAACCCACCGACTCTAATTTTAATGCCACAATTTCAGCAATCAGGTGTTCAGGTAATTTGGTATGGGCACGAAGGGGAAATGCTACGTTTTCATAGGTAGTCATATCAGTGAACAGAGCCCCACTCTGGAAAAGCATGCCCATACGCGCCCGTGCAGCAAACAGGTCAGACCGTGTCATTGTCGCAATATCTTTTCCATCCAGGAGAACTTGTCCTTGATCTGGCACTAGCTGCCCGCCAATCAGACGAAGTAATGTGGTTTTACCTGTACCGGAAGGCCCCATGATGGCAGTGATTTGACCACGACGAATCGTTAAGCTGATATTGTCATAAATGATACGCTCCCCTCGTTTAAAGCTCAGATTTTTAATCTCAATCAGAGACCGAGAGGGTATTTGATTATTCATAGCTGAGCATTTTCCTACATTTTTTCAGCATGCATACTATAAAGGATTAAAGTTTAAAATGTTACTTTTAGATAAAAGGTAACCAATCCAGTGAACTTTCTAATGAATATAATTGTAATTCTATTTTTTATAAAAAACAGGTATAAAAACAGGACACTGCGTTACAGAAAAGAGTGATAGATAAAGTACACAATATTGCATAACAATAAGGTCAAACCCATATAAGGCATAATCACCTCTTGATTAAAATTCCAAATATAGTTGGCAGATTCATTGCTCATATTTAACGATTTTAAGACAAAACATGATTGAGTATACATTTTTATCCTAAAAGATCAAAGATTAATCCATAAAAAAACCGGTGTTTCCACCGGTTTTTTCTATCTAAATCTAACGATTAAATTAGTCGTTAAATTTACGACGTGGACGATCTTCACCACCAAAAGCTGGACGCTCACCACGTGGTTTATCATCAAAGCTACGACGTGGACGATCTTCGCCACCAAAAGTACGCTTAGGACGATCATCGCTGAATGAACGTTGTGGACGATCACCGAAACCGCCTTCACGACGTGGAGCTGGACGATCACCGAAATCACGCTTAGGACGATCAGCGCCCTCACGAGCTGGTTTGTAATCTACACGATTACCACGGTTGTCATCATTTGAACGTGGTTTGTCACCAAACGAACGTTGTGGACGATCACCGAAACCACCTTCACGACGTGGAGCTGGACGATCACCGAAATCACGCTTAGGACGGTCATCAAACGAACGTTGTGGACGATCACCAAAACCGCCTTCACGACGTGGAGCTGGACGATCACCGAAATCACGCTTAGGACGGTCGTCAAAAGAACGTTGTGGACGATCGCCGAAGTCACGCTTAGGACGGTCATCAAACGAACGTTGTGGACGATCACCAAAACCGCCTTCACGACGTGGAGCTGGACGATCACCGAAATCACGCTTAGGACGATCATCGCCATAAGAAGGACGTTCGCCACGTGACTTGTCATCGAAACTACGTTGTGGACGATCACCGCCACGACCGCCGCCGAAACTACGACCACCGCCATCACGACCACGACCACCGCCAAAACCGCCACGACCGCCATCACGACCACGACCGCCGCCATCACGAGCACCGCGTGCAGGAGGTGGAGATGGCTCAAGACCTTCAATTTCAGACACGTTTAAACGTGCATCCAAAAAGTCTTCAAGCGCACGGATTTTACCGCGTTCACGGTAAGTCGCTAAAGTAATTGCATTACCTGTACGACCAGCACGACCTGTACGACCGATACGGTGTACATAGTCTTCATTTTTCATCGGTAAACCGAAGTTGATTACGTGTG
>NZ_SJOH01000002.1 GCF_004331285.1 Acinetobacter sp. ANC 3781
CATCAATCAATGAAAATAATTTCGATCAATCAACCGGTAAAAATCCACACAAGTTGTTCTTCATAATCTCTTAATGATCTATCTTGCTCTTCGTCAGAGACAAGTTTCAACGCAATAAAATAAACAACTTAACCAAATCAGCTCAGTTCGTTTGCTGTATCGCGTCGGGATGCTGCGTATTCTATACAGTTTCTCGAGGGGCGCAACCCCTTATTTCACGCATTCGTTGTGAGTGTTTATTTTTTGGGCTAATTTGCTAAAAAATCGTATTTTTACTTATTTTTTTAATCGTATGTATAAACAATCTACTTAAATAATTTTTTTGAACTGATTTTATTATGGGTTCAGCATCTATATTATTATGTTTACCACCTTAATCTGCCTCGCTAATCTGTATTTTAACTTTTCTAAATTTGACGCAGATTCTCTAAGAGTAATTTGCCTAGAAAACTGTAATAAGGAATAGGCTGATTTATCTCGTTTATTCTAGCCAACTAAAAAATAAAAGAATTACAGCTGTCATTTTTATCTATGTACCGGCTTTGTATAAAGCCATTCATTCATTTCCAAGTAACCCCTATATGCTTTTCTAAAACTTTTTTCCGCTATGAAAGCTACTACCTTCCCTGACAATCGAACTTATTCTTATTCCTAAAAGTCGATTTTTATATTTATCTTAATGTTATATCCATGCGTCTTCTTTTCAAATTATTAAAATCATATTAAGCCAAAAGTAATCTTTAAAATGAATATCTAAGATCATAGGATGAGAAAAATTAAAATAGGGTTTACTGTAATCAATTTTTTCATTATCAAAATCATTTGCAAAATTAGGCGAATACTAATGAGCCATATAGCTACTAAAAGATTTTATGCAACGACTTATTTGCTACAAGCCACTTCTTCTTTGAATGCACACTTTAGCTCTTTAAGTTTTTAGAAAACCACACAATATAAAAGTAGAGATATAGGCAAACTAAGGGTATTAAAAAGACCAATTAAATTTTTCAATTTTAAATAAAGTGGCAGAAATACTATCAAAACATGTTTTCTCTGCTACCCAATTAACGTCCTCGTGATTGACCCACGAGCACGGCACAGAATTGTATCTATCAGTCCAAGCCTTCACTGGCAGTTAAATTTTTACCGTGAGCCTGAAAGTTATTTCTTAAATAAATATTAAATGTTGCCCACTCATTCAAAAATTTTAGCTACCCTCTCTCATCTTCATGCCGGAAAAGCACTGGATGCAGGCTGTGATTCGGGATGAAATTCTCTACTTTTAAATCAGCCTAGCTTTGATGTGGAAGCCTGAGACATTAATAGAGATACCATTCAGAATTTAAATAACATTATTCAGGCTAAAAAATCAGCAGCATTTATCTACTCATTCGTGATTTGAATCAAAATATTAACATCAATGACCGATATGATTTCATTTGCTGTACAGTCATAATGATGTTTCTAGAATCAGCCCAAAAAAAATGATTCAGCAAGTGTAACCAAACCACCGGACTTCAATCTAATTGCTTGTGAGATGAATATAGAAGATTATTCTGCTCAGCCTAGTTTCCCATTTACATTTAAACCAAGTGAGTTTAGTGATTATTATCAGGACTAGACTCTTCTAAAATACAATAAAAATACCGGAGAGCTTCTAATGCTGATTAAAATGGAAATCCTATCAAGCAGCATTTTCGCACTATTAGGACAAAAACTTAATTAAAGATAGATTTTTAAATAAGCCTGCACTAAATGAATCATAGGTTAACTATCGTTATAGTTGTCAATTATGTAAAACCACTCTGTCTAGAAAGTCTAACAAAACAAGAAATTTAAGAATCAAAAACCACCCGAAGGTGGCTTTAATTCAATCTATATATTAATTGGCCATTTGTCCTAAGCCATATATAACAACTATAAGCATTAAAGTTGAAAATAAAGTCACAAACATTTCTATTGCGCTCACTCCCTGCTTTTAATTGTTTTTTATACATACAAATAAGGATATTATCAACAATTAATTACAACTAAATTTAAATATTCTGATAATTATCAAATATTTAAATCCTCGATAAATGAAATAAAATTATTGTTTTTGCCACTCAAATGAAGAGGTATCATTTGGAGAGACTCCAATTTCACACCCTAGAAATTTCATATCTACAATGCCCGTATCCATTGGAGTAGTGGTAATAAAATCACTATGTTCTTCAAGCAATAATTTATAGGTACTTGAACTTATTAACAGATAATTTGGTACTTTATAGTTTTGATCTATGTAATCGAAAAATGCTTGTTTTACTTGTTGTGATAATTTCATTTTATACCTCCGTTTATAACTTATAACAAGATGCAGAAAACGATCAGTTTGATGTTTTTAGAACCCTTCTATCCACTTAATGATTATCTAATCAGAATACATGCATATCTTTGAAACTCAATATCTGATTTGTTGGTTCTAATTATAATAGATTCCATGATTCTGCTTTATAAGACTATTATTTCTATACACGTCTAAGCAAGGGCGGCAGGTAAAATACGATTAAGTAATGATTCAATTAATTTAATATCTCTGCCTTTTTTAATAAATAAACGTATTTCTTTCTCCTGCAGAAAAGGTATCCCAGCAATAAAAATCCGCTTAATAGAGCCGATTAAGCGGATTTAAATAATTGTTTTATATATTATTCTATTTATTTCTTTGTTTGAATAACTAGAAGATATCACTAAAACCTTATTAACAAAGTATAAAGAATATAGACAAACTGTTTTTAATCGTTTGCTTTAGGTTGTTTTTTATTTGTGAATAATAAATGTTTAAATTACAGAAAAGCTAAATCAAAGGCTTGAGCTTCGTTTGCTATATAGTGATGTTTAATTATTATTAATGAGATCAGACAAGGAGGATTCCGTCTCAATGATCAATAATTTTATTTTATTCGATTTTTTCTCTTAAAATCTGTATAAATATGCATTCATAGAATGATAGCCTTATCAGAAACCTTCCGCTTAAAAAAATAATTATTATTTATCAAAAATTAAGATTTATTTACAATAGTTATTTTAGGTTTTTTACATTCATTTCATACAAAGTATCAATGACGGAAAACTTTTAATTTTGTTCGCGAATTTAAAAAAATAAAACACCCTTCTTTTTAAGTGAATTTACCTTATTGCTTGTACGGCATTAGGCTTAAATTTCATTTAATTCATTCAGTAACACTGATTAAATAATGCTAATAACCAATCTACTCTTCATAATTATTTGCAAAAAAATAAAAGTTATTTTTCAAATATCCAAGACCTCATTTCTTATCTAAAACTGTCGATGTATTTATGGTTAGCTCTTTAAAAAATATCTACCTTTAAATATTCTCTCCTTTTATCAGCTGATGGTAAAACTAGAGACAATATAAACTTACTTATCTGGTGGTTTTATACAGAGGAATTGCTGAAAGTTGGCTGACTCTACAAAACGCGATACCTTCTATAGATAACCAAACTCGCTTAAGTATGATAAAAATCAAGTCCCTTCATGCTTTTGATTTAAGTAAAAATTTTATACTGTCCATTTGAAGAACAATGACTAGATATTTTTTATAATTAACTATTCTGTCTTTGTTTACTGGCATAACTATAATAAAAATACTGAGAAAAAATCACATTATTCATTGTACTGTTTATATGCAAATTCTGTTCGTTAACCTTCCTAAAAAGGGACATACTAGCTTTCCTACGCCACTAGTTCTTGATGATGCGTATTAATTTAATTGTTTATATACCCATTCTAAAAAATCAGTTTTGTTTCTTAATGGAGGTGATAAATCAATATTTACTATTTTACGACTGCCAAACATAATAATAACGTTAGAAGGCGAGTCAAATTTAATCCCGGATTCATGATCTTGATGAATTTCAGTAAAAAAATCTAACAATTGTTCCTGATTTTTTTTTACTTTAAATCCTGGTCGTACGACAAGAAAATTGTAGACTTGTTCTAACAAATGAAAATTAACGTTTTTATCCATTTTTATTATCTATAGAAGTAAATAATTGAGGATTAATATGCCCGACTTATTATAAGCGGTTTGTTGAAGAAATGTTAATCTAGACACTGCCCTCTATTAAAACCGATTTAATCATAATTTTTATTTTACTTGTCTTTATCCATTGAGTGAGGTGAAGTGGTTTTATCTTGCTGTGAAGTATCAGTATCCCGTTTTTGACATGCAGTTAAACCCACTACTGCTACTAATCCTACTATTACTAGTAATTTCATTGTTTATCCTTATATTGATTGAAAAATCAATAATATAATAATTACTCAGTTACACCGTTTAATTTTTATAACACAAATGTAAAAGCCCACTTTTCGATGAGCTTCTAAGTTTTAAATTTTACTTATACTTTTCAAAAGTATAATAGGGAATTAATCCAAATTTACAGGGTTAATTTTTTTACGAGCCGGAAAATTCTTTAAACTCAACTCCTGAAGTTAAAAGTTTGATCATAAATAAATTATTTGTCTCCTTATTTTCACTATTATTTCACAGGGATCATTAAGTGCTGATAAGGAGTTCCATGCCACATTACGTAGGGAACAGCAGTGTCTGGTTGAGCATGATTGGGGTACATCTCATAGAAGCGGGATCCTGCACCAACGATCATGACATGAGGGCCAGTTTTGACCCAGTGATTCCCCGCGGTGGGTTTCTTGGCATAGGGATCCACGTTACTGGCATCCGTGCCACCTGCCAGCATATACATGAAGCCGATTTTACCCACTGTAGGGGGTTTGTGACTCATCCAGGCTTCTGCCCACTCCAAAGCTGCCTTATCCATACACATCGGGTCTGGACCGGGAGTGGTCGGATTATCCGGCATACAGGTAAAACCATTATTGCCTTTACGCAAGATGCGCATTTTGCCATTCGCACCTATAGCCACAATAGTGGCCGCTGCTGCTACTTTTTTTGGCGCAGCACTCATTGCACTGGCGATGGCATTCTTGTCTGCTGTAGAGGAAGCTTGTTCTGAACCAGCTTTAACCGCTATGGGTTGGTCAGCTGCTAAAGCGGCGGATGCAGATAGCGCAACCCATCCGGCGATAAGTAATACTTGGGGAAAATTCATGGCATGTTCTCCTTGAATCATAAGTAAAATACTTGGTTATATCCCAAGATCAAGTCCAACAATCGACACCTCAACCGCTTGTGAGCGGTATTCTAAAGCCGATGGCTTAATGCTGTTATACAGACCATTTTTTAAAGACTAGTTTTATTCCAGACTATTAAAGTGGTGACCGTGTCTATGGGAATCAGTGACAATAACGATCATGTTATAACGCGTGTCGTAATATTCCTGCATATTCTCCGAATAGAAAATTGCATTCTTAACGCCTAAAAGTTACATAGCCTATTTATCAGAGAGCTAAAAAACAGAATCAAGCATAGCTATTCTTATCAATTAACTACTTTTAATCATATTTTATGCTTACTTCAACCTGATGTACCACAATGCTCAGATTCCATAACAAATAAAACTATTAGGACATAATAAATTACATACCTAAAAAACTGTATATCGAAAAAATTATTTAATATTCAATTAAATATGATAACAATTTAATAAATTATTGATCTCGAAAAAAGGTATTTAATTCAATAATTCCAATGAAAATACATGCTACAAACTTTTATATTTAGTTAAATTCTATTATGGGAAATTATAAAAAACCCTCTAAATCCTGACTTTAAAAGTTTTTTATATTCCTAGAGTTTTTTCGATTTCATCAATTAAACTCCGATCACAACCTATTAATTTAGAAGATATTTTAGCGATTAGAAACCTATGGGAGGAGCGTTTGGTAGAATCGGGTGATCGTTTAAACTTTACCTAAAGATAGCGTTTAAGAGAAGAAATCAAAGGTTTGAATCAAGTGATACGACAATGCAATCTCGACTTGAATAAATTATCCATTATTTCAACCACGAACTGCCGCTTCTATAGCAGAAATATCGATTTTCCTCATCGTCATCATTGCATCGAAAGCCCGTTTGGCGGCTGTACGATCAGAACTGGTATATGCCTTTGTTAGGGCGATCGGCGTAATCTGCCAAGAGATACCCCACTTATCCTTGCACCAACCGCATTCACTCTCCTCGCCACCATTGCCAACGATCGCATTCCAGTAGCGATCCGTTTCATTCTGGTCTTCAGTCGCAACCTGAAAAGAGAACGCTTCGTTGTGCTTGAACGCAGGTCCACCATTAAGTCCAACGCACGCAACACCCAGCACGGTGAATTCGACCGTCAATACATCTCCTTCCGTTCCCGATGGATAATTTCCAGGTGCGCGGTGCACTGCGCCGACCGATGAATCCGGAAATGTCTCGGCGTAAAATCGCGCAGCGCCCTCAGCGTCATTTTCATACCAAAGGCAGATCGTATTCTTTGCAATGTTCATCATTTCACCTCTTCATTGAGACTCGATCTACGCTATTTTGCATGACTGCAATGTGGCTTACATATCGGTCTAACTAAGTTATACGACACCTTTTCCATATTTAACTAAAAAATCCAATAAACCTATTTTATAATTGTATTTTTATTGATCTAAATATATATCTGAGTAATTAAAACTAGCCATTTTTTGATACTTAATAAATGTTTTATAAAGAAATCTAATGAAAATAAAGCCTAATCAACCATATGTTGATAATTTTTTAAACAATTCATTTGGGTATGCCAATCTGATATACCTAAAAGTACCGATTTCATTCTAAATAGAATCATGAGCCGGGCTTTGCTGCAAATTCCGTCACAAGAAGTTATTCGCTAATATACTGATAAAACGAACAAGCCCGTATCTAAAACTATCCAACCCAGTGATCAGATTTATATAAACTACTTACAACTATCAATAAACCGTTAAGCCAAATAACACTCAATCTATTGGTCATTTTCCCAATAATAAGAGTGTATTCTCCCTTTTTTAAATGGAAATTTAACTTATTAATTCAATTTGAAATAGTTTCAGCAGCATCTGAAAGCCAGATATCAATTCCATCTCCCTATCCCTTTAAAATCTTTTTTAAAACACCTTATTTTTTTAATTATATCAATAAAAATCATATACTAACTTTTATATATCCATTCAGCTTTTGGCCATTTTTTCTGCTCAATAGATTGCTCAACACACTCCACAATTTCACGTGAAATGATCCGAATATGTTTGGGAATATTTCTTGTAGAATGCATGGCTAAAGTAATCACCCGAGAAAATGCGGGATCTACAATTGGAGTAACTTTAATTAATCCTGCTCTAAACTCATTTATTACAGAAACTAAGGGTAATATTGTATAACCAAAGCCCTGGGTAACAAGCTGTTTTTGTATATTCAAATCATTAGTTTCAGCATAGATATTTAAGTGAGATCCATTTTGCTTATAAGCCTGCTCAATCAGGGAGCGTAAGCGGTGAGGATGAAAAGGTAAAATTAATGGAAATTTCTCTATTTTTTTAAGTTCAAGAACTTCATTATGCTGAAGTGTGGATTGAGCTGACCCTATTAAAAATAGAGGCTCTTTTACCAGCGGAGTCAGATCAATTAACTTCGAAGGTGTAGCGTCGTACATCAAGGCTAGATCAATATCTCCCATCTCTAACCACTCTTTTAAATGCCCAGAATATCCCACTGATATTTTCACTTGTACCTCAGGATACTTTTCCTTGATCAAATTCATAATCAAAGTAGAAAGTAATTCACTAATACTCGACAATACACCGATATGAACTTTCCCTCGAATTATCCCTTTGTTTGCAGTTAACTCCAATTTGGCAGTTTCAATGTCTTCCAGAATCCTTCTAGCATAAGGCTCAAGAACTTTACCCTCATCCGTCAGCGCCATACCATGACGAGAACGGTTAAATAGTTTTACCCCTAATTCGTCTTCAAGCATTTGAATTTGCCGAGACACTGCAGGCTGCACAATGTTAAGCATAGCTGCAGCCTTGGTTAAATTTTCAACTTCTAAAATAGTAATAAAAGTACGTAATTGTTTAATGTCCATTTCGATAATTTTCTAGCATGTCTTCCATCAAAATATACTATTTTAACTTCCAATCCATAACAATATATGATCAAAAACAAGAAGAGATCAAAAGAAGGATATTTAAGTGAAAAGTACTTTTAATAACTACCCAGAAATTCGTGAAGCTGTTCGTGCCTTGTGCGCACAATTTCCAGATGAATATCATCGTAAAATTGACGAAAAAAAAGCTTATCCTGAAGAGTTCGTCAATGCGTTAACCAATGCTGGCTGGCTGGCAGCAATGATTCCTGAAGAATTTGGCGGTTCTGGACTGGGTTTGGCAGAAGCGTCTGTCGTTATGGAAGAAATTAATCGTAGCGGTGGTAATTCAGGTGCCTGTCACGGTCAAATGTATAACATGAGCACCCTGTTACGTAATGGTTCTCAAGCACAAAAAGAATTTTATTTACCTAAAATTGCTTCTGGTGAATGGCGTCTACAATCTATGGCTGTCACTGAACCAACAACAGGAACAGACACCACAAAAATTCGTACGACCGCAGTCAAAAAAGGTGACCGTTATGTGATTAATGGTCAAAAAGTTTGGATCTCACGTGTACAGCATAGTGACTGGATGATTCTTCTTGCACGTACGACGCCTTTAGCCGAAGTGAAAAAGAAATCTGAAGGGATGTCTATTTTCATGGTGGATATTAAAGAAGCGATGAAATCAGGTATGGTCGTACAGCCTATTCCTAATATGGTGAATCATGAAACTAACGAATTATTTTTTGAGAACCTGGAAATTCCTGAAGAAAACTTAATTGGTGAAGAAGGAAAAGGCTTTAAATACATTTTAGATGGTTTAAATGCAGAACGTACACTGATTGCGGCAGAATGTATTGGTGATGGTTATTGGTTTATGGATCGTGCGACAAAGTATGTCAAAGATCGTGTGGTCTTTGGTCGTCCAATTGGCCAAAATCAGGGAGTGCAGTTTCCTCTTGCTGAATCCTTCATTGAGATTGAAGCTGCCAATCTGATGCGTTTCCGTGCTTGTGAACTTTTTGACAAGGGTCAAGCCTGTGGTGCTGAAGCCAATATGGCAAAACTATTGGCTGCAAAAGCAAGCTGGGAGGCAGCGAACCATTGCTTACAATTCCATGGCGGTTTTGGTTTTGCCAATGAATATGACATCGAACGTAAATTCCGTGAAACACGCTTGTATCAAGTAGCACCAATTTCAACTAACTTAATTCTAAGTTACGTAGCTGAACATTTACTTGATTTACCACGTTCTTTCTAAGTTCTGAGGAAAAATAAAATGCAGACGCCCCGTTCATTTTTATTTGTTCCTGCTAACCGTCCTGAGCGCTATACCAAAGCGCTCAATAGCGGTAGTGACGCAGTGATTATTGACTTAGAAGATGCGATTCCAACTGAACATAAACTCGAATCACGCGCATTACTCAAGCAATGGTTATTGGACCACCCCACTGAAAAAGTCATGATTCGAGTTAATGCTTTTCAGACCGAATGGTTTGCGGACGATATTCAACTCGCTCAATTTTCAAATGTGATTGCGATTGTTTTACCCAAAGCTGAACAACGACAAGAGTTTGAAGCGATTCAGCACATTCGTACTATTGATATTTATCCTATTATTGAAACGCCTTATGGCATGGCGCATGTAGAGGAAATTGCCCAGTTCCCAGCTGTTCGTGCCTTGATGTTTGGCTCTATAGACTTTCAACTTGAAATGGATATGTCTGGTGACTTTTTAGAGTTGATGTACTTCCGTAATAAAATTACTTTGGCCTCTAAACTTGCGGGTATTGCCAATCCTATTGATGGCGTCACTGCTGATTTTGGCAATACTGAATTAGTCATGACTGAAACCCTACAAGCTAAAAAACTAGGTTTCCAAGGAAAGTTATGCATTCACCCCACTCAGGTCAAAATCGTCAATCAAACATTTAATTCTAGCCCTGAAGAAATTCAATGGGCACAACAGGTTCTTGAGGCTGTAAAAGCAGCGGATGGGCAAACGATTAGCTTAAATGGAAAAATGATTGATAAACCCATTATTTCAAAAGCAGAAAAGATCTTAAAACAAGCGTATTAAGCAAAGATAAGGATAAGACAGTTATGCAAAACTTTGCAGAATGGATTGGAAATAAACAAATTTCACAAGATCATTGTGAAGAACGCTCAATACACATGCTTCAAGCATTATTTAATAAAAAAGATCAGCCAGTAAATGAAATGCCCCATCTGTTTCATTGGGCGAATTTTTTACCGGTCGTCAATCAATCTGAAATTGCTGCAGACGGTCATCCTAAGAAGGGAGATTTTTTACCTCCTATTCCATTTCCTAGACGGATGTGGGCAGGCAGTCGTCTTGAATTTATTCAACCTATTTTGGTGGGGCAAGAATTACGTCGAGTTTCTGAAATATCCGATATCCAATTCAAACATGGAAAAAATGGTGAGCTTTATTTTGTAACAGTGAATCATTTTATTTATGCTAATGATGAGTTAGTCATTAAAGAGCAACAGGATATTGTTTATAAACCAGAAACTATTATTACTAACAATGTTAGTGCGACAACAACTCCTGTTGAAAGCACTCGCCGAAATTACAGTTTTAAACAGCAACATTCAGTGGATACAACTGCATTATTTCGTTATTCGGCTCTGACCTTTAATGGACATAAGATTCATTATGACCGTCCATATGCCATGCAGGTAGAAGGATATCCTGGTCTAGTGGTGCATGGCCCACTCCTAGCAACTCTATTAATGCAAACGCTACAAGATAAATATCCAGATAAAATCATTAAAAAATTTGAATTTCGTGCGGTAAAACCTGTGTTCGATTTTAATGAGTTTTATATCTGTGGCGATGTACAAGAGCAAACTGCAGAATTATGGATTGAACATAGTGATGGACACATTGCTATGAAAGCAAAATTAACATTTCAGGAATAATGAGATGAAACCACTAGAAGGTATTACTGTCGTTGCTTTGGAACATGCAATTTCGGCACCATTTTGTACACGTCAGTTAGCTGATCTAGGTGCGCGTGTCATCAAGATTGAACGGCCTGAAGGTGGTGATTTTGCACGTTATTATGATGAACGGGTCAAAGGAATGTCTTCTCATTTTGTTTGGACAAATCGCTCTAAAGAAAGCTTGGCACTGGATTTAAAATCTACCGAGGCCCAACCGGTATTAAAAAGCCTGTTAAGTAAAGCTGACATTCTTATTCAAAATTTAGCACCAGGCGCAGCATCTCGTTTAGGACTTTCTTTCGAGCAACTTCATTCATCTTTTCCACAACTCATTATCTGTGATATTTCAGGCTATGGTGATGACCCAGAACATCCGGGTCCATATCGTGATAAAAAAGCCTATGACTTACTCATTCAAAGTGAGTCTGGCTTTTTATCGATTACTGGCACAGAACAGGAAAATGTCAAAGCAGGATGTTCTATTGCCGATATCTCAGCAGGAATGTATGCGTATAGCAATATCTTGGCGGCTTTGCTGGAAAGACAAAAAACGGGATTGGGCAAACGTATTGATATCTCAATGCTTGAATGTATGACTGAGTGGATGGGCTTCCCTCTTTATTACGCTTCAGATGACCAACCTGAACCTCAAAAATCTGGTGCGGCTCATGCAACCATTTTTCCATACGGCCCCTTTTCTACTGGCGATAATAAACAAGTATTATTTGCTGTACAAAATGATCGTGAATGGGCCTCTTTTTGCGAATTGGTGTTGGAAAGGCCTGAATTAGCTCACTCCAAATATTTTATCAATAATTCAAATCGAATTAAAAATCGTGAATTATTAACAGATATTATACTTCAGACTTTCTCACACTATAGCCAAAATGAAATCATTTTAAGGCTTGAACAGGCAAAAATTGCCAATGCGAATGTCAATACATTAGCCGATGTCTGGAATCATCCACAATTAAAAGCAAGGCAACGTTGGACTGAGGTTGACACGCCAGTGGGTAAAATTCCAACATTAAAACCTGTTGGATCAAGTCATTCTGACGATTTTCAGCTTACGAAAGTACCCGCACTGGGTGAACATACTGAAAGCATTCTCAAAGAGTTAGGTTTTTGAAGCTAAAAGTAAAAATTAATTACAATTCCAAAATCTTTCTTTTCACATAACTATTGTCTAATAGTCTCTTCAGTTTAAAAAAATAGATGATGCCCAGTAAAGTTTAAATTATTTATACATTATCAAGATGTATAAATAATTTACCAAACTGGTGGTTGATCAACCTATATAAGAGCCAAACTAAAGGACTATAATTTTTAAACTCAGACTATGTTTTTTAAATTTAATAGAGTAAGCCTGTGAACTTTGATCTAAATGACTTTCGGTTAATTTTAAATATAGCAGAGACCAAAAATTTGACACGGGCTGCAGAAAAATCTTTCTTATCTACTCCCGCTGCTAGTAATCGAATTAAAAACTTAGAACATGTCTTAGGCTTAAAAATTTTAGACCGTTCTTCTCAAGGTGTTGAACTGACTGAAATTGGGATGATCTATTTAAAATATGCTAAATCGATTTATCATGAGATTGAATGTCTGAAAGGTGAACTGGCTCAGTTTAATGATCTGATCCCAGGGAAATTATCTATTGCTGCCAACACAACGGCCATCACTGAATACATACCCACCGCCCTATCAGAGTATTTAATTACTCATCCTCATGTGGATGTAAACCTTAAAGAAATGCTGAGTGAAGATATCGTCAATCTTGTCGCAGATAAACGTGCCGATCTTGGAATTATTTCTGGGAATATTGATACGAAGAATTTACAGACTATACCTTTAATTTCTTCTCAACTGATTTTAATTGCACCCAAAACCCACCCCATTCTAGAACACACCAATGTGACATTATTAGATGCAATTCAATATTCAGTTGTAACTTTGCATGAAGGCAGCGCAATTCAAATTTTTTTACATAAGTTATCTCAACAATTAGATAAAAAAATCAATATTCGAGTGCAAGTTTCAAGCTATGACTCAATTTGTCAAATGGTTGCCGCAGGTGCAGGTATTGCCATTATTCCTTTGGCCACTTTTAGACGTTTACAACATATTCACCCGAATATCGAGCATAGAGAAATTGATGAAAAATGGGCCCATCGCGGCTTTAAAATATGCGCTATAAACTTTAATGAAATCAGTCAATTCACTAAAGACTTTATTGAATGTTTAAAGTCTCATATTCATTAATAATCCAGTCAATCTGCCTTGCCATAGCGTTAGCCCCAGGTTAACGCCACTTTCAAATTTCAAAATTGTGCAAAACATCAAGCTATGTAACTTTACTACCAGAGAACATGAAAAGAACGAATGTTACAGGACAGTAAAATGATCAATAAAATTTTCAATTCGGCAAAGGATATTGTCAAAGACATTCAAGATGGCTCAATGATTGCAATTGGAGGTTTTGGTGGTTCAGGCATGCCTAATGAACTTATCGATGCACTCATTGACCAAGGTGCCAAAGATTTAACTATTGTGAGCAATAATGCTGGAAATGGTGATCAAGGTCTTGCAGCACTACTCAAAGCCAAACGTGTCAAAAAACTAATTTGCTCATTCCCTCGTCAAAAAGATGCCTATGTTTTTGAAGACTTGTATCGCAATAATGAAATTGAACTTGAAGTTGTGCCCCAAGGTACGCTTGCAGAACGTTTAAGAGCTGCTGGTTGTGGTATTGGTGGTTTTTATACACGTACAGCTTATGGCACCTTACTTTCAGAAAATAAAGAAACCAAACAAATAGATGGTCAAGGCTACGTCTTTGAGAAAGCTTTAGCCGTAGATTACAGCCTGATTTATGCCAAGACAGGTGATCGTTGGGGCAATCTCATTTACAACAAAACTGCACGTAATTTTGCGCCTGTCATGGCTATGGCTGCAAAAACCACTTTAGTCGCCGTAGATCAAATCTGTGAACTTGGTGATTTAGATCCGGAAATTATTATTACTCCTGGAATTTTTGTCGATCGTGTCACCCTAAAAAATGGGCATGGAGCGTAAGCATTATGGATATCCAACAAAAAAATAATCTTGCTCAACGTGTGGCTCACGATATTCCTGAAGGGTCATATGTCAATTTAGGCATCGGTTTACCGACCCTAGTTGCGGACTATTTCGCTGATAAAGAAGTAATTCTACAAAGTGAAAATGGTGTGTTGGGTCAATGGACTCAAGCAGAAGCCGGTGAAGAAAACTGGGATTTAATCAATGCAGGAAAAGAAGCCATTGATTTAAAAAAAGGAGGGGCCTTTTTTCATCATGCAGATTCTTTTGGAATGATGCGCGGTGGACATCTGGATTACTGCATTCTGGGTGCATTCCAAATTTCAGCTAATGGTGATCTAGCCAACTGGCATACAGGACATCCAGATGCCATTCCTGCAGTAGGCGGGGCAATGGATCTTGCTTCAGGTGCACAAAATGTTTACGTCATGATGGAACATTTAACCAAACAAGGTCATAGCAAAATTTTAGAGAAGTGCAGTTATCCATTAACAGGGCTGGCTTGTGTGAATCGTGTATATACAGAGATTGCTACCTTTGACTTTGACAATGGACAAGTGTTTGTAATTGATATTGTAGCCCCTCATACCGCTGAGTATGTTCAAAGTATTACCGATATACCACTCGATTTTTCAAGAATGAAATAAATC
This sequence comes from Acinetobacter sp. ANC 3781, assembly GCF_004331285.1. Taxonomy (GTDB): domain Bacteria; phylum Pseudomonadota; class Gammaproteobacteria; order Pseudomonadales; family Moraxellaceae; genus Acinetobacter. The sequence goes on from NZ_SJOH01000002.1 coordinate 14,781, forward strand.
ATAAATCGATTTTACAAAGGAGATGTAAATGGGAATGTTGAATTGGTACAAGGAATCGGATTCTAACCAGAAAAAGACATTTTGGGCATGTTATGCAGGTTGGGCACTTGACTCTTATGACATGCAAATTTTTAGTTTTTTATTACCCGTCATTATGGCGACTTGGGCCCTTACTCAAACTCAGGTTGGCCTGATTGGTACGGTTGCCCTGATTGTTACCGCCATTGGCGGATGGATCGCAGGTATTTTGGCCGACCGTTATGGTCGTGTAAAAATCCTGATGTTTACCATTTTATGGTTTACATTTTTCGGCGTACTGGCAGGATTTGCACAAAATTATGAACAGCTTTTAGTCGCAAGAACCCTACAAGGCCTTGGTTTTGGTGGTGAATGGGCAGTTGGCGCGGCACTCATGGCCGAAGCTGTTTCTGCAAAACATAAAAATAAGGCTGTCGGCTTTGTCCAGTCAGGAATGGCTTTAGGTTGGGCAGGATCGGTGATTGTAGCCACAATACTTATTACGATGCTGCCACCCGAATGGTCTTGGCGTGTGGTTTTTTGGACTGGTGTCATTCCCGCTTTAATTGTGATTTATATTCGCCGTAATGTGAAAGAATCGGTCGAATTCGTAAATGATGTGGCTAAAAATAAAGAAAATATTGAGAAAGCATCTTTTAGTTCTATTTTCAAAAAAGAATATTTACGTTCAACCATTTTTGCAAGTTTACTCGTTATAGGTTTACAAGCAGCATGCTATGCCATTCTTATTTGGATTCCGACCCTGATGAATGAGCGTGGACTGAGTCCAAGCTCTAAAATTGTTACGATTTTAATTATGGCTGCAGGAGCATTTGCAGGCTTTATGTTTACAGCTTATCTGGCTGATAAATGGGGTCGTAAACAAACTCTGATTGGTATGTCTATTTTGAGCTGGATTGTAACCGTGGTGTATATGTTGATTGCAATGAATCAATACATCACCTTAGCACTGGGCTTCTTTGTCGGTTTCTCTGCAATCGGTATGTTTGCAGCCCTCGGCCCATTTTTGACAGACTTATTCCCGACCCATATTCGTACCACAGGTATGGGCTTTTCCTACAATGTCGGAAAATCATTTGGTGCTCTATCAGTCGTTGGTGTGGGTATTCTTGCTGAATCATTAGGTCTTGCTCCCTCGATCGGTTTGTTTTGCTTAACCGCCTATGCCTTAGCCACTATTTCAATCTTGTTAATTAAAGTTAATAAAGAAGAGCTTACACCTACACCTTCTCTCTATAAGAAACAGGAAGCTTGATGATGATTCGTATTCTTTACTTACTCAGCAAACCAGAACATATGAGCAAAGAACAGTTTGATGCCGAATGTTTACGCCACTTTGAAATGTCAGAAGGTATTCCTGGCTTACATAAATATGAAGTGCGTTTAATTGCCTCAGAACCGACAGATCTTCATGTTCCATTCTTTGATGTGCCGGGTGTCGATGCTATTGGAGAATGCTGGTTCGAAAATGAACAACAAATGCAAACTTATATGGATTCTGAAGTTCGTAAAAACTGGTTTGAACATGGCAAGACTTTCATTGGTAAGTTGAAGCCATTTATAACCAAAGACGTTATATAAAATTTTTAATTCAAATATTAAGGACAATCAAAATGCTTTTTTGCGTAGAAATGACTGTAAAGATTCCTCTAGATAGCGATCCTACAAAAATGGATGCAATTAAACGCGCTGAAAAAGAACGCGCTATTGAGTTACAGAAAGCAGGAAAATGGCCACATTTATGGCGTGTTACAGGTAAATATTCCAATATCAGTATTTTTGATGTGGAAAGCAATAATGAATTACATGACTTATTAATGAGTTTGCCTTTATTTCCCTATATGGAGATTAAAGTGACGGCATTATCTCAACACCCCTCTTCAATTCACTAACGCTGAATACCTTTTAAGATCAAGGATGGTCATCATGGAAAAGATATACGATATTTCTCAGCTTGATTTATCCAGCTATGTTCGACATGGTGATCGCGTGGTATGGGGCCAGGCTCAAGCTGAACCCATCACGCTTACTCAAAATTTAATTCAAAATCGTAAAAAAATTGGGAAATTTAAAGTTTTTTTAGGCATTAGCCAGTTTCCTACTTGCCTACCTGAATACTCCGAACACATCGAATATCTGAGCTATTGTGGTGCAGGATATAATCGAACCCTTGCACAACATCAGGTTTTAGATATTGTGCCTGTGCATTATTCACAACTTCCCCGTTTAATCGAAAATCAACAGCTTAAACTAGATGTTGTATTGATTCAGGTTTCAGCAGCAAATGCTCAAGGACAATATAGTTATAGCTTGGCACAAGATTATTTAAAATCTGCCCTTCGACATGCTCGAATTGTGATTGCGGAAGTCAATCGGCAAGCACCTTGGGTGTATTCGGATCAATATTTAACTGAGGCTGATTTTGATGTGATGGTGTATACCGACCGGAAAATCGAAGCACAACACAGTGCTGATTATTCAGCAACCACTCAAAAAATTGCTCAAAATGTTGCCTCTTGCATCCCCGATCATTCAACTTTACAACTTGGAATCGGCTCTATTCCCGAGGCCATTATGCAGGCTTTGGATCAACATCAGCATTTAGGTATTCATTCCGGCATTATTGGTGATGGTGTTGCCGAATTGATGCAAAAAGGGGTGATTACCAATCAGAAAAAAAGTATTGATCCTGGAAAAACCATCACAGGTTTAATTGTGGGTTCTTCTAAACTACATCAATTTGTTCATCAAAATTCAGGCATTGAACTGCGTTCAACCGAATATACCCATCATGCTGCGACTCTTGCTGCCATTCAACAGTTTATTGCGATCAACTCGGCAATTGAAGTTGATTTAACAGGTCAGGTAAATGCTGAGATTGCCAATAAAACTTATGTGGGCGCTGTAGGTGGAGCTTTGGACTTTATTCGTGCCGCCAATCAGTCTCATGGGGGCGTTTCAATTATTGCCCTGCCTGCTTCTGGAAAAAGTTTTAGTCGTATCGTAAGCAAGCTACAAGGCCCCGTGTCTACACCGCGCAGTGATGCCGGGCTGATTGTGACTGAATATGGCATTGCAGACTTACGTGGTTTAAGCCTGTCGCAGCGTGTTGAAAAAATGATATCCATTGCAGCCCCTGATTTTCAAGCAGAACTTGAGCAGCAAGCCATCGATCTAAAACTAGTTTAAAAGGAATTGAAATGAAAGACGCTTATATCGTCAGTCCGCTACGTACCCCGATTGGTAAATTTGGTGGCGCACTTGCCTCTTTAACTGCGGTCGACCTCGCTGTCAAAGTGATTCAATCCATCGTAGAGAAAACCGGCTTAGATACCCACACCTTAGATGAAGTCATTATTGCCCAGTCTTATTCATCCAGTGAGGCGCCCTGTATTGGACGCTACGCGGCTTTGGCCGCAGGACTTCCAATTGAAGTACCCGGCTATACATTAGATCGTCGTTGTGGCTCAGGTTTGCAAGCACTTATTAATGCAGCCATGACCATTCAATCCGGAAATGCTGAAGCGATTATGGTGGTGGGTGTGGAAAGCATGAGTAATATTGAATATTACTCCACCAATATGCGCTGGGGAAGTCGTGCAGGGAATGTGACCATGTTTGACCGATTGGAACGTGGGCGTGAAAGATCTCAACCAGTTGAACGTTTTGGTGTAATTTCAGGTATGCCTGAAACTGCTGACAATCTGTCCCGAGACTATAATATTGGTCGTGAAGAATGTGATGCTTTTGCGCTACAAAGTCATCAAAAAGCACAGCAAGCCTGGGATACAGGTAAATTTAAAGATGAAGTGATTCCGCTTGAAGTGAAATCTAAAAAAGAAATCAAAACCATCGCTTTTGATGAAGGTATTCGTGCAAATAGTACTCTTGAAAGTCTAGCCAAACTGAAAACCCTATTGCCAAATGGCGTCACCACAGCAGGCAATTCAAGCCAACAGAATGATGCTGCAGCAGGTTGCCTAATTGTCAGCCGTGAGTATTTAGAAAAGCATCATTTACAACCGATTGCCAAAATTACAGGCTGGAGCGCAGCAGGTTGTGATCCAAGTCGAATGGGTATTGGTCCTGTGCCTGCGGTGAATAAACTACTTAAAAAACTAGATATGTCCCTTGAAGAAATTGATCTGATTGAAATCAATGAAGCCTTTGCAGCTCAAGCTTTAGCAGTGATCAAAGGTTTAAATATTAGCGATACTTCTAATATTAATGTGAACGGTTCAGGAATTTCTCTGGGTCATCCTATTGGCGCCACAGGACTTCGCATTATGACATCTTTAGTACATGAGATGAAACGCCGTAATGCACGTTACGGTTTAGAAACAATGTGTATTGGGGGTGGACAAGGGTTAGCTGCCCTATTTGAACGTGTTTAAGTATTAAATTAAAGAATATTTGTTAAGGAGTGACTCATGATTGAATCAAGAATGATTGGTGAAGTAAAAGTAACCCGTATCCATGAATATGCTGGCCCGAGCCATGATCCAAAATTTTTATTTCCGACAGCAGATCAGAGTCTGTTAGAAGAGCATAAAGATATGCTGGCACCGCATCATTGGATTCCACAAATGAATCGCCTCATTGTCAGCATTCAATTTTGGGTGGTTCATGCGGGCAATAATATTATTGTGATTGATACTGGTGTTGGTAATTTCAAACAGCGCCCAGAAATTCCGCGTATGCATATGCTGAATAATTTGATTACTGAATGGATGACTGCTGCTGGCGCACCTCCTGAAAAAGTAACTCATGTGGTGATTACCCATTTACATTCTGATCATGTTGGCTGGAATACCATCTGGAAAGACAACCGCTGGACACCGACTTTCCCGAATGCCAAGTATTATTTACCTAAAGAGGACTTTGATTTCTGTCATCAGGGTAAAAATAAAGAACCCGGCGTGATTGATGTTTTTGGCGACTCTTTCTTTGATAGCGTGATGCCTGTCTATAACGAAGGCTTGGTTGAATTTATTCAGCCTCATACTGAAATTGCCGATTGTTTAGTGGTTGAACCTGCACCCGGTCACAGCCCCGGACAAGTCACTTTCCGTGTCAGCTCCCAAGGAGAAGAAGCGATTTTTTGTGGCGACGTATTCCATAGTCCGCTCCAAATTGTTCGCCCCGAAATCAATTCAGGCTATTGCATCTGGCCGGATATCGCGCGAAAAACTCGACTTGAATGTTTAGAGCGTGCCGTGAGCCGAGAAGCTTTACTCTTGCCTGTACATTTTGGTGATCCCTACTGTGGTTATATTCGTAAACAAGATAATGGATTTATCTTTGAACCTTCAGACACATGGGCTCGCGTTTAATTCACCGCTTCAGCTTTCTAGATAATAGTTTGTAATACCTAAAAGGATTTTTAAAAATGAAAAAACCAGTAAATAAAAATTTACTGGTTATGGGGACGCTTTGCCTATCCATAACCAGCATCAACACGGCCAATGCTGATTTTATTGATGACACAAAATTTAATGTGCTCGCAAAAAACTATTATTTCAATCGTGACTTTCGTAAAGGTGAATACAACTCTGCGGGTCAGAATGCTCAATTACCTGTATCTGAACGTAAAGGTTACCGCGAAGAATGGGCCCAAGGTTTTATTGCCAATATGGAAACAGGCTGGACAGATACGGCCATCCAATTTGGCTTGAATGGCTATGCCCTGGTTGCTTTAAAACTCGATAGTGATGGATATCGAACCGGTACAAATAACTTAGAAGTGGACTCAAATGGCAAACCAAAATCAGCGACTGCTGAATTTGGTGGTGCCTTACGGACAAAATATAATAAAACCGAAGCTTTGCTCGGGAATCAATTTCCGAATAATCCGATTGTTGGTACTAACTATTCTCGCCTACTTCCCTCTATGTCGACGGGTTTATCGATAAAAGATAATAGCTTTGATCATCTCAATTTAGATTTTGGTTATTTCACTCAAATGAGTCCTGTTGATTCAACTGACCGTCTCAACTATTTCAATACGGATTATAACAATGGAATTCAGGCTGATTCTGTCAGCTATTTAGGTGGAACATATAAACTCAATAATATTGAAACATCGCTGTATGTGTCTGAATTAGAAAATGTCTGGATGCAATATTATGTAGGGGCAAAATATAAACATCAAATTGATGCCCAATCAGGTTTCAATCTACAAACCAATAACTACATGAACCGAGATACCGGTGATGCCACGGGCGGAAATATCAGTACTGGTCTGGTTTCCTTGACAGGCAGCTATAAACTATCCAACCATAATTTCAGTTTAGCTTATCAACAAGTTTTAGGTGATGAACCTTTTGACTGGATCGGCTTTAGAAATAACGGCGGGATTGCCACTATTCCTAATAGTGTACAGTTTGCAACATTTACAGAAGCCAAAGAAAAATCAGCTCAAGTGAAATATGAAATTGACTTCTCACCTTATGGAATCGAAGGTCTTTCTTTTATGACGCGCTATCTATATGGCTGGGATATGGATAATACGGGCAGTGACAACAAACTGTATACCAAACGTCATATTTACGATCAAAATATTGAGAATAAACATTGGGAAAGAGATATCGAATTACGCTACAAAGTTAAGCAAGGCTTTGCAAAAGATCTTGATGTTCGTCTTCGTCAAGCCACTCATAGGTCAACTACAGGCTATAGATATGGGAATATTGATGAATTCCGTTTAATTCTTGAATATCCATTTTCATTCTAATAAAACTTTATCTGTGAGAAAATCAAAATGCCTTATGTTATAGAAACGTGGGACAAAATAGATCACCAGCCTCTTAGAAAAAAATTACGACAAGAACATTTAGATTATTTAAATCAAAACCTTAAGTTACTTTTATCCTGTGGTGCAAAATTGGATGATCATGGTCAAGACTTAGGAGGTGGAGTCTATATCATTGATGTAGATACACGAGAAGCTGCTCAAAAATTTATTGAACAAGATCCTTTTTTCATTGGTGGCTTATTTCAAAAAATCAAAATAGACGGTTGGAGGAAAGCCTATTTTGATGGCAAATTTTGTCTGTGAATAGAGACAGATAATCAGGGCAGGCCCTAAGCCTGCCCCTCATTCGCTCTACCTTAATACTGACTTTTAAAATTATAATTACTGTATTTATATCATTAAATTTAAAAAAGTTGCCATAAAAACAACCGTACAAATAAATTTTTAAGTGGAATCTACTTAAGCAATATGGTCCTGTTTGAAATCATTGATAATTTAAAAATAAGTTAGAGCAGCATCGCCCGCCATCTCTTGCAATTGTAAAAGACTTACAAGAAGACCTTATTGTACGATGGCTTTTATTCAGTTGGTTTCCGACTCTGTACTAGAAGGGTTTAAACCCTATCAAGTTGTATTAGGTATTTTATTTAGATCAGCTTGAGTGATAGCTTGATCTCTAGTGCTAGATGTATGGGTATATAGCTGTACCAAATTCTCCTTTTAGATCCTCTTATTTTTAGCGGGATTACCATTTAAGCTAAATATAATTACCCCGATAGGGATTCAATAAGATCTACAGTTAAAAGCCTACATTGAGCAGGCTATTCAATATCAAGAGAGAATTAGTTGATTTCAGATCAAACCTTTGAAAAGGAAAAAACACCCCACAATGACTAATAATACTGAGAAACATTTTTTCAGCATTTGCGGTGATAGCGCATGCGCTGCTTTTGCACCTAACTTTGCTGTAAAGAAACTCATGAGGCTGATGCCTAAGAATGCATAAGTATGTACATAGCCTATACTATTGGGAACAGCCGCATGTGCTTTCATCCCAAAAATCATAAAGCCCAAAGCACCTGCAATGGCAATCGGTAGACCACATGCAGCCGATGTTCCGACCGCCTTTTGCATCACCACACCATAACGGGTGAGATATGGCACAGTAACACTACCACCGCCAATCCCAAAAATGGCTGAAGCCACACCAATCACAGAACCTGCAGCAATTTGTTTACCTGTTGAAGGCAAAGATTTTGTTGGATCGACTGCCTTTTTAGCACCAGTAAACATGGTATATGCTACCCAAATCAAGAATAAACCAACAATGAGTTGAAGATGTATTCCTGAAAGCCATCCTGCAATGGCTGCTCCGGCAAAACAGCCGATCGCCATCGGTGGCGCCAGGTTTTTAAATACCGGCCACATCACCGCACCATTTTTATGGTGTGCCATCAATGAGCTAATCGATGTGACAACGATGGTCGCTAATGAGGTCCCTAATGCCAAATGCATGATGACATCAGAACTGTAATCCATTTGGGTAAAGACGATAAACAAGAGTGGGACGATAATGGTGCCACCACCGACACCGAAGAGACCTGCGGCAAATCCAGCAAGTGCTCCGATGATTAAAAAAATAATAAGTTCCACGATATACTGACTTTTAAAGAATGGAGTATTGAAGCAAGGAGTAATTAAGCGAGTTCGAGTTGACCGATTTGGTGATAAGCACGGTTAAAATAAACCAAGCTTTCTTCTTGCTGACTTTGCTTAATTGCTACGACACGGCATAAGAAAATGCTGTGTGTGCCGACGTTTTGAATTTCTTCAATCTGACAATCAAAACTCACCAGAGCATCTTCTAACACAGGTGATCCTGTTTCGAGTGTGGTCCAATCACCAAGTTTGAAACGATCTTCAGAATTAAATTTGCTTGAGGCAAATACATTTGAGATCTGCTCATGCTGTGTGCTGAGTACATTTACTGAAAGCACTTTATTTTCAATAAAATGCGCATGTGAGCGAGATGATTGATTCATGCAAACCAGTAATGTCGGCGGTGTATCGGTCACACTACATACAGCAGATGCCGTAAAACCATGCATTCCTGCTGTACCTTGTGTTGTAATTACATTCACAGCAGTCGTTAACAAGGACATTGCATTTCTAAAGTCGGTTGCTTCAATCATCTCTTCTATCTCAAATGTGTATATGCTTTGTCTCTTACTCAAGTCAGGGAAATGGATGATTTGATATATCATCCACCCTGCCCTTATTGAGACAGTTTAGAATTAAGCGGTCAGTTCTTGACGAACAATGGCAGCACCTGCGCTTAATGCTTCGAGTTTGCCGCGAGCGACTTGACGAGATAAAGGTGTCATACCACAGTTGGTTGATGGATAAAGCTTGTCCGCATCAACAAATTGCAACGCTTTGCGCAGTGTATTTGCGACTTCTTCAGGGGTTTCGATTTGGTTGGTCGCCACATCAATCGCCCCAACCATGACTTTTTTGCCACGAATCAGTTCAATCAGATCCATCGGTACACGTGAATTTTGACACTCAAGAGAGATGATATCTAACTTAGATTGTTGCAGCTTAGGGAATGCTTGCTCATATTGACGCCATTCATTGCCTAAAGTCTTTTTCCAATCGGTATTGGCTTTAATGCCATAACCGTAGCAAATGTGTACCGCAGTTTCACATTTCAGCCCTTCAAGCGCACGTTCTAAAGTCGCCACGCCCCAATCATTCACTTCATCAAAGAACACGTTAAAGGCAGGTTCATCAAACTGAATAATATCCACTCCTGCCGCCTCTAACTCAAGCGCTTCTTGGTTCAAAATTTTGGCAAATTCCCACGCCAATTTTTCACGGCTCTTATAATGACCATCATAAAGCGTGTCAATCATAGTCATCGGACCAGGTAACGCCCATTTGATCGGTTGATTGGTTTGGCTACGCAAGAATTTCGCATCCTCTACGAACACAGATTGTTTACGCGAAACTTCACCCACCACTGATGGCACGCTGGCATCATAACGGTTACGGATACGCATGGTTTCACGCTTTTCAAAGTCCACACCTTCAAGATGCTCGATGAAGGTCGTCACGAAGTGCTGACGGGTTTGTTCACCATCACTTACGATATCGATCCCTGCTTGACGTTGCTCATGTAGAGACAACTTTAAGGCATCACGTTTCGCTTCAAGCAACTCTTCGCCTTCAAGTTTCCAAGCTGACCAAAGTTTTTCAGGTTCAGCGAGCCAAGAAGGTTTCGGTAAGCTGCCAGCAGTTGAGGTTGGGAGTAACATTTTTGGTTGTACAAGTGCCATGTTTAATCTTCTTTATAAAATTTCGTGAATCTATTTGGTGTATTAGGCAGCTTGATTTTGCTGAGCATTGGCTACAGTGAAGTTAGCAGCCCATTCATCAAGGATGTCTTTATATGGTTTGATGAAGTTTTCTTCTGTCCATTTACCTTGTTTCACAGCCAATTCACCACGTTCAACACGGTCATAGACAATACGAGTCAATGAATAATCCCCATAGCTCAAGCTTGGCTGATACACCACACCTGCAGGTGAATTGGTATTATAAATTTCAGGACGATAGATTCTTTGGAAGCTTTCCATGGTGCTGATCGCGCTGATCAATTCGAAATCTGTGTAATCACGTAATAAGTCACCTGCACAGTAGAATGCTAAAGGTGCATTGCCATTTTCAGGCTTGAAGTAACGAACGCTTAAGCCCATTTTTGCGAAGTATTCATCGGTACGTGAATAGTCTTCATTGGTGTATTCCACACCTAATATCGGGTGAACATTGGCAGTGCGGTAATAAGTTTTAGTCGTTGAAACACTTAAACAAATCACAGGCTGTTTGTTAAATTCAGCTTTAAAGACCTCTGAATTTACAAGATGTTGATACAACTTACCGTGTAGATCACCAAAGTCTTCAGGCTTTTCATTGAACTTGCAACCAAGTGATGGCAATACCACACTAAAGTCATAATCACGCACATAAGATGAAAAGCTGTTGCCAATCATGCCTTCAATACGTTCATTAGTATGATGATCGATAATGGTACTTTTTAAGGTTTCAATGAATGGGAAAGTTTGACCCTTGCCTTCGATATCAATTTCCGCAGAGATGATATCGATTTCAAGTGAATAACGATCACCTTTTGGATTGTCGACCGTTGCCAAGCTATTAAAACGGTTATTGATCATTGCTAAAGTGCGACGAAGATTTTCTTGGCGGCTTTCACCACGTGCCAAATTAGCAAAGTTAGTCGTCAAACGTGTATTGTTTGCTGGCTCGTAGTTCTCATCAAAACGAATACGTTTAATTGAACATTGAAATGCTGTACTCATGGAGATGTACCCTAAATTTTTTTAAATAAAAGCTAAATTTCTGTATGAGGCAATTAAAGCGTGAATTTAAACATGAGTAAAACGATATAAATTCAATAAAAGATGAGTAAAATTCACTTTAAAGCTGGTTTTTATAAATAAGTCTCTTTGTATTGACTACAAAAGGATCTCACCAATAATAAAATTATCTCTTAAAAAACAAGGTTTAAAGTTAATTAAATAAACTGTATTTTCAATCAACCAGATGCTCGAGGACAATTGATTGGTTATACAGTGATCCAAAATGTGAAAGTGTGGTGACTCACCCAAATGAGTATTTTCATACGCATTATATTAATGATCAGGCCAATATTTCTGGCCATGTAGAAGCTTATTCAGTTGCAAAAGGTACTACTCTCAAGTTACCTGTTGAATAACTGAGGTTGTAGTCCCGAATATTACGAATCACTTGACGATGCCATTCACGAGTATAAAATAGCGCGCATATAAGGAGATGGTATTCCTCCTTCTACAAACCGCCATTCTGGCTGATGATGCCTACGTAACTCTCTTTCCAGGTAGAGTGCGTAGGTTTGCGTTCTATTTTTTATTTGGAGCGCTTTTACCATGTATTTATCTCTTCTCTGAATTGCTCTTGGCTCTGTACTCGGTGCCTGGTTACGTTGGGGAATCAGTTTAAAATTTAACAGTGTGTTTGAACATATTCCCTTTGGTACTGTCATTGTCAACTTGGTCGGTGCTTTTATTATCGGACTTGCAGTTTCATTTTTCTCTAACAGTTCAATCACTCCAAACTATAAGCTGTTTTTAGTGACTGGATTTTGTGGTGCATTGACCACATTCTCTACCTTTTCTGTAGAAGTGGTTGAGTTATTACAAGCATTAAAATTTGAATATGCCATTTCCAGCATTGCGATTCATGTTGTGGGTTCGTTGATCTTTACGGTTTTGGGAATGCTGACTTATCAATTCGCGACGAATCACTAAAAGCAAAAGACTAATTGAATTTTTCTCATCTTGGTATTAGAAAATATCAGCATATCGAAGCTTCATGACGTGCTTAAATCACTAAAATATAGGGTTTAGATTTAAACCCTATAATTATGTCGAATAAACTTGAACGTCAAAAACTGACTCTCTCAGAAGGTCATGAAAAACTTTTGCTTCACTCCTGCTGTGCCCCATGCTCAGGTGAAGTGATGGAAACCCTGATCGAATCAGGTATCGACTTTTCGATCTTTTTCTATAATCCGAATATTCACCCTGTCAAAGAATATGAAATTCGTAAGGAAGAAAATATTCGCTTTGCAGAGAAGCACAATATTCCGTTTATTGACTGCGACTATGACAAAGATAATTGGTTTGAACGGGCCAAAGGCATGGAAAATGAACCTGAAAAAGGCATTCGCTGCACTATGTGTTTCGATATGCGCTTTGAACGAACAGCTCTTTACGTTGCAGAACATGGCTTTAACCTGATGAGTAGTTCACTGAATATTTCCCGTTGGAAAAACATGCAGCAGCTTAATGACTGTGGCAATCGCTCTGCATCGCATTATGAAGGTATTACTTATTGGGATTACAACTGGCGTAAAAATGGTAGCGCTGTTCGTATGCTCGAGATTAGTAAGCAATAAGAGTTTTACCAACAGGAATATTGTAGCTGTGTTTATTCACTACGCGATACCAACCGTTGGCGTATGAGTAATGGCCGTGATCGAATTAAACACGGCGTGAAGTTCTATTGCAATGCGATGAAAGATGAGACTTAAGCTTCTGTCGCTGCATACCAATTTTTCCAAGAACTGGTTCCGCGTACCTCAATCGGCACCGTTGGAATCAGTTTTTCTTTTAAGACTTCGGTTTGTTCAACCGCTTTGGCGAGTCTGGCTTTAACTGAGTGAATGCATTCCCGATCACCAAATTCACAGCGATCCAAAGTCGTTCCGCCACATGGTCCATTGGCTAAACCCTTCGGACAGGTTTCCGGGCAGATATATAAGGTATCACCCAAACGACATTGCCCACAACTTTCACAGCCCACTACCCCGTGCTTACTGATATATTCAGTCTTTAGTAATGCTTTTGCTGCAGGTGTATTTTCCCACCATGCGGCTCTAAAAATAAAACGTCCAACACCCTTAGCAATTTTGGATTCAAATAATACCTCATGCATGAAATGCAGTTGCTGATATTTAATGATCTGGCTGGATGTCGGTTGACAGGAATAATAAGGCAATTCCGGTACAAACTCTTTGCCAGTCTTTACTTGCCAGAGGGAATTCCAGAGTGATTCAAGTTCATCTAAAGTTAGATGCCGATATTGCTCGATATAGCTTTCGAGTAGCATCTGCTCTTCAGGCTTGTGACAGGCAGATAGATGAATGCCAGCAAAACCAAGATGCTTGCACATCAGCATCTGTAAAGCACAGCGCAAATACACCCGCTCGTTCAGTCCTGTCTGTTTTTCATCTGTTAGCACCTGCAGCATATGCGGTGTGATGACGATGCCGGCGACCTGATGTTTCACCATAAAATTGGCACGCGCCAAACTGAGGGGCATGACACATGCTAAAATTTTTTGTGTGTACTGATGATGATTTAAAAAGATCTTGGCTTGTTTTAAAGCATCCATGTTGTAACCCAATTGCGTGATAATAAAATCCGCACCTGCCTTAAGCTTCTTGTGCAGTTTTAAGTATTGTGCGTCACGCTCAGCTTCGGCATATTTAAACGGGTTAAATGCAACCCCAATGCAAAATCCGCCAAATTGTTTGGCCGCCATAACAGCATTGACTGACTCCAGGTATCGGCTACGCTCTGCTCCGTCTTTTCCATCACAATGTTCTTTGAGCTTGTCGCCTGTCAGCAATAAAAGATTTTTGATCTTCGCTGCCTTGGCTTGTTGTAGAAATAACTCAATATCCTGAATATCCCGCCCTTTTCCGGCAAAATGTAAAATCTTGTCGACTGAATCAGGGTACTGCTCGCTCGCTGCAAGCGGTGTCACATCATGATCTGAATGGACACGGTCTGCCAATGTCATCACTGCAGGATATCTGGCAAATTCAGTTTTCACAGGGAAAATCTCATTCAGTGAAGTAAGGTATTCCACCAGGATACAAAACTGGTTGTTCTGAAAACAGGAAGATAATTGAGACATAGACAAAGGAGATCTAAAGGATTAAAAAGAAATCAAGCTGAATTATAGGCCAGAAAGATTGAAATACTACCTGTCACTACCCGTAAATAGTGGTGACAGAAGTGATGCCTCCTAAGTGGTAATTATCCCCAAACCTCTTTCGCGACTTCATTCATCAGTTTGATTTTCTTCCACTGGGTATCGTAGGACACCTTGTTGCCTTCTTCCATCGAAGCAAAACCACTCTGAAGACACAGGCCTAACCGCTCTAATGGCAGGAAGTTAGAAGCAGTTTGAATACGAGTTATGATCTCGGATCTGGTTTCCACCCTTTCAGTTTTGGTTGAGATCAAACCTAAGAACACTTCTGCTTGCGCGCTCTGCAGTTTGGCTAGAGGTTCAAAACCACCCGCTCGCTCAGTATCAAATTCCAGGAAATAGCGATCGATATTTTGAAGTTCGTTTAAAACATGATCTGCAATAAAGTCATAGTCACCCTGATACAGCCAGCTCGAACTAAAGTTTCCACGTTCGATATGCAAGGCAACAAACAGATCAGCAGGCTTATTGTCTAAGGCCATATTTAATGCTTTGACACAGCAGCCAGCCAGTTCTACCGGATTCATCCCCTGCTCAAGCTCCTGCGTACGATAGCGTTCATCACACAGATATGCCAAAAACTGGTCATTGATCTGGATATAGCGGCAGCCCTGATCATAAAGTGCAGTTATTGCTTCTCGAAAACATAGACCCAAATCTTGGATATAGGCATCTAAGTCACCCGCATAATAACGGTTATTACGCAGATACGGATACAGCATCATATTCGGACTAGGCAGACAATATTTGGCTGTGGCAAAACCTTCAATCGCTTGGTGCAAATAGCGATAGTGCGCTAAACAGTTGTGATCTGCATTAAAGAAAATCTTGTCAGTAACCCGAACATCATAGGGTTTACTGATGACATCTTTATATTTTAAGCCATCCCGTATTTTATGGCCTTCAATTCCATCGAGCTGTTCCAGGAAATCAAAATGCCACCAGGCACGGCGAAAATCACCATCTGTCATCACTGAACAATCGAGATCGAGCTGGATATCGACCAGATTATCAATTTCTGCATTTTCAACCTGTCGCAAAGTTTCTTCATAAATGACCCGATCCGCAAAATCATAACGTGCCTTCTTTAATTTTAGCGCTCTTAAGAAGCTGCCGATATGTTCTGCTTTATTGCCTGCATACTGAGTTTTAGCAGCTTGAGTGGTATTGCTTGTGGTCATTGTTTTAATTCATTGTCGTATAAATGCCATGAATGGATCAGCATTTATTTAAATAGAGGGAGGCAGAACATCACTTGGTCAACCGAGGACGTTGAGTCAATAAAATATTTCTGTCAGGAATTAGATTTCAACAGATCAATCAGCTGAAGGAGATAGGCAAAAAAAGGAATAAAAATAAAATGGTTTAAAAATGAGCATAATTTACCTGAACACACGCCCCGTGAGATATCGAAATGGATGATGCTGGAGCGATATAGGCGCGCAAAAGTAAATTGAAAAAGATCAAATCAAATTAAGACATCCCCTATTAACGCCCACCGCATTATTTTGGTCTGCTTTAGGCCGGTCTCCGGACTTAAGGATATTGAGTTATACCCTATTCACCGTTGCGGGGGCAGTGTTAGCTTGCACAAATGTGCACTAACTTCCCAGTTTCACTTCTCTAAGGAAGCACCTGAAGCGATGCAAAGCCTAAGGTTAAGTTTTTGCTAAGTCAAACAGTTTATGATGATTTCTCCTCCCCTCTCAGATACTCCAAAACAACTCCACTCATGCTGAGGTGATTCACTTATTCGACATTCTTTGTTCAGACAGACACAAAACAATCCTTTTCAAGATCATCATGTGTCTATTTACTTCATTTTTTGAGCATTATTTTGTTTCTGATTTGGAGTGTTGTTGATGACTGTTCATCCAGCGATACAGTACTGGTAAAAGCACTAAAGTCAGCAAGGTAGATGAAAGAATCCCACCAATCACTACGGTTGCCAGTGGCCGTTGAACCTCAGCGCCTGTTCCGGTTGCCAGCGCCATCGGTACAAAGCCCAGTGAAGCCACGCAAGCTGTCATCAACACTGGTCTTAATCGCAAAATAGCCCCCTGCCACACGGCTTCATGCACTGGATATTTATCCCTTAATTCTTTAATGAAGGTCAACATCACCAGTCCATTGAGGACTGCAACACCAGATAAGGCAATAAAACCAATCCCAGCTGACATCGATAATGGTATATCCCTTAGCCAAAGAAATACCACACCACCGGTCAAGGCAAAGGGTACCCCGGTAAAGACCAGCAGACTTTCTTTAACATTGTGAAAGACCGCCATCAGTAAAATAAAGATGGTAATTAAAGCCAGTGGAATCACGATTTGCATCCGTGCTTTGGCTGAAGCCAAATTTTCAAACTGACCGCCATATTCAATCCAATAGCCACTTGGTAAATTGTATGCTTTGAGCTGTGTCTGCACATCAGATACAAAAGAGCCTAAATCACGCCCTTCAACATTCGTTGTGACCACAACTCGGCGCTTACCATTTTCTCGGCTGACTTGATTAATGCCTTCAATGGTAGAAACTTGTGCGACATCAGACAATAAAATACTGCCGCCATTTGGAAGCTGGATCGGTAACTGGGAAACAGATGCAACACTTCGATTTTGCTCACTCAAACGAATAATAAAATCAAAACGACGATCGCCTTCTAGAATCTCTCCTACGCTTTGTCCACCAATACTTACAGCCACCACATCCTGAATAGATTTCACGCTCAAGCCATATTGGGCAGCTAAAGCTTTATCAATCTCTACATTGAGTAAAGGCAGACCCGAAGTTTGTTCAACTTTCACCGCACTGCTACCTGCGACTTGCTGAATGATTTTCGCGATTTTTGCAGCCTCAGTATTCAGAACCTGCATGTCATCACCAAAAACCTTCACTCCCACATCACTACGTACCCCTGAAATCAGTTCATTAAAACGTAGCTCAATAGGCTGAGAAAACTCACTATTATTGCCGGGAATTGTCGCAAGATAAGCTTCCATTCGGGTTCGAAGTGCATCCAGACTTTCTTTTGAATCTGGCCATTCCTCACCTGGTTTCAGCATGATATAACCATCGGAAATATTCGGTGGCATCACATCTGTCGCCACTTCAGCAGTCCCGGTACGGGCAAATACAGCTTTAATTTCGGGAAAGTTTTTCAGTAAAAGCTTTTCGGTATTTTCCTGCATACGTAATGATTCTTCTAGTCCTGTGCTTGGCGAGCGTAATTGCTGTACCGCAAAATCACCCTCACTCAGCTGGGGTGCAAACTCACTACCAATTTTCGTGCTGAGCAGACCGGTGATGACCAGGAGACAAGCGGCAAAAGTTAAAACCACCGCCTTGTATTGATAAGCCATATCCAGTATCTGCTGATATCGGGTTTTGAGCCAGATCATCCAGCGGCTTTCCGTTTCTTTGATCTCCCCTTTAACCCATAAAGCAACCGCAGCAGGCACAAAGGTGATCGATAAAATAATAGCTGCCACCAGTGCGAGAACAACGGTTAAAGCCATCGGATGAAATAGTTTTGCTTCTACGCCACTTAAAGCAAAAATCGGTAAATATACCACCAAAATAATAAGCTGACCAAAAATGAGGGGACGACGTGCTTGCCGGGCAGCCAGAAAAACTTCCTTAAAGCGCTCATTTTGTGTGAGAGGTCGTTTTAACAGTTGCTGTGCATGGGCTAAACGCCGAATACAGTTTTCGACAATCACCACAGCACCATCGACAATAATGCCGAAATCGAGTGCACCTAAACTCATCAGATTTGCACTGATATTTTTCTGTGCCATCCCGGTTAAGGTAAACAGCATAGAGAGTGGAATGACACAGACAGTAATCAAGGCAGCACGGATATTCCCTAAAAACAGGAACAGAATGATGATGACCAGAATTGCTCCCTCTACCAAGTTTTTCTGAACGGTTTTAATCGCCTTCTCAACCAAGGTGGTACGGTCGTACACCGTTTCAATCACCACCCCTTTAGGCAAACTATTCTGAATATCTTGAAGCTTGGCATCCACAGCTTTAGAAACAGTCCGGCTATTTCCACCCATCGCCATCATGGCAATACCTAAAACGGTTTCTTTACCGTTATAGGTTGCGCCACCGGTTCTTAAATCATGCCCAATAGAGACTTGCGCAATATCACCAACCCGAATTGGGCTGCCATTTGGGCTACCCAGCATGGTGTTCTCAATATCAGAAAGACCATTGAATGTACCCGGTATACGTACCGTCAGTTGCTGACCATTGGCTTCAATATAACCTGCACCTCGGTTCTCATTATTTTGTGCTAAAGCCTGTTGCAGTTGTTCTAATGAGATATTCAGTTGCTGCATCCGGTTTAAATCAGGAGACACCACATAGGTTTTTTCAAAACCGCCAATACTGTTGACCTCTGCGATCCCCTCAACACGCTGCAATTGAGGACGTACAATCCAGTCCTGAATCTCACGCAAATCCATCGCCGTGTATGCAGTTCCATCAGGCTTTTTTACATTTGGATCTGCCCTCAGTACCCATTGATAAATTTCACCCAGACCCGTAGAAACTGGAGACATCGTCGGTGCGATTTGAGCAGGCAACTCAGATTGCACCTCCTGTACCCGTTGGTTAATCTGCTGACGGGCCCAATAAATATCAGTGCCATCTTTAAAGACGATGGTGACTTGAGAGAGTCCGTAACGGGATATGGAACGGGTAAGCTCCAGATTCGGAATGCCTGCCATGGCATTTTCAATAGGATAGGTAATCCGCTGTTCGACCTCAAGCGCAGTGAAACCATTGGCTTGAGTATTAATCTGGACTTGAGTATTGGTAATGTCGGGTACAGCATCAATTGGAAGTTTCTGATAGCTATACACCCCGACCGCAATCCAGGTACAGACAAAGAGCATCACCCAAATCGCATTTTGTATGGAAAAATGAATGATTCTTTCGAATAAACCTTCTGGTTTCGGCAGATCAGAATTAATGCTCATGGCCTGCCTCGTCTTTTTCTAATTCAGATTTGAGCAAGAAACTGCCTTGAGCGATATACTTCTGCCCTTCGGTCAGCCCAGAAATCACTTCAAGCCATTGTCCATCACTTGAAGCCTGCCCCAGTTGCACTTTCTGTGCTTTCAAACGGACTTGGCCTTTTTGTTCTGAATCTATGATGAAAATACTGTCTTCACCTTCAATACTTTGCAGCGCAGACTTTTGAATCCGTAGGGCTGATTTTGTAGGAGCTTCCGAAATCAACACCCTCACCAACACATTAGGACGCAACTCAGCCGCTTGCGCATCGAGTTTTGCACGCACCACCAGACGCCCTGTTTGTATATCTGCTTGAGAGGTTAAGTTTTGTACAATAGCTCTATAGGCTTGTTCTGAATCATTCACTTTAAAGTCAATTTTTTGTCCGGCTTGCAGTTGACCTGAGAATTGATTCGGCAAATTAAACTCAAGCCATAAATCTTTCAGCTGCTCAATAACAAAGATTTGATCAGCCAATTGTACATTTTCACCAACCACAATATCTTTTTGACTGATCACCCCGGAGATCGGCGCTCGAATCAAAAAGCGTCCATTGTTATTGCCGCTCGCCCCTAATGCATTTAAACGTGCTTGTGAGGACTGGACAGTAATCTGTGCTTGACGGTAGGCATTTTCTGCACGCTGGTAATCCTGTTTGGCAGAAATTCCCTGTGACCAGAGTTGCTGTTCGCGCTGGTAATCTTGACGGGCAAAATCCAGATTCGCCTGTGCCATACGCAAGGTTGCCTGTTGGTCGATCAGTTCAGGAACGATCAGTACAGCCAGCGTTTGCCCTTTTTGCACGCTCTGTCCTAAAGCCACATTGACCTGCTCAACATGACCACTAAAGTTAGGGGAGATATGCGCTTGTTGATCGGTATTCACCACCAATTTACCTGGCAGGGTCGTGAGCTTTTCAACCAATCCTGTGGATGCAACAGCAACTTTTAAACCTTGTTCAACCATTTGTTGGCTGGTCAGTTGTATTTCGCCTTCTTCAGAACTTTCTTCATCAGAATGTTCAGCATTTCCCTCATCATGGCCATGTCCCTCAGATTCATTTGTTTTGGAACTTAACCAAATAGTGACACTGACCAAGATCGTGATAATAATCAAAATCGTGATCATGAGAGACTGAGATAATTTTCCGTTTTGCTTGGCTTTCATTTTATCGTGCTCCCCCATTGATTAAGTTTTGTGATGCTTCGACTACCTTTTTATTCAGTTGTATATAGGCATCCGAACGGCTAATTTCTTCATAACTTGTGCCAATACTGAGTGCTTCAGCTGTGAGGGCCGTTTGCCAAGCCTGACGTAGAATTTGTAATTGACCCAATCGAAGATTCTGCAGTTGAGTGGTTGCTTGCTGAACGTCGGTAATTGCCAGTTTTCCTGCCTGAAAACCTTGTAAAGTACGGCTCTGAACTTTGGTCGCCAATGTAAGTTGTGCTGTGGTGGCATCGAACTGGCTACGTAAACCTTTGAGCTGATGCATGCTGTTGGCAATATCGAGTATTTGTTGCTTCAGCTCACGCTGCTGCTGTTGGTTCAGCAGTATTTGCTGTTGCTGGACCATCGGGATCGCATATTGCTGGCGGTTAAAAATATTCAGGGGAATATCCACGCCCATTGCCAAAGTCGTATCGTTACTTTCATTGGGAGTTTTGCTACGTTTCATGCCTACATTTAAAGTGGGATTGGGACGTGCCTGTATTCTTAGATTTTCAATTTGATGATCCGATTGCTGAATATTCAAGGCATACAGTTTTTCTAGCCACCCTTCAGCGATATAACGTTGTACAGTTTGATGACTTTGCTCTGGCCAAGGAATAGCGGTTTTATTCAATTGAAGGTGTGAAGACGTTTCTCCCCACAAATGAGACAGCTGACGACCAGCGGATTGTTGATTCAGCATCGCTTGCTGATAAAGTCGTTGGAATTCTAGCGCTTCAATTTGAGCGCGCTCAAAATCAACCAGTGCAATACTGCCGGCCTGATAGCGTTTCTGCGCACTGTCCAGATTGGCTTTACTTGTTTTTAATTGTGATGAATAAGCAGACTGTTCAACCTCAGCAAGTGCAAATTGCGACCATGCAAATCTAACAATCAGTTGGCTTTGCGCCTTCCATAATTGCTGTTGCAATTGGATTTGTTGATCCGAGGTATTGGCAATTATCTGATTCAGCTTACGCTGACCAAATAGATCTAGTGATTGACGAATACCGACATTGAATTCCTGTTCTTGATCCGAGCCAAAGCCAGATTGCTCTATGCTTATACTTGGATTCTGCCATAACCGGCTTTGCTGGATATTCAATTCAGAAATCTGCTGGCCTTGTTGCCACAGCTGATCTTGAGTCTGGTAACTTTGTACTTTTGCTAAAGCGGATTCAAAGCTGGTAACGTTTTCAGCATGGCTGTATTGCATAGCTGCTGTACACACACAGGCAAGCAAACTATGACACAAGAATGCCATTGATTGTAAAGACATGATTTTTCCCACTTATTTAAATAATAAAAGTGGTGGGAATGTTTTAGGCTACCCCACCATGAGCGGGGAAAATTCGGGAGGTGGGCTTTGTTGAAACAGATCAGGTGGCTGATAACTGTTATTCCAATAGAAATGTGGAATAGTTTTATCATCTGAAGGTAGAGTTAACAGGCTGATTTTTTCATTTTGCACAATCAAGTGCGTCATCGACGGTAGATGATCTTGATGATCTTCACCGATTTCTAAATCGCTACTGACTGTTTTTATGTTTTCTGACTGTCCATTATGATTGTGTTGACGACTATCGCTGGCACATAAGGTATTTTGGTGATGACCAAAATGATAAGTTTGCAACACCTGCGCCTGCTCTTCATGGACACAAAAGGCTGCCGCCACGTTCCACAGGCTTTGGAACGTGAACAGGGTCACCAATACTGTAATCCATTTTACTGAACGCATAATTGCATCAAAATTAATATTTGAATTGATTATAAGGCTTGGAGTAAGACTAAGGTCAATAGTTTGCTAATAAAAAATAGTCAGCTTAAGGAAATTTTTAGAGTTTTTTAAATTCTTCTAGTTAGTCATTTTATTTAAATAAAAGGCAACTACATACTCGGTGGCTATTCAATGCCATTCTTGTTTAGTTATTATTCGATAATCACGATTTCCCATAACAGGTATAACGTGATTATTGATTGCCCCAACGTTTCTAGCCTTGGTATCAGGCGTCCAAGTTTTTGTCAGATAAAACTCTTCAGCGAGTTGCTTGAATGTATAAGCTCCTTGCTCCAACGTTACCAATCTTTCTTCAGCTTTCTGTACGACTGGATCAATACCTTGCGAAATTAACTTACGTGCTTCATCAGCCTTTTGTCTTGCCCATCTCCCACCAACTTCAGGATAAGTACCTAAACCCAACCACGACCATTTACCAGTGCTAGGTTTTTTATATCTTAGTTCCCATCGCTTATTGCCTTTATGATGAACTACGAAATGCAAATTATCCCCATCATTCACCCGATATTCTTTTTCTTCAGGCTCCAATGAACTAAGTATTGTATCTCTCATTGGGAATTTATTTACATCAGCTCGCTTCATAATCTTTCTTGTATGGTGGCTTTTCACTAACTCACACTATACACAGCAACAAGCTATGTACTCATTCATACAAAGTTATATACAGGCATAAAAAAAGCCCTAAACACTGATGTTTAAGGCTTTTTAATTCATATATCGTAATGTAACAACATATAAATTTAAGAATTTGGTGGGTGGCGTCAATTGAACTCAAAACCCAAACAGTTAATTTTAAACAAAATTTTACAAATATGAATATTCATTGACCCAATTTTGACCCAAATCTAATTTATTGAATTACTTAAAATCTTATTCAAATCAGAATTCAAAATT
This sequence comes from Acinetobacter sp. ANC 3781, assembly GCF_004331285.1. GTDB lineage: Bacteria > Pseudomonadota > Gammaproteobacteria > Pseudomonadales > Moraxellaceae > Acinetobacter. The sequence continues at coordinate 38,126 of NZ_SJOH01000002.1, forward strand.
TGAAACAGTACATTAGTGATACCAGTATATACCATATAAAAACTAAGAGGATATAACACATCTTTTTAGTAGTTCTGTTGTTTGTATCAATCTTTTAAATTCAGGCTTAATATTTCAAAAATTATGGATATAAAAACCCAAAAAAACAATTGCTAATAATAATGATTATCATTAAGATGTCGCTTATTATTTATATGTACTTTACAACAATGTCCAACTCTCCTATTTCTTATAAAGTTAATCTCCTAAGCTATTCTGTTCTCGCTATATTGGTATCTCAATCAATTACGGCCAATGAAAAGGTTGGCACTGGAATTCAACAACTCCCCACCATTATTTTAACTACAGAAAAAACTGATACCGGGTATACGAAATCAACAGCTAAAACTGCCCTGCCCTTAAATATCAGTGTAAAAGAGACCCCTCAATCGGTATCGGTAGTCACTCGTCAGCGTATCGAAGATCAACAATTAAAAAATGTTACTGAGGTTGCTGAAAATACGACAGGTATTATTGTTCAAAAAAGTGAAAGTAACCGTGGCAATATTTATTCACGCGGCTTTCAGGTGGATAACTATCAAATAGATGGGATAGCTACGCCATATAGTACGCAATGGAGTCAAGGCGAAATTTTCAGTTCAACAGACCTTGTTGACCGTGTGGAAGTGGTTCGCGGTGCGACTGGTCTGCTGACAGGTCCAGGCAATCCATCTGCTGCCATTAACATGATCCGTAAAACAGCCAATAGCACTGAACCTACAGCAAATTTAGAAGTTTCAGGCGGTTCATGGAATCAGTATCATGTGATGGGCGATGTTGCAAATGCCCTTACTGAGGATGGATCACTGCGTGGACGTGCGGTACTGAGCTATGAAGAAGGTGACAGTTTTAGAAATAAACTTAATAAAGACATTTTTACCGGTTTATTGACTGCTGAATATGATATTTCAGATCGCACCTTGCTGACAGCAGGTATCAGCTACCAGCAGGATGATACGCATTCACCCACTTGGGGTGGATTGCCAGCCGTTTTTAGCAACGGTGCATTAATTCCCTGGTCTCGTTCTACCACGATTGCTCCTGACTGGGCACGTTGGGAAACGGATTACACCAATATTTTTGCCAGTCTTCGACATAGGTTTGAAAATGATTGGGAATTAAAAGCCAGTTATGAATATGGCGACCGTGATGGGCATTCCAAACTTATGTATTTAAGCGGTGCACCTGATCCAGTCAATGGTTCTGGTGTAAGTGCCGGATTTGGACAATATTTTACCAATACCACTCAAGATACAGCATCGCTGCAACTCTCTGGTGACTTTAATTTATTGGATAAAAAGCATGACTTTGCCCTAGGCTATCAATACTCGAATCAGGACTTCAGTTCTGACTATACCCCTGTAGAATGTTCCGACAAAGCCACAAATCCATGGTGTGATGTTAAGGTCTCAAATCTGTTTAACTGGGATTTCACAGATGGTGCACAACCCAATTGGGGCGATAGAACACTGTATGAACGTCAAAACATCAAGCAAAACTCATTTTATGGTGTGACACGTTGGAGTATTGCTGAACCACTAAAATTGATCCTTGGCGCAAGACTGACGGATTATGAAAAAAGTGGCTACGGACTTTATACCCAAAACTATACCCAGCAGTTTGATCACCAGTTTATTCCCTATGCCGGTCTGGTCTATGAACTCACTCCTCAGTTGTCTACATATGCCAGCTATACCAGCATTTTCCAGCCTCAGGCTAAAAAAGATAAAAATGGCCAATATCTAGACCCTGTTGAAGGCAACAACTACGAGTTGGGTATTAAAGGCAGCTTCTTGGATGAACGCTTAAATGCCAGTGCTGCAGTCTTTAAAATTGAACAAGATAACTATGGCATAAAAACTGGAGAGAAGGTCAACTTCGGTCAAGGTGATGAAGATGTTTATAAAGCCATTGACGGTTCAAGCAGTGAAGGCTTTGAAGTCGAAGTCAGTGGGCGCATTCTACCGCAGTGGAATATCACCGCCGGCTATTCGCAGTTCAATTTAGAAGATGTAGACGGTAAAAAAATTGACCCTGACCGTCCAAATAAAACTGCAAATCTATTTACCAGCTATGACTTCACTCAGCAGTTTGCACCGCTTACCGTGGGTGCAGGTTTACGTTGGCAAAATGCCACTCACTTTAGCGTGACAGGTGGAGAAATCAAACAGGACAGTTATGCACTGATTGATGTGATGGGCCGTTATCAAATCAGTCCAGAAGTGGCGTTGCAAATGAATGTCCGCAATTTAACTGATAAGAAAAGTTATAACATTTCCAGCAACCAGCTGAATTTTAATGAACCGCGTAACGTCAATATGATGCTGAGCTATAAGTTCTAATGCTTGAATTCAAGCTGAGCTATTCAGCTTAGAAGATAGGCTGGAAATCAACAGCATTATGATCAATATATAGGATGCCATACATGAAAAAAATAATCGCTTTAACGCTAGGATTGTCTGCTGCCCTGTCGGCTCAGGCACACATGCTTTGGCTGGAACGTGGTACGGATAGTCAGACTCATGCTTTTTTTGGGGAATACAGTGACCAGTTAAAAGATACTCAAGACAGCGCCCTGAAGTCTTTTAATACTGCTACGGCCATTCAGGATAAACAGAAACTCAAGGCTAAGGTAGAGCATGACCATCTCAGCTATGCAACCAAAGGCACTGCAGATGTTCAGCTCAGCAATGAGCTGATTTATGGTGAATCATTACTGACTTATCATGCTAAAGCTGGCAGGCAGAACCTTAAAGCAGAATCTGAGCTGGATATTGTACCTACCCAAATTAACAGCAATACCTTCACGGTATTTTATGAGGGCAAACCTGCATCGGGTGTTGAGCTGACCGTATTTTCCCCACAGTACTGGGAAAAGAAATACACCACCAATCAGCAAGGGCAAGTCAAAGTTGAAACACCGTGGAAAGGCCAATATGTAATTGAAATCAGTAAAGAAGCCGATAAAGTTGGAAAATTAAATCAGCAAGCGTACAAAAAACAGTATTTGGTCACAAGCTTAAGCTTTATTCATTAATGTTTTAGATTTCCCTCACTGATTGGCTATGAGGGAAATTTTAATAGTTCCATGCAAGGCATGCTCAAGGCTAAAGATGATTTCTGTAATGCAGCCATTCGCCATGGTATACCGGTTATTGATGAGCTTTGGGGTGGGCTATCTGTGCTGCTATTTTATAGCACTCGATCTGGCTTACCTTTTACAGTCTTATCTGCCTAAGGCTGAATCCGTGTATTTGGCAGCTTTTATTGGTCTGATTTTTTATGCTTGCTTTGTGATTGGAATATTCTGTGTCCAAAGTTTAAAAAAACTGTCTGTGTATAGTCTGATCCCTTTACTGCTGTTATTTATCATTTCCCGATTCATAGGTTAACCCATGCATAAATCTGTTCGTCAATCTATGGCATGGTTGCATTCATGGCTGGGTTTAACTTTTGGCTGGCTGCTGTTCGCGATCTTTTTAACCGGAGCGGTGACGTACTACCGGTATGAAATCAGTTTGTGGATGCAGCCGCAATTGGCCAGCATGCAGGTCAATCAGGAAACAGCCGTTAAGTCCGCCTACAGCTATTTGCAGGAACATGCACCAGATGCCAAAAGCTGGTATATCGGGGTGGCAAATCAAGCATCACCTGTTAATAAAATATATTGGCAGAAGGCCGATGGGGGCTATGAAAGAAAGACTCTAGATGCATCTACAGGCAAAGAACTAAGCCTGTCAGCAACACAAGGCGGTGATTTTTTCTATAGCTTCCATTTTCAGCTTTATGGCCTGCCTTATGTCATCGGACGTACGATTGGCATTTATCATGTTCATTACCCTGATTTCAGGGATTATTACCCATAAAAAAATCTTGACTGACTTTTTTACCTTAAGAGCCTTTAAGGGCCAACGATCTTATCTCGATTTTCACAATGTAACTTCGGTCATTGCCTTGCCGTTTTTTCTCACCATTACCTTTACCGGTTTGGCGATATTCTTCTATATTGTTTTGCCTTCTGGTATGAAAAAGCTGTATCCGGATAATCCATTTCAATATTTTGAAGAAATTCGCACGGTTAACGTATCAGCCAGCCCTGCTGTTCCGCTTAAAACAGAAATGCTGCCGATTCAATATTTTATCACCACTGCCCAACAGCAATGGGGCCATGCTGTATTTGATAATATCACGGTCAAGCAGCCCAATACGCAGCTGGCGCAAATTACCCTGACTGAGCTGAAAGATGAATCCATCACCCGAACTCAGGCTCAAATCACGCTAAATGCTGCCACGGGAGAAATACTTACAAATACCCGAAATAACAGTGCAGTTGCCACCCTGAATGCGGGTGTTTATGGCTTGCATATGGCACGCTTTGCTGAGCCGACCCTTCGTTTAGCCCTGTTTTTCTCTGGAATACTAGGCTGTGCGATGATTGCATCCGGACTGCTGCTTTGGAGCCTAAAACGGCAAATACAGAATAAAACCAATCGATTTCATTTCGGACACTATTTAGTGAATCGCCTGAATATAGCCATGATTATCGGTCTACCTATTGCGATGCTAGGCTATTTATATGCAAACCGCCTGATTACTATCCCTGCCAGTGCACTGAATTATGAAATTTATACTTTTTTCAGCATTTGGTTCGGCAGTTTCATTCTGGCATGCGTAACTCCGCAGCAGCATTTATGGAAAATACAGCTCAAAATATTGATTTCCGCTACTTTTATACTTCCTCTCGTGGATGCTTATTATTTATTTACCCAACATCATGTTAATTCTTTTACTAGTTACTGGATATTTTTACGTATTGATCTCATGCTTTGGATATTTGCCTTATTAGCATTATTTTTACACCAAAAGATTAGCCCTATGCAGCAAAAGGCGGTTAATAAAATTCAAGCAAAACTCAAAACTGTCCAGCAGGAATCTTCATCATGATATTGCTTGCCGCTGCCGGACTCATCTGGCTTGCCTGTTTTGGCTTATATGCAGTCAGCAATAAACATATCGCTCGAACAAAACAATCCAGATATGCCCGTCTTGCCACATACCCAAACTTGTCCAAAGCTGCTGCTGGAAGTCTTCTTCTATTGGCGATGTTCCTGCTGCGCATAACGTTCAGCAATAGTATTAGCTTTGTTGCTCTATGGATTTTTATAAGTCCTGTACTTTTTATCTTTATTTTAAAAGTAAATGACTTAGAAAAACTTCAGAAAATTTGATTTTTAGTCTTTTAATGAATTCTTTCGAATTTTATTAGAAGCTCACTCTAACTAATGAGCTTCAGTAATTTCTACATTACTATAAAAACTAGATAATAAGGAATTCTGAATAGATTGTATTCCATTGAACATGAAGCAAAAGTTCATACTGACTTTGTTGGCATTTATCCATTTATAGATGAAAATGGTTATAGTCCGCGTCTACTCATGAATTTAGAATTAATGCAAATTGGTTGTCCTCCTTGTCTAATCAATTAATAGCTTATTGTAAACAGAAACATTCTGTTGATTGAAAATCTAGTTTTAAATGGCTTTAAGCCTTATCAAGAATTCTAAAAATTTAGAGCGAAGGCGTCATAATAATGGTATCAAATTTATGTGGCCTTATTAATAAAACCACATAAATTCAATTTTTCTAAAGGGTCTTAAAAAATTACCACGAATGTTCTAATTGAACGCCAAAGTTAGAACCGTTGGATGTGCTATAGAAGCTGCTATCTGGGTTCGCTAAATCTCGCATTTTTTGTTCAGCATCATTCCAGAATGCATATGTATAATATAATCTTAGTTCAGGACGATCGTAGTAACCCGAACCCTTTAAGGTAAACGTTGGTGCAATAGTAATCTTCGTTAGATCGCGTGTCTCATTACCTTGTTTAATTTGATCATAACCAATTTCACCTGTTAACTTGAAATGATCATCTACAACGTATGATGTTCTTGATCCCACCGACAACCATTTTGTATCCTCTTGCTTTGAATATTCATTAATTTGATAAATTATTTGAGCTTGACCATTAAGTACCTTACTTGGGCTTTGCCAATCCACTACATCGAGCATACGAAATGATGTATTTTCTCGGTCTAAACTTACATTCCCCGTATAGCCTAAACCAGTTCCAGGTCCTTCACCATATTGGAATGCAATCGTGTTCTTACCATTAAGAATATTTGAGGTAATATTTTGGATAGTGAATGCCCATCCTTCATTCTCATGATCAATATAAGATAATCCCAAATTCAATTCATTTTTATCATTTAACTTGATGTCACTAACTGTAAAATCATGTCTATTTATATATTTTTCTTGAAATAGGTCATCTTTTCTAGAAAACACATAGTTAAGGGCAAAATTATCTAACTTAAAATTATCAATTCCGAATCCAGTTCCACTCTGATTCCAATAAAAGAAATCTGACATATTGATATCATTTCGATTGTAGTATCTTCGCCCAGCCCAGAAATTGCCACCATTTAAAAATGAGACATTGGTCCAATCCAGATAAATCTGGTTCATTCTGGTATACCCATTATCTCCACTGAATTTCAATGATTTACCATAATCATTATAAAATTGAACCATTCCATTAATTTTAATTTTTGAATGATCAGAAAGCTCTGCTAACTCTTGTGACGCAAATATCTCTCCATATTGTTCACACTCATTTCCTAAGCGGTATTTTGATAGTGCCCCTGTCAGTTTGAAACACTCTTGCATATCCCCATGATCAGTCCCGCCTATCCCTGTGCGGAAATAACCATTTACTTCAATTGCAGAAACAACCTGTGATGACATTAAAAGTGCAGCACTATACATCCATAGCGTCTTTTTCATTTTTTAAATTCCATTTTTTAGACAAAAATATCCAACTGACCTAAATAAATAGGTCAGATTAGTTCGCTCATTAATTAAAAAATTATGAAATTAATTAGGGCGAATCCCTTCAAATGCATTCTGTAATAAATGAAGAATTGCATTTTTTTCAATTGGTTCAGGATTCCAGTATGGATTTGATAATGCAATTTCCGTTGCTTTATCCAAACCAGATTCTGTTAGGCCTAGTTCTGCTAAAGATGTAGGACCTTCAAGCTCCGTCACAAGATCAAATAAAGCATTTGCAGCAGTACTTTCTTTTGCACCTAAAGCCCTTTTAATTCTTTCCATCGCTTCAGGAACAGCCTTCTCGTTATATGCAATTGCATGTGGAAGAACGACAGTATGAGTCGGTGCATGTGGTAGATTGAAACTTCCTCCTAATGTATGACAAAGTTTATGATGAATCGCCATGCCTACGTTGCCAAGGACATAACCACATAACCAAGCTCCATATAGACATAAACTACGAGCTTCAATATCTTGGTCATTCTTCTTTAAGAGTCTTAGCCCATCCGCTAAGGCTCTAATCCCCTCTTCGGCCAGTAAAGACATAATAGGATTACCATTTTGAGCATATAGGCCCTCAGCCGCGTGAGCGATTGCATTAATTCCACTAGTAATAGACATATCTAATGGCAAACTTAGAGTAAGTTCAGGATCATAAATAACGGTTTTTGGTAAAACTCTAGAATCTTTTCCAGTCTTCTTGATCCCATTTTCCGTAATTCCATATACTGGTGTCATTTCTGAACCAGCATAAGTTGTTGGAATGGCAAGAATTGGCAGATCATATTCAAGAGCAATTGCTTTACCTAGCCCAGTTGTGGAACCACCACCCACTGCAATTGCACAGTCAGCCCCCAATTCTCTTGCAACAGTCACTGCTTCTTTGGCTGTTTCAATTGGTACATGCATAACAGCTTTAGGAAAGATTCCCACAGAAGAACGACCAAGCAGATCAGATATCTTTTCTGCCAAGGCAACCTGTTCAGGTGTGCATAAAATTAATGCTTTTTTAGCACCTAAAGCTTCAATTTCAGCCTTTAAATTTTTAAGGGAACCCGCGCCAAAAATTACTCTGCTCTGCGGTACATCATATATAAACTCATTTTTCATATTACTTCTCCTTATGGTAACGGTGTAGGCTGATAGGCATAGAAAAGCCACTCGTTGTTTTCCCTTCTCCAAATCGCTAATGATTTATTTTTTAGATTTTTTTGAATATTTCCAGCGACTAATTCCGAATGCATTTCACCAAATACAAGTGCAACATCGCCAATAATTTGAATTTTAGAAATTGGGTGTTCGATCCATTTATAATCATAAAACCCCCCAAACAATTTATTTAAATATGATTCTTTAGAATCAGTAATTCCACTTGTATGGGTGTAAGTCATTTCTGGATGAGCCAGCTTTGCAAAATCCTCATAGCGGCTTTCAACAATTGCCTTGAATCGCTCTTCTTCAAGATTTTTAATTAAAATGTCTTCCATTAGATTAATTACACTCTAGATAACTCAAATAAAATTCATCGTATCTTTTATAAAAAGAGTAAAAAACAACGATTTAGGAAATTATATTTTCATAATTGAAAGAATACCCAGCAATAAAATTAGTTATTTAAAATCAATATGTTATATATTTATTTCTTTAATGTTTTTATCTATTCAAGCTATTTTATAAATTATTTTTTTATTGAGATTTTTCTTTTTTATTTTTATCGAATATTAATGCATAGCCTTATATTTTATAGAATATGAATATTGAAAAAGGATCCTAAATAAGGATCCCTTTTAATTCAATCTCTCAGGAATAATACTAGCTCACTACTCTTTTAATAATGATCGCAATCCCTTGTCCCACACCAATACACATTGAACATAAGGCATAAGTACCATCTGTTTGTTCTAACTGATTCAAAGCCGTAGTCACTAAACGAGCCCCAGATGCACCGAGTGGATGACCAATGGCAATTGCACCACCATTTGGATTGACTTGGCTTGAGCCATCCTCTAAACCCAGATCACGGGTCACTGCCAAGGCTTGAGCAGAAAATGCTTCATTCAGCTCGATGACATCCATTTGATCTAGGGTTAAACCGGTTTGTGCCAATAGCTTTTTAATCGCTGGCGCTGGGCCAAAGCCCATGATGCGAGGTTCAACACCCACCACGGTCGCGCCAAGAATTTTAGCACGTGGTTTTAAGCCGTATTTTGCAACAGCATCATCCGAAGCGATGAGCAGGGCCGCGGCACCATCATTGATTCCTGAAGCATTACCCGCAGTTACCGTTCCCTCGGCTTTCACCACCGGTTTTAATTTCGCCAAACCTTCAGCAGTTGTAGAGGCACGAGGATGTTCATCCTTGTCAATAACAATGGCATCACCCTTACGCTGTGGAATGGTCACAGCAATGATTTCTTTATCGAAGAATCCTCTTGCCTGTGCCGCAGCAGTGCGTTTCTGGCTTTCCAGGGCAAATTTATCCTGATCTTCACGATTGATATTGAACTGTTCCGCCACGTTTTCAGCGGTTTGCGGCATGGTTTCGACGCCATACATCTCTTTCAGCTTGGGATTGATAAAACGCCAGCCCATGGTGGTGTCTTCAAGTTTTTGGCTGCGTCGAAAGGCGCCTTCCGATTTACCCATCACCAAGGGAGCACGGCTCATGGATTCCACACCACCGGCAATAATCAACTCGGCTTCACCGGCTTTAATGGCACGTGCTGCCATCGCCACAGCATCCAGCGATGAACCGCATAAACGGTTGACTGTGGTGGCAGGCACCTGATAAGGCAGACCTGCAAGCAGTGCTGACATACGTCCTACATTGCGGTTATCTTCACCGGCCTGATTGGCACAGCCATAAATCACGTCATCAACCCGTTCCCAGTTAACTGAAGAATTACGTTCTATCAGCGCTTTAATCGGCAAGGCACCGAGGTCATCGGCACGAACTGGGGCAAGACCACCGGCATAGCGGCCAAATGGGGTGCGGATGGCATCGATAATATAGGCGTTTTTCATTTCAGTTATCTTCCAGAATTCTGTATTAACTTAAGCTTGAATCATGCTATTCGTCGCATCAATCAGCCTTGCACCGGTCAACGACTGCAATTCTTCAAAAGACAAACCTTCAACTTTCTCAATCACTTTCATGCCGTCACTTGTCATATCAATCACGCACAGGTCGGTATAAATCCGGTCCACGCATTTCAGACCGGTTGCCGGATAGCTGAGTTCTGCAACAATCTTGGGTTCGCCTTTTTTGGTGACATGATCGGTGGTGATAAAGACTTTTTTTGCACCCACCGCCAGATCCATTGCACCGCCCACTGCAGGAATGGCATCAGGGGCACCGGTATGCCAGTTGGCCAGATCCCCATTTTCAGCAACCTGGAATGCACCCAGTACCGCGATGTCTAAATGACCGCCACGCATCATCGCGAAGGAATCACCATGATGGAAGAAGGCACCACCTTCCAGCAAGGTCACAAATTCCTTGCCTGCATTAATCAGCTCTGGATCACGATCTTCTTCAGCAGGAGGAGGACCGAAGGCCAGCAGGCCATTTTCAGAATGTAAAAACACGTCTTTGTCTGAAGGAAGATAGCTGGAAATCTTGGTCGGCAAGCCAATACCCAAGTTGACATAGGCACCATCGGGAATGTCCTGCGCCACACGTTCAGCAATCTGGTCACGGCTTAATTTGCTATAACTCATCTTTTAATACTCCAATGCCAATGACTATGCAGGTTTTACTGCAACCACGTGTTGAACAAAAATCCCCGGGGTAATGATGTGCTCTGGGTCGAGTGCACCCAGTTCCACCACTTCGGAAACCTGGGCAATGGTGACATCGGCAGCCATGGCCATAATCGGGCCAAAGTTACGGGCCGATTTACGGTAAACCAGATTGCCCCAGCGGTCGCCCTGATAAGCTTTGATCAAGGCAAAGTCAGCCTTGATCGGGTTTTCCAGCACAAAGTCTTTGCCTTCATAGTTCAGGATCGGTTTGCCTTCAGCCAGCAAAGTTCCAAAACCGGTTGGTGTGTAGATTGGACCAAGGCCCATGCCTGCGGCCTGAATACGACAAGCTAGGTTGCCTTGAGGTACCAGTTCCAGTTCAATTTTTCCGGCATGATAGATTTCATCAAACACATAGGAGTCGGACTGACGCGGGAAGGAACAGATGATTTTGCGCACCGCACCGGTTTTAAGCAGCTTGGCCAAACCGTAGTCGCCATTGCCGGCATTGTTGTTGACGATCACCAGGTCTTTTACACCCAGTTCGATTAAACCATCAATCAGTTCAGCCGGCTGACCAGCTGTACCAAAGCCGCCAATCATGATGGTGGCACCATCTTTAATGTGGGAGAGCGCTTCCTCAAGGGATGCCGCAGCTTTATTAATCATTAAGCAGCCTCAACCTTTTGTTTGTTTAAAATGAAATCAAAATCTAATGTGTAGAAAGGATGACTTTGGTATTCGCCATTTGGAGCAATACCACTTTCATGTTTAACCCATTCTGCAATTAAAGAAGTACGCACCCCGAAAACAGCATCAGAATCTAAATAGTCACCCGCATCTTTAAATACATGAGTCACTAAGCGCTCGTAACCTGGAGCAGAAATCATGAAATGTAAGTGAGCAGGTCTCCACGGATGGCGGTTTAATGCTTCAAGCATTTTTCCCACAGGCCCATCATGCGGAATTGGATAAGCTTCAGGAACAATCGTTTGAAAATGGTATTTTCCATCTTTGTCGGCATGGAAAATAGCTCGCCCTTGGTATTTATCAATATTTTCTTTTTGTACATCGTAAAAACCCTCATCATCTGCCTGCCAGGCTTCAATCTCTGCATGAGGAATAATTTGACCATCAATACCCTTGATGACACCATTAACAAACCACGAAGTACCTTTTACACCCTCACTCATATTGCTGCCCAGCTCTAAACGTGGGGCATCTTGGACATGAAATGGTCCAAATACTGTTGCTTCAGTACATCCAATTGGTTTTTTATGATTTTGAGCAATCACTAAGGTTGATAACCCGAGTGTGTCAGATAAAAGAATAAATTCTTGACGAGTTGGACTACAAATTTGCCCCACATCAGTTAAGAATTTCACCCCTATTTCCCACTCTTCTTCAGTTAACTCAACTTCTCGTGCAAAAGAATGAAGATGTTGTACTAAAGAATGCATTACATCTTTTAATCGTTCATTCGAAGAAAAAGAGTTTCTTTCTATAACCGCTTGAGTGATTGTTCTTTCATCTAAATTTTTCATAATTTTTCCATAAAATAAATCTAACTCCTATAAATCTCATGCTAAGCTGTTAATTATTGAAATAAAATATTGGTTAAGAAAATCTTTATTTCATTTAGGAAATAATAGGAAGGGATTGTATGGACAGATTAACGAGCATGGAGTTATTCGTTGCTGTTGCAGAGCTTGGAACACTTAATAAAGCAGCAGAAAAATTAGAAATATCTAATGCAGCAGCAACAAGGCACATTACTTCATTAGAAAACAGACTCAATGTAAGATTGATTGAACGTACTACTCGTCGATTATCATTAACAACGATTGGAATCGAATATTATAAGAAGTGTAAAGATTTACTTTCTGAAATTGATCAAGCGGAATCTTCGATTAGTTCTGCTGCGGTTGAACCAGAAGGAACCGTTACAATCACCTCTTCAATTTCTTTTGCGATTATGCACATCACCCCTTTGATTCCTAAATTTAATAAACTTTACCCTAAAATAAAAATAAACTTAATTGGTGCAAATCGCTATCAAGACATCATTGATAGCAATATTGATATTGCGATTAGAACACGTGAATTCGAACCAGATTCAAATCTAACCATTAGAAAACTTGTCACTACACATCGAATTTTAGCTGCCTCGTATGATTACATAAAGCGAAAAGGAAAACCGAACACGATTGAAGAACTCCAAGAGCACGATATTTTACTTTATAGCCATGCAAACAATCCACGGATATTAAGTTTCACTAAAAACAATGAAATTAAAAATTTTGCATTAAATCCGATTATGGAAACAAATGATGGTCAAATCGTAAGATCTGCTGCATTGAATGGTGCTGGAATTCTCATTCAACCGCTCTACATTATTTATCAAGACATTGTGGAAGGAAGATTGATTCCAATATTAACGGACTGGAAACTTCCTGAACTTAATATCAACATTGCTTTTCAAAGTAGACAATTTATGCCGATAAAAAATAGATTATTTATAGATTTCTTAATTGAAGATTTTAAAAATAAAGAATACGAACGCTATTGGAGTTCTATTCAATAAATTGGATTATCCCAATAAATAAGTCATCCTTTCCTTAAAATTATTCTAGAGAGAATATTCATGAATGATTATTTCAATTTTGAAATAATCATTTCCTTAAAAGTTCTTTATACACATATTAGAAAAAGATAACTTGCTTGTATTCAAAATTGGAAAATTCTTTACAGGAGTTTTATTGTGCAAAAAGATAAATTAAAAGTTGCGTTGTTAGGAATTACACATCCGCACACATCAGGACGAGTAAAAGCACTTCAACGCCGTCAAGATATTGAAATTTATGGTGCAGCAGACCAAAGTGAACTTCTAAAGCCCTTCTGCGATGCACTAAATATTGAAGTAAGAACAAAGGAAGATATTTTAAGTAATCCAGATATCGATATCGTACTGGTTCATTCAAAAAGCTACGAAATGGCTGATCTAACCATTGCAGCTTTACAAGCAGGAAAAGCTGTATTAGTTGAAAAACCAGCTGGTCGAGGTGTAGCAGATACACAACGCATCGTTGATGCTGTTAATGAATATAATGGATTTGTTCAGGTTGGTTACTGTTGGCGTTTTGCCCCTTCAATCAATGTAATGCAGGATGTTATTCAGCAAGGTAAAATTGGTAAAGTTTTACAAATTCGTGCTCATGCAGGTTGCTCTCATAATGAAGCAGAAACTGCACATATGAGACAACCAGGTGATCTTGGTGGTGCTTTCTTTGTAATTGGTTGTCATTTATTTGACCGAGTTTTACACCATTTTGGTATGCCTAAATCTGTTAATGCCCGCATCACCAAATTTAAAGATTTTAAAGGTGAAGAATCGCGTGAAGATGCTGCAGGTGCCATTCTTAATTATGATGATAAAATTGTCGTCGTTGACTTCATGTCTTGGGATGTTCTTCCATGGACAGAAAGCTGGGATATGACAGCTTATGGTACAGAAGGCATCATGTCTTCACGTTCATTACCTTCATCTTATAAACTCTACCAAACGGGTAATGTGGAAGGTACGACACAAGGTTGGACAGAATGGAACGAAACTAGCTTCCCTGAAATTTGGGCAACCAAGAAAACTGAATATTCTCCCGATATTGCAGAAATTGGAAACCCAATTTATTTTGACCGTGAATTAAATGCTTTTCTAGATTCATATTTAAATAAAAAGCCTTCTCAAGTCCCTGCGACTCAGGCCCATAATATTTCAATTTTACTTGCAGCATTATTTGATTCTGCTGGAAAAAATGGTATTGAAGTATTTCTTTAAAATAAATATATGTTAAAAAAAGCAGCTATTTATAGCTGCTTTTCTATTTCACTGATGAAAAACTTATTTTCTAACGATTTAAATATAATCAAATCCATATTAAAAAAATTAATTTTTTTGACCATTTTTCTCAACTAATAAAGCAATAATAAAAATTAATAATCCACTTAAACTTAGAGCAGAACCGATTTGAATAGGTGCAAGCCATCCCATATTTTGAGTTAATACCCACCCTCCCAAATAAGCACCTAAAGCATTGGCTAAATTAAAAGCAGAATGATTAAGGGATGCCGCTAGACTTTGGGCATTACCAGCAACTTCCATCAAACGTATTTGAAGTGTGCTTGCTAAACCAATTACAGTCATACCGATCAAAAATAAGCCTATGAGCGCTGTAAAGATATTATCCATCATAAAACTAACAAGTAAGAAAGTTATTGCTGAACTGATTAGAACTCCCACAATAGTTTTATTGAGATTCTTATCCGCAAAATGCCCAGCTAAGAGTCCTCCTATTACCATCCCGATTCCCCATATAGCAAGAGCGAAAGGTACAACGATAATATCAGTTTGAGTGTATTCAGTTAGAATTGGAGAAATATAACTATAGACTGAAAACATACCACCAAAGCCAATCGCACCTACAGCTAGTGTTAACCAGATATTTATATTTTTAAGTCCTGCTAACTCATTTTTTATACTCGCTGTTTTATGAACAGGGATATGGGGTACAAAAGATATAATTGCTATTAAGGTTAAAAAAGCTATAAGGGCAGAGAATATAAAACCAGAACGCCAACCAAATTGTTGTCCAATCCATGTCGCTAAAGGAACACCAATGACTGTAGCTATGGTAAGCCCCATCATCATTAATGCTATAGCTGTGGAACGCCGATTAGGATTAGCAAGTTCAGTAGCAACTAAAGCTCCAATACCAAAATAGGCCCCATGAGGAAGTCCTGCAATAAATCGGGATAATAATACAGTTTCAGGAGTATCCGCCAAAGCTGTTAAAGTATTAGCAATTCCGTAGAATAACATCAGGAGTAGTAGCAATTTTTTGCGAGGAATCTGGGCACATGTAATCGCAATAATTGGTGCCCCAATTACGACCCCCAAGGCATAAGCACTGATAAAATAACCAGCATCAGGAATAGACACTTGTAGATCTTTAGCAATTTCCTGAATCAGACCCATTGCCACAAATTCAGTTGTGCCAATACAAAATCCACCAATTGCTAGAGCCAAGATAACAGTAAAAAGTGAATAAGAATGAGATAAGGGAGGATGAGATGTCATAGTAGGAAATAATAAAATTGAATTATAGTTTATAGGATAAAAAAAGTTAGAAAAGCCAATAGTTAATCCTATACCAACTATCAGCTCGTTACAGATAGAAGCCTGGATTGTTTATGGACTAATGTCATATTTTTAGAAATGTAATAGCTAATATTTAAATCCATCGAGATTTGATTAAATATTTTATAATCATAATAGAGTCGATTTTTTAAAAAAAAATTTTACCCACCCAATAGCTTAATCATTACTATTGGGGGAGTAAGACCTATTAAGCTACTACAGAATTAAATGCACTAATTGTTGTTTCATAAGCATTTTTAGCCATTTGATCGAGCGTAAGAATACGTTGTTCCTGTGAAATTAATTCAACACCATAATAGGGTTGGTTAAAACCTGCTTTTTTAATCTCATTTAAGAATAATGGAATATCATACGAACCTTGACCACACAACTTACGATGATGTGTCGAATCATTGAATAAATCACCTTGGATTTCTTCAGCTGCATCATTTAATTCAACAGATTTAATCAAATGGGCAGGCACCATACTAATTTTCTCAAAATCAATATTTCCACGTGCTAAATGCCAAATATCCAAACATAAACCACCGTTTGAATCTCCAGTATCGACTACTTTCAAGCCATCTTCTAAAGTAGCCAATCTTGAGAATGGCATAATTTCTAATGCAACATTCGCATTCACTTGAGCAACTTCTTTACATAGCTTTGAAAACTCCTCAGCCATGTTTTCCAGACTATTCGGTGAGTTTTCAAATGGCTTAGCACCAATTTTTAAATTACACATTCCAAGTTCTGCACCCAGTTCAATCATTTTTGATCGTTCATAATCAGATACTTTACGGTCTTCACCAGTTAAATACCAATCTAACAAAATTTCCAACTCGAAATATTTAATATCATTGTCTTTAAATAGCTGTCGAATGGTTGCTAGACTATTACTTTCCAGAGTGGCTTGAAGATCACTTAAAACAAGACCAATCCCCTTCCACCCTGCTTTTGAAGCTGCTTCAACTCGCTGCTGTAAGGTAAATGGACTAATTTCTGTTGGAGCACCTGGGTATACGTTACCAGCTAAAGTCCAATAAGCAGCTAATAAATCTGGTTTGTTCATAAAATTTTTCCTTAAACTTACGTTACGAAATTCATGATTTCGCGAATTTATATCCAGTAAGATCTTGAGTAATCGCACACCAGCAAATTAATAAATAACAAATTGCAGGAACAATAAATGCAGTAGAAATACTCGTTAAATCTGAAAGATAACCCATGACAAGAGGTAAAATTGCGCCACCAACAAACATGGTGACCATGAGAGATGCAGCCATTTGAGATTTTTTTCCTAAACCTCGCACGCCCATTGAGAAAATTGTTGGGTATAGTGTTGATTTGAATAAGAACATACAAATCAATACAATCACCGAAAGATATTGATAACCTAACATTACGAATAAACAAGCTAAAACACAGACAGCACTATTAAAGATTTGCAGTTTTCTTGGATCAATATATTTCATAATGAAGATGCCTAAGAAGCGGCCAGTCATATAGCAGAACATTGCGATTGATAAGAAATAAGCTCCCTTACTTGGAGTAATACCTTGCCAATGTTCAATCACAAAGTTAATAAAGAATGCACCTATACTAAAATGCGCACCGTTATAGCAAAACTGTGACAACATTGCTTTTCGAACATTTTTATTTTTATGAAGGGGGATATTTTCAAAGACAGTATCGTCAGGATTTACTTGGATAGCATTTTGATCGTGCTGATTATTATCAGGCAGTTTGATCATAAAAATATATCCAACGACACATAGTACGAGGATAGAAAGTGCTGCATAAGTCAAAGTAGCAGGTTCTACATGAAAGCCTGCTATTGTACCTGCAGGGATGAAGAACACAGCTCCACCGACCAATGGACCACACATTCCACCCATACCGCCAAAAGCCTGAGCTAAGGTCAAACGACGTGTTGCATCCTTAGGATCACCGAGTTTAGTTGCATATAAATTACATACAATTTCTAAGCAAGCTAAGCCTGATGCAAGAATAAAGATGACTATTAAAAAAGCAGAAAATGTTCCTACCTGAGTAGCTGGAACAAAGCCCATACAGCCTATAGCAAAGAGAAGCAAACCAACGATAATAGAATTTTTATAACCATATCGTTTCATAAGTATGCCAACAGGAATTGCAGATATAAAGTAAGCACTTAAATAAGCAGTTTGTATGAAAGCTGACTCACCATGTGAAATGTGAAACTTATCCTGAAAATGTTTATTCAGCACATCTAGTAAAGTATGAGAAAAAGCCCACATAAAATTAAAAACAATGACTAAAATCAATGCTGCTTTTAAGGAGATTGCCTTTCTTTTAACAGGCGCCTCTGCAATATTACTTAAACTCGCATCCATTGCTAGTTTCCTTATATTCGAATAATAGTCTCCTAAGCAGCATGTAATTGAACACACTGCTTAAGCTATTAAATAATTTGAAGTATCTCTTCTTTGAGATAAGTATAGATAATTTACGCAGCTAGGCTTTTTGCTGGACCTTCTGGATTAATAGCAATAGCTTTGCCACTTTCTACTGATTCCATAGCACAAACCGCAAGATATAGAGCTTGTAAGCCATCAAATAGGCTTGTTGGGAACGCTTGTTTTGATACTAAACTAGAGATGAACGCATCAAACTCATTTCTATATGAACTGGTATAACGTTCTAAAAAGAAGTTCAATAATGGCTGCTGGGAGCCAGTAAAGTCTTTAGCATATTTTTTCAGCGTTGAAGGACGATGATTTTGCGTTTTTAATAAGCCTAGAGAACCAAGTACTTCAATACGCTGATCATATCCATAAACCGCTTCACGGCAGTTATTAATGATGCATTGCTTACCAGATGCCGTTTTCAAAGTAATACTGCAGGTATCATAATCATTAATAGTAACTAATTCTTCATCTACCAAACGACTTGCTGTGGCAAATATTTCAACCGGTTCTTCACCTAAAATAAAGCGCGCTGTATCAAAGTCATGAATTGTCATATCTTTAAAGATACCGCCTGAAGTTTTCATATATTCCACAGGCTGCATACCAGGATCACGACTTGTAATGATTACTTGTCGAACACTTCCAATTTCATTATTTTCTAGGGCTGCTTTCAATGCAATAGTATCTTCATCAAAACGTCGGTTAAACGCCAACATGACTTGACCACCATTTTGTTGAATTTTTTCTACAGCATCAATTGAACGTTGAAAATCTAAATCGATTGGCTTTTCGCATAAAACAGGCTTTTTATTTTTCACAGCATGCATCATTAAATCAACGTGTAAATCCGTAGCTGTTGCAATCACAATAGCATCGATATCGTCACGATCAATTGCTTCGTAATAGTCGTAGCATGATTCACAATTTAATTCTGAAGCTAGTTTATCAACGCCCTCTTTCCATGGATCAGCGATTAATTTAAGTTCACATTGTGTATTTAAAAATGCACTTTTAGAATGGATTTGAGCGATGCGTCCCGCACCTAGAATTGCTACTTTTAACATACAGATACTTCCTTTTAATAACGATAACTTCAAAAACTACTTATTCTTGATGATTCCTAGGTTATACAAGCTGATTTTGAAAAAAAATAACTATTTCTAAAAACACTTTTTCATTTTTGAAATTAACCAACCTTGCTGCCTTATCATTTTTATAAATAAATTAAAACCCCTTTATTTTTCCTTATATTGCAAAAGACATTTTCAATTTTTGACATTTTTTTCCCATTTTGACGCTTCTATACTCCAAGACAATTAATAACGACTTCACTCAATGATCATTGGAAATGATATTGATTAATAGACAAATACGACAGGAGCGTCGTAAAAAATTTAGGGAGAAATTGTATAAGAGCTTTTTTAAAAGCTCTAAATAAGAAAGTGCTAGGTCGACTAGCTCATTAAATAAATGGTCAATCACTGTATTGGACTAAATGTACATAGAGTTTTGTCTAGGTGAGCTATGGCATTCAATTTATGAATATCAAACTCCTTATAAGATCCTATTAGGCTCTTGTGACGATCAATTTTCGAAGCAGTCATGCAGGTTTTTGAATGGACTTCAAAACTATCTGCGGATGTTAATTATGCTTAAAGCAAAAGGAAACTTACAATGAAAATGTATAAAACTATTACCACTTCTGTAGCCACGATTGCCTTAGCAGCATTTGCAAATTCTACTTATGCTGCTGGTGAATTAATTGGAATTGCCTTACCCAATAAAACAGAAGCACGCTGGATTATGGATGGAAAAAATATTGTCAGCAATTTGAAAGCCAAAGGTTATAAGACTGATTTGCAATACTCAACCCTTGATGTACCAACGCAAATTTCTCAAATTGAGAACATGATTACTGCTGGTGCAAAAGTTCTTGTTGTTGCCCCTGTTGATGGCGCGACTGTTTCAAATGTATTAAGCAAAGCAAAAAAGAAAGGTATTAAAGTAATTTCATATGACAAATTAATTATGAAAACAAAAGATGTGGATTACTATGCCACATTTGATAATTACCAGGTGGGTGTACTACAAGGAACTTCTATTGTTAACAAACTTGGACTAAATGCAGGTAAAGGTCCATTTAATATTGAACTTTTTGCAGGCTCTTTAGATGACAATAATGCCCACATGTTTAATGCAGGCGCAATGTCTGTTTTGAATCCTTATATCTCAAAAGGCAAACTTATTGTTCGTAGCAAACAAACTAATCTTGCTAAAGTTGCGACCTTACGTTGGGAAGGTGCAACAGCACAAGCCCGCATGGATAATTTATTAAGTGCCTTTTATGGTGGTTCCCGTCTACATGCTGTTTTGGCACCCAATGATAATCTAGCAACAGGTATTATCTCTTCTCTTAAAGGTGTTGGGTATGGGCGCCCTAATCAACCAATGCCTGTCATTACTGGTCAGGATGCTCAACCAGCAAATATAAAAGCAATAATGAAAGGTGATCAAACCTCAACCGTATTTAAAGATACTCGTTTACTGTCTAAAGCTGCCGCAAATATGGTTGATGCAATTATTAAAGGTCAGACTGTTCCTGTAAACAATACAAAATCCTATAACAATGGTTCTAAAGTTGTACCCACCTACTTAGTTAAGCCTCAATTAGTAGATAAAAATAACTGGAATGTAGTTCTCGTGAAATCTGGTTACTATAAAGCCAATCAATTTAAATAATTTATTTTTCAACAACTTAAATAAAAATTTACACAGGTTAAGGCGATTAAAACAGATAAGTGTTGGTCAGTAATCACTGATCAACAGAGGACTGCTGTATGAAAACAATACTTGAAATGCGTGGCATCAAGAAGTGTTTTGGACATGTTCAGGCATTGAGTCATGTCGACCTGGTTGTCAAAACAGGAGAAATTCACGCTATTTGTGGTGAAAATGGTGCTGGTAAATCTACATTAATGAAAGTGTTGAGTGGGGTTTACCCTCATGGTTCTTATGATGGTCAGATCTTATATCAGGGTGAAGAACAGAAATTTTCTGATATTGGCGACAGTGAAGAAAAAGGAATTATCATTATTCATCAAGAGCTTGCTCTTGTCCCTATGTTATCTATCACTGAGAATATTTTTTTAGGTAATGAGCAATCCAAAATAGGCATTATTAACTGGAATACCTCTTATAAGAAAACCAAACAAGTACTTGCTAAAGTAGGTTTATCTGATTCTCCTGATACTTTAATTAGTGACCTCGGAATTGGAAAACAACAATTAGTTGAAATTGCAAAAGCATTATCGAAAGAAGTTAAGCTGCTAATTTTGGACGAACCCACAGCCAGTTTAAATGACAATGATAGTGATCGATTATTAAACCTTTTATTAGAACTGAAGGCCCAAGGTGTTACATCGATCATTATTTCACATAAGCTAAATGAAATTTCTAGAGTAGCGGATAGCATTACGATCATACGTGACGGCTCCTCTGTAGATTATCTAAATTGTCGAGAAGAAGATGTAAGCGAAGACCGTATCATTAAAGCAATGGTCGGTCGTGACATGGAAGATCGTTATCCGAAACGATCACCAAATATTGGCAACGTTCTATTTGAAGTCAAAGATTGGCGTGTTGATCACCCCAACCATGCTTCACGTGAAGTCATTAAAGGAATCAGTATCAACGCACGTAAAGGTGAAATTGTCGGAATTGCTGGCCTTATGGGTTCTGGACGTACAGAGCTTGCAATGAGTATCTTTGGCAAATCTTACGGTAAGAATATTCGTGGCACAGTTTCAATTCATGACAAAGTAATTGATGTATCTAATGTCAGAAAAGCTATTGACAACGGCTTGGCCTATGTAACGGAAGACAGAAAAGGGTACGGGCTATTACTCGAAGAAAGTATTAAAAAAAATACTTCTTTAGCCAACCTTTCAGGTATTTCAAAGCATCTAGTAGTAAATGACCATCGAGAAACAAATACTGCAAATGAATTTCGAAGCAAGCTGCGAATTAGAAGTGCTGATGTAGAACAACATACGGGTAACTTGTCAGGCGGAAATCAGCAAAAGGTCGTGATTAGTAAATGGTTATTCACAGCACCAGATGTCCTAATTCTCGATGAGCCTACACGAGGAGTTGATGTAGGGGCAAAGTATGAAATTTATACAATTATTGATCAAGTAGCCCAAGAGGGTAAATGTATTGTCATGATTTCCTCTGAGATGCCTGAGCTATTGGGTATGTGTGATCGGATTTATGTCATGAATGAAGGAAAGATTGTTGGTGAGTTTCTGGCAAAAGATGCAAATCAAGAAGCCATTATGCGATCTATTATGAAGAATGGAGAGAAAGAAAATGAACAATATCAATAGCGCAGCAATTACCAACAAAATGAATGGAAAAAATAATAAAGGACTAAATACAAATTTCATAGCAAATGGCTTAAAAGAATATGGCTTGCTATGTGCATTGATTATTATTGTGATATTTTTCCAATTTGCGACCAATAATGTTTTGTTACAACCATTAAATCTAACAAATTTAATCTTGCAGAATAGTTATATCGTCATTATGGCTCTTGGCATGCTCATGGTCATTGTAAGTGGACAAATTGATCTCTCAGTTGGATCTGTAGTCGGGTTGACGGGGGCTTTGGCAGCTAGCCTAATGGTTACACATGAAATGCCTTTTGTACCAGCAATGTTTATTTGTCTTCTGGCTGGTGCGGTGATCGGTGCCATTCAAGGCTATTGGGTTGCATATTGGAAAGTACCTTCATTTATCGTCACTTTAGCAGGGATGTTGGTTTTTCGCGGTTTGACATTAATTGCTCTAGATGGTCAATCAGTTGGTCCATTTGAAGATGGATTTAATGCTTTTAGTTCTGGTTTTATTCCTGACTTTTTTGGTATTGAAGGTTTTCATGTCACATCACTTTTACTCGGAATTGTAGTTAGTATAACTTTTTTTGTGATTGAATTCCGTCAACGTAAACAAGCAGCATTACATGGTATTGAGAGTACGTCAAAAGTTCTTTTTGTGCTGAAGAACTTAGCATTAAGTGTAGCTATCATCGCATTTTCTTACTTATTGGCTTTGTATCAAGGCATGCCTATTGTATTGATTATTATGGGAATATTGGTTGCATTTTATACTTTCATTATGAACCGAACTACTATTGGACGTCGCATTTATGCGGTTGGTGGGAATGCAAAAGCAGCTAAGCTATCTGGTATCAAAACTGAACGTGTAATTTTCTTTGCATTTGTAAATATGGGGATTCTAGCTGCATTCGCAGGCCTAATTTTTGCAGCTCGTTTAAACAGTGCGACTCCATCTGGTGGCTACGGTTTTGAATTAGATGTGATAGCTGCCTGTTTCATTGGTGGCGCATCTGCATCTGGTGGCGTTGGAAAAGTTTTTGCTGTTGTCATTGGTGCTTTTATTATGGGTGTCATGAATAACGGTATGTCGATTATGGGGATTGGCGTTGATTATCAACAAGTGATTAAAGGATTGGTGCTTTTAGGAGCCGTTCTTATTGATGTTTATACCAAAAATAAGGCATAAGTTAATAACCTTTGAAGTGGCTTATACCACTTCAAAGGTTATAATAAACGATACTTTTAATAGATATAGAAGTTTGAAATAATGTATTCAATCAAAATAACCACAAATTTTTTGGATTACTAGTTCAAACTAGTTGATCACTGCTTCTACTGATTTAGACTAATCTATTTCTCATTTTGAGCTCATCATATTAATCTCATAAAAATAAGTGGTTAGCTTTCTAGTTTTGGTTGAGATGGTGGCTGTTTAACAGAGCTTATAACTACTTAAATTCCTATGCTTATTTTAGATTTCATTTACCCCAATTTACCCACCTATAAAAAAAGAGGATTTAGTGTTGGCCACAGTCTTTTTTTCATTTATAAGATTGCCTATTATTTCTGCAATCCATACTCGAATGAACAATTCTTGATACAAGTGTGCCACAGTATCTGTACCTTTAGCATTTGATATTCATTACTACTCATACTCGTATATTCTTTTATTAATATTGTAGAGTCTTCATACCTTGTGAGCCTTTATGAAGATAATTTTATGTAAGTCACTTCAAATGCCTTGCATGCACGATACTTTTGGTTGCGGTTAGCAAGCTGAAATGCATCCCCCATATCGTACTGCTGAAAAATATCAAGTCCTCGATCTAAGGATATTTTCCAGCCAGTATTAGTAACTATATATCTAGCATGCTGAGAACCTGAATTATCAAATGAATACGCAAATTTAATTCCTACTGTGAACATTTCATTCTGTATCTTGTCAAAAAATTCACGCTGTTGATCACCCTTTAACTCATCCTCAACCGTTACAAGGCTAACAACGATTTCATCTTCTTCAGCTTTTAATTTGACAATAGTTTCTAGTAATTCCATCAAATTACGAGCTTGAAAAAATAGACGGATATAAGGATCTGTAATAGTAATGTGTTTCACACCTTTCAAGTAAGGTCCGAACAGTTCCTCATAGGAAACCCCTCGTTGATTTTCAACAATGGTTAGATGCCCTTCCTGAGGTAGTTTCTCATCTGTAACATTAGTTTCAGATGTTAAAGGAGCGGAAGCTAGTGTCGTTTCAACCTGCAAATCAGGCAGATCAGCATCATCACTTGAAACTGTTTTATGAAAGTAATTTGGGTATTCAAGCTCTTCAAGTGTAGCAACTGGCTTTTCTTTGCCTACTTTGTCAAAATAAGCGAAATTTACATCCGTATAGGTGGTATCAATTCTGAATAGCTGGTCTTTAACGCGCTTCCTGCCTTCCATTGCGAATTTCAAAATTTCTTCGATTTCAACTTCCGTTGCCCCTCCTTGAGGGAACAATATCTTCATCAACCCAGAGAACGTTTTGTTGATAGCATCCCGATCACGAGTTGATATATTTGAAGAAAGGGTAAAATACTTTTTATATTGATCTGAATAATCTTGGTTACGAAGGTGACGTAAAATTTCAGCCAAGTAATCCACCACAAAGCCGTATCCATTTGAAAACATTTCGCCACGGATAATATCCACTTCCCAGCCAGGAATATAAAAGTGTAGACGATCAAGAAATGCCGAGTCGTAAAACTTCTCTGGCAATGCATCAAACAAATCTGAATGTTTGAGCATATAAGGCAGACTGTGTTCGGTGTTACCTACAAATGCCATGGAGGCATCTGCACCCAAAGTTTCAACACCTCGAGAAAATGACTTGTTCGCCATGTAGTTCTTCATGATATCGACAAGTGCTTTATCGACCTTCTTCTGTTTCCCAGCAAATTCATCGAAAGCAACAGCGTCCCAATAACCTACCAAGCCAATTTTCCCCGAAGAGTTATTGACGAATAACTTAGGAACGCTTACCTCACCTCCAGAAAGCAGAATACCGTGGGGTGAAAACTCCGAGTATATATGTGACTTACCTGTACCTTTAGGTCCCAACTCAATAAGATTGTAATTCCGCTCACAAAATGGAATAAGTCTGACTAATTGAGTGAGCTTGCTACGCTTGCCAAAATATTCAGGATTAAAACCTACACTCTGAATAAGTACATCAATCCATTCGTCTAATGTGAACTGACCACGTGCCTTAATATAACTATCATAGTCGAAATGAGACATTTGGATAGGTTTTAATGTGCTGAGTATCCAAGGACTGGAATCTTTATCCTCCGTATGCTCATATTCAATATCAGCGATAACCCATACACCTCCCACTAAGAGTTTGGGATGCTGCTTAACCGTTCCTGAATCAATTAATACTTTTTTAATACCAAGATTAGCAAACTGAGCTTCGTAGCAATCTTTTTTATCATTCAACTCTACACTTACTTTGTCGATGATCTTATGACGGCCTTTTTCTCGAATTGTTGAGCGAATCAAACCAGCTTCACTTCTATGCACATAGTGCTTGGCCAAAATTTCTTTCACTGTTTGAATGCCGCTTTCAATACTGTCTTCGTCGTTTGTGGCGCAATATTGCCCCAGCAGGTATTCGAGAACATAGGAAGGAACAATGGCATTACCTTTTACGGTTTTAACCAAATCTTTACGTACCACCAAGCCAGCAAACACATCACATATTTTTTGGTTTAGGTCTGTCATTGTCTTTCCTCAAAAGTTCCGGCTTTTGTTTGTGTAGCTATGCGATTGCTATTTAAAAATCAAAGTCACTCGTAAATGAACGCCGAATGGTGTAACGAAGCTCTTTGTATTTTCGATATTGATTTGAACCATCCTCGGGCTCTTCAAGCTTTAATAACACTTCTTGATTATTTGCAGCATCAGCTTCTTGCGTAAGTAGGAACCTCAGTTTCAATTCACGCTCACGAGGATTCTCCGAAGTTAAATCAAGTAATACATCATGCCTTTCAGATATAAGCGTACCGTTCTGTGTATAAATACCTACTCTTAACTGTCTAGGGCGAATTTTATCTGTAACAGGCTCAGCTTGATATAAAGTGACTGAAAGTTGGCCAGAGGTAATGATATTTGTACCACCACGTAATATATCCACGTCAACATAAGTCAGATCACTCTGACGCTTTTTGTTAATAGATATGATAGGAATTATCACCTCTTGTAGTGAAGCCCCTCCGTGTACAAATCGGCTACCTGAACCACTTAAACGCAGTCGTTGAGCCCCTTTCGGTATGACCGCGTGTACATCACCGGACAACCCTAGTTGTTCAACAGTAAATGCCTTTAAGGATTGTCCACAGCTCAATCTTTTACCCAATACAAAACGTCTGTCGTTATAAAGTACTTCACCTTTGACATCATTTGCCAAAAAGTCACTTTCCTCTAATGGTTTGTTTTGATAAATAAAGCCATGGTCTGCAGTTATCAGCAGGTTATTGACGTTGGCATTTGCAAGCTTTTTGATCAACTTCATTAAATCGTCAAACGTCTTTTCTACAGCCTCAAATGCCTCACCTTCAGACTGCATTTTGTCACCAGTATGATCGATGCGATTGTGATAGATATAAACCACATCGTGCGCTTTAATTAATTCACGATTTTCAGAAATCGTCATCTCCAGCACCTGTTTAGCCTGAATCGTACAAGCACGCTCACCTAACGCCGATTTAAGCACCTTATCTCGATTTTCTGTGCCCTGTGTAGAATGAATACCTATGTTCACTGTCCCCGTCTTGTTATCAACGATATTCAGTAAGGTATCACTTTGTGGTAAAAGCGAGGCCATACCAAGTTGCGTATAGCTTGGTAATGAGGAAAGCGCATGGTCTAACTTGGCTTGGTAACGATCTTCCTGACGTATTCTACCCACCATCTCTTCACCCGCCTCATAGCGGAAGGCATCTGAGATAATCACACAAATTTTGTTGTTCTTATCCAAGTAAGGTTTCACCCACTTATAAAAGAATTGGTTTTGAGGTGTTACATCTGGCACTTGCCACTTCGACATAGCATCAACATGGGATTGCCAAGCATTATTTAGCGGCAGCAAGTAGCGATTGGTATAAAGGTTTTCAATCTTTTCACTAAGTGAATTAAGCAAGGTATTTTGTGAAGACTCTTTCAAGCAGTAGATATACTGACGATAAAGCTGATCTAATTTATACCAGTGGCTCACATAGCCCTGAACAGCTTCACTCGATGTTGCCATATTGAGCTGAATAACATCCAATAACGTAAGGAATTGGCTAGCAATATCCACTGCCTCATAAAGATATTTAAAATCGCTAAACCAGTGGCTTTGACGTCTATCCCGACACCATAAAGTAACCTCACCCTCGGATAAGGTACGATGCTCAACTGCTTTCACCAGTTCATAGATGACTTTCTTATCAATCAGGCGGAAGTAATCGAGCTCGATTACTTCCTTCAAATTACGCTTATTTAGATCTTCTTCAATCGAGAGTAATTCAGCATATTCATCCGATAGTTTCTCGAAAACTTCCTGATGTGTACGACTGTCTTTCCATCGTTTAAAAAAGACTAATGCATCACTTGATAGATGAATACCATCACCATTAAGTGGAGAATTTACCCCCATGGAATAACATGACTTAAACAACTCAATCGCAAAGTCTTTTATCGTAGGTTGTTCGCTGTTATATCCATAAAATCGTTCAACCTGTTGCCAAAAAAAATCATCCAGCTTACAACGTTGAATCAACTTAAACTGTTCCTGCTTTGGATTCACTAATTCAGCTAATAAAGCCTCTAATATCACATCAATGCGTGCATCAGCTAATTGAGTAGCCCCAACACAAACAGCTAGCATTTTTAACCGTACTTTGCTCAAGGTATCTTCATTACTTAGCAGTTTCTTAAGCGTAGTTTTGCGTTTTTCCGCTTGCACCTTAGCTTTAGAGGTATCGAAGAAAGCTGTATGCTTTTCGATAATTTCAGTGAATTCATTAGGTAACTCTAATTCGCTTAACCAAATCGCTACCTGATCAGTTCTGAATGTAGTATTCGCTAATTCAATATCTAACAGCCAGTTTTGCAAAGATTCTGGCTGTTTGTCTGCCTTATAAAGTAAGAATGACTGTTTTGGAGCCTCACGTAACAATTTATGCTTAATGCCAAATTCGTTATTTTGAATTTCTAGCTTTTCTACACCTTCGATAGACAGACCCTCAAAAGCATCACGCAATTCTTGCTTATCGTCGTACCAGAATACGATACGATGTTTTTGAAAGAGTCGGCTAAGCGCCTGCTGAATACGGTTTACAGTCATGTGATTAACTTAATCCTGTGATATTTTTAAGCGCTTTACCAAATTCCGGATAGTTAGCTTTTACCCCATTATCCAAATCAATCTCTATTTTCTGACCTGCTAATGGGTAAAGAATATCTCGCTCATAGTCATTCACTTCATCCAAAGCTTTATTTATCTTAGCGATTTTCTTAAGTGCATCAGTTTTATCTTTCTGGCTAGCCGAAGCACTTATCTCTATCTGTTCATAGCTCTCTTTACGTGCTTGTAACTTGGTACGGAATTCGCGTAGATAATCATTCAATACAATACTTACAGTATCTGAGCGGTAGCGGTGCATATAGATTAAAGCATTGAATGTACCCTTAGGGCTTGAGAACAACCAGTAGATTGGGCGCTTTTGATAGCGTTTTACATGTTCAGCGTAGAAATCTTTAACAAAGTATTTTTTGATATCTTTGCCAAGAGCTTCTTCTACAAAAGCTAAGTTCTCAGTAAAATGATCCTCACCAAAAGTGACTTTAAGAAAATCTTTAAAACGTTCACTAATATCATCTTCGAACCAGTCACCTTCAAAATCAATAATAGGTATAACGTTATCATCTTCTGGCATAAAAGAGGGCTGTGATATTTTTGAAAGGTACTCACCAAGAGTATCACCTTGGCTAGCTAAAATTAAGCCTCCTTTATCAACAGAATATCGTCCAAACATGCATCCTACTGCATAACTGATATACTCGGCTACAGTATCTGCACGAAGACGGTTTTCTCTATCTTCCTCGTTACCTTTTACTCCATATCGATAGGCTGGATTGCAGGTAAGCGTAATATCTTCGATTGAAACATTGGGTATCAACTCACTCCCTAGACTATAAGCATCAATGAAAATACGGTTATTTTCTTCTTCTAGCCTTTGCATATCATCAGACATACCTTTCCAGTAAGCGCGTAGTTTTATATAACTGTCTTGTAATTTTTTACTGTGATGAACAGGTAAAAGTATCGGGTTTATAGTGAAGTCCCAAGAGGTTTCAAAAGCATCCCAATCAGATTTAGAAAGCTGAACTAATTTTTGACTATTGACCCTCACTTTATCATTTAAAATAATACTGTCCGACAAAGGCAAACTTGAAATTGTTCCTGGAAGAAAGTTTAACGTTGGATTAATTGCTGCCATCATGCCGGTAGGCACACATGAATTTAAGAATCCTATACAAACATCAGAAAATTCATCCTTTTTCATAAAAGCATTTGCTGAGGCATCATTGAATAAAAAACCATGAGGTTGCAGACGTGCAGAAAACTTTCCAGATGATAGTTTCGTCCAAGTCACAGCAGGCTTAAAGATCTTATCTAAATTAAAATTATGGGCGAGCAATCTTGT
This sequence comes from Acinetobacter sp. ANC 3781, assembly GCF_004331285.1. Lineage (GTDB taxonomy): Bacteria > Pseudomonadota > Gammaproteobacteria > Pseudomonadales > Moraxellaceae > Acinetobacter. Next base: position 68,574 of record NZ_SJOH01000002.1, read on the forward strand.
TCCAGAAGAATGCATCCGTGTTTGTAATTCATAACCATCTTTACTCCAGTCTAGAACTGTTTCATTATTTCCGTACCACTTTCGGTATTCTCCACCTTTAGACTGAGGGAACCATTTTAGACCAGATTTTTTGGCCTCAGTACGTTCCAAGCCTACCCCCATTCTTGACCATGAAATCTCTGACCAATTTCTAATATACTTCTCATTATCTCCAGTTATTAGGCCAATTCTCGTATCAACCTCAGAAGATAATGATTTAAATGTACGAAAGTTTTTAATAATTCTTTCAGAAAGCCAATATGCGATTGGAGAACCTGGTATGTATTTAAAATCTTTTGATTCCTTCCGACACAGCCTCTCATTTTGTGGAGGAAATTCAATTGGAGTACCTTGTTCATCAGTTTCAAAATACCTTACACAGCAATAGTCTCCCAATGCATCTGACTTAGAAGCATTTTCCAAAACAAATGCTGTAGTACCGAAATTGATACCCATGCTAGTGCCACCTTTTCCTAAATATGGCATATGGGTCATGCATTTTATATTACTTTCGCTTACAACTTTTTCCCTTAATTTAACGAAAGATGAAAGAAACATCCAACTTTCCATCGTGACCATGGAAATATAACCAAATTTTGGGACAAACTGGTAAGCTCGATCCATGAATGCTGCATACAAATCAGCTTTAGCATTTGGATAGTTTTTTTTAACCCAAGTACTAAGCAATTCATTCATTCCCATTCCTCCCATATATGGAGGATTTGCAACAACCACATGATATTTTTGTTCAAGGTAATTAGCTTGATCTATAACTTGCAATACTCGCTGGTGAGTTTCAGCCAAAAATAACTGCCCAGAAACATCCTTAGCTTCCAAGACCGACAGCACATCTGCTGCATTTTTTAATGTAGGCTGAATCAAGGAACCAAAATTATCAGCCTCTCCAAATTCTTTTAATGTAGCTCGTAAGTCTTGAGTAAATAAATCTCGACCTACAAAATCAAAATATTCATTAAGTTCATTATCGTTAAATGCAATGTTTTCTAATCGACAAATATTTGGCTTAATAGGATTTCGGAAAAAACGACGACGATTATTGCCCTCAGTATTTGGATCGCCTTTAATCGCTTTCATTGAAAGCGCAAATGCTGCTAATTCAGCGGCACGTTCATCAATCTCAATGCCATATAGATTTTTAGTAAGGATTAATTCTGGAATATCAACAGGATCATATTCAGCATCTAGATAGATAGCATAAAGCAAGTCGTAAGCATAAGTTAGCATGTGCCCTGAGCCACACGCTGGATCACAGATTTTAATCTCTTCTGGACTACGGATCCTCAGAAAGTCAGTCTCTTGTTCAACAGGTTTGATGTAATAATACATTTGTTCAATCACTTTTGAACTTGGATTATTTAGCATCCATAAACGACCCAATGAATTTTCCACTAAGTAACGCACAATCCAATGTGGTGTGAACAGCTGTGTAGCAGCTGGGATATTCTCAGGTGTAATCTTTTTGTTTTTCTTTAAGCCTTCAAAAACTTGATCTTTCTTCTCTGAAATATAAAACTGGTAAAGCCAACCAATACATTCTACAGAATCACAAGCTTCGGGTGTCATTGCTTCACGAGTATAAGCAAGAATCGAGTTACCTGATAACAAATCATCAGGCATCAATAATTCCATATAATCTTCAATACGCTCAAAAAGGTATGGCATGATACGATAGTATTCGTTACACACTGCCACTATGAGCAAACGATAAGCTTCTGACTGGCCATCTCGACTTTTGATTGAGCCGTTCAACAAACCAAATATTTTTTCTCTGATCTTATCATTTACAACACTATCATCGATATGACCTGCTTTGGCTTCTGCAAGAATTTCTGGCTGGAACTGTCCATCTAATGGTGAAAGCACCATAATACGATTGTATTGGTTCACATCCATAAAACGTAGAGCACAGAAGCGATTAAACCAAGTATACGCAGCTTGCTCAATAAGTTGTTCTTTGCCCTTTTGTTTTAATTCACTCTCAAGCTTAGTGACTACATTTGGTAGTTCACGACGCTCCGAACTTTCATCTTTAAGTACTTGTGCAAGCTTACTACCCACCTGTTCAATCAAGCTACGGCGTGCGTATTGGGCGAATTTTTTGAGTTTTGCAGTTTCCATTAAGCCACACCTTCACTAATTCGACGCACTGATTGTTCGCCAAATATTTTCTTAAACTGTTCAATATTTAAAATCAGACAACTTTTTGCCATTACCGCACCCCACTCTTTGTGAGATATAGGAATCGCCTTTTTCAAAGCATCATTTCTAGCCATCAATAATGCTGGATCCATACTTTTCATTGAAAATAACACAATGTAATGCAATTCTTTTTGAGCCGAATTACAAAGCGTTTTAAACAACAAGCTATCTCGATATTTTCCCGCTAAATCATGAACCAAATTTCCATTCAGAAATTTGTCTCTGTTCTCTGCGAGATTTTGACTAGCTTTAGGATGATCTGGATCTTTTATTTCAATGAAAAAACACTGATTTCCTTTTTCTGCTATGAAATCAACTCTCTTCATTTGATGACCAGCATGTCTCGTATCACAATCAAAGTTTTCACCAAGATCAGCCCAAGAAAAATCAAACTCTAAGTCATCCTCTACAAACTTTGTCATAAATTTCAACCCAAAGCTTTTGTTATTTCTTCGTCGTATAGCTCACCATACGTTTCTGCAATCGCATTCTTAGACAACATGTTGTAATCATTTTCTGATTCACTTCTAATCACTTTATTTTCATCACGATAAAGTGCGTGATACATAATATGATCGCTTTTACTAGAATCAACTAACAAGTCAAACCACTTCAAAAGAACGTAATTGTGAGTCGCTACAATTATTTGTTGCCCATTGCGAGAAAGCACCAATAAACACTCAACCAACATCCGCATTAGGCTTGGATTCATATTTGATTCTGGTTCGTCCCACAATATGGTACTAACGCCTGACTGAGTGAGTGTCCCATTTTCGAGTAAGCGCTGAAGCAATCCAATTTTTCTATAGCCCTCTGCCGTCATCATGACTGAAGTTTCTGTACCCTCGGTTTTTTCAAATTTAAGCTCGGTATAGTCGTTATAAATCTGTGCCTGCTGAGCTTTAGAACCGCCTGGAAGTTTCTTCTCCCGATAGCTTCCAGCCACAAAATATTGCTCAGATCCATCTATGATATATCTCCCGCCCAATGCCTTTGATAACTTAGGAGCAAGTGTAGAAGCTCGTGGGTCACTATTTAAAATCTTTTCGGCTTCTTCTGAGGGAGCTTTTAAAACTAATTCGCACAAGTCAATCACTGATTTATCAAATAATGCACTTAAGCTTTCTTTGCTCGTCTTTCCACTGTTGATCGCTGGAAGTAATGAAAGTATTTCTTTAGTTGGTATAAGCAAACACGGAACACTGGCGTCAGATAATACCTCACTAAATTGGCTTTTTGATTTTGCTGAAAAAACTATCTTTGATTGTCTATCACTTGCATCTTTAACTGATAATAAGGCATCCTCGGAACTGGAACGGTGATGCAATGAGCCAAGTGATTCTTTGTGAGGTTTAAATAAGTCAAATAAGTTCTCACTTTTCAACATATCATTTCGTGATAGCGCATAAATACTCTTTAGTATTTGCGTTTTTCCACAACTATTTTCACCAATAATTACATTAATTTTTGGCGAGAAGTTTAACTTAAGTTCTTTGAAGGCAGCAAAATTATAAAGTTGTAACTCACTAATCATAATTGAACCTTCTTACCTTGTTTAATTTCATTTAGCAAAGCATCTCGGTACTGAGCCAAATATTCATCGATATCAGCTTCATCAGCTAGCCAAGGCTTGCGAAAGTTAACCTTAATATTTTTTGCAGATATTGTTGCTGGTCTTTGTTGGTTTTCTACTACAGTTTTTGAGTTTTCCCCACACCTAGTAGTATCTGTAACTTGGTCATTATCTTGAGGTTGGCCTTGATCTTTTTTAGTTACTTCTACTTGTTTATCTTGAGGAAGCTGATTCCACTCCATAAGTTTTTGTACAAGCAAAACATACTGCTGATCCTCGAAGCGACGAACCTCATCACGAATCATTGCGATTAAAGATTGTTGAGTAATTTTTACTACAATCTCATCAAAAGCTTTTCTTAAGCTTTCCTGCTTATCTATATCTAGCTTTTGAAATTCATCAAAACCCAATAATTTGTCTTTTAATGACTCGACCACACCTAGAGCTTGATTTCTCTCTGTTTCAATTTGACCTTTAATTTTTTGCTGTAACGAGGCACAATCTGCTTTAAGTTGCTGAACTGCACTTCCCTTATAAATAGAAGGGGCAGCTAATGCTTCTCTTAAACTTTGCGGTTCGCTCCCTTCGACGTATTCCAAATTAGGCTTTTGACTCTCAAGTAGCTTTCTTGCCTCATCAAAACTATCTTTATTGGGCCCTTTCATAAATTTCCCAATTGGATCAATAGTTTTTTCTTTATAATCAAACCATTGATCTTCCCTTATTGTAAGCTCAGATAGGAACCACGTATAGGGTTTTGATTTCAGTTCTTGAAGTTCAGATACAATAGGACTCAAAGCACGTAAAAATGGATAATGTGCTGCTTGTGCTAATAATTTATCTAATTCAATTGTCTGCTCAGCGAAACCTTCCTGAACCTCCTTAGCTAGAGCTTTAGCCTCAGTCGCATGAGCAACTTTTTCAAAATAATCACTATAGAATTCTTTTACTTTACGAATCTGAGACTGACTAAATTCAACCTGTGGGTCAAGAATCAGATTGCCATGCGAGGCAGTATTTCTAAGTGCTCGTGATAACTCTGCCTCATCCAGCAAATTGGTGGATTCTCGAACCTCAACTTTTGCTTTCCCGCATAAATATGCGAGAGTGCATAACACTGCAGCAAAAGACCATCCATAAGGTTTAGACTCAAACTTTTGAAGCAGACTTTTTACCGTAGTACGCACACCACCACGACTATTGCTTTGAATATGCGATAGCATCTCTTGTTGTGGCTCAGGTAATTGTGCCTCTTCGCCAAACAAGCCTTGTCCAGCTTGAGTAAGAATTTCTGGTATTTGAGCTTCACTGTATTGCATATCACGAAGCATTTTTAAATTTGGATAGGTATGCTTAATCAGCTCACCAAAAGCTCTTATCATTTTGCTTTGGCCATCTACACCACTTAGTTCTAGCTCTTGCCCAGCAACAAAATACTTTGCCTCACCCACCAGATTTGAACTCAACTGCTTTAACTGATTAAGTCTCTCTGTATTTTGTAAGCCTTTTTCCGTAAGAATACGCTTTATGCTATCTTGTTGTGTTGCTCTGGTCTCATGAGCAACATACTTCTCAGTTTGCTTATATAAAATCAGGTCTCGAACCAGTCTTTCACTTTCTGGCAAGACAATACGTAATTCATCATTAAAAACAGTATCTGATCTATGTTTTTCAAAGGCATCACGGTGATCGTGAAATGACGTAATAACATTTATGGCTAATTCGTATTCACGGCCACTTAGATTGTCATCAAGACGTTTGGTAAAGGGATAGTCTTGGCTATTTACATCCCAACGAATTTTTCGTGTTTTTAAAACACCATCGTAAATAAGCTTTTCAAGCTCAGATGCTACAGCTGTATTATCTACTTCAGTATTCTTAATTTCCTGCTCTACGTCTTGTTCCTCGTCTGTCAAGTATTCAAAGTAATCACCATTACGCTGAATATAAGTCTCTTTCTCAAGAATGTTTAAAGCTTCTTCTACTTGCAGCCTTAGAGTCGGTATATCACGCTCAAAACTATCATGCATTAATACACATAGATTTCGAATAGTTGGTTTAAATTCCTTGACGTATTTTACAAGGAATAATGCTTTCAACAGTCGAACAGCGAATTGGTTATCAAGATTCTGCTCTGCTTTCAGAATTGACTGCTGGATTGCCGTTTTTAATGCCGTTCGAATACCTTCAAACATTAAATCAAAAGTCGCCAGCTCGCCAAGATTGTGATCTTTAATCGCGATGGCAACTTGCTGGAATACACCAAGCATAGAGCGCTCACCCACCGAACTATGCTTTCCTTCAAATGCGCTATGGGTAGACAAGTTTTGTATAGCTGACTGGAACAAGGTGAACTGATACGGCACAAAAGGGTAACACTGAATAAAGTGTTCACGGTCACGGTAATTTCGGTATGTTGCTGATCCATCTGCAAAATCAAATAAAGTTTTAAAATTATTTTCTTGTTGGTGGAACAAGTCACTTAGCTGCTCAATATACTCTTCACGTTTCTCAAGCAAACGTAGCTGAATTACTTCCGCTACGTCTTGGCTAGTTAACTTCATTCTATTTTTAAAACGGGCTTGGATTTTGGTGAAATCATTACTCTGCTGCTTACTCGTTTCACCAACCACCGACGACATATCTTCTTGTGCAGTTACAATGATCCATGCCTGACCATTACATTTTGTAGCTAAACTTTCAGCAACCGTTTGCAAGTTGGTCATGAGCTTAACATTATCCGCAATGTACTGCCCAACCTCATCAACAAAGAAGTTCAACCTAAAACCTGACTCTTTACTATCGATATAAGCTTTTACTTGGTCGGCAAAATCTTCGATGGATAGTCGATAATCCTGACGATACTTATCCAGTATCCCTGTGACCGACTGACCTGAAACCTCTGAATAGGCTTTGTCCACAGAATCTGCCATGCGCTTAGCACGAGCTCGACCTTTATCCCAATCCATACCACTGATATTCAGAAATGCTTTTTTAAATAGATCAAAGTGGCCGTCTGCATCTAACTCACGTTCGAACTGAGCGATATAAGCTTGCTTACCATAATAGCCACAGTGCTCATCAAATACTTTCACGAATACAGCAATTAGGGCATCGATTTCAGTTTTACTAATGACATCAGCTTTTTGGTCGATATTAAAAAGAATACTTTCAGAAGGAATTGAGACTGCTCTCTTCAGATCGTTCGCAAATATTCCGCCTTCATTAAGCGGTTGCTTCTCTAGAAAGATATCCAAAGGCGTAATATCTTCGATAGGTTTATTTTCCAAAAGCAATGCGAGCATTTTCAACAAGTGAGATTTACCAGAACCAAAGAATCCTGATACCCAAACCCCGTTAGCACCTTGGTAATTAAGGTAAGCATCCAGAAATAAATCAAGTCGCTTAGCGACTTCGTTGGTTATGACATACTCATCAAGCTCGATATAGAGTGATACATCATCATCAGCTTTGATAACTCCCTCGATAGGGCGGTCTACAGCTTTTACGAATAGGTTTTCTAATTGCATATTTACCCCTTAACTCATGCTACTGCTTATACTGCACGGTCTAATATATTGAATGCTCTATAGTATTTGTCATCTTGTAGAAGCCCAAATAAAATCAAAGATGCCCCACTTTCCAATGAGTGTTGATATTCACCAGGAAAAAACATTAGAGTAGGTTTATCTTTCGCTGTTTTTTGCAAATTATTTAAAATGTTATGTGACCTGATATAGGGAAATACTTCCCCTATACCTGTTAGCAGCATTAAGTCATGCTCTTCTTCTTTCATCCTTTTCGCTATTTCTGGCGTTATAACAGTTTCAACATCTAGAATGCCTTGCAACTCATCTTTTAACTCTTCTCTAGACATATCCTGCTCATGTTCTAGTAACCAGTCCCAGTCGCCTTCGCATTTCAGCAATTCAACAACTAAGTCATACAAGTTAATTTCCAAAGTCTTTATATTTTGACCTTCTAGATCATTACGGAGTTGTTTTGTTAATTGTGTAATATCTTTCTGAATAGAGGTCTCGTACGGGCAGATATGAAAAGGCACTTCATTGTTCAGGCCTTCATTATTCAAAAATGAGGTACTAGAGATCACCTTCATAAGGTGCTCTTGGCATTCCTGAAGATTCCTAGTATCTATCGTTTTATACTTTAATTTCTTCATCACTCGTTCTGTACTCAAATCAGCATCTCAATTGTCTATTCTGTTAACTATTTCCAGGGTAGAGCCTTAAGTCATCGGATGCTTTGCCAATCACTTGACACAAATGTTCATCAAGTTTTTGATAAATTAATTCATTTTCATCACTAATGAGACCACACTCCTTCAGCATTTTGAAAATCACTTGGCGTGCTTTAGATTTAGTTTGTCGTGAAGCAGAATCCAAATTATCGTGCCACTCTGCCTTCGTATTAAAAAATGCATCGTAGTCTGCATGGGTCAACAAAAAATGTGCTGCTTCATATTGAGGAATAATGACCTCAATGGTGAAGTCATAAATAAATTGATATTGGCGGCAAATAGCCAACCAGACCAATGCCTGTTTCTGTTCATCAGTTCCCATAGCAAGCAAATTCAACTGATCATCAGTTAGGTGTTTTAATCTTCTAGAAATTTCACCATACAGTTTTTTCAAAGTGCTCTCAGTACGTGACTGGAAACTGTTTTCAGCCATCAATTTAGACCGAACCTTCGGCCAATTTTGAAGCTCTGCATATAAATCTGCAACTATGACAGATTCATAAATCAAAGCTGCTCCAGTTGTGAAACTGAGAGTATATTTTGCGCTACTCACTACTTTCTAAATCTCATAAAAAACCACCTGTCGATTATTTTTTAACCTTCTGTTCTTCTATCCACTTCTCTACATCCTCTCTTTTGAAGCGCCAACTACCACCTACTTTAAAACCGGGTAGCTTTCCTTCAGCAGCAAGACGATAAGCGGTCTTTTCAGTTAACTTGAGATAATCAGCGACCTCTTTTAAGGTCAATATTTCATTAGTCATAATCTTACCCAATTCGGACTAATAGTAGATTATGAGAAAATTAAGGAATTAACAAGAATTTTGAGTAATAATGATTATAATTTGATATAGAGAAATTACCTCTTGAATAGGTAATTAGAAATGGTTGATATAGCGTGCCCATATCTACGTGAACCGTAGCTTGAGCAAATTCATCTGCATATTGATTATAATAGTCTATTGTCTCCATTATTGATGCTTAGGCTAAAAACTAAATTTAGTCTACTAAAAAACAAAAAAAATCAGGGAGCAAAAGCTCCCTTTCTATTCACGGCTCGCCAACTTACTTTCAATCCATTGATTAATCTCATAAGCCGACCAGCCGATACGATTCTGAGTTATTTTTACTTTTTTGGGAAAAGTCGGGTCATAATAAGGTGAGTATTCATCCATCATTTCATAGAGCGTTGATCTACCAACACCAACAAATTTAATGACTTCTTTAATACTAATCAGTTGATTCATTTGAAAAGTTTGTCCAACAAACGCATTCATGAAATTTACTCCAAATCAATAATGCGAGCGTTACTGCTCAAATAATCAGGACGTCTGTAAAAAATTAACTAATTCACTGCCCTCACACTCCCCTGTAACTCTTTCTGCATATCCTGTACAAATCCATCATCTTGATTGAGCTTAGGTTTAGTCTTGGATCTCGAATCAATAGGCTGTTGCTGAATTTCAGAAGATTTATCCACGTAAAACTCCTCAACAATTTCACCACCCTCCTCCGCATTCACCTCAAACTGTGCATTAGCAAAACCTTGCCCTGCAATGAAATCCAGTGCCTCCTGATAAAATCCTGCTGCCTTACTTTGTTCATCAATCTGTTTGGCTACTTGAATCGCTTCTTGTAAATGAACACCCTCCCGTAAAGTTAAATCCACGTAATACACAGGCATTCGATAGCTTTGCGTAGTGCTCTTGCCTCTTAAAGTGAGTTGCAGAGGTAGGCATGAAAGTAAGCCATTGGATGCTGCGTGGTAGTAACTCAGCCGAGCAGCCAAAGTTCGAATACTGTTAAAGCCTGTAGTTCTAAAGATGAAGGTGCCAAATTCATCCGATTCATCTAAATTCATATAGAGTCGACCACAGGGTTTACATAACCCGCCTTGTGCCAATGTGCATAAATCAGGCGATGCACATGGATGCTGTTCTACCCCTTGATTGGTCAGTCGCCGACAAGTTTCACCATTGCCTACACAAACAGGACGGCCTGTTTGACGGTCAAATAAGCTGTACTCTGCTCGAAGATTCAGTTCAGGATCATTGAAGATCATACGGACTGGGATACTTCGCAGTTTTTGATTGGGTGCTTTGGCTCGGAGTTGTTCATCTAAGGGATGTTTCACCCAGCCCTCTTTATTTTGGATTTGAGAGGTCAAGGTAAACTGGTCATCCTTTTCAGGGACACGTTTACCATTCTTTTCTACCATCTTACCAATACTAATTCTGCCGAGTATCGGAGGTGTAATTGCTAAACCTTTGATCATCTTGATATCCTCTTTATGTAAATTGAATAAGCATCAAAAAGCCCATGCTGTGGGCATGGGCTGATATGAGCTTGCTTGTTAGTATTTCACTTGATGCTTGTATGGATAAAAATGGACTTATGCACCATTGGCATAAATCTGAAAACGCCGTGTCCCTTGCTTGGCTTGTGGAAACTGATTGAGGTATTCAGGGTGTGATTGAAGTAAAGCTTTACTATCCAAAGCAATCGAGTCTTTAGATTTCTTCCACGTCACTGAACCCGCTTTAAAGGTGGCACGTTCAGCCTGTTGCATCTTGGCTTGAAGCTGATGTTTGAGTAAATCAAATTGCTCCTGATGCTTTTCAACTTGATTGCGTACTCGGATCAGTTGTTCAAACTGTTGATTGGCTTGCTCGTCTTCAGACAGGTCAGTCGTACTGAGTGGTATATGTTCTGGATAAAGCAGTTGTAAAGCTTTGGCTGCCGATTCACTGGCATCCGCTTCTGGTGGGGTATCCTTTTCTACACAGTCCCAGAAGTAACGCTCTGCATTGATGATGTGCTGGATCACCGATTCTGAACGGGTGACTTTAAAGATTCGGGTTTCATGTCCACAGATCAATACGCAAATATGGGCTGCCTTTTTACCTGTCACTGCCAATTGATGTTGCACTTGGCAAAGTACATATAAAGGCACACCATCTCGCCACAGCTTGGCACCATATTCCCCTGCGGTTTTACACTCCAGTATTTGTACATCGGCATCTCCAACAACTGAGTAATCCAGATTAGCTAACATGAAGTGCTTGTCTGGATCAGGGTGTTGTAGTACTGCATTGACACGACGGACTTTATAGTTGGTATGCATGCTGTAGAATTCTGCAACGAGTGGTTCAAGGCGTTTACCCCAGTACAAGGGTGCATGTCCTTCGCTTTCATCTTCGATATTCTGTTGAATGCGTCCTGTCTTGATCATCCACAGTTCTAGCATCGACATATACGGATTAAGTCCACAGGCAGCAGCACAGTCACTGCTACCAATGCCCTTGCGTCGTACTTCTAGCCATTCGGCTTGCGTCATATTTTTAGTCTCTACGAAACGTTTTGCGGTAAACAGTTTCGGACGGTTGGCATGTATATTCAGTGTTGCGTTGTTTGGATGAATTACGGCTAAATTCATAGCGATTTCCTGTCATTGTTAAATTTTGGACATAAAAAAAGCCATGTCCGTAGACACAGCTTTTGAAGGAATGAGTTAAGTATTTGTAAGGTTGAGCATTTCAGTATTGCGATTAGTCTACTTAGGCTAATCAATTAATACTTTGAAATTAGGCCAACATGCGTAAAGCTTGTTCCAGTCCACGTTGCTTAAGCCCTGCTCCAGCACCGAACCATGCAGAATCCAAACGGTGATCCTGACTCATGGCACGACGTTCGTGATCGGCAAATTCTGTGATACTGCATAGCAAACCATAAGCGGTGTCTTTGGCTGAACTCAGTTCTGCACCTCGTCCTTGTCCATTAAACATGGTCATGACTTTTGACATCGCGCGACCATTCGGTTCAGTCTTGTTGTCAGCTTTAGTGGCTGAATTGGCTTGGGTGGCGACATTACGATAGAACTGAATAATGCCATCCTCCTGCTCGGTTGGACTTAAGCTGGTATTGTTAAACACGGCATCGAAATACGCGGCTGCTTCTGTCTGGGTGACTTTACGCTGACTGAGTTGTTTCATTTCATACATATGTTCATCCCATGCACGGACGGATATACCGAGTTGCTGCTTAATTTTTTCTGCATCGAACTTGGTACTGTGTGGCACTTTGACCACTCCTGCGCTTGAGCTTTGTCCTTTTAAGGCAATCGCCAGTGTGTTGTTACACACCACACGGATTGAAGTGAATTGTGCTGTGGTGGCTAAGGTGCCATCACAAGCAGTGGCTAAGAGAATGTAGCCATTGCTGACATCTTTACCCTTTAAGGCTGAAGTCTGTCCAGTTTTGGCTAAAGCCCAGAACTTCTTCCCGCCTTTCAGCACCCCAGCGGTTTCTAACTCAAAGCCCGATTGTTCAGTCAGATCACGATAAAACTCCAAGATCTGTTTAGGTTGCACTTCCTGATAACGCTGACTGACCACAGATAACGGTGCATGGGTATCAGAGCGATACAACACCCGCTGTTCTTCATAGGGCATGATGATACTTTGCCCCCGTTCATTCTGTGCCATGTAACTGACATCTGAAGATTCAATACACCAATCCATGCCTGCCTGCTGTGCCCAGACTTCAATCGGTTGATTTTGCGTAAGTTGATTACCTAAGCCATGCCAAGGGGTTTCTCCGACATAGGCCATTTGTTCAATTTGATGTGCCATGATTTTAATTCCTATAAAAAGTTGAATTGCTGTAAAAGGTAATTGAATGAATTCATTTAAAAATTAGTTGCGGATACTCGGACTAAAATCGCGGTCACAGTCATTGCAGTAATAATGTCGGCTATAAACAGGATGGGAGTTACTTTGAACTTCATCTTCCGCTATCAGCATCCAAATGCCACCGATCAGCACCCCGACGAGGGCACCTGCAATCGGGGGGATGTTTAAACTTTTAGAAACACTGATACCCAACGTCGCCAGTGCTAGAGGTGACATCACATTGTTTTGCGCTGAAGGTGAATTGCTGTTGCTGTTGCTGACGAAGTGTTGTGGAGATTCCAGCAGTACCGTGTCTCGGGACTGACAATAAGGACAAGGCAAACTCATCTGACTAATTCCTGTAATAAAAAATGAGTGAAATAAAAAAAGCCTGCTTTGGGGGAAAGCAGGCAAAACGTGAATTGGGTTATTGCATAGGGCTGTTTTGAAGGAGCCTCATGCTTCTCATTTAAATGATATGTATCTGTATTTTTTTAGAATGTGATTTTAATCGATGCTTTTTTAAATCAATTTTAATGTCTTGATACAGGGATCAATTGACCTGATTTTTATCAGCGATTATGATGCAAGGGCTGGCCTACATTGCCAGTCGGTTTTAGCAGACCGCAGATCCAGCACGGTATATGAAAGTAATTTTGTATGTCGTGGAACCCTCGTGTCCCCCTGTTGTTGCGGTAGGACGGGAGGGGGACGCCTTGTGCGTGCTGGTTCCTTGGATCCCAGTCTGCTAACCCCCTTTCGTTCTGCCACCATTATTTAGCAGTAATTTGGTAGAACTTCTTATAATTCCAAGGAGTCATCTATCATGATTCAATTTACTGTGCTTTCTTCCCCTACACTCACTTCATTTATACCTACTTCTCGACTTCGGCATTTCATTCCGATTCCAACATTTTATTTAACTTCTGTGCACTGATTCATTTCACCGCACTGATCATCCACTGAGTTTTTAATTCAAGGGCTGCTTTGTGCTGGAAAAGCCTTATGAAATTGATCGCACAGCTGATTTTAATTGTCGTCGTGGTGGCGATGCTTGGCCCCTTTGTTTTTGTGCTTGGCGGGCTATGGCTGCTGATTTATCTGGCAGGCTGGCATAAATAAATCCATCCGTATGACTTTAGAACAATAGATAACAATGATTTGGAACAGAAATGAAATATCAAACTTGGTTTGGGGTAATCACCATTCTCCTCAGTAGCACCTTACTGACTGCCTGTGACAGCAAGGTCAAACGCGACTTTAAAGCTGGCTGTCAGGCGGGTGGTTTAGACCGCTCCACTTGTGGCTGTATTTACGACAAAGTCGAAGCGCATTACTCGCCTGAATTTATGCAACAAATGGCGGATGTCACGGTTAGGGAAACGATGCAACCTCCTGAAGATTTTAACGTGGTGATGGCACACGCTGTTCAGCAATGTCAGTCATAAATTCAAGCATCTGGGGAAACACATGAAAAACTATTTAATTATCGGCTATGTGCTGATCGCACTAATTTGCTCAGTATATTTCAAGAATTGCAGCAGTACGGCACATTACAGCTATGCCTACAATCTCGGTAAAGCCGTGGTTTGGCCTGTGACGATTTTTAAGAACTAAGCCAGAGGCATAACCAAATGAAAAAACTCATCTTGACCTGTGGCCTCAGTCTGATCTGCACTTCACTGTTTGCACAATTCAATAAAGTAACCGTCATCGTCAAAAAGATCGAAGGCTTTAGTGAATCAGGTGATACCTTTAGTTTTAAAACCACTTTAGGTAAGCGTTATCAAGTTTATAACGCAGGTGGTAGCAATCCAATTCAGGGTGAAGAACTGATTTCCAGTTCAATTAAAAGCAAAAAAGCCATTTGCCTACATCTAGATGTAGATAAAACTGAACCACGTTTGGTGCAATCAGTTCACAAAGGTAAATGTAAATAAACATAAAGAACGAACAACGACTTTATTCATATATGAAATAAGCAATTTTTTAGGAATTCAGCCATGAAACTGATTCACCCGATTCTTTTATCCAGTGTATTAATACTGTACTTAACGGCTTGTAGTCCAGCCAAAGAATCTCAAGCCACAGAAGAACCCAAAGCAACAACAGATCAAAATACAGCCGCTACCGCAAATAGCACTTCTGATCAGTCTGAGACATCTGATCAGTCTGAGACATCCAATCAGTCCGAAGATGATTTTGTCGTTGATAAATCATTTTTAGAAAATGGCGCTGATGCTGAGCAAATGACTGAACTGTCACAGGAACAACCGATCCAAGAACAGTTTGAAGTGCGTGTCCGTCGTGATCAATCGCAATATTCCGGGACAGGCTATGTGGATAAACTCAATATCATGTCACTAGACCTCTTGCGAAAGTAAAAACCACCTCAATATAGATTTCATGAGATATCAGAAATTAAACCGTTTTTCAGATTCTGAATTTAAACGCCTGGTTGGCGTACCTCGACCAGTTTTTACCGAAATGGTAGATGTTTTAGAAAAAGCAGAATCACTCAAAAAGAAATCAGGTCGTCCTCATACTTTAGATTTAGAGGATCAGTTGTTATTAACGCTCAATTACTTACGGAACTACAGCACTCAACTGGAATTGGCGGCAAATTACCATATCGCTGAAAGCAATGTGAATCGAACCATTAAAAAAGTTGAAGATGCATTAATGAAATCAAGACGTTTTACTCTGCCAAAACGAAGCATTACCACAGCAGACGAACACTTTAACTGGGTCATTATTGATGCCACAGAATGTTCAATAGAACGCCCGAAAAAAAAATCAGAGTAAGTTCTACAGTGGTAAAAAGAAGAAACATACGCTAAAAGTACAAGTGATCTATCATCCAAAGAGCAAACAAATCATAGGGCTAGATATATCGAATGGCAGTCAGCATGACATTAAACTGGCAAGAAAAACGGTTAAGAAATTCAAACATTGTGAATATGTTATGACCGATTTAGGTTACTATGGATTAGAGCAAGATGGCTTTAAGTTATTGATGCCAATAAAGAAAAAGAAGAATTTACCCTTATTTGATGTTGAGAAAAAGTACAATAAAATGATTGGAAAAATACGAGTTGTGATCGAACACATCAATAGTCAATTGAAAACATTTAGAATATTAAGTGAACGCTATCGAAATAGACGGAAAAGATTTGGTTTACGCGTCAACTTAATAGCTGCATTGGTAAACCGGATAAATTTTCGATAATGACTTTCGCAAGAGATCTACTGAATGATGATCCAACCACCCTGACCAACGTATCAATCAATCGTGGCAATTGTAGAACCAAAGGTTTTTATGATTATCAAAATATGCGTTATGGCTCAGTGGCCCAGGTGTATCTCGGTTGTGCTGCTGAAAATGTGCGTGAAGTGACCCTCACCACCAACAGTGGATTAACCTATACCTATAATTTTTAGTCATGAATAATAAGGCAGCTTTGTTTTTGCTTCTGTATCTATGGGAATAACCTTCATTCCCATAGACTGCCCATCAGTACATGTTAGCAATATGTGCGTGCCTTCGTCTTTAAACCAAACTTAGACCTATCCGCTGACAATCAAAGGTTTTTCTACGATGCCTTGTCACTCTTAAATAATGATTTCTAGCATGGTTGTTCATGCGGGCTTTTATAACCTGCAAAGCACGTTGAATCTGCTTGTCATCCAAACAATTTACCGAGATACCCTTTAAATCGTGCTCTTCAAATGAAACGACTCCATAACCATTGGTTACATCTAACCATTGTTCACCAATTCTGCGGGCATGGTCCGTTAAAGTGACAGCTTGTGCCTGTCCAGCATAAATACAGAATAACTGAACATAATAGCCCTGCTCTGGATCATGTTTAATCTGCCAAATCACCGAATGAATGGAACGAAACAGCTCAGTATCTCTGGATCGAATTAACTTTAGAAAAGCACTTAAGTAAAGATCTAGATCATATAAGCGAATCACTGATAGCACTTCAGGTTTAATACTTAAATAAATTGGAAAGATGGTTAATTGATCTTGTTGTTGTATACATTCTGATAAGAAGCGTTCAGCCTTTTTCACCTGCTTCTTATACTCGTTCTGATCATATTGATAATCCGCTTCAATCAACCCGGCTTGATCTTGCACATATTTGATAAAACCTTCCACCACATGATCAGGTAAGTCTTGAATAGAATCGTAGAACTTAAACGCATTGGCTTTAAAGATGATCTGCTCAAGATGCTTAAACACAATAATGGCAGCGATGTAATTATTCCCATCTACAAAAAATCGTCTGGATTTCTTAATCAAGGGAATGATCTGCTGTTTGAATTGCTCAACACTGATTTGCTTGGTTAAGATTGCTTGAATAAAGTTTTCAATTTCACAAAATGTTTGAGATTCATTGTAAGTAGTCATTGTAAAACACTTCCTAAGTTATTTATTTCATATACTTAGGAGTGCCGTAACTTTTTAATGGTGATCTAACCTAGAATCCACATTGCTGTAAGGTTTGTGCAACACCTCTACGCCAATGCACTTCAAATTGGCCCGTACCAAAGCTGCGCATATACGGTATCTTTACGCGTAAATGCTGTGCATACTTTTCAGGATTGACCAGATACATAGCAGCATTCAATGCATTACTGACTTCCATTGCAACATTGCACTGGATATGTCCTACACCTAATCGATTAAGTTCCTTAAACTGCTGCTTATGATCCGTGGTATTACAATTAAAGTACCATCCCAGATTACCTGTAATACTTTGCCATAATTTCCCAACCTGATCAGCGAGATACCAGTCACTCAAACGTTTAGATGGATCATAAATTAGCAATAAATGGCAATGATAGCCTTTTTTTGCACCCGGCTCTAATGCCCATGCATAGCCCTGTAACCCCATGAAACATCCATCTTGATTAGCTATGCGATTTCTTAAAATATTCATATGCTGTTGAACATCTTGAATACCTATATAGACCTGTTGTTCTTCGAGATAACCCAAATCGACACGCACAAATAACAGCTCAGAATAGTGGGTAATGAGTTTAGTCAGATACTGATACAGTGAATTTCGATTCTGCTGTTCTTGTTGGATAAAACGGGCTTGTTCTTTCCAGTATTCATTTCGATATTGACTCAATACACAGCATAGGATTGAAACTTGCTGAGTACTAAAATTTAAGATGTATGATGCTGATCGACCATTCAGAAAATGATCAATCCAGTACTTACACTGAATAAAATATTGGATGGATTCAGCGTAGTGAAGCTGTGCTGAATAGAAGTAATGAAAGGCTTCATATAATGTGCTGAGTGACTGTTTGAATTGCTGCTCACTCATTTGTTCAAAGCAAACGCTATAAACAAAATCTTCAATTGCAGTACAAAGATTAGACTCATTCCAAATTAGTGTAGTCAAATTCATGTTGTGATACTCATCATGTTAGGATTCATATCACAGGCATGTCTGTAATCTTTTACTTGCTCACCCATATATATGAGTAAAGAGTCAATCAACAATGAATTAAGACATTGATAAGTATATAATTATCATTAGATATAATAACTTTAATAACCCGCTAAGCTCCATCTACGACTCGACAGTAAATTGGTTAATCTGACAGAGTATAAAATACATGACTTAACCTAGCAGAGAGAAGCTAAAGTTAATTTAATCCTTTTTACCGTGTCCTCTAAATGTCAAACTCAATTCTCGATCCGTAACATAATCATTAGTTTGGTTTAACATATTTTTTAATGATTGTCTGATTTCTGGAGGGCAATAATACTTTTCAATTTTAGTCAGATACCCTATAACCCTTTGTTTAAAAATATTTTTTGTTTTTTCATCATTTACCGTTATAGAACAATAGCTCTTCTTAAATTTCGCAGGCTTTGTAGCAAGAGAGGCATGATGACATAATCCAGTGCCTTCCGTAATAGTTTCACACCAGTAAAAATTTAACTCATTCTGGATAGTCTTTACATCGCAGATCTTATCAGATGGAAAAATAAAAATAATGCGGAAATACAGTCCTAGTTTAACTTCAGACCATTCCCATTTGCCAATATAGCCAACAGAACGGCTCAAGGGATCTACATTACGCCCGTGATTTAACAATTTAGTTTTTAACTCAGCTAAATTAAGGGTTCTGCCAAGAGATTCAACCAATTTTGCTTCTCTATACAAACACAAGTCCAATGGTATGAAAGTCAAATCACCATGTTTATTAAAGAGTCCATCAACATAGTCACAATAGTCTCGATATTTCGCATTCGTTTTCTTAATCTGACTTTTAATCACTTGATCAATATCGGGTTGAGCTAAATTAACTCTTAAACAATTTACAAAATAATTCAGATTTGCTTTGTGTTGATGACTTAATTCCGAATCTAAATATGGTATATGACTCTGCAAAACCTCAGGATTATTTAATAAAATTTCAGGAATAGTTTTCGTCTGATGATTCTCATTAACATTACTTAAAGTTTCTACAAATGATTGTAAACGAACACTATATCTTTCAAGACGAAATACAAACTGGTCTGGCGATTGTGATCGGTAATATAAAAAATCATAAGGATTAAACTCTCTAGAAAGAGTCGTGGGAGCACAAAAAAAACCACCAGTAGGTTGAGGTATCATTTTAAAGAGATCACTTTTATATTTCAAAATATAAGAAATAAATTTTTCTATTTTAAACATAAAAGAAAAATCTATCTCACTTTGCGCTGGACCCAATAAGGTACTTTTAGAATCATAAAAATTAAAATGATGCTGCAATTCCTCTTCTAAAACATAAATCTCCTCAACAACCTGATCTAATGCTAATTTCACCACAGTCAACCTATATTTTTCAGAGCCTTAACCACAAAAAAACGGTTTTAAAAGCTGCTTTTTTGTACCAAAAATAATTTCTTCTGTACACAAAATAATTAAAAAAATATTATTAAAAATTAAATTGTATAAAAAATTCTTTTATTATTTTTTAAAACTATTAGTTAGTGAAAAATAATTTTCATTACGTTCATTTTCACTATTAAAATACCAATCAATTTTTTGACCACTAATCATTAGGAATTGAATCCCAAATCTTATAGTATTATCACCAATAATATTTGTAAATTTTTGTCCAAAATCAGCTGTTATAAAAAAACTGCTTACTTGGCTCAAATTTATTACTGGATTAACAAAGTAATTTATATGATTACCGTTAGCATCTACTAGATTGTCAAGATTAACTATTGTTAATGATGGAACTGCAAAATTCATTTTAAACTCCTTAAAAAATCCGACTAAATCTACTATTTTCCACCAAACAATAAAAGAAAAATTTTTTCATCAAGCATAAGCTAAACAAAAACTTTAACTGACTAGATTTTCACGTGATAAAAATTGAATTTTCTATCACAATACATAATTTCACTTTATTCGAAAAATCAAATCAGAATAATGACTTAGCTTATTTTACAAGTCAAAAATGAATTATATTTAACCAATTAATTTTATATAGAAAGAAGAAGTTTTTGATAACAGCCAAAAGTTGGCAATCTCATAACTCGTTAAATATCAATTACTTGATAGGGAGAAAGGAATGGCTTTGATCATGGCATTAGCGAATCGCAATAATAAAAAATTTCCCGAATAAGTCAGGCGACAGCAAATCAGTATTTAACTGATTCGTTTAAAAATTTTGTTTATTAAAACTTAAAGATAACGTCCCAAATACCCTATACTAAGTTCCACTATTAAATTAAGTATGTAAGGCTATGCATAAGTATAGCCTCTTATGCTTTTCAACCTGCTAACCAGGATTCTACTTGCATCCCATACCACTCCATTATCTTCACCCGCTCATCCCAGTACTGTGCTCGGTTATAGGCCGAGCGAATTCTATTCTGTGGCACATGAGCAAGCTGGCGTTCAATGGCATCTGGATTAAACAGATTCGATTCGTTTACAACTGTACTGAATAGCGATCTAAAACCATGTGTGGTCATTCGCCCCGCATAGCCTGAACGTTTGATCACAGCCAAAATAGACTCACTACGCATTGATTCTTTGTTATTCAAACGATGTGGAAATAACAGTTCCTGATTATGAGTAAGCCTCAAAGCCTTTAGCTCAGCAATCATCATGTCCGTCAACGGTACACGATGCGGAAGACGGTTCTTCATTCGTTCTTCAGGGATATCCCACTTACGTCCTTCCAAATCAAATTCTTCCCAGCGTGCTTGCAGCAACTCACTAACCCGAACGCCTGTCAGCATAATCAGAATAATCGCATGATGTGTCTGAGCATCACTTGGGTATGCTCTTACCTTTCTTAAAAATTCAGGCATTTCAGAGGCAGTAAGGGAAGCAAGGTTTTTGACTCTTTTATTCTTGAGAGCATAAACCAAATCACCTGCAGGATTATCGTAGCGATAGCCGTGTGCAATAGCGTACTTCATGACCATGCCACAGCGAGATAAGGTACGTTTGGCTACTTCAAGTGAGCCTCTTGCCTCAATCTTTTTTATGATCTGTAAAATTTCAGGTGCTTGAATCTGATTAATACGCTTATTTTCTAATGAAAGATACAATTCATCTAGAGATGCTCTGACATTGCTAATGTGCTTCGGGGACCACGTTTCTTTCTGATTCTCAAACCAATCTTCAGCTACTTCTTTAAAGAAAGGCTTTATGTCCTCATGAAGTACTGATTTTGAATGTTTATACTTAAGTTCATAAGCCATTTCTCTAGCTTTTTTCAAACTAAGTTCTGGGTATGGTCCTAGTGACTCAGATTGACGCTGCCCATGAACGGTATAGCGGACATTCCAATACTTCTGACCTTTAGTCGTAATAATCAGCGATAAACCATGTGAATCTGATAGACGATATTGCTTATCTTGCGGTTGAGCTTTTCTACATTCTGCATCTGTGAGTGACATATCTTTAACCAGAATTTGTTGTGTTAATTTCTGGGTAAATTTTCCCAATTTTTACCCACACAAAGCAAAAATAGGGTCAAATCGCTTAGGACAGTATCGGACAATACAGCCAATAAAAAAGCCTTTAAACATTGAGTTTAAAGGCTTTTTTATATTCCGATGGACTACTTCAGAAAGAATTTTGGTGGAGGTGGCGGGAGTTGAACCCGCGTCCGCCAGCATTACGCTCGAGAATACTACATGCTTAGATATCGTCTATTGTTTTAACTCTTTGTGACCCGACGAACAGGATACAAATCGCGATCCTCTTAATTTAGTATAAAGCCCCGAGGCTTGACTTTATACGGCCTTGTGTGCGTGCGCTTCAGTCGGTCTCTCTAACCACAAGTATTCGGAGAGGCGGACAAGCTGCCCTTAGGCAGCTAGAGCGTATGATTCGTCGTTTGCGACTAAAAAATGCAAATTTGATTTACGAGAGAAAATGCGCTCTCGGCATGCATCTATGAGTTTCATCACCAGCGTCGAAGCCAGAAACACCCCCAAAGTACAAAGCAATCATAGCATAAATGTCAAAAATTACGACCCCTTTTCTAAACATTTACACAACTAGATGCGCTTAATGACATTATTGCGCTAATATTTTACTTTTCAAGCCTAATAACAGAAAAAATTATGAGCTATTTACTTGCACTCGATCAGGGGACGACCTCAAGTCGTGCGATTATTTTCAACGAACATGGACAAGTTCAGGCAACCGCTCAACGTGAAACCCATATCAAAACACCACATTCAGGTTGGGTTGAGCAAGATGCCCAAGAAATCTGGACTACACAGATCGCAGTCGTACAACAAGCACTTGCCTCTGCTCACATTCTTGCTAAAAACATTAAAGCCATTGGGCTGACCAACCAACGCGAAACAACCATAGTATGGGACAAGCGTAATAGTCAGCCACTCGCTCCTGCCATTATCTGGCAAGACCGTCGCGCAACCGAATGGTGCAACCAACTCACCCAACAAAATTTACTCGATACAATTCAGCATAAAACCGGTTTACGCATAGACCCCTATTTCAGTGCCGGCAAACTGGTATGGTTATTGGAAAATATAAATGGCTTACGCAAACTTGCCGAACAAGGGCATGTCGCGTTTGGCACGGTCGATAGCTGGCTGATGTGGAACTTAACCCAAGGTGCTGAACATGTCATTGAAGCCAGTAACGCTTCTCGCACCATGCTGATGAACCTGCAAACTCAAACTTGGGATGAAGAACTGCTTGAGCTATTTAATATTCCTCATTCCGTTTTACCCAAAATTATTTCATCCGATAGCTATATTGCTGATACTGCCACCGGTTTACTGGGTGCCAACATCCCAATTACCGGTATTTTGGGCGATCAGCAATCTGCGCTTTTTGGTCAATCCTGTTTTGATGTAGGTACGGCGAAAAATACCTACGGTACCGGTTGCTTCATGCTATTTAATACCGGTCATCAAGTTCAATTTAGCCAAAATAAATTACTCAGTACACTTGCATGGCAATGCCAAAATCAAACCTGCTATGCACTGGAAGGCAGCGTGTTTATGGCAGGAGCCATTGTGCAATGGCTACGTGATGGTTTAGGGATTATTCAAAACAGCAGCGAGGTTGAAAAACTGGCTTGCCAAGTGGACGATACTGACGGCGTAGTTCTGGTACCTGCTTTTACCGGACTCGGCGCGCCACATTGGGACAGTGATGCTCGTGCCCTGCTTTGCGGGATGTCTCGCGGAACCAACAAAGCCCATATCGCGCGTGCAGCCTTAGAATCGATTGCTTTTCAGGTGTCCGATGTGCTGATGGCCATGCAGGCAGACATTAGCCATCCTTTAAAAGAATTACGCGTAGATGGGGGTGCCAGTCGCAATGATATGCTGATGCAATTTCAGGCAAATATTCTTAATGTTCCGGTACTGCGTCCAAAAATGCTGGAATCAACTGCATGGGGTGCGGCAGCAATGGCCGGTTTAAAGGCAGGCGTATTTTCTAATTTGTCAGAGATTTCCAAATCTTGGCAGCTAGACCGGGCATTTGAGCCAAATATGAATGCGGATCAGCGTCAAAGTCGTTTAACTCAGTGGCAAACGGCTTTAAAGCGGTCACGATCGGATATATAAGGTTAACGGCAATATTCTTTATCTTAAAAGCCGCTGAATTCAGCGGCTTTTTTTATGTCATGAATGATGAGCATTAATGCACGTGACTACCGCCCCCCGTACCCAATTTGGGGCGTGGTGCGAGCCAGACGATTAAAGCCGCAAAAACAAAAACCATCGCTAAAATCAAAAATACATGGTTGGCTGATAAAGTTAGAGCTTCCTTATCGACCAGACTTGATATATAGCCCAATGCCCCTTGTGAACTCACCCCAGCTTGTGTCAGGGTATTTTGTACTTCATCCACATGTAAGTTGGAAACCATTTCACTACGTGCAACTTTGGCATGGTCATCCCAAAGCGTTACGGCAATGGAAGCACCGATTGCCCCGGCCATGGTACGCAAGAAATTCATTAAGCCGGCAGCAGATGCCATTTCATGTGGCTGTACCGAAGCCAGTGCCATATTGGATAAAGGAATAAAGAAAAACGGTACCGCAAAACCTTGTAGAATTTGTGGCCATGCCAATGCCATAAAATCAGCATCAGTTGTCCAGAAAGCACGCATCAAGGTCACTACCGCCAGAAGACTTAAACCAAAACTGGCTAAAATCCTTTGGTCGTACTTGGTCGCCATTTTTGCCACAATCGGGGACATGAGCAAACTACCAAAGCCCATGGTCGCAGTGAGATAACCTGCCCATGTTGCGGTATAGCCCAAGTTAATCTGTACCCATTGTGGAATCAATACAATACTGGAGAAGAATGCCCCAAAGGCAAAGGCTAAAGACAAGACTGAGAAGGTAAAACCACGATATCTAAAAATCTGGATATTGACGACAGGATGCTGCTCAGTCATTTCCCAGATGATAAACAGAACTAATCCGACTACGGTTATCACAGCCAAGACACAAATGAAGGTACTGTTAAACCAGTCATTTTCATGTCCAAGATCGAGCATCAACTGTAATGCACCAATCCACAAAATCAGTAAAAACAGTCCAATGGTATCAATTCTGATTTTTGAAATTAACGTTTCCGCAGGTTTTAACAAGCGCAATGCGGCAATCGCACAGAAAATTCCGACTGGAATATTAATAAAGAAAATCCAGTGCCAAGACAGATTATCACTAATCGCACCACCCAAAATTGGACCCAAAATCGGTCCAACCACAGTGGTCATCGCCCACATGCCCATGGCTTGTGATTGCTTTTCCGGAGGGAAAATGCGCATTAACAAGGTCTGACTGAGCGGCATGATGGGCCCACCAAACAGGCCTTGTCCAATTCGGCAAAAGACCAGCATTTCCAAACTGGTAGATAATCCACACAGAATGGAAAAAACTGTAAAGCCAATCAGACTGATCACAAACAGTCGCACCGCACCAAAACGCCCGGCCAGCCATCCGGTCAGCGGGACACAAATCGCTTCCGCAACCGCATAGGAGGTAATAACCCAAGTCCCCTGGGAACTGGAAACCGCCAGACTGCCGGTAATATGCGGCACGGAGACATTGGCAATGGTCATGTCCAGAACCACCATAAAATTGGCCAGAGCCAATACAAAGGCAGCAAGGATCAGGCGCCCCCCTTTCAGGTCGCCAAATGGTACGTAGTTATTATTATTCATAAGCGACTACTTCGAAGCGAGGTTGATTTTCGCTTCCATCGACAAGCCTACACGTAATGGATGTTCAGCCAGCTCTTTAGGATCAAGGGCAATACGTACCGGTAAACGCTGAACCACTTTAATCCAGTTACCCGTCGCATTTTGCGCAGGAATTAAGGCAAATGCTGACCCTGTACCACCTGAAAAGCCAACCACTGTGCCATGAAACTCAACATCATCACCATATAAATCAGAAGTTAGAGTGGCTTTCTGCCCGGGTTGCACTTTTGTCAGCTGACTTTCTTTAAAGTTGGCATCGACATACAGTTTATGAATCGGTACCAGCATCATTAACACGGTACCTGCGGCAACACGCTGCCCCACCTGAATATTACGGCGGGTGATTACGCCGTCAAACGGTGCTTTAATTTCAGTACGTTCCAAATCAAGCAAAGCCTGTTTCAGTTTTGCCTGAGCAATTAGCACATCCGGAGTTGAGGTTTCATTACTGCCGCGAATCAGCGCTTCATTTGCAGCTAAAGTACTTTGTGCCGCTTTTTGACTGGATTGTGCCTGAGCCAAGCCGGCTTTAGCCAAATCCAGACCGGCTTGAGCATTATTCACGGCACTTTGTGCAGTGCTGAGTTCTTCTTTCGAAATCGCACCTGATGCACTTAATTTACTACGACGCGCCAAATCATCCTGCGCCTTATTAAATTCAGCTTGTGCTTTAGCCACCTGCGCCTCTGCACTATGAATACCGTCATCACTGACAAACACTTGTGAATTTAATGCACTGCTATTGGCTTGCGTCTGCTTGTATTGACGTTTTGCTTTCATCAATTCTGCTTGCGCCTGTGCAACCGCAATTTCTGCATCACGATTGTCGACCCGGACCAAGACATCGCCCTGTTTGACCTGTTGCGTGTCACTGACCAGAACTTGCCCAACCTGACCATTCACCATTGAGGTGATCGAAGCGGTTTCTGCACCGACATAGGCATTGTCGGTAGTGACTGAATGATTTAAAAATAATGCCCAGATTGCATATAAGATCACTGCAATAATAAAGATCATCGCGACAATACTTAAGGCTTTCTTGCGTTTTGCTTTTGCAGCAGTGTCCGAAATTTCTTTGTCTGGCTGTGTTTCTGGCAGGGTATTTTGAGCATCTGTCATCGATTATTCCTAAATCCAGCAGACTTGGTCATTACCCATCATATATGTCGTTCTGATTGATCTGAAACGAACAGCTATGCAAGACAAATGAATGTCATGAGATGGTGTCGATGAGAAAGTCATTTCTTGTTTAATATTGACGACACATTTTAATGACAAAAAATCATGATGTGATAATAAAAATGTAACTCACCAGTTTTTAAAAATGATTTCGGCACTGAATTTTCATTCAATGCCGAATATTTAATTCACTTCTTTTGAGTTTAAATGACCAAGCTTAAACTGAACTTAATAAGCATAAGAAGCAATCGCAGTGGCAATCGGCTTGTCTTCATCATTGATCAAAGTCATGCGCATAGTGCAGCCCTTACGTCCTAAACGTAAGGTTTCAGCACGGGCAATAAAATATTTTCCACGACCTGGAGCTAAATAATCGACCCGCATATCAACAGTTGCCAAACGAGTCACTTTTTTAATGGTATCCGGCAGGTCATTCGCTTCTGCTTTTTTATATAACTCGCCCATCGCAACAATGCCGCCAATACTATCCAGAATAGTTGCAGCCACACCGCCGTGTAAAATTTGAAAGGCAACATTGCCAATCATAAAAGGCTGCATTTCAATATAGGCTTCAATTTGTCCATCCACAACACGCATGACCATCTCGTTATGTTTGAAGTAAGGAGAACTATTGAATGCATGACACAACTGTTTCAGGACCACATCAATATCCACTTTCGTGCCTAAATGTATGTTACCGGTCCAATTTTTCTCTACTTGTGTCATAGTCTGCCCGAATACCTTAATTTGAGAAATAGCTATTAACTTTTGCCCCAAAATTTGATTCTAGGGCTACAATAGCCATAGTTTAATACTGATCATTGAGATTGTTATGACTTATACGTTCAATCGCCCTGCATTTCCTGCCACCCGTATGCGCCGAATTCGAAAAAATGACAAATTACGGTCTATGGTAAGTGAAACCCAGTTGACGACCGATCATCTCATTTACCCAGTATTCGTACTTCCGGGCCAAAACCAGACCCAAGATATTCCAAGTATGCCGAAGGTTCAGCGACTTTCTGCTGACCTGCTGTTAAAAAAATCAGAACGCCTGCTGGAATTGGGAGTTTCTAAACTCGCTTTATTCCCGGTAACGCCGCAGGAAGATAAAAGCCTCACTGCTGAAGCTGCCTGGCATGAAGATGGCTTGGTTCAAAACACCATTCGCCTGCTGAAAAAAGAATTGCCTGAAATGGTGCTGATCACTGACGGCGCACTCGACCCTTATACCACGCACGGTCAAGACGGCATTATTGATGACACGGGTTATGTTTTAAATGAAGAAACGGTTGATTGTCTGATTAAACAGGCTTTAAGTCATGCTGAAGCTGGTGCAGATGTGGTTGCACCCAGTGATATGATGGATGGCCGTATTGGTTCGATTCGTAATGCGCTTGAAGCGCATGGTCATATCTACACCAGTATCATGGCGTACTCGGCTAAATATGCGTCTAGCTTCTATGGGCCTTTCCGTGATGCGGTGGGTTCATCCAGCAACCTGAAAGGTGGCAACAAATACAATTACCAGATGGATATCGGCAACCGCGCTGAAGCCTTGCATGAAATTGCATTGGATATTCAGGAAGGTGCAGACATGGTGATTGTGAAACCGGGTATGCCTTATCTCGATATCGTGCGTGAAGCAAAAGATACTTTTGGTATACCCACTTTTGTTTATCAAGTCAGCGGTGAATACGCGATGCTGGCCGGTGCCATTCAAAATGGCTGGTTATCAGAAGATGTGATTATTGAATCGCTGATGAGTTGCCGCCGTGCCGGTGCCGATGGCATCTGGACTTACTTCGCTGAAGAAGCTGCGCTTAAACTGAAAAACATGAAATAAGGAATAGTGGTTTAAGCGATGAAAGTTGCTATTATTGGAGCAGGCATTAGCGGTCTATTGTCTGCTTTAGAGCTTGTGGAACAGGGATGCTCCGTGATTATTTTCGATCAGCAACAAGCGGGAAAAGCAGCCTCTTGGGCCGGTGGCGGTATTCTCTCGCCTATGTATCCTTGGCGCTATCCACGTGCGGTAAATCAATTGGCGCAACACGGTAAATCGCTATATTTAGAATGGAATAAGAAATTAGAACCGATCACGGGCATTGATTTTGAAATTCATAATACCGGTATGCTGATTCTAGATGAAAGCGATTTTGATATCGGACAGCGTTATGCCGAGCAGTTTGATGAACCGATGCAGCAATGCCAACTTTTACAACAGCCGCGACTTCAGCAGATCAATCCGCATCTTTCAGGGCAATTTAGCCAAGCGCTGTATTTTTCGCAGCTGTCTAATGTCCGTAATCCACGTCTGCTCAAATCCATAATCAGTTATTTAAAACAGCACCCGCAGGTACAATTCTATGAAAATACCTGGGTGGATCATTTTCATATTCAACAGCAGCGCGTGACTTCCATTCAGACCCAATCTGGCCAACAGATTCAGGCCGACCAAATCGTCATTGCCACAGGTGCATGGTCCGCGCACTGGTCGCAGCAATTGAATATGAGCATTCCGGTCAACCCCGTTCAGGGACAAATGCTGCTGTTTAAAACCCCTGAAAAGTGGTTGCCGACCATTTGCATGAATAAGGTGATGTACCTGATTCCACGTCAGGACGGGCATGTAGTCTGTGGCTCCAGTATGGATGAACTGGGTTTTGAACATCGACCGAATATTCACACCCAACAGACTATTTACAAAGCCTGTCTGGAAATGGTGCCGGAACTTGAGAGTTTTCCAATTGCGAAACAATGGGCAGGACTCAGACCAAGTTCACCTACTGGTGTGCCCTATATTGGGAAAATGCCAGAGTTTGATAATCTATGGGCCAACTTCGGACATTTCCGTAATGGTCTGTGTATGGGGCCTGCCTCGGCACGTTTATTACGACAGCTGATACTTGAACAGCCCACCTTTGTAGATCCTGCCGCTTTTAGTACGCAGAGACTAAGACCTGAAGCTTTAGCAGCTCGCTAGAATATCGGCCAGAGCCAGTTTTAACGTAGGATATTTAAACTCGAATCCTAGCTCCTGCAGTGCTTTCGGTTGTACATATTGACCGTTTAAAACCAGTTGTGATTGTTCGCCCAGCATCCCCTTCAAAACAAAAGCCGGTAAACAGCATAAAGGTTTACGATGCAGCTGCTGTGCAGCGGTTTGAGCAAATTGTGTTTGGGTCATTTTTTCTGGGCAGACCACATTAAAAATTTGTGAGCTGGTTTCTTTTGTCAGGAGGAACTCAATCACGCGCAATACATCTTGAACATGCACCCATACCACCGGTTGCCGACCATGTCCGATACGCCCCACCATATTCAGTTTAATCGGCAACAGCATACGTGGAAGAATGCCCCCCTTCTTTGCAAACACAATTCCGAAGCGCACAATTTTGGTATTTTGTTGCTGAAAACTTAATGC
The DNA here is from genome assembly GCF_004331285.1 of Acinetobacter sp. ANC 3781. Taxonomy (GTDB): domain Bacteria; phylum Pseudomonadota; class Gammaproteobacteria; order Pseudomonadales; family Moraxellaceae; genus Acinetobacter. Next base: position 98,686 of record NZ_SJOH01000002.1, read on the forward strand.
CGCCTGTTCCCATAACTGACACAGTTCCGACATAAAAATAGATTGTGGGGCAGACTGTTCGGTACACATGGTTGACCATTGTTCACTCGGGTCAATACCGTAATAGCCCACTGCAGAACCGGAGATAATACGTTTCGGAAAAATCTGTCTTTTTTCTAAGTATCTGTAAAGCTGGTGGGTAACTTCAACCCGACTCTGAATGAGTTGCTGCTTTCTTTTTGCGGTCCAGCGTGACTGGCCAATATTTTCACCCGCTAGGTTAATCACATAATCAATCCGGTCCGTTTTAAGTTCCTCCAGACTTTGAACCCAGCTCAGATCAGGATGATTGGAAATCTTGTTTTTCTGACGTGTCAGACCAATCACTGCGTAATCACGCGACAATAAATAAGGCAATAGATGCGAACCAATAAAACCACTTGCACCCGTTACCAGTACGTTTTCTTTTAGCATTCGACTACCTCACTGTATTCCTATCTATAAAATAGGCTTATTTTTAGTTCAAACGTATCTCAATTTATCTTAGCCAAGCATTTTTTTTGCCATACGTTGGGCTTGTTTACCGTAAAACCAAAAGCTGATCAGATAAAATGGAATCATAAAAATGAGTAAGCGCGAGATAAGCAGCAATTGAAACTCACTTTGTGAGACAAAATCCCACCATAATTTAAAAATATTGGGCTGGTTAAAATTGAAGATCAGCTGACCAAAAATTGCAAAAACATAGTTATATAAAAAGAAAATCAAAACAAAAATTAAACTGAATCTGTTACGTTCGATTTTGGTCGGTGCATGCTGTTCGTCACGAATAAATTTAAACAATACCAAAATCATCGCAATTAAATAAGGAAATGCGGTTAATACTTGACCCACTACATTTGGTAAAAAACCGGCAATAATCCCTGCAAGCAGAGTAAATAAAATTAAATATATAAAAAACCTTAAGAAATATTTACTCATTAGATTAATTTGACGACCAAATTTACGATAAGGACGCCTATTATAAAAAAAAATGAATTTTTTTTCATTTTATTGTCAACCAATCTGTAATCCCCTGCGTTATATAGGGTAAGAAGTTCATAAACCCGTTAATTTGTACCGGCATCCACAATATTTTCGGTGAACTTTTACTAAAGCAATAAACTTAGTTTCAAATTTTAGTACGGAACAGCAGCCCAAGCTAAAACTTGCAACAAATTTTTTGACCGACGATTTCACCATCACTCGAATCGTCGGTCTTTTATTTTCTAGAGTCTATTTTTTCTTAGATTTCAATTTTAAAATTACCTTATCTTTATCTAATAAAAAAATTCATTTTTAAATTATTATTTATTTACTATCTATCAATTTTTTATAAAATTATTCTTGTTAGATCAGCTCACTAATCGATACTTAGATTCTTTTATCGAGTAAGAAAATTTCGATGAGGTGAAAATCACAAGAATAGTAAAACTATTATTCTGGATCTAATTTTTAAACTAACTTAGAACTTATTTATCCATAAAAATAAATTTATTATTTTGAAATTATTGAAAAAATAACTAGAATACCAATGTTTTTAAGTTTTATATTAATTATCGGGGTACTTATGAAAAAATTACTAGCAGTTGCTTTAGCAACTACAGCAGTTACCTTCGCTGGCTGTTCAATCCGTATGGCAGATATGACAGTAGCTTCTACTAAAAACTACAATATCAATTCAAATCAATTTGTAAAAGGTGAACGTGTTCGAGCTGAGGACAAAGTACCTGTAGTGCTCTTTCCACTTGGTATTCCTAACTTTAAAACAGCAGTGGACAGAGCTATCGAGAAAAATCCTTGTTCAGTTGCATTATCGGATGTAGTTATTACTCAGCTGAATCAGGCATTTATTTTCGGTCAAATTGGCTATCGTGTTGAAGGAACTCAAATTCTTGATATGTCACAACCAAATTGCAAAAAATAAAAATATATATGTCTTTATAAAAAACCCTCATTAATCGAGGATTTTTTATAATTTAAATAAAATTATTTCATTCCAAAGATTAATTTCAAACCCAGCAATGTCATCACCCCACCGGCAATACGGTCGAAAATAGCTTTAAATTTTAAATATACACGGCGTGGTTTCTCTGCTGACAAGGCAACCGCGACCAATGAACACCAACCGGCATCAATAAAGAAACATAGAATTGGCAATACAAAATAATAATAAGCAGGAATTTCTTTAGGCAATAGCGCAGTAAAAATACTGGCCAGCACAATCGCAATTTTCGGATTTGAAAGCTGGGTAATAAGTCCAGTACTAAAAGCCCGGCGCAGTGACATTTGAGAGTTTGTATCATTATTGCTTTCGATGGGGTCTTTGGCATGTTTAATAATTTTGGCAGCCAACCACAGCAAATATAAACCGCCACATATTTTTAAAGCTAAATAGGCTGATGGCACCGCCAACAAAAATGCCTGTAATCCAAGCACCGCCAACAAACCAAAAATGGCCGCTCCAGTCCCTGTACCTAAAGCGGTAAACAGGCCGTGTTTTCGTGAAATGGCTATTGAATTTTTAGCGACATAAATTGATGTCGGTCCAGGACTCATCGCGCCTAACATAAGAGCAAAGGCAATTGAGCCCAAAATCCAAAATGATTCCACCTGAAATGCCTTTATAAATTAATTTCGTGCTAATTCTACAGTTTAAAAAATTGAATATCTCGCTATTTTTCTCAGACTTTTTGCAATTTCACCGAATAATTCACTAAAATTTTATTCAATCAAGAATTAAAGTATTCTATAAGCCGAATAAAACATTTATTTATTTAAAAGCAGATGAACCAATTAAGAGCATTGCTGCTGAAAGTGATCTACAAAACCGACTTGTAACCCGAATAAATCGATAACAACATGCAGCTAAATAAAGGTAAAAACCAAAAACTAAAGATGAGCTGCAAAATGAACCGACCATATCAATCGCTAATTACCGGCAAAAATTGTAGATTCTGATATTTTAACTCACCATTCAATTGAATTTAAAATTTTAGGCCCCTCCTATTTCATTTTGAAGATTAGATGAGTACAAACCATTTTTCATAGTGATTACATCTTTAAATAAGACAAACAATTTGCAAGGAGTCAGGTATCTACTTCAAATTTTCTTAAATCTGGCCTAGACACCTCAATTTCTTTCCAATCTTTTACTGTTGCACCACCGGTTTGATTTCACGGGCGTTGAGCTGTAAGAGACGATAATCATGCTCATGAACTGGCATACCGCCAATAATCATGGTACGAACTTCAGTTTTTGGCTTGTTATAATCATCTTTTGCATCACAAGCTGTCAGCAATAACAGCAAGCAAACAGATAAACCCACGGATAGCTTTTTCATTACATATCCTCTTTTTCATAGTTGTTATATTTTCTAGCTTAGCACCAATGATTATTTTTTGATCACTTATTTGGGTTTTTAATTCAATTATTTAAGATATTTTTACAAATCAGTACAGAGCGTAAAATTTATTTCAATCATCTTACTTTATAAAATTGAACGCCTTTACCCTGACATGTCTGTAGCAATCACCGTAGATCCACCCTTTTAAGCAAATAATATGACTATAGATAAAAATATTTTGCGTACAATACATTTGAATATTCAGGGATCATGATGAAATGTTTGATCAGATTGCGCAGGCAGTAGCCTACCAAAAGCTTAATATTAAAGCCCCTGTAACTGTGACCATTAAGCGTTTAGATCAAATTCATCCGCAAATTTCGGGCAATAAGTTTTTTAAACTAAAATACAATTTTCTTGAGGCGCAACAACAAGGCTTAAATAAGGTTCTGACCTTTGGCGGGGCATATTCCAACCATATTGATGCAACAGCGTACGCATCTTATTTATTCGGTTTTAAAAGCGTGGGTATCATTCGTGGTGAAGAACTGGCAACTAAACCATTGAATCCGACTTTAGCCACGGCGCAAAAGTTTGGTATGCAGCTGCACTTTGTTTCGCGTGAACAGTATCGGCAAAAAGATCAGCCTGACTATCTGGGTAAATTGAACCAGCAATTTCCTGAACATTTTATTATTCCCGAGGGTGGAACCAATCCGCTTGCCATTCAAGGCTGCAAAGAAATTCTGAATGCCCAAGAACTGCAAAATTACGATGTAATCTGCTGTGCCGTCGGTACAGGAGGAACCATTTCAGGAATCATTGAAGCAAGTTCAGAACATCAAAGTGTTCTTGGTTTTTCAGCACTCAAAGGCGATTTTCTGCAATCTGATGTACAACAATGGACGACCAAGAAAAACTGGAAAATTACTGATGTTTATTGCTGTGGAGGCTATGCCAAAACCACGCCTGAACTTTTACAATTTATGCAGTCTTTTGAAGTCGAGCACCATATTCCTTTAGAGCAGATTTATACCGCTAAAATGATGATGGGCTTATTTGATTTAATTGAACAAAATTACTTTTCCCAAGATACACGAATTTTGGTGATTCATAGTGGCGGCTTACAAGGTCGTCACACGGGCTAAGATCAATCCTGAAATTGCGGCTAAAATTGTCTATAATGCCCTGCTTTTATCTCCCGCGAGTTGTTCCATGTCTACAAATCAGTACGATGTCATTGTTTTAGGTGCAGGTGCATCAGGTCTGATGTTGGCATATATGGCGGCACAACGTGGTCGTAAAGTTTTGGTGATGGAAAAAGCCAACAAAGTGGGTAAAAAAATTCTGATGTCAGGCGGTGGTAAATGTAACTTTACCAACCTCTATGTCGAACCTGAAAACTTCATTTCACATAATCCGCACTTCGTGATTTCAGCTTTGACCCGTTATACCAATTGGGACTTTATTGGCTTGGTTTGCGAACACGGCATTGAATACGAAGAGCGCAAACACGGTCAACTGTTTACCTTAAACGGCGCTAAAGAAATTTTAGCTATGCTGTTGGCTGAATGCGATAAAACAGCTTTAGTCGATATTAAAACCAACTGTGAAGTGAAAGCTGTGACACATATTGATGATCAAGGTTTTCAAGTGGCAACTTCTGTTGGCTATTTTGAAGCTGAATCAGTAGTCGTCGCAACGGGTGGTTTATCCGTTCCCACCCTCGGCGGCTCAGGCATTGGGTATGAGATAGCCAAACAGTTTGGGCATCATATCCATCCCACCCGTGCAGGCTTGGTGCCCTTTACCTTTTCTGATCAATTCAAAGAAGTCACGACCCGTTTAAGCGGTAATGCGGTAGATGCGACCCTCTCCAATAATTTGAACAGTTTTACCGAAGCCTTGCTGTTTACTCATCGTGGTTTAAGCGGGCCAAGTTCTTTGCAACTTTCTAACTATTGGGATGTCGGGCAAAGCTTCAAGATTAACTTTCTGCCTTATGTCGACCTGGTTGATTTCTTTAAATCGAAAAAAGCCAGTCAACCCAAAGTCTTACTGCGGACTTTGTTAAATGAGCATATGCCTAAAAGTGTGGTACTGGAATTACAAACACTCATCTGGGCTGAATTGGCAGATACCGCAATTGGCAATTTGAGTGATGAAAAGCTGGAACAGATTGCAACGCGCTTGCATGCTTTTGAAGTTAAACCTTCAGGAACCGAAGGTTATCGTACAGCTGAAGTGACTTTGGGCGGTGTAGATACTACAGAAGTTTCTTCCAAAACCATGGAAAGTAAAAAGCAAAAAGGCATTTACTTTGTCGGTGAAGTGCTGGATGTATCCGGTCATTTAGGTGGTTACAATTTTCAATGGGCATGGGCGTCTGCACATGCCGCATCACAATATGTTTAACTAGATAGACATTCTCAGCCGATTATTCTAAATAATCTGTAGATAGTAAACGAACAGATTTAGCCTGCTGTAAGCGAGCAATTGCGATATCCATGTTCGCGATTGCTTGTGCTTCAGATGAAGTGTCAGCACTATTTAATATAGTTTTAAATGACTTAAAAAAATTATTTAATAGCATGGTTTCCTCTCCTTTATTATTACTATTCATATATCCTAATATGATGCTAACCATTTCATACACATTTATTTAAATACTTATATTATATAAAATAGTTAATTTATAAATAGCATAAAAAGCCAAGAAAAACGATTATTTTTTAGCATGGTTTCCTCTCCTTTATTATTACTATTCATATATCCTAATATGATGCTAACCATTTCATACACATTTATTTAAATACTTATATTATATAAAATAGTTAATTTATAAATAGCATAAAAAGCCAAGAAAAACGATTATTTTTTAGCTATTTTTATTACCCTCTTCTTGTGACTGATCTACTGAATAAGCAAGTTTTACCGGTTCACCTGTTTGCTTTAGTTTAGCAAAAACGAACCTATAGGTACTGAAAAAGAATCCTGCAGTAATTCCTGCAATCACAATTGGTGCGATAAGGTTATTCGGACGTTTTTTCGACATTCTTCTTTCCTTTTAATGGTTAAATTAAAATCGGCCACATCACTGTAGCCGATTTTGTGTCAATTGAACCGATTACGTATTGTCATCGTTCGGGTTAGGTTTTTTGTCAGTATGAATATCAACTTTTGACTCTGATTCACCCGTTGATCCAAATGGATTATTTTTTGGCGGCTGTTGAGGGTCAATGCGTACAGAATCTGGAACTGCCTGATCTGTACTCGTTATATCGTCCTGAGGTGCGGTCGTAAGTGACGCAGGGGTCGGATTGGACAAATTGTTTTGCACTTGAGAACCATCCCCTTCCTGATTGGATAATGGGAATCGACTCTCTGTTGCAGGTTTTGTCAGATCAGAGCTTGCCGGAGACGTGCCTCCATTTATTCCAAATTCAGAAGATTTATCCACTGAAGGATCAATTCCTTTAGCTACGGCGCCATGTTGAGTAAATGCTTGCGCAGCATGGGCAGAGATTGAGGTGGAAGTCATGAGATCGGAATTATCTTGATGTAAAGGATTAGGTTCCTTCGCATCTTTCTTACATTTGTCAATTAAATCCGTTAATACGCGTTCGGCTGGCTGACGGCCGCCTAAACCAAAGGCGAGTGCAAATGCCACTGCAACTGCGCCCAAAGTTAAACCAAAGGCAAGGTTGACAATAGAATCGGCAATACCCATTGCGCGTAAACCCATGGCAATCACTAAGCCCATAATCAGAATACGAACCAAGTTTGCTAACCAGCGTGAACTGTTGTATTCACCACGTCCGATTACTTTTGCAACAATGTTGGCTAACCAGAAACCGATCATCAAGATGACAGCACCAAGTAAAATATTGGCACCGAACTGGATAAACATCGAAATCAATCCACTCACCTGTTCAAAGCCAAGTCGGTTTGCGGCTTCCGATACTGCAAATAGCATGGTAAAGAAGACAATCATGTATCCGACAATAGTAGATACTTTAGTTGTCCCTAAAAAACGTTGTGCATCTATTTTGGCAGGTAATTCATCAACCCCTGTTCCAGCCAATACATCAACCACCAAATTAGCTACGAAGCGCGAAACTACATAAGCCAAAATCAGAATTAGACCGGCAGCAATAATATGCGGGATGGCATTCATAATTTCATACAGCATCGCAGTTGCGGGCTGTGAAATTGCAGTAATACCTAAGGCTTCAAATGCAATAATGAGTGAAGTAATAATAATGACAGCGAAAACAAAAGAACCTAATACTCTTGGCAAATTGGAATTTTTTAAGAACCCAATTTTTTGTGTTTCATGCTGTAAGTTTAAACTACCGACCAAACCTTCAATAATACCGCGTACAATTTTTGCCAGAACATAACCGACAAACACAATAACAACGGCAATAAAGATATTAGGCAAGTAAGAAACAACTTCACTGACCATATTTTGTATTGGGAATAACAGACCGTTCAGACCTAAAATAGACAATACAATTGGAAGGAATAACAATAAAATTAGCCAATAGACAATATCACTAATATTTTTACTGATTGGGCTCACGCCGACATCTGCACTCAGTTTTTCATCTAGCTGAGTACGATCCAACAGTTTTTGCATGCCAGCTCTAACCAAGGTGGCTACAATCCAGCCAATAAAGCCAACAGCCACGGCAGCTAGAAGCTGTGGAATAAACAACAGGAATTGTTGAATCATATTGCTAAATGGTCCACTCACACTAGTGAGATTGAGCACATTTAATGCACCGATGATGGCCATGATCATCACGATCCAGAACACGACGCGAGATACAATACTTTCAATATTTGCGCGATGTCCAGTGGTACTTGAAAGCCTTTGATTTGTTCCTAGTTTTTCTAAAAGTTTTTTAATTCCTGCTGCAATAATAAGAGCAAGAATCCAACCAATCAATAAAATAGCGACAGCAGCTAGAATAGGATGAAATTGATTCCAATAATACATGGCATCAAATTCTCCCCCTCTAGGGCCTCCAGAAAAATATTCATTCATATTGTGATTTCCTCTTGTTATTACTTATTGAAGTCGAAGGCGTAGGAATTGCACTGTTATTTGAGTGACTTATACCTAATATTATGAGGTTGAAAATAACCTTAGATTTAGCGTGTTTTTTATTCAATACAAATCAGCATAAATACAACAAAAGCGCACATTACATTGCAAAAAAGCCCTAATCTTTGCAGATCAGGGCTTTAAATTATTACAATAAAGTTTTCGTTTTAATTACCATTGCTGCGTCCAGTCCCCACATTATCAGCAGCATTCTTAATTGCATCACTTTCACCCGCTTCCGTTGCCGTATCGACATCAGTGGCTACTGCCTCATCGGTTGCAGTCGCCGTTGCAGTATCTGGGGTTGTATTATTCGGTGTAGCTGGTACAGCTGAAGGATTAGGATGTCCAGGAGGCGCATCTTGCGCATCCGGCTTGCTATCGGCAAACATATAAGCCAGTAAAGCAATAAAAAACACCCCCACAAGAATTAAAATATAAACAGGCAGACGCTTTTTCTGATTCTTTTCTTCCGGGGTGGTTACATGAGGCGGTTTATTAAAATCATGTGGCATATATTTCTCTGCTTTATCTTGTTTTCATATTTTTATACTAGCAATATCCACAGTTTAGTTATGTGTAAAAGCATAGTGACATGGTGAATACATGTAACTTGGCTTAAATACTGTCACATTAGAAAATAAATTTTTAGCTGAAAGTAAGTAGTAGTCTCAACCACCATTTCATGCTCATCTTTAAGATGCATACCTGAAAGTTGGAGTTGGCGAGAATGTTTCATTAACACCATTCAACGCTGAGTCACCACCCCTTCAGATCAATTGGCAGGAGGTACATTGAATACAATAATGTTTGGCATCACCATTGCCATACATCAAACCATCTAAAATACTGGAGGGAAATATAGATTAAATCTGCGGTTGTAATCGGGTTGATAATCACTCTTCCAAATCTCTGGTGTTACAAACTGGTGTTAAAAAATTAAGTGATCAGCCTGCATTTTTGGCGACTAAATTAAATCCTGATTGCACATAATCTTGTTCACCGCAGCCATCTGATTGCGCTTCTTTAATTGATCTATGACAAAATATTTTTCTGTTATGTTTCCACTTATTCGGGAGAGGTATTTTTTATTACAGTTCTAATGTCTGACATACCTAACTGTTATTCTATTTTTTGAAATAAAAAGATTTACCTATACGCCATACCAATTTTAAAATGTGATAAAAAGCTGTTTAATCAACTGTTATAGTAAAATAAATACCGAGTATTTTTATCTTTAATCTTAAATAAAGATGAATTGGGGTGTAGGTGCTGAAAGGCTTAAAATGAGCTATAATTGTGCACCTTGTTTTTCATGCTGCTTAACTTTATGGCGTATCGACAGAAATCTGTAACGCTTGATTTGGACACTGATGTCACTCATCAATGTTGCTTGCATTACACTCGTGATGAACATCTCATTGGGATTATTGAATTTAATAAACCCAGTTACGTGCTTAAATGGGGTGATCTGGAATATTTCCGTCGTCGTACCGAAGAGTTTTCAGTGATGCCTTTTCCTGAATGTATCAATGCGATGGTGATTGATATTCGTAATATCGCACCCTTTTTAGACAATGAAGTGCCGATTATTCCTTGGCGTTTACTTGAAGAAGAGTGCCCAATTCGTTTGGTAGTTCCACAAGATCGTCTTGAACATTATTCAGGCCTGTTTGAACCGACTTGGCTTACCGCGGACGTTGAAACCGCGATTCAAGAAATTCGCGAATATATTGATATGTTTGTACATTAATTAGAATGATTTGATTTAAAAATCCCTCATTAAAGAGGGATATTTTATGGCTTGAAGGAAAAGTTTAGAGAGAGTTTCTAGTTCCCTCTTCTTTTAGGAGTTGAGCAGTACTATTACGCAAGGCAGAGAGGTACTATTTCAATAGATTCTCACCCCAGCCCTCTCTTATACTTCGATTTAAAAGCAATGCTTTAAATCTTGCTCAGGGAGAGAGCAAAATAATTTTCGTAGCTTTTACCAATAATTCTCAACTGCAATATTTCCTTCACCACGACGGTTCATGATCAAACCACGTGCCTTTAAGGCTTCTTTGGTGTCTTCCACCATTTGCGGATTACCACACAACATTACGTGACTGGTTTCAATATTTAATTTTAGACCAACTGCTTTTTCTAATTCACCATTCTCAATCAGCACCGGTAAGCGGTCATGTAATACTGCATTAGGATCACGGGTGATAATGGGCACAAATTTAAATCCGCTATGTCCTTCACCAAAACTTGCTGCAATTTCTTGAATACGCTCTACATAAGCCAGTTCGGCGGCAGTTCTTACGCTATAGACCAAATGAATATTTTTATATTTAGTCCAGGTTTCAAAGTCTTGCAGCATGGATAAAAATGGCGCCAAGCCTGTCCCTGTTCCCAACAGCCATAAATCTTGCGGTAAAGGAAGCTGATAACGGGCAAGTGTTAAGAAACCATAAGGTGTTTTTTCCAAATACAGTTCATCGCCCACTTTGAGATGTTGTAAATTAGAGGTAAATGCCCCGTCTGGCACCACAATTGAAAAGAATTCCAAAGTTTCATCAAAAGGTGATGACACCACGGAATAAGCTCGAACTACGATCTCATCTCCCAATTTCAGTCCAATACGCGCAAACTGTCCTGCAGTAAATTTGAAATGTGCAGGTCGTGTCAGGGTAAAACTGAATAAATTATTGGTCCAACGGTGTACAGATAAGACTTTTTCTAGGCTAAATTTTTCAATTGACATGATTTCAACGTGGCATGAAAGACTATGCTCATGGTAGCATGACCACATAATTTATTAATATTTTTTAAATGTTAAGGCTCTATTCATGCGCATGACTTTACGCCAGTTGGCTGTTTTTGTAGCAGTCGCCCAAGAAGGCACAGTAACCAAAGCCAGTGATGCCGTAAAACTCACCCAAAGTGCTGCAAGTATGGCTTTAGCCGATTTGGAAGATGGCTTAGGTGCTCCGCTGTTCGATCGCTTAGGTAAACGTCTACAACTCAATGATTTAGGTCGTTATCTATTGCCGCAAGCATTAGAAATTTTAGGTCGTTGTGATGCATTCGAGCAGGCAGCCAAAGGTGAGCTACAAAGTATTGACCTACGCTTAGGTGCAACGCTCACGATTTCGGATTACTTAATGCCCGATTTAATGGCAGATTTCCTTCAAATTCAGCCACAAGCACATTTACAACTTCAAGTCGGCAATACCCGCCAAATGATTGAAGCTGTGAACCAGTTTCAGCTGGATTTAGCTTTAATTGAAGGCTCATGTCACCTACCGCAGTTGCAATGTATTCATTGGCGTGATGACGAACTTGCAGTGTGTTGTTCACCAAATCATCCACTGGCGCAGCTTGACCGTGCATTGACTCCTACTGACTTTGAGGCGGCAGGCGTAGAATGGATTTTACGTGAAGAAGGTTCAGGTACGCGTGAAGTCTTTGATAATGCGATTCTCAAAGATTTACCGGATGCCAATATCCGTCTGACCCTCGGCCATAATGAAGCGATTCTTAAAATTGTAGCTGGCGGTATTGGAATGTCCTGTATTTCTAAACTCGCGATTGAGCCTTTGCTTGAAAAAGGTAAGCTGGTCATTTTAGAAACTCCGTTCTGGCAACTTACCCGTCCATTGTTCATGCTGGTACATCGTCAGAAGTACCAAGGTCCGGGACTAAAAGCCTTTATGAAGTTCTGCGAAAAATAATTTAAAATCATAAAAAAAGCGCCTAGATGGCGCTTTTTTATTGCTATAGATTATTAGTGTCGACCAAATTGATCCTCACAAGGAATACCATCATGATCTCCATCCATTTTGGTATTTGGGCAATTTTTAATAAAGAAGATTGCTTCTTCATAGGAGCCCATTTGTGAACAATGTATACGCCCATCACATTTAAATTGTGATGTTGTCACAGGAGCTTGAGTCGGTGCTGCAACATTTATTACTTCGGTTCTCAATGATTGGCTTGATGGGTTATCTAGATGTCTTTTTCCTTGTTCTGAAAGAACTTGATCTGGCAAATCACCCAAAGCTTTACGCTGCTGTTCCACAATCTGCGCCTGTTCTTGTATCAACTGTTGGGTTTTCAATTGCTTGGCCTGTTTATAATCTTGATATTTGTTATAAACCAACACTGCGAGCACAGCGATAATAATCAGCCCAATAATTGTGAAAATGCGCCCTTTACCGCTACGCTCATTAAATCGAGAGGAAACATTGTTACTCGTATAAGAGTTTCGTTGGGGCTGCGACTCTAAAGCTGCTGTGTTCTGCTTTAAATCCAAGCGAACAATCTGATCGGCTTTGAATTTGCCATTATCTTCGACAATTCGAAACTTCAAGTTTTCCCCTATTTTAGGTTCGACACTTTTATTGGGAAAATCCTTGATATGAAAAAAAAGATCTTTCGACTCCCCGTCCATGCTAATAAATCCAAAGCCACGCTCTACGATATAGCTTTTAACTTTCCCCTCAACAAACATAAGTCGCTCTTATTGTTTAAATCTTATGCCGGGAATTGTAATAAAAAAAGCACCTTAATGGCGCTTTTTAATGAGTATTTTAATCATCTAAATAAAATACTTAGATGACGAAAATTTATTCAATCAACGTTTGAAGTTTGATAACAACACTGTTGAAATGGCTTCATTGTGTTCCAATATTTTTTTCTGTTTGGTTTTAGCTGGATTTGGATCAACACGCTCAATACGTGTTGCTTTCAGCTTCTCGCCATTTTCTTCAAGCACAAATTTTACTTTTTCATTGCGTTTTGGCTCAACCTCTGTGGCTGTGGCAAAATCTGAGATATGGAAAAATATATCTTCGCCTGCCATTGAAATAAAACCGAATCCTTTTTCAGGATTGTATTTGAGTACTTTGCCGAATCTATATTCTAATTTCATGAACTTTACTCTAATCTGTAAACGCTATTAGCACAGTATATAAAAAAGAGGCTTTAAAAGCCTCCTTTCTGATCAAATTGAAAAATTAGTCTTTTTGAACTGAACCAAAAATTTTATCACCCGCATCGCCAAGACCCGGAACGATATAACCATTTTCATTTAAACCATCATCAATCGAAGCAGTAAAAATAATCACATCAGGATGAGCCGCTTCAACACGTTTAATCCCTTCAGGGGCAGCAACCAGAACCATGACACGGATATCTTTACAGCCACTTGCTTTCAATACATCAATCGCTGCAACAAGTGATGAACCTGTCGCTAACATTGGATCGATAATCATCGCAAGACGGTTTTGAACGTCGGGTACTAATTTTTTATAGTAAGTACGTGCTTCTAAAGTTTTTTCATCACGCTCTAAACCCAGAACCGATACCTTTGCACTTGGAATAAGATTTAGGAAACCATCCAACATGCCAATGCCGGCACGTAAAATTGGCACAACGGTAATTTTTTTACCGACAATGCGATCTACAGTCACCTTGCCATTCCAGCCATCAATTTCGTGATCACATACCGGTAAATCTTTGGTTGCTTCATAAGTTAGCAGCATGGTGACTTCTTGTGCTAACTCACGGAAGTTTTTTGTACTAATGTCCGCACGGCGTAGCAAACCAAGTTTATGTCGAATGAGTGGATGACGGATTTCATGAATAGCCACAGGAGAACACCTAAAAGATGAGATAAAATTACTCCCATTATAAATGTTTTTTATACTTCTTATAAACCAAAAAGCCCCCTAAGTAAGGAGGCTTTTTGCTTAAAACTAATCGTTTTTTTAGATTACTGCTGAGAAAGCATGAAATGCAGTGGAGATAAAATCTCTGCTTGAAGCGCCATCTTAATGATCGGGTCTGGATAGACACCAATCATCAATACCGCTAATGCCGCAGCAAGTACCATAAGACCACCGACTTTTTGACCCCAATGTTTATCAGCATCAATACGTGGGGTATCTGGAGGTGTCATGTACATCACCACCATCACACGGAGGTAGTAATACAAACCGATACCCGAACCCACGATAATCATTGCAGCAAGGAACCAATGTTGCGTAGTTACCGCAGCCATCACCACCAAGAACTTACCAATGAAGCCTGCAGTTAACGGAATACCGGCAAGAGACAACATCATTACAGTTAAAGTTGCTGTCAGTACTGGACGACGCCAGAACAAACCACGGTAATCCGCCAAACTTTCTGCTTCATTGTCGTTGTTGTACGGGCTCGACATTAACGCGACTACACCGAACGCACCAATTGTGGTTAACACATAAGTGATCACGTAAACCGTTACGTTACCCAGGCTTGCATAAGTCATGCTGATTAAACCAATCAGCAAATAACCAAAGTGGGCAATTGAAGAGTAACCCAGGATACGTTTCAAGTTGACTTGACGTACCGCAAGGAAGTTACCCACCAAGATTGAAAGCACCGCAACAATCGTGATGATGGTTACGATAGAGTCAATCAGGATTGCACCTGAAGTCAGCAAATAACGTACAAACAAACCAATGGTTGCAACTTTTGCAACAGTCGCAAGGAAGGTTGCGATTGGCGCTGGCGCACCTGCATAAACGTCTGGTGTCCATTTGTGGAACGGAGCAAGAGATAATTTAAATGCAACGGCACAGATAATTAGGCCTAGACCTAAAATCACCATCGGTTGCTGGATTGCTTGCATTAATGCTTGCACATTGTCATAGAACGACAATGAACCGGTATACGCGTAGATATAAGCCATACCCATCAACAACATTGCAGACGCAGTTGCTGAAAGAACCAGATATTTAATACCCGCTTCTAAAGAGCGTGAACGTTGATGCGTATATGCCAACAGACCGTATACAGGAATCGACATCAACTCAAGGCTGATGAAGAAAGATGCATAATGCGAGCTTGCCACCATGAGCATTGCACCCGCGACCGAGCACAACATCAAGATATACAGTTCTTCACGGTTATCTTTGTAGTTTTCAATATAAGCGTGAGACAAGGTACAGCAAGCAAGAGCTGCAATAATAATCACCAATTGATAAAGCATGCTAAATGGATCAACCATAAACATGCCCATCACGTTCGAAGGTGCAAAAGCACCACCGAACATAGCGAATAGAATATATAGCCCAGCAAGGTTTAGGCCCACTACAGATGCTGTTGCAATTAAATTATGGTTACGTTTAATTGCAACAAGAAGCATCACAACGATCGCAGTTAAAGCCACGATCATCACAGGAGCTAATGGCATGAGCTCAGAAAATGACATTGTGAAGTTCATGGCTTATTGGATCTCCACATTTTGTTGAGATACGACCTGTTGAGTCGCATCGACAACGTCTTGAACTGGAATATAGCTGTTTGCTAACCACGCCATACTTGAATTTGAAATATCAAGGAAGCTTTGTGGGTAGATACCAAGCCATAGTAGAGCAACGGCACAAATCAACAGAATAACAATCTCACGCGCATTTAAGTCTTTCAGCGGATTAGTATAATGTTGTTTTTGCTCTTCGTTTGGTGTACCAAACATTGCTTTGTGGATAAGGATTAAGCCATAAAGACCTGCCAGTACCAAGCTGATTGCTGCCAAAATGGTAAAGGTTGGGAATTTCTCGAATGAACCCATCAAAATCAGGAATTCACCAATGAAGTTACCTAAACCTGGAATACCCACAAGGGCTGCAACAAAGAACATCAAGAAAAATGGCAGGTATTGGAACTGACCACGAATACCGCCCATTTTACGCAAGTCACGGGTATGTAAACGCTCATACACCTGACCACACATAATGAACAATGCAGCAGATGAAATACCATGTGCCAGCATCATGATCATTAAGCCTTGGAACGTTAAGATATTACCTGCGTAAAGTGCAAGTAACACAAAGCCCATGTGCGAAATAGAGGTGTAAGCAAGCAGACGTTTCATATCGGTTTGCTGGAAAGCACACCAAGCGCCGTAGAACACACCAATTAAACCAAAAATGATCGCGATGTCTGCAAACTGTGCAGAAGCCGCCGGGAAGAATGGAATAACGAAACGAAGTAGACCGTATGCAGCTGTCTTAATCAAGATACCCGCCAAATCGACAGAACCTGCTGTCGGAGCTTGGGCGTGCGCATCTGGTAACCAGCCATGCAATGGGAATACTGGAAGTTTTACAGCGAAACCAATGAACATACAAAGCATCAAGGCATAAGCCACTGATGGTAACTGTGCATCAAGCGTATTCGCCACACCTAGCAAGTAGTTGTAATCAAATCCGATCATGCCTGTCATCATGTAACCATAAACCACAAGGCCTAGGATACCGATGAGCATGATCAAACCTGCTACCTGGGTATAGATGAAGAACTTGGTCGCTGCATAGACACGCGACTTGTTGTCCGCGCCTTTATGACCCCATAACGCAATCAGGAAGTAGATTGGTACAAGCATCATCTCCCAGAAGAAGAAGAACAGGAACAGGTCAATCGCGATGAATACACCGATAACCCCACCCAAAGACCATAAAAGGTTTAAGTGGAAGAAGCCAACGTTCTTTTGAATCTCACCCCATGAACAGCCAACTGCAAGTACACCCAGTAATGCAGTTAAGCCCACCATAAGAAGTGAAAGACCATCCACTGCGAGGTGAATGTTAATGCCGAGTGTTTGAATCCAAGGCAGCATGAATTCGGCAGACCAAGTCGGAACTTTAGCGCCTAATTCATAGTTGAAAGTACCTGATTGCCAAAGTGCAACGGTTAAGCCCAAAGTAATGAGCATACCGAACAAGGCAATATAACGTGGCATTCTGTCGTCGAACTTGTCGACGAGCCAACAAATAAAACCTGCAATGAACGGTACCAAAATCAGCGCGGGTAAAATCCAGTTGTTTGTGATTTCCATCTTATTTCCCCACTACCTGAATCACGATCAAGATCATCAGTAACACCACTACACCGAGTGACATACTTGATGCGTATTCACGTAATGAACCTGTTTGACGTGAGCTGGTGAAGCTATGGCCACCTTTAACAATCGCAGGAAGCACTAACCACAAACCATCAATTGGATCACGACCTAAAATTTTCGCAATCAGCAAATATGGTTTCACAAATACGATGTTATACAACGCATCAAAACCAAGTGCATTTCGACAAATATTGACCAGACCGGCACCAAATGAAGTTTCAGCAAAAGCTTTAACAGCCTTGTAAGCAAAGGCAAATAAGATCACGCCCACTACAAGACCGGCAAGGGCAATACCGACTGCAGTATATTCGGCACCGTGTACACCCGCTTCAAGTGCTTCAGGAATAATAAACGCCGGAATCTTCGCAGAGTTTAAAACTGCTTCTACTGGTGCTTTTAAGAAGTAAGCCAGACCGGTTGAAAGTACCGCCAAGATACCCAACGGAGCCCAATAAGTCGCACCCTTGATTTCGTGATACGGCGTATTTTCTTTACCAAAGAATACAACCCAGATTAAACGGAATGTATAAATAGACGTTAAGAATGCACCAGCAACACCCACCCAATACAGGCTGTTATAAACTGCAACACTTTGTCCCTGCGCCCAAACTGCACCAAGGATGGCATCTTTCGAGAAGAAACCAATAGTTAAGAATGGAATGGCTGCCAAGGCACCGCCACCAATGGCGAAGCAGGCAAACAGGAATTTATTGTGTTTGAACAAGCCACCCATTTTGAAGATGTTTTGTTCGTGATGGTAAGCCAGAATCACCGCACCAGATGACAAGAATAATAATGCCTTGAAGAATGCGTGTGAAAGCATATGGAATAAACCGGCTTGATACGCTTCAGCACCGACTGCCATAAACATATAACCGAGCTGACTCATGGTTGAGTAAGCCAAAATACGTTTAATATCGGTTTGAACCAATGCAGCAAAACCAGCCACAATCAATGTGACCGCACCCGTGATCGAGATGAACATCATCACTTCAGGGGTCATTTCAAACACAGAGAACATACGGCAGCACAGGTAAATACCTGCAGTTACCATTGTTGCAGCATGGATTAATGCAGAAACAGGTGTAGGACCTGCCATCGCATCGGCGAGCCATGTTTGTAATGGAATTTGAGCAGATTTACCGGCAGCACCCAAGAACAACATTAAAGATGTCCAGATCGCAAGTGAATGGTCACCCGCTAAAACTTGAGGTGCATTGGCAACGATTGTTCCAATATGCAAAGTACCAAATTGTTGATAGAGCAAGAACAATGCGATCAGCAAGAATACGTCACCAATACGGGTTACGGTAAATGCTTTAATTGCTGCATAACCATTTTCAGGTTTTTGGTAGTAGTAACCAATCAGCAAGTATGAACATAGACCTACGCCTTCCCACCCCAAGAACAATAACGCCAGGTTATCGCCCAATACGAGAAGCAACATGCTCGCTACGAACAGGTTGAAGTAAGAGAAGAAACGCGCGAAGTCTTCATCACCACGCATGTACCATGATGCAAAGATGTGGATTAAGAAACCGACACCCGTCACCATACCCATCATCAGTAATGACAGACCGTCTAGATGCAGACTCATGCCCGGCGCTAAACCACCGACGTTGAACCAGGTCCAAAGATGTTGAACCTGAGTAACCGAGCCATTCGCGACAAAGCCCATACCAGCGATCAAAGCAAATAAAGCAGACAGGCCAACTGACCCTACCCCAATAATTGCAGCTACATTTTCAGGAAGCTTGTTACGCCCTGCCGCTAAAAGGACAAAACCAATGAGCGGAAATAATACTGTTAAATATAAATAACTCATCCGCGCATCTCACTAGCAGCATCCACATCCAAATGATGGAAGCGATGATAGAACTGAAGGACGATCGCAAGACCAATACATGCCTCTGCAGCAGCAAGGGTTAAAATCAGGATGAACATGATCTGTCCATCTGGCTGTAACCATGCGCTACCCGCTAAAACAAACGCAAGTGCAGCTGCGTTCATCATCACTTCAAGGCTCATTAACATAAATAATAGGTTGCGTCGCACCATTACACCGTAGAAACCGAGTGCAAAAAGAATGGTTGCAACGATCAAACCATGTTCTAAAGGGATGTTGCCCATTATTCTTTTTCCTTTTCCGCACTTGGTTCACGTTTACCTAAATGGAATGCTGCAACCAGGGCTGCAAGCAATAACATCGCGGCAACTTCTACCAGTAGTAAGTAGTGAGTAAAGAGCGCTGCGCCGACAACTTTCGGTCCAATCACCTGTGTGCCCATCACAGGACCAGCAGTGGTGTAATCGGAGCCAAGCATCCAGACAAGCACAAGGCCCATCAGGAAACTCATCATTGCAGGATATGCCCATGCAGATGAAGTGAGCCACTTACGTTCCTGATCAACCGTATGTTGACCCAGATTCAGCATCATCACCACAAACACGAACAACACCATGATCGCGCCTGCATAAACAATAATTTCAAGCGCACCAGCAAATGGTGCACCCACAATCATGAATATTCCTGCCACAGCAAGCAATGACACGATCAAGCTCAGCAATGCATGTACAGGATTCGCGTTGGTCACAACACGAATCGTAGAGACAATGGCCACGAGTGCCATCAAATAAAATGGCCACATCATGGTAATAAGCTCCGTACGTCAACAGGCGCGCTTTCGCGTTGTGCTTGACCTTTATCTTTACCTGCTACAGCCATACCGGCTACGCGGTAGAAGTTATAGTCAGGATATTTACCCGGACCTGAAATGAGCAAGTTTTCTTTCTCATAAACCAAGTCTTGACGAACGTATTCGCCTAATTCGAAATCCGGTGTCATCTGAATTGCAGTCGTTGGACATGCTTCTTCACACATACCGCAGAAAATACAACGAGAGAAGTTGATACGGAAAAATTCCGGATACCAACGACCATCTTCTTTTTCTGCTTTTTGTAGTGAAATACAGCCCACCGGGCAAGCAACCGCACATAAGTTACATGCAACACAGCGCTCTTCGCCATCTGGGTCACGTGTCAATACAATACGACCACGGAAACGCGGCGGAACAATTTGTTCACCTGGTACTTCTGGATATAAAATGGTGTCACGTTTACGTGTCACGTGGCTAAATACCATCCACAATGAACGTACGATTGACCCGAATCCAGCTAGAATTTTATACATTTTGTACTCCCTGCTGTCCTAGGCCTGATTCATCAGAATCACAGCACCAGTCACCAACAAGTTGACCAACGCCAATGGCAAACAAATCTTCCAACCAAAGTTCATCACCTGGTCATAACGTGGACGCATTAACGAACCACGAGCCAAAACAAACATCATCACAAAGAATGCTGTTTTAATGATGAACCAGAAAACTGGTGGAATAAATGGAATTTCTAAGTTGAATGGCGCAAGCCAGCCACCGAAGAATAAAGTAACGATCAATGCCGAAATAAGAACCACGTTGACATATTCTGCAACGAAGAACATCCCCCATTTCATGCCGCCGTATTCGACGTGGTAACCTTCTGCCAATTCTTGTTCAGCTTCTGGTTGGTCAAATGGATGACGATGCGTTACTGCCACACCCGCAACAATAAAGATCAAGAAACCTAAGAATTGCGGAATAACGAACCACACATCACGTTGTGCTTCAACAATCTCACGCATGTTGAATGAACCCGCAATTGCGACTACACCCATCAATGAGATCCCCAAGAACACTTCATAAGAAATGGTTTGAGCTGCTGAACGAAGACCACCCAATAACGCATATTTGTTATTTGAAGCCCAACCACCGAACAGTACTGCATAGACTGCAATACCGGCCATTGCCATAAAGAACAATAGCCCGATACTCATGTCAGCAACACCTAGTGTTGGACTAACAGGAATTACCATGAACGAAAGTACCGCAGTTGCCATGGCAACTGCTGGTGCTAAACGGAAAGTAAGCTTGTCAGCAAACTTCGGTGTCCAGTCTTCCTTGAACATGATTTTCAGCATGTCGGCAACGATCTGGAACATCCCCCCAGGACCAACACGGTTTGGACCGTAACGGTCTTGCCATAATGCCAGTAAACGACGTTCGATGAATGACATCAACGCAGCGACAAGCACCACCACGAGCAAGATCACAATCGCTTGAACCACTGAATAAGCGATTGGCCAGTTCTCAGCCCAAAGCGGTGTTTGACGTATAATTTCTTGATTCATGAATTACACTCCTACCGCGACTGATACAGGCTCTGCAAGTGAAACTGTCGGTGCAAGACCAACTGGATAACCGATATAACCTGTAGGTAAGTATTCAATCACTTGAACTGGAAGGCTTATTGTTGCCTCGCCTGATTTCACCGTGATTTTTTGGCCGTCTTGAACATTTAAGCGTGCAGCATCTTGTTCACCTACCGCAAACATGGCAGCAGGAATACGTGATTCCATCGCCGGAGTTTTCACAGTGAACTCACCAGAACCGAAAATGTGGTGCATCGGTACTAAACGGAAACTTTCTGAATTCACCACAACTGGGGTTGGTGCAACGAAAGTACGTGCAGGACGTTTTTTCAGACGATCAAATAAACGAATGCCTGAATCACCACCTTTCAAGTGACCACCCACGTTGTCCTGGAATTTGTTCCAGGCCTGTGGAGAGTTCCAGCCTGCAGACCATGCAAATGGTACAAGCGAAGACGGGGTCTGATTCCCCACATAACCTTCCATAGAGAACGTTAATGCAGAATCGATATCAATCGGTTGTTTCGGTTCATGTACAGATAACGGCGCACGCATAGCAGTACGACCTGAATAACGGCGTGGTTCACGCGCAATTTTCAAGCCATGCACACGGAAGCCAGCATCTGGTGCCACATCTTGAATGGCTTCAAGTGCAGGGACATTCTTCACAACAGAATCAATGACGTCATCCAGCAATGTCCATGAAATTGCCTTACCTTGTAAGCCAGTTTCAAGGGCATGTAACCAACGCCATGATTCTTTAATCGCATACTCTGGTTTGTGGTAGCTTGGGTCATACACTTGGTAGAAACGTTGTGCACGGCCTTCTTGCGATACCACAGTACCATCACCTTCCGCGAAGCTTGCCGCTGAAAGTACAATCGATGCTTTCGCAACAGTTGCAGTTTCCGCATGATCAAGCACGATCACTTCATTTGCCTTGGCAAATGCCGCGTCCACTTGAGCGGTTGGCAAACGACGGTATAGGTCATTTTCAACCACGATAATGGCATCATAATCTTGAGCGAATGCTTGTTCCAAGCTTAAACCACCGAAGATTGCCAAGCCCATTGAGTTCACTTCAGGAACAGTCAAGCTAAGACCCGCATTTGAACCCAGGTTTTGCGCAACTTGTGCTGCCGCTTCCATGATTGCAGGGTCTTGTAAGCTTGTACCAGAGATGATCAATGGCTTTTTCGCAGCTTTTAATGTGTCAGCAATGGTTTGCGCAAATGCTTTCGCATCGTCATCTAAACCAGTGATATTTTCACCCGCAACTGCTGCAGCAACCGCAAAGCCTAAACGTGCGATGTCGTTCGGAGACGCAACTACTTCACCCGTCGCAACATCTGCTAAACGAGTTTGAGTTGCAGCAAGGATGTAAATGGGAGATTTCGCATCTTGACCAATACGTTGTACCGGTTCAGCCAGCCATTCTTGAGTACGACGTTCTGCAGCCATTTCTTTGGCTTTGTTTTTCGCAGCCTGGCGAACAGACAAAGCCATTCGTGGTGCAGTTTGAGTTAAGTCTTCACCCAAAATCAATACAGCATCATAACTTTCGATTTCACGCATCGTCGGGTTATAAACACCCTCGGTTTGCATGATCGATGCAGCCAGTTCAACCAGATTTTGTTCTTTTTGAGACATACCTGTTGAATAGTTCTCTTGACCGACCAATTCACGAAGCGCGAAGTTAGATTCAAGAGATGCACGTGGAGAACCAATACCCAAAACTTTTTTGTCTTGAATATTTGCAATCACGGTATCAAGCGCCTGATCTACAGAAACTGTAGTCACATTTCCACCTGAACGGAACTGTGGCTGACGCGGACGATCTTCACGGTTTACATAACCGGTACCGAAACGACCTTTATCGCAAAGGAAGTATTGGTTAACGTCACCATTAAAGCGGTTTTCTACGCGGCGGATTTCACCATAACGTTCACCCGGAGAGATGTTACAACCTGAAGAACAGCCGTGGCATACGCTTGGCGCATATTGCATGTCCCATTTACGGTTATAGCGTTCTGAGTGGGTTTTATCGGTAAATACACCCGTCGGACAAACTTCAGTCAAGTTACCCGAGAATTCAGATTCTAGCGTTCCTGATTCTGGACGACCGAAGTAAACTCGAGAAGCGCTCGCATACACACCAAAGTCCGTACCACCTGCATAGTCATTATAGTAACGAACACAACGGTAACATGCGATACAACGGTTCATTTCGTGTGAAATGAATGAGCCTAGCTCCTGGTTGTAATGGGTACGTTTGGTGAAACGGTAGCGACGACGGTCGTGCTGTGTCATCACCGTCATATCTTGTAAATGACAGTGACCACCCTCTTCACAAACTGGACAGTCGTGCGGGTGGTTGGTCATCAAGAATTCAACAATCGAAGCACGGAAATCCTTCGCTTCTTTGTCTTCAATCGAGATATAGGTATTGTCAGATGCAGGCGTCATACATGACATGACTAAACGACCACGCGTATCTTCTGGATTCGCGTATTGAGTCACGGCACATTGACGGCAAGAACCAACCGAACCTAAGGATGGATGCCAACAAAAGTATGGAATATCCAGACCCAAAGACAAACATGCTTGTAGCAAGTTTTCCGAGCCATTTACTTCGTAGTCTTTTCCATCGACATGAATTGTAGCCATAGTCGAATTCCTTAAACTTGTTCTGCGTTGCTAGCTTGAGCAGCAGGACGATTCGTCACTTTTGCTTCAAACTCGCTACGGAAATGTTTGAGTGCGCCCATAAGCGGTTCCATTGCACCCGGGGCGTGGGCACAGAAAGTTTTACCAATCCATAACTTACGCGTTAACTCTTGTAAGTGATCGATATCTTCCTGTTTACCTTCGCCATTCTCTAAAGCTTTAAGCGCTTTTACTGCCCAAGGTAGACCATCACGACATGGAGTACAGAAACCACATGATTCACGCGCAAAGAATTCTTCTAAGTTACGTGTCGCTGAAACCATACATTGGGTTTCATCAACCACCATTAACAAACAAGTTCCTAAACGTGAGCCTGCTTTCATGATGCTTTCAGCATCCATTGGCAGGTCAATGTGTTCAGCAGCCAAGAAGTCTGTAGAAGCACCACCAGGTAACCATGCTTTTAATTTAAGACCATCACGCATACCACCGGCATGATCTTCAATCACTTCACGCGCTGTCGTACCAAAAGGAAGCTCCCATAAACCCGGGAACTTCACCTTGCCTGATGCGCCATAAATTTTTGTGCCTGGATCTTTCGATTTACCCGCAGATAAACCGACATACCATTCAGGACCACGAAGAATGATGGCTGGCAAGTTATTAAAGGTCTCTACGTTATTGACAATGGTAGGACGACCCCAAGCCCCTGCAACTTGCGGGAATGGCGGTTTGGTACGCGGATTGGCACGGCGACCTTCAAGCGAGTTAATCAATGCAGTTTCTTCACCGCAGATATAACGACCCGCACCGGTATGCACATGTAAATCAAAGTTCCAGCCAGTACCGAGGATATTGTCCCCTAGGTAACCTTTGGCACGAACCTGTTCAAGCGCTTCGTTTAAATACTTCGCAGCTTCAATGTATTCACCACGGATGAAGATATAACCTTGAGTTGCTTCTAATGTATAAGCAGCAATCAGCATACCTTCAATCAATTGGTGTGGAAGATCTTCCATCAACAAACGGTCTTTGAAGGTACCCGGTTCCATTTCATCGGCATTACAGATCAGGTAACGTGGACCGCCATCATTTGGCGCCATCAATGACCATTTAATCCCTGCCGGGAAACCTGCACCACCACGACCTTTTACAGTTGCAGCTTTAACCACGTCAAGTACTTCAGCCGGTTTCATGGCAATGGCTTTTTTAAAGCCTGCATAACCTTCAAGCGCTTCGTAATCATCAGCATTACGGACATTGGCTTGTTTGCTTAAACGCCAAGTAAGTGGATGAGTTTCCGGGTTACCGTCACCGTAAATTGGTTTTGGTTCAGTATTCATAGATACTTCTCCAATAACTGTTTAACCGAAGTCACTTCAACCAATCCGTGAGTGTCTTCATCAATCATTAAGGTTGGGCCTTTGTCACAGTTACCTAAGCAGCAAATCGGCAGCAAGGTAAAACGACCATCAGCGGTAGTTTGACCAAACTGAATACCGAGTTCACGCTGGAACGCTTCAGCCAAAGTTTCTGCACCCATCAGGAAACAGGCAATCGAGTCACATAACAAAATTACGTGACGACCAACAGGTTGGCGATAGATACGGTTATAGAACGTTGCAACACCTTCTAAATCCGCAACACTCATAGAGAGCATTTGTGCAATCGCATTCATTTGCGCATCATCTACCCAGCCATTACGGCGTTGAACGCATTTCAATGCATCCAAACATGCAGCACGCGGGTACGGATAATGTTCAATGTGATGTTCGATATCGTGGATTTCTTCCGAAGTTAAAATCCCTTCAATATTCACACGTGGCTTTTTATCAGTCAAAATCATCATAATGCGTTTACCCCTTAGCGATCCACGTCAGCCATTACGACGTCAATTGTCGCTAAATAAATGATTAAGTCAGATACAAGACTGCCGTTAATCACGGAAGGCATTTGCTGTAAATGGGTGAAAGTTGGTGTACGAATACGGGTACGGTAACTCATGGTTGACTTGTCTGAAGTCAAGTAGTAGTTACTTGCACCTTTCACCACTTCTGCCATCACAGATGCTTCACCTGCAGGCATTACAGGCCCCCATGACACGCTCAAGAAGTGCGTAATCAAAGTTTCAATATCTTGTAATGTCTTGTCTTTTGGTGGTGGAACTGCCAGTGGATGGTCTGCTTTATAGGCACCGGACGGCATGTTATCTAAACATTGCTTCACGATTTTCAGTGATTCTTCAATTTCACGGAAATGCACCATAACACGCGCGTAAGCATCGCCTTCGTACTCTAAAGGCACCTCGAAGTCATAGTTTTCGTAGCCGCTATACGGACGATATTTACGAACGTCAAAGTCAATACCTGTTGCACGAAGACCGGTACCGGTTACACCCCAAGCCAATGCAGATTTTGCATCGTACTGCGCAACATTACGAGTACGACCAACAAACACCGAGTTTTTCAGTGCTGCTGTGTAATACTCGTTCATACGCTTCGGCATCCAGTCCAGGATTTCGCGAATCAGGTGCTGCCAGTTGTTGGGAAGGTCGTGCGCAGTACCGCCAATACGGAACCAAGCTGGATGCATACGGTAACCCGTGATCGCTTCGATGGCGTCATAGATTTTCTGACGATCGGCGAACATATAGAATACTGGCGTCATACCGCCGGCATCCTGAATTGCAGTACCGATATACAACAAGTGGTTATTGATACGGAATAACTCAGACATCATGACACGGATACATTGCGCACGGTCAGGAACAGTGATTCCTGCCATTTGTTCCACACCCATCACATAAGGCATGTTTTGCGCACAACCACCCAAGTAGTCAACACGGTCGGTATACGGAATGAATGAATGCCAGGTTTGACGTTCAGCCATCTTTTCCACACCACGGTGGTGATAACCGATATCAGGCACGCAGTCTTTCACTTCTTCGCCATCTAACTGCAAGATTACACGGAATGCACCATGCGCAGAGGGATGGTTCGGACCCAAGTTCAGGAACATGAAGTCTTCATCGGCATTACCGCGTTTTAGACCCCAGTCTTCAGGAACAAAGCGCAAGTGTTCTTGCTCAAAATCCTGTTTCGCCTGGTTCTGCATATACGGCGTATATTCAGTGGCACGTGCAGAATATTCTTTACGAAGTGGATGACCTTCCCAATAGGTTGGCAACAAAATACGACGGAGCATTGGATGCCCTTCGAAGTTAATGCCGAACATATCGTATGCTTCGCGTTCGTACCAGTTGGCATTTGGCCAAATGTTGGTTGCAGTGGGAAGATTTAAATCACTCTCATTCAACGCAACTTTGATACGAATATCACTGTTACGCTCAAGCGACAACAAGTGATAGAACACGGTAAAGTCTGATGCAGGCAAACCGTCGCGGTGGGTACGTAAACGCTCATCTACCGCCGACAAGTCGAACAACATCACGTATGGACGTGCGACTTTCCGCAAGAACATTAAAACGTCTTGTACACGTGCGCGCTCAACCCAGACCGTTGGAAAATCTTCAAAAGTCGCTTGCACGTAGAAGTTCTCACCAAATTTGGTTTTGAGCTCTTCTACAATTGCAAATGCTGGGCGTGAATCAACAGGCGTTGATTCTGGCATAGCAATGTCAGTTTCAGCCATTGGCTTGGCTTCCTATTTAATACAAATTCAAGTCAACTTTAACGACAATTACACCCAGACCGGGTGCATCAATATTTCATCGTTAAAATTATTTAATTTCATCCATAGAGCGTAAGTTTTTCACTGCAATACGTTCAGCATTCTTACGGTCACGTTCTGGCTGCATCTTTGGCTTATATACTGGCTGAAGATCATCACCAATCACCGCTGAAAGTGGACGGCGCTCTAATTGAATTTGGTCTTGTAACAGCATTAATGCTTGCAACAATGCTTCAGGGCGTGGTGGGCAGCCTGGGATGTACACATCGACAGGAATGATTTTATCTACACCCTGTACAACTGAATAGATGTCATACATACCGCCAGAGTTTGCACAAGCACCCATTGAAATCACCCATTTAGGCTCTAACATTTGCTCGTATAAACGCTGAATTACAGGTGCCATCTTCACGAAGCAAGTCCCTGCAACAATCATTAAATCCGCCTGACGCGGTGAAGCACGAATAACTTCGGCACCGAAACGTGACATGTCATGCACACCGGTTAAAGTGGTTGCATATTCTACATAACAGCACGACGTACCAAAGTTAAAAGGCCATACAGAGTTCTTACGGCCCCAGTTTACAGCTGTATGCATCACGTCCTCTAAACGAGTCATGAATACATTCTTATTCACTTCTTCTTCAAGCGGATCGGTTACGATCTGACGCTCCTGAAGTGGATATTGATCAGCATCCGGATTCGCACGGGTTAATGTATATTTCATCCCGAGTTACTCCTTAATAGATGATGTAGCCGGTGTTTTTGCTTTCACACGACCAGAAGATTGAGCTGGAATTTGACCTGTAGGGTCCATAACCAACTCTTCAATAGAGTTAAAGCGAGTAATGTCTGCAAGGTTCATATTTGCTGAACCGATTTTCGGTTGCATAGCTGCTGATTTGCGACGATCGGTTGGCGCCCAATTTAATGCGCCTACTTTCACTGCATAAATCAACGCAATCAATAAATCGACTACAAAAATCACCACAGTGGTAAAACCGAACCAACCTACCTCACGAACCGATGTAGCCCATGCGTAGAGATAAAGTGCTTCTAAGTCAAATACTACAAAGAAAATCGCAACCAAGTAGAATTTAGCAGACAAGCGGATGCGTGCTCCACCCGCACCTACCACACCTGACTCAAATTGCTCTTGCTTCGCACGGCCCCATGACTTACCCCCAAGGAGTAAAGGAACTGTGAGCATAAAGACGCAAAGAAATGTAACGCCGATCACGAAGGCAATAATTGCCCAATCGTATGGAGTAATGGCACTCATGCGGGGATAACTCCTGGCAGGCCTAATTTATTAACAAAGAATGTATGTATTGGCCTTCTAATACACCAAACACAAAATTAATCCCGCCAATTGTACCTGATTTATGATTTCACTTGCTAGCTTATAAGCCTTAGTCTTTTGGATGATATTTTAGTCAGTTTGCTGTTTTTTCAAAGCTTAAGCCCTATTGTTTGTCTAGCAATCGCTTTATTAAATCAAAAAAAGAAAATTGATTATTTTTTTCAAATTTATGTAATTCAGGCTTATATTTCCCATAAAAAACCCAAATCTTGATGCCATCTATTTATTCAAGCATATTTCATTCGGCATAAAACGATCAAACTTTGGCAAAAATTTTCCAGCCCCCGCTCACCTCCAAATCATTACTGTTTTATCTCTTCCATGAAGATCAGTACGGTCAACAGGCTTATGAAGAATATGGGAAGGCTTTTTAGGGGAGTACTAAAGGCCTAACCTCTATATAAGACAACAAACATGACTTTGCAGTCCGTATTTGTGTGTTTTTTTGCAACTCTAATGCTTCTCATGATGACCTCATTTGCTATTTATGCTATTCCTATTTACATTCGTAGACACAAAGAATAAGGAGCAAACACATGGGTTTAGAATACAAACACGAATCAGAGTATTTTTTCTTTGCACAACTTTTAGTGCGTCATGTGGAAGGGTATGTTCAAAAACATCCGGATGCTCAGAATGCAATTTTTGACCTTCGCGATATTTATGAACTTTTCCGCCAAGACTTTGCCTCTGCCACTACAAATCTGGATGCTATTTTAAATCTTGCAGATCAATATAAAGTTGAAACATTAAATGGCGATCAAAAGCTGATTAGCCATTATGCGATCGACCCTAAGAATAATTCCTTATTACTCGACTTCAATGCGGATGCGCTAGAAAGCCTGAAACAAGGAAAACAGATTATTGAACCCGATGCTACTCTTCACGAGTAATGAGTAAGCAATAAAAAAGCACCAAATCTGGTGCTTTTTTTTAATTCATTACTAAGACTCTATGCCGTCTTTGGTCATGCCTAATTTCTTGGCTGATTTATTAAACCTTTGTGCAGGCCAGGTCATGGTAAAACGCGCACCACCCAAAACCGGGCTTTTATCCACATGAATATTACCGCCAAACCAGTAAGCAATACGGCTTACAATAGACAAACCTAAACCATAACCACCAGAAGCACGGGTTCGGCTGTCATCGAGACGTGCAAAAGCTTCAAAGATCCGCTTCCGCTCTTCCTCGGGAATACCTGCGCCATCATCTTCAACTTGCACATAAGCCAGACCCTCCTCGTTAATGCCACCACTCACAATTATCTTGTCATCACAGTAGCGAATCGCATTGCCAACTAGGTTTTGTACTACACGGTGCAAGTAACGGCGCTCTGCATCCACCACAACGCCAGGTTGCGCTACACGTAACTCAATTTCTTTTTGTGTTTTTAGCGCTTCAGTTTCAACCACCACTTGATCCAAGACTTCAAATAAGGTGATTTTTTCAAAATCTAACGAAGGTGTGCCCTGTTCAAGTTTTGCATAGGTCATGATTTCGTCAATCAAGGTGTTTAGCGCTTCAATATCCTTATCAATCTGTTCAACCTGCTGCAAACGGTATTCATAATCATCTTCTTCTGCCAGCATTTCCATACCAAAACGGATACGTGCTACAGGCGTACGTAATTCATGCGAAACCGCGCGCATCAATTCACGCTGTGCTTCAATCAAACGCTGAATATGATCTGACATACTATTGTAATTCGTCGCCAGACTTGCCATTTCATCGGTACCATCGATCGGTAAACGCAAGGTCATATCACCCGACTTCATTCGATGCAAGGCATAATTGACTTCACGCAAACGACGTTGCATCGGCACAAGCAGACCATATACCCCTAAACTCAACACAAATAAGCTAAGCAAGGTAATCCCAGCTGCAAGCTGAAAAGGCATCCAGTTAAATAACGGTACCGGACCCAGTACCAGCACCTCAGAAGGTGAACTTGGCATAGGGGAAACAATTGAAATTGTGGTTCCACGCACCGAGGCATTATCACGATATAAAATAATACTGTGATCTAATCGAAGTCGACCTATCTGTTCGGAATCAAGTGGCAGGTTTTGAACTTTTTCAATTTGAATGGGATAGGAAAAATTCGATTGAATTTTTGCCAAATATTCTTTTTCTTGTCCTGGGTAATACACCAGATAATCCAGAATAAAAATGGGCAACGCTTTCATTTGGCGTTCACCAATTTTGTCTACTTTTATATAAAGCAAATGTTTTGGATCATCTTTCAAGCCAATAATCACGTAAGCAATCGAGTTCTGTGCATCATAACGAACCGCAGCTTTGCGATCACTAATTCGCTTTTGCTCGGCACGCGATAAATCAACTTTATTTGAATCTACATAATAAATGGGCAACTCAAGTAAATCTGAAGCATCAGAAACCCAGTCTTTTTTCTGTTGCTCATTCGGCTGTCGCGCGATGCCTTCACTAATAATATAAGACACCCCATCGGTTAAAGACTCACGATATTCCTGCGCGCGCTGATAATTAATAATCTGAACCAGCAGGTAGCCAAATACCGCCACCAAAGCGACTAAAATCACTAACCCCGCATAAATACGCAAGAATATACTGTGTTTAAACAAGAGGATGTCCTATAAAAATTAGGTACAACTATTAAAGACCGTTGGTTTCTTTAACGAACAAATAGCCTTTACTACGTACTGTTTTAATACGTTTCGGATTTTCAGGATCATCACCAATTTTTGGACGGATACGCGAAATACGCACATCGATTGAACGGTCTTGACCATCATATTCAATACCGCGCAGACGCTCAAAAATATCTTCACGAGATAGAATGCGACCGGCATTTGAAGCCAATAACCACAACAAGTCATATTCAGCACTGGTGAAATCAACCAACTCACCATTCAAAGTCACCGAACGACCACCGTTATCAATCACAAGGTCATCGAATTCGATACGTTGTGCAACTTCATCTTCCGGTACTTTATCAGTACGACGTAGTAATGCACGGATACGCGCCAAGAGAACACGTGGCTGAACAGGTTTAGCGACATAATCGTCCGCCCCCATTTCCAGACCCAAAACTTGGTCCATATCTTCAGTACGTGCAGTCAACATCAGAATCGGTTGATGATAATGTGGACGAACTTCACGACAAATGGTTAAACCATCTGCACCTGGCAACATCACATCCAGTACTACCAGATCTGGTTGTTCAGCAATAATACGGCGGATTGCGCGATTACCGTCAGGCTCTACCCCAACTTCTAATCCATTACGAATCAGGTATTCTTGAGTCAAACGTGCAAGACGCTCATCGTCTTCAACAATTAAAATTTTAGGTAACTTTTCTTCTTGGCTCATAAAATGCCCCTGTTATATGGATTAAGGTATCCTTAAAAATCCGGTGGATACGCTTTAATATATTCAGCAATATACACACGTTTACATTGTAAACAAGATGGCATTCACCAAACTGATACATCAAAGTAGTTTTTTGTTATATTTTTATTAACTATTGAATTAATTGATATTTTCCCATTTAATGCGGCTTGGAGCTATTTTTTTGACACATTATGTTACAAAATGAGGATTTTATATACATTTTGCCATTTTGTTCAGAATATGAGTAATTAATCGCACTCTTTTAACTTATCCACAAGGTTATCTATAAGCACTTAATTCGAGCTTTGGTATGCTAGACCCCTGTCTAATCAGGCTTATACAAGAAGCATAAAAATAGAGATTTTTTTGCAATGAGATATTGCGAAGAAATAGAAAAATTTTTACTAAAATGTCAATATTGATCTAAGCTCATTTTTCCCGTATCTTGTGTTCAATTCGATTTTAAACCACTAGTTCTTGTGTTTATTCCTCAAACACTGAGATGAGATTTCGTCCAGTTCAAATGGTCCACACACATAACAATAGATGACAATGGAGCTATGCCAACATGAGCGTAATCACTTCAATTCCTGGTCAACTTCAGGTGATTAAACGCACCGGTGATGTTGCTACTTTTGATGCAGAGAAAATCTCTGTCGCGATAGGTAAAGCTTTCTTGGCTGTAGAAGGTCAACAAAGCGCTGATTCAAGCCGTATTCATGATCGTATAGAACAACTTACCGAAATGGTGATGAATACTTTTAACCGTCGTTTACCATCAGGTGGCACGATTCACATTGAAGAAATTCAAGACCAAGTTGAACTTGCGCTTATGCGTACAGGTGAACAAAAAGTTGCGCGTGCGTATGTCATCTACCGCGAACAACGCTCTGATGCACGTAAACAAACTGGCGCACACCATCATCCTACTTTGCAAATTACCGCTGCAAATGGTCAGCTTCAACCGCTTGATTTAGGTGCACTAAAAGCACATGTAGAAAAAGCTGCTGAAGGCCTGGAAGGAATTGACGTTCAGGCGATCGTTGATGAAACCATCAAGAACTTGTATAACGGCGTAAAAGAGTCTGACATCTCAACTACTATGATGATGGCGACCCGTACCCGTATTGAACAAGAACCGAATTATACTTATGTAACTGCACGTTTACTTCGTGACAATCTGGTTGCTACAGGTTTAGAGTTCTTGGGTCTTTCTACAGACACCAACGAAGGTGATGCTTTAGAAACCTTCTTGAAGAAAGGGATCGAGCTTGATCTTCTCTCTCCAGAACTGCTTAACTTTGACCTTGCTAAATTGGCCGCTGCGATTCAACCAGAACGCTCAAACCAGTTCACATACTTAGGTCTACAAACTTTATTTGACCGTTACTTCATCCATTCAAATGGCATCCGTTTTGAATTGCCGCAATTGTTCTTCATGCGCGTTTCGATGGGTCTGTCACTTAATGAAGAAAACCGTGAAGATCGTGCCATCGAGTTCTATAACTTGTTGTCTAGCTTCGACTATATGGCTTCAACACCTACCCTATTTAACTCGGGTACTTTACGTCCCCAGTTGTCTAGCTGTTACTTAACCACCATTGGTGATGACCTGTACAACATTTATGGCGCAATGCGTGATAACGCAATGTTGTCTAAATGGGCGGGCGGTTTAGGCAATGACTGGACGCCAGTTCGTGCCTTGAACTCATACATCAAAGGAACCAACGGTAAATCACAAGGTGTTGTTCCATTCCTTAAAGTTGCCAACGATACTGCTGTTGCGGTAAACCAAGGTGGTAAGCGTAAAGGTGCAGTGTGTGCATACCTTGAAACTTGGCACTTGGATATCGAAGAATTTCTGGAACTGCGTAAAAATACCGGTGATGACCGTCGCCGTACCCACGACATGAATACTGCAAACTGGGTTCCAGACTTGTTCATGCAACGTGTATTTGAAGATGGTGAATGGACCCTGTTCACGCCTTCTGAAACACCTGACCTTCATGATTTAATAGGTGCAGAATTCGCTGAGCGTTATGCTTACTATGAAGGCATTGCCAAAGAAACAAACATGTTGCACAAAGTTATTCGTGCAAAAGATTTGTGGCGCAAAATGCTGTCTATGCTGTTTGAAACTGGTCACCCGTGGATTACATTTAAAGACGTATGTAACTTGCGTTCACCACAACAACACGTGGGCGTAGTGCATTCATCTAACTTGTGTACAGAAATTACGTTAAACACCAATGAAGATGAAATCGCAGTATGTAACTTGGGTTCAATCAACCTTGTACAACATGTTCAAGGTGGTGTGTTAGATCGTGAAAAACTGGCGCGTACAGTAAAAACTGCTGTCCGTATGCTTGATAACGTGATTGACATCAACTACTACGCAGTACCACAAGCACGTACTTCAAACATGAAGCATCGTCCAGTTGGTATGGGCATTATGGGCTTCCAGGATGCATTGTATGAAATGAACCTAGCCTATGGTTCTGATGCTGCAGTTGATTTTGCCGATGAATCGATGGAAGTGATCAGCTACTACGCTATTTCAACTTCAAGCGATTTGGCTGTTGAACGCGGTACGTATGAGACATTTAAAGGATCACTTTGGGATCAAGGTATCTTGCCAATCGACTCTTTAGATCTCGTTGCGAAATCACGTCCAGAACGCATGTTCGAAGTGGATCGTACTACTCGTCTGGATTGGGATACTTTACGCAGCAAAGTTCAAAAAGACGGCATGCGTAACTCGAACGTGATGGCGATTGCTCCAACTGCAACCATTTCAAACATTTGTGGTGTTTCTCAGTCTATCGAACCGACTTTCCAAAACCTGTATGTGAAATCTAACCTTTCTGGTGAATTCACAGTGATCAACCCGTACCTGGTACGTGCGTTAAAAGATCGCGGTCTTTGGGATTCAGTGATGGTGAACGACCTTAAACATTTTGAAGGTTCTGTTCAGAAGATTTCGCGTATTCCTGAAGAGCTTAAAGCCATCTTCGCGACTGCGTTTGAAGTTGAACCACGCTGGATTGTAGATGCTGCATCACGCCGTCAAAAATGGATTGATCAGGCACAGTCTCTTAACCTTTACATCTCTGGTGCAAATGGTAAGAAACTGGACATGACCTACAAAATGGCTTGGTTACGTGGTCTTAAAACCACGTATTACCTTCGTGCATTGGGTGCGACTTCTACAGAAAAATCGACCATTAACACCGGTGCATTGAACGCAGTAAAATCAAACATGGGGCCTGCTGTTGTCACTAGCGCACCTGTGGTTGAAGAAGTGAAAAAACCTGAAGCAGTAGCGGAAGATGATTTTGCTCAAGCAGCGCCAGTGCCATTGGCTTGTTCAATTGACAACCCTGATTGTGAAGCTTGTCAGTAAGTTTCCATGACCTCCCCTAACCCCTCCTAAAAGGAGGGGGATTCCTCGAAGCAAATGGCGGGATGCAAGTCCCCCTTTGCAAAATGGGGATTTAGGGGATTCCAAAATTTAGGCAATAAAAAAGCCCTATAGCGTCCGTCAAAACTAACTAAAGGGCTTTTCAATCTCGAAGTGATACCAAAATGGTCACGACGAGGCTGGCATTAGCAAATGCGAGATGAATTGTAGCACTGAATTCTTTCTCGAGCCAGTATGAGTCATTTTGATTTGATATGGAGATAACTCTATGGCTACTAAAAAAGTTTCCCGTGATGCTGGTACTGGTCGCTTTGTTACTGAAAAGTATGCACAAAAGCATCCTAAAACGACAGTGACTGAAACCGTTAAACCTACAAAATCATCTAAAAAATGATTTTGTGAATGTGAATCTTAGTCTCGGCTAGGATTTACATTTTAAATAATTATAGGAAAACACCATGCTCCATATGACTCACAACTACATGTTAGGACTTGTTGCACTGGTCGTTTCCTTTGTTCTGACTTTTTATGTCCCGATTGGCTATTTCTGGCTCAAGGCACATAAAGCGAGCAAGCAAAATAAGTAGTGTGGGTATCTGCTCTATCGAACAAGTTTAGTGCTTTCATCGGCAAAACTTAATTTTGCTTACACAATTTAAGCGTATAGTAAGACATCTCAGCCAAGCTGAATGTCTCATAAAAGATATAAAGCAACGTAGAGAGAATTAATATGTCTATCCTAAGTTGGGACGATTTCGAAGATGATTCGCAAAAACCGGCTGCACCTGAACACAAGTCTGCGCCCATCAACCCGCAAAAAGCGGCTGATACGCAGATGGTATCTGATGCACACAACACATCGTCGGATGTGGCAATTGCACAACCCATTGCAACCAGTAAAGGTCGAACAAAACATTCAGCCGATTCACTGGCAAGAGCATCTGCTGCCTTAGAAACACTTGATGTTGCTCCAGGCTTAGAAGAGCTTGAAATGGGTGCACAGCGCGTACAGGTTGATGATAAAGCCATGATCAACTGTCGTGCTGACTTAAACCAGCTTGTGCCGTTTAAATACGAATGGGCTTGGCAAAAATATCTAGACGGTTGTGCCAATCACTGGATGCCGCAAGAAGTCAACATGAACCATGACATCGCACTTTGGAAGTCTGAAAACGGCTTAACCGAAGATGAGCGAACTATTGTGATGCGTTCACTTGGTTTCTTCTCGACTGCCGACTCATTGGTTGCAAATAATCTGGTATTGGCGATTTACCGTCATATTACCAACCCTGAATGCCGTCAGTACATTTTGCGTCAAGCATTTGAAGAAGCGATTCATACGCATGCTTACCAATACTGTATCGAATCTTTGGGTATGGATGAAGGCGAAGTCTTCAACATGTACCGCGAAGTACCGTCAGTAGCACGTAAAGCGGCTTGGGGCTTAAAATACACTCAGTCTTTAAGTGATCCTACTTTCAAAACCGGTACACCTGAAAACGACCAAATCTTGCTTCGTAACTTGATCGCGTTCTACTGTGTACTTGAAGGGATTTTCTTCTATTGTGGTTTCAGCCAGATCCTGTCTATGGGTCGTCGTAACAAGATGAATGGTGTTGCCGAGCAATTCCAGTACATCCTACGTGATGAATCTATGCACTTGAACTTTGGTATCGACATGATTAACCAAATCAAGAATGAAAATCCAAGTCTTTGGACAGCTGAATTCCAAGAAGAAATCATTCAAATGATTCTTGAAGGTACCATGCTTGAAATCGAATACGCACGTGACACTATGCCACGCGGTGTATTGGGCATGAATGCTGCAATGATGGAAGAATACTTGAAGTTCATTGCAAACCGTCGTTTAGCACAACTTGGCTTGCCTGAACAATTTGCTGGTGTGAACAATCCATTCCAGTGGATGTCAGAAATGATGGACTTGCGTAAAGAGAAAAACTTCTTTGAAACGCGTGTTACGGACTACCAAACTGGTGGCGCGTTAAGCTGGTAATTTAAAGATTAAAAAATCCCGCTTATATAGCGGGATTTTTTATTAAAAACAAAAAACCCTTGAATACATAAACTTAAAACTATTAAAAGATGAAATTTTAAACATTTCTGCTATGATGATATGCAATAACAACACTAAATTTATAACGTATACCCATAAAAATAGAGGCAAAAATGAAAGGACAGATTCTAGATTATTCAATCCAAACCAATTCAGGCATTATTAGTGGTGATGACCAAAACCGTTACAATTTTACCGGTGCAGAATGGCGAGGACAACGTCCACCTACTCGTGGCGATCGTGTGGATTTTGATATCGACAGTACCACAGGGAATGCAACTCAAATTTTTACAGCATTGGGTCATAGCAATCCCGTGCAAAATATTTCCAATCAGTTAGACAAACTTTCCGATCAGAATAAAGCTGAAGAACAATTCAACATGATTGACTGGTTCGTAAAATGTTTAAAAAATTATGTCACCTTTGATGGGCGTGCACGACGTAAGGAATTTTGGTTCTTTATGCTCGTTTGTTTCATTTTAGGCATTATTGTACAAGTGATTGATGCGATATTAGGTACACACCAAACTCTAAATAGTTTATTAAATCTGGCCCTACTCCTGCCTAGCTTGGCTGTAGGTGCTCGTCGTTTACATGACACAAATCGATCAGGTTGGTGGCAACTTATTGTCCTAACGGTTATTGGCGTTATTCCACTGATTATCTGGTGGGCATCAGATACAAAAAGGGAAAACAACCAATGGGGACAACCTGCTAAATAAAGCAGATAAAAAAGGGCGATAACGCCCTTTTACTGAATCAAAATTTAGCCGTATTTGCGGGCAAAGTCTTCATCTGAGGTACACAAGTAAATAATGAACTCGATGAAAGCCACGATTGCCGGAATAAAGGTCCAGCAAAAAATCAGATAAACAATTCCCCAGCCAATTTGCCCCAAATAAAATTTATGAATACCGAAGCCGCCGAGGAAAAAAGCCAAGATTGCTGCAATAATCCTGTTTTTATCGCCCACTTGCGTAGGAAATACTGACGGTGAACTAAGGATGTAAATGTCATTGGCCTGACCGGTTCCATCCACGCTAAAATCAATTTTTTGACCTCGGACAGGTGGAATTTGCCCACGCCACTGCGCCCCAGAAAACTGATAGCGGTTTTGATCATCACCACTGATCACTCCCGAATTGGTCTGAATGGAAAAATCCAATATTTGCCCTTTCATAAATACCCTTAGTTTTCTTTATATTATCTTTTTAAATTATAGGTTTAATTGTTCGAATTTAAAACAGGTATCGATAGAGACCTTATTCGGAAAATATTCCACTGTCAGTACATATAATTTTTGTTCTATCAGTTTATAAAATAGAGCAGTTTAATAACTTCATGCCAAAAGCACTTCAAATAAAAAACCCGGACTTTTTAATCCGAGTTTTTAATGAGTGATTTAAACTGACGAGTGATAGATTTATCGTAACTCGATTTGATTCATTTTTTCCAAACCCTGTACAGCAGCGGAAAAATCTAATTTACTGGCCTCATCTTTTTCAAAGTGGGTAAACTGTTCCTGAATCAATTGCATACTTGGAAGCTGCAATGACTCTTGCTGAATCAAATCGACTGCAATGCCAATATCTTTTTGCAACAAATCTAGAGCAAAGGTTTTATCAAAACTTCGACTGAGTACCCGCTGCCCCATAATATTTTCAGACATACTGCTTTTACCACTGGAATGATTAATACAGTTCAAAGCTGCCGATAAATCAACTCCCTTAGATTTCAATACAGTGAGACCTTCTGCCAACGCCCATAAGTGGGTGGCCATCAAGGTATTATTAATTGCTTTCACCGCAAAACCAGAACCGCTTTCGCCGACATATTCAATGAGACCTGAAAATGCAGCAATAATCGGTTTGGCTTTTTCAAAGGCAGCTACATCGCCACCAATCATCACGGTT
Source organism: Acinetobacter sp. ANC 3781 (assembly GCF_004331285.1). GTDB lineage: Bacteria > Pseudomonadota > Gammaproteobacteria > Pseudomonadales > Moraxellaceae > Acinetobacter. The sequence goes on from NZ_SJOH01000002.1 coordinate 138,845, forward strand.
AAGGTGCCTTTTTCAGCGCCGATGGTTTGACCTGAAACCGGTGCATCCAGATATTCCACCCCTATTTTTTTTAAGGCTTGATTTAACTGTTGTGCAGATTTTGGAACACCACTGGTGCAATCAATCCAGATACTGCCTGACTTGGGTGGATGCTCAGCAATCAACTGCTCCACATCCGCACTGGTCGGTAAACAAGAGAAAATAAAATCAGCTTGTACCGCCTTTTCTATATCCACAGATTGGGTTTGAAAGCTGATTGAATGATGATCCGCCTTGGACTGGGTTCTGTTCCAGACCCAGACTTCATGTCCAAGTTTAGGAAGATGGGAAGCCATATGCCATCCCATTGCCCCGAGTCCAATAAATGCAATTGTCTGATTCAAAATGAACTCCTATGGATGTGTGACTGATTCGGTATCTACCCTGGCTGGAACTGGACTGGTTGCATCTTCACCACGATTCAAAAATAGATTCAGTACAATCGCCGCTAAAGTTGCAGTTCCAATCCCGCCTAAATCGAAGATGCCAATTTTCAAGCTAAAGTTACCCGCTCCCATAATCAGGCTCACCGCAGCAATAATTAAAGTGCTGTTTTTGCTGAAATCGATTTTGTTATCAATCCAGATTTTTGCGCCGGCCACAGTAATCAAGCCAAATACCATAATGGATGCACCACCCAACAATGCCACAGGAATGGTACTAATCACGGCACCAAATTTAGGGGACAAGCCGAGTAAAATCGCAAACAGACCTGCCACAACAAAGATCGTCGTTGAATAAACTTTAGTGACGGCCATTACGCCAATATTTTCAGCATACGTGGTCATACCTGTACCGCCGACCGATGCAGACATTGAAGTACATATACCATCTGCAAAGAATGCACGTCCCATGTATGGATCAAGATTTTTGCCGGTCATGCCCGAAACTGCTTTAAAGTGACCCAGGTTTTCAGCCACTAAAATTAGTGCCACAGGTGCAATCAATAAAATGGCATTGGCGTTAAAAACAGGACTATGCAAAGTCGGCAAACCAATCCAGGCCGCGTCTGAAATAATGCTAAAATTAATCGGTGTACCGAACCCCATGACATTGGTCATCAGGAAATAAATAAAATATGCAGCTACAAGACCGAGTAGAAGCAATAAACGTCGCACCATCCCTCGCGTAAATACCGCCACTACGCTGATACAGATAATGGTGACCACTGCCATCCAGGTATCGAATGAACTAGCAGATACACTTTTAATGGTCACTGGCGCGAGATTCAAACCAATGATCATGACAATTGCGCCCGTCACAATCGGTGGCATCAATTTTTCAATCCAGCGGGTACCGGTTTTCATAACAATCAAACCAATACCGGCATAAATTAAACCACAGACCATAGTTCCGCCAAGTGCCAAGGCAATATTAGGATTAGACCCTGCACCGGCATAACCGGTTGCCGCGGCAACTGCACCAATAAAAGCAAAGCTCGACCCCAGATAACTCGGCATGCGGCCACCGGTAATCAGGAAAAATAAAATGGTTCCGATACCGGTAATTAAAATGGTCAAGTTCGGATCAAAACCCATCAACAAAGGTGCAAGCACCGTTGCACCAAACATGGCAAAAGCGTGTTGCAGTCCTAAAACAATACTTTTCCCTGCAGGTAAATATTCATCTATTTGCACGGGTGTTGTATCTAAATTGCCTTGGTAAGGCTTAAATTCCGGAAACCACGATTCTTTTTTTTGCATGGGTTTCCCCTCCCCTAAATTAGGAATATTGGATTAGTTCATGGGTTGTGGCTCGCAATACGCACGATTGAAATACATCAATGCATTCATACCTTGATTTTGTTTCATGGCTTTGACCTGACAAATCAGTACATCGTGGCTACCAACCGACATGCTTTGCACTACTTCACAGTCAAACGAAATCAGTGCATCCTCTAAAACGGGTGCCTGTGTGAGCAATGTCGACCATTTTCCACGCAAGAATCGTTCCGACATGGGTGTTTTTCCACCAAAGATATTCGATAATTCAGCATGATGTGCAGCGAGAGTATTTACGCAAAGCACCCGATTACATTTAAAGGTCTCAAATACCGATGCCGAGCGGTTTAAGCACACCAGTAAAGTCGGCGGTGAGTCGGTGACGCTACATACCGCGGAAGCGGTAAAACCGGCCTGACCCGCTGCACCATCTGTGGTAATCACATTGACGGCGGCGCCTAAATTAGACATACCCTGCCTAAAAGTCGCCTGATCAATTTCTTGATGCGTTTCATGAGTCATCATCTGAAAATTTTGCGCATGTTGTACTAAATCTTTTGTCGATTGAACCGACATGATTTTGCTGTTCATCATCATCTCCATTACTGGAATTCAACTGTTCATTATTCAATTTGAATTTCAGTTTTGTCCTTCATTGATATCAAAATTACATCTTTTTTGTGAAGTTTCTTCATTTAAACATGCGCGATAGATGCAATTTCGACTAAAGCATCGGGTTTCACTAGGCCCGTTTGTACGCAGTAGCGTGCCGGTTTATCCCCTGGAAAATACTCCGCATATACAGTATTGATCGCAGTATAATCGGCCCAGTCTTTGACAAAGACATGATTAAAGGTCACGTCATCCATTGTCCCACCCGCAGTTTCAATGACTTTTTTGATGGTTTCTAAAATATGACGAGTTTGTGCAGCAGCATCGCCGATATGTACGACATTGTTATTTTCATCAAAGGCCAAAGTGCCCGAAACATAAACTATATTGTCCGCTTTGGTGGCAGGAACATACGGTGCCAATGGTTTTCCTGTTCCTACGGGTAAAATAATTTCTTTTGGCATGATATTTCCCTTATAAAGTTTCAGGCTGATTTTTCTAAGATATGCGATTTAGATTGAAAGGTTTCGACAAAATTTACTGTGTCCGACACCCAACCAAAGAAAGTTTTAATGTTATATAAACTGGCTGCATGCGCTTCAATCGGTCCTGCCTGATAACAGGCATCGTCTAGTGCAATACCAAAATACTCAAGGAAAAAGCCGTCTCTTAAAGTCGACTCGACACAAACATTGGTGGCAATCCCGACAAAAACCAGATTCCGAATGCCTTTGCTGCGGAGCATGCTGTCCAAAGCGGTATTAAAGAAACCGCTATAACGGGATTTTTCAATCACGATGTCTTGGGCCAAAGGTTTAAGTTCATCAATCAGCTCAAAATCCCAGCCGCCTTTTGCGAGTAATTTCCCTTGTAATTCAGGCTGCTTACGCATGGTTTTTAAGGCGTTGGATTTATGAAAATTCGGGGAATTGATACCACCCGCTTCCACATACTGATCATCCCAGCCATTTTTGAAATAAATCACCTGAATGTTTGACGCATGCGCGGCATCGACTGCTTTTTTGATGTTCTCCACTACAGGTTTGGTTTTTGAAACATCAAAACCTGCCAAATCCAAATAGCCGCCTTTTGAGGTATAGGCATTTTGCATATCAATCACGATTAATGCTGTGTGCTCGGGTGCAAGTTGAATGGCTTCCGGTTCTGCCTTTAACACTTTTCCAGTAGCTGTGGCTTGGGTAAAGCCTGTACAGACCACATTTTCTACAGATTTATTCATATTCATGCTGACTTCTCCAAGACTGAAACTTGAGTTGCTTCACCTTCAACCACAATATGCTCACGGCATTTCATCAAAGGCTGAATTTTTTGGCCAAAATTTTCTACGCCTTGAATAAAATCATCAAAGGTTAAAAGAATGCCTTCAGTTCCTTCGATTTCAGCAATTTCATCCAGCATTTTTGCGACATTTTCAAAAGAACCGACAATGGTACCCATGTTGATATTGACGGGTGAAACACTGGATGCCATTTGACGAATATTAGTATCTGCACCGGATTTGGTATCTTTACCGCCTTGGTTCATCAGCCAGTTAATCGCCTCAACATCTGCCCCATCGTTATAGCTTTGCCATTTTGCAAAAGCTTCTTCATCGGTCTCTGCCGCAATCACCATAAAAAGCACATAAGTTTGCACATCACGGCCGGTTTTATCGGTATGTGCCTTTAAGCGATCATTAATATCTGCATAAGCCTTGGGTGTATTTAGGCCTTTACCAAAGACAAAGTTGTAGTCTGCATATTTAGCGGAGAACTCCAGTCCCGTATCGGACTGCCCTGCACAGATGATTTTCATATCTGCTTGCGGAACTGGACTTACGCGGCAATCATCCATTTGGAAATGCTCGCCTTTAAAGTCCGATTGTCCTGTCGCCCAAAGCTCACGTAAAATTTCGACATATTCAGACAAATAGTCATAACGTTTGGCAAAGTATTCATCACCTGGCCACATGCCCATTTGTTTATATTCAGGCGCTTGCCAACCGGTCACCACATTTAAACCAAAACGCCCATTGGAAATAGAATCAATAGTCGATGCCATACGTGCCACAATTGCAGGCGGCATCACCAAAGTTGCCGCTGTGGCATAAATTTTAATTTTGCTGGTCACCGCAGCAAGACCCGCCATTAAGGTAAATGTTTCGAGATTATGATCCCAAAATTCGGTTTTCCCGCCAAAGCCACGTAGCTTGATCATCGAGAGGGCAAAGTCAAAACCATAATGTTCTGCACGTTGCACAATTTGCTTGTTCATTTCAAAACTAGGTTTATATTGCGGTGCATTTTCAGACAGCAACCAGCCATTATTTCCGATTGGACAAAAGACGCCTATTTTCATTATTAACACCTCATTTTTACCATTTGGTTATAAATTTGCTTCAAGCAAGCCACTTGAACTTTTATAGTTAATATTTAGCAAATGCTGTGCCAATTATATTTAATATATATTTTTCAATAATTTATAAAAATATTATTTTAACAAATAGTAAAATAAGCAATAAACCAGATGCACTGTTATAGTAATAATGGCTCTAAAAAAATGCACAATCCTTAAAAATCAGAAATTCTGCGCCGATTAATCCCGAATTTTTATGAAAGAGTAAATTAAAAAAAACCGCGATCTTAAAAATCGCGGTTTGATAAAAAATTTACCGGTTATTGCTATAAATAAGCCTGCTTAATTCGAGAATAAAACTACTTTTAAAAAATGATGGTGAAAAAATTGCAGCATGGTTTTGTTTAATAACTCTGGCTGTGCAACTGTAGATGCATGTGCCCCTGTAACAAGCACACTGAGTTGCCCATGACCGAGTCGCTGTTGTAGATCACTCGACTTGTGTACAGGAACCAAAAAGTCATCCTGATTGGCAATGAAATGCAGTTGGCTATGCTGCAACGCTTGTATATGCTGATCATTGATTTTAAATTGCCGGGCAGTTTGAATCCGCTTCATTACATTTGGAGCCGGTGGGAAATCGTCAAGCTGAATATTTTCCAGCGTATTTAAATGCTGATAATTTTTTGAAATCCATGCTGGTGGGTACAAAAATAATCCCTGTGCTCGGACATAAGCTTCTGCACCTGCAGATTTTAATAAATGAACCCTGGCTTCAAAGCATTTTTGGGTATGCGGATCGATTTCATCCCATGAATTAATACAGGTTAAACTTAATAGTTTTATTTCAGATGACACTATTAATATAGCCAGTTCTGCACCAATAAATGCGCCAATCGCATGTCCAATAAAATGAAAACACTGAATTTTTTCTAATTTTATAATTTCCAGTAACTGCAATGCCAGGTTAGTAATTGCATACTTATGTGGAAGAAGAGCTGAATCGGCATGACAACCTTCCTGGTCATAAGTTAGAACATGAAAATGTTCTGTTAAAGCCGCAATTTGAGGTTTCCAGAAACTGGCATGACCACCCAAACCTGAAGATAAAATTAAATACTCAGCTGCTGAATTTCCTGTACATCGATGAATTTGATAGCTCATTTTTACCATTCATTAAAATAAATTTAATAAGAAACAGCAAGAATTGTGCCTAAATAATCAAATAAACTCAGTCTATCTCATCAATATCAAATCCCCGTTGCAGTGAAATATAGAGAATAAAATTTTATAAAAATAAGAAAAAGTAAAAATTTGAATCTAAAAAATCGCCTAACAAGATTTACTTTCATACTCAAATCTACAACAAAAATAGCTAAACCCAAGTCAAACCAAAAACTTAAAATAGATGAATACAACAAAGACGAATAAAATAAAAAATGTAAGAAAATAAGATGCTAAAACAAGCGTCAAAAAATCGATATGCAAGTTAATTGGAGTCAAATTTATAACAACCCCAAACACTCACTGTCTCGTAATAGAACAGTCAGTGCGCTAGAAATGGCAATCTCTTCCTACCTATATTTTTCTTGAAAGGTGATGGTTCATGGACATAGCAACTGAAGATCCACTATTTCAATGTCACTATCTGCCGCGTTATTTTATTGGGCTGATCTTCATCCCTGCCCTATTTATTGTTTTAGCGCAGCACTCTCTTAGTAGCTTCAATATGGTTCAAGATTTTAGTAGTCTGATTCAGTATTTATTACATCAACCCCCGTCAGGTTGGTTATTAGTGACACTGATCATTCTGCTGGCCTGTATTGCCATGAACATAAAACTTGTAGTTACCCGCCAAACTATATCCATACAAAATATGGGAATAAAACTTAACATCATGGTGCAGCGTAGCACCTTGTTTAAAGCTCAGCTTTATTCCTCACATGCCTCAAAGTATCGTGTGCTTAAGCCACTTACAACCAGGGCATTAGACCAAGAAAAATGGAAAACGAGTAGTATCGGCTTTATTTTAAAGCCAGAGTTTCGCAAACAATTTAAAATGGCACATATTGATCTGAATATGTTTAATGAAGATAACCGCAGAACACTGGTTAAGACTCTGGTACAACACTATTATTTAGACCCTAAAAAATTTTTAGATAGAAAACAACTTGCCAGAAGAAAACTACAGCATAAATTTTAATAAAAAAGGCGCTCATAGCGCCTTTTTTATTACTGTCTACTTAAACCGGAATACGAAGTACTTGTCCTGGATAAATATCATCCGCATCTTTTAACAGTGGCCGGTTAGCTTCAAAAATTTTGTTATATTGATTGGTATCACCATAATATTCTTTTGAAATTTTAGACAGGGTATCGCCCGATTTAACTGTATAAAATTTACTTGCAGGTTCAGATGTCGCGACAGTCATCTGATCATCCACTTTTGCGACGTGATCAACATTCCCTACCGCCAGCACAATTTTCTCACGGTCTGCCTGGCTTTGTACTTGTCCCTTAATGGTCGCCAGATCAGAAGTGCTGTTATAACTCACAGATAAACCCGTTACAGGCAAGCCCAACGCTTTAATATGGCCAAGTAATTTATTTGCAATTTCTTGCGCAGATGGCTCTGCTGGAGTAGTTGAAGCTGCTGGAGTTGCCTGTGGTTCTGCTGGTGCAGTATTTTTTTTACCAATACCTTTTACAAAATCAAAAAGACCCATTTTAGTTCTCCATCTTGTTATTTATGCTATTAAAAATAGTGTTCTATTTTTATACCTAAAATTCCGCTTCAAAAAGATGCTCTTTGGTCATGTAAAGGTAACGGTATGTAATAAAAGGGATCCAACAAGCATTTTGATTTTCATTAAAAAAGCCACCTAAAAGGTGGCTTTCATTTTCAGCAAAGCTGAAACAACAATTAACCTAGTTTCTTAGAAACATAGTCAATAGCTGATTGAACAGTTGTGATTTCGTTAGAATCTTCATCAGGGATAGTGATGTCAAAATCATTTTCGAAAGACATAACAAGCTCAACTAAGTCTAAAGAGTCAGCACCTAAGTCATCCATAAAAGATGCTTCGTTTTTAATCTCTTCAGCTTTAAGACCAAGTTGTTCTGCAACCGCTTGTTTGATACGTAGTTCGATATCGCTCACAGGAATTCTCCTCATTGCTTGTGGCGTTTTTAATGCCGTTAGTTTAATTGAATATCTAATTTTTTGAAAGTTTATACATCAGCTAATTAGCTCATGTATAGACCGCCATTCACATGTAAAACAGTACCAGTAATGTAATTCGCTTTCTCGCTAGCCAGAAAGCTCACTGCATTTGCGATATCTTGTGGATCCCCTAAACGGTTCAATGCCACTTGTTCACTCATTTTCTTACGAATTTCTTCACTTAACTGTTCTGTCATTTCTGTTGCAATAAAACCTGGTGCAACAGCGTTCACAGTAATTTGGCGACTACCCATTTCTTTTGCAAGGCTACGGCCAAACGCTTCTATACCTGCTTTTGCAGCAGAATAGTTGGCTTGTCCCGGATTTGCAAAGTGGGCAACGACAGAACTGATATTAATAATGCGTCCAAAACGTGCTTTGGTCATACCTTTTAAAACACGCTTAGATAGACGATATACGGCTTTCAGATGAATATTGAGAATGTCATCCCAGTCATCTTCAGACATACGTAGTAACAAATTATCTTTGGTAATTCCGGCATTATTGACGAGTGCCAAAATAGGACCATATTTTTGTTCAATATCTGTAACTAAGGCATCAATGGCAGCAGCATCTCGTACATCAAGCATTGCACCGGCCCCATTTTCAGCAAAACTTGCAGATAATTTTTCTGCGCCTGCTTCGGAAGTTGCCGTACCAACGACAAAATAACCGTCTTGAATGAGTTGCTGAGCGATGGCTGCTCCAATCCCTCTGCTCGCACCTGTTACCAAGGCGACTTTACGTTCTTGTGTCATGCAATTTTCCCTTCAGCCACTAAAATGGCATTTAATGCATCTTCTAGACGGCTATTACTGTCCAGTGGAAATGCTTTTTTAATATTTGGCAAACGCTTTGCAAGATTGGCAAGGACATTACCCGGACCACATTCAACCACATACTCTACACCTTGATCTTGCAGGTACTGCATGGTCTTGGTCCATTGCACTGATTGATACAATTGTGCAGTCAATGCCTGACGCAAGCCTGCCACATCAGTTGCGATTTCTGCGTTCACATTTTGTATTACAGGAAGGCCAGGTAGCTCAATGGCAGTTTGTTCCAAAGCTGCCGCAAACTTTTCCGCAGCAGGTTTCATCAGTGAACAATGTGATGGAACAGAGACCGGTAATGCAATCGCCTTACCTGACTGTTCTTTTGCCGCAGCCATTACCGCTTCTACTGCTGCTTTATCACCAGCAATGACCACTTGACCTTGTGCATTGTAATTTGCGGCTTCTACTGAACCGTTCGCCTGTGCATTGACTTGCTCACAAAGCTCAATCACCTTGGCATCTTCGAGGCCCAAAATAGCGGCCATCGCACCCTGTCCTTGTGGAACAGCTTCTTGCATAAGTTTACCGCGTAAATGTACCAGTTTAACGGCATCGCCTAAACTCATCGCTCCAGCTGCAACCAATGCGCTATATTCACCCAATGAGTGACCTGCAAGATATTTTGGTGCAACACCACCCAATTCCAACCACACACGCCACAAGGCAATACTTGCAGTCAGCAATACAGGCTGTGTAAATTCTGTTTGGTTTAACCCTTCACCACTTTGGGCAATGTGCCATAAATCAAAACCAATCGCTTCTGAAGCTTCGGCAAAAGTGTCGGTCACACCACTAAACTGTTCTGCAAGTTCAGCTAACATGCCAACTTTCTGTGAACCTTGACCAGGAAAAACAAATGCAGTTTTTATCGCTTGAGCTGCTTGCTCGAGTCGTTTAGCAGACATATCAAAATCCTTTCATGAGTCTAAGCTCTTTTACGAAGCGAAATTTAACACTTAATTTTTGTTTTGGTAATTGCCAAATACAACAAAAAACGGCAACAAAAAAAGGGAGCTTTCGCTCCCATTTTTTCTACTAAGCTTGACGCTTAATATCACCAATTACTCAGCAGCAGCTGCTTTAGCGAATAATTGACGACCACGGTAGATGCCATCTTTAGTCACGTGGTGACGACGGTGAATTTCACCAGATGTTTGGTCTACAGTTAATGCATTCTCGGTTAAAGCGTCATGTGAACGGCGCATGTCACGGCGAGAGCGACTTTTACGGTTTTGCTGAACGGCCATGATGGCTCCTTACAAAGATCGAAAAATGGATCAGAACAAATTCAGTTGTCTTATACTTTACAGTATAACACAAAAATTAGTTAAGTTTGCCCTTCAAACCTGCCAAAACACCAAACGGATTATCCCGTTTTTCTTCGGCAATGTCATCAGCAGCAGGTTGATGCTTATGCTCACAAACGTCATGTCTAGGAGACAAAGGCATCAACAATAACAATTCATCTTCTATCAGTGCGAGTAAATCAGCAGTCGCAGGTGCATCAAAGCTACCTTTGGTCGTTGCTTCACTCTCACCTAGGACGATGAAATCAGCATCCTCATCCAAGCGCTCTATCAGTGATTCATCATCCACAAGCGCTAAATGAAAGTCTGAAACGAGAGCAATTTCAACGGTATTCAGACAACGCTGACATTCCATTGGAACTTTCGTTTCAACATGACCATCTAACCATACGATACGATGATACGCATCCATTGATAGCTTACAGTCTATGTTAATCAATTGATGATCAATTGATCCAACAGCTTCACGGGAAATACGAACAAAGCGAGACAATGGCAGGGTACCTGACCATGTAAAGCCTTGTTCAGCCCATTTAAACGGCTCAATCTGTGCCGGAAAGGTATTTGCTGACATAATTAAGGCGGCAATTCTACAAATTCATGGGTACTCTGTCAAAGATTAAGATACAATTTTGTACTTATTTAGACAGATCATTTGGGTAATACAAGTCATGCATCAGTTGCAGCCGCAACCTGAAGTCACTACTTCATTACGGTTCACCACTCATTCAACCTCAGATTCTGCGGTTTTTTTAGACCATGTGCAACTCTCACCGTGGGCTAATTTGCAAACAGAAGTTCAACAAGTAGATTGGCTTATACTACACTTTAATCACTGGTTTTCCCACCTAAATGTGACGCTTGTTCGTGGTGATTTTGAACCTGAATATTTTCCAGCGAATAAAGACCTCCCTGCCCGCATTCAGTTTGCCCATGGTTTCTTTAATAGTGCGTTACACGAGATCAGCCACTGGAGCATTGCGGGCGACCAAAGACGCTTAATGGCAGATTTGGGCTATTGGTATGCCCCGGATGGCCGAAGTGCTGAGCAACAAGCGTTATTTGAGCAGGTCGAAATTAAACCGCAAGCCATTGAATGGTTATTCTCTCAAGCTTTCGGTCGAAAATTCCGCGTATCTTTAGATAATTTAACTGGTGATGGCGGTAATGGCACAACTTTTAAAGACAATGTTTATGCCCAAGTTCATCAATATTTTAACGGTGAAGCCAAACTTCCCCGCGATGCAGCACGCTTTATTCAGTGTATCTGTGCCTGTACGCGAAGTGGCAAAACATTACAAAGTGATGAGTTTCAACGCGAAACTCTGGACTGAATTACATAAACTCATCAAAGCATGATTGCAAGACTTTGTAAAATCAACAGATAATGTCTAAAAATAAATCGGGAGAGAATAAATATGCTTCATTTAAGAGTACATCCTGATAATCCTCAACCCCGTTTAATCACGCAGGCGGTAGAACGTATTCGTGCGGGCGATGTGGTGGTCTACCCGACCGATGCCGCATATGCAATTGGCTGTCAAATCGGTAATAAAAATGCCATGGAGCGTATTGCACAAATACGTGGCTTAGGGCCAAAGCATCAATATGCCATTCTATGTTGTGATTTATCCGATATTGCCACCTATGCCAAGGTGGACAATGCCATGTATCGGTTGCTGAAAAATAATACCCCTGCTGTAACCACCTTTATCTTACCTGCAACCAGTGAAGTCCCTAAACGACTAATGCATCCAAAAAAGAAAACCATTGGACTGCGTATTCCGAGTAATCCGATTTGTCGAATGTTATTGAAAGAGCTGGATGAACCCCTGTTAACCAGTACGCTAATTCTTCCCAATCATACAGAGCCTTTAGATGATCCATATGATATTGAAATGGAACTGGGCAAACGGATTGATGTGTTTGTGGATGGGGGTCTAGGAATCTTAAATACCACCAGCATTGTTGATTTATCCGGCGAGCATCCGGAAGTGATCCGTCATGGGGTCGGAGATGTAAGCGCTTTCGAGTAAGCGCTTTATTCTGCATCCTTGAATACAGAATAAATCAAGCGCCACTCTTCCATTTTTTATTGTATGTCAACGTTTTCTCAGAGACGGGCGATATTCTGATGTCTCTGTAAATGTGATTGCATTGGTTTATACAGCTTGATTAAAATTTGGACATTCAGTAAGGGTTTGCTTGGTCTGATAAATTTCTTGTCTAAATTTATTCTGAATAATATAAGTCGCCGTCACGTTATCGTCTTTATAGACCGTTAAATAAGCATCTACCATATCCGGTTTCTGTCCTTTTAACTTCTCCAGAATTGAACAGCCTAGCTGATTGACACTGTTTTTTATAGGATCCGGAACTTGTTTACCATTAAATTCTGTCAAATACATATAAGTAATAATATTGGGATAGTGATTTAAGATATCCCCATCATCGATCGGTAATCCTGTACTCTTCATTTGCTGGCGCATCGTATCATCCATACGGATATTTTTTAATGTCTCACGCACTTGCTGCTGAAACTTATGCTTCCAATACAGTTCAATCCCTCCAAATAACACTGCAATGATAAATGTGCCTGTAATCACAAATTTAATATTCATCCTCAGCCTGCTTATAATTATCAAAAAATTATTATTATGCCAACCGTATCACTCTTTTTTATTTTCCTTAATGACAAAACCTATTGTTATGTTATTTTTCTTATTCAGTTTGTAAGTTAGTTAAACACTTTTTTCTGCTCTTCCTCTGCATCAAGATTATCTGGCTCGAAATCATTCTGATAAGCTTTTTGAAGATTGATCCATTCTTCATCTAATATTGAAAACCAGGCAGAATTGCGGTTTTGGCGTTTGGCTATAAAGTGTTAACGAAAGGTTGCTTTATACTGAAATCCAAACCTTACAGCCACATATTTTGACGATTGATTCAATACATCACATTTTCACTCAACCTAGCAAACTCTTGCTCAAAATATGCTTTCAATCATAAATAGATCGCTTCAGTCGAGGCATTGGACTGTTTTATTGGTGGCGAAAAAAATATTAGCCAGATCTATAACCTAATCCGCAGGATATTGATTAATTAACCTCACCCATACCGCCACCGTATCATTCACTTTAATTAAATAATGAATGCTTCTTTTAAAACCAAAATAATTAGCTAAAGCGATTGGTAATTCATCTTCAACTTTAAGGTCTGAGTAAGATAAATCGTTCCAATAACTGCGCTCCACTTTTATATTTATACATTGCAACATTTGCTGAAAATACGCTTCATTGAGTGTAGTCACAGACAAATCATGTAATGTGACACTGTTTCCATATAGATTTTTTGCTGAAAACTGCCCTGCTGAAGGATTGGATACAGCTATACCAATAATTTGACTCTATTCATTTTCTTGTACTTTCTGATAATTTTTCCTAGATGATCCCATAGTCTGTATTAGTGTTCTAGTGCGCAAAGATTTGTTTTATACCAGTAAAAAAATCATATTTAACAATGATATCAAAGGCATTATTTCTATTTCAATAAAAAATCCCTATTTATTTTAGGTTTTTTTGTCATTTGTTAGATTTTGTAATTTATTTGAAGGCCATTTTCCTTTAGACTACGCAGATTAATTATGTGCTTTTTCTCTTCACACAGCACCTATCCTGAAAGCTGATCTGAAATAGCATCTTCATGCCTTTGAAAATTCGCGTGGCCTATAACTGTAATGAATCAACCGATCCATAATCCTATGGAGCAAGCTTCACCCATCCGTATTTTGGATGAGTGGCAAGAATCTATTCCAGAGGATTTGTATATTCCTCCTGCAGCATTTGAAATTCTTTTAGAGCATTTCGAAGGACCACTCGACTTCCTGATTTATCTGATTCAAAAAAGCGGTTTTGACTTATTACAACTAGATATTGCGCCGATTGCAGCCCAGTATTTGTCGTATATGGATGCAATGAAGTCACTCAATATTGAATTAACAGCTGACTATATGGTGATGGCGGCTTTATTGGCCGATCTTAAATCACGCTTACTGCTACCCAAAGCAAATACATCCATTGTGATTGAAAAAGATCCAAAACAACAACTGATTGATCGTCTGGAAAATTATTTACGGGTAAAACAGGCGGCCGAACGTTTGGGGCAAATGCCCGTTTTAGACCGTGACACCTTCCCCACCAATGTCAGTTTAGGTCAAATTGCACAGAATAATGAAGGCTATGATATTGGTCTTTTACGTGATGCTTTATTTTGCGTGTTTAATCGCCCCGAACCGATGACCCATCAAATTTTACAAGAACCAGTATTGCTTGAAGAACGGATTGCCTTTATTGAAAATCGTTTAAGGTCCGGTGAAATCCTACATTTTCAAGCCTTATTGAAACCGAGTCAGGGACGTATGGGGATGGTGGTCACCTTTATGGCCATTTTAGAACTGACCCGCCAACAAAAAGTGAATATTATTGCAACCGGTATTGAAGCGCCACTTGCGATTCAAGGAGTACTCGCATGATTGATCATCAAGCCTCTCCTTTATCTGTTGCTGATAACCAACATGAAGTTTTGATGCAACTGGAAGCAATTATTTTTGCAAGTGAAGCAGCTGTTTCACTTGCACGTTTAAAAGAAGCGTTCCAGAATCTATATTCTAAACAAGAATTGCGTCAATTCTTGCAACAACTTGCTATGCTACAACATGGCAGATCGATCGAACTGGTGGAAACAGCACAAGGTTTCCGTTTTCAGGTTCGTGCTAAATATCGCAATATCATTACCCAAGTTTGGCCAGAGCGACCAACTCGCTTATCGCCAACCATGCTCGAAACCCTTGCTGTGATTGCTTACCATCAACCAGTAACCCGAGCAGATATTGAACAAATTCGTGGAGTTTCAAATAATAGTCAGATACTGAGATCGTTGTTTGACTGGAACTGGATTAAAGAGTCTGGTTTTAGAGAGCTACCGGGAAAACCCGCGTTGTTAGTTACAACGCCACAATTTTTAAATGCTTTTGGCCTGGCGTCTTTAGGTCAATTGCCTCCCCTACAGGATGCCAAGGAAGCTTTTATGGCCCTCGATGCTCACGCACCGAAGTCATAGATAGGTGAACTGTTGATGATAATTTCTAAGGTTATGCTGTCATGAGTGAAAAATTACAAAAGGTGCTTGCACGCGTTGGTTTGGGTTCTCGCCGTTATATGGAAGAAGTCATTGCCGCTGGTCGTGTAAGTATCAACGGACGTGTTGCCCAAGTGGGTGAACGCATTGAACCAGGTGATGAGCTTCGCATCGATGGTCGTAAAGTCCAATTTCAGATTGAAGACGAAATTCGTCGTCGTGTTCTGATTTACTACAAACCAGAAGGTGAAATTTGTTCACGCAATGACCCTGAATCACGTCCGACCGTATTCGAACAGCTTCCAGCAATTCCAGGTGACCGCTGGGTGATGGTCGGCCGTCTGGATATTAACTCGACTGGTCTTTTATTGTTCACGAATGATGGTGAGTTGGCGAATCGCCTAATGCACCCTTCAAACGAAATTGAACGTGAATATGCCGTGCGTGTGATGGGTGAAGTAACACCACAACTTAAAAACAATATGACCAATGGCGTTGTTCTGGATGATGGTCCGGCAAAATTTGAATCATTCTCTGAAATTGGTGGTGAAGGGATTAACCGCTGGTATCAAGTAGTGGTAAAAGAAGGTCGTAACCGCGAAGTTCGTCGTATTTTCGAATCTCAAGGTCTTAAAGTTAGCCGCTTGCTGCGTACCCGTTATGGGACTGTCATTTTACCTCGCGAACTTCGTACAGGCCGCTGGATGGAGCTTGATAAAGGCGACATCGACAACTTAACCAAATCGGTTGAGTTAAAGCCACGTCAAGGTACGGGCTTGTTTGGTATGGCAAAACGTCGTAACGAACGTATGCAGGAAAAACCAATGGCTGCACGTCGTGGTGGTTATTTACGTCAGCAACGTCGTGATAACGAAGAAGACGTTCAAAAGCCAGCTTTCAACCGCGAACGTCGTGAAAACCCAAATGGCTCTGGTCAACGTCGTCAAGACAATAGTCAAGGTACATATGTGCAGCGTGAAACTCGCCAAGACACTAATACCAATACATCTACACAGCGCGAACGTCGCCCGGAAAATTTTGGTAACCAAGTGACTTATGGCCAACGTGAACGCCGTGATGAAAATGCACCACGCAAACCATTCGGCATCAATAAAGGCTTTAAGAAGTTTTAATTTCTAAAGTAAAAAAACCACTCATTCGAGTGGTTTTTTATGACTTCCATTATTTCCTATTTCCGCTTTGCATGAAAAAGGATTAAAAGGACGGTAAAACGGGTATGTCGATCCATTGTGCATGTGGAAAATTTTCCGCCAAATATGCTTTTAAATATTCTGAGGTATCTTTAGAAATAAGCTCATCTTGTGATTCGTCATTTAGGTTATAGGCCAAAGCGTAAAGTTCCAAGCCACGGCTTTTCAAAGCCTCCAAGCTCAGTAAAGTATGGTTAATACTGCCCAAACGCCCCGAACTGACTAAAATTACAGGAAATTTCTTTCTTGCTACATAATCAATCGTCAGTAATTCTGTGGTTAAAGGCACCATCAAGCCACCTGCACCTTCCAGCAAAACCACTTCATATTTATTCGCCAGTTGCTGAGTGGCATCTTCAATTTTCTGAAAATCAATTTCACGACCATCAATTTTAGTCGCCAAATGTGGTGATGCGGGATAAGTAAAAATTTCTGGCATGGTGAGTTTACTTTCATCTTCCGGAAACCAGCCCATCTGCATAATTTCACGGTGCCGTTCGATATCTTCAGAAATATCGGTATTGCCGGTTTGGATCAGCTTTTGGGTAATGGTTTTTTTGCCCTGCTCATTCCATAACTTTGCCAGATAACCCGTGGTATAGGTCTTGCCAATACCGGTATCAATACCACTAATAAAATAAACCGCTGCGGTCATGGCTTGCTCCGTGCAATGCAATAAATAGGATGATAACTCAGCTGATAATGGCGTTGGCCACGCTGATCAAGCTCTGAAAATTGCAGATAATCTTGATAAAACTGCTGCAATGACTGTTTAGTCCAGCGATGCCGCGATGCGGTTGCAGTAACGCCTGTGGCTTTTAAGTGTTGCAGTACTTCTTTAGGATGTGAAAAAGTTAATGTTTCCATACCTTCTGAAAGATGCAAAATTTCAAAATCCTGCTGCAGCAACTTTTGCTGAATAGATTCAATACCTAGATAACCCAAACCCTGTCCAGTCAATGCCTTAATCTCTTTTAAATTCTGCTGACCAAAAGTCGAAAAACACAAATAGCCTTGCTGCGTTAAAGCTTCAGAACATTTTTTAAAAACGGCATCCAGATCAGCAATCCATTGCAAAGCTGAACTGGAAGTAATCAGATCAAATGTTTGTGGAAAATTCAGTTGTTCTACATCACCAATCAGCCATTGCAAATTTTCTTTAGCTTGAAAATGCTGCTGAACTTCAGGATACAGGTCATTTAAAAACAGTTGTTTGATTGCAAAATGCTGCATCAGCAAATGACTTAAATTTCCCGAACCACAGCCAATTTCAAAAACACAATCTAAACTGTTTTTAGATAAATGTTCTTGCATCAATCGAATTAAATCTTGGCATATCTGTTTTTGCACTACCGCATGTTGAGTATAGCTTTGCGCTGCTTTTTCAAAGCGCTGCGCGACTTGTAATTTATCAATATTCACCTTGCAAACTCACAACAACGTCACAAGCTGATCAAGGTCAGTTTGGCTAATTTGTGTAGTCAGTGAAATACGTAATCTTGAGCCATGCTTAGGTACAGTCGGTGGACGAACAGGCATGATGTAAAAACCGGCCTGCTGTAACTGCATTGCTTTCTCTACGGTTTTTTGCGACTCTCCGATAATCACCGGCACAATATGTGAGGTTGAAGGACAAGCAAAACCTTTGTTTAAAACCGCTTGCTGTAGGGATTGACTGATATTGTTTAAATGCTGGCGCTCATTTTTTAAAGTTAAAACTTTTTGAAAAATAAAATCAGTCCAAGCCATACAGATCGGTGGCTGCGCAGTACTGAAAATCAGCGGTCGCATACTATTAATCAAATATTCACGGATGATGGGATGACAAATCAGATAGCCTCCAACGGATGCAAGCGCTTTACCAAATGTCCCCACCAGCAAATCAATATCATCAATGACGCCATATTGTTCAGCACACCCTAAGCCTTGCTCTCCTCGTACCCCAATGGCATGTGCTTCATCGACATACAGCATGACTTTAGCAAATTGCTTTTTAATCCGAATCAGTTCAGCTAAATCTGTTTCATCACCATCCATACTAAAAATAGATTCAGTCACTACAATAATGCGATCAAAAGCTTCATCTGCATGGTAAGTTTGCAAAAGCTGGGTTAGATGATGCAGGTCATTATGACGATAACGCACATATTTGGCCGTAGATAAACGAATACCATCAATCATGCTGGCATGTACCAGTTTATCAGCCAAGATAAGGGTTTTACTGTCACTCAGTGCAGGTAAAATCCCGATATTCATGTGATAGCCACTGTTAAACAACAGTGCAGCGCGACCATGAAAAGCCTGACTTAAGCTAGCCTCTAACTGCTCATATTCAGGAAAATTACCGGTCAGCAAACGTGAAGATGATGAACTCATGATCCGCAGCTCATTTGGCGTTTCATCAAAAAATTGTTCACGTAAACTCAAGTCAGAGGCCAAACCCAAATAATCATTGGATGAAAGATTGAGCATCTTCTGATTCTTAATTTCGATCATACGACCATGCTGAACATTGGAAGTAAATTGGCGCAGATTGCCCTGTTGCTTTAATTCATCCAGCTTTGCTGCATAGTCATTCAACAGGTTCATGCTGAAACCTCTTGCATCTGCTCAACCACATCAACCAATTGCTCTAGCAAAGTATTCAGCTCTTGCTCACTAATTACGTACGGTGGCATCACATATACCAGTTTACCAAATGGACGTATCCAGATACCGCGCTTAACAAACTGTTGTTGCAAGGTTTTCATATCGATATTAAAGCTCAGTTCAACCACGCCAATGGCACCCAATATCCGCACATCCTGTACATAGTCAAGTTGTGACAGAGGCTGTAAATGCTGATCTAATTGTTTTTCAATACGCTGAATATTCGCTTGCCAATCTTGTGCCAATAAAACTTCGGTACTTTTCAACGCGACAGCACATGCCAGTGGATTGGCCATAAAGGTTGGACCATGCATAAACACACCCGCCTCACCTTGACTAATGGTTTCCGCAACCTGCTTTGTCGTTAAGGTTGCCGAGAGCGTCATATAACCGCCAGTTAAACCTTTGCCAATGCACATAATATCCGGTTCAACTTGTGCATGTTCCCATGCAAATAGCTTGCCGGTACGCCCAAAACCCGTGGCAATTTCATCAAAAATTAACAGCACCTGGTACTTTTCACAGAGCAATTTGGCTTGACGTAAATATTCAGGATGATAAAACCGCATCCCGCCTGCACCCTGCACAATCGGTTCAAGGATTAAACCGGCAATGGTTTGATGATGTTCAGCTAAAGTTTTTTCCAGTTCAGCAATATCGTCCTGATTCCATTCATCATAAAAACCGACTTGCGGTGCCGAAACAAAGAAACGATTTGGCAGACTGGAACCAAAAATCTGATGCATGCCAGTAACTGGATCACAGACCGACATCGCATTCCAGGTATCGCCGTGATAGCCAGAACGCGGGGTCACGAAATTGGTCTTTTGAGTCTGACCTTGTGCAGAGCCATTTTTTGAAGCTCCATCTTTTGCAGACCAGTATTGCACAGCCATTTTCAGCGCCACTTCAACAGCGACCGACCCTGAATCGGCATAAAAAATTTTATCCAGACTTGGCGGGGTGATTTTTAAGAGTAATTTTCCCAATTTAATTGCGGGATCATGGGTAAATCCACCAAACATGATATGCGACATCTTTTGCAATTGATCCGTTACTGCCTGATTCAGCTCAGGATGGTTATAACCATGAATGGCACACCACCAAGACGACATCCCATCAATCAGTTGTCGTCCATCTTCCAGTTCAATGATTGCACCATAAGCCTGTTTCACTTTAAATGTCGGCAATGGTTGTGTCATGGAGGTATAAGGATGCCAAATATGTTCAAGATCAAATTCCAGATCAGTTAACTGGGTCATCCTTACCTCTAACAATGCATAAAAATTCTAATTTTCAGATCTTAAACTGACACCGAATAAAAAGAAATTGCGATATAAGCCATTTCTTAAGTTGTTTGTTTTATTTTCTTTAAATACTGGCAGATTTTGTCAGTTGTTTCTTCTACATTAAATATAGGGAAGCCATGCGAACCAGCCATCAGATCCGCTTCTAAAAATTTTGCATTGAAATTTTGAAGGTTTTCCGTAACTTTGCAGCTAACCAAAGCATCCTGCTGTGCGAGCAAATGATATTGATTCCCTGGATATTTTTTTAATATATCTGCAACATTTAATTTCTCCAATAAATTTAAACCTTGCTTTAATAGCTGAATTTGCTGCGGCTGAATTAAACTTTGCAAAGTGATGAAATCTGCCTTGGTACTTTTCACCCCCTGACAGACCATATAGCCAAATTTCTTTAATGTCGCAATGGCATCCTGTTCAAAGGACTGTTGAAACTGCTGAAAGGTGAGTTGATCCATTGCAGTTTGCCATGAGTCGTGGGCCACAAAACGAGGATTAGAAGCGAGGGTAATAAGGACTTTTTGTTGTGTATATTGTTGTTCAATTTGATCCACCAGCAAAGCGGCCAATTGTCCACCTAAAGACCAACCTACTATCACATCAAACTGTTTAGCCAGTTCAACCTGTTGTTGCACTATCTGCTCATCCAAGGCATTAAAGATATTGATCAACTCAACTTGATGGCCTTGTTGTTGTAATGCCTGTTCCAAAGGATTAAGCAATTTGGTGCCACCCCCCCAGCCTGTGATGAGTAAAATACGTTGCTGCAATGTTAATCCTTAAATCCGTGCTCTGACTGACTACAGTATATAAAATTTCATTGTTTTTAAACTGCACAAAATCCATCAAAAATCATGTACCTCATATCAATATAATTTTGTTAGTATTTAGAGATATCACAACAAAAAGAATGTTATGAACCTTTCTAAAATATGCATAATCACTCTGCTCTGTATAAGTGGAAGCTTAAGTTTTTCTCAGCTTGCATCTGCTGAAAGTTCCATTTTTTCAAAGTCTGAAACATCTCAAAAACAATGGGTTGGAAAATCAGCTCCCGCTTTTAAATTACAGGATCAAAACAGCAAATGGCATTCACTAAGCCAATATAAAGGCAAATGGATCGTTCTATATTTCTATCCTAAAGATAATTCACCCGGTTGTACCCAAGAAGCCAATCAATTCAAGGCACTGTATCCGCAATTTTTAAAAAGCAATGCTGTGGTATTAGGCGTCAGTCTGGATGATGTGAAGTCTCATCAAAAATTTTCAGAGAAATTGGGTTTACCTTTTCCCATTTTGGCAGACAATAATCATCAATTGGCAGATCAATTCGGGATTGTCCGAAATCTGGGCATTACTAAAATAGCCAAGCGGGAAAGCTTTTTGATTGATCCCAAAGGAACCATTGTTTATCACTATAATAGCGTAGATACACAATCGCATGCTGCTCAAGTCTTGGCAGATATTCAAAAGTTTTCTAAATAGATCTTCGATTATTCAAATATTAAAAATCTAGACAATATACTTCTTTCGTAAATCATTTTTCAATTACTATAAGTCGTTCTTAAAACCAAAATTAAAAATAAATTTTAGTAGGCATTACAGTCATGAATGTGGCATGGATGCCACACGTTCCCTATCCCTTGCGCTGCATTTTAAAGCCGTGCTTAAAACTGACTCAGGATGTCGTGCATGGGGACAAAAGGTTTTCCTTGCGAACTCAAAATATATTTTGATGTTCTCATTTTAATCTTTCAAAAATAGAGATAATGCCTACGCAAAAGCATAAAAATTGAATCAATCAAAGGAGGCAGTGCCGATTTTCAAAATCCAGTATTGAACATTTTTGACTTATACAAGTTGTCTAATATGATGCGGCACAAATAATAAAAATTTAAGATAGAAAAAAGCCCGACTCTTGTCAGGCTTTCTATATCTATCTCTGCAATCTTACATTTGTGATTGAATATAGTTTTGTAAACCAATCAGCTCAATCAGACGAATTTGCTTCTCCAACCAGTAGGTATGATCTTCTTCAGTATCAGACATTTGCTGACGAAGCATCTCACGGCTCACATAATCGCCTTTTTCTTCGCAAAGTTTCACACCTTGCGCCAATTTTTCACGCACATGATATTCGAGTTTTAAATCTGCTTTTAAACACGTGACCACATCTTCTCCTGTTTCGATGTCATCACGGTTCATATTCGGTGTACCTTCTAAAAACAATACACGGCGAATAAGCGCATCGGCATGCGATGCTTCTTCTTGCATTTCATGATCGATACGTTCAAAAATCTTCGTTAAACCCCAATCTTCATACATACGAGAATGAATAAGATATTGATCACGAGCCGCCAGTTCACCACCGATCAACATATTTAGATAGTCTACGACTTCTGGATTGCCACGCATTTCAATTACTCCATACCCTTTTTCTAACATTATGGACAAAACCAACCTTGAATGCAAAATAAAAATTATGTAAGTTTATGATTTTTATAAAATTAAAATGAGAAACATACGCATTTGCAGTAATTTAACAAAACTTTCCATATAAAAAATAAGCCTTTGCGCCATTGAAGCAATTTCCCCAAGGCTTATTTAAACTGTAAAAGTATATTTTTAAGATTTGTAACGAGTACAAATGGTTCTTATTTCATCAGCCAATAAAAGACATGAACTTCGCGATACCTGTATTACGAGACTGTCGTTCAGCAGCATATCCTGCTCGTTTAAATGAATTAAATCCATGTGCAGTATTTATTAATAATAAAAGGCGCATGGCTACGTACAAAGTTTAGCTAAAGTAAGCATCAATCAGTCAAAGACAAGCTCGTGATTTACCACTAAGATATATGTAAATTTAAAAACAACAATGGTTTACCTCATGACGAATCCACAACACAGCGCTCCCATTCTTGTGACAGGTGCTACAGGCTACATCGCCAGTTGGGTGATTAAAAATTTACTGGAACAAGGTCATACCGTGCATGCTACTGTCCGCGACCTGAATAAAAAACCAAGCTTTGCACATTTGGATAAAATTGCCGCTGAAACCAAGGGCACACTTAAACTTTTCAAAGCCAATCTACTTGAAGCAAATTCATTTGATGAAGCCATGCAGGGCTGTGAAATCGTGTTACATATGGCATCGCCTTTTGTAGTGAACAACTTTAAAG
This sequence comes from Acinetobacter sp. ANC 3781, assembly GCF_004331285.1. Lineage (GTDB taxonomy): Bacteria > Pseudomonadota > Gammaproteobacteria > Pseudomonadales > Moraxellaceae > Acinetobacter. Next base: position 162,423 of record NZ_SJOH01000002.1, read on the forward strand.
ATGCGGTAAAAGATATTATTGAACCTGCTATTTTAGGCACTGAAAATGTATTGAATAGTGTTAATAAAACCGATTCAGTGAAGCGTGTGATCGTGACCTCAAGTATTGCTGCGGCTTATGGCGATGCCATAGATATTCAACACACCGCAAAGAATGAGTTTGATGAGTCGCATTGGAATACCACCAGTTCTAAAACACATCAGCCCTATTCTTATTCTAAAGTCATGGCAGAACGTAAAGCCTGGGAGATGCAAAAAGCACAACAACGTTGGGATCTGGTGTGTATTAACCCGGCGCTGGTTCTCGGTCCCTCATTAACCGCAAATACCCAGTCAGGCAGTGTAGAAGTTCTACAGCAGTTTGCCAACGGCATGACTTTACTTGGCGTACCGCCTATGTGGAATGGTATTGTCGATGTCCGGGATGTTGCAGAGGCACACGTTCAAGCTGCATTTAACCCTGATGCTAAAGGGCGCTATATTATTAGTGGCGGCACTTTAAGCTTATTGGAAATGGGGAAAATTTTACGTCAGAACTTTGGTCCTAAGTTCCCTTTCCCGCGTAACCAGCTCCCGAAAGCGGCTTTCAAACTGTTTGGTCCTTTGGCTGGGTTTTCCAAATCTTTTGTTGAACTAAATATGGGTTATCCGATCTATTTTAATGCCCATAAAAGCCAGCAACAACTCGGCATGCAATACCGTAACATTGAAACCAGTTTGATTGAGCATTTCCAGCAGTTACTCGATGATGGGGTGGTGAAGAAATACCTTTAAATATTGAATCTCACCAACTAAAAAGCCACCTTTGCGGTGGCTTTTTAGTTGAACTTTACATTTGTCCGTATTCAGCCATCAAGCTTAAAAATTCGGTTTCATTCATCACTCGTACGCCCAGCTTTTCAGCTTTTTCAAGTTTAGAACCCGCTTTCTCACCTGCAACCACGCATTTGGTTTTACTCGACACGCTACCGCTGACACGCGCACCTAAAGCTTGCAGTAAATGTGTCGCGTCATCACGTCCCATACTGCTTAGCGTACCAGTGACCACCCAGCTCTCACCATTAAGTGGCTGACGTGTTGGTGCAATGGGTGCATCCCAGTGAATTCCTGCTTCAAGCAAACGGTTCACTACTTCCAGATTATGTTCGGCTTGGAAAAAATCGATAATCCATTCAGCGGTAATATCACCGACATCTGGGGTTTTCTTTAAGGCTTCAAGATCAGCGGCTTTAAGAGCATCAAAAGTTTGAAACGTATTGGCAAGCATCCGCGCTGTAGTTTCACCGACACCGCGAATTCCAAGTGCATAAATGAATGAAGCAAGCGTGGTTTTCTTACTATTTTCAATCGCATCAAACAGGTTCTGAACAGACTTTTCGCCCATTTTTTCAATGGTGAGTAACTGTTCCCGATGTTCATGCAGACAATAAATATCAGCCACATTTTTCAATAAATCGAGGTGTAATAAAGATTCCACCCAACGCTCACCCAGACCTTCAATATCCATGGCCTTACGCGAAACAAAGTGACGAATCGCTTCAATACGCTGTGCAGCACAGTATAAACCACCTGAACAGCGTGCCAGTGCTTCACCTTCCGGCATCACCACAGGTGATTCACACATTGGACACTGTTCTGGAAGATGAACTTCAACTGCATCCTCTGGGCGGAATTCCGGCCAGACTTTTTCTACCTTGGGAATTACATCACCACTACGGTACACGCTGACCGTATCGCCAATGCGGACATCTAAACGATGGATTTCTCCAATATTATGCAGAGTCACATTGGATACCGTTACCCCACCCACTGCAACCGGATTCAAACGCGCGACAGGCGTTAAAGTACCGGTACGCCCCACTTGCCAGTCAATATTTTCAACCGTGGTTAAAGCGGCAACCGCCGGAAATTTGTACGCCGTTGCCCAACGTGGTTCACGACTTAAAAAACCCAATTGTTTTTGCTGTTTTAAGCTATCGACTTTAATGACCATGCCGTCAATTTCGACACTCAAATTCGGTCGTTTCGCATTGATTTCTTCATAGCGTTGCTGCACTTGCTGAATGCTGTCACAAATAAAATGGCATTCCCCTACCGCAAAGCCAAACTGAGTGAGCCATTCCAGACTGGCAGACATGGTGGTTTGACCATGATGTGGTTCACACTGCGCAATTCCATAGGCATAAAAGGCCAAAGGACGTGATGCGGCAATATTTGGGTCAAGCTGACGTAAACTGCCTGCCGCAGCATTACGCGGATTGGCAAAGGTCTTTTCACCTTTGGCTTCATTTTCCGCATTGAGTTTCTCAAAGCCGGCTTTTGGCATCAGAACTTCACCACGAACCTCTAGTAGCACGGGAACTGAACCTTGAACAGATGAAAGTACTTTAGGCAAGTTACGAATGGTTCTGACATTATGGGTAATATCTTCCCCCGTTTCACCATCACCACGCGTTACGCCACGAACCAAAATACCATGTTCATACCAGAGGGAAATGGCCAAGCCATCAAACTTCAATTCAACATCATATTGAATTTTCTGATTGGGTAAACGCTCCTCTACACGGCGTGCAAAAGCATACAGGTCTTCTTGATTAAACACATTCCCTAATGACAGCATGGGCACCGCATGGGTCACGCTTGCAAATTTATTGAGTGCCTTTCCTCCCACTTTATTGGTCGGTGTATCAGCTTGTATATATTCAGGATATTGCTCTTCTAAGGTTTTAAGCTGATGAAAGAGTTGATCATATTCACTATCTTCAATACTTGGTTCATCCATCACATAATAGGCATGATTATGCTTGGCTAAAATTTGAATCAATTGACGCATTTGCGCTTTGATAGTTGAATCTTGAGTCATTTCTACACCATAAAAAAGGGCGGTTTATTTCCGCCCTTAAAAAATTTTATATACTCGCCATTATAGAAATCGCATTGTCCAGTTTCAAACTAAACTTCTGCATTTTGTTTTGAACGATAGTCAATTGCCTGATGGCGCCATTGCTCACGCAACTGTGGCGTAAATTCCTGATTGTTCTGATCATAAACGGTGCCATCAATTTCACGTGCAATCAGACGTGAAAGACTGTCCATTGTATCAAAGGCATTTTGCACATCACTATGTGGCAAGGCCAAGAAGAATGCTAAACCTTTCACCTGTTCAGTCGATAAGGTTTCAAGGTCAAAGCCAGCTGCGCCTTCATCGGTAATTTGTAAAACTGAAAAGAGTAATTTGCTATCGTCTTGACTGTAGCGATGAAAACACGCCATTTCACCAAAACGCAAACCATACTTCAGCAATACTTTTAAGGTTTTTTCACCTGACAGAATGCGGCGTTCTGGGTAAACATTTAATGCAATAAAATCAACCGCTGTTGATAAAGCACTTTCTTCATCAACACGTTGCTGCTCATGTAAATGTTCATCCAGAATACTGCTTTCATCCTCAAACTCTGAAATTTCAGCTTTTTCAATTGTTCCGTTCAGGCTGAGTTCTTCTGAATCTTTGGCTGCAGTTTTGTCAGCTTGACTCGCCTTATCTTTTGTAAGGTCTAATGCAGCATCATCCATTTTGACGACTGAATCTGCTGTTAATTCGACCTGATCCGTGTTTTCTGTCGCAGCAGCGACTGGTGTCTGAACTTCAGCCTTCTCAGTTTTTCCTTCTGTCTTATTTGCTTCTGTCTTATGTGAACCTTGAGCAAGCTCAACAGCGGGTTCTGCCAAAGTCGGTTCAACACGTTCTATACTTGATGGCTCATTGGTACTTTGTAATTGATCACGGACATGGCGAGGAATCACCGGTTTCTGGCTATCTGTGTCGACATGAAGTTCTGAATCTAATGATGGTGCTGCATCAGCAGGTTTTTTTAGCAGTATTCTTAAACCGAATAACATAATGATAACGGCGATAACTATACCAACGACGGTGGTGATTTCCATATTATGACTCCGCGACTAAACCGTATTCTTTTGCCTGTTCCAAATCGACAGTGACTAATTTTGATGTACCGGCTTCTGGCATGGTAACACCTAACAAATCGGTTGCCATCGTCATTGCAACTTTATTATGGGTAATGTAAATGAATTGGACTTGTTCAGAAAGTTCTTTTACCAAATTACAAAACCGACCCACGTTTGCATCATCCAAAGGAGCATCCACCTCATCCAGAACACAAAACGGCGCCGGATTTAAACGGAAGATGGCAAATACCAATGCCAATGCTGTTAATGCTTTTTCACCACCCGATAACAGTGCTAAAGAGCTATTACGTTTACCCGGTGGTCGAGCCATTAGTTTTACACCCGATTGCCAGTCATCTTCAAGGCTTAAACTCGCTTCTCCGCCATTAAATACTTTCGGGAACAAGTTTTGCAGCTCAAGATTGACCTGATCGAAGGTGGTCATAAATAGCTTTCGGGTTTCCTGATCAATACTTTTCATCGCCCCTTGTAATTGATCAACCGTTTTTTTCAGGTCCTCAATTTGATGACTCAGCTCTTCAAAGCGCTTGGATACTTCCTCATATTCTTCGGAAGCGGCTAAATTGACCGCACCCAATTTTTCAAAGCGTTGCTGGGCTATTTCCAGCTGTTGTTGATGTGAAACGATATCAATATTTAAACCGCTAATCACTTGACTATTCAAAGCATGGAGTTGTTCTGAATAATGTTGAAAATCGGATTTAGCGACTTGCCAAGCCAGACGTTTTTGTTCCAATTGACCACGTAATTTTTCATCCTGCTGTTGATGCTGATGGCGCTGCTCAGTCAGGCTTTGCTGTTTTTCCTGAATGTTATTCAGTTCAACTTGCCACTCATTCCAGGTTTTCTGCAACTTTTCGGTGACTTGAGATTGTTGATTAAATTGCGACTCTAATGCCGGCAGTTCCAGCTGTACCGGATCGACAAATCTTTTCGCTTGCTCCATTTGCGCAATAATCTGCTGATATTGCGCTTTTAAGAATGATGCATCTTTTTCCAGTAATTCAGCTTGCTGTCCGGTTTGAGTCGTTTGACGACGCAGCAACTCCAACTCTTGTTGAGCCTGTTGCCAGGTGTGTTGAGTGTTTTCAAGCTGCTCGGTCAGTGCCTCAACTTGAAATTGCAGGGTTTTATAATTTGGTAAGGCCTGCTCAAGTTTCAAATTCAACGCATGCAAATCAATTTCCAGATCATCTTTTTGCATAGCATCTTCTTCCAGCTGCTCATCCAGTTGTTGTAACTGATTTTGCAATTGCTGCTTTTGGACTGAAAATGCCTGAGCCGTGCTTTGTACTTTGGCAATATTGACATCCATTTGCTGCAACGCCTTTTGCTGTTGCTTTAACTGGCCTTGCTGGTCCTGAATTTTTTTTTGCAGGTTTTGAATCTGTTGTAACACAGCTGGCAATTGCTGTTCCGCAGTTTCAAGCTGAGGTAGCTGCTGTGCCAGTGCAGTTTCAATTTCATCTAAACGGATACGATGGCTGAGTGCCCCTTGTCCGGCTTGGCTTGCTTCATCATAAAACAGGCCAATTACCCAATCCGCACCCACATGATAGCCATCCAAACTTAAAATGGACTGCCCCATGCCTAATTGGCTTTGCAAAGACAAGGCTTGATTTAGATTGTCTGCAACTGCCACTTGCTGCCAAATGGAATGCTGTGGCGATTCAATCCAGTCAGCCAAGCAAGACAAACCAGCGATCTGAATCTGATCTTGCGAACTATTGCTTTTCAACTGACGGGCAATACTCTCACCAAAACCAGCCTCGGTATCAATGAGGTGTGCAGAGAGCCATTTCGCCAAAAATTTTTCAATTAAATTGGCATGTGCTTTGGCCAGATCTTTTAATTTTAAGACCTGCATCAACTGCACAGCATCATTCTGAAATTTCGGACTGTTCTTAATCAGCAATTGATTCAGGTTTTTCTGTTCCGATTGCAACACCTGAATGGCAGATTTCAAATTCGAAACATCATTTTTCTGCTGCGCATACTCCGCTTGCACTGACTCTAATGATTTTTTCTGCATTTGAATGGCTTGTTCTAACTGTTCAATTTGCTGGCTAAGTTGAACTTTTTCACTTTCAAGTTGTGCAATATCATCTTGCTGATCTTGGTGTTGAAGCTGTGCTGTTTGCTGTTGCAGAGTCTGCTTTTGCTGTTCGATTCGGGCAATATTTTTAGCTAATTGCTCACTTTGCGCCAGCATCTGCATTTTTTGCTGTTGCTGTTTCTCAACCTGGGCTTTAACCAGTTCAAACTGTTGCTGCACCTGTTGTTGCTGCGCCTTTAAATCACCCAGATTTTGGTTCTGGTCTTGTCCCTGGCTTTCTTTTAGCTGTAATTGTTCAGTCTGCTGTTCCTGTTGAGACTGCAAAGTTTCAATTTGCAATTCAATCAGTTGTAGCCGCTCTTTGGTCTGTAGTTTTTGCTGTTCCAGCTGACTTAAAGTGGTCGTATTTTGCTGGAATAAGGACTGTTTCTGTTCCAGTGTCATTTTCAATTCAGAGCATTTTTTCTCGGCCTGTTGCCATTCGTTTTGCAATGGGGTGGACTGCTGAATCAGTCGTTGAAACAGTTCACTGGTCGCCGTTAAATCATGTTCCAAAGTAGTCAGTTCTGAACGAACCAATTTAAATGTTTCGCCCAATTCATTCATCTGAAGAGTATATTCTTGCTGTAATCGGCTGCTTTGTTCGCATTGAAAAGACAACACTTCAACTTTAATGGTACGAATCTGGGTTTCGAGTTCTTTATATTGAACTGCGGATTCCGATTGACGTTTCAGGGTTTTCAGCTGTGACTTGAGTTCCGATGCAATATCTTCAAGGCGCGATAAATTCTGCGTGGTGTGATCTAGATGCAATAATGTTTCGCGACGACGCGCCTGATAACGTGAAACGCCGGCAGCTTCTTCAATAAACACCCGCATTTCTTCAGGTTTGGCATCAATTAAACGATTAATCATGCCCTGTTCGATCACCGCATAAGAACGTGGACCGAGTCCTGTCCCTAAGAAAATATCGGTAATATCACGACGACGGCATTTGGTGCCATTTAAAAAATATTCAGACTTGCCATCGCGGTTGACCTGACGACGTACCGCCAATTCATTATAGGCATTGTATGCACCACCGAGCTTGCCATAGGTATTATCAAAGCGCAGTTCTACACTTGCTACCCCAACTGGTTTACGTTTGGCAGTACCGGTAAAAATGACGTCCTGCATGCTGCCACCCCGAAGCTGGCGTGCATTGGATTCTCCCATCACCCAGCGAATGGCATCAATTACATTGGATTTACCACAACCGTTTGGCCCAACCACAGCGGTACGATTCGCCTTGAAATGTAAAGTGGTACTATCGGCAAAAGATTTAAAGCCGGAAAGTTTTAAGCTGCTTAAACGCATAATGTCCTGATCAACGTCGTGAACGTCTTGCCCATGCAAGTTCGATTTGTTTCATCCGTGTCAGAGATTCCAACACAAGGTTGCGCAAGTGTCGACAAAAATCATCCATAAATAAAGTAGCTTGTTGTGATTTTCGGATCAAAACTGCATCAGTCACTAACTTAAACAGTTCAAATGATTCCTCTAGCTCACGACGAGAAATATTTAAGGTTAAAAAATAACTGCGACGCATTGATGGCAACAACTCTTTATAGAACTTCATCAAATAAGGATTACCGACCATTTCGTGCTGGCGCGCCATGCCTTGAAAGATTAAATCGTAGAATTTTTCAGTATTCCCCTGACGTGTCTCTTGATGCAATTGATCCAATAAGGCCTGAATTCTTTCGGCTTCATGAGTGCGCCAAGTTTCCGCCACCCGATGAATAATTTGTCCCAATAGCAAAGCGCTCATATCAAATAAAGCACGAACTTGTTGTGCAGACATTTCTGACACAATTGCACCACGGCGTGGGTAAATTTCAATTAGGTGGGTGCGTTGCAACAACAATAATGCTTCACGCACGGAGCCACGGCTGACATCGAGTTCAGCCGAGATTCGCAACTCTTGAATGCGTTCACCTTCAACCAATTCGCCACGAATAATTTGCTCACTAATATGCTTTGCAATTTGTTCGGACAAACTGTCCTTTTCCTGTTCTTGCATACTCGTCCTATGTTGTTTTTATAAGATGCAATCGAAAAAATTTCACACGTTTATATTGACCTTGTTATTTTTACTTCATTTTATGAATTTAACAAATGACATTGTCAGACAATTTATCCGTCTTTAAAGCCAATCTAAAAAGGTGTGAACATTTGAACTGTAGCACACCTTTTCATTCTATTTTTCTCTTATTTAAAATTAAAAATAGGTCAAAAATCCTTGATATATAAAATATAAACCAACCACAGTTAAAAGGCAGGCAAAACATCTTTTCAGCATGGCGGGTGATAACTTATGTGCCACTTTTGCCCCAAGTTTTGCAGTAATAAAGCTCATTACACTAATGCCAATGAAGGCATAAATATGCACATAACCAATACTATGCGGTACTTCAACCGAGGTATTCGAGCCAAACCACATAAAGCCTAATGCCCCGGCAATTGCAATAGGCAAGCCTCCTGCTGCTGAAGTTGCTACAGCTTTTTGAATGACCACACCATGACGGATTAAATACGGTACCGTAAGACTGCCACCACCGATACCAAAAATAGCCGATGCAATCCCGATGCCTCCACCTGCAAGCAGTTGCAATGCTTTAGAAGGCAAATGATGCGAAGGATCAACAGGCCGACTTGCACCGGTAAACATACCGTATGCGACCCAAACTGCAAAGAATCCAATCAGCAACTGCAAGCCCTGACCTGACATATAGTCAGCGATACCGGCACCTAAAAATGACCCTAAAGCCAGCCCCGGTGCTAAATTGCGAAATACATCCCACATCACTGCACCGCGTTTATGATGCGCTGAGACAGAGCTAATTGAGGTCACAATAATGGTTGCCAATGATGTACCAATGGCCAAATGCATAATCACCGAAGGATCATAATGCAGCTGCGTGAACACAATATACAAAATTGGCACAATAATCAGGCCGCCACCGACACCAAATAGTCCAGCGGCAAAACCAGCCATTGCACCAATCAATAAATATATGATTAACTCCATTCTTCACATTCCAACTATTTCTTAGATTTAAATGGATTTAGAGACTCGACAACTGCAAAAAATCCTCGACGAAGCTCATCAGCTCCCTGAAGTTTTAATACTGAAACCAGTCACGACTTCAACCAATGATGATGTACGTGAAATTGCACTCAAAGGCGTTCACAGCGTTTTAGTCTGTAGTTTGAGACAAACTCAAGGTCGTGGACAACGCCAACGACAATGGGTCTCCCCTGAAGGGAACATCTATTTAAGCACATTGCTAAATACACGAACACCCATTGATGGCCGGCTTGCCCTTGAAATTGCATTAAATATTTTACAAATGCCAAGTCTTAAGAACTTGGAGCTGCAAGTGAAATGGCCGAATGATCTATTTAGCAAGCAAGGTAAATGGGGCGGTATTCTGGTTGAACCCATTTCTCCGCATCAGGTAATTGTCGGGGTCGGTATTAATCTTGCGCCTATTCCGAAAGAACAGATTGACCAGCATGCCACCTCACTGCGCGAGTTAGGCTTAATAGTAATTCAGCGTACTGAATTGATCGCAGAATTATATATGGCCATTCAGCAAGCCAGTGAATGGTTTGATCATCATTGTTATAACCTGGCTGCGCGTTTTAATCACTATGCTGCTTTTAAAAATCAGGCCGTAGAATTTGAGCATCATTCAGGGCTATGCTCAGGTATCTTCTTAGGCATTCAGGATGATGGTGCGGTCAATATTGAAACCCGTGAAGGCTTAAAACAATTTTATCAAGGACGTTTACGTCGCCTAGAAACCTCTCTTTAGAGAAATGCAATGAAGAATTTATGGCTAGATATTGGGAATACTCGTCTAAAATATTGGATTACCGAGAATCATCAGATTATTGAACAGGCTGCAGAATTGCATTTGCAATCCCCTGCGGAACTGCTGTTGGGTTTAATTCAGCATTTTAAAAGTCTAGATCTGCACCAGGTTGGCGTATCTTCAGTTCAGGACAAGAAAAATAATGAACGTATCCAGAAAATTCTCAAGTTTTTAGATGTGCCAGTGACCTTTGCCAAAGTGCAGGCGAAATATGCAGGGTTACGCTGTGCTTATGAAGATACCAGCAAGTTCGGTGTAGACCGTTGGTTACAAATGCTGGCCGTGGTCCATGATCCAAAGCAACAATATTGTGTCATTAGTTGCGGAACTGCTTTAACCATTGATCTAACTGATGGCATGCAACACTTGGGAGGTTATATCCTGCCGAATCTGTATTTACAGCGGGATTCTTTAATTCAAAATACCAAAGGCATTAAAATTCCCGATGCCACATTTGATGAACTTAGCCCAGGTCGAAATACTATTGATGCGGTGCATCACGGTATTTTGTTAAGCTTGGTGAGTACCATTGAAAAGGTACTGGATAAATACCCAAGTCAATTGATTCTGACTGGCGGTGATGCACCATTATTTGCAAAATATCTTGTACAGTATCAACCCATAATTGAGCCGGACCTGTTACTCAAAGGTCTGCAGAATTATATTTATTCCTTGGCTGAAGCCTGATCTAGTCGAATTAAATAGGGTTGTATAACCTGCCAAACTTCAGGCAGTTCCGTACAACCTTCAGAATCAATAAAGTGTCCCTGCCATTGGGCAGAAATCAGCTCTGTATCTAGACTTTTGGCCTGCTCAATACTGAATTTTGGCGGAACATGCTCATCTCCTTCCGAATAAATCACCACACGATGTTCAATCTGGCGTCTAAGCAATTCAAAATCAATCTGGGCTGCATCAATAAAAGGATAGACTTCTTCTAAGCGCCCTAAACGACCATTAAAACCGGCAACTAAAACCAACTGTTTAATACGCTGATGGGTTAAATTTTTGGATAAATAATGTAATGCCACGACAGTTCCTAAACTATGCGCAATCACAATACTATTTTCATCCAGACTTCCTATTTGCTCATTTATTTGTGATTCCCACACCGACAGCTCCGGTCGCGGTGAAGGATCCAAACGCAATACTTTTAAACTGTAGTACTGCTGATCTGCTGTCTGCTGAATCCAGGGATACCAGTTTTCTTCTGGGCTGGCGGTATAACCATGTATCACATTCACTTGAGCCATTATTCTTGTTCCATCTGCTTAAGCTGTTTTGGTGTGCAATAAGCTTAGTCTGAATTGAGTGATTTAATTGTTGGTCTTTTTATAAAAATGTCCACGCAGAAAGTACTTCTTCCCCTGTAACTCAATCCTCCCTTTAAGGTTTAAAATAAATCCCAACTCTATCAATGCCGTAGAAAAAAATTTCGTTACACTGCAAACTTGTCTAAATTCATCAAAATCCTCACTTGGCATAAATTGTTCAGCATGATTCAGCTCTTGCATTTAGGCATTAATAAAATGCCCGAGCAGGACTACTTTAGGCGGTGACACATAAAGATTATTGCAGGAAAATAGTAAAAACGGATCGCAATCTGTTTTTTTTTGCAAAATGGCCATGTCTAATTTTGCCTGTCGGATAAAACCATCTAATTCAGGCAATGCGGTTAATTTATCTTTAAAACCAGTAACCCAAATCAATCCTTCTATTTGGGGTTGGGCTAAGCCTATAAGTTAAAAAATGCAAGCTCTCGAGACGGCCTAAACTGTGCGCGACAATAATAATACTTTCTGGATCTAATTCCGGCATTTGCCTCTGTAACGCTTGCTGCCATATTTGAAAATCAGGTGCGTTAGCTAAGGCGCGATCACCCTACATCAGATAAACTATTTTTAGTGAGAGCATGTTTTCTTCTTACATTTTTGACTTGGTTAATTGAGCCTTATGCCTAGCGTTTAATTAGCGCTTTTGTTATTCCGTTTAGGATTAAATATGCAGAGTTATTCGCATAGGGTATTTTCTGTATTGCATAATTTTAGCTATAAAAAAGGCGCTATATGCGCCTTTTTACGATGAGAAGTACAATCTTACTTCTTGTCATTTCCACCAAACAATGGTCCCATACCACCGCCACCGCCTAATTTATTTTGCATACCGCTCAATGATTTCATCATTTTTGCCATACCTGACGGATTAGCAAATTTCTTCATCATTTTCGCCATTTGCGCATGTTGTTTAATCAGTTTATTGACTTCAACCACTTCCATACCACAACCTGCTGCAATACGTTTTTTACGGCTCGGGTTCATCAGGTCTGGGTTACGGCGCTCTTTAATGGTCATCGACTGAATAATCGCTTCCATTTTTTTCACTTGCTTTTCAGGATTTGCCTGCGCAATTGCATCTTGGATACCTGCATTGCTCATGCCAGGCAACTTGTCCAAGAAGCCCATCATGCCACCCATTTTATTCATTTGTTCAAATTGCATCAGCATATCTTCAAAGTTGAAGCTACCGCCTTTTTGCAACTTTTTCGCCATTTTTTCGGCTTTTTCTTTGTCGACTTTACGTTCAAGTTCTTCGACCAAAGAAAGTACGTCACCCATACCCAAAATACGCTGTGCCACACGCTCAGGATGGAATGGCTCCAAGGCATCAAGCTTTTCACCCATACCCAAGAATTTGATTGGCTTACCGGTAATTGCACGTACAGAAAGCGCGGCACCGCCGCGTGCATCACCATCGGTTTTGGTCAGGATCACACCGGTTAAAGGTAGAGCATCGTTAAAGGCTTTTGCAGTATTTGCCGCATCTTGACCCGTCATAGCATCGACTACAAACAAGGTTTCAGTAGGTTTAATAGCTGCATGAAGCGCTTTAATTTCGTCCATCATGTCATCATCGACATGTAAACGACCTGCGGTATCGACAATCAGAACATCAGCAAACTGAATTTTTGCTTGCTCAATTGCTCGATTGGCAATGGTAATTGGGTTTTCATCAGCGCTCGATTCCAGAAAAATCGCGCCTACTTCGCCTGCAACTGTTTGTAGCTGTTTGATTGCTGCTGGACGATAAATGTCGGCAGAAACCATGGCTACTTTTTTCTTTTGGCGTTCCTGTAAGAAACGGGCAAGTTTTGCAGCTGTGGTGGTTTTACCCGCACCTTGCAAACCTGCAAGCAGTATCACCACAGGTGGTTTTGCTGCCAGGTCGAGGCTTTCATTGGCCTCACCCATCATTTTTGTCAGTTCGTCATGGACGATTTTTACGAATGCCTGGCCTGGTGATAACTGAGTCATCACTTCCTGACCCAATGCTTCTTCCTTAACTTTCGCGATGAATTCACGAGTTACAGGTAACGCAACATCGGCTTCAAGAAGTGCCATACGTACTTCACGTAACGTATCTTTAATATTGTCTTCGGTTAGCTGCCCTGAGCCAGTAACATTTCTTAAACTCTGCGTGAGTCGTTCTGTTAAGGTATCAAACATTGCAAAATCCGCTTAAAATTGCCAGTTGCAAAAAAATCTTTCTTAAAATAGAAAATTTATGCATAAGATGCTATAGGATACTGTAGTTCACGTAGAATTTATATAAATGAATATTCAACATCCTGAAAAAGGTTTGACATGATCAGTCTCCCCTTGGTTTACACGATCTTAGCATTAATCGCTTATACCACATCTTTCTGGTATTTGTTTATTCACTTAATGTCAAAGCGTGATCCGAACCATTGGTTTGTAGGTCTTGTACTCGGTTTAGGTTTACTGCTACACACGGGGGTTCTGTATAACGATATGCTGACACCGCTAGGTGTAAATTATGATGTATTCCTGTTACTGTCATTCACATCTGGTCTGATGTTATTGCTGAGTTTAATCTTTAGTACTTACCGCCCCATTTTGGCCCTTAATTTATTGGGCATTCCTGTTGCTGCGACCGGCTTGATTTTAGGTTTTGCCTTAAGCAAGCAAAATCAGGTGATTGAACAACACTCCCTAGGTTTAGACATTCATATTATTTTGTCTTTATCGGCCTATGCGGTTCTACTGATGGCAACCATACAAGCGGTGATTTTATGGTTCCAAAATCGCGAATTAAAAAACAAGCAGAAAAGAATCTGGGTCAATTTATTGCCTTCATTTCAGGCCATGGAATCTTTGCTGTTTGATTTAATCATTACCGGTTTTATCTTACTGACCTTAGCTTTAGGTTTTGGCTTCTTCACCATTGAAGATTTCTTTGCCCAGCATTTAGCCCATAAAACGGCCTTCAGTATTATTTCATGGTTTGTCTATGGGTCGCTGCTGATTGGTCATTACCAATTTGGCTGGCGGGGCCAAAAAGCGATTCGCTTTACCCTGAGTGGTTTTATGCTGCTGGCAATTGGTTTTATTGGTTCCAAGTTTGTATTAGAAATGATTTTAGGGAAATAAATACAATTTCCCCTTTCAACTTCTTTTTTAGTAAAAATGCAGAACAATAACTAAATATTTATCGTGAAATTGGATAAATTAATGAAAAAGCCTGATCTTTATAGATCAGGCTTTTTTAATAACAATTAAGCTAATAATTTTAAATAAATAATAAAATAATTTCAGGAAATCTGTATGATCTTCATTTTAGGGAAACTAAATATTCTTTTGATTCACACGCTTTGACAATTGCTCAGCACTTTCGACCCGTTCAGAATAACGGTCAGTCAAATAAGCTGATTGTCCTCTTGTCAGAAGGGTGAATTTATACAGCTCCTCCATCACATCCACAATTCGATTGTGATAAGGAGACGGTTTCATATGACCATCTTCTTCAAATTCCAGAAACGCTTTCGGTACAGAGGATTGATTTGGAATCGTGATCATCCGCATCCAGCGCCCTAAAACACGCAATTGATTCACCGCATTAAACGATTGCGAACCTCCACATACCTGCATCACAGCCAGCGTCTTGCCCTGAGTGGCACGAATTGCACCTGCTGCCAGAGGAATCCAGTCAATTTGGGCTTTCAAAATTGAACTCATCGAACCATGACGTTCAGGCGAACACCAGACCATGCCTTCTGCCCAGGCTAAAAGCGCATGCAGCTCTGTAACTTTAGGATGAGTCGTGTCTGCATCTTCAGGTAAGGGCAGTCCTTTAGGATGAAAGATTTTGACCTCGGCACCAAAATATTCCAGTACTCGGCCTGCTTCCTGAACAGCGAGCCGGCTATAGGACCTGTCACGGTTTGAACCATACAGCAGCAAAATACGCGGTGGATGTTGCAGTTCTTTGGCCTGAACTTTGTCCAAAGTGGGTCGTTCAAGCAGATCCAAATCTACATTCGGGAGATTCATCAGGTTATGCCTCTTTATAAACTTTTTTTCTTAGCCACAGTGAAACGCTGACCAAGGCAATCAAGACTGGAACTTCAACCAGAGGGCCAATAATGGTGGTAAAAGCAACCGGTGAAGCCAGACCAAAAGTGGCAATGGCAACAGCGAGTGCCAGTTCAAAATTATTGCCTGCTGCGGTAAAAGAGATGGCCGCAGTTTTTGGATAATCATTTCCCATCCACTTGCTCATAAAGAAGCTGATAAAGAACATCAGCACGAAGTAAATGGTTAAAGGTATTGCAATTCTGAGCACATCGAGTGGCAAACTGACCACTTCGCCACCTTTCAGGCTAAACATGGCAACAATAGTAAATAACAACGCAAGCAGACTGAGCGGACTAATCTTGCGAATAAATTGAGTTTGATACCATTCTAGACCTTTCTGTTTGACCAAGGTCAATCGGGTAAGAAAGCCCATTAAAAATGGAATACCTAAATAAACCAGTACCGCATGGGTAATTGTCCAGAAGCTGACATCAATTACTTGTGCTTCAACACCAAAATAAGGTGGCAAGAAGGTCAAAAACAGCCAGGCATAAGTACTAAAGAACAGGATCTGAAAAATACTGTTAAATGCCACCAATCCGGCAACATATTGATTATCGCCACAGGCCAGGCCATTCCAGACCAAGACCATCGCAATACAACGTGCCAAACCAATCAGAATCACACCAGTCATATATTCAGGATAGGATTGCAGGAAAATCAGCGCCAATGCAAACATCAGGCACGGCGCAATCAGCCAGTTTTGAACCAGAGATAAAGTAAGCGTGCGCTTGTCTTTAAATACCTGCGGCAAGGTCGCATAGTCCACTTTGGCAAGTGGAGGATACATCATGATAATCAGACCGATTGCTATCGGGATATTCACCGAATTAACACTCATCTGGTCTAATGCAACCGATGCTTGCGGAAAGAAAACCCCGATCGCAATACCCAGCAACATGGCGATAAAAATCCAGATGGTCAGATTTTTATCTAAAAATGACATTTTTGAGGCAGCCATGGTATTACTCAATATTTGAAATTTTATTGATTTCTGCAATCAGCTTAGGACGAGAAAGCTGCTTGGTATCCAATGCAAATAAAGCATCCAGACGTTTATTAATATGATCAACCGTAATAAAAAAAGCGTTGAGCTTTTCTTGTTCAGGTAGCTCTAGATGAGAGGGATCAGACAGGCCCCAATGCGCCTTAATCGCACCGCCCAGGTAAAGTGGACATGCTTCTTGTGCTGCCGAATCACACACAGTGATCACCACATCAGGCTGATACTGTTCACAGGCAGCAATGCTCTTACTGGATAAGCCATCGGTAGATAAGCCTAAGTTTTGCAAAGTCTTCATGGTTAATGGATGAACCTGACTAGAAGGTTTACTACCGGCACTATAAGCTTTCCAGCCTTCAGGTGCACGGCTATTGAATAACACTTCTGAAAGAATGCTACGGCAACTGTTTCCAGTACATAGGAATAAGAATTTCATTGATATTACTCGCAATGGATTGAAATTGAAGCATTAACATGAGGATTTTCCAGCATGTCATCATTTTGTTTGGAGATAATGTCTAAAACCTTACTTGCCCATTCAGGAAGATTCGGATTCAGACGGTAATACACCCATTGCCCCTGTCTTTGATCAAGTAAAATCGAAAGGTTCCTAAGCAAAGCCAAATGGCGAGAAATTTTAGGTTGGCTGAGTTGCAACTGTTCCGTCAGTTCACATACACAAACATTTTGTTTGACCATGACTAACTTCAAAATGTCCAAACGGGTAGTGTCAGAAAGACACTTAAAAAAATCTGTTTGATTCATTTTATGATTACTCAATATATTTGCTATTGCGAATATACGTATATCCATATATAAATGCAATATTGTTTTTGCATTGAGAAAATTCATGTCACAAAAGATTAAGATTTATCACAACCCTGCCTGTGGAACGTCGAGAAATACACTTGAACTCATTCGAAATACAGGACAAGAACCTGAAGTCATTGAATATTTAAAAACACCACCAAGTAAAGAAGAGCTAATGACTTTAATTGAAAAATCAGGGCTTTCTGTACGCGGCGCCATTCGTAAAAATGTTGAACCTTATGAGCGTTTTAAATTAGATCAACCGCATTGGACTGATGATCAGTTGATGAGTTTGATGCTTGAACATCCAATTTTAATCAATCGCCCATTTGTGGTGACAGAGCTGGGTATTAAATTATGCAGACCCTCTGAGTTGGTACTGGATCTATTATCTGCTCCTCAACTTAAGGCGTTTAGCAAAGAAGATGGTGAAGTGATCATTGATCAAGAGGGCAACAAAATGAAGTAAAGTTCATATATTTACTTTATCTATTTAATATAATTGTGCTTATACGAAATTCAATTTAAATAATATATTAATATCAATAAGTTAATATAAATTAAAAGATCAGCAGAATCCCGGCTTGAAAATCAAGTCGGCTTTTTTCAATCCATTTCGATATTTTTTACCTACAAAATCGCTTAATAAGCGATCACATCAATACATCATTACCAGTGATCAATCATTCCAGACCCGAAACAATCCCCAAGTTTCAAGGAGAAAATAGGGATAGTTTTTAGCCAGCTTTGTACGCATTTGCTCACAACAATTCCGGCTCTTTGCGGCTATACGATCTTGCTGCAATTTCCTATGATAGGGACATAGAGAACAGGAAGTTCCACAGAATAAAAACAATAACAAACAACATAAGGAATGTGCGGTACGACAGGAGTTATACCTAAGCATCAAATACGAAAAACCCCGACAGGATGTCGGGGTTTTTTTATTAGCTGTTTAAAGGTAAATAAAACTTCGATAAACCTTTAACATATGGATTAAAGTCCTGACTCACTTTTTTTGTTTCATCCTCGTTCAACTACCCTACTAACCTGTAAGCAGCAAGAGCCTGTTTGAAGGTTAGATGAAAGATTGAGCTTCTCAAAATCAATTATTTACTGTTTTAACCAGTTATTGCTTGCTTACTTTTTCTACAACAGGTTGTGAACTATCCGATTGATGGCTTGCAGAAGCAGTGGTTAGAGCTTTATTTATTGAACGATTATCAATGGTTGTAGTCGCTGGTGATACACGCCAGATCATATTACCCACGTCATCGGCGACCAAAATAGCCCCAGAATGATCCACGGCTACTCCAACCGGCCGCCCCAAAGCATCCCCTTGATCACTTAAAAAGCCTCTCAATACATCTTGCGGTTGACCAGAAGGCTGACCATTTTTAAACGGTACAAAAATGACTTTATAACCGCTATGAGGTTTGCGATTCCATGAACCATGCTGCCCAATCAGCGCACCGCCGCGGTATTGTGGCATTAATTCTGCCTTATAAAATGTCAGCCCTAATGACGCTGTATGATTACCCAATGCATAATCAGGTGGAATCGCGCGAGCGACCAGCTCAGGTTGTTGCGGTTTTACCCGTATGTCCACATGTTGACCATAATAACTATACGGCCAGCCATAAAAAGCTCCGGCTTTGACTGAGGTTAGATAATCAGGCACTAAATCATTACCAATTTCATCACGCTCATTTACCACCGTCCATAGCGCGCCACTTTGTGGTTGCCAGTCCATCCCATTTGGATTACGAAGTCCGGTCGCAAATGGACGTGCTTTGCCACTGGCAATATCAAACTCCATAATCAGGGCGCGACCAGCTTCTTTATCTAAGCCATTTTCAGCGACGTTACTGTTTGAACCCACCGTAATATAAAGTTTAGTGCCTGCAGAATTGGCAATTACATTTTTAGTCCAATGGTGGTTTAGGGGGCCACCCGGCAAATCCAGTACTTTAGTGCCACTTGCTGTAATTTGAGTAGCACCCGCTTGGTAAGGAAAACGCATGAGGGAATCCGTGTTGGCCACGTACAGCATATTGCCGACCAGTGTCATACCAAATGGAGAATTGAGATTTTGTAGAAATACGGTTTTTTGGTCAGCCACACCATCACCATTGCTATCCCGGAGCAAGCTAATGCGGTTGGCACTCGGATGTGATGAACCTGCACGCTTCATCACCAGTTTCATAATTTTGCCTTTAATGCCCTTGCTGTCGTCCGGCTTAGGCGGAGCATCGGTTTCAGCCACCAATACATCTCCATTAGGCAATACATATAGCCAGCGCGGATGTTGAAGTTCTTTTGCAAATGCCTGTACTTTTAAACCTCTGGCAGGAGTCGGCATCATACCCGCAGGCCAGCCTTTGGCAGGAGCAATATTCACTGTAGGCAGTAAACTTGATTTGGGTGCAGGCAGATGGGGTTGCGGACCATAGCTGTCTGTAATCGGGGACGTAGAGGATGATGCACATCCTGCTAATGCCAATACAATGGTAGAGCCCGCTATGGGGAGTAAAATGGGCAGTAAAAATCGAGCAGACATTTTTTTCTCCTTATTTTTGTCGCAATAGTCTTATCTTACTGTCACCTATAAATCTAAAACTTGCTTTAGTCTTTTAGTAAAGAATAAGAACCCGAGAAAATGCAGGCTTCTGGCAGAATATCAAGAATTATTATTTGCTGAACACTTAAATTGATTTTAATGAATAAATAGGTATGCACTATATCTGATGATGTTTTAAGGATAAAAGCCACATAAAAAACTGTTAAAACGACTTCAAAATATCACTACGATTTATGGAAATTTATTTATTGGGGATTACGGCAACTCAACAATCGGGCTTTTAATATCATCATGATGATAGTTTTAACTTTTATTCATATTCCTATTTAATACAAAATTTGTTATACCGAAGATAATTACTTAAATCACCAGTATAGATTTTTGTAATTCAAGCCCTAAGCTAGACAACCTTCTTAAAAAAACGTATAACCCTGTTTTTCTTTGTACAGGTCTGACACTTTGAAACTTGTTCTTGCGCCCATGGAAGGCTTAACCGATCCTATTATGCGTGATGTATTAACGCATGTCGGCAGCTTTGACTGGTGTGTAACCGAGTTCATTCGTGTGACGGACTCTGTCCTGCCTGACCATGTTTATCATAATTACTGTCCTGAATTACTAACCGATGGTAAAACTGCCGCTGGAACACCAGTTCATGTCCAGTTTTTAGGCAATAACCCTGAAATGCTGGCCGCTAATGCCATTCGTGCGGTAGAGCTGGGTGCCCCTGCCATTGATATGAATTTCGGATGTCCTGCAAAAACGGTAAACCGTCATCGTGGCGGTTCAGTTCTGTTAGATGAACCTGAAGTGGTACACATGCTGGTCAAAGCCGTTCGAGATGCCGTACCTGAGCATATCCCGGTTTCAGCCAAAATGCGTTTGGGTTATATGGACAGAAACTTCACTTTAGAGAATGCCCATGCCATTGAAGATGCCGGTGCAGCCTGGCTAACAGTACATGCTCGAACCAAAGCAGAGGGCTATACGCCACCTGCATTTTGGGATCAGCTGCAACCGATTCGTAAAGCATTGAAAATCAATGTCATCGCCAATGGTGAAATTTGGACCAATGCAGATGCTAAAAAATGTCGTGTAGAATCCGGTTGTGAAGATTTAATGATAGGCCGGGCTGCGGTGACCACACCGGACATTACTCAATGTATTCGTAAAAATACAGATGAGGCTTTGATTAGCTGGAATGAGCTTTTAGCCTTACAAATACGCTTTTTGAGCGGTCCCTATAAAAAAGAAATCAATATGGTGGGACGCTATAAGCAATGGATTGGCATGATGTCTAAACATTATCCGGAAGCAAAAGAACTTTGGGATGAAGTGAAACGCATTAAGCAACTCAGTGAAATTGTTGAAAAACTTCATACCACTACAAATTAATCTCATTGATACACCCTCATTTAAGCCTATTGGCGGATGGCTCAGCTAAGGCTTAAATGAATGAGTTGACGGTCAGCTATTATCTTTGCGTTGTTGCAAGTTTGCGACATGCAAGCGATCTGTTAGCTAAGATTTTTCCAATATCTCTTTCTCAATCCGCAATTGAATCCGTTTAAGTTTCATCGGCGAAATAACCACATCTTTAAAACCTTTGACATAGGTAGTCCAAGTCTTGCCTCTAAATACATTTAGGGGCATTTCTGTTTTAAATTCACAGTCAGGCATAAACACAATCACGGAATGTAAGTATTCAGCGCTTATAATGTCTACCAGAATCTGCTCTAAAACCTTTTGGTGTTTATAATTTTGATGCAGCGGATTTTGAAATTTATAGCTTTGTTTAAATATTTTCTGGGTTCACATTTTTTGGCGTTCACCCCCAAAAATCCAGCCTTTATAGTTTTTGGTTTCAATAATAAACACGCCATACGGACTTAATAAAATATGATCAATTTGTGTAGTTCCATTTTGTTCATCCGGCAAAGTACAGTTATTTAACAGAATATATTCTTTAGTTAAATATTTTTTTGCGTGAATACCAACAGCGAACTCTCCAAATTTTCCTTTTAAAAAAGGCTTAAAAATTTTGAATAATGCCGCAACAATAAAAAATAAAGGCAACCACCAGAGCATAGATATGAACTGTGAAAAAATTTGACCCAAAATATTCCCCGCTACTCTTTAAATCGTTTAATTTATAAATTTTTATGATTGTTTTAGATTTATTGAGCCTGCTCAATTTTTAACAAGATATCTTTATTTCCTAGTCCTCCGGCAAAGCCGACCAGTTTTCCGTTCATCCCTATTACGCGATGGCACGGCGCGATAATCGAAATCGGATTTTTCCCATTGGCGGCCCCCACTGCGCGAACTGCTTTCACATTGCCAATTTGTTCTGCAATATCACGGTAACTTCGGGTTTCCCCAAATGGAATGCTGAGTAAAGCTTGCCAGACTTTCTTCTGAAATTCTGTTCCTTCAAAATCCAAAGGCATATCAAATTGCTGTCTTTTTCCTGCAAAATATTCAGTTAACTGTTTTTGGGTTTCTAGCAAAATAGGATGATCAATTTGCTCTATTAATTCTGCTGAGCGTACACGTTTAGGGTTTTCATTTTCCCAAAGCACGGCGACTAAAGCCGTTTCATTGGCGACCAGTTTTAAGGTTCCCACAGGAGAAGCCATTTCTAAAAATGCCAGTTTCATTTGTCTTCTCCTGCAGTGAAATAAATGATCCAGAGTTTATGATGATGACAGTTTCATCAATACTAATCCAGAAATAATCAGGACTGCCGCCAACATACGCATTGCTGATGCTGGCTCGCCTAAAATAAAGATTCCAACCAAGAACGAACCGACTGCGCCAATGCCTGTCCAAATGGTATAGGCTGTACCGAGCGGCAAGGTTCGCATGGCATAAGCCAGCAAACCAAAACTCAAAATCATGAACACCAAGGTAATAATACTGGGCGTTAAACGTGTGAAACCTTCTGAAAGTTTCATTCCATAAGCCCATACAATTTCAAAAAGACCCGCTAAAATTAGAACCACCCAAGCCATGACGACTATGCTCCATTTGATGAGAATCAGGTCGTCCTGACGAATTTTCTTGGTGCAGAGATTAATCAAATTGTACCAAGGGAGGTCGTTCCTCCTTTTATTTAAGATAATTATATAAATAATTAATTTAAATGGGTGCAGTATTTACATTTTTTGACCCATTGATCACCTAAACAATGTCCAAATAAAAAATCCGATAGACATCAGTCCATCGGATTTGCTGATTTTAAATAACTTTAAATAGTTTTAAAAACTTTAAAATTTAAACCGAATGCCTGCACCATATAACCATTCATTTCCGGAATCCGATTGTTGTTGCCAAGCCGTCTGCTGATTCCCTTTAGTATAACCGTATGCGATATCTACGAAAGGCATGACCTTTTTATTGATTTCATATCGGGTTTCCAGCCCCAGTTGGGCACGACTTAAACCTGACTTTTTGGCATAGTTTGAATCGTCGCTCAATACGATATTCACATCTAAGTAAGGTTTCAGAATCAGTTTTTGAGTCAGCAATAAATCCCGCTCGGTTTCCAAGCTCAAAGACCCTTGCTTGTCCTTTCCCAGATATAAGTAGACATCGGTTTCAAAAAAATACGGTGCCAAGCCATGAATACCTAAAACGGCTCCTAGCTGCTCCGAATCCACTTCACGATTCTGGTTATTCAAGTAATGCAGACCGGTCTGCACATCCCAAAAATCATTCAGCATACGGCTATATAACACTTTGGCCTCATATTCAGTTTGCTTTGATTCAGCTTGATCGGCATGGACTTTGATAAAAATCTTGTTTTCATCCGTGCCAATTCGGGTTTCAAGTTGCGACTTTAAAACACCTTCGCCATCATCATTGCGCAGCCATTTACTTTCAACCGTGGTGTGTTGATAAACCTGCCCACCATGCTCTTTGATATGTGCAGCATGATCTGCCTGATCTGAACTGGATTGCTCTTGTTGTAGGGGTTGCGGTTTTTTCTCAGTCGCAGTCTTGGGTAGCACTGACTCTGTTTGATGCGGTGAATGATTTACAGGAATGTCAGCTGACTGTTGGTTCTGAGTCGTAGGCATTGGCATTGTGTGATGGCCATTCGCAAAACTCTGCCCACTCAGCAGCAAGGAAGCACTTAAGGTACTCATGGCAAATAAATTAATGATGCGCATGTGAGTCTCCTTGTCCTTGCTGAGCTGAATTTGGTTTAGATGCCCTGGTGGTTGGATGATTTGCACCAACATTCGCGACAATTAACTTGCTCATCATGCCGGCTGACATGTGATACAGCAGATGGCAATGAATGGCCCATTCACCCAACTCATCCGCAGTCAACAATGCAGTCACGGTTTTGCCCGGTGGCACAACCAAGGTATGTTTATTGGGCATATCCTGCATACTTTGACCATTTTCAAGCTGCATAAACATACCATGCAAATGCATCGGATGCGCCATCATGCTTTCATTGATAAACTTCAATCGAACACGTTCACCATATTTGACCTGTAAGGGTTCTACTTCAGTAAATTTCTTGCCATTAATGGTCCAGATATAACGCTCCATCGTACCGCCTAAACGCACTTCCAATTCACGTTCTGCCGGACGGGTATCGGGCTGTGGCGTTAAAGATTTCAAATCGCTATATTGCAGTGCTTTATGACCTGCTGGAGTTGACGCATTAGCCCAGCCATAAACAGGCTGCTCCTGATCATCCACTGTTGGTTTCGCTGCTGCGTGTGCTGAATGATCCATATGCTGCTGTGGTTTAGAATCAGACTTGGCTGGGGGTTGTGAATGATTAGCACCTTCGGCATGGTTCATTTGCGAATGATCCATTGGCGCAGGCTCATGTTTCATCATGGAATCATCCATCTTAGAATCATCCATAGCCCGATGATTAAGGTGATTCGAGCTTTGTGAATGCGCACTTTCTTGACTGGCGTTCATCTGAGCATGATTCATGTTTGCATGCTCACCCGATGAAGAACCGTGTCCCATATCTTCCATCGTGAGCAAGGCACGTGGACGTGCTTTTGGCATATGAATCGCGTGCGCCACTGGTGAATTTTCATTATGCAATGTGCCAATCGCAAAACCGCTGCGATCAATCGATTCTGCTTCAATTTGGTAATGATCGGCTTTCGGCTCAACCATCACATCATAAGTTTCTGCAGTGCCGATTCGAAACTCATCGACTGGCACAGGTTGAACTGGCTGCCCATCTGCACTCACTACCGTCATTTTCAAGTTGGGAATACTGACATCATAAAAAGACATGGCGGAAGCATTAATAAAGCGTAAGCGGACTTTTTCATTCTGCTTAAATACGCCCGTCCAGTTTTGCTCTGGCGTTTTTCCATTGATCAGAAAAGTATAACCGGTAACATCGGACAAATCGGTTTTCAGCATCCGCATTTGATTCCACATGCCACGGTCTTGCCAAGTATTTTTCAAACCGTCACGCTGCACTTGTTTAAATACATCCGCTAAAGTTTCACGCTGATTCTGATAGTACTCTGCTGACTTTTTCAGATTTTTCATGATCTGGTCACTGCTGGACTGATGAAAATCAGACAACATCACTACATAATCCCGATCAGTTTGTTCATGCGCTGCGACTGGCTTTTTATCTTTCGGATAAATCACCAAAGCACCATATAAACCGTCCTGCTCTTGACCTTTGGAATGCGCGTGATACCAATAGGTGCCATTTTGACGCACCTTAAAACGATAGACAAAATCACTTTTCGGTTTAATCCCTTTGAACTGATTAAAACCCGGCACACCATCCATTAAACCGGGCAGCAATAATCCATGCCAATGAATGGAGGAATCTTTATTTTTTAGCTTGTTATGCACATGAATAACGGCATCATCGCCTTCTTCAAATTCCAAAAGCGGTGCAGGAAATTGGCCATTCACGGTAATGCGTTTTAAAGGCTTCCCGGTCACATTGACCAGCTGCTCATCAATACTCAGATGATATTCTTTGACCGCAGCACACGCCCACGATGAGGACACGAGACACACCCCGGCCCAGAGGCTTTGAGTTAACTTAATAGACATGACTTAACCTGTAATTTAAAAATAAAAAATGTTTTTTTAAATCAAGATTAAGCTTTGGGAGGACGTAAGATTTGTTGCCAGAAACCCATTAAATGCTGGGCGGAATAATCAAAATTGCGCTGGGGATGTTCTTGAATATGATCAAAACTGAGTAATTCTGTTGTTTGTGAATCCAACCAGCTGGTTAAACTTTGACAATGTAACGGCACACAATCATTACAACTAGAATGCTGCACCTGATTCTGTATGGTCTGGTGACAATCTTGATCATGCGATGCTTTTACATATTCTGAAGGATTCGGATGAGTGTGAAATTGAACCTTGACTGACTCATGGCAACCCGACATGGCGGTCATCGCTTGTTGATGCTGTGCAACACTGGATTGCTTCATCATTTGCTGATGCATAGGCTTTGCTGATGCAAAGGCGACACTACTCCACCCGAGGGCAAAAACCATCAGCAGCACAAACCAAGCCTGTTTGCGTAATGAAGTCAGCAAAGAATTATCCTTTCATCATTCCAGAATGAATATAAATCATTTTACTTTGATTTAGATCTAACAGCATAACCAAGAACAAAGTTATACACAATTCTTTAAATTTATACTCAACAATTCATCGTTCGCTATTTTTATATCTATTAAAACAATAAAGTTATTTTTTAAACAGGCTTATTTGTAAGCGTAGATTAATAAACAACCATATTTTTTAATACCTTAAGACATCAAAAAAGCACCCCATCGAGCGCTTTTTATACGTTTAATGTCTAATTATTAAACTATTATTCCATAATCGTTTATAAACTAATCAAGTTATCCATACAGTTATCTACACAGATATCCATATGGTTATCCATAAAGTTATCCACAACTTAGCTTCAATTAATTGTAGATTATTAGATATTTACAGAACCGACTTTTTCAAGTTCTGAACGCATTTCATTAATTACAGCTTGATAATCCGGTTTACCGAAAATAGCTGAACCGGCAACAAACATATCTGCACCCGCTTCTGCAATTTCACGGATATTGGCTGGAGTTACTCCGCCATCCACTTCTAAACGAATATCACGACCTGAAGCATCAATAATTTTGCGTGCTTGACGAAGTTTATCTAAAGTCATTGGAATAAATTTTTGACCGCCAAATCCCGGGTTGACACTCATCAAGAGCACTTGATCGACTTTATCCAAAACGTAATCCAGATAATGCAAAGGTGTTGCCGGGTTAAACACCAAACCGGCTTTCGCACCACCGGCTTTAATCAACTGTAATGAACGGTCAATATGATCGGTTGCTTCCGGGTGAAACGTAATAATGTCTGCACCTGCCTCCAGAAAATCATCAATCATACGATCGACTGGTGAAACCATCAAATGCACGTCAATCGGTGCCTGAATCCCATATTTCTTTAATGCCTTACATACGCCTGCACCAAATGTCAGGTTAGGCACATAATGGTTATCCATCACATCAAAATGTACGACATCTGCACCAGCAGCGAGTACATTTTCGACTTCCTCGCCTAAGCGAGCAAAGTCAGCAGATAAAATTGATGGTGCAATTAAATATGGCTTGGACATGGGGAGAACCTGGCTATAGATTTGAATTGATTTTTCACATTATAACAAATTGAAACTGGCTGCTGTAATCCAATCCAGCTTCGATACTATTTATTCAGCATTCCAAAACTGCGACATTGCGTTGCATTATTTAACTTTAGCTATTTTTATAATCTGTTATGTTGATATCACAACACAAGGTAAATGAGAATGAAAAGCAATACAGAAATCGCTACTCCAGAAGCTACCCGCATCGCCAAGCGCTTACTCAATCACTGGAAACATAAATTTGAAGTTGCTGAAACTGACGGCAATTGTAGTATTTTTATGCCAGATGCAACCGTAAAGCTAATGCCGCAAGCGGAACAATTATTAGTCTCCATTGACAGTCCTTTAGAAGACTTAAGCAGACTAGAAAAAGTAGTTCTTGATCATTTAAGCCGTATGGCTCAACAAGAATTTGCTGCAACATGGCAGCACCAATAAAAAAGGGAGAATTATATTCTCCCTTTTTATGCAATATTATGCTTCAAGTTGCACCGCATGGAATTGCAGATGGTCATCGATAAAACTTTGAATAAAGTAATATCCATGATCATAACCTTCGTGTTCACGTAAGGTGAGCGACTGAGCTACTTCTGCACAGGCCTGTTTAAATAATACCGGATTCAATTGTGCATAGAATTGATCTTTCGATCCTTGATCTATTAGAATCTCTTTAAATAATGCACCTTTTTCTTGAATTAAGGCAGTGGCATCGTGCTTTAACCATTCATTCCGATCTTCACCCAAATAATTCGAAAAGGCTTTTTCACCCCATGGGCATTGGCTCGGTGCACAAATCGGCGCAAAAGCCGACACAGATTTAAATTTTTCTGGATATTTAAATGCCAGTGTTAACGCCCCATGGCCGCCCATGGAATGTCCGAAAATACCGATCGAATCTGCTTGAACGGGGAAATTTTGAGTGACTAAATCATACAGCTCATCCGCAATAAAACTTTCCATTTGATAATGTTCGGCCCATGGCGTTTGAGTTGCGTTAATATAAAATCCTGCCCCTTGACCGATATCCCAAGAATCACCTTGTGCAACCTGCTCACCTCTTGGCGAAGTATCTGGGCTAATCAAGATTAAACCCAATTGAGTGGCCAAGCGTTGCGCATGGGCTTTAATACTAAAAGTTTCCTCAGTACAGGTCAGACCGGCTAAATAAAAAAGTGCTGGGCATGGCTGTCCCCTTAAAGCTTGAGGTGGCAAGAAAATGCCAAACTTAGCTTCGCCCTTTAGCCACTTGGAATTAAAAGCATAAATGCGCTGTTCACCATCAAAGCATCGGTTATGTTGGATTAATTCCATGTCTATTTTCCTTATGGTGTTTGAACACTTAATTGTGGTGTTTCTATTTTCATATCTGTTTGAATTTTAGCCGGAAATAAGCGCTGCTCCAATTGTGGCAACATAAATTCCATATTTTTCCCAATCGACCATTGCGGTTCAGAGGGCTCAAAACCTTGCGCCTTTTCCCATTGCGCCACCGTCTCTTTGCTTTGTTCAAATGCGGCACTGATTGAAGTCTGCTCGCGCATAGACTGATCAAAGAAAGCCCGTCCAAAATAAGTATAATCGGCTTCATTCGAACAGCCAAAGGATGCGCGATCGGCAGCAGAAGCAGTAATAATTAAAGTATTGTCATCTTGCAAGGCAGGAACAAAACTGCCTGAATAACATGCAGAAATTACAATCACGCGCCAACGAATTCCCGACTTATCCAAAGTATCTTTTAGCCATTTTGGATCGACGTCGTTTAAATCTATGGGTGCATTTTCCATTTCAAACTGATTTGGCAAGCCATGCGATGTCATATATAAAAATAATACATCGCTTTCACGATTCATTTGCTGCCCGATACGGCGTAAAGCCATTTCCATACTGGTACGTGAAGCAATCGGCGTTTTGGTACGGGTCTCAGGATTATTTACCAGCATGATGGAACGGCCAAAGGTCCCAAAACGGGTATCAAACTGTTCTTTTATCCGCTCGACTTCCGACTTAAAAACGTCTTGATAGCCTGCGCCTGCTACGCCTAAAAAGTACCAATGCGATTGGGCGAATTCACCATACTGAACGGCTTCAAGAGATTTGCTCAATACTCGACTTTGTGCGTAAAAGGCATCTTCGGCAAACGTTGGCGGGCTTTCTTCCACTTTCCAGATTGGTTGACCTTTGACCGACATTTGCCAGACTACGAGGGTAAACAGGGTTGCCGCGACAATCAATCCCCGCTCCCACCACGGCCACTTTAATTCACGTGAAAAAACCCAGACCACAGCCAGACTTTGCCAGACAAACAGCACCATGAATATCATCGGTAGATAGTCATAAAAGATGTAAGGCAATACGTCGATATAACCCAGATACTGAATCAGACTTTGCAAAAGCGCGATATGGGTATCCAGTACCAGCCACAGTAAAGCGGGCACCAACATCAAACGCGGATTATTAATCCGTTGTGATAGGAAAATACCGACAATCAGCGCAATAAAAGGCCATAAGGCATAGCTGATCAAGCCTTGAGGATTAAACTCCCCTACTTCCCCTGAACTTAACCAACTAAATAAACTGTTGGCACTACCGCCTAAAATCCCCCAAAAAATCAGCTGTAATATCGAGGGTCGAACAATTTGTAAAGACCGACGTGATCCCAAAAAGAGCCACATCCCTGCAGTTTGGTTGCTTTTAAAATCATGCCAAAAATTAATGGAGGGTTTAAAGTCGATCATAGGATTTAGGGTTAGCTGTAGCTCGCTGGTTCACAATGTAAGTTTATGCTTGATGGGAGTTTTATCAATGCCGTTTTTTAACTATATAACAAATTAGTGCCCAATATTGAAGCAATTACCAAACTACTCTACAAGGCGCTGCTGAAAGTATGCATCAAAACGACATGCATCACCTTGCCATTGATGATTAGGTTCTTGGCTCGCTAAATATACCGCTAAACGAGGCCGCTTTACCACCACCCGTTTTGCTATTTTTTGTGCCAAAATCAATAAATTATCCCCCAGATCCATTTCACCATCTTCAGGTAATAACATATGCAGTAATTGCATCTGCTTTTTGACTTGAGCCTGTTTTTTAATCGCTTGCTGGTTTTGATCGCGTTGTGGAAACATGGGATCCAGATAAACCACATCTACGATATTATTATGCTCAGCTTGCTGAATCAGGTAATCGGCTGAATCAGAGAAAACCAGATCAATCCGTGCAACCACTGAACTTAAAAAAGCATCATGTTCAGCATGAGTTTTAGTATCTTCAAGCAAGGTAAACAAGATGGGATGTCGCTCAACCAAGGTGACATCAGCACCTAAATATGCCATCAGTAAACTGTCATGCCCCAACCCTGCGGTCGCATCGATCAAGTTTGGTTTTTCCCCCAGATTACACGCTCGCGCAATCATTTCAGATTTTAAGGATGCTCTTTTTAAACGTGGCACCTCTGCTTTCCAGTCCGGCTGCATCTTCATTCCATTGGCACATAACCACAGACCGGATTCATCTACGCATAAAGCAAGCTCAGGATGAAAACGCAAAAATCTGGCATTGAGCTTTTCAATGACTTCAAGATTTACCTTCACTCCACGAGAAGAAAGCACAGCAGAATACTGCTGTGCTTTCTGTTGAAATTCTTGTTCTACAAATAAGCGGATTTCGCTTACCATAATTTCCAGCCTGTAAATGCAAAGAGTAAGATTAAAAGACCCGAGGCAATACGATACCAAGCAAAAACCATAAAATCACGTTTCGCGACATAGGCCACCAATACACGAATTAGAATCAAAGCCGAAACAAATGACACTATAATTCCTGTTGCAAGAACGGCCCAATCTTGTGTACTTTCGAATACATGGTAGCTTTGATACAGATCTAACAGGCCTGCACCAATAATCACCGGTATGCCCAAGAAGAAGGAAAATTCCGTTGCCGCTTTACGGGATATGCCTAAGAACATTGCACCAATAATGGTTGCACCCGAACGTGAAGTCCCCGGAATTAAAGACAGCACTTGAATTAAACCAATCCAGATCGCTTCTTTATAGCTAATGTTCTCGACTTCTTCAGCATTGACTTTAGGTGGATTTTTCTCAATCCAGATAATAATGAAACCACCAACAATTAAACCAATCGCAACGGCAATATCATTAAATAATAACTCTTTGACTGCCTGTCCAAAAGTCAGACCAATCAATACGATTGGAATAGAAGCCATGATCAGGCTAAAGCCCAAACGGCGACCTTTGGGTTCACCGGTAAACATACCGGTTGCCGCGCCCCACAGACGAGCCCAGTATTCATAAATCACTGCTGCAATCGCGCCCATTTGAATGGCAATCACGAACACATCACTTTTTTCTTTGGTCCAGAAATTCATTAATTCTGAAGCGAGAATTAAATGCCCAGTACTGGAAATAGGTAGAAATTCGGTAACACCTTCTACAATACCCATAATTGCCGCTTTTAGCAGCAGTAAAAGATCCATACAAAATCCTGATTATGATTTGCCCTGTTCTGGAATTTTTTTCCAAGCGTTATCACGTAAATACACAGGTAATGCCTGTTCAGCACTGACCCATTTTTTTTGTTCAACATCTGCGCGCGCAATGGTAGCAATATCTTGCGCAGTCGCACTTAAGTCTTTGTATTGTATTTGTTCAGGCTTAATTAAAGCTGAACCAGAACCTACAAGTTCAAATTTAACCGCATGACTGGCATCATTGTAATTTAACAGTCGTTCTTCATCCACAGCCTGCATAATGCCCTGTGAATCGAGTTCAAAACTCGCAATATAGACTTCCTTCATCCGAGCATCGAGGACTGCTGTCACGGCGGTTAAACCTGCAATGCGGTGTGCCGCCTGTGCCAAGGCTTGTAAAGTTGAAACAGGAATAACCGGCAGGTCATTTGCCCATGCCAATGCCTGAGTCACAGCTGCATTAATTCGTACACCACTAAAAGAACCGGGACCACGGCTAAATGCAATTGCAGTTAGTTCAGATGCAGATAGACCAAGCTGGGTAAATGCCTGCTCAATCATCGGGAGAATCGTTTGCGTTTGTGCTTTTGCTCGCGCATCTAATTGGAAAAATAATTCTTGGGTTTCATCTACAATAGAGACGGAACACTGCTCATTGGCAGTTTCCAACGCCAGCAATTTCATGCACGACCTTAATTAATTTAAATGTAAAAAACGAGACATATGATACTCCACTCATCCGCACTAGGCGAGATTTTCCAGCTGGGGAATACAAAAAAGCCAAGCATTTGCTTGGCTGAATAAAGTCATCAAATTACAGTTCAATTCTTTCCAAGTTCTGAAAATTCTTAAAATGTTCTGCGTAATGCAGGGCACTCATTTTGAGTTTAACTTCAGCAGTCCCATCTAAAGTTTTGATGATTTTCCCGGGCGAACCCATCACTACAGAATTGTCTGGAATGACCTTGCCTTCAGGAATTAGTGCATTCGCGCCGATAATACAATTTTTACCAATCACTGCATGGTTTAAAATGACTGAGTTGATACCAATTAAAGTGTTATCGCCAACAGTACAGCCATGCAACATGGCTTGATGCCCAATCGTGACATAATTGCCAATATGCATTTCAATGCCAGCATCGGTATGTAGCACTGCATTCTCCTGAATATTGCTAAAATCACCAATTTTGATTTTGCTGTTATCACCGCGGATTACCGCGCCAAACCAGACACTGACCTGCTTTCCCATTTCAACTTGACCAATCACCGTCGCATTGTCTGCTACCCAGCCATCCCAAGGCTGATGTGTTGCTTGAGGTGCATAACCATTAAATTTGTACAGCATGATGTAATATTCCCTTATCTATTGCGTTTAATTTTATTAGTATGAAAAGCTGGAGAATTTAACAAAAATGGCCACTCTTTCTGATAATTTAAACCATATTGAAATAGTGATATCAACATCCGTGCGGTTAAGCCCCAGACAATTTCATTTTCCACCCGCATACTGGGAAAATATAAAGACTGGTGTGCATAACGCACTTCATAGGGAATGGGTGGCGCGCTCATTAGACTATTTAGGGATGCAAAGAAAATACGATCAATTTCAGTCGGTTGAGCAGTCAAATTGACTTCAGCTGGAATTACTCCCACTACAGGTTTAACCAACATGCCATTGCGTGCTTTTTGCATCGGTAAATCACCAATCAATTGCACATCAAATGGATTTAATGCCGTTTCCTCATAGGCTTCACGTAATGCCACGACGATATTACTGGTATCTTGTGGATCTCTTTTCCCTCCCGGAAATGAAACCTCTCCCGCATGATTGTTTAAATATAAAGAACGTCGGGTAAGTAGAACTTTTGGATCAGATTCATCTGTAATCGCGATTAATACAGCAGCCTGTGCCGGCTTGACCCGTGTTGAAAAACGTAATCTTTGCTGTAACGATTGTATTAATGAATGGTCATCCATACCTCTACTCTCCCGTCATTTCTTCTTAGTTTCATCATAGCTGAATTTTTATTCTAAAAGATAGAAATGATGCCAAAGTTGAATTTTTCAGTTATGCTGAACACACCTTTATCATTGACGATGAATATGAATTTCTGTGTAATTTGTGGACATAAAACAACGGAAAAAATCCCACTCGGCGATCATCAATTACGCCGTGTTTGTACAGATTGTGGCAATATTCATTACATCAATCCTAAGGTTATTTGTGGAGCACTGGTACTTTGGGAGAATAAAGTTTTGCTTTGTCGCCGTGCCATTGAACCTCGTTATGGGTTATGGACACTTCCAGCCGGTTATATGGAATTATTTGAAACCATGGAGCAAGGTGCAGCTCGTGAAACCCGTGAAGAAGCTGAAGCTGAAGTTGAAATAGAACAACTCTACTGTATGTATAACATTCCTCGAATTGGGCAAATTTATGTTCTATTCAAAGCCAATCTGGTAAACGGGATATTCGGCGCGGGCGAAGAAACTATTGAATCACGCTTATTTGAAGAACATGAAATTCCGTGGTCTGAACTGGCTTTTCCAAGTGTAGAACGCACCTTAAGGCATTATTTTGAAGATCGTAAAACTGCTTCTTTCAGCATGCATTTAGAAACTTTAGGTACCCGTTTAGATCATACCGGTTAATCCATCTAATAAAAATAAGCTCCTAAAAAGCCCATCCTGTGATGGGCTTTTTAGGGATTACTTAATTTTGACTGTATAACACGGAGCCAAAGATAGCTCTAAAGTCCCACCATTCAGTTTAGCTAGGACTTTATCATTCTCTGTCACCAAGCTGGGGTTATTTATATTATAAATACCCTGGAAACTCGCCAAGCTATTGCCCCATTTCACAGCACTATTATCCGAGTTAGTA
The DNA here is from genome assembly GCF_004331285.1 of Acinetobacter sp. ANC 3781. Taxonomy (GTDB): domain Bacteria; phylum Pseudomonadota; class Gammaproteobacteria; order Pseudomonadales; family Moraxellaceae; genus Acinetobacter. The sequence goes on from NZ_SJOH01000002.1 coordinate 197,262, forward strand.
AAGCTTACTGTTGTTGGTTTCATTCCAGTGGGTATTGACGGATCCAGTAAGTTGGTCAAACGCAATAATGCACCTCCCACGACAATACTTTCAGCTGATGCTTCAGCCGATGTTTTAATCGTAGAATTCATCCCGACTAATGCACCATCAATTTTTGAAAATGCTGCACCTGCTAAAATCATACGCATGGAAATCGATTGTTCTGGCGTAAAGGTACGTGCAATGGTGCCTAAACGGTATTGCTGTACATTATTTGTATCCTTAAATGAATTCGGAAGTATATCCTCGCCACTGCATCCATTTACTCCATCTGTAGACATATCATTTTCAGTAAAATCAGGCTTCATATTGGTACGAATATCCCCATTACGGTCTATAACAATCCCTAATTTCACATCAGCTACCCCAGTAGTGGTAAATTTGAATGTTAAATCGGCATACAGGGGAAAGACATACTTGTCTCCTAAAGCAACATTATTAATCGATTTAAAGACTTTTCTATCAAGATAGGTAATCGGGAAAATTTTATACAGATCTAAACTACCTTTATATACCTCACCCGAGTTGGTATTTTGCTGCCATTGACCCAAATCCAGTAAATCACTGTCAGTAAGTGTCGTTTTCTTGGTCAGTAATTTATAAAAACTTTCTTTTCCGGCAATCATATAATCGTTGTAAAGTTTACCCTGATTAATGATGAGAGGTTGAGAACTTACATCCTCTAGATCAAACTGATAATCCTGATCAATTTTTTTGCTGACCGGATTAATCCAATGAGACTGTGCTGCAGCGGTCATCCGTACTGGTCTTGCCTTACGGATCAATCCAGCATTTATAGAACTGAGTGCAGTTGAAGGTGGGGAAGAAGGTGTAATAGTACCTCGCCATTGTAAACCACTACCCAAGGTATAACCCTGACGGTCAGTAATTAACATGAAATGCCCAAATAAAAACTTGATGGATGTATCCGTTGTAGTACAGACATCTTTATTACAACCCACCAAACCATCAGAACCCGACAGCAAGTTCCCCACTACACCACTGGTAGAAAATAGAGAAAATTCTGGTTGATATACTGCTGCACTGGCAATGATCATTAATTTCTTGACCACTTCAAATGCTTGATCATCCGTAATTATATTTACGTCTACCCATGGTTTAATGATGGCTACATATTCGCCGTTAATGATTTGTTGAGTTGTTAATGACTTTAAAATCAGATCTAATTTTGTTCGCATTGCATCGGTAATATATAAAGCCTGAATATCTGTCGGCTCAACAATTTTATTATCTTCCAAAGCCAATACTTGCAAAATTTTTACCAGACTCATTGCCACCTTAACGGTCGCATCACTCTGATCCAGATTTATTGCAGACTGTCCTGTAATCCCTTGTGCAATATCGAGAATGGTCAAACGTGGAATATGCCCTATCGTACTAACGAGTGCAATTTTACTTAAATCTACTGTCCCTAGATTAATCTCTTTATCTTTTTCACCTTTTATAAAGAAACTGATTTTGTCACCATTTCTACAGCTACCAGTAGCCACATTATTAGCTCTATCTATAATAGAAATAAAGCTGTTGCTTGTATCGCTACTACATTTAAAGTTAAGTCCATCCAGCGGATAGTCCAATGCAAATTGCACACAGCCATTCGTACCTACAGTACATGCACCATTTTCCGTACTCGAATCATAAGCTTCCGGGATAATATTGGCGCTTTCACCACCACAACCACTTAAACCAGCCATTAATGTTGTTAAAGCAAAAGGGAGTAAATACTTATTTTTCATCCTAGTTCTCTTCTTATATCCTTAGCGAATTGCTATTAATTTTAATTGCCCCTGATTGGTGAGCGCTTTGTTTTCCAAATCTATTGCACTAGCTAAAGGAGTCAATAATATATATTGACTTTGAGCAGGAATATGAACGATTCCTTCAATCTTTTGATATGTTGTAAAAGATTGAACATTTTCATTATTTTTAAACCCCCCAGTACCCTCAAGCACGCAACCACTCGAATCTAAAAAAACCACAAATGGCCAATAAAAGGTCGGATTCTGTTGTCGTGATGCATAAGAGCTAATCTGAATATTCTGAATTGCATTGGAAACTTTCACAATTTCAAAATCAAACTGTTCTTTTAATGGGGCACGAGGCCAAATATTAAGGTCCTTATCCAAACTGAGGGTTTTCGCATTTCTAATTTTTTTATCCTTAATACATTGTTGACCTAAACTTTTAATGGCATCTGCTTGAGAAACCCGATAATAAGTCGATGACAATGTAATCGGGCCAGTATTCTGTTTTTGATTCTTTTTAAAAATTGATTGCAGCAGAGATTTACTTACTCCTTTTTCACGCTCAACCGTTTGTAAACGTGTCGTTCCATGCTTGATATCAATGATCCCTTCAGGCATAGCGTAAAAGCGTTTTTTCCCTTCTAAATTAAATTCTTTATTTTCCAAGTATTCATTTTTAATATATTTTTCACCAGAAATCATCGTAAAAGTATCCGTGCTTTCAGATTCTTCTTGCTTGACTAAAGTATCGGACAAATGAACTTTCGTTTCCTCATTTTTAAGCTTTGGTTGGGCATTTGAAACATCTTTTACTTGTTCTACATTTTTTGATTCAACTTGAACTAGAGGGTGCTTATGCTCTTTTTTATTCACAAGAGCTGAATTATTTTTTTTAGTTACAGCAGAAATTGATCCATTTTCTACTGGTAATTGTGCAGGTTTAGATAACTTTATTTCAGTTACAGTTTTTTGTGTTTGTGTTTCTTGTACATTGTTTTGAATTGTAGTTAGAGGTTGCTGCACCTTTAAAGCTTCAGCAACCTTAGGTTTTGACTGGATGGGTTGTTGTACGATCATCGGTCGACCATCAGGGCCAATAATAGTATAAAACTCGCCTGCATATGAAAAAGATACCTGCGCTACACATAGCATAAGTATTGATTTCACAAATGAATTCCCTCTCATTATTTTCAAATCGCTTACCATCTCGTTCTATAGTTCAATCCTAAAATCGTTATTTTGGTATCTGTTTTGACATTTAAACCCGCATATGGATTCAATAAAATATTATTTACCCCAGTACAGTTAGATAAACAACTCGAATTGGCAGGAATATTATCTTTACTACGTAAAAAACCAATTGATAAATCTAAATCAGTTTCAGCATCAAAACGATAGCCGACACCCAAACCAAACAATTGCGCATTGTTAATGGGAATCATTGTATTTCTTCGACCATCAGGAATAGCACTGCTACGTGGTTCATATCCAGCACGTAATTTCAAACGATCCGTCGCAGAATATTCAACACCTATTCCAAAACTCCAAGGTGAAGTAAATTCCATAGGCAAAGCTAATGAAGTATCTCCAATATTTTCAGAGAGCAACTTGGCTATTTTTAATGCTGAAATTTGTCGGTCAAACTCAAATTTAAATTTGTCCCAAGCCTTATAGTCTGTCCAACCTACATCAAAATTGACCTGTAAATCGGGTAAAAGCTTATATTTTATCCCTGCTTGAAAATGTGCTGGATATTCAAAGTCCATTGAAACAAGCCCAGACTCACTGGCAGGTACAGCATTTGGAAAACCTAAAATTGCTGCAAGAATTTGTCCAGTAGGCGATGACATTAAGCCTTTAATTAATTCACGTGGTGCTTTGGCATTATCAATATGATACTTACCTTTCAAACGCATTTTTGCCGCACTTTGATAGACCATACCGAAGCTAAAATCTTCAGTCGGCTCCCACAAAACACCGAGGTTATAACTCGGACTTAGCGACTGTTCTAAAGCTAGTTGCATTTGACCAAATCGGCCAAATGGGTTCATCCCCTCTTCGGTATTACACATACCGAGTAATAAAATATCAGTAATGATATCTGAGTTTTCTTTAAAAGGTGTGCAGACAACCTCATCGATCATGCGCAACATACCAATCAATTCATTTGGAAAACGTAAATCTGTTTTTAGCCCAATGGCTTGATATGACATCCCTACAGAAGCGCCAACCGATAAATGGTCATTTACTTCATATGCAATAGAAGGGGATAAATATGTAATCCGCTCTAGAGCAACTTGTTGCCCCATATAATTACCTGGGTTTCCATTTTCTGCACCAAAACCGGCAACCAACGGTGCATACATTGCAGTCGCAAAAGTTGTTTTGGAACCTGGCGGATTGTAAGCAATACCTGCTGTAGGTGCTGCCAATGGAAAACCTTCACCAAGATCAACCATCTTTTTTAATACGGGTACATATAAACTTACGTATTCTACATCACCACTAACGGTCCCTTTAAAGTCGGTACATAAATCTGAAGACACCTCAGGTCCATCATTACATACCATTGGATCATCAGAATAACCAAATACGTTATAGCCTGGAGGAACCGAGAATTCTCGCTTAATATCGAAATTAGCAAGGATACCTTGTACGTCAGTTTGCAAGCCTTCAATTTTAGTCAAGGCTGCAGGATTAAAATGAATTGCACTAATTCCGGGAGGATCTGCAGTAACCGCATTCCCCATACTCAATGATCTGATATCAACAGATAAATTGGTTCCTAATTGAGCAAAAGTTGCACTTGAACAGCCCGATATGATAATTGCTGCGGCTAACGGGCGAAGTCGAATCTTATACATACGACCACCCTCTTAGCGTAGTTTCTTGCCGAAACCTAAAATATCAAGTGGGAATGACAAACCCAAAGATACATCAGGTGCATCTTCGGTTAAGCCTATACCCACAGTTCCATTTACAATTGTCTCGGGTGAAACACGAACACCTAATGAAATTGCTAAAGTAGAACTGGTTTGATCAGCAGGTGAATAGCTTTCACCTGAACTATAAGTAAACTCTGATCCCGTATTAAAACTTTGCTGATATGACATAGTCATAGAAACATCGTAATTGAATGAATAAGCAAAACCAAAGGCAAAACCACCGCTAATTCCTGGTGTAAACTCATCAATAACGCGCGAACCACGGCGTTGATTAAGTCCAGTTTCTTTAAATCCATAATTTGCGGAAACAGAGGCAAAAAGTACCACTGGATCTATATATTTACGTGTACTTGCACCAACGCCCGCAGAGTAATAGCCTTTACCCGTGGATAAATCATCTGCAGCATTTATTTCATATGGGCTATCACCGGTTTTAGTAGATATATTACCAAACAGGATTAAAGGTAAACGACCAGCTTTAAGTGGGAAAGGTTCCCAACGTGCACCAAAAGAAATATCACCTAAACCCGCGGTAGAGGCATCTTTTAATAAATCTGTTTTTGCGACTAAAGGGAGCGAAGCCGTAAATGTCAAATTATCCAAAATGCCGTATTGTGCAGTAAAAGTATTAGTAATTGAGTGGGTCGCATTTTCTTGAACTCGCAGTTGGTAAAGCTGTCCTCTCGCCATTTCAGCATCAATTTGTGTATCACGATAATAGGTATAATCGATATCATAATAAGACGAAATATCACCTTTTTTAATTAATGAATACTGTCTTTCATTAGAAGTAAAAACTTCTTGTAAATTAGTTTCTTTACTCGCATCCCCTTCTTGCTGCTGCAAGGCTGAAGATGCTTGTGAACGTTCATCTGCCGGCTGTGATTGCACTAGAGAATTAGTATTTACAGGTAGTACTGCTGCCCCTGTTTCCTGGTGTTCCTCGACAGCTTCATATTCGCCGAGTGCTGACTCTTCTACCTCAGCATTTACTACTGCTGTCGTTTGTTCATTTACAGTCTGTGACGGAGTAGATTCAACTTCTGTTTCCTGTTGATCGACGACCTCATATTCCCCCAGTGCTGGTTCCTCTGCATATGCAATCCCTATTGTCATTTGAATACTCAAGGCCAATAAGGTTTTGTTCATCCATTTACGATTCATATCCCATCCCACCATTTTTATTTTTTTAATCTGCTACTTTTAAACGCTATTTACTCTTGTAATAAAGTCGTAAAAAATTATATGTCGGTGCACCAAAGCTCTCTGATTCTTCATTTAAGTTTTTATCTAAACGAATCGTTGATGCTTTATCAGCAATCTTTTCCATATAAAATTGCGGATATTGTATATTAATAAAAGCATAACGATTAACAGTGGCATCATCCACATGTCTTAAATCTGAATCATGCAGAGCCAATAAATTTTTTCGCTGTTCAGGCGCCACATTAATTAAAAAAAGTGTATTGTTTTCCCAAATTTCTTTAAAACGCTGCTCATCAAAACTGATATTCCCCAGTGCAGGATCAGCGACATAAATGCGGCCATTTTTATAGGCTTTAAAAACAACAAAATGCTTAAACCCTGCATATGAAATTGGTACGATTGCAGGTTCTGCCTGTTTTATTAAATCTGAAAACTCACCTTTATATCCCCCACTATCTAGGCCCAACGCTCCTACAAAGCGCTTCATATCTAGCAAAGAAAAACTTCGACGTTCAACGATTTTTTCAGTTTCTCCAAACTTTAGAAGACCTTCCATAGTTTGTTGTTCAGACAGTTGTGTTCCTACATAACCATTTAACAATGTTGTTAAGGCGGCAGATCCACAACTATAGTCATAGGCTTGGCGAACAATGCCACGAAATTGATCTTGTAAAGCGGGTTTAATAAGGACAGGCTCTCTATGCATCCGGTTAAATGAATCTTGTCGAGAATCCAAAGTTTCTGTGTAATAGACCGCTTCTGCGGGTTTTTTCTTAATATCAAAGGCTTCTGTGGCAAAGTAGTACATCAATGCCGAGCCTAATGCAATCTCTAACATATCTTTTAACTTTTCTAGTTATCGGCATGACGCGCCTTTGTTCATTATTTTTTTAGAGCTAATGCTCTACATCCATGTAAAAAGGAAGATACCCTTTTTTATAAAAAAAAACATCTTTTTTTTAGGTTTTTTGAAAAATTTCACATTATTTTTGTAAAAAAAAGCGCGTGATTTCACGCGCTTTTTTTATATAAAATTAACGACCAGAAATACTAATTACAGAGCCTTTAGTATAGTTAGCACCATAGAATGTTTGTAGACCTTGAACTTCTACATCACCAATAGAACCACCAGCACGGCTACCTAAATGGATGCCTTTAACATAATTATCAATTTTGTCATTTGTGCTTACAATACGTACAAATCCTTTATTCGCTGCTGACTCGCCAAACACACTTACACTGGCTTTCATGGTTAAATCATTTGTACCTGCATCAGCAACCTTGATGCTTTCAATGAAGATTTCACCCGGACCTGTTGTAGTAATATTAGTTGGAGGAGTACCTGGAATTTGTGCAACTAAGGCACCATTTGTTGAGTTGTCCAGAATACCTAAGTTTTTAATTTCAAGACCACCAATCATTTTACTGTCTAATTTAATCATTGCACCTTGAGGAGCTGCACCCAACTGAATATTTGCAGTCATTTTACCTGTTTTAACAGACAAACCGCTTATGATTGCATTGTAGTTGGCATCATTACCGCCACGACGGATATTAGCTGAAGGATCATTTGTACCAGATGCAGTTACACCAATCTCACCAAGGTGAATTTCCAAGCCAGAAACTTGAGCTGCGATATTGATAAATGCAGTATTACCATTGCCTGCCCCAGCATCACTATCAATTTGTAAATCAGCAAGATTACCAGTAGCTAACAACTGTTGGTAGTTTGCACCAATAAAGATACCTTGGTCTTTACGATCAATTGTAGAACCATTGGTTAATGTGATTGTCTCTGAATTTGTTGCACCTCTGATTGAAATAGCACCTGCATTACCAGTACCGCCTAAAGCAGTAACAGGAGTACTTACACCAGAAGCATCTTTCGTACTTAAACCATCATTATCATGAACAAACATTTTATCAATGGTAATTCTAGAAATACCAATCCCGATGTTAATACCATCTTGACCAGTTGTAGCACCTAGCGAAGCATCATCCATTGCTTGCATTGCCATCGCATTTGCACTAATTGCTAATGAAGAAACTAAAGCAAGTTTAGTAAATTTTTTCATTTCGTACTCTCCCAAGAGTATTATTTTTTTGATTGTCAACCACTCGATATCCCATGTTGTTTTTTATTTTTGGACAACAATGAAATCTTTCCTTGAGCAGCCTATTTGCCCTACTAAAGTTATAGGTGTGTCATTTTTTGTTCAACTGCTGTTGGTCGTAATCCATATGTTACCGATAAACGGTATTTACAGTTTTTATGCATAAATATTGTTATAGAATACGTTATCTCTGTATAACATTTTATAATTTAACATCGTATGGATAATCCTGTTTTTTTTAAAAAACTGTTGACTGAAAAATGGCTTAATACAGCTCAAATCCTGTCTTCTTTATCGCATCTCAGTCATCTGGTTTACTTGAAAAATGTAAACCAACCTGTGATCGCTTTTTTTGCATCTGAATATCTGCTTAAGCAAGGCGAGGTCACTCAAAATTTCACACGAGTTTCGCTCCATCAATATCAAGAAAAATCACAATCTATTAATTTTAGTCATTTTTTTAAAAAAAATACTCAAACCTACCATTCTGATTTTAATGGTGGATTGATTGGCTTTATCAGTTATGATCATGCAGCACAACAACAAGTTTATATTAGAGAAAAAAAGCAGCCGTCTTTCTTTTTAGGTATTTATCGCAGTTATCTTAAACTTACCTCTAAGGGGTGGACTTTTTTTAGCGATGAAGATGAAGCTGAAAGCATTTTTCAAGTGATTCAGAACGCAATAAAATACAAAGGACACCCCTCTTTCTCCCTCAATCAACCTTGCAATGCACGCTGGAATAAACATGAATATGTAACTGCCTTTAAGAAAATTCAAGACTATATTAAAGCCGGTGATTGCTATCAAATTAATCTGACTCAAGAATTTACAGCAAAAGCTCAAGGATGTTTATTAGCTACAGCTGAAAAGTTTTGGAAACTCACCGATGCACCTTATTCTGGTTATTTAAAGATTGATGACTTTGAACTATTAAGCTGTTCACCTGAATTGTTTATTAATTTTGAAGAAAATCGAAAAATTGTCACTCGACCAATCAAAGGTACAATGCCCCGTTATGCTGATCCGAAACAAGATGAACAATCCAAAAAAAACCTGATTCATTCGAAAAAGGATCAGGCTGAAAATGTGATGATTGTCGATTTACTGCGCAATGATTTAAGTGTATATGCAGAAACAGGTTCGGTAAAAACACCGCAACTTTTTGGAATCGAATCTTTTAATCAAGTTCATCATATGGTCAGTGAAGTCACTGCAACATTAAAGCAAGATATTAATCCCTTTAAGGTGTTAATGTCTGCATTACCTGGAGGTTCGATTACGGGTGCGCCAAAAATTCGCGCAATGCAGATTATTGATGAGGTTGAAGGGGCGCTTCGCGGAGCTTATTGTGGATCAATGGGCTATTTTAATTTTGATGGTACAGGCTCGTGGAATATTTTAATTCGTTCCATCCAAAAATATCAGGAAGATGTTTCTATTTGGGCAGGTGGTGGAATTACCATTGCCTCTGATTGTGATGCAGAATATCAGGAATGTTTTGATAAAGTTTCTGCCATGCTCGATTTACTCAATACATGGCAGAAAAAATCCTAAATTAGCTCTTTTAAAAAGACCTTAAGCCAAAATCTCATTTAGAGTATCAACAAGACGTTGATTTTGTTCATCTGTACCAATAGTAATACGTAGATACTGATTAATACGAGGCTTATTGAAATAGCGTACAATAATGCCGCGTTCACGTAATTCAGCTGCTAATTCAGCTGCATCTTTACTTAGGAGTGAGGCAAAAATGAAGTTGGCTTTTGAAGGTAAAATCTTAAAACCAATCGCTTCTAAATCAGTAACTACCTTTTCACGGCTATCAATCACTTTTTGGCATTGTGCTTCAAAATAAGTTTGATCTTCAAATGAAGCCACAGCAGCTGCAATCGCAAAACGATCCATTGGATATGAATTAAAGCTATTTTTTACCGCTTCCAGCGCGGCAATTAAATGGGGTTGAGCAATCGCAAATCCTACACGCAAACCCGCCAATGAACGTGATTTAGAGGTGGTTTGGCACACGACTAAATTTTCGTATTTTTCCACTAAATTCACTGCTGATTCTGCACCAAAATCAACATATGCTTCATCAATCACCACCACTGAGTCAGGATTCGCTTGCATCACCTCTTCAATTGCAGACAATCCCAATGCAATACTGGTTGGTGCATTGGGATTCGTGATAATGATGCCGCCATTGGCTTGTTTATAGTCATCCACCACAATTTCAAAAGCATCATTGAGGGGTAAAACTTTGGTTTTTACCCCAAAGAATTGACTATAAACGGGATAAAAGCTGTAAGTAATATCAGGATAGAGTAATGGCTGCTCTTGCACAAAAAATGCTTTAAAAATATGGGCGAGCACTTCATCTGAACCATTACCGACAAAGATATTGCTTACATCAACATTTTGTTGAGCGGCTATGGCTTGCTTTAATGCAGAGGCATCTGGATCTGGATATAAACGCAATACATCTGCTGAGTTTTCTAATACCGCTTGTACCGCTTCTACTACTTTTGGAGAGGGTGGATACGGGTTTTCATTGGTATTCAGTTTCAATAAATTTTGAATTTTCGGCTGTTCACCCGGTGTGTACGGTTCTAATTCACGTACAGCTGGACTCCAGAAACGCATTTGTTGTGTCGTGATAGTAGACATTGTTTTTATCTCTTTAATGCACTCAACTTACTTCACGTAAGCCCTCTCCTTTTAGGAGAAGGTTTGGGAGAGGTCAAACTTAATCCCAAATCGAAATGAATATTAAATTCTTTGCCCCCCTAACCTCTCTTGCACTTTGCTTTTAAGCAATCCTTAAAGCTCGTTCAGAGAGAGGAACATTCATTACTGAATAGAGAGCTCTTCACTTTATATTATTGATAACGATATCTTGCTGATCTCGCATGGGCATCCAAATTTTCTTGCTGCGCTAACACATCAGCGGTTTTCGCTAAAGTTTTCACACCTTCTTGCGAACACATGATCAGGCTTGAGCGCTTCTGGAAATCATATACACCTAGCGGTGAAGAGAATCGTGCTGTACCCGAGGTCGGCAAAACGTGATTTGGACCCGCACAGTAGTCACCAATAGCTTCTGGGGTATAACGCCCCATGAAAATTGCACCAGCATGCCGAATTTCTTCCGCCATTTCCTGGGCTTCATCCAAGCAAAGCTCTAAATGTTCAGGAGCAACTTGATTGATCAAATCAATTGCCTCGGTACGATCTTTCACCAAAACCAAGGCCCCCCGATTGGCAATAGATGTACGTGCAATTTCAGCTTTAGGCAATTCAGCTAGATGATCTTCAATGGCTTGCTCAACATCATTTAAAAGCTGTTCATCAGGTGTAATAAATACTGCTTGAGCAACGGTGTCATGTTCAGCTTGCGACAATAGATCCATCGCTAGCCATTTCGCGTTATTTTCACCTTCGGCATAAACCAGAATTTCAGAAGGTCCGGCAATCATGTCGATCCCCACTTGACCAAACACAGCACGTTTGGCAGCTGCAACAAAACGGTTACCTGGGCCGGTAATTTTATCTACGCCCGGAACAGTTTCTGTACCATATGCCAAAGCTGCTACAGCTTGTGCACCACCGATGGTAAATACACGAGTCACACCTGCCAAATAAGCCGCAGCCAACACCAATGGATTTAATTCGCCATTCGGTGCTGGAACCACCATAATAATTTCAGCAACACCTGCCACATGCGCAGGTACAGCATTCATCAACACTGAAGACGGATAAGAAGCTAAGCCGCCTGGCACATAAATCCCGACACGATCAAGCGGCGTGATTTTTTGTCCCAGTGTATTGCCTAATGCATCCACATAAGTCCAACCATCCTGCTTTTGTGCGTGATGGAACTCACGAATTCGATTTGCAGCCAATTCTAAAGCTTCACGAACGTCGTTATCTAAACCGTCAAAAGCCGTTTTGAGTTGTTCTTGGGTAAGTTCAAGATCTGAAAACTGATGCGCTGGATGTCGATCGAACTGTTGAGTGAGTTTAAGAACATGAGCATCACCATGCTGACGAACATCAGCAATAATTTGATCTACGGTTTTTAAAAGTTCTGGGTCACTCACGGTTTCAAAAGCCAACAAATCAGCAAAGACTTGTTTGAAATTTTGATCCTGAGTCGATAAACGTCGCATCAATTTATCCACAATGAAAATAAAGGGAAGCTTTAGTTTACCTGTTTTATCTGCATTTGTCGGTAGTTACCTCTGACTATCACTCTGAGTTTTATTGGAAATAGCTTTCGGTAAAATTGATTAAACTTATGTTTGTATAAATTTTTATGATCTATAGAAAAAACCGCCCAATTGGACGGTTTTTATTAAAACAAGAAATTAAGCTTGTTTTACTTTTTCACGCTCATCCACTGCTTTTTCAAGCTGGGCCAGAATCGGATTCAATAAAGTTTGCTTACGTTTAAAGCTGGCTTTATTTACAATCAAACGTGAAGAAACTTTACAAATTTCTTCAAGCGGTTCAAGACCATTGGCACGCAGTGTATTACCGGTATCAACCACATCGACGATGTAATGCCCCAAACCCACAAGTGGTGCAAGTTCCATTGAACCGTAAAGTTTAATCACATCCACTTGCTCACCCAAGCTTGCATAGTATTGACGGGTTAAATTTACGTATTTAGTGGCAATTTTTAAACGACCTTTCGGACGTTCCATCCCCACTTTACCGGCTGTCATGAGTTTACATACAGCAATTTTCAAGTCCAATGGTTCATACACGTTTTGCGCGCCATGCTCCATCAACACATCTTTACCTGCGACACCAATATCTGCTGCACCATTTTCAACATAAGTGGGTACATCAGATGCACGTAAAATTAAAATACGCACTTGCTTATGTGTGGTTGGAAAAATTAACTTACGTGATTTTTCTGGATCTTCCAGCAAGTTAATTCCTGCTGTCTCAAGCAAGGGTAAAGTTTCTTTTAAGATACGTCCTTTGCTTAATGCTAAAGTTAAACCATGATCAAAATTGCCCATTACGTCAAAGTTTGGATCATCGTTTCTCATATCGCTCATTAACTTACTCGCTTAATTTGGGCACCTAAACCCTGTAACTTTGCTTCAATATCTTCATAACCGCGGTCAATATGATAAATACGGTCAATCAATGTTTCCCCATCTGCTGCTAAAGCCGCAAGAACCAAAGAGAATGAAGCACGTAAATCGGTTGCCATCACTGGTGCTGCAGAAAGTTTGTCTACTCCAGTCACGACAGCATCATTACCTTCAACCTGAATATTTGCACCCATACGTGAAAGTTCAGGCACATGCATAAAACGGTTTTCAAAAATCGTTTCAGAAATAGTGGCAAAACCACGACCAATGGCATTTACCGCCATGATCTGTGCTTGCATATCGGTTGGAAATTCTGGATGTGGCAAGGTCTGGAAGCTGACTGCTTTCGGACGTTTACCCATCATGTCGAGTTCAATCCAGTCATCACCACGAGTTACTTCCGCACCCATTTCTTCAAATTTATCTAAAACAGATTCGAGCAGTGATGGGTCAGTATGTGTAGCTTTGATTTTACCGCCCGTAATAGCAGCAGCAGCAAGATATGAGCCTGTTTCAATACGGTCCGCAACAACAGCATATTCACAGCCATGCAAGCTTTCAACACCGGTTACCACCAAGGTATCCGTATCTAGGCCTTCAATTTTTGCACCCATTTTAATCAGCATTTGCGCAAGGTCAGTAATTTCTGGTTCACGCGCCGCATTACGAATCGTGGTCACTCCATCAGCCACAACTGCAGCCATGAGAATATTTTCAGTACCACCTACAGTCACCATGTCAAAGATAACTTCGCCACCTTTTAGACGACCGTCCACTTTGGCATGCACATAACCGTTTTCTACTTCAATTTCAGCACCCAAAGCTTCTAATGCTTTTAAGTGTTGATCAACAGGACGTGAACCAATGGCACAACCCCCTGGAAGCGACACTTGTGCACTACCATAGCGCGCAAGTAATGGACCAAGCACCAAAATTGAAGCTCGCATGGTTTTGACCAGTTCATAAGGTGCAAACTGATTGTTCAATGTAGAGGTATCAGCCTTAACCGTGTCACCTTCATAAGACATTTGAATACCCAGACCCGCAATCAGTTTCACTAGTGTATTTACGTCTTTAAGATTAGGCACATTGGTTAAGGTGGTTGGCGTATCAGCAAGAATCATCGCTGCAAGTAAAGGCAATGCTGCATTTTTCGCACCCGAAATACGCACTTCACCTTCGAGCTTAACACCGCCCTGAATTAAAAATTTATCCATTTAGTTCTAAGCTCCGAATAAGCTTGCTTTACGCCATTCTTCTTTGGTCATTGCACGAATAGTTACCGCGTGTACTTCACCGCTGGCAATATATGAATTTAACGGAGCATAAACCGTTTGTTGACGTGCGACTGGGCGCTTACCTTCGAATTGTTCATCGACGATTCGAAGATCAAACTTACCGCCTTGCCCACTAACTGCAACTTCAGCCTCTGGAAAAGCAGCTTTTAAAATTTCAGTGAGCTGTTCACTATTCATCACAAAGACCTCTTATAGGACCAACGGTGTAAAAACCTGCCATTTTACTATAAATATGAAAAATAAATCATTAACGCATAACATTTTATATATATAAAAAAAGAGGTCTCTAAAAAACCTCTTTTCGTTTAAAAATCAGACTATACAAGCACAGGCTGATACCCAATCTGCATTTTCCGATATTTGTGTAATTGTCTTTTTAGTTTTTCTGTTAGTTTCTTAATCGCCGCATACATATCATCGGCACTGGCTTGGGCAAACATCTCTATCCCGGGTAAACGAATAATCGCTTCAGCAATGTGATTGTCACTACCTTTTTTAGTAATTTTATCTATTTGATGATCTTTTGAAAGTTTGACCTGCATACTATTTACTTGATCTAAATGCTTTGTCATTTGCGTAAATCTAAGGCGAATATTTTCTTCAATTGCAGGGGTAATGGTTAAATGGTGACCACGAATTGTTATTTGCATAGTGCTATCCCTCACCTTTTTTAGGATTAGAAAAGAATAGTCAAGCCGACCTAATGACAGCAAAAAATACAATCCTGCACATTTAACATTAAATCATTTCAACTATTCCTTAAGTAAAAAGAGATTCATTATCTTGTCATAATGAATCTCTAGAATAGCCACACTTTAAAATTTAGATCAAGACTTTTCGTTCAGAAGATGAAGGAATATGTAACGACTCTCGATATTTAGCTACCGTTCGACGAGCCACATCAACCCCGTCTTCTTTCAATAAATTGGCAATAATATTATCTGATAAAGGTTTACGTGGATTTTCTTCAGAAACCAACTTTTTAATTTTGGCCCGAATGGCAATGGAAGACGCTTCCCCGCCCGAAGTTGTTGCCACGTGACTAGAGAAAAAGTATTTCAGCTCGAATAAACCGCGTGGGGTAAGCATAAATTTATTGGTGGTTACACGCGATACTGTAGACTCGTGCAACTCTACCTCTTCAGCAATCTCACGTAGCACCAAGGGCCTCATTCCTTCTGCACCAATTTCTAAAAACATTTTTTGATGTTCAACAATACAAGTTGCAACTTTTAATAAGGTTTTATGGCGTTCATCTACACTTTTAATAAAATTTTTTGCATCTAACATTTGATTACGTAAATATTGATTATCATTGCTTTGATCGGCACGTTTAATCATATTGGCATAAAAAGAATTAATGCGTAATTTTGGCATAATATCTGGATTTAACTGTACCTGCCAATGGTCATTTTTTTTCATTACGACCACATCTGGAATTTGATAATCCGAATCTTTTTCTTCAAACTCCATACCGGGATAGGCTTTTAAAGTTTTTAACAAATCAACCGCACATTTTAATTGATCTGGATTTAAACCCGTCTGCTTGACTAACTTTGCCAATTCATTAGAAATCAATAACTCATAATGACTTAATAAATTGATTGCTTCACGACGATACGCTGTTTGCACAGGTAAAATTTCCAACTGAACCAACAAGCATTCAGCCAGATTACGTGATGCCACCCCGGCAGGATCAAGATGCTGAATATGCTTTAAAACCGCAACCACTTCATCATCTTCAACCTCATCGTCGTACTCCATAGATTCTAATAAATACTGAACGGTGGTGGTTATTTCTGTAATTTCTGCATCCAAAAAGCCTTTTTCATCTAAAGAGTCCACAATACAGTGTGCAATCAGCTGATCGACTTGAGAAAAATGCAACAAATTGATCTGTTCAAGCATATGCTCTTTTAAACCTAAATGCCCTTGACGATTATCTTCACGCTCTTCATATTCAGATAAACCTAGACTGGTGGGCTGATGCGTATAAACATCATCCCAATCGGTATCAACCGGTAAATCATCAGGTAAAGTATTGGCATTTAATTCATTGGTTAGGTCTTTATTATCATGTTCCTGTTCTTCCAAAGAAGATAGACTTTCAATATTTTCCTGTTCTTCTATTTTTTCTAATAAAGGATTACTATCGAGTTGAGTTTGAATTTCTTGCTCGAGTTCTAAACTAGATAGTTGAAGCAAACGAATGGCTTGCTGCAACTGCGGTGTCAACGACAAGGAGTTCGCAACTCTTAATCCAACCGATAACTTCATAACACCCCTACTCTTCTTTGCACACTTATTGTAAGCAATTTTTATGCCGATTTATAATTTTATAGCATAAAATTATTAAAAATCATACAATTTTTAAAGTTTGAAAAGATTAGAATTTATTGACCTTTACTGTACTAAAAAATTAGCGAGAAAATAAGATTCAATCGGCAACCCAAACTTACTTCTGGTTATGCCTCATACCTTACAGATTGATTAGCATTTAGCAAAGTTGAACATCCTTCTCAGTCATTTCGATATTTATTTTAAATGTAATTTAAGATTATTTATTGAAGCCATCCTTTATCGAAATCGAACAGGCTGTCCTTGGCATGATTTACCGAAGGTCTTTGGTAAACCCACTCCATGGTTAAGAAGTTCACTTCAGGGTCTAAAACCAATAAGTAATTCAAAATATTAAATTTATTACCAAATGATGCGGATATAGAATAGACCTTTATTGAAATTAATCATGTTCGTATGCATAAACATGCTATAGCAATTAAAAACCAGAATATTACAAAGAGGGGCGCTAAAAATAGCCCCAACACTCACTTAATATTGGATGCCACGGCTATAGTAAAGAGTTTATTGAATTTACTTTTACCTTAACACACTAATGAGAAATAACTATTGTTGGACAGAGCTTTCAGCAGCTGACGCAATCCAAAGCTGAATTTGTCACCGGCTTTGTGTCTTACAAAAACCAGGGCCGGGCCATGGTGTTGGGTAAAAACCAAGGGGCTGTCGAAGTTTATATCGAAACAGCAACCCGCAAGTTTCTGGGAAGCGAACTGTTCGTTGAGTCTGCTGAACATATGGCGCATCTATTATGCTGGATGATCTCTGAAGGGTTAAGCCTGGATGAGATCCTGGAGAAACCCTTTTACCATCCCACCCTGGAAGAAGGCTTGAGAACTGCCTTTAAACATGCCCGAAGACAGCTGGAATAAAACAGGCGTCAAAGCTTTTCCCTTGCTGGATTTTTTCCAGCCTAACTATTTGCGACAGCGGTTTTCTTTTCTGGCTCTTTCAGTGATTATTTTTGAGGCATAAAAAAAGCCCCGCTATTTAAGCGGGGCTTTTGGAATAATGAGCTGGCGATGACTTACTCTCACATGGGTAACCCCACACTACCATCAGCGCAAAGAGGTTTCACTTCTGAGTTCGGGAAGGGATCAGGTGGTTCACTCTTGCTATTGTCGCCAGCACAACTGTTATGGATACGTTCGGGTCTTATCTTGCGGAACAGTGTTCCTCATGCCGTACTTGTGTTTCCAAATCTGTAACAGATTGGGCTGTTTGAGTTGAACATTGTCTAACTAACGCTTCACTAAATCAAGCATTTTGCTGATCAATCTTTTGAAGTATACAACTGTTTGGGTGTTGTATAGTCAAGCCTCACGAGTAATTAGTATTGGTCAGCTTCATGCATCACTGCACTTCCACATCCAACCTATCAACGTTGTAGTCTTCAACGGCTCTTTAGAGGACATAAAGTCCTTGGGAAATCTTATCTTGAGGTAGGCTTCCCGCTTAGATGCTTTCAGCGGTTATCCCTTCCAAACATAGCTACCCGGCGATGCCACTGGCGTGACAACCGGTACACCAGAGGTTTGTCCACTCTGGTCCTCTCGTACTAGGAGCAGATCCTCTCAAATTTCCAGCGCCCACGGTAGATAGGGACCGAACTGTCTCACGACGTTCTAAACCCAGCTCGCGTACCTCTTTAAATGGCGAACAGCCATACCCTTGGGACCTGCTTCAGCCCCAGGATGAGATGAGCCGACATCGAGGTGCCAAACACCGCCGTCGATATGAACTCTTGGGCGGTATCAGCCTGTTATCCCCAGAGTACCTTTTATCCGTTGAGCGATGGCCCTTCCATACAGAACCACCGGATCACTAAGACCTACTTTCGTACCTGCTCGACTTGTGGGTCTCGCAGTTAAGCGCGCTTTTGCCTTTATACTCTACGCGTGATTTCCGACCACGCTGAGCGCACCTTCGTACTCCTCCGTTACTCTTTAGGAGGAGACCGCCCCAGTCAAACTACCCACCAGACATGGTCCTCGCTCCAGATTATGGAGCAGAGTTAGAACCTCAATATTACCAGGGTGGTATTTCAAGATTGGCTCCACCAGAACTAGCGTCCTGGTTTCAAAGCCTCCCACCTATCCTACACAAGTAAGATCAAAGTTCAATGTCAAGCTGCAGTAAAGGTTCACGGGGTCTTTCCGTCTAGCCGCGGGTACACCGCATCTTCACGGCGATTTCGATTTCACTGAGTCTCTGCTGGAGACAGCGCCCCCATCATTATGCCATTCGTGCAGGTCGGAACTTACCCGACAAGGAATTTCGCTACCTTAGGACCGTTATAGTTACGGCCGCCGTTTACTGGGGCTTCGATCAAGAGCTTCGCTTACGCTAACCCCATCAATTAACCTTCCAGCACCGGGCAGGCATCACACCCTATACGTCCACTTTCGTGTTTGCAGAGTGCTATGTTTTTAATAAACAGTTGCAGGGGCCTGGTTTCTGTGGCTGTCAACCGCTCAGGAAGTAAATTCCATCACCGTCGACAGCGTACCTTCTCCCGAAGTTACGGTACCATTTTGCCTAGTTCCTTCAGCAGAGTTCTCTCAAGCGCTTTGGTCTACTCGACCTGACCACCTGTGTCGGTTTCGGGTACGATTCCTGTGTAACTGAAGCTTAGAGACTTTTCCTGGAAGTATGGTATCAGCCACTTCACTGCACAAGTGCAGCTTGCTATCAGTTCTCAGCATAGAGTACCCCGGATTTGCCTAAGATACATGCCTACAACCTTTCACCTGGACAACCAACGCCAGGCTGACTTAACCTTCTCCGTCCTCTCATCGCATTACACAGAAGTATTGGAATATTAACCAATTTCCCATCGACTACGCCTCTCGGCCTCGCCTTAGGGGTCGACTCACCCAGCCCCGATTAACGTTGGACTGGAACCCTTGGTCTTTCAGCGTGCGAGTTTTTCACTCGCATTGTCGTTACTCACGTCAGCATTCGCACTTCTGATACCTCCAGCAGACTTCTCAATCCACCTTCATCGGCTTACAGAACGCTCCCCTACCACTTACACTTACGTGTAAATCCGCAGCTTCGGCATATAGTTTTAGCCCCGTTACATCTTCCGCGCAGGCCGACTCGACTAGTGAGCTATTACGCTTTCTTTAAAGGGTGGCTGCTTCTAAGCCAACCTCCTAGCTGTCTATGCCTTCCCACATCGTTTCCCACTTAACTATAATTTTGGGGCCTTAGCTGGCGGTCTGGATTGTTTTCCTCTTGACTACGGACGTTAGCACCCGCAGTCTGTCTCCCGGATAGTACTCATTGGTATTCGGAGTTTGCATCGGTTTGGTAAGTCGGGATGACCCCCTAGCCGAAACAGTGCTCTACCCCCAATGGTATTCGTCCGAGGCGCTACCTAAATAGCTTTCGGGGAGAACCAGCTATCACCGAGTTTGATTAGCCTTTCACCCCTATCCACAAGTCATCCCCTGGCTTTTCAACGACAGTGGGTTCGGTCCTCCAGTTAGTGTTACCCAACCTTCAACCTGCTCATGGATAGATCACCCGGTTTCGGGTCTACACCCAGCAACTGAACGCCCTATTAAGACTCGATTTCTCTACGGCTCCCCTATACGGTTAACCTTGCTACTGAATGTAAGTCGCTGACCCATTATACAAAAGGTACGCAGTCACCGGACACAATGCCGGCTCCCACTGCTTGTATGCATGCGGTTTCAGGATCTATTTCACTCCCCTCACAGGGGTTCTTTTCGCCTTTCCCTCACGGTACTGGTTCACTATCGGTCAGTCAGGAGTATTTAGCCTTGGAGGATGGTCCCCCCATATTCAGACAAGGTTTCACGTGCCCCGCCCTACTCGACATCATCATATAAGCCCTTTCGTGTACAGGACTATCACCCACTACGGTTGCACTTCCCAGAGCATTCCACTAGAACTTATATGACTTAATGGGCTTTTCCCCGTTCGCTCGCCGCTACTAAGGGAATCTCAATTGATTTCTTTTCCTAAGGGTACTGAGATGTTTCACTTCCCCTCGTTCGCCTTGCATGACTATGTATTCATCATGCAATACCTAGCTTATGCTAAGTGGGTTTCCCCATTCAGAAATCTCCGGATCACAGGATATTTGCCGCCTCCCCGGAGCTTATCGCAGGCTATTACGTCTTTCATCGCCTCTGACTGCCAAGGCATCCACCACATGCACTTAATTACTTGACTATACAACCCCAAACAGTCGCTTGATCCTACAAGGAGATCAACCAACATACAGTTTGAAGTACTGTGAATTTAATCACTGCACAGCTTCTATTAGATTCATATACCAAAACGCTTGATTCAGTTAATCGCTAGTTCTCATTTCATTCAACTTTCACAATTGCTTGTTAGGTTGTTTGAAACGAGTTAAACAATTTATTTCAACTCAAATTTGCCAATCTGTTAATGAATAAACTTGCCTTCGTCAGGTCAGGTTTAATACCGTGATACTTAAATCACAGAAGTTAATAAAATCTAAATCTTAAATTCAGTTTTCACTAAGTTCTGTAATTATGGTGGAGACTAACGGAGTCGAACCGTTGACCTCCTGCGTGCAAAGCAGGCGCTCTACCAACTAAGCTAAGTCCCCAGCTTATCATTAGATCGATGTATCTCTTCGTTTGTAACTTCATCTCCAGATTTTCATCTTTCAACTCTTCAGTTAGTAGACTTGGTGGGTCTGACAAGACTTGAACTTGTGACCCCACGCTTATCAAGCGTGTGCTCTAACCAACTGAGCTACAGACCCATCGATACATCTTTATGAAGAACAACTTGTTGTGGATTCTTACCGATCGTCAATCTTTCGTTAAGGAGGTGATCCAGCCGCAGGTTCCCCTACGGCTACCTTGTTACGACTTCACCCCAGTCATCGGCCACACCGTGGTAAGCGTCCTCCTTGCGGTTAGACTACCTACTTCTGGTGCAACAAACTCCCATGGTGTGACGGGCGGTGTGTACAAGGCCCGGGAACGTATTCACCGCGGCATTCTGATCCGCGATTACTAGCGATTCCGACTTCATGGAGTCGAGTTGCAGACTCCAATCCGGACTACGATCGGCTTTTTGAGATTAGCATCCTCTCGCGAGGTAGCAACCCTTTGTACCGACCATTGTAGCACGTGTGTAGCCCTGGTCGTAAGGGCCATGATGACTTGACGTCGTCCCCGCCTTCCTCCAGTTTGTCACTGGCAGTATCCTTAAAGTTCCCGGCTTAACCCGCTGGCAAATAAGGAAAAGGGTTGCGCTCGTTGCGGGACTTAACCCAACATCTCACGACACGAGCTGACGACAGCCATGCAGCACCTGTATGTAAGTTCCCGAAGGCACCAATCCATCTCTGGAAAGTTCTTACTATGTCAAGACCAGGTAAGGTTCTTCGCGTTGCATCGAATTAAACCACATGCTCCACCGCTTGTGCGGGCCCCCGTCAATTCATTTGAGTTTTAGTCTTGCGACCGTACTCCCCAGGCGGTCTACTTATCGCGTTAGCTGCGCCACTAAAGTCTCAAAGACCCCAACGGCTAGTAGACATCGTTTACGGCATGGACTACCAGGGTATCTAATCCTGTTTGCTCCCCATGCTTTCGTACCTCAGTGTCAGTATTAGGCCAGATGGCTGCCTTCGCCATCGGTATTCCTCCAGATCTCTACGCATTTCACCGCTACACCTGGAATTCTACCATCCTCTCCCATACTCTAGCCAACCAGTATCGAATGCAATTCCCAAGTTAAGCTCGGGGATTTCACATTTGACTTAATTGGCCACCTACGCACGCTTTACGCCCAGTAAATCCGATTAACGCTTGCACCCTCTGTATTACCGCGGCTGCTGGCACAGAGTTAGCCGGTGCTTATTCTGCGAGTAACGTCCACTATCCCAGAGTATTAATCTAGGTAGCCTCCTCCTCGCTTAAAGTGCTTTACAACCAAAAGGCCTTCTTCACACACGCGGCATGGCTGGATCAGGGTTCCCCCCATTGTCCAATATTCCCCACTGCTGCCTCCCGTAGGAGTCTGGGCCGTGTCTCAGTCCCAGTGTGGCGGATCATCCTCTCAGACCCGCTACAGATCGTCGCCTTGGTAGGCCTTTACCCCACCAACTAGCTAATCCGACTTAGGCTCATCTATTAGCGCAAGGTCCGAAGATCCCCTGCTTTCCCCCGTAGGGCGTATGCGGTATTAGCATTCCTTTCGAAATGTTGTCCCCCACTAATAGGCAGATTCCTAAGCATTACTCACCCGTCCGCCGCTAGGTAATGTAGCAAGCTACATTTCCCCGCTCGACTTGCATGTGTTAAGCCTGCCGCCAGCGTTCAATCTGAGCCATGATCAAACTCTTCAGTTTAATATTGCTTAGTGCCTTAAAGGGCACCAATCTTGGCTCATCAATTTTCTGACAAATATTTCTCAAATAAACTTCGAGTAATTTCTACCATCAATCAATGAAAATAATTTCGATCAATCAACCGGTAAAAATCCACACAAGTTGTTCTTCATAATCTCTTAATGAGTGTCTTGCAACTTCATCAGCAGCAAGCTAGGTCGGCTATATTACTCTCTATCTAAAGAAAGTCAACAGGTTTTATTGATTAATTTTCAACTTCTTCAAGACTTCCAGATTTAAACCCTTTAGGCTAAATCCTTGTTTCTCAACAAGTTTTAATCAACATCACCGCCGATGGATGTGCATTCTACAGTATTTCAGAGGGGTTGCAACCCCCTTTTTCAAATAATTCAGCAAAAACCTAATGACCGCTTATTTATTCTGCAAAATGACGGGGTTTTCTTATTTTTTGCACGCAAAAGGTACGGTATTGACTAATTCATCACGCATTTTTTCTTCTTTATCTTTTTCCTGCCAGTTCAATGAACGACAATCCGTATATTCGCAGTAACCACTTTCACCCATTTCTTCCTGATGATTAATTTTAATTTGATATTTAAAGCTACCTACATAACCGGCACCCAAACCAAATTTAAAATCTCCGCGACTTTGTGCTTGAATTGAAATACAGGTGCCATCTTTACCAATATAAGCCCATTCAAACTCACGCGGCAAATACATGTATTGTCCATTCGGCGTTTTCACCTTCGGATAAACACGATGGACTTTGAAACGGACATTATCATCAAACATTTGTGCTATTCCGGTCTGGGCGTCCCGTAAATACAAACGAGATTGCACAATGCGATTAAAAGGATCACGAATTTGTGCTAACAGAAGCTGACGATTGTTTTCCAGATTAATAATCTGATAAGTAAAAAATGCGAGTGGTAAATAGGAAAAGTTTATGGAGCGTGCATATTCAAAACAGCCCATTTGCTGAATTTCAAACTTCTGCGCTTTATAAGTAATTTGACCTTCACACTGACATACTATTGACCAGTGATCTGCCAATCCCATACGCAACTTGGTAAAATAAGAAATGAGATTGCTAGTGGTTATAGATAAATCAAAACTTAGTTCTTTATCTTCGCGCTGAATACGAAAATGCGGAAAACTTCCAGAAAGCATTTCCCGATCTGCAAACCTAAAATATTCTTTTTTGAACTGACATTCTTTTTCAACAGAATAGGAATTTAACTGTCCCATCATATGTGGACTAACACTGGCAATAATGGTTGCTGTGTCTAAAGCAGTGGAATGAATTGCACTTTCGTTGCGAAGCATAGGAACATTGGGCTGACCAATCACACTTAAAAAGTTTAAGTAATGTAAGGGCGCTGGCAAATTCGGAATCATCAAGCCTTGATGAATAATTTTATATCGCCCTTTTTGCGCATGATAAGCCAACTGCGCCTGAGAGGGAGCCTGATTGAGTTGTTTAGACTGGTCAAATAAATCTTGAAACAACTGCATATCGTGCTCCTTTTTATTTTAGGTATAGATGTCTCATTTTTATATAGGGTTATTTTTTCTAGCTATAAATGTCGTTACGAAACCAGAAAGTGCGTAGATAATAGAAATCACCAAGATTCCTACTGGGATATTATAAGTAATCGCGGCAAAGATAAATACAGCGATTGGCAGCACCGCAAAAGGAACACGTTTACGATCCAATGTTTTAAATGAATAATATTTAATATTCGAGATCATCAACAAACCCACTGCTACTATAAGCACAGCATTGATAATTTGAATACCAACTTCCCGTAAATCAAAAATTGCAGGGAAATCACGCCCTACCCAGACCATAGTAATAATCAAAATGGCTGCCAACGGACTTGCCACACCAATAAAGTAGCGTTTATCAACTACGCCAATTTGTACATTAAAACGCGCTAACCGGAATGCCGCACATGCCGTATAGACAAAACAGCATGCCAGGCCAATACGACCCAAATCATGCAAACTCCAGCTATACATTAAAATAGCTGGTGCTACACCAAACGCTAACAAGTCGGATAAAGAGTCATACTGTTCACCAAAAGCACTTTGTGCGCCAATCGCTCGAGCGACTCGACCATCTAAACCATCTAACAACGCTGCAAGAAAAATAGCGTAAATCGCTTGGGTGAAATCACCATTCATGCTGGCAATAATAGAGTAAAACCCCGACAGCAATGCTGCTGTCGTGATCAGATTCGGCCACAGATAGATTCCACGACGTTTTACCTTTTGTCCCTCATGGGTTTGTTCTTCTTCTTCCACTTCAAAAGTGATACCATCAAAAGTATGTTCATCACGTGTAGAAGATTCACTTTCAGGTTTATTTATACTTGTCATTCTTATCGATCCTAACTGTAACCGTATCTCTTTTTTAAACGTCTGTATTATTCGCCAACCAACCAGCGTACAGCAGCATGCCCACCATTTTCACTCATACGCAAATGCGGGAACAGCCATTGCAATGCCTCATCTGCATCCTCAGAAAACTTCCAAGGTGGATTAATCACCAGTAAACCACAACCATTCAAACCTACCGGGGTGTCATCTGGCCATACACAAATTTCACACACCAATTGACGGCGGATACCGGTTTTCATCATTTTCTTTTCGAAACGATCAATCATGGCGCGATCTTTAATTGGATACCAAACTGCAAAACACCCTGTAGGCCATTTTTTATGTGCAGTTGCCAACAATTCTACTAACTGAGGGAAATCTTTACGTTCTAATTCGTAAGGAGGATCAATCATCACCAAACCACGTTTTTCTTTCGGTGGAATAACTCCCAACAAGCCTTCATAAGCATCACGTTCATGCAAACCTGCACGGCGGTCACGAATATTGAAATACAATTCTTGAAAAACTTCTTTCTGCATTTCAAAGATCGTTGCTTTATCAATATCGCGCATACCTTCCAGTGCGAACCAAGGCGAGCCTGGATAAGCACCCTTACCTGAACCGGCACGCATATTTTCAACCACTTTAAGATATTGCTTCACGCCTTCAGGAGCATTGCGAATAATTGAATCATCAAGCTTTACTAAACGATGAATACCGTTTAAAAATTCACCTGATTTTTGTGCAGCAGATGTAGATAAATCATATTTACCTGCACCACCATGCGTATCTATATAGCGATACGGTTTATCTTTGGCATTTAAACGTGTTAAAAGTTGGAGCAATAACACATGCTTCATAACATCGGCAAAGTTGCCTGCATGGAAATGGTGACGGTAATTCATGTTTCTTTAATTCCTGTAATCAACGGATATTTTAGCATGAAAAAATGTTTCATTCCGAAGGATATCTTGCTCTAGAATACGCCACCTTTTTTCAGATTGTATTTGAGTATATGTATATGGATGCAATTCAGCTCCCAAAGTCATGGAATGTTGATCAAATTATTGAAGATTTAGATCAACATGGTTTTACGCTCATAGACGATGCCTACCCTCAAAATTATGTACAGGCTTTAGCTGAAGAATGCACATTTAATTTAAACCGTTTTCGTGATGCAGCCATTCAAAATGGCGTAGTCAGTAATATCCGTAGTGACCATATTCTGTGGATTAGCGAAGAACTAGAAACTGCACAACATCACATTGAAACCCTTAAAAACATCTCTCAACTCTTAAATTTCAATTTTTATTTAGGCATCCAAGAAGTTGAAGCTCATTTTGCCTGTTATAACGCGGGAGAATATTACGCTTTGCATCGTGACAATCCTCAGGAGAAAAATGGTCGTATTATTTCTACAGTCTATTATTTACATGAAGACTGGCAAGATGGCTGGGGTGGAGAGCTCCACTTACAGGATAAAAGTGGACAATGGCATACTATTCAACCCAAACCGAATCGTATTGCAATGTTTCAAAGCGATTTATTGCATGAAGTAATTCAATCCAAGCACCAACGCTTATCAATCACCGCATGGTTACGTAGTGCTAATGTCTTGTTCTAATTGTTTATTATAAAATCAGGATACTGTATTCACCTTTAAATTCCTGATTTTGCCCCTATATACTGATTATTCATCAATGAGGTATTGGCTAATGTTTGAAAATACAAAAAAAATTATCGAGCGTATCGGTGAGACGGATCAATTGTATTTGGAAAACAATACGCCTGAGCTTGCCTTAGAACGTGCTGATTTACGTTTACAACTGGTGGTTATAAGCAATTCACGTCAAGAACAGATTCATTTTCTGCAAGAGGCCGTGGTTCTATTAGAACAGGGCCGAATTGAATATGAAGAAATGCCAATGCGCTTGTATTTGAATCTGTCTTTACATCTGGCTAAAGCCTATATGCTGTATTTCGAAATTACCAAGGAACAGCGTTTTGCTTTAATTACCGAGCAGATTTTAAAACCGCTATCACAACATGGACACAGTGATATCTATTTTTTCCTTGCTTATGCCTCAGTTTCTAAAAATCAGACTGCATTGACTCGACACTGGTTAACTAAATACAGTAAATCTGTGGACTTTGATTTAGAACTACTACAAAAACATCCTTCATTTAGGGTGCTACGCGAAGAAATCTGGTTTGTAGAACTCTTACAAAGTAAATTGCACTAATTTTAAAAAAATATAAGACTCTCCAAAATGGAGAGTCTTTTCTATATATGAGTATACTTCTTAAAAAATATATTCCAACTTTAAGCCATTTGTAATTTGTTGGCATTCATATGCAATTGCTGATTAAGCTCGTCAATCCACATCACCCATTCATCAGCATCTTCAACCAGATAACGGATCAGAAATTCACGCTGAGACTTATTCCAGAAAGATGCATCATGTAAATTTTGGTTTGAAGGTAATTGATGCGTACGTATAAAAAGCTCAATGGCTGCAGGGCTATTGGCCAATCCCAACTGCGAAAACAATAATTCTAAGGATGGTTTATTACTCATCATCATTAAAAACTCCTTATTCGTTAAATTGTCATTTATTATTCAATTAACTTATAAGAAATATTCGAACAATAATAGGCCTCACTCTAATTATGTTGTTTCAATTTGTGATTAAAAAATCATCTTATTTATGAGGCTGAGAATCACTATGCAATTGCTCGTTTAAGATATCTACCACGATTGCCCAGTCATCATCTTTTTTCCAATGACTGATAATGAAATCATGCTGTGCCGGCGTCCAGAATGGAGCGTGATGCAAAGGAATATCCATAGTCAATTGATGAGTTTCTATAAACTGATCAATGGCTTCCGGGCTTGCGTCGAGACCCAATTGGCTAAACAAGAGTTCTAGTGTGGGTTGCTGATCAAACATGCTGTTCTCCTCGGTAACTTGTATGATTATCTCACTATCAAGTTATAAGAGTTGCGGCACAAAGCCCAGCTTTCACTTAGTGCTTGTTGTATATTTTTGTAGCAAAAAATCAGCCCCCCTGTTGAGGGGCCTAATCCATTTAAAATTTATTGTGGAGAAAGCTTGTCACTTTCCATATGCAAGAGCTGATTAAGTTCATCAATAATGACAATCCATTCATCATCTTGGTGCCAATGCTCACGTAAAAAAGCACTTTGACCCTCGCTCCAGAAGCTTGCATCTGGCAAAATCACTTCAGAAGGTAACTGATGGTTTTTAACAAACTGTTCAATCGCAGCTTTATCTGCAGACAAACCCAATTGTTCAAATAATAATTCTAATGTCGGTTGTTGCGTGAGTATCATGCGATTATCTCCTGCTGTTATGAAATGATCTTTATAACTTAACAAATGTAGGAAAAATTAGAATTACGGAGGTATGTCTTCTTGTTACCTTTTGTTATGAAGTATTTGTATTTTATAAAAAAAGCACTCCAGTGGAGTGCTTTTTAACTTAATCTTTGAAGATTAAATTATTTAAGCATGTCAGCAATTGCTGCGCGCTCTTCTTCAAGCTCGTTCAACGTAACGTTGATACGTTCACGGCTGAATTCATCGATTTCAAGACCTTGAACGATTTTGTATTCACCGTTTTCAGTGGTTACAGGGAAACCGAACATTACGCCTTCAGGAATACCATAAGAACCGTCTGAAGGGATACCCATAGTTACCCATTCGCCGTTAGTGCCAAGAGCCCAATCGCGCATATGGTCAATTGCAGCATTTGCAGCAGAAGCAGCAGAAGACAAGCCACGTGCTTCGATGATCGCAGCACCACGTTTACCAACAGTCGGAAGGAATGTGTTTGCATTCCATTCTTGGTCGTTGATCATGTCTTTAACGCTTTCACCGTTGATAGTTGCAAAACGGTAGTCAGCATACATGGTTGGAGAGTGGTTACCCCAAACTGTAAGGTTTTTAATATCTTTAACCGCTTTGCCAGTTTTAGCAGCAATTTGAGATGCTGCACGGTTGTGGTCAAGACGTAACATTGCAGTGAAGTTTTTCGCTGGAAGATCTGGAGCAGAGTTCATTGCGATGTAAGCATTCGTGTTTGCAGGGTTACCTACAACAAGTACTTTAACGTCACGGCTAGCAACTTCGTTGAGTGCTTGACCTTGACCGATGAAGATTTCACCGTTCACTTTCAACAAGTCAGCACGTTCCATACCAGGACCACGTGGACGTGAACCAACCAATAACGCATAGTCAGCATCTTTAAATGCAACTTTAGGGTCATCAGTACCGATCATGTCTTCTAAAAGAGGGAATGCGCAGTCTTGAAGTTCCATCATCACGCCTTTAAGCGCTTGTTGAGCTTTCTCAAAAGGAACTTCTAACAATTGTAAAATAACCGGTTGATCTTTACCTAGCATCTCGCCGCTTGCGATACGGAATAGTAAGCTATAACCAATTTGACCTGCAGCACCAGTAACGGCAACACGAACGGCTTGCTTCATCTAATTATCTCCAATTGAGGATAGTCAATGCGATTAAATAGTTAGTCCATTTAATCTAATAATCATAAACGCCAAAGATTGTACTCCAATCATTGGCCTGATGCATGCAAAAGAGATAGAACTTCAACAAAAGTCTGATAGGAAATACAAATAAAATGTGACAAAAAACTTAGTAAGAACCTTTTATAGTAAAGGAGTTTGGACAGTTAGTTTCAACTGTTGTTGAACACTGTTTGTACTGTCCATTCGGTTTATAACAAAGTTTGACCTCTGTAAGAGTAGGTGTTCCATTCAGCGCTGCACAATTAAATCTAATTGCACTTACCGGTAAAGTCGGATTTAAACGCAAGAACTGTAAGCGGAGATTACTCATATGCATGCTCCGATTCTCAGGACTGGTGAGTTCCGAAGGTATTTTCAAGCGTTCTGCATAATTAATGATGGTACGAAAATATTGACTTGCATTCATTGGCACACAACCGCCAATCGCTTGCCAAAGTTGGACGCGGGCATTTTCATCCGGCATGACCCGTGCCACCACTTTCGCTTGCAAAGGTGATAAAGCTGCTGAAGCTGCCGTTTTGCACTCTGTTTCTGAGGTTTCGGGCAATAAACCTGAAATATTAAGCGCATAGCCTTCTAAACATTTTCGTTTTTTTGATTTTTGAGTATCTAACATACACACGGCAGGTGTCATTTGCACCACCATTACATACCCTTGCACTGGCGCTGCAAAAATTTGAGATGAATAGAGCCCCAGTCCTGCACCACTCATTACGAATAGTGTCAATCTTGCTAAAACTGGTGTGTAGTCAAAAACTATCATTAATAAGTTAGACCCCATCAACAAAATTAAAATTTAAGGATTTATTCTCAATGGAATGATATTCATTCTTTTTTCAATTGATTGTGCGCCTTGTCCAAGCAATACCCCATAATGAGTTGCATTGGTCATGACATGTTTTACATAGTCACGAGTCTCAGTCAATGGAATGCTTTCAGTGTATTGGTCCGCAGCAATAGGCTGAGAATCGGGTTGCCAACGACGCGCGCGGTTTGGACCGGCGTTATAACCTGCTGTGGCTAAAACTGGACTATTGCTCAATTGGCTCTGAATCATGGACAAGTAAAAAGTGCCATAACGAATATTGGTATTCATATCCGTCAAGGCAGCCGGATTATAGGTTTCACCCATTTGCCGTGCCACCAGTTTTGCGGTATCCGGCATAATTTGCATCAGACCGCCTGCGCCTACATGTGAACGTGCACCTGTATTAAAACGGCTTTCTTGGCGCATCAGCCCATAGGCCCAAGCAGGATCGATCCCGGCATTGCGGCTATGACTCACCACATAATTCTGGTGCGGCATAGCATAACGATAAGAATAATTGTGTTTATTTTCAGTCCGATCTGCTGCATAAATTGCCCGGTCATACCAGCCCATATCGGTTGCGCGTTTCGCTGCAGCAAGCAATAAACCATCATCATGTTTTAAATAGGCTTGACGAACCGCCCAGTTCCACTCGCGGTTAATGTAATTTTCAGGTGCATTGACACGGCGTAACGCAAAAGCACGACTAAAATGAATGTCTTGGCTTAAACGTTGCACATCACTATTGGAAGGTTGAACATTATTCGGAATATTATTATAACGCTGACCCAGCTTGTCTTTGGCCAATAAGTTATGATAATCATCACCTTGCGCTAATTTTTTAAAAATTTCCTGTGCAGTACGTTTAGAACCGGCATCTCCACGCTGTTCTGATGCGCGTGCCAGCCAGTATTGCCAGCGATCTTCCTGTTTTTGCGTCACGCTCATGGCATCAATGGCACGAATCAAACTTTCCCAGCTACTGAAACGAATCGCTTGACGCGCATAAATTTCTGCTTCTTCTGAACTGAACGGCAGTCCATAACTGGCATCCAGATAATTCAGCACTTCACGGTTAAAGTTATTTTTCATCACCGTGGTACCGCCAATATAACCCACAGCCCGGTATAACGCTTTTTGCACTTGGACTGGTGTGCCTTGGGCCGCCTTCTGTACTGAAGCTATTGCAGTATTTAGGTCACTATCTGCTAAACGTCCCATCGCATAAATCAAATAGGCATGCTCAGCTGTGGATGACTTTGGTGCAGACCACAAATAATTTAAGGGATTGGCTTGAATTTGATTAAGTTGCGCTAGCGATAAACTCACACCCAAGGTCTGTGCTGTAGCCAAAGCCTGACCCGATTGACCGGCACGCAGCTGTCCCCATAGACGTTGCTGTCTATCCTGCTCGGTCATAAGTGGACTGGAAAGCATCATGCGTCCCAAACCGGTACAGGATTCGGGTTGGGTATTGGTGGTCAGCCAGACATCTTTATATTCAGCAAAGACCAGCGGATCACCTGATTTGGCGCGAACTTGGGCCACGGCACAACTTTCAGCCTGATCGGGATTGGTGACATACTGCAAAACCGGTTGCGCTGGGGCGAAATCGGCTTGTTTTACTTTTTCTTCGACATAATCTGCTGCCAGTTTTTCGGCCATGGCGGATTGCGGATAACGCTGGGCGAAGTTCACAATATTACTGGAAGGTTGTGCAGATAAATTGGTATTTAGAGACCAATATTCAGGATAATAGCCGAGCACATCATTTTGCATTGAGGCTTGATATTGTTGTAATAATCCCACATTTCCAGCATTCGCCGCTTGTAAAGCCGCATTAAAGTCCTCATCTGCGGCATGGGAAATAGAAACGAAACCGGTTGATGCCAAACCTAAAGCAAGCATTTTATAATATTTTTTAATGATTACCTGATTGCACATATGCTTGCCTTCCGTCATTTCATGTTGCCTTGGTCGCATCTCATCATTTTTTAATAGTTTAAATATTATTAAACTACTCTACTGTTCTGTTGTGTAACCTTATGATTAGGCAATATTAATTTTCAATCATTTTTACTACACAAATCAATCTCGTTGTTGGTTTATTTATCTGTATAAGTTTAGCTTCAATTCCTGCTAAAATATGCGCCTTTCTTGTATTCAAATTACGATCTTAAAAGATTAAGCCAGCTTTTTCTTCTTCAACAAGTTTCAATTAAGAATTGAAATGAAAAAAGAAAATTTGCTAGCCCTATCCTCAAATAGGGAAAATCTTAAATTGTGATTTGTTCGATTTATCCTTTAGGAGCCTACATGACGGTTCAAACTTTCATTCCAAATAGTGCCCAAGCTGCTTCAGAAAACACTGTTACCCAGCCACAGCACACCCTAGCCGACGGATCAGTGAAAAAACTGTATATCGAAACGCAAGGGTGTCAGATGAATGAGTATGACAGTCATCGTATGGCAGACCTTTTGGGCGACTCACACGGTTATGTGTTAACCACTGATCCGAAACAAGCCGATATTCTGCTGATGAATACCTGCTCGATTCGTGAAAAAGCCCAGGAAAAAGTATTCTCCGAACTTGGTCGCTGGCGCAAACTGAAAGAAAAAAATCCTGATCTGGTGATTGGTGTCGGTGGTTGTGTGGCTTCGCAAGAAGGTGACAACATTCAAAAACGTGCGCCCTATGTCGACATGGTGTTTGGTCCGCAAACTTTGCACCGTTTACCGCAAATGCTGGATCAGCATAGCGATCAGATTGAAAAACCAAAGAAAGATAAAATCAAGCTGGTCGATATTTCTTTTCCGGACATCGAAAAATTCGACTTTTTACCTGAACCGCGCGTTGAAGGTTACAAAGCCTTTGTTTCGATTATGGAAGGCTGTTCAAAATACTGTTCTTTCTGCGTGGTGCCTTATACCCGTGGTGAAGAGGTTTCACGTCCTTTAGATGACGTACTGGCTGAAATTGCAGGTTTAGCTGAAAAAGGCGTGCGTGAAATTTCGCTATTGGGCCAAAACGTCAATGGCTACCGAGGTGAAACTTTCGAAGGCAATATCTGTACATTTGCCGACTTGCTTCGTTTAGTGGCTGAAATTTCGGGAATTGGCCGTTTGCGTTATACCACTTCACACCCGCTTGAGTTTAATGATGACCTGATTCAATGCTACCGTGATCTTCCGCAAATGGTTTCACATCTTCACTTGCCGGTACAAAGTGGTTCCAACGATGTACTGCAAGCTATGAAGCGTAACCACACTATTGATGTCTATATCGAGAAAATTAAAAAGTTACGTGCAGTACGCCCAGATATGCATTTATCTTCTGATTTCATCATTGGCTTCCCGGGTGAAACCGATAAACACTTTGAAGAAACTTATCAATTCATCCAGGATTTAGATTTCGACCATTCGTATAGCTTTATCTATTCAAAACGTCCGGGCACACCCGCTTCAGAACTTCCAGATACCACTCCGGAAGATGTGAAAAAAGAACGTCTTGGCAAAGTACAAAAATGGATCAAGCGTTCAAGCATTGATAAAACAGATGCCATGTTAGGAACCATTCAAAGGGTCTTGATTGAAAAAGTTTCTGACAAGGATCCAAACCTGCTGGTAGGTACTGCCGATAACACCCGTTATGTATCTTTCATTGGTGATCCTGCTTGGGTCGGGCGTTTTGCAGAAATCGAGATTACCGAAATTAAAACTTTGAATTTTGTTTACGGTGAGCTATTGAATCTTGAGCCTGACGTGGCGTAATGTAAGGTGATCGGTTAGACCACTTTATAAGGAATTCTCTTGACTGCAGCGATTCGACGTACAGTAAATTTTCCTGGTGTTTCAATGGAGCGTTTAAAAGGCATGCTGGGTGCTTATAACGGTCACTTGAAACAAATCGAACAACGTTTAGATGTTCAAATTTCTCATCGAGGTGATGCCTTTTACATCGATGGGGATATTGATGCAGTAGAGAGGGCCGAAAGCCTCTTAATGCGTCTGTATGAAGAAACTGAAATTAGCCAGCAAATTAGTGCTGACACGCTGCATCTAATGATCCAGGGTAGCCAGACAGACCGGGAGTTACAAAGTGATCCAGATCAGGAACATACTGGTCTGGATGAGGTTTGGTTACAGACTCGTAAAGGCCGAATTAACCCGCGCGGCGCCAATCAAAAACGCTATGTACAGCGTATTTTGCAAAGCGATATTTCATTTGGTATTGGCCCTGCGGGTACAGGTAAAACCTATCTTGCAGTTGCCGCCGCAGTCGACATGCTGGAACGCAATGAAATACAGCGTATTCTGCTGGTTCGTCCTGCAGTTGAAGCGGGTGAAAAACTCGGCTTCCTACCGGGTGATTTATCTCAGAAAATCGATCCATATTTGCGCCCACTTTACGATGCCCTGTATGAAATGCTGGGCTTTGAAAAAGTGGCCAAACTGATTGAACGTCAGGTGATTGAAGTTGCGCCCCTCGCCTATATGCGTGGTCGTACCCTGAATCATTCTTTCGTTATTTTAGATGAGGCGCAAAATACAACCCCTGAACAGATGAAGATGTTCCTGACCCGTTTAGGGTTTGGTTCACGCGCAGTGATTACCGGTGACGTGACTCAGGTCGATTTACCGCGTGGTCAGCAATCAGGTTTATCGCACGCTTTACGTGTGATTGATAAAATTCCGGAAATTCACATTACCCGTTTCCACTCTCGTGATGTGGTGCGTCATCAACTGGTACAAAAAATTGTCGAAGCCTATGAAGGTTGGGACAGTGAACAACAGCGTTTAAGTGCTGAAGCTCGGGCAGAACGCAAAGCTCGTCAGGAAGCCTTGATCGCTGAAAATGATGCTGCTGCCGATGCACAGCAGTAAGCTTTAAATAAGGATTCATTTTGAAACTTAGTCTTTCCCTACAACAGGACTTTCAAGCCGCTGAATTGGTCTTGAAACGTGCCTACATTAAAAAAGTTGTAGAAACAGCTTTACGTTATATCGGCACACAAAGTAATTGCGAAATCGGCATTGCCTGTGTCGATAATGACCAAAGTCATAAGCTTAATCTTGAATACCGCAAAAAAGACAAACCCACCAATGTATTGTCTTTCCCAAGTGATATTCCAGATGAAATGGCTGAATATTTAGATGCTTTTCCGCTTGGCGATTTAGTGATTTGTATTCCTGTGGTTTTACAAGAAGCGATCGATCAGCAAAAAACACCTATTGAACATTTCACCCATATGTTGGTCCATGGCACATTACATTTAATGGGTTATGACCATGAAACATCTGAGCAAGATGCCGAGGAAATGGAAGCTTTAGAAATTGAAATCCTGAAAAAACTCGGTTTTGATAACCCTTATACCGAGAAAGACTAGAATCTGACAGTTTAAAAGCGAGCGTAATGCTCGCTTTTTTATACTCCATATTGGGGCTTCACCTCATCCTAGCCCTTTCCTTAAAGGAGAGGGAACTTTCAATCTTAATTTAACATCGGTAGTCCCTCCTCCCTGTAGGAGGAGGTTAGGTGGAGGGTAAATCTAATAAAATTTTTATCATTCTCACCCAAGATTTTTTCTAAAAGCATAGAAAAACTCTCTTTTTATTCATGCCTTTTAAACCAGATTCACGATTCTTTGCTTGAAAAGAAACATTACTTCTCTTATAAAAGATCAATCCAAGAAAAATAAAAACACCTTTGAAGACACATTAAAATATAGAGGCACCTTCATGAAAAAAATCCTGACTGCACTCTTCTGCATTTCTTCTTTAGCTTTTAGTTCACCGCTCTATGCCCATAATAAAACTACCTGTAAGCAAGTAAAATTTCAATCTACAGATAGCACGTGGGCAGGACATTATTATTTACAAGGCGTAATGGAAGTGGGTTCAGAACTTTTACTTGAACCCAATGGCAAATTTAAGTGGTATCTTGCCGTCGGTGCATTAGATCAATATGCGGAAGGAACATGGTGGAAAAATGGCAACTGTATTGGTTTAAAAGCCACATCAAAATATGCCAAAAACCTAGAAATATTCCCAACCCATTTAGAAATTCATGACAAAGATTTAACCGTGACTTGGCTCGGCGGACAGCAAGATGGTATTTATCGTCTTGCTGAATAATGACCATGCATCCGTTTTAAATTTGACTTATTTCACTTCAAATTCAGCTTCTGCGGGGTCAAAACGCCAAGTTCGGACAATACGCAGTTCTGAAATATCTTTCATCGCTTGATCAAACACACCAAAAGGTGCGGCTTTACGCACGGAATTTTTTGCAGCTTCATCCAATAGGGCATGTCCGGAACTGTCAATCAGACGAATAGCACGAATCCCGCCGTTTTTATTTAAAATCACCATTAAACGCACCTCCCCAGCCAGGCGTTGCACTTTTGCGGCATCGGGATAATAACGGTTACCGTAAAATTCAACTTTTTGGCGGAATTTTTCCAAATAGGCGGCTGAAATATCTTGTTTGGCCTGAATACCATCTACGGTTTTAATTTTTTGCTGACGGCTAAAATTTTGCTGACGCTGTAAATATTGTGCTTCTAAACTTGCCACCATCGCTGCTTTGGCTTGAAACTGGCTATTCAGCTCTTGCATGGCTTTTTTACGCTGGTTCTGTTCAGCTTCTTTTTTCCAGCTTAAGGTCGTCATTAACACTTTTTCTTCAAAGCTTAATTCACGCTTCTGCTGTAATCGCTCTAAACTTTCTTGCTGTTGCTCACCTGCGCTTTGTTCAAGCATCGGGGCTGGCATATCACTCGACATACGATGCGCTTCACGGAAGGTTCCTGAACCTTGCTGATCTGCCTGTGCAAGAAAATCGGCATTTTCAACTGTAGCTTTACTTGGACGTAAAGTCACCGCAATTTCTTTGACTGCTGCATCACTTTCTTCCGGCATGGCAAATTGCAGGGTCAAAATAATCAAATGCAAGACTGCAGCTAAAATCACCGCGCCTGTGAAAATTGAATCTTTCCACCATACATGCATTAAAGGTGCAAAACTGATTTTCTTAAGCATCACATTAAACCGACAAAAAGTCTGGTCCCCAAACTGCATAAACGCAGTATAAATAAAAACAGTTGCGGCCTTTGAATGAAAAAACGAGAACTCAATCAACAAGCCAACTGTAGACAATTAAAATCATGAAAATGGTGCAATTAATTTTGCTAAACTGCAAGATGGAATATCTGTATTTTTAATACTTTCGACAAAATCTCTCGATGTCTAAGAAAATTAACTTGCTAGGATGCCCCATATGCAAACGCTACTATCCAATATTTCTAAACGTATACGCCAGGTATATCAAAGGGCTGAAGGATTTATTGAAGATGAGCGTGAATTCCCCCTATCTCAAGTTTTTTTGAATGCCACATTTCAGCGCTTTGTCACCGACAATGTTTCCATGCTCAAAGATTTGCATGCTGACTTGCATGAAAACTGGTTACGTTTATATGCAACGCTGGATGTAAAGGGTCTCTATATTACCCTTTCAGTCGACTTAAAACTGGTTCAGATGGAACTCAATAAAGATGTCCAGTTGATTGTATTTGAACAAATTAGTGATACCCAGGTCCTTGAAGCCAAATTCAAAAATATTTTCCAGAAACTCGCGGTAAAATTTGCTCTGTTTTTCTATCAAAAGGTGTTGAATAAAGACCCATTAGGTATGATTCTGGAAAAACTCAATGTCATTAAAGTCAAAGATGATTTACTTTATTTGGACTTAAACCGCTGGCTCGGTAAAAACCGTTCTATTATTGATACTTTGGCAAAAGTCCATGTCAATCATGCCGTTTTACGTGAAGCTGAACTGGTCGTAATGGGCAATGTAAATCTTACCGCATTATTTAAAAAAATGTCGGAACAACCGGTAGAAGACTGGTCAGCTGAAGAAGAACTAGAGGAAACTCAAGTTAGCCCGATCAAGCAGAAATAGCGCATGATTTAAATTGTTTTTGCTAATTAAAGTCTGTATTTTTAACTGGAAAAAAATACATAAATATACAGATTGAACAAAAAAGCGAATTTTATCTTCATAATCAAAGTGCATAATAGCAACCAAGCAAAAAATGCACTTTATTCAAACTTCATAGGAACATTTCACTTATGGCTCACAATGTATTGAAAACGATTGCGCTGGCATCTGGTGTAACCACTACACTGTTGTTGGCTGGTTTCTCAAGCCAAGCATTTGCCATGAGTCCATTCCAGGCAAGTTATCAATTTAGCTATAACGGCAAAAATATGGGCTCGGCAACACGTACTTTAAGCAAGTCGGGGAACAACTGGACCTATGTTTTTGCTGCCAAAGCCGGGGCTATTGCCTCTGCAACTGAAACAAGCCGCTTCAGTTTAAATGGCAACCAAATCCTATCCAGCAGCTTTAGCCGTAGCAGCAAAATTTTGGTGCATAACAACACCATGAGCATTAACTTTAATCCAAATGCTAAAACCATTAACACCAAAAAAGATGATAAGGCTCGCTCTTTTGCCTGGAAATCTGGGGTTTTGGATGAGCTAAATGCGGAACTACAATTGCGTGAAGATTTAAAAACTTCGGGTTTGAAATCCAGTTATGCCATTGCCGATGCCAAAGAAGTTGAATCACGCCGCTTTGTCAAACAAGGTTCAGAAACTGTTAAAACTTCTTACGGTACCTTTGACACCCTTAAGGTCGTGATGAAACATGATAAGCCTAACCGCGATACAATTTTCTGGTTAGCGCCTAAACTTGACTATGCACCAGTGAAGGTTTCTCATCAAGATGGCAAAACATCATACGGTTTGCTATTAACAGGCTATAAAGGCTCAACGAATTAATTGATTTGATCAATTTCGCTTGCATTTTTTGAGAGCCTTTTTAAAATACGCTTTTGCTTGAAAAAGCATCTGCCCTTAGAGGAATTCTCCCGTGCACGCACTAGAACAGAAAATCTTAAGTGAAGGTATCGTTCTATCTGATCAAGTTCTGAAAGTTGATGCTTTCTTGAATCATCAAATTGACCCGGTATTGATGCAGCAAATTGGTAAAGAATTTGCTGCTCGTTTTAAAGATGCAGGGATCACGAAGATCATTACCATCGAAGCTTCTGGTATTGCACCCGCAGTAATGGCAGGTTTAGAACTTGGCGTGCCTGTGATCTTTGCACGTAAATATCAGTCTTTGACTTTAAAAGATGATTTGTACCGCTCTAAAGTTTTCTCTTTTACCAAACAAATTGAAAGCACCATTGCCATTTCAAACAAGCACATTAGCGCTAGTGATAAAGCGTTAGTGATTGATGATTTCTTGGCAAATGGTCAAGCCGCTTTAGGTCTTGCTGATTTAATTCATCAAGCAAAAGCTGAAGTTGTAGGTATTGGTATTGTAATTGAAAAATCTTTCCAGCCTGGTCGCCAGTTGTTACTTGATAAAGGTTACCGTGTTGAGTCTTTGGCACGTATTAAATCTTTAGAGAACGGTGCAGTGGAATTTGTTCGTGACTAAGTGTCGAACTGAATTTTAAAAAGAGTGCTTAGGCGCTCTTTTTTATATTTAATCTTGCCTGTTATTCAGCTTCTGCTTTAGAAATAGATGCAAAAAAATCATAAATTCATTATATTCTTGTTCAATAATCCGAATAAAAATCACTCAACAGTATCCTTTCACATATTGCGTACATCGAACTTCCAGATTAAGTCGCAATATTTAGTAGGTTTATTCTGCTAAAGAATAATATTTAATCAACAATTTTATATTTATTTTGTTTTAGAATACAAAAAGTCTAACTATCCGAAAATAGTTAGACTCTGGATCATATTGAGAGGTGGATTTACTTTACAGTCACTGTAATGCTACCGGTGTTCACAGCACCGATTGCTGAAGTTTTAATACCATCAATATGATTCACTCTTCCGCCTATATTTACAGAGGCATCAATAGCTGCTGAATTAAAAGCTAAATTCGCTGCTGTGTAATTACTCAAGGTTTCAGAGAACTGATCATAAGTGTCGGTATTCAGGCTGGCACTGATAGAACTTTCAAACGCCGATGAACCTTCAGAACGCCATTGTTCTAAAGAACGCTCTGCACTTTTTTCAGCATCAAAAGTTGCCTCTACTGTACCCGTATTCACGGCACTCAGATTGCCTTGTTGCAAGTTAATGCTACCGGTGTTTACTGCACCAATTGCTGAAGTTTCTACTGCGATTTTGTCTCCCACATTATTCAGTGAATTATACCCCCCGTGTACGTTGACTGTTGCATCAACAGTAGCGGTATTAATGGCAAGGTTAAGCGCAGTACCATTTTTAGCATGTTGAGATACAGCCGCCAAGGTAGCGTCTAAACCTGTATCTACAGTGACATGGTTGCCTGGATTTGCCATGGCTGCACTAGACAGGAAGGCAGCAGATAAGGCGATTGTTTTGATAGTCTTTTTCATAGTTATTTTCCCTTTCTAGTTTTGAAGTACTTCTCGCTAAGCACTTCTTTTTATAATGAGAGCGAGCTCATTTTTTATATATTTTTTTAATCACGCTGAGTGCTTGACCAGTAATTTTCTAGCATTGCTGGATTGACATTCCCCAGCGTCGTAGTCTTTTCATCTTCTTTTTCTTTATCGACTTTTTCTTGAGTATCTTTTTCTTTATTCATTTTGCTTGAAGAAGATGAACCCTGTTTCTTGCTAATGTATTTTATCAGGTCCTGTTTGCTCATTTCAGGCTCACCTTCAGGATTCTGAATCAGCTCGGATTCTTTATGCTTAGGCGGCTTTGTATCCTTGCTTGGTGAGTTGGTCGATTTATTTTTCTCATTGGATGTACTTGTATCATGTGAGGACGATTCCAACAGAGACCTACCTGAATTCGCAGTATTTTGTTTCTGGTTTTCCTTATATTTATACAGGGCAACAGAGCTTCGCGTTAATTCTAAGCGGCCAAATTCAGGAGGTATTGCAGTGCGGCAGCTTTCGAATGTTGTGGGCGGAATCACCTGACTGAGCAATTCAAAAGTTGCCAGATTTAACATTTGGCGCAACGCAAAATTTGTTGCCTCTCTCTCTCCTTTTCCGACCTGGATATTCAATAAAGTATGGCCAGCAAATCTACCTGCACTTATGCCGTAATCCTGTGCGGCAATTTGCTTTTGCAGTGAAACATTGGCAACAACTTTACTGCTGCGAGTATCGGTCAGGGATAAATCTAAACCCACCATAATTCGGGTTTGACTATAATTAGGGCCAACACCACCAATTTGCATATCAAAACCGCCACCCGGAATAAAATCCAAACTGTTAATACTGCCTGTCACATAATAATCAGAAGCCTGAATTTGCCTTGGATCACGAATTCCCCACTTGGCTTCGCTTTCTATAATACGAGGGTCACGCCGGTTCAATAAGCTCACCCCAGCCTGAAATAACGCAGACTGCACCATATCTCCAGCACCTTGAGTCACCATTTTGCCACTGCCGCCATTGGTTACCACATCTTTTCCTGTTTGGTCCAAAATTGCTCCAACAGAGAAATTGACGTCATTGCGCAGTTGCCCTTTCAAGCAGGATAGGGCCATATCAAAAGGGGTAAAAATATCGGTAATGGGTGGCCCTTGTACAAGGCTGACAGGCTCCTTGTTTGAAAGAGCCATGCCTGTACATCCTGTCAGAAGGTGGCTAAAAAGGATCGTGATGCTTATAGAAGATATTTTTCTTCTATTCGACCGAGGGAAGTTCAACATAATGATGTTCCCCCAGGTTGAGTACTTAAGTTAGGACATTGCTGATTGTTTTGAGTGGTAGTCGAACTTACAGCTCCGTCATTGGCAGTATCATTTGAAATATCTACACCGTTGTTGGAACCATTGATATTCACATTACTCGTAGATGAGTTAAGCGTGCCTATAGAACTTGTCGATGTGCTGTTTATCGTAGTCTTTCCCAGTCCGGAATAATAATCTGAATCCATGAGTTCAATCAGGTTTGCTTGAACTAAATTCTCACTTGAGCGGCTAGTTGATGCTTTCCAACGCTGACTCCACTCATCAGATGTTGCATAAGTGTTACTCAGAAAACATAAACAAAATAAACCCACATTTATTACTGATATTCTCATGGTGTTTGCCATCCTTTAAAACAAGATGTTTATTTATTTTTCATTTAGTAATGTTAATTATTAATTTTTAATTTCTCTAAGAAAGATTAAATCATATATAAAAAATAAAATGCAAAATTTATTATAATTTATATAGAAATTACTCCCAAAATAAAACACATATATTTGTTTATATTACACTTTTTTATTATTTTATAATTGTAAGAAAT
>NZ_SJOH01000020.1 GCF_004331285.1 Acinetobacter sp. ANC 3781
TATCGAAATCTCTTATATAGTTTCAACCATCAAGCCAATAATTTAACTTTCCTTAGACTGACTTGTTAATGTATTCCAAATATAATTAATTTTATTTGAGAACGCCATTTCACGCCGAATAACATATACATCTTGAAATAAGTTATATTGATTACAGTCAATTACTTTTAATTTTTTCTCAGCAATCTCTCTTTCAACCAATAATTTAGGTAACCATGCAATGCCTAAACCTTGTAAAACCAACTCTTTTAAATCACTTGCATTATCTGTTTCATATAAAGTCCGATAATCTAATTTATTTTCAATCGCCTCATCAACACAGTTTCTTAAGTATGCTTGTTTACTATAAGCCAACAAGGGAAATGTCTGCTCGAATGAGTATTTAGGAGTACCATTATCATTTAATGCAGTTATAGGCAGTATTTCCATTTCAAAAATTTTATGGAATACGAAAAAAGATAAATCAAGTTGTTGTAAAGTTTTTTGATCACAATACCCAATTAAAAAATCACACGACCCATCTTTAAGTAAGCGCATTCCTTGTTTGAGATTAGCAGCAATAATTTCTAATTTTAAATCTTCCATGTTGATTGATAATTCATGAATAAAGCGAGGGAAAAACTGTGTGATTAAGGAATGAGATACTGCAAACTTAACCGTTAACTCATTGTTTTTAATATTCTTCTCTAGATATTTAATCGTTGCATCTAGTTGATTTTTTATGTTTTTTGAAGATGCCAATAAGACTTGACCTGCTTCTGTGAAATCAATGTTCTTACTATATCGTTTTAAAATTTGGAAACCCAATGCATTTTCAATATTTTGAATCCTGCGTGTAAATGCAGATTGTGTGACGTGTCGTAGTTCTGCCGCTTGGGAAATAGATTCTTCTTGCTCAAGTGCAAGTAAATCTTCAATCCATCGAATTTCCAAGGTCATAATAAATCCTTAATACATACTTTTATAAATTATAATCTATTATGCAAAAAATGCATGCAGTAATATTTTTTTACATTAGAAAAAAAATACGCTGCACTCTAATATGGATCTATTGAAAATTAGAGTCTATTTAAAT
Organism: Acinetobacter sp. ANC 3781; assembly: GCF_004331285.1. Lineage (GTDB taxonomy): Bacteria > Pseudomonadota > Gammaproteobacteria > Pseudomonadales > Moraxellaceae > Acinetobacter. The sequence continues at coordinate 1,076 of NZ_SJOH01000020.1, forward strand.
GAACGTTAAGATTAATACACGTACTGAAAAAGATTTACTAGGTTATAAAGAAATTCCTGCTCATTGTTATTATGGTATTCAGACTTTAAGAGCATTAGAAAATTTTAATTTAAGTCCAAACAAGTTAAGTCAGTTTCCGGTTTTTATTAATGCACTCGCAATGGTTAAATCAGCATGTGCACATGCTAACTTTAAGCTTAATAAGCTTGATGAAAATAAAAACAATGCCATTCAATATGCGTGCCAACAAATTCTTGATTATAAATACCACGATCAATTTCCAATAGATATGATTCAAGGGGGTGCAGGCACTTCAACCAATATGAATATTAATGAAGTTCTTGCTAATATTGGTTTAGAGTATTTAGACTACTCAAAAGGTGACTATCAATATTTACATCCAAATAATGATATTAATATGTCCCAGTCTACAAATGATGTTTACCCTACAGCTATTAAAATCGGTTTAATTGCTGCAATAGATCAGTTAAATACCCCATTTTTAAACTTAATTCAAAGTTTTAAATATAAGTCAGATGAGTTTTCTCATATTTTAAAAATGGGTCGTACTCAGTTGCAAGATGCTGTGCCGATGACTTTAGGTCAAGAATTTGGCGCTTTTGCAACCACGCTACAAAATGATTTGAACAAACTTAATCAAATCATGCCGGATGCCTTAAGTGTCGTGAATTTAGGGGGGACTGCAATTGGAACAGGTATTAATACCGAAGCGAAGTACCGTGAGTATGCGATTGCCTCATTATCGGAAATCATGCAACGAAAAATTAGTAGCGCCCCTGATTTAATTGAAGCGACTTCAGATATGGGGGATTTCGTTTTATTATCTAGCTTATTAAAACGTACAGCCACTAAACTCTCAAAAATTGCCAATGACTTGCGTTTACTCTCTAGTGGCCCACGCACAGGTATAAATGAAATTCATTTAGAACCACGCCAGCCTGGTAGCTCAATTATGCCAGGTAAGGTTAATCCAGTGATTCCAGAAGCAATGAACTTAGTATGTTATCAAGTCATTGCTAATGATTTAGCTATTACTTTGGCTGCAGAAGCAGGCCAGTTACAGTTAAATGCTATGGAGCCTTTAATTGCTTTCAAACTGTTTGAATCTATTGATCTGCTAAGCAAAGCGATGCAAATGTTCCAACATAAATGTATTGAAAATATACGTGCAAATGCTAAACATTGTCAGGCAAATGTTGAAAATTCAATTGGTATTATTACTGCACTGAATCCCTATTTAGGTTATGAAACAACGACACGTATTGCGAAACAAGCCAATGAATCAGGCCAGAGCGTTTTGACTTTGATTAAAGCCGAAAATCTACTGTCAGATCAAATTTTGGCTGATGTTCTAGCGATCAACAATATGGTACAGCCTAAACAATGTGCTTAATCATCAGTTCGTATTAGTATTAATAGTTATCTAAGCTAAAAGGAATCTATTATCAGGTTCCTTTTAGCCTGAAACCCTTGTGCTGGAGGGGAAGATAAACAGCATGATCTACATTATAAAATCAGATCTTGTTTTTCTCGTACTTTTTGATCGACTTCCGGCCACTTAGACATACGACTCTTTATGTTGGCGCTGCTTCAAATACTTCTGCACTCATCCTATCGAGATGCGAATGGTGCATGATTCGATTGCAGAATATTTCGATATACTCATCCTTTCCAAGTATGGCTGTAGGTTATGTCAGTTTAGGTAATTCCCTATTATGCCTAGAAGATTAGAGATACATCACTTGTCATTAATTTCACAAAATAAATAATTTATTCCCTAACTCTTTTTAATAAATCAAAAAGCTGTTTATTTTTAATTTATTAAAAAGTTCTCAATAATTTTGCTACTCTTCCCGTATGCACTCAATCTTCTCACCTTGATTGAATGCCAACTGGTTAACAACAGTTTATATTTACCTGTCTGATCAAATATTTCCCGTCGCTCTTATCGCTTGGCGTTTAAGATAAGTGAGCTGGTTCAACGATTGGGTGAATCACTTTCGATACAACCATCAACCAAATTAATGGTGCGATCACAAGTGGCTGAAAGACGCGGGTCATGCGTGACCAGCAGCACTGCACAATCACGTTCACGATGTACTTTACGAAATAGTTCAAACATTTCAGCAGCGGTTTGGGTATCCAGATTGCCTGTGGGCTCATCGGCCAATAATAACGCCGGTTCAGTAATCAAGGCGCGCGCTATCGCCACCCGCTGTTGCTGACCACCTGAAAGCTCATTCGGTTTCCGGTCAGCGAACTTTTCCAAACCCACAGCAGCGAGCAAATCACGCGCCCGTTGCAACCCCTGTTGATTCGGTTTGCCACGAGTCATCATTAGCGGCATTAAGATATTATCCAATGCCGTAAACGCCTGAATCAGATGATGAAACTGAAACACAAACCCGATACTGTTACCGCGCAACGCAGTACGTCCGCTGTCATCCATCGCACTGGTCGGTTGTCCCAGTAGATAAAGTTCACCGCTGCTAGGCTTATCCAGCAGACCCAAGATATTCAATAAGGTACTTTTGCCAGATCCGGAAGGACCAATCAGCGCAGCAAAGTCGTTGCGACCAATACACAGATCAATGCCATGCAGAACTTCAACTTCATTGAGCTGACCAATATTATAAGATTTACGCAACCCTTCTAGGCGCAGCACTTCCTGAGACTGATCAGACATGACGAATTGCCTCCACCGGGTCGAGCGCTGCTGCCCGGCGTGATGGTACAGCCGCAGCCAGAACGCCAGTCACTGTGGCCAGTAATAACGCCAGGAGTACCAGCTCGATTGAAATCGGGATATAGAATAATCCTGGACCAAAATTATTAAAGACCCAGACCAGACCATAACTCACCACACTTCCCAGCACCGAACCGAGCAAGCCAAAGATTGCGCCCTGAAATAAGAAAATTCGTAAGATTTGCGCTTGGGTCGCGCCTGTAGCACGTAAAATGCCAATTTCCCGGGTGCGTTGTACCACACTGACCGACATGACGCTGGCAATCCCGAAAGCCACGGAAATCGCCACAAATACAATAATCATATTGGTCGACAGGCTCTGTGCGGTAATCGCATTCATCAGCTGGGCATTGGTTTTAATCCAGCTTTCAGCTTTCAAGGAGGTCAAACGTCCTATCTGTGCAGCAATGTTATCTGCCTCAAAAATATCTGCGATGGTCAGATCAATGACCGTCACCCCGCCCGGCAAGCCGAGTAAAGACTGTGCCTGTTTTAAGTCCAGATAGACATATCGTGCATCCAGTTCGCGTACCCCCAACTCAAAGATTCCGGCTATATTCACCAATGCACTATTTTGCTGACCGGTATCCAATCGCAACTTGCTACCCACCTGTACACCCAGATCTTTGGCTAACTGGCTGCCAATCAGTACATCGTCGGCACCTACTCGTAACTGACCACTGATCAGATATTCTTTCAACGGAATGATCTGTTGATAACGCTCTAGATTGATACCGACTAAGGCAACCGATTCGACTGCATCACCCCGCTGGACAAATGCAGGTCCAGACACTACTGGAGATACCGCCGTCAGTACAGGCAACTGATCCAAGGTTTCGGTAATTTGCTGCCAGTTATTGATCGAGCGCAGCCGCTGTGCTCGCTTGTCTTCCTGCACTAATTGCACAGTCCCTGCAGGAGGCGGCACAATCTGGTTCACTTGATCCGGTGACAGCAAACGGATATGTGCCTGAGTGCCCAAAGTGCGTTCGACAATATTCGACTGCAACCCATGAATTAAAGCACTAATAAACACGATTACAGCCACACCCACTGCGACACCCACAGTAATCATAATGGACTGCGCACGGCCCTCTCGCAAGAAACTGACCGCGATTTTCCATTCGATCCAGAGCCGCCCGAGAAAGTTTTTCAATCGAATTTCACCGGTAATTCATTTTTGCTGTCGGTATCATTAGCAGGATTCACCAATGTATTGTCTTCGGGCTTTAAACGGACTCTTGCCCCATCTTTTAAGGAAGATTCTGCATTAGCTAGTACTTGATCACCAGCACCTAAACCAGAAATCACTTCTGACATGGCAAGACCACGTAAGCCTAAACTCACCTGCTGACGCTGTATTTTTCCATTACGCACCATTAATACCACTGCCTTATTTCCCTTGATACCGCTTAAAGCATCATTCGGAATTGTGAGTGCCTGCGCTCGTCTAGCTGTCTCGACATTAACTGATACGGTCATGTCCTGACGTAGAAAATCAGGCACTGGATTCACGGTTAATCTGACCTCGACCGTACCACGCTGAGGATCAATGCTCGGTGCAATAAAATTGATACGGGCCGGAAAAGATTGATCTGGATAAGCATCGGTAATGACAGTTGCATTTTGCTGCAAGGCCAGTTGTGGTAAATTCCGCTCATCCAGCGGTACCCGGATTTCTGTATTGCCCTTCAATGCAATCGTAAATAAAGTTTGCCCTGGCTGGACTAAATCACCCGGCTCCACATTACGTGTGAGTACAGTACCTGCGACCGCAGCCCGAATTTTTGTTTTGGCCAATTGCGCCTGCGCCACTGCAAGCTGCTGACGAAGTGAAGCTTCTTCGACTTGCCCCGGAGCCAGGGCTGCCGCTTTTAAGCGTGCCGTTTCAAAATTGTTACGCGCGACTCTTTCTGCTTCTACCGCCTGTTCTATTTCTTCAGCCGACAGCATTCCCGCTTCTGCATTGCGTCTACGGACTGCCTCACGACTCGCCTGTTCCAGTTGTGCTTTGGCACTGGCCAACGCCGCCACTGCCTGTGGCCGTGTACTGGTTGCCAGTTCGGTTAGGGTAAGCTCGGCCTGCCGCACTTGGGCAAGTAGCTCATCCGATTTCAGAACCACCAACAGGTCACCCGGTGAAACTTGGTCTCCCTCCTGTACCAGCCGCTGAAGAACCACACCGCTAATTTCACTGCCTACCTGAGCACGCGAAACCGTCGCCACTCGTCCGGTCGCGACGACATTTTGCACCAGAGGCATGGAGGTTATAGTATAACTTGGCAATACTGGCCCTTGCCACCAGCGAAATAGAGCAAAACCTACTGCAAGCACAAGCAATATAATGATCAAATATTTATAGCGGGTAGCACGCAAGGAGCATCTCCAGTTCAACTTAAAAGCTTAGGGCCTTAAATGGCAAAGTATCGTTAGCCTATAAATTTGTATCTTTTCATTTTAGTTAATTATCAAGCTCTATTGAAAGGTCTCATAAATCTAAACATTTAAACACGGCGGAAGTAACCCAGTAGAGATTGGCGATTATCCAAATTCTAGTCCAAATATGCCCATCTAAAGATAAACGAAAATAGTATCTTATACATCTCTATTCGTACTTTTTGTTTGAAGACGATTACATATAAGCTTATTTCATAAGTCACTTTTACCGGATTATATATTATAAATCCGATAATGAAGTTGAGTCTAAGCTTCCATCTTTTCCATCGGTTTTGATAATGCGTTGCAAGTATTCTGAAAGTTTTTTCAGCCTGCCGACTAGATACTCAATCCTTCTTCTTATTTACTGATCTCTCCATTATGAACTTTTAATTCAGAATTCAATTCGCAGTATTTTTTTATTTTCATCATAATAGAGCAAGGTAATAAAATGCATCTATATCCTCATAACCTTTAGCTGCAAGGATAAAAAATCCTGTAGAAATCACTTTTAAATTTCTTTTAGATAGCTTGAACTGATGTACCGCAGCACGACTGTTACATCAACTGAGAATTCTTCTGGATATCGTTTACTGCTACACAGCATTTTTTAGGATACTCGGCAATAATGCAGACGCGGCTTTAGCAGCAAACTTGACTGTAAAAAATCATGATGCTAATACTTAACAAAACATGAAGATGTACAAAAACAATGGTATTCGGCACTTTAACTTGTGTATTCATACAAATATAAAATCCCCAAACACCCGGCAAACCACCAGTAGCGGATGTGCCAGCCGCTTTTTGCATGACTACGCCATAATGATGCAAGTAAGGTACTGTTAGGCCCTCGCCCCCAATTCCAAATATTGCAGAAGCCCCGTCTATCCCATACCTGAAAAATTTGTTTAGTCGTTAGTGGAAGTAGTTTGTTCTGATCTACGAGCTTTTTTGCATCTACTCACATCGTAGAAGCAACCCAGAACACAAAAACACCCTTGATCCTTTAAAAATTTATTCCAGAAAACAGCCCAGCAACGAATCCGGCTAATCCACCAACAACTAAAAAGTGATCAACTCCACGGCATACTCCTTCAAAGTTTGATGATCATTAGACCATTGACTTAAGCGACTTCCACCTCACCCACATGATGATAAGCACGATTAAAATAAACCAAACTTTCATTCTGTTGACTTTGCTTGATTGCAACAACACGACATATAAAAATACTATGCGTTCCGACGTCTTGAATTTGCTCAATCTCACAATCAAAACTCACCAAAGCATCTGCTAAAACAGGTGCACCGGTCTCCAATGTTGTCCAAGAAGCATGTTTAAAGCGCTCTTCTGAATTCAATTTGGATGCAAATGCATTGGATATCTGTTCATGCTGTGCACCTAAAATATTCACAGTTAAAATTTCATTTTCAATAAAATGTGCATGTGACCGAGACGCCTGATTCATACAGACCAGCAATGTCGGCGGTGTATCTATAACACTACATACCGCTGATGCAGTAAACCCATGAACACCAGATGCATCTTCTGTGGTGACGACATTGACCGCAGTCGCTAACAAAGACATTGCATTTCTAAAGTCAGTTGCTTCAATCATCACTTAAATCCTGAATTTGACTATAGCTAGTCTCTCGATGGAATTAAGGCTACTGACTGGTTTAACCAGATTTATCTGATCAAACCAGCAGAAATAACCCTTCATACATCTTGATATCAATAAGTACTAGGCAGTAAGTTCTTGACGAACGATTTCCGCACCCGCACTTAAAGCATTCAGCTTACCGCGTGCCACTTTACGAGATAAAGGTGCCATTTCGCAGTTGGTCGATGGATAAAGCTTGTCGGCATCGACAAATTGCAGTGCTTTACGTAACGTATTTGCAACCTCTTCCGGTGTTTCAATGCTATTGACATCAATGGTACCGACCATCACTTTTTTACCGCGAATCAGTTCAATTAAATCCATCGGCACATGGGAGTTGTGACATTCCAGTGAGATAATATCGATTTTGGATTGTTGCAGCTTAGGAAACGCTTCTTCATATTGACGCCACTCAGAACCCAAAGTTTTTCCAATCAGTATTGGCTTTAATGCCGTAACCATAGCAAATATGCACTGCGGTTTCACATTTCAGACCTTCAAGGGCACGCTCTAAAGTAGCAACGCCCCAGTCATTTACTTCATCAAAGAACACGTTGAATGCTGGCTCATCAAACTGAATAATATCCACGCCCGCCTTAATTTTATCCAAATCGCTTAATATAAGGTTTAAATACAAACCCTAGAGTGATGTTGAATACATTTAGACTGATCAATAAAACACTTTTCAAGTTAGAGCAATCATAAGTATACAATTTCGTTCTAATGAAGCTGTGTTCTAAATAAGTCGATCCAATTAGGCAGACCTTCTACCCAAGTTATCAGTTAACTCGGGCAACTTGAAAAAAATATATCTGTTGAAATGTTGTTTTCGCTGTTCTTAAAAATCAACTGTTAGGCTTGATGACATGTTCCGCATCAAAATGTTGATAGGTGAGCCGATCTGCTGAATCTTCCGACAAGGGCAAAACTTCGTGCAGGGAAGACAAACAGCGCTGTGTCAAGTGAATATATTGCTCGGTACCCTTGGTTTTCCAAGCAATTTCTTTAGCTTCCAAGCTACGGATCACCTTGGCTGGGCTACCGAAAGCCAGTGAGTTTTCAGGAATCCGGGCTTTGGCTTTGACCGTACTATTGGCACCAATAATGGTATTTTCACCAATTTCAGCCTCATCCAGAATCACGCTGTTCATTCCCACCAGCACATTTTTGCGAATAATACAGCCATGTAAAATTGCACCATGTCCAATATGACCATATTCTTCTACTAAGGTCACGCTGTCTGGGAAGCCATGAATCGTACACGAGTCTTGAACATTGGCATTTTTCTGAATACGAATCCCGCCAAAATCGGCTCTTAAGGCCGCGAAAGGACCGATATAAACCCCGGCCTCAATCACAACATCACCAATCAGCACCGCAGTCGGGTGAACATAAGCTTGAGGACTGACAACAGGGATCACCCCATCTATAGCATAGCAAGGCATCGTTTTATTCCTTTAAAATCTAATTGCTGTAGTAACTGATTGCTTTAATAACTGATTTCTTGCTGACGCAAACCACCAAAGCGTTTATAGAACTGTGGATGTACAGGCGGCATGGAACCTTCTGAAGTCCGTGCAGTCTCCATGAAAAATTCTTCACCCGCAGCGACCACGGTTTGATACAAGTTACTGCTTAAGTTCCGGGCATTGATGGATAACCAGTTTGAAGGTAACAATTCAAATGGCAGGTTTGGATCTTTCAATAAAATGCGACGATATTGATGAATCAATAAAATCCGCAGTTGAAAGGCCTGTACCGGATCAAGTTCCTCTTCATTTTCGACTAAATGAAAGAACTCTCTAAACACACCGATGAATTTTTCATAACGCTGATGCAACTCCTGAACCGGCCAATTCGTCTCTACCATGCGTTTCACGGTTGGATACGATTCCTGCCATAACAGTAAAGTTTCTGCCTTAAACACCACCACCTGCTCTGTCATTTTTAAATTTAACAGCAAGTTTTGCAGTTTGTGATGATCACAACCCGGATAGGCCATAACATTGGTGGCAATATTGGCAAAACCCAACCATTCTAATTCTTTTTTCAGGCTTACTTTATTTTCCAGTTCAACAGAACTCAATAAAACCAGATCCCATTTCTGATCCCATTCCTGATGGCTAAAACTGTAAATCTTTTGATCTGCCATAATAAATCGCTGGCGGCTGCTTTCCGTGACGCGGTAGTAACTGGTTCGGCCGATTTTTTCCGAAACTAACCAGCCATTTTGCACCAAACGAAATACGGCGGTACGAACAGATCTTTCGTTAAAACCAAATACGTCCATTAACTGGATTAAACTGGCCAAACTGATGATGCCGCCGCGGTGAAAAATACAGTCACCAAAGATAGTCATGATCAATGAGGTGCCACTGAGGGCTTCATTGCGAATAAAGTCATCGATGATTTGTTTTAATTTCGGATTCATTTCGTTTAACTTTACCTTGTAGAAACTGGATGATAGACCATTTGGCTATCATCCAATAGTACTTCATGCAGACTTGCGGATATCAAAAACGCGCTGTGCCTTACCTTCAGAACGTGGCAGACTCCCTTCTGGTAGCACTTCCACACTCACTGTGATCCCAACCATGGTTTTAATCTGGCTCTTCAGCTGATTCGCCAGCTGGTGCGCCATAATATCACTACTATCTTTACGCATTTCAGTACGAATATGCAATGTATCCAGATGCCCTTGTTTACAAATTTGAATTTGGTAATTAGGGATCAGTTGCTGGATCTGTAAAATCTGCTCTTCAATCTGTGATGGGAAGACGTTGACCCCACGGATAATCATCATGTCATCACTGCGGCCAACAATCTTGTCCATACGGCGCATGGTACGCGCCGTGCCTGGTAATAAACGGGTCAGATCACGGGTACGGTAACGGATCACCGGCATGCCTTCTTTGGTAATGGTGGTAAAAACCAGCTCGCCCAACTCACCGTCTGCCAGCACTTCTCCGGTTTCAGGATTGATAATTTCCGGATAGAAATGATCTTCCCAGATGGTCGGTCCATCTTTGGATTCCAGACATTCCATGGCTACGCCGGGCCCCATGACTTCTGACAGACCATAAATATCCAAAGCATTAATGCCGAGGCGATCTTCAATTTCCTTGCGCATTTCATTGGTCCAAGGCTCTGCACCAAATACACCGGTTTTAATCGAACTTTTAGCAGTACCAAATTTTTTCTCAAGTGCCTCAATAATATTCAGGCAGTAAGATGGCGTGACCATCAGTGCAGTCGGTTTGAAATCATGAATTAACTGCGCCTGACGTTCAGTCTGTCCACCAGACATTGGAATGACAGTTGCGCCTAGACGTTCAACACCATAATGGGCACCTAAGCCGCCAGTAAACAATCCATAACCATAGGACACCTGAATAATATCTTTGCTAGTCAAGCCGGCTGCTCGCAGAGAACGCGCCACCACATCTGACCAGGTGTTGATATCATTTTGGGTATAACCGACTACGGTCGGCTGACCGGTGGTACCGGAAGAGGCGTGCACACGTACGATCTGTTCTTGTGGAACTGAGAACATGCCAAACGGATAGTTATCGCGTAAATCCTGTTTGGTGGTAAACGGGAATTTAGCCAGGTCTTCCAGTGATTTGAATTCATCCGGATGCACACCCGCATCATCAAATTTCTTTTTATAAACCGGACTGTTCTGATACGCATGCTGTAAGGTCTTTTTAATACGCTGTAACTGTACACTGCGTAACTCATCTACCGATACCGTTTCAATTTTTTCCATTGCATTGTTATTCATATTCTTACTCCTGATGCAGTCGTCCTGACCACAATTTATTTCATTAATTGAATGATGTTGTTAATCTATATTTTCTAGAATCAGTGCAACTCCCTGTCCTACACCCACACACATGGTACAGAGTGCATATTTTCCATTACGACGTTTCAGTTCATGCATCGCCGTGATCACCAGACGGGTACCACTCATACCTAAAGGATGACCTAAGGCAATAGCCCCCCCATTCGGGTTAATTCTCGAATCATCATCTTGTAGGCCAAGTTCACGAATCACTGCTAATGATTGCGCTGCGAATGCTTCATTCAACTCAATCACATCCATCTGTTCAAGACTGAGTCCGGTCTGCTTCAAGACTTTCTGCACAGCAGGAACAGGCCCAATGCCCATATATTTGGCTTCAACCCCTGCACTGGCCATCCCGATCACTTTGGCTTTCGGACGTAAACCATACTGCTCGGCAAATTGCTGATTCCCGAGTAATACGCAAGCCGCACCGTCATTTACACCCGAAGCATTGCCGGCGGTGACTGAACCACCTTCTTTACGAAATGGGGTTTTTAAGGCTGCCAGATTATCCAGTGTCGTCTCTGCACGCGGGTGCTCGTCTTGAGAAATGGTCAGGGTGGTTTTCTTCGGACCTTTAACCTCTACCGGCAGAATTTCTTCGGCGAAAACTCCGTTCTGCTGTGCTACTGCAGTTTTCTGCTGACTGTGATAGGCAAATAGATCCTGATCTGCGCGGCTGACCTGATATTTTTCAGCGACGTTTTCAGCCGTTTCCGGCATGCTGTCGACGCCAAATTGTGCTTTAAATTTTGGGTTGATAAAACGCCAACCAATGGTGGTGTCATAAATTTCTGGGGTACGGCTAAATGCTGTGGTCGGCTTGGATTGTACAAAAGGCGCACGGCTCATGGATTCTACCCCACCGGCCAAAATAAATTGTGCTTCACCCGATTTGATGGCACGTGCTCCCAGTCCAATTGCATCCAGACCTGATGCACATAAGCGGTTCACGGTGAGCGCTGGCACAGATTCAGGCAGTCCTGCAAGTAAAGCAGCCATACGCGCAACGTTACGGTTATCTTCACCGGCCTGATTGGCACAGCCTAGGATCACTTCATCCAGTTCACCCCATGGCAATGCAGGATGCTGATCTTTCAGATACTGAATGGGGAGTGCTGCCAGATCATCGCTACGAACACTGCTGAGTCCACCGGCATAGCGTCCGATCGGGGTACGAATTCCATCAAAAATATAAACCTGTTCCATGATTGTTCCTTTTAGCCAGCGACACTTAATGGTTGCTGCTGAGTTTTCTGTGCATGTCCCTGCACCGCTTTCTTTGCTAAATATATACTAGTTCTATAGCGATCTTCACCATAAATACGATACATATTTTCTAAAATTTGTAAAATTGTGTAATATCCAATTTTATCTGCCCATTCAAATGGGCCACAAGGATAATTGACACCATATTTCATAGCAGAATCAATATCTTGTTCTGATGCAACATCATGCAATACCGCTTCACATGCTTCATTCACCAGCATGGCGATACTACGTATAACATAAAGGCCCGGATGATCCTTAGACCAAATTGGTATCACATTCATACCTATAAGGAATAGCTCTGCCACTTGGCGCTGTTCTTCACTACACGCCGGTGATGCCACCACCGGAATCGCTTGGGCATTGGCCCAATCTGCATGCCAGTCCATCAACACCACTGGGTCATGCGGATAGGTCAGTTCAACCGACTCGCCGAGCGATAATCGCAGGGAAAGATCATCAATCAGGATTTCATTCTGTTCTGCCACCTGAAAACTCAGTTCCAGATGAGATGCCTGTTTTAAACGTTCAATCAGTGCTGATGAATGCAGCCATTCACCTTTTACCGTAACTTTGAGCTTATTCACCGACTTGGCATAACTGACAGGCAACTCATACGCTGGCGCAGGCTTGGACTGTGTGTAATCATAAAAACCCTGACCAGACTTGCGGCCATAACAGCCGGCATCGACCAGCTCTTTTTGAATCAGAGATGGGCGGTAGCGTGGCTCATAGAAAAATTCCTGATAGACACTTTGTGTCACCGAAAAATTCACATCCTGTCCAATCAGGTCCGTCAGTTCACACGGCCCCATGGCAAAACGGCCACATTCGCGCATGATGTAATCGAGCTGTTCCGGTGTGGTGGCCTTTTCCTGCAAGGCACGAAAGGCTTCAGCATAATAAGGTCGTGCAACACGATTGACGATAAAACCGGGCGTCGATTTGGCCCGTACCGGAACTTTGTTCCAGTGCTTCATCAGATCAAATACTGCATCGGCCAGGATTGCTGAGGTTTTTAAGCCTTGGATCACTTCAACCAGCTTCATCACCGGTGCTGGATTAAAGAAATGCAGCCCAATCACCCGTTCCGGATTCGGAATCGCCGAGGCAATGGCGGTAATCGAAATCGAAGAAGTATTGGACGCAAAAATCGTCTGTTCCGGGCAAATAACAGCAAGCTGTTGAAACAGGTTTTGTTTAACCTCTTTCTTTTCGACAATGGCTTCAATAATTAAGCCCACATCGGCCAGCTGTTGAATATCTTCGGCCACGATCAGATTGGCGAAGGTACTCTCCAGCAATTGCTGGGTCATTTTGCCATTCTGTACCCGCTTGCTAAGCTGTGCCTCTAAAGCAGTCAAGGCACTCTGAACTTTGCTGCGATCGAGATCAAACACATAGGTCAGATGCCCGTGCATGGCGGCCAGTTGTGCAATACCAATCCCCATGGTTCCAGCACCGACCACAGCAACTTTGACGTGTTCCAAATTGATCTGTTGCATGATTTAGCATCCTTTATATTCAGGGGTACGTTTCTGCATAAAGGCTTGTACACCTTCTTTATAATCGCTTGAACGTCCAGCCAGACGTTGCAGGTCACGCTCCAGAATGAGCTGCTGATCAAGATTATTGTCGGCTGCGGCATGAATGGCTTTTTTGATTAGTGACAGGCCATAAGTCGGTTGCTTGGCCAAATGCTCGGCCAGTTTTTTCGCTTCCACTTGCAGTTGCTCATCCTCAACCACTTGCCAGATCATGCCCAGTTGTGCTGCGCGCTCAGCCGGAATTTTATCGCCAAGCATCGCCAGACCCATTGCCTGAGCACGCCCGACCAGACGCGGTAGGAACCAAGTACCGCCTGAATCTGGCACCAAGCCAAGACGGCAGAAGGCTTGAATAAAGGAAGCAGATTTTGCTGCAATCACAATGTCACACGCCAAGGCGATATTGGCACCTGCCCCTGCCGCCACACCATTTACCGCACAAATCACCGGTTTTGGCATCTCAGTAATCAGTTTGATTAAAGGGTTGTAATATTTTTCAATCGACAGACCTAAGTCCGGTGCATCGGCATTTGGATCGACCACACGATCATTCAAATCCTGACCGGCACAGAAACCACGGCCTTCAGCTGAAATCACCACGGTACGAATCTGGCTGTCTTTGGCCCAGGCCTTGATGACCTTGGAGACTTCCTGATGCATGGTTTCATTAAAGCTGTTGAGCTGTTTTGGACGGTTAAAGGTCAGGTAGCCCACTGCATTTTTTTCTTCGACAATAATTGTTTGATAATCCATTACACACCTCTAAATTCTGGTTTTCTTTTTTCTAAAAATGCATTGATGCCTTCCTGGCGATCTTGGGTCGCCGCCAACCAGACAAAATGCTGACGTTCCAATTTCAATCCCTGACTTAAAGTCACTTCATGAATCGACTTTAAAGATTGCTTGATGGCGCGAATGGCCAGCGGCGCCTGCTTGGCAATTTTTTCTGCCAGTTCCAGTGCGTATTGCACGGTCAGTCCTGCCGGACAAAGCTGGCTGCTAATGCCATGTTGCAATGCGGTCTGGGCTGAAATCATTTCACCGGTCATGGCCCAGCGCATCGTCAATTGCTGACCGACTAAACGTGCCAGACGCTGTGTGCCACCGGCGCCCGGTAGCATCCCTAAACCAATTTCAGGCAAGGCAAATTGGGCATTTTCTCCGGTCAGCACCATGTCACCATGCAAGGCCAACTCGAAACCTGCACCAAGAGCATAACCATTCACAGCCATGATTAAAGGTTTGGAAAATTCATCAATTTTTTTCCACAGCAGTGGCCGCTGATCCTGCTGGATGCTAACCACGTCTAACTGTGCCAGCTCATTTAAATCAGCACCGGCAGCAAAGCATTGCGTATTTCCGGTGATGACCACGGCTTTCACGGCAGCATCAGTTTCCAATTCCTGTAAACAGTCTGCAATACCTTGCAAGGTCGCATTGTTTAGGGCATTGCGCTTTTCCGGGCGATTCAGCTCAATCAGGACTACGCCGGGTTTTGGTGAGCTGGTTTTAATATAGGTCATCCTTGAACTCCTGCTATGCTCAGCAACTGATTCCGTACTTATTCATCAAAACTCAGACGTACATTGGCCGTGGTTGGACGTGCCTGACAACTGAGCACATAGCCTTTCTGAATTTCATCTTCTTCCAGACTGTAGTTGACTGCCATTTCGACCTTGCCTTCCAGCACCTTACATTTACAGGTGGCACAGACGCCGCCCTTACAGGCATATGGCAGGTCTGCTCCGGCACGAAGTGCAGCATCTAAAATACTGTCATCCTGTTTGGAGACTTCAACAATCAGCTCACGACCATCAAGAATAATATTGACGCGTTCTTCATTCCGGCTTTCCATCTGCTGTGCTGTTGCTTTTGGTGCAGTGCAGGTATTGAAGCGTTCAGTGTGAATCTTGCTCGACTGAATACCCCAAATCGGTAATACCGTTTCAACCGCTGCCATCATTTCTTCAGGCCCACAGGCAAAACAATGATCGGTGTCGGCTGAAATCAGATTCGCCTGAAACAGCTGCTGTAATTTGTCTGCGTTGATCCGACCGTTAAAGATTTCACTATCATTCAGTTCACGTGAAAAAATATTCACCAGTTGCAGACGTTCTTTAAAGCGGTCTTTCAGGTCCATGATCTGTTCAGAAAACATGGTCTGTTTCCAGGAACGGTTGCCATACACTAGGGTAAATGTTGCGTCCGCTTGACGGTTTAACACCGACTTTACAATCGATAAAATTGGCGTAATGCCACTGCCGGCTGCAAAGCCTAGATAATTTTGACCACCAGTCTTGGCTGCTTTTTGGAAGAACACCCCTTGTGGTGGCATCACTTCTACAACATCGCCCGCTTTCAAATGCGCATTGGCCCAGGTCGAGAACTGACCCTGATCAATTTTTTTAATCGCAATGCTCATATCTTCCTGCGTATCACTGCAGATCGAGTAACAGCGGCGCAGCTCGCCGTCATCGGTTAAATGACGAATGGTCAGGTGCTGACCCGGCTGATATTGAAAAGCATCCAACTGCTCAGGCGCGAGATCAAAGGCAATGCAGATCGCCTGCTCGGTTTGTGGCTGAATCGATTTAATGGTTAATGGTATAAATTGGCTCATGGCAAAATCCTTCTTTTAGGTGGCGGTGTTCAGGCTTCTTATTGGTTTACCCTGCCCACCGCGCAATCGTTACAATTAAATACATTTGAAATAGTCAAAAGTTTCTAAGCAGTCCCGACATTGATATAAAGCTTTACAGGCGGTCGAACCGAATTCACTTAATAATTTGCTGTTGTTACTTAAGCACTGTGGACAGGTGATGCCATCGGTCAATGCCACATGCGTACCACAGCTATGTGACTGACCTTGCGGCGGGGCAATACCATATTGCTGTAATTTGTGTTTGCCCGATTCACTCATCCAGTCCGTGGTCCAGGCTTGAGACAGGTCCACAATGACTTTGACCGGCGTCAAACCGTTCGCCTCGAAAGCCTGGGTAATTTCTGCTTTTAATAAATCCGTGGCCGGACAGCCGCTATAGGTCGGCGTGAGTCGCACCACAATTTCATCCTGCTGATTCAGCTCGACGCCACGAATCATGCCCAGATCAATCACTGACAATACCGGAATCTCTGGATCAGAAACCTGCTGCAAAACGTCCCAACATTGATCTTCTACGTGTCGAATCAGATTCATGCGACTCACTCCCTGTGATTGTGCCAAATTACCAGTTCATGTTTGGATATGAGCGCTGCATGTATTGCAGTTCAGCCAAAACAAAACCGAGATGTTCTGTATGTAAGCCCTGTTTAGCCCCACTACGATAAGCGCCGAGCTCTGGCAGGCTTAATTTAAATCGAGCTAACTCGGCTGTAATCTTCTCCAGCCACTGAGTTTTTAAATTTTCAATATCTGGAATCACACCGCTATCGACCAGCTGTTTTTCATCAGCCGTCAATACAAAAAGCTCTTCTGTAAAACGCCATAACTGGTTTAAACCTTGCTGGGTTTTTTCATGCGCTTCTGCTGTACCTAGACTTAGGCGTTCCATCCAAGTGGTGGAAAAACGCTGGTGATATTTCACTTCTTTGAGTGACTTCACTGCAAAAGCCGCCAACTCAGCATGCTGACTTTCAGTTAAAGCACTAAACAATAAAGCGTGATAATGATCCATCAACCACTGGCGTACCAAGGTCTGGGCAAAATCACCATTTGGTTGTTCGCACAGCAGCAAATTACGGTATTCACGCTCAGTACGGAAATAAGCCAGCTTGTCTTCATCACGGCCCAACCCTTCCACTTCACCGGCCAGACTGAGTGCAGTACGTGCCTGACCGAGCAAATCCAGTCCGATATTGGCTAAGGCAATATCCAGCTCCAGTTCAGGTGCATGACCACACCACTCTGCCAAACGATGTGACAGGATCAGTTGACTGTCACCCACATGTAAAAGAAATTCTGCCAATACTTGATTTGTCATAATTTTCACCTTTCCCTTTACATGTGCTCGATGCCAGACGGAATGTTATAAAAGGTCGGATGGCGATAAACCTTGTCCAAAGCCGGTTCAAAAAATTCTGCTTTTTCATCTGGCTGGGAAGAGGTAATCAATTCAGATTTCACCACCCAGATACTGATGCCTTCATTGCGGCGGGTATACACATCGCGGGCATTTTGCAGTGCGACTTCCTCATCCGGTGCACGCAGGCTGCCAACATGACGGTGACTCAGGCCCTGTTTACTACGCACAAACACTTCATAAAGTGACCAGTTGTTTTTGTTATTCATGAGCAAAATTCCCTATATTGATCAAACTGTTTTAAGCAACTTTTTGTGCTGCTGACTGTTGCTGCCGTTTTTGCGCATAGACTGCTGCTGAATCACGTACCCACTTGCCGCCTTCCCAAGCTTTGCGGCGTGCTTCAATACGCTCATGGTTACACGGTCCCTTGCCTGCAAGAATCGCGAAGAACTCATCCCAATTGATTTCACCAAATTCATAATGTCCGGTTGCTTCATTGAGTTTGAGGTCTGGATCCGGAACGGTTAAACCCAGCTGCAACACTTGCAACACAGTGTTATCGACAAATTTCTGACGTAGCTCATCGTTGCTGAATAATTTAACTTTCCACTGCATACTTTGTGCACTGTTCGGTGAATTATCATCACTTGGACCAAACATCATCAGTGCTGGCCACCAGAAACGGTTCACGGCATCCTGTGCCAATTGCTTTTGTTCCGGCGTACCATTGGCCAATTCCATCATGGCTTCAAAGCCCTGACGCTGATGGAAGCTCTCTTCCTTACAGACGCGCACCATGGCGCGGGCATAAGGACCGTAAGACGTACGGCAAAGCGCGACCTGGTTGACAATCGCTGCACCATCCACCAGCCAGCCAATCGCGGCAACATCGGCCCAGCTCAGGGTGGGATAGTTAAAAATGGATGAATATTTCATGCGACCGGCAATCAGTTTATCCATCATGTCGTCACGATCTGCCCCTAAGGTTTCTGCAGCACTGTACAGATACAAAGCATGACCGGCTTCATCCTGGACTTTTGCCATCAGCACGGCTTTACGTTTCAAGGTCGGAGCACGGGTAATCCAGTTGCCTTCTGGCAACATGCCCACCACTTCAGAGTGTGCATGCTGACCAATCTGACGAATTAAAGTTTTACGATAAGCCTCCGGCATCCAGTCCTTTGGCTCGATGGAAATATCCTTTTCAATCTTTTGATCAAAGATTTGTTGTTGATTATTCATTGTTCCCTCACTTATCCCAAGTGTTGATACATTCAAATTAAAACGATACACAATTAAAATCAATATATATTTATTAGTATCATTTATTTTTTTAAGCATATTTTTAATAAGATTATGTTTTTTATATAAATATATTTTTTATTTTATTTTTAATCATTTTTAAATACACATTTATGATTGACATTTCAGCTTTTTAATCACAAATTATGAAACATCAAAATTAAAATACTTTTTGAAACGTATCATAAATGGAGTTTTACAATGTTAGAGTTAGATAGCAGCTCAAGCGCAATGGATTATCAAGATACTGAGTCACAGAATAATCCTATTTCCATCAAAAGCTTAAGCTCACTGATTTATGGTCAGGAATACACAGCTCCAGCCGATTTACGTACGGTGTATCATGCCATTAGCGGTGATGCGGTTTATCAGGTGGGCAGTCAGGGCATCGATACCCAAGCCGTAGTGAAGTATGCCAAACAAAAAGGCTCCACTATTGCCACATGGACTTTCCATCAACGTGCCAATGCACTGAAGCAAGTGGCACAGTATTTGATGGAGCGCAAAGAAGAGTTTTACCAGCTTGCTAAGGCGACCGGCTGCACCCGTAAAGATGCCTGGATTGATATTGAAGGCGGGATTGGGACTTTATATGCCTATTCGAGTTTAGTACGCCGCGAACTCAGTGATGAAACCGCATGGGTTGAAGATGCGTGGATTCCACTGTCCAAGCAAGGAAGCTTTGGCGCCAAACATATTCTGAGCCCTAAAGCTGGTGTCGCAGTCCATATCAATGCCTTTAACTTTCCAATCTGGGGCATGCTGGAAAAAATCGCACCTACGCTACTGGCCGGTGTACCTTGTATTGTCAAACCGGCAACGGAAGGTGCTGAACTGACCCACGCCGTGGTCAAAGCGATTCATGAAAGCGGTTTCTTGCCAGAAGGTACACTGCAGCTTATTTGCGGTCAGATTTATGATCTATTTGATCATTTAACCCCCCAAGATACGGTGACCTTTACCGGTTCTGCTTCAACCGGGCAAAAGCTGCGTTCGCATCCACACTTAAATGCCTACTCGATTCCATTCACCATGGAAGCGGATTCAGTTAACAGCGCGATTTTGACAGCGCAAGCCAATGATGAAACGATTGATTTGTTTGTCCGTGAAGTTTTCCGTGAAATGACCACCAAAGCCGGACAGAAATGTACTGCCATTCGTCGTGCCTTTGTTCCAGCCGAGCTGCTGGATACAGTGCAAAGTCGTCTGATTGAAAAACTGAAAAAAGTTGTCGTGGGTGATCCTGCTCAAGAAGGCGTGAGTATGGGGGCTTTGGCCAGCGTAAAGCAGAAACACGATGTCGCGGCAAAAGTTGAACAGCTGAGCCAAGATGCAGAAATTGTGTTCGGTAGCCATTTACGTCAGGATTTCACGATCGACGTGGAAAATCCTAAAAAGTCAGCCTGCTATCCGCCTACGGTTTTAGTTTGCACAGCGCCAGAAAAAGCACAGCATATTCACAAGGTAGAAGCCTTTGGTCCGGTGGTAACTTTAATGCCGTATCATGATCTGGCCCAGCTTGCCGATTTGGTGGCACGTGGCGAAGGCAGCTTGGTGGCATCCATCGTACGCAATACCGATGAAAATATTGAACAACTGCTCAGCAAAATTGCGCCATGGCATGGCCGTGTACATATTCTGGATGCGGAAAGTGCCAAAGAAAGTACCGGACATGGTTCTCCCTTACCATTACTGGTACATGGCGGGCCAGGCCGTGCCGGTGGCGGTGAGGAGCTGGGCGGTTTGCGTGCAGTCAAACATTATATGCAACGTACTGCGATTCAAGGCTCGCCAAATGCCATGACCCAAGTTGGCCATAGCTGGACTGCCGGTGCTCAAGTCTTTGAAGACCGCGTGCATCCTTTTAAAAAATCATTTGATGAATTGCGTATTGGTGAACGTTTGCTGACTGCGCGACGTACCGTGACGGAAGCTGATCTGGTCAACTTTGGCTGCCTGAGTGGCGACTTCTTCTATGCGCATATGGACAAGATTGCTGCTGCGGATTCCCTGTTTGGCGAGCGTGTGGCACATGGTTATTTTGTCGTGTCTGCCGCAGCAGGTTTATTCGTTGATGCCGCTCCAGGCCCGGTCATTGCCAACTATGGCATGGACAACTTGCGCTTTGTAGAGCCAGTGAAAATTGGCGATACTCTTCAGGTCGAACTCACCTGCAAGCAAAAAACCCCTAAATTGCTACGCGATCCTGCACAAAAGCCACATGGAGTGGTGGTCTGGGATATTAAAGTCAAAAATCAGCGCAATGAACTGGTCGCAACTTATGATATTTTGACCCTAGTTGAACGTGAAGTCTAAACTTTAAATTAGCTAAAAAGGAATCATTATGATTCCTTTTTTTTATTATAAAAATTTATTTGTATCCTTTTATTGAAATTGATTGACGCAAATAAAATTAAACTCTAGATTAGATAATACGATACATAATAAAAATAATATCAATATTATAAGTATCAAAATATCTCAAACGATCAACATAGGATGTTGCATGATGAATGATAAATCGCTGGACATAGAAATGATTGAACGGACGCTTCAACCCGAAAATCAAAGTTTTGAGCCTAGCTCTGTAGAAACAGCATCGCCTGTTTCTGAACAGACTCCGCCGCCCAAAGAAAGCACGACCTATCAATGGTATGTGGTGGTGATCTGTATGCTTGCTTACATTCTGTCATTTGTAGACCGTCAAATTTTATCTTTAATGATTGAGCCGATTAAAGCCGATTTAATGATCAGCGACACTCAGTTTAGCTTGTTGCAAGGACTCGCTTTCTCGTTGTTCTATGCCATTATGGGTCTTCCAATTGCTGCACTGGCGGATAAAAAGTCCAGGATTAAAATTATTGCAACGGGTATTGCCTTCTGGAGTTTGGCAACTGCAGCCTGTGGTCTAAGTAAAAATTTCATTCAAATGTTTTTGGCACGTTTGAGTGTCGGTGCAGGTGAAGCAGCACTTTCCCCGGCATTCTATTCGATTGTCGCGGATTTATTTCCTAAAGAAAAATTAGGCCGTGCACTCGGTGTATATGCGATTGGTGCCTTTATTGGTTCAGGTTTAGCTTTCCTGATTGGCGGCTATGTGATTGGGCTGTTAAAAGACTTCAGTTTCGTGGCTTTACCAGTGGTTGGTGAAGTAAAGACCTGGCAACTCACCTTTATGATTGTGGGCTTACCCGGTGTATTACTTGCGCTCCTCATGGTTCTGACGGTGCGTGAACCGGCACGTAAAGGAATGAAAGTCGGTCAGGATGGTAAAGTCATGAAAGCCTCTTTCAAGAACTCGATTGGCTTTATTAAGACGCATAAGAAGACTTTCTTCTGTCATTTTATTGGTTTTTCTTTTTATACCATGATGTTGTATTCACTTCTGGGTTGGGCACCTGCTTATTACATGCGTAACTTCGGCCTTGATGCGAGTCAGACCGGTTATATCTTAGGGAGCATCATTTTAGTGGCCAATACCTCTGGTGCCTTATTCTGTGGCTGGCTGATCGACTTCTTCTCTAAACGTGGATACAGTGATGCTGCTATCCGTGCCGGTGCAATCGGCTGTGCAGCCTTAATTGTTCCAAGTGTATTGTTTACTCAGGTCGACAACATGTATTTGTCATTTGCACTGATATCTGTGGCTATGTTCTTCTCAACCTTCCCGATTCCTGCATCTGCAGCCGCAACTCAAATGCTGACCCCAAACCAACTACGTGCACAAGTTTCTGCCAAATTCCTGCTTATCTCAAATATGATTGCCCTTGGGATAGGAACCACTGCTGTTGCTTTAATTACCGATAAATATTTCCAGAACACCGTAATGGTAGGAAATTCCATTTCAATTGTGAATACAGTTGCCGGAGTCATCGGTACCTTCTTATTGTATAAGGGCTGTCAATATTACCGTGAGAGTATGAAAGTGGAGAAACTGGCTGAATAAGATGACCAGTGAGTGTCAATAAAACTTTCTTAGCTCTAATTTTAATGCTTTAAATATTAAAATTTTAGAATCCGTTGAGAATTAACAAGCGTTACTTCTCAACAGACCTGGAATCTGAGCTTGTTCAGAGGCGTGTAATCACTAAAAACACCTATAACTCATTTAAATGCAGCAAATCTAACCGTAGAATTTCAAAGGCCTCTTCAGCATTCAGCTCTCATGCTATCCACATCAAGCCTGTCACTTCAGTTCCCATGTCATACCACCCTTTATCCCCTTTTAACACCTTGGCAGCTTTTTTACTTAGAAGCGTGGCCACCTGCAGCAATCATTACATATCGGACTGCCACCACTCTCCTAGAAAAATATTGTTTATTCTTTTGCACAGAAGTGAACATTATGAGTGGATCATCTACCCTAAAATTTAAAGATGACGCTGTTAAATTGCTTCATGAACATGGATAAATGGTATTCTGATGAGCTCAAGAGTGAAGCAGTAAAGTGAGTGTCTGAAAAAGGCATAGGATGACTGAAGCTGTTAAACAATGAGGTAAAACCATGCCTAATTTTAGGCTTGGATTGAGTATAATGATCCGACAATAGCCTACATTCATTGAATCTAATAATTCCATTGCAGAGTTAGGGAAAGTTAAGAATATAAAGATACGAAGCGTGAATACTAGCTCCACGCTTTCTTAATGTGTATCTTTAAGATTAATTCTACGTCCCCCTAAAAATTCATTCGTTATGAATATGAGTACCTATTAAGATGCTTCCTTAAAGGGAATCTTGAATGGGAGCAAAATAAAAAATTAGCTTTCATAGGTGCTTTTTTAATTAGCCCTAAATTAATGAGCTAAATTTCTGAAAATAAGTTTAAGACTTTCTAACATTTTTTCCACCTGTAGAGGAGTTAAACCTTCAAAAGATTGATCTAAAACAATATAGCTGAGATCGTTAATTTTTTGCGCCATCTGTTGTCCTTTATCGGTTAAGACAACCCGTGTAATGCGAGCGTCATCTTCACAACAATAAGTATTGACTAATCCTTCATCTTTTAAACGGTAAACAATTTTTGTGGTAGTCGACATTTTACAAATCATCATTTCGGATAGCTCAGATACACTTGCCTGAGGTTTGACTTTTAAAGCTTGTAAAATACGCCGACGAGAATTATCTAAACCATATTTTTTTAATGCATGATCAATGTTCTGTACATATTGAGCATGGACTTGTGTAACCCAGTAATATGGGGAATGATCCAGATTAAAATCGGCTGCTGTAGAAAAAAACTTATTGAATTTTTTTGTCATGATTGAAAACCTTTAATTTATTGTTGTAATTGAAATTATTTTTTAGACTTCAAATTCTATTTGAAAAATACTGGTTTTAGCAATACATATTAAATTACTTTTATTGCTTATACTGATATTCAGTTTCTTGTACAATTGTTAGAAAAGCTACACATACTTTAAATCCTGTGTAACAAAATTTTAGTAAATAAAAAAACCTGCCCTCTTGCCAGAGTTTTCGTATTGATTACCTTCGTATACCCGCCTGTCTTACCTTATTGTCTTTGTACATATCTATATTCTTATTATTATTGAGGACTTCCTGTTCTTCCAATCGCTATGATATGAAATTACACTCGAAAAATATAACCAGAAAGGGACGGAGTTTTGCTGAGTACATGCGCATAATACCGTCTAACTATCCCCATTTTATCCACAGAAATTGGGGATAATTCTGATGCTGAAAGTATGATAAACATTAGGAAAAGCTTATTTTTGATTAATTATTGATCAATTTGATGAGAGTTTTATATTTTCGAACTTAAAAAAGTGAACGTAGTGCTAAGCTCATATTTTTCTTATTGTTTAAATTTTTTATTCTGTATTAACCTTATAATATTAAATAACTATTATAAGATTCTGCAAGAGAAATTATTTAACTTAATTTACATCTCAACATAAGCTTAAATCTTTATGAGTTCTACCACTGAAAGCTGTACCTTAAAATGACAAGGCATTCGCTAAGCAATACTTAAAGCAACTCTTTGATTTACACGTGACATAAAAGCTTTATTCTAAAAAAAATGATGTATTGATGGTGATTCGTCTTCATTTTGATGATTTATCAATTGAGGAAATATGTGATTATAGTCACACTAACTTACATTTTAGTGAAAAAATATAGAGTTTAAATGGTGAGTATTTAATCAATAGGTGGTTTAATCAGTCTCACAATAACAATAAATAAATATAAGGAAACAAGGGCAGCAGAAATTTAACTCTCTAATTTTTTGTTATAAAAACAAGTAAAAGAAAGAATTAGAGAGTTATTGTTTTCTTATCCAATTCATTAATCTTTACATCGTATAAATCATCAAGCATGAGCATAGAATCCAAATATTATTGAGCTCTTGTAAGCGGTATTAGAATAATTTTAGAAAATTTTAACACTAGAATTTTCTTGGTAATCTTCAATGAATAGTACCGTGTTTGTTAAATGCGTTTTTACTTGAGAGAATGTCCCGATGACAAAATCAAATTATACTCCAGAAATTAATAATAGCCGTTCACTTACTCGTTAAATCCGAAAAAGCCTACCCTTCAACTTGCGCAGTAACCACAGCTATAACTGCTAAAATTGGTTGTACTTTTGAAGTACTTCGTGCCTGATATATAAGCAATACATTACTCTAGATAGAGAGTATCAAAATCCAGTCAAAGTACAGCTCATATCAAATCAGCAACACATCAAGCAAATTGGGCATGAAATCAAAGAACTGCAACAGACGTATGAAATTCTTCTTAAGGCAGCTGCTTTCTTCGCCTAAGTGAGGCTCGACCACCCAAGTAATGGTAGATTTTATTCAAAACAACAAAGCGCTCTAAGATATTGAAGCCATCTTTAAGATCCTGCCGATTTCACCATCGACTTACTATCTTGGTATTAGAGCTTACAGATGAAGTATCGCTTCACAAGGCAACATCGATCAAAACGAGATTTAAATAATCAATATTATGCTGAATCCATTGAACGAATTTGGCAGCAAGGTGCTGGTCGAGACGGTATTTGTAAAGTATGACAACAATTGAAACAAGAGGGAGAGGCTAGCACGTCCACACTAAAAGATTGGTATGACAAGATATTGGCTAAGACAGTGCATGGCTTATACACAATGAGAATGATTAAGTATTTGAAATCAGAGTGGAGAGGTTTAGCTGATATTGAGCTTACTAGATTAAATCGTAAGGAGAGTGATTTAATAAAAACGGCTGCATAGTGTAAGTGAGGCAGGTATCACCCTTTCAGTTTGAAGCAACAGACCCCTTTCATAAATCAAAAAACAAATAACTTTTGGTGATTATCTGTACCGCAAATATCGAAATAGAGGCAAAAGAATCGCTTTAAGATTCAATGCAATTGCTGGAATTTACAACTTGGAGCTGAGCAAAAAATGATTTATGAAAGAGCTCGAATGTACTTAATAAGATAAATATATTAGGTCAGGCAGTGTAACTTCCATAAATTGTGTCCGACAAACCGGGTACGGCTCCCCCCAGTATCACGCCCCCTTCTCTACAGAGTCTTGTGCAGTAGTTTCTTTTTTATTTTCTAGAACTACTGGATTCTCTATGTTTTCATTGGAGAAAATTGTAATGAGAGGGTAAAGAGCAAAAATTCTTACATGTAATACTGACAGGATGAAATAAATTTTGTCCCACAGTTATCCGCAGAAATTGGGGATAATTTTTGCTCTGTAAATAGCGAAAATACTGTAAAATTCGCTATTTTGGTTAAAAATTGATCAATATAGTTGGTAAAATATTTCAGTTCTGGTTAAAAAGCTGACTTGTTTCAGAGAGAGCTTTTTAAAATATTTTTGATCCTCTATAAAATTACTCAGCATTTAATATTGAAATGAATATAAAACTGTACTTCGTATATAAAACCTACGATCAAATGAAGAAGAAATTGGTAAAGATTTCACTAAAATATTTATAATTTTTTGCTTTAATTATACTTAAGTAAATATAGGGGACTTTAATGTTGCTTATAGTAAACATAAATAACTTACAATTTATTAACTCACCGTTTTTCATATAAAAAATAAATCTTATTTTTACATTAATAAATTTCGATACACCTACCTGGTTCCTTATTCAATTTATTTCTCTTAACTTGGACTGGCTATTTACCTTTTGCGAATAAAAATGAAAGGACGGTATAGATATGGCTACCCGAAATAATGAGAATGACACAGATACTTCAAATCGTGGATTTGCGAGTATGGATCCAGAAAGACAACGAGAAATAGCAAGTCAAGGTGGTAAAGCTGCGCATGAAAGTGGACATGCTCACGAGTTTACTTCAGAGGAAGCACGTGAAGCAGGTAGAGCTGCTCATCGAAGTGGCAACGCTCATGAGTTTACTTCAGAAGAAGCACGTGAAGCAGGTTCCCGCAGCCATATAAACGATAACAACTCTGATGGCCGGGGTCGTAGCCGTGATGACAACGATGATGATCGTGGCAGCCGTTCCGGTGGCCGGGGTCGCAGCCGTGATGACGACGATGATGATCGTGGCAGCCGTTCCGGTGGCCGGGGTCGCAGCCGTGATGACGACGATGATGATCGTGGTAGCCGTTCCGGCGGTCGAAGTCGTAGCCGTGATGACGATGATGATGATCGTGGCAGCCGTTCCGGTGGCCGGGGTCGTAGCCGTGATGACGATGATGATGATCGTGG
Organism: Acinetobacter sp. ANC 3781; assembly: GCF_004331285.1. Classification (GTDB taxonomy): domain Bacteria; phylum Pseudomonadota; class Gammaproteobacteria; order Pseudomonadales; family Moraxellaceae; genus Acinetobacter. The sequence continues at coordinate 28,627 of NZ_SJOH01000020.1, forward strand.
CAGCCGTTCCGGTGGCCGGGGTCGCAGCCGTGATGACGACGATGATGATCGCGGCAGCCGTTCCGGTGGCCGGGGTCGCAGCCGTGATGACGACGATGATCGCGGCAGCCGTTCCGGTGGCCGRGGTCGCAGCCGTGATGACGACGATGATCGTGGCAGCCGTTCCGGTGGCCGGGGTCGCAGCCGTGATGACGACGATGATGATCGGGGCAGCCGTTCCGGTGGCCGGGGTCGCAGCCGTGATGATGACGATGATGATCGTGGCAGCCGTTCCGGTGGCCGAGGTCGCAGCCGTGATGACAACGATGATCGCGGCAGCCGTTCCGGTGGCCGAGGTCGCAGCCGTGATGATGACGATGATCGTGGCAGCCGTTCCGGTGGCCGAGGTCGCAGCCGCGATGACGACGATGATGATCGCGGCAGCCGTTCCGGTGGCCGAGGTCGCAGCCGCGATGACGACGATGATCGTGGCAGCCGTTCCGGTGGCCGAGGTCGCAGCCGTGATGACGACGATGATGATCGCGGCAGCCGTTCCGGTGGCCGAGGTCGCAGCCGCGATGACGACGATGATGATCGCGGCAGCCGTTCCGGTGGCCGAGGAGCAGGTAGAACTCCAGCACGTGATGAACAGGGACGATTTACGTCTCGATAATTAGAAAATTTTTTATAATTTTTTGAATGATTAGAAAAGCGTAGATTTAATATCTGCGCTTTTTTATATTCTTCCTAACTAGAAGTATTCTATTTTAATTTCTGTAAATTATCTAAAATTTTAAATACTCGATTACTCAGAGATTTAGGTCTCTAGCCTGCCAAATAAGTGTTCAGTTTTTATTGATTCTACATGTCTTTTTACACTTACATTATTAACTTAGAAAAACTCAAACCCTGATAACCCTTACACATAGCCGATTTTTTATTGCGTAGACTATATATCTCGGCTCCTATAAATAGGTAATTATAATGAATAATTTCAATTCAAATGAGATCAAAGAACATGCTTCAGTAATCGCTTCATGTGGTACTCAAATAGGCAAAGTAGATCATTTAGAAGGTCAAGACTCGATTAAATTGACAAGAAGCGATGATGAAAATAACGAGCACCATATTATTCCCTTAAGCTGGGTAAGTGAAATCAAGGATGAAAATGTGATTTTGAACAGAAATGCAGAAGATGCAAGAAGAGAATGGAAGACCTTATAATAAGGTAATGTTTTTAAGTAAATAGATTCTATTCTTTGAATTTTAGAATGCCAGTCCAATCGACTGGCATTTTAGTGTCAGCTATAAATTTAAAACAGTCCCTAAAATAATGTTTTACAGCTTCTAAAAAGATTTATTGTAGGTTCAGATTTTGGCTGCCATAACCTTATTTTAGGCTGTACTCCAAGTTTACATAATGTCTCTTATGCAAAGCCAAAATGTTACAACCCATTTAAAGTGTCTATATTCTCACCAATAAAAATGTCTGGTTTATAATGGTTCTTATCATCATGCGATTAAAAAGATGAATAACAGATATACAGTTAAACTTTATCCTTCAACTTGAGATATTGATCAATCACTTCAGACGTTCTAAATTTTTGCTGAATCAAGTGATAGGCATCACTTGATTGTGATAATGCAAATAAACATATTTTTTCTGATGGATTGGTTAGGTAGCGAATAGCTTTATAATCCAAAGAAATTGCAAACTTAACCAATGCTTCTGAAGGATTCTGAATATATTTCAGAGCCATGGGATTATATTTGACTGCGGCAAAAATCAAACTATCCGTATGCTGTTTTAAATATCTGATGACCAAGGCATTGCGTTTAATGGCTTCCAGCCAGATCTGTTCTGAACAATTTTTTAAAAACTGAATTGTATGTGGTTTTCGACGTACTGCCAGCAAACATAGATCTGATGATGGATTGTCAATATATCGAATGGCTGCCGGATTCGAGCGGATTGCAAGCTCGCACACCTCAGCACTTGGATAGAAAATATCCTGCAGTACCAGGCCATCACTCTCTACTGCTTTTAGGCAGAGTTCATCGGTCTGGTTTTTTACATATTTTATCGCTTGCGGATGAGTGGTAATGGCTTGTAAACAAATCTGGGGGTTTTGCGCTTTGATGTATTTTAAAGCATAACCATTTTGCTTCACTGCAGTCAGACACATCTGCTCATCTGGCATAGTGATATACTGAATTGCCAATCCCTCATTATTTAAGGCTGCCAGACATATCTTTTCAGTTTTATACATCACATGTTGCAGTAAATCTCCGCAGGCTGACACAGCTTCCAGACAGAGAAATTCATCCTGTTTTTTAACAAATTTCAAAGCTCTTGGATTATTTTTAATCGCTGCATGGCAAAGCCTGAAATCCTGATTTTCAATAAATTGCAGATATAGACCATTTTCTTTGACGGCATTTAAGTTATTTTCATCAGAAGAATAATAAAGGTTTCGAAATTCCATTTTAAATCTGCTTTTGAGATAAAAAAGCTCCCCTTTAGCGGCATCATGTTAAGCACCATAAAAGGAAGCTCTGAATAAAAAATGCGACTCAAAACCTGAGTCTCAATGCACAAACTTTAAAGACCGACTTGTTTTGATTTCAGCATGTTCAACGCTACATCCACAATCATGTCTTCCTGACCACCGACCATGCGACGCTTGCCAAGCTCAACCAGAATATCAAAGGCAGAAAGTCCATATTTTTCAGCCGCGGTTTCGGTATGGCGCAAGAAACTTGAATATACCCCGGCATAACCGAGAGCCAGGGTTTCACGATCCACACGCACCGGACGTTCCTGCAACGGACGTACAATATCTTCAGCGGCATCTATCAGCTTTTTCACATCACAGCCATGATTTAAGCCCATGCGCTCAACTGCTGCGATAAACACTTCTAGCGGTGCATTACCTGCCCCTGCACCCATACCCGTGAGACTAGCATCAATGCGGTTACAGCCATGCTCTAAAGCGACGATGCTATTTGCCACACCTAAACTTAAATTATGATGCGCATGCATGCCTGTTTCAGTTTCAGAGTTGAGCACATCTTTCATGGCTTTAAAGCGGTCGGCGATGTCATACATATTCATCGCGCCGCCTGAATCCACCACATAAATACATTGTGCGCCATAGCTTTCCATCAGCTTGCCCTGCTCGGCCAAACCTTGCGGTGTATTCATATGACTCATCATCAGGAAGCCAACAGTATCCATTCCTAGTGATCGGGCATATTCAATATGCTGTCTGGATACATCGGCTTCGGTACAGTGTGTTGCGACACGTACCACGCGCGCGCCGGCATCATATGCGGCTTTTAAGTCATGAATGGTACCAATCCCCGGAAGCAGCAAGGTTGCAACTTTGGCCTGTTTGACTTCGCTGGCCACCGCTTCAATCCACTCTAAATCTGTATGTGCACCAAAACCATAGTTAAAGCTTGAGCCTTGCAAACCATCGCCATGGGCAACCTCAATACTGTCCACACCGGCTTCATCCAGAGCTCGGGCAATCTGCCTCACCTGATCGAGTGAATATTGATGACGGATTGCATGCATACCATCCCGCAAGGTCACATCTGACATATAGATTTTTCTTTGTTGATCAAACATTTCAATTCTCCTTACGCAATTTCTTCTTGTTGTATCTGGCTTAAATGGCTTTCGGCAAAACGCTCTGCTGCGGCTAAAGCGGCACTGGTCATGATGTCCAGATTGCCGGCATAGGCCGGCAGATAATGTGCCGCGCCTTCAACCTCTAAAAAGATCGACACTTTCAAGCCTGGAAGTTTGCCTAAACTTGGAATATTCAGTGGTTGGTCTGCATTGAATTCTTCGAACTGCACCTGCTGTTTCAGGCGATAGCCTGGTACGTAAGCCTGTACCGCATCTGCCATTTCCTTGACAGATTGGCGAATCGCTTCCTGATCTGCACCAGCTTCAGCCAGGCAATACACGGTATCACGCATAATCAGCGGCGGCTCGGCCGGATTCATGATAATGATGGCTTTGCCTTTTTCTGCCCCACCGACTTGTTCAATAGCTTCCGAGGTGGTTTCGGTAAACTCATCAATATTGGCCCGTGTTCCCGGACCGGCAGACTTGCTCGCAATTGAGGCAATGATTTCGGCATAGTGCACTTTGGCCACACGCGATACCGCTTTGACCATGGGAATCGTTGCCTGACCACCACAAGTCACCATATTGATATTCGGCGCATTCATGTGATCATCTAAATTCACTACAGGAATGACATAAGGACCGATTGCTGCGGGTGTCAAGTCAATGACCTGAATGCCATGTTGCTGTAAAATGGCATTATGATGTGCATGTGCACCTGCTGATGTTGCATCAAAGACAATTTTAATATCTTTAAAAGATGGTAACTTGACTAAACCTTCGATGCTGTCTGCGGTGGTTTCAAAACCGAAACGTGCAGCGCGTGCCAGACCGTCTGAGTTTGGGTCTGCGCCAACCATGGCTGCCACTTCTAAATATCGAGCATTACGCATGATTTTAATCATGAGGTCAGTGCCGATGTTGCCCGAACCAATAATGGCGCATTTAATTTTTGACATCTTGTTTTCCTTTTCAGCGTATTTTGCACTTAACTCTAGTTTTTTATCATTTAGGCAAATACCACAGTAACACTGCCAAAACCATCAATTTCAACGACAAACTCATCACCGGACTGTGCAGCGACCATTGGCCCTAAGGCACCAGTCAACACCAAATCACCTTTTTTGAGTGGGCGATCGCGTTTGACCATTTCATCTGCTAGCCAAATAGCTGCATTCAGCGGATTCGACAGGCAAGCTTTGCCAATACCTTGTGAAACCACTTCACCACGTCGCGTCATGGTCATTTGACAATTCGAAAGATCAACATGTTCCAGTTTGACTGGCTTGGAGCTAAGTACATAGGCTGCTGAAGATGCATTGTCTGCCACAGTATCGAGCAGTGAAATTTTCCAGTTTTCAATACGGCTATCTACAACTTCAATGGCTGCCAGCGCATAGTCTGTCGCACTAAGAATATCGGCATAGGTATGTTGCTTTTGATTTAGATCCGCTTTCAGCACAAGCGCAATTTCAGCCTCAACTTTGGGCTGAATAAGTAATCCTTGCGGAATAACTTCACCATCTCCATAAGCCATATCGGCAAACAGCATACCAAAATCGGGAGAATCTACGCCTAACTGTTTCTGAACAGCCACTGAAGTTAAGCCAATTTTTCGACCCACCAAGCGTCTGCCATTTTCTAAAGCGCGCTCTGTATTCAGCTCTTGAATAGCATAGGCATCATCCACGGTTGCATCACTGCCCAATTGTTCTCGAATCGGCACTATTGGCTGACGTGTTTGCTCTGCTTGTAATAACGAGGCTGCAATGGTTTCGGCTGTGTATGACATTTTCTATCCTTTATAGAGCGGACTGAAAACTCAGACAAAAGAAGTACAGAGTTCCAAACCCAAATTTTAAAAAAGTATGAAAGATTCGTCTGTTAGGTCTAACAGACGAACAAGGGATGATGCTTAGTCAGTAATACTCACATTTTTACCGCTTTTCAGCTCAGCCATACGGTCATTTAACTCACCATCCACATAGTACAGCTCTGTAAAACAGCCAATTTGCTCACGGGTATCAAAGTAAGCCCAGCGGCAGTTGCCAAATGGGCCTTCAAAGAAGCCTGCCATAGCTTTAGGAATGCCTAAATCAATGTAGTGCTGCTCTGCTTGTGCATATTCAGCTTCATCTATTTGACGGAAACCAATATGATGTGGGCCCTTGCCCTTATCATCCAACCAGTCTTTATAGACACTGCTACCACTATCATGGCGTGCTAGCTCAATCAGGGTTTCACCAGCAAAACCATAGGCACAGCTGAATTGAAAGTCGCCCGGCTTGCCGTAATATTCTTTCTCTTTTTGAGTTTGAGAAAGGCCTTCTGCCACATTCCACACTTCAACGCCATTGGTTTTACTGAAAAAATCCATGGCTTGCTGTAAGTCTTCAACTACAAAACAAATTTGGTCAAAACGCTTGCTGAGCATAGTGTTTACATTTGCTGTCATGACAATATCCCTTATGCAGTTTCTAAAATGCGGAAGCTGATGGCTTGTGCAGGACAAGCACTTGCCAGTTCTTTAATTTCACCTTCACGGTCTAAATCCACCATGTGTAGCTTGAGCTGAGCGACTTGACTGCCTTGCGGAATTTCAAAAATATCTTCTGACATGAGGCACATGCCATAGCCTTGGCATTGGTGGCTATCTAAAATTACTTCAATTTTTTTATCGCTCATGGACTTCATCCTTATCTTTTTTGCATTGGTCTTCACTGACCAGAATTATAGAAATACACCGAGGTTGGGCGTGCGCAATACAGCATCCGTTAAAATTGCCTTACGCTTCAACAATTGAATGCCCTGCTCTGTCAATTTCAAAGTATCCAATCGACGATATGGAATCACATCGCCTGCTTCGTCATGACCTCGCTGACGATACATAATCACGGCACTATGCACTTGTACCACGTCTGCTTGTTCAGTCGCTTCAATCATGATGCTACCAATTAATCGCAAGGTGCGTGACGGAGGTACCTCTGCCCATGCCTGACCAGTCGCCATCCGGTCAATACGAGTTTTGATGTGCGCTTTTTTATCAAGTACACGATAAGCCTCACCCGGAAATTCGTCTTTATAGTTGCTCATGCCAATACGTAGCGGCACTTCATAGACAATTTCATCATCCAGTAAAGCAAACCATTCATCGAAACGGCGTTCATCCAGAAGTAAGGCTTCATTGGATAAAAAATGGTGAATCTGTTCACGAGTAGCGTAATCCATTAGGCAACTCCTTTTTCTTGTTCTGCATTTGATTCAGTGTGTAATTCCGGGTCGGCACTGCATTTCACCGCTGTTTTTTTACCGTCACGCATTTCTTTTAACCAGCGTCTCCAGAATTCAATCTGGCAATATTCTCCATAAATGGAAGGATGGAATTCACCTGGGCCTGTCCATGCAGGATCTTTACCTGTTTGTTTTTGGCTGTAATGCAAGTTGACTTGCTCTTTACGCAACCATGGGCTTTGCGCACCTTTGGCAATCCCTTCCCAAACAGCTGTATCATCTGCTTCAAAAATGCCACCTGAACCAAAGGCATACTGACCGGCTGCATAAGCTTTCTCAGCATATTCATCGGGAACAAAACTAAATTCAAACTCATAGTTCCATAGTTCCATCACCCCTGGAGATACAGGCTGCCACATCCGAATATTGGTAAATGGAATCGGCATTTCACCCGGTGCTGGTGGGTGCGGTAAACGCATATAGCTGAAGTTCGGGAAAATTGTGCCGATGGTCGGCGGAATTTCTTTAATCATCTTGATTTGTGTTTCATCAAGCTTACTTAAATCGAACTGTTGTTGAATTTCTGGCGGGTAGCCCCAAATGGGCAAGGGTACGCCAATCATTTCAGAAAGGTTATGACCAATAAAGCTGTTGCCATGACCAAAATCGTAACCCGAAGCATGGGTACTGACCTGGTTTACACTTGGAATAAAACCGGCCCCTGCAGCTGACATATGTGCAGTACTGACATGGTAGGCATCGCCACAGAAATTTTCTGCACCGCTTTTCCAGTCTGCTTTGACTTGGAAGCGTTCAGGTTCTTTGAGCAATTTCACGCCATCTGGGTGGATGCCAAAGATGGCATCTAATGCCCACATCGATGCACCTAAATATTCACGTAATGGCGGTACATCTTCATTCAAACTGGCAAAGATAAATCCATAGACACTTTCAACTTTGGCTGCACGCAGCAAGCCCCACTCTTTGGCATCAAGCTTACCGCCATAGGCATCCTTCATGTGCGGAGCACCCATCCAGTCGCCATTGTTCTTGTAGACCCAGCCATGGTAAGGACATTTAAAACTTGCCGCATTGCCTTTATCGTTGTGGCACACTTCGGTGCCACGATGACGACAATGGTTCAGTAATACGTTAATTTTGTCTTCGCTGTCTCGGGTAACGATGACTTTATCCAGACCTAAACGACGCAGGACATAGTCGCCTTTGTTTGGAATTTCAGTTTCATGTGCAACAAAAATCCAGTTGCGGGTATAAATGCGTTCCATCTCGGCACGGAACACCGCTTCATCGTTAAAAATATCAATTGGGAGAAAGCCTTGATTGATACTGTCTTCAACACGATCACATAAGTGATCTACATATTCTTCATCGGTTCCTGATGACACTTGAATATACTTAAACATGTGGAAATCTCCTCCATAAGAGCATTTGTATTTGGCGCTATAGGTGTGACCTAGCTGTAATACAAGTGAGCCTCCTATCTGACCTGTATTTACGCCAACACACTTATGTGGCTTTCTTTCCTAAAGGCAATTAGCCTGCTTTTTTGACTGGCCCATTAAATGGTGCCCAATTTTTAGTTTTAAATTCGAGTAAATAGGCTTGTGCATTATCTTCATGCAGTGGCAATTCGCGCGGTTTCCAGTGTTCATCGAGTTGATCCATATCGGCATCGTATTCAAAACGGCAGCCTAAAGGACCATCAAAATACCAGAACCAGTTTGAACCCAAGCCGTGACGTCCTGGTCCCCAGAAACTTTCATGACCAAGTTTTAAGAATCGGTTTCCAGCAGCCATCACTTCACTTGGACCTGCCAAATGGAATGAAATATGCTCTACCCCTTTAATGTGAGCAGGCGCTTGAATTAAAAATAAAGTGTGGTGATCGGTTGTACCGCCAGCGCGTAAGAATGGTCCACCGCCTAAACGGTCGCTGACCCGAAAGCCTAAACGGTTGACATAAAATGCTTCTGCTTGTGCAGCATCGGGTACAAATACAGCCAGATGGGCAATAGTACGCGGGGTGATTTTTTCACCCTCTTTCACGCCCAGTTCATTTAATTGACGTTGATACGGGGCGCCGGGTGCATTGATTTTTTCTGCAGCTAAATCAAGTTCACGACGTTTAGAGATTTGAAAGCCAATATTTAGTCCGGCATCATCTCGAGTTTCAAGTGAACCATCTGCCAATACATTCACTGAACGATCTTTGGCAAGTTCTGCCTGAATGGTATTTAAAGCAGCCTGATCCGCAACAGCATAGATAATTTTACGAAGTTGACTGATGGATTCGATTTTTTGAGGCAGACTGGCATCATCTGCTGCTGCAACCAAAATACCTGAACCATCCAAAGCTTCAAAATAACGCGCCGAACCTTGGGTTTCCACTTCATTTAATCCAAAGTCCTGCATAAAGCGAACCGATGCATCCAGATCATTTACACCAAAAATCAGTTTTTCTATTCCTAGAATGTTCATATCCATACTCCTGTGTATCCATCTGCGGATCACACTGTCCAATCTTTTTTGTTCTATTCCATGACTCAAATAGAGATTCTTCCTGAACCTACTATTCGGTGTTTGCCATTGTGCAGGCAACTGAACCAGCCGAATAGTAGGAATACCGCTAATTGACTATTGACTTAGCCTGTGAGCAATCCGTCCCAGCACATGTATTTCACTTCAAGAAATTCATCGATGCCATAATGCGAACCTTCACGGCCTAAACCGCTTTGTTTCACTCCGCCAAATGGCGCAACTTCGTTAGAAATCAAACCAGTATTAATCCCGATCATACCTGCTTCTAGAGCTTCGGCTGTTTTCCAGATGCGGGCCGCATTTTGGCTATAGAGGTAAGCCGCTAAACCAAATTCAGTATCATTGGCTTGAGCAATCACATCATCATCTGAGCTAAAGCGAACCAAAGGTGCAACTGGACCAAAGGTTTCATCATGCACAATCACCATTTTAGAGGTGACATTGGCAAGTACCGTTGGCTGGAAGAAGAATCCGCCTAAGTCACTGCGCTGACCGCCACAAAGGACTGTTGCACCATGTTGCAGCGCATCAGCAATATGTGATTCCACTTTCTCTACTGCATTGGCATCAATCAATGGACCTTGCACCACACCTTCATCTAGGCCGTTACCAACCTTTAAGGTCTGAACTTTTGCAGCTAAACGCTGCGCGAACTCATCGTAAATGCCATCTTGCACATAAATACGGTTAGCACTGATACAGGCTTGACCGGTATTGCGGAATTTCGATGCGATCACGCCATCGACTGCTAAATCGAGATCCGCATCATCAAATACGATAGAAGGTGCATTACCACCTAGTTCCATTGAGCATTTTTTGATGGTCGATGCAGATTGCTCTAACAAGGTACGACCAACCTCAGTCGAACCAGTGAAAGTAATCTTACGCACCAGTGGATGTGAAGTGAGAATACCGCCAATGATACGGGTATCATTGCCTGTTAATACGTTGAATACCCCTGCTGGAACACCTGCACGATGTGCCAGCTCTGCCAGTGCCAATGCCGTCATAGGCGTTTGGCTGGCAGGTTTTACCACCATTGAACAGCCTGCGGCGAGTGCTGGACCTGCTTTACGTGTGATCATGGCTGCCGGGAAATTCCAGGGTGTAATCGCTGCACAAACACCAATCGGTTGTTTTAAGACCACAATACGTTGACTGTCTTTGTGCGCCGGTAATACATCGCCACGTACGCGTTTTGCTTCTTCAGCAAACCATTGCAGGAACGAAGAGGCATAATCCATTTCACCGCGTGCTTCAGATAAAGGCTTGCCTTCTTCCAAAGTAATCAGCAAAGCTAAATCATCTTTGTGTTCCACCACCAGGTTGTACCAGCGGTTGATGACTTCATAGCGATGTTTCGCGGTGGTTTTACGCCACGCCTGGAAACCGGCTTCAGCAGATTGAATCGCAAGTTCGGTTTCTTGGTCTTTACAACGTGGCAGTTCAACCAGAACTTCGCCTGTTGCAGGATTTTTTAAGCTGTATTTACCATGGGGGGTTTCATTCAGCCATTGGCCATTGATGTAAGCCCCTTCACGCCACAAGCTTTTGTCTTTGAGCAAGTCTTGTGGCTGTACTTTTGCAATTCCATTCATGACACAACTTCCTTATTCAGGGAAACGACCAACAATAAACTGGCTATCCGGATCTTCTGTACATGGTAAACCAGAAGCAACCAAACCTTGACGCAACACTTTCATCATACGATCTGGAATACGGGGTGTAGGTGCACGAAGTGGACCACCATTAAAGCCTGCCAACCAGTCCATGTATTTCCAGTGTGCACGGTTAATATAATTCGAACCGGCCATGTATGCACCTGTGGCAGCGCCAACAGCACCACGCGCAGGTTGCGCCTGCCAGTACAATTTCATTGCTTCATCAAAATTGCCTTGTTGAGCATTCTGGAACGTTTTAGGGAAATGATCACCCATCCATTGCGTATAACTGGTTCCTGAAAACTGGATATCCAGGTAACGCATTAACGGAATAACGTCGCTTTCGATTGGACAAGTCACCACAATCTGATCGTTAAAACGTTCATAGCTGTCAATTAAGCCCGCAACATGTGGGAAGCCCTGTTCCGCTTTAAGCGATGCCACATTTGGACAATCATCAATCAAGCGCTGAATCAGTTCAGGCGACATGCCTTGTGGATGCACACGCTCGAAGCCCCATAGGGGAATCGCAAACAGCATCACCGCAAGATCGGTCGCATCACAAAATGCTTTGGTATAATCGTAAATATCCTGTTCTGACGTCGGCCAGAAATTCGATGGATAAGACAGCAGTACAATGTCTGCACCGGCTTTTTCAGCCAATTTAACCGCTTTAATGTTTTCTTCTAAGGTGCCAAAACCGGCGTGGAAGAATAAACCCAATTTATCGCCCGCCTGGTCTTTGGCCCAAGCGGTAAACTGTGCATTTTCTTCTGGGGTAATGGCTACTTCAGTACACAGCAAAGTAAAGGTGTAGCCCAAATCGACGACTTTCTGAATATCGTGACGTATGCCTTTTTCATTTAAACGGGTTAAATCCTGGCTATAGCTTGGGATGGTCACGGATGAGCAGCCCTTTAAATGTTCTTTTGCCCAAGCACGTGCATCTTCACGTTTATAATTCGCCATGTTAAATATCCTTTATTGTTGAATCTGTGTTTGAAAAATTTTAAATACGGGGTTTATCGATCAATCGTGACGATGCTTTCCGGCATGTCCTGAAATAAGGATTCAGTTCTGGCATTACGTAGCAGCATTTCTGCAGTCACAATGTCTTGTAGTGCTGAACCCACCGATTTATAAATTAAAATGTCATCCGGTTTTTGACGTGCGATGATTTTTTTTGAAATCACATCACCCAAAGATACGATTTTATTTTCGATATCGTCCCCTGCGGCTTTTACTGCAAGCGCATCACCAGTTTCATGCAGTACTTCTTCTGGCATATCAGCTACAATTAAAGTTGCACGTTGCATGGTTTCTACATCAAGTTCGCGTTGCTCTGGTAAAGTCGAGCTGACTGAAACAATGGTCATGCCAGGTTTTAGCCATTCCGCTTTAAATACTGGACCACCGTCACGGCTGCGAGAAGCACATACCACGACATCTGAATCTTGAACTGCTTGTTCCGGGCTAGAAACTGCCTCAATATCGATGCCATAAAGTTCGCTAAAATCATGGGCAAACTTTTCACGATTTTCAGGGGTTGGGCTATATACGCGAACCGATTCAATACGACCTGTTGCATACAGCGCATGTAAGTGACCACGTGCAACCGAACTTGAACCTAAAATGGCAATTTTGAATTTTGCATCAGCAGCCAGAGCATTGACTGCAACAGCCGAGCTCGCTGCAGTTCGAATATCGGTAATACGGTTACCGTCGATCAGTGCAGCAAGACGCATCGTGTCTTGATCAAAAAGTGAAATCAAATAGCTGGCTTTTTTATTTTTTGGACTGGCTGCAATCAGTTTACAACCCATATATTCTTTGGATGGCGATACAGCACATAAGCTACGCAACCAAAAACCATCTCCGCGTGCCATCGTGCGTGGTGGAACCATGGTCGCAGTGACATCCTGTGCATAAGCATCAGTCAATGCAGCAATGACATCAGACCAGTTGGCTAAGCGACCTACATTTTCATCGTTAATAAAAACCGTCGTGTGGAGTGATTGATTCACATCCGAACTCCTTTTCAGCGTTATTTTTACAATCTACTGATTAGGAGGTATCGGAGCTAGAGTTGAAATCGAAAATCAGATATCTCTTAAATGGATACCTTAAGCTTATCTATCATCTACCATTCGTTTAAGTATAAGCGGGGCTTGTTTTTCTAACCATTGTTGCACCACACGCGTTGCACGTGTATGTGGACGACGCACGGTATGGCTAAGCACAATACTCCGCGGCAATTCAGGCTCTACAATCAAGGATGATTGTAAGAGTTTTGAGCCTCGATCCGACTGAAATAGCCCCGAGGTAATCGCATAGCCACCACCTGCCACCACCAGCTCATGTTGTAAACGGTTGGAGTCTGCTTCTATAACGCAATCAAATTTATAATCATAAGCCCTTGCTAAACTTTCCAGTCGTGCTCTGAGCGGATGCGGTCTAGAGGGTACAATGAGGGGTAAATCTTGAATGTCTTTAAGTTTAATGGTCGGTTGTTGAACCAAAGGGTCATGCTGTTGCCCGACCAACATCAGTCCAAATTCAGCGATCACGACTTCTTCAGTAGAGACCACCTCGCCTTCTCGAAGCAACAACGCCATATCTGTGCGTCCTTCAGAAATGAGTTCTTCGAGTTGAACACTGGCACCTTCACTCAAGTGCAGTTCAATTTTCGGATAATTTTGTCGTATATAAGAATATAAGGCGCCAGAAAGTTGATGCACCAGAAATGGCAATAAACCCACCCGTACTTCCCCCATGGGTTCGCCACCAAAGGTGCGGATATCATCTGCGAGTACCGAGGCATCTGTCGCAAGCTGCTGAATTCTAGGAAGCAACTGCATCCCAAGTTCAGTCAGTACCACCCCACGACCGGTACGGTTAAACAAGCGTGCGCCACATTGTTCTTCCAGTTGAGCAATATGACGACTAATCATCGATTGCGGTACGTTAAAGCTATTTGCAGCTTTAGATAAACTGCCCAATTCAGCGACTTTAATAAAAATCAGCCATTTTGAGTCAAGTATGGATTGCATGGTGTATATCCCTATAAACACCGATCTCACTGACCCTTAGGGTGATCAGTGAGATCGTCTTTAAACTTAATGGTTAATTTCTAACACAAATTAACTTAATAAAGTTTTCAAATTAGTCTGAATATCAGCAATTTTAGCTTTTTCTGGGGAAATTTTTGCCTCAAGGAGTTTCCGGGCGATCATATGATCTACAGGCTGATTGACCGAATCTATCGCAACCAGGCGATCGTCAGCGTAATGGAACACTGAAAAACGTCCGGTTTCAATATCACCGCGCACCACATAATCATTGGTATCAAAAGATAAACCGGTCATTTGCAAACGTACATCCCCTTGATCGGTCCAGAACCACGGTACAATATGGTAACTGGCTTTTTGATGCATCAGGTTTTTTGCCACAATCAATGCCTGGTCATTGGCATTTTGAACAGACTCCAGACGAATATGCCGATTGCCGGCAAATGGATTTTCATGGTTGGCACAGTCACCAATCGCAAAAATATGCTCGGCTGAGGTACGCATGCCTTCATCAACCACAATGCCATTTTCACACTGAATACCTGCTTGTTCCGCCAAGTCCGAATTCGGCAATGCACCGACACCGACCAGAACCAGATCGGCAGGAATCACACCACGATCACACACGACCGATTTCACCCGCCCATTCTCACCCAAAATTTCAGAAATATAGGTATCCAACTCCACCCGAATGCCATTTGAGCGATGAACCAGAGTCACATAATCAGAAATAATTGGAGCAACGGCACGACACAATATACGATGCATATTTTCCAGCACCGTGACATTTTTACCTAAATGACGGGCTGTAGAAGCCAGCTCCAGACCAATAAAGCCACCGCCTACAATCACCACGTGTTCACTCTTTTTTAAATACGCCCGAATTTTACGTGCATCATTTGCTGTACGTAAATTCATGACTCCATCCAGTTCTACTCCAGAGAGCGGTAGCGGACGTGCCCGAGTTCCCATAGCTAACACCAAATCATCATAATGTAAGGTTTCACCATGGTAGAGCTTGACGGCTTTAAGCTCCGTATCAATCTCGCTGACCGTGCTGTTCATACGCAGATCTATGCGGTATTTTTCATAAAAAGCTTCAGGCTGTAGATAAAGCTTTGCTTGATCCATTAACTCTTCATCTTTAATAAAACTTTTTGAGAGTGGCGGACGATGGTAAGGCAATTCAGATTCATTGCTGATCAGAATGATTTCACCATTAAAATTTTCTTGTCGCAGCGCTTTTGCACAGCTACAGCCGGCATGACCACCACCGATAATAATGACGCGTTGTTTATTCACTTTCTTCTCCTTGAAAATGTATGTTTTTATTTATGCGAGTAATGCCGTATCGACGGATGCTTGGGTTAAGAATTGAGTTAAATACTGGCTCACTTGTTCGGGTGCTTCAAAATTACAGATATGCCCACTGCCCTGTATGACTGCGATTGTGGCATGAGGTAATTGTGTTGCCATGGCTTGCATATCTTCAACGGGTCCACCGCCGTGATCATATTCCGCAGCCAGCAATAAGGTCGGTTGCTTAATCTGCTTTAGTTGCTGACTGAAATCCATTTCAATAAAGGCTTCCACATAGGCACAATAGCCTTCGACTGTGGTTCGATGAATCATGTCTCGTAATTGTTGATCCACCTCAGGGTGAGTTTGGCGAAATTCTTCGCTGAGCCAACGGTCAACTGTAATATTGCCAAGCTCGTTTAGACCTTCCCGGCGTGCAATATCACGACGCTGACGCCAAAAATTGTGACGGTTATCTGGCTGACGCGGGCGACAGCAGCACGCCACAATCCGTTTCACCCGTTCCGGAAAATGCAAACCGAGCGCAAGTGACATAGAGCCACCAAAACCCAGGCCTACCACATCACTTTGCTGTACCCCCAAATGATCCCAAAGCTGTATTACGCCCTCTAAAATATGCAGAAAAGAACACGGTTCCGGCGGTAAAGGACTTTGATTATGTCCCCATGGATCAAAGGTGATCACACGAAAATTGCTAGACATCAGCTGTGCATGTTTTTCCCAAAAATGCAGATCATTGCCAATCCCGGGAATAAAGGTCAGAACAGGGGCATTTTCAGGGCCAATCACTTGATAATTAAATTGAGGTAATGACGTCATGTCGGCACCTACTCCATAAATGTCGGTTTATATTGACTACCTTATGGAAAATGTGTAACTGCTGCTAGTTTTGAAAATCTAAAGCAGATATCTAATTATTGAATAGCTGATTTATGACTTAGATGCTGTATTCACAATTCAATGCTTCGTACAGTGAGGACAATAAATGAATTGTTCACTGAGAGGGAGTGTTGAAATGGAACAAAAGAATAATTTCCAGCTGACAGGAATTGAACGAATCAAATTTGCGGTTGAAAATCTGGCAGATGGATTACGTTTTGCAAATGATTGGGGCTTAACTGAAGTTGCAGCCGACCAAGACGATAGCCATTTGTTTGTTGCTGTGGATGGTTCACAAATTGAAATTGTCCTAGCCGATTCCACACGTCCAGACCGCACACCGATGGGTAACAGCAGCGGCATGTGTGAAGTAACCTGGGGGGTGCAAAGTTTTGCAGGCATTGAGGCTTTAGTCACTGAATTGTCCACCGACCGTGAAGTCTCTATAGAAAATGGCGTATTACGCTGTCAGGATGATTTAGGCATCAACCTGGCTTTCCGTATTGCACAGCGTCAAACCGTCCCTTACGCAGTGACACAGTTCAATGCACCGGGTCAGCCAAAACGTTTAAATAGTCGTGCACCGATGTATAAAAAAGCTGCTCCGCACGAGATTAGCCATCTTGCTATTGGGGTTGATAATGCAGGTGAAGCGATTGGTTTTTATACCGATCGCCTGGGCTTTATTGTATCGGACCGCTATGCCGATCGCGGAGTATTCCTGCGCTGTTCTGTAGAAGGCAATCATCATCATGTGTTCTTTATGAATGGCAAACAGCCAGGGACACGCTTTAATCATTTGGCATTTAAAGTTCGTGATATCCATGAAGTGATTGGCGGTGGGCAATTCATTGATGCACAAGGCTGGCACACCTTTGCCGGTCCAGGTCGTCATCGGGTGTCATCGGCATGTTTCTGGTATTTTCTCACCCCATTTGGCGGTGCGTGGGAATATGCAGCAGATGAAGATATTGTTACAGAAGAATGGGAATCAACCGATTTTGCGGCTGAAGCGCATATTTTCTCTGAATGGACATTTGGTCTAGAAAAATCTGATGGAACGTTAAAAGGACCTATCTCTCAAAGTAAAGCTGAAGAACTAAAAAGCTAAGCCATCGAATTGAGAAGAGAACTTTAAAATGAATGCACAAATCAAAGACGTTCCTTACTGGGTACAACTGCTGGGCACGCAAACCCGTATTCTTCAAGGCAAATACAAAACGCGTATTCTTGAAGCAGGTCATCCACATGCCCCTGCCCTGATTTTACTGCATGGCACAGGGGGGCATTTAGAAAACTATGCCCGTAATATCACCGCACTGGCTGAACACTTCCATGTCATTGCGCTGGATTTTTTATGGCACGGCTGTTCACAAACCGAAAATTATGACCCTGAAATTATACCTGTTTTAGTTGATCAAATTATTGATGTGATGGATCAACTAGATTTGGCTTCTGCACATGTTGAAGGTCAGTCCCTGGGCGGTTGGGTGGCTATGCAACTCGCCCTTCAACATCCTGAACGCGTTGATCGTCTGATCTTAACCACGACCATGGGCTACCGCCCTGATGCAGCTGCCATCGACGGTTTTGTTGAGCCAAATTGGGCAGCCAATGTACCAAGCTCGATTGAAGTATTGGAACAACCGAGCTTTGAAAATGTCAGAACCCGGATGAGCCGTATTTTGGCACAGCCAGCGCGTTTGACTGATGAAGCCATTCAGGTGCGTCAAGCCTTGTATCAACAACCGGAATTGGCAGAAGTTCAAAAACTTTTCATTACCGAATATTTATCCGGTTCAACCATCCAAAAACACATCATTACTGATGCCTTGGCAAAACAGATTAGCCAACCCATCTTGGTGTACTGGGGCGATGCCAATCGAACCCCACCGGCACTGGGTCAGCATATCGCTGAGCAAGTTCAAAATGGTCAGTTCTATTGCGCAAAAGATACAGGTCATTGGGCACAGTTCGAAAGTGCGCCTGTACACAATGAAATTGTGACTCAGTTTTTGTTGGGTCAAAGCATTTAAAACAAATGATTCAGCAGATTGAAATGAGGAAATAAAAATGTCAGCACAGAATTTAGCAGGTCGTTGGGAACTCGTAACTTTTGAACAGAATTATGATGATGGCCGCCGTGTCTATCCAATGGGTGAAGGGCCTCAAGGCATCATTCAATACACTGAAGATGGCTTTATGAGCTGCATGATCAGCCGTCCAAATCGTAAAAATTTCACCACTGGAGGTCAATGGAATGCCAGCGATGCTGAAAAAGCCGGGGCCTATAACAGCATGATGTCCTATGCAGGTCGTTATAGCATTGCGGACAATACAGTAACCCATTTTGTCGATTTAAGCCTGTTCCCCAACTGGATCGGTGGACAGCAACAGCGTGTTTTTAAATTTGATGATCAAGGCCTACTCAGTTTAACCGCACGTCTTGAGGAAAACACTTCGGAAGCACGCACTGCATTATTGCTATGGAAACGTGGTTAATCCCATTTTGTAAATAAGAAAAATTCCAAGGAATGAATATGAATAGCATGATCAATAATTCTGAAGTGGGCAAAAGCATTCAGTGTGGTGACATTCTCACCAATTACCATGATGTCGGAGCCGGTGAACCTATTTTGTTACTGCATGGTTCAGGTCCTGGCGTCAGTGCATGGGCAAACTGGCGTTTAACTATTCAGTCCCTGCAAGATCATTATCGTTTGATTGCCCCTGATTTAGCAGGTTTTGGTTATAGCCAGTTCCCTGAAAACATGCAGTTTAGCCGTGAAAACTGGCTCAAACAAATTGTCGATTTCCTCGACGCGCTTGGACTTAAGAAAGTCAATCTGATTGGTAACTCTTTTGGCGGATCCATGGCGCTTGCATTAGCCATTCATCATCCTGAACGGGTCAATAAACTGATTCTTATGGGCAGTGTCGGTGTGCCATTTGAATTAACTGCCGGGCTCGATGCAGTTTGGGGATATACCCCATCGTTTGAAAATATGCAGGCGATTATGAAAATTTTCGCTTACAACCAGAATCTGGTCGGTGATGAATTGGTACAAATGCGCTATATCGCCAGTACCAAAGAAGATACCCGTGCTGCCTATGAAAGTATGTTCCCTGCACCGCGTCAGCGTTGGGTGGAAGCGATGTCACATCCTGAAGCGGATATTCGCAGCATTCGGCATCCGACACTTATGGTGCATGGACGTGATGACAAAGTTATTCCGCTTTCAACTTCACTCACCATGTTGAACTGGATTGAAGATTCACAGCTGCATATTTATGGCCAATGTGGGCATTGGACTCAAATTGAACATGCCAAATCATTTACCCAATTGGTTGCCAATTTTTTAAAAGACCACTAAACAAAGGAATGTTTAAATGACTCAAAATTCTGCTGCTCAAGGAAAAAAAGCCCTGATTATTGGTGCGGGAACTGCGGGCATGGCATCTGCCATTACCCTGTCTCGTATTGGGATTGAAATCGATATTATTGATATTAATCCCAATTGGGGAGCACTCGGCGCAGGTCTGACCATTACTGGCCCGACCTTGCGTGCCTTAAAACAGCTTGGTGTTTATGATGAAGTGACCAATCAAGCCTATGTCGGTGATGGCATCCAGGTGTGCGATCCGCAAGGCAACCCTTTACGTATTTTACCCACCCCAATGCTCGAAGGTGCAGATACAGCCGGCAGTGGTGGCATTATGCGCCCGACCATGCATTCGATCATGCATAAACATGTTGAAGATGCCGGCGTAAAAATGCGTTTGGGTTTAACTGCAGAAGCCTTTGAGCAAGATGATAATGGTGTAAGTGTAACCTTCAGCGATGGAACCACAGGTCGCTATGATTTTGTTTTGGGTTCAGACGGTGTGCTGTCTAAAACGCGTCAGCTTTTATTTCCGGATGCCCCTAAGGCTGAATATACCGGTCAAAGCTGCTGGCGCTTATTTTTAAAACGTCCCGAATCGGTTGAACGCCGTACTTACTTCCTGGGTGGACCTGTCAAAGTAGGCTTCACCCCTGTGTCTAAAGAGCATATGTATATGTTCTTACTGGAGCGTTGTCCACAACGCTGGCAAGAACCTGAAGACAATTATAAAACCTTAAAACAATTACTTGAAGGTTATGACGGCATTTTAGCAGATATTCGTGAGTCCTTAACTGAAAAAGACAACCCTCACATTAATTTCCGTCCATTGGAATGTTTTGATCTTCCCGGCCCTTGGTATGCAGGAAAAGTCTTACTAATTGGTGATTCTGCACATCCAACCACGCCACAACTTGCCTCAGGTGCAGGTATGGGGATTGAAGATGCCTTAGTACTGGCCGAGATTTTCCAAAAAGAAACCAATGTCGAAAAAGCATTTGCTGAATTTATGGAGCGTCGTGAGAAACGTTGCCGTCTTGTGGTTCAAAGCTCAATGGAGATTGGCCGTTTAGAACAACAGCGTGCCCCTGTGGAACAGCAAACTGCTGTGGTTGAAAAAGCCCTCAATATTTTAAAAGAAGCGATTTAATCGCTTCTTTTTCCATTCAATCTAAAAGCGGTAAAAACAACAAAGCAGCTGTGATGGATATACAGCCTAAATAAATAATGAACTTAAAAAAGTTCACATGGCTCAGGCCATAGGAGATGGAAATGACAACAATAGAAAGCAAACGCGGCATATTTGCATTGATGATGGCACATTGTGCCGGTATGGTGGATTTAGTTGCACTACCGATTTGGGTCGGCACCCTGATTGCACATTATCATTTTGACCCACAACAAGCGGGTGGACTGGCAACCTTATTTTTAATGGGTGCAGCGGGTGCAAGTATTTTCTTTGCACCACGTTTTAATCGTGTTCATGTCAAATTTGCTGCCGTTTTAGGTTTTGCTCTGGCAGCAGTCGCTTTCATTATTTCAGGTATGAATACCAGTTTTCCGATACTTGCCGGCCTGCATTTGCTTGGAGGAATGGCCGCAGGTACCGCATTAAGCGTCACCCATGGCACCATGGGGCATGCAGTCAATCCGCACCGGGTATTTGGTATCGCAGGGCTGGCGATTGGTATTTTTGGTGTGTTATTTTTAGGTGGAACGCCAGGTCTCATTCAAAAATTTGGTGGCAGTACCATGTTTTTTGTATTGGCGGGCGTGATGCTGGCAGCGACCCTTTCCTGTCTGATGTTTTTCCCCAAAGCGACACGCAGTGTTGCTTTTGACAATTATGAAAATATTAAAAACCTGCCTCCTCTCGGCAAACCAGTCTGGTGTTGTATGATTGGTGTGGCATTGCTTGCGATGACTCAGGCAATGACCCTGAGCTTCTATGAACGGATTGGTTTAGAACGGGGTTTTAGCCGTGACATGGTGACCATGGCCTTGGTGATTTACGGGATTGTGACGATTTTCCCTGCACTGCTTGCAGCCTTATTACAGAACCGAGTTAGTGTAACGGTCATTATTACTTTTGGTCCAATTTTTCAGGCAATATTTTCATTACTCACCACCCAGACCCATCAATACTCTGTCTTTGCCCTTGCTGGTCCAATGATGGCATTTACCATCCTATTCGTGCATACCTTTGCTTTTGGTCTGCTTGCGCGTCTTGATCCGACCGGTCGTGCTGTTGCAGGTACTCCGGCAATGCTGATGGTGGGTGCAGCGATTGCGCCATTTATTAGTGGAACCTTGGTTAAATTTATTAATTTTGAAGCCATTGGTTATGCCTGCTGTGTTTTGGTTGCCGCGCAGGTGTATTTATTCAGTCAGACACGTAAAGCGGTTTTAGCAGGAACGGCCATTCCTAAAGCAATTATTAAAGATGAAACGGTTACCTCGGCATAAATTCTTGCAGTTATGAATCCCTGAAACTCTAAATATAAAAAAGTTTTTCCTTGAGCCATTCGTCCGTAAATGGCTTTTTTTTAATGCTTAGATTTTAAGATAAGGTGCAACAGAAAATTAATTGAGGGGAGAAACAAGACGAGAGCACACTCTTCAGTAGCATTTATTTTGTTAAAAAATATTTAACTTATATCTATCTAAAAGCTCAAAATCTGATATCCATTTTATTTATATTATCAAGTGGTTATGCAATTGATTGTTTAAAAAACACTCTCTACATTATCAAAGCTATCTAGAATTTTTGAATGTGTGCAATTTAAACCAAAAATCTGGATTGGCTAAAAATATAGCCTTTGGCTATCTTCCTTTTGAATAGTTGAGATTGACGATGTTTTTTAAATGGATTTTATTACTGGTTTTAAACACTACGCTGTGTCAGATTGCTTTTGCGCAGGATATCAATGATCTGAGCGGTTTATGGAAAGTGATTGATGATAAAAGTGGTTTTACCTTGGTTAAAATTAAAATATCAAAACAGGATAAAACCAGCTACAACGGGCATATTGTGGAAGCCTTTACTCCCCCCAATGTCAGCCCAAAAGATTTAAGTGCTTTAACCGGTTTTCAATTACTGACAGGTTTGCAACAGGATTTGAAGAATCCCAAAAATTTCATTAAAGGGAAAGTGGTCGATCCTGCCATTAATCAACTTTACGAGGTGAATGGTAAACTCAACAAAAAAGGTACCGTGTTGATTTTGAGAAACAGTTCTGATAAAGAAAAAGCTGGCCGGAAATTATCTTGGATTCGCATGAAATAACTCATATTCATCCTTAAAATAAAAAAGCCTGCAATGTGCAGGCTTTTATCATTATTCAATATTACATATAAGCAGTGGTTACTTGTTCAAACCCTTGGGCAAGCAGCATACTGCGAGCCAGCATCGATTCGCCTTCAATTTCCATACGACCAATTTCACCTGAGGTTTCGACTACATAGCGGGCACGAGCCAGACGCTTTTGCATAAATGCATTAAACACAGTTTCTAAGTCATCACCATATTGTTCAATCAGATGTGCCAGAACGATGGCATCTTCAACCGCTAAACCGGCACCAGAACCCAAGTGTGGTGTTGTAGCATGCACTGCATCTCCAATCAGCAGGGTTGAACCACGGTGCCATGCACCATCTACCATTACCCGCTCCAATGGTCGGTAAATGATAGGCGTAGTAGCATCAATTTGTTCAATATAATCATGCAGCACTTCATCAAAATCACTGAGCAACGTTTTTGCTATATGGGGAAGCTCTGCTTCTTCGCGCCAGACCTGATCCTTCGGTACACATTCCATCATGTACATATACATATGGGTTGGACTGCATGGATTAAAACCCACTTTCATTTTCTCAGATTGGAACATGCGACCACGGGTAATCTCCGATGGACGTTCGAACTGGATACGCCAGCAGGCTTGGCCGGTATATTCAGGCTTGGTTTGTTCCGGCATGAGGATACTTCTCAGTTTTGAGAAGACCCCATCAGCGCCCACAACCAAATCATAATGAGCGGATATACCGCTTTCAAATTCAACATCAGAACCGGTTTCAAGTTCACTTTGAATGGTTGCAATCGTATCACCCAAACGGACATTAATCCCCGCCTGAATGACTTTTTGCGACATGATTTGATGCAATACAGGACGCAAAATTGCCCCCTCAGAAGGGGTTTCTGCTGAAATCACACGTTTTGATAACACGGTACGAATAAATTCACCGTGCTGATCATAAATATCCACCCCATCATGCACATAGCCCTGTTCGGCAATCTCCTGCCCAATCCCTAAGTCCCACAAGGCCCGCAAGGTGAGAACGGATAAAGTTAAACCTGTACCTACAGCTTTCCAATCTGTGGCTTGTTCAACCAGATCTACAGCATGATTCAGTGCTTTAAGTTTTAAAGCAGCTGCCATTCCCCCTATACCACCACCCAAGACCAATATTTTCATGCTTTTCATCCTTTGAAAGTTAAGCGGTTATCCATCATTATGGATCAGCTTAAAGCATCTAGATTAAATGCAACATGCGTAAAAAAGTTAAAGCAGTTATCTTTAATCCAGATAACTGCTTTTAAAAAAGCGAAGAAAAATAGATGGGGCAGCTATTCAATCATAGCGTTTTTAAAACGCACTCTCATATTATTGATTAAGTGATATTTCCTGCTGTTGTTTTACATATTCACGGGTCTTTTTGCTGTCGGGATAAAGGGCATTTTTAAGCAATAAACAACATGTCATGATCACCGCAGGAATGGAAATGATGGTAAAAATATCAGTGAAATTCAGCTGCTTTTCAACCAGCACGCCCATCAGCATGGTACCGGCAACTGCACCAAAACGGCCAATACCACACATCCATGAAACGCCTGTCGTCCTGGCTGCGGTTGGATAAAATTGTGCAGCAAGCACCGGCAGTGAAGACTGCGCAGTATTTTGCATCGTACCCGCCACAATTATCACAAAAATAAACACCCCTAAACCCATTTGTATGGATGGGCCAATGAAAGCCACAGCGATTGCAGTAATAAAAGTACAGAAGGCGATCACCAGATTGCCATTCAATCGGTCCATCAACCAGCCATTTACAATCGCACCTAAACCACCCAATGCAAATAAGCCGGAAACCAAAGATCCCAAATGCGTTGGCATCTGCGCTTCTTTAAACAGTACCGGCATCCAGTTAATAATAGCGTAGAAAATCATCAAGCCACAGAAGAAGCTGATCCAGAGCAACACGGTGCCCCATCCTAACTGCCAAGATAAAATAATCGCAATCGGATGTTTATTATTTCCGGCCGCGACATGTTCAGTGAGTACAAATTTTGAAACTTGCTGAGCCTGGCTATTAATCCGGCTCAGAATCTTTTGAATCATCTGTTGGGGCTTTTGCTTAAGTAATAAGTAGCGTACCGATTCCGGCAATAAAAATATCATTACTATAGACAAGAGCAACGGCACCCCGCCACTGAGCAATAGCATGGCTTTCCAGCCAAAATTGGGGATTAACCACGAAGCAATAAAGCCCCCTACAGCGGCACCTATCGGAAAACCACAATACATAGTGTTTACCATTGTGGCACGCTTCTGATCCGGGCAATACTCAGACAATAAAGTGACCGCATTCGGCATTGCCGCTCCCAGACCCAAACCAGTGATAAAACGCAGGATAATCAGTTGCTGTAAATTCTGTGCAAACACTGACAGAATGCAGATAAAAGAAAATAAAAAAACAGAAAAAATCAGCATTTTCTTACGCCCAATTTTATCGGCCAGTGGACCAAAAGCAATTGCACCAATCGCAGCACCCAGAAGCGCTGAACTTAATACTGGTACCAGTTGAGATTTATCGATGCCCCAGTCCTGCATTAGGCTGGGCGCAATATATCCCATCACAGCTGTATCCAGTCCATCGAAAAAGGCGACCAAGAATGTCATGATAAAAATCAGCCATTGCAGTTTTGACCACTCATTTTGATTAAAAAAATCCTGAACGTTCATATCCAATTCATCCTTGTTCATTTTTGCTTTTTCAAATCGACTTTTCCTGATCCATAGAAAAGCGTATTTCTAGAGGGTAACGGCAAAAATAATTCAAAAATGCAGGATTTCGATATATTAGATATGCTGAATTTAGATAAAAGCAATACAAATAGATTGCTCTACTGCAGCAGTAGAGCAACATGCGCTGAGGAATTCAGAAATTGTAAGATGGAACTGCATGACCTGAAAATGATTCATGCACAGTTTTTACTCTAAGTCCCATCAATTATTTCGGTAGGTTAAAAAACTGCTTTTATTTAAATTAGGTGTTTAAGCGGTAACGGACTGTTGCTGTTGATAGCGTACGGTTGCCTGAATAGCCAGGTTTGCCAGGATGACAAAAATCAACATCGAAATGGCCATATTCATGAGTGGACTCCAGATCAGGAAATTTAGAACCAAACCGCTGCTTAAGCCAAAGATAAACTGTAGTCCTCCCATTAAGGCACTTGCCGAACCTGCCTGACGCCCTTGTTGCGACATTGCCAAAGCTGTTGAATTTGGTGCAGTTAAACCAATCCCGGCAACAGCCATAAACAAGCCAATCATCACCAAAGCGAATCCTAAATGCGGGAATAGCCCGACGCATATTAATAGCAATGCCCCCATCAATTGAACCATCCCGCCGATACTTAAGCGTTGTACCACTGAAAAACGTTCAGCCAGTTTATGATTCATGGCCGATAAAATCATGCTGCCCAAGGCGTTAAAACCGAAAGCATAAGCAAACTGTTGCTGGCTTAATTGAAAACTGTCCATTAAGACTGTCGATGCCGCATTGATATAACAGAACAAAACCCCAAAACTAAAACAGCCTGCCAGCATAGGAAAAATATAACTGCGATCTTTTAAAATGCAGACATATAAAGAACCTGCCTGTTGAAAGGACAGCTTTAACCGTCGGTCTTCGGCCAAGGTTTCCTGAAAGCCAAAGATAACCCAGATTAAACTCACCACGCCTAAAGCAAACAGTGCGATAAAGATGGATTGCCAGCTAAAAAACACCAGCAACCATGCCCCGAGTGTGGGTGCCAAAATTGGTGCAATGCCCATCACCATCATCATGCTGGCAAAAGCTTTGGCTGCCGAGTTGGTCTGCATAACATCTCGAATGGCGGCACGCGCCAACACCAGGCCGACACAGCTGCCTAGGGCTTGCAGGACACGAACCAAAAACAGCGACCAGACATCATCCACATAAATACAGGCAATGCTGGCAATGATATGCAGACCCAGACCAAAAATGAGGGGCTTTTTACGTCCAATCCGGTCACTGATGGGACCATAAATGAGTTGTCCAACCGCAATCCCCAAAAAATAGGCAGGTAATGAATTGGACATCATCAGCGTACTTACCCCAAAATCCTTAGCCATTTCAGGCAAGGCGGGTAAATACATATCTGTTGATAACGGTGCGATTGCAGTCAAAATCGCGAGAAGTAAAATCCAACGAGTGGTATAAGCTTTTTTAGTTTCGATCGTATTCATCATTTTATCTTCATTTTTATCATCTTTGAACAGCGTTCTTCCTCGCTTAAAGCAGGATGCGCTTTAAGCTAAATGCTACCTAGGCAGTCGTTATTTTTAAATATGGGTGGTGTAAGGGAGATGAAAACCGAGTTCATTCCCTCGAAACTCGACTTAAGACTGGGTTAATAAAGTACGATTAAGTAAGCCCTGATCGGCTACAATGGTTTGACCAGTCATAACAATATTCTGTTTGGATGCCAAAAATGCGTATAGAGCGCCATAGTCATTAGCATCAGGAAGTTGCTGTAACAAACTGATGGACTGAAATAATCCGAGGAAAGCATCTTTTGGAATATCAGATTGTGTTTGATGATCAAGATTGAGACTTTTCGGACCCTTCAGTTCACTGTTACCAATGGCAGCGGGTGCCACAGCATTCACCCGGATATTCGGTGCAAACTCAAAAGCAAGTTGATTCACCAGACTGCGGATAGCTCCCTTACTTGCGCTATAAACAGCGCCACCGCCATCAGCAGCATACGCTGCTGTTGAGGTCGTCAAGACAATAGACCCTTTACTCTGTTCAAGTAAATCATGAAAAATATGTGCTGAAAGCAGATACCCTTTTACATTCACATTAAAAATTTCATTGAATAAAGCATCCAGGCGGGTACTGGTCATTTGTTTTAGAGGGACATTGCCATCAAAAATCCCCTGCGCGCCAATTAATGCATCAAGGCGACCATATTTTTCAACAATCGCATCTCGACACTGCTCTAAATCTGAAATTTGAGTGACATCACACTGAAGAATAAGGTGATCGCTTGGAAATTCTGTTTTCAGTTGCTTAATTTTTTCGCTCGATACATCGCTAATAATAACGGTTGCACCTTGATCCTGACAGTATTTTGCAATGCCTAAGCCTAAGCCTGAACCCGCACCGGTAACTAAAATAATGTGATCTTGTAGCAATGACATATTTTTCCTATCCTTCTTTAAATATAAAAAGAGCCATCCATGGACGACCCTTCTTTTGTGTACTGGGAATGATAAACGCTAACTTAAAATTTGGTTGGTGAATTGGCTGGCTTGGGTTTGTTCTTCATAAACATTGGGACGGAAACATTCAGGGTAAAACGGCCATCATTACTCACTGCATTTCTGGTTTCCAAATCCTTAGACCAACTGAGTCCTACAAATAGTCCTCGACCAAAATCCTTTAAAACCTGAACACCTAAACCCATCTGACGTGCCTTTGAATTGGTTGTGCCGTAATAAGCTGTGCCATTATTTTTATCTTCAGTCACTTGCTCTCGGATATAACCAATCGGTCCAGCTTGTAATCCTTCAATAAAATCAAATTTTTTCAAGACTGTGGCATCAAAAAACAATTCATCTCCAGAATCATATTTACTTGTATCATTTTCAAAATTATAAAAATAATGACTTTCTAATGAGATATTCCAGTCCTGGTTCATTAAGCTATAGCCAATACGCGGGTTAATTGACCAGTATTCACCTCCTGTATTTGTACTCCCTTCTTTCCAGAAACCTGTTGTAGTAATCACCCCTACACCTGAACTGATAAATTGTCCCGGACTTAAAGTCCAAGCAATATCAGCGAAATGTACATCAATATTTGCCAGAGCAGTTCGTGAATGCTTACCGGGTTCCCCTAGCATTGGATTACTGATTTTCTCTTCTGCCAGAATAAACGGTACCGCAAGCCAAGCACGGTAATCCCCGCCTAAAACCTGAAACCCGGGGGTATAAATAAAAATGGAAGTGGAAGCTGGTGCGTTTAAATCTAACCCCAGATTATCGCCATTATCATCCTTCAATGAGCCGGTTAAAAATTTGGTTGAACTGGTATAGTAAAGCCCGGGTGGTAAGGGTGCACTGAGTGGAATACCCATGGTATTCCCGGCTGGTGCTTGCGGTGCTGCTCCAGGCTCCAATGCCAAAACCGGCCCCGATAAAAATAACGCAATAGATAATGCCATTGTGCGTTTAACCGTTTTTAAAAACATAGCTGACTCCATTTAGCTGTTTACGTTTTTATAATTAATGGCTAAACAGTACGGGATGCCTGTATCGGTGCATAGAAGCTTATTCTTAAAACAGATATGCTTAATTTAGATAACACTTCAGTCAAATATAAGAAAATAATTAATATTAAATGATATCTTCACTTTCGATATTACAGAAACTGACATTCTGAAATATGCAGTAGCTGAGCAGCTTGGGATTAAGTTATGCGTTGATCATAGATTTCCTGCCAGACTGACAATCATTTAAGTTCTTTATCCACATAGACATCAACATATCAAACTGTCCGCTTGTCCCAAAGTCATCATAGCTACATAAAGTTCACCAATTCTCCCGGTTAAATGTCGCAATTCAGCAATAGGCATTCCCCAAGAAAGTTCTTTTTCAAACCAAGCAATAGCTCACCGAGAGATTTAATGATGTCGAATTGGCTTAAAGCCATATTTATTTTCCTGAGGTTAATCAATGATACATTTTATGAAGAATCCAAGTTTACATTTAATTCAGTTATAAATAGCTTGAAATTATACAAAATAAAAAAGCCCAACATCCTGTTGGGCTTTTTTACATATTTGATGCGTTGGTATAACTCCTGTCGTACCTGCATTCTCCGTTGCTGTCTTTTCTTATTCTTATTTGGAGCATCCTGCTCTCTATGTCCTTATCATATGAAATTTCCACTATCTGATATAGCAGCAAAGGACCGAGATTACTGTACGCTTTGGCTTACAAAACCGTCTAAATTTTATCCACAGAAAATATCTCCAATTTCTGCGGATAAATCCGGGACAGTTTTTAGCCGATCTCGTACGCATTTGCTCACATCAATCTCGGTCCTTTGCGGCTATCCGGAATACTGAAACTTTCCTATGATGAACTCATCAGGAACAGGATGTTCCAGGACATAAAACAATAATATTAAGTCTTAGAACGTGGAATGTGGGGATATAACGGCAACGGCAGTCACACCAAATCAATAAAAAACCCCGACAGGATGTTATTACATAAGATATTTAAAGAATGGCTTGTTCCTTTAAATATGAAATTGCAGCAAGAATATATGATGAATTAAACGTGACATCTGTGTATGTTGATGGAGATCTACTCCCTGTTTCTTTGAAAATCTTATAAAAATTATCAACTTCATCAGTACTTAATGGGCGAATATTATCTTTATTGTTGTGAATAAATAATTTTCATCCTCACTAAATATACTAAATAAGGTTGCATGCTTAATTTATTACGTTCGTTGCATAGATAGTAAAATAATCGCAGTCAATAAGGCTTGTTTAAAAGGCACATGCATCAAATAAGTTAATCGCACAATACTTCCTTGCTTGTTATTATAAAAAAATGGGAAACCTATCCTCTCAACAGGTTTCCCATCGATAAAATGTTTTAATCAGCTAAACTATATGCAACCACATAATCTCCATGATCAGGCGACTGACGCGCCCCACCAGCAGAAATGACCACATATTGCTTACCCGTTTTTGGTGAAATATAGCTGATTGGTGTACCTTGGCTACCCACAGGTAAACGCGCTTTCCATAGCTCTTCACCATTTGAAGAGTTAAATGCACGTAAGTAATAATCCTGCGTTGCTGCAAAGAACACTAAACCACCCTGTGTTGCCATTGGACCACCAATAGTTGGCATACCAATCGGTGCTTTTAAGCCCATCTTAATACCCATTGGACCTGTCTCTTCGACTGTACCCAAAGGAACCTGCCATGCAATTTGACGAGTTTTCATATCAATTGCGGTCATGGTGCCAAAAGGTGGTTTTTGACAAGGAATACTTAACGCTGACCAGAACCGGTTTTTGTTTACTTTGTATGGTGTATCTTTCATTGGCACAGCCCCCATACCTGTATTCACTTTTTCACCGCCATTGGCTTGAATGGCTAAATCTTCAGGCGTTTGCTTAATTAACTGAATCCAAAGTCCTAGACGCATGTCATTCACAAACATATAACGATGGGTTGGGTCAAATGCAATTGAACCCCAGTTCATACCGCCCAATGAACCTGGGAAGCTCAATGAAACATCAGTCCCTGGTGCAGTGAATAGGCCTTCATAACGCATCGATTTGAAATTAATACGACACATCAACTGATCAAATGGCGTTGCGCCCCACATGTCCGATTCGGTCAAAGTTTGATTACCAATCTGCGGCATTTCAACTGAACGTGGCTGAGTTGCGCTGTATTGCTCATCAGGAATATCAGCAGCTTTTACAGGCTGCTCAATGACTTTGGTCAAAGGTTTACCAGTAAGACGGTCTAGTACAAAGAACTGACCTGACTTGGTGCCAATCACAACGGCGGGCTTAGTCGAACCATCTTTCAGTGGGAAATCCACCAAACTTGGTTGCATAGGTAAATCAAAATCCCATAAATCATTATGTACTGTCTGATAGACCCACTTTTCTTTACCTGTAGTCGCATCTAGTGCCAATACCGAAGTATTGTATTTATGATCCAATGGCTGACGGTTTGCTCCCCAAAGGTCGACCGAAGAACTTCCCATCGGTAAAAACACGGTATTCATTTGTGGGTCATAAGACATTGCAGCCCATGAGTTGGCTGAACTACGCTTATAGGTTTCACCCGGTTTAAGTACATAGTTCGGATTTGCATTACGTGGATCGAAGGCCCAACGCAACTGACCTGTAATAATATCGTATGCACGAATTACACCACCTGGCATGTCTGCACCTACGTTATCGGCAATACGGCTGCCAATGACGATTGACGTACCTGCAATAGTCGGTGCTGAAGTGACTTCAAAACGCGGTGCTTTGGTGCCGTCACCTAAGCCTTCAAGCAAATTCACCGTCCCATCGACACCGAAGTCTTTACAACGCTCCCCTGTATCGGCATTCACTGCAATTAAACGACCATCAGGTGTATTGGTATAAACACGACGTGGACATGCGGTATTGGTTGCCACAGCAGTGACTGCGTTTGCACCGGCCAATGTTGGCTGTACCAAGGCTTGCGTCGAATCGAAATAAGCAACGCCACGGCATCGCTCCCAAGCATCGGCTTTAGAGTTGACTTCGGCTTTCCATATTTGTTTACCTGAGTCTGCATCCAGAGCAATCATGTTGTTATGCGGGGTACATAAAAATACTTTATTGCCGACCTGCAATGGCGTCATTTGATCTTCTGCACCATTACCCGAACCTGTGGTCATATCTCCCGTCCGGAAACGCCAAGCTTCCTTGAGTTTAGATACGTTATTACGGTTAATTTGATCAAGTGCGGCAAAACGGCTACCACCCGCATCACCACCATAGTGATCCCAATTGACCTGTTGTTTATTTGGCGCCACTGGTACAAGCGGTAATTCCTGACCAGAAGCTTCCACTGTTGGATGTGGAATAAACATACCGTACATACCACCCAACATGCCTAGAACAGTCAGTCCACCTACAACATAAGCAGGTGCAGACATTGCAATTTGTTGCTGATATTTACGAATAGATGGCAAGCTGAATAACACAGCAGCAAATAAACCTGCTGGAAACATTAAACGTGAATGCAGTGGCCAAAATTCCAGGCCAGTATCAATCAATGCCCAAATGACGGTGCCTACAAAGACTAAACTGAATAATCCAACCCCAAGGGCTTTTTTTCTAAAAATGAAAATCGATGAAACGATGATCACTAAGCCTGCAATAAAGAAGTACCAAGAGCCGCCTAAACTGATGAGCTTCACGCCACCAATTAAATAAAATAGGCCGGTTAGTAATAAAGCCAAACCTAATATAAAACACCATATTTTAAATATGGGTTGAGATTGCGCTTCGGACATATTTTTTACTCCAAATGCTGTGTTTTAAATGATCACTTCTGCTTCATTCTGAGGATCATTCACATCACATCTAAACTTTTGAGCCTTCACAATTGAATTGTTTCAGCAACGAAAAAGAGTGTTTAAATCTGGCGACCGTATTGCCTAAAATTTAAACACTCTTTTCACTTTATATACGATTAAAAATTCACCTTTACGCTAAGTCCAGCCACCCAAGCATCATCAACCTCCTTCACGCCAGAAGGTTGGTAGATATATTGCAGGTTAGGTCTGAGCATCACCGCAGGCGACCATTGGTAGGTGTAATTGAGTTCTACATTGAGTTCATCACGTTGAATCGGGACATAGTCATTCGCAACAGCATCGTAACTGTAATAACCACGCCCTTCGTTGGTGGCGATTTGCTTGTCTGTCGCACGATCATTCACCACATAGTTAGCTAAACCCAAGCCAATCGAATCATTGGGGCGACTGTCAAAAGGGCCTTTATACCAAAGTGCCAGCTGTTGTGTACTTTCTACAGCGGTCGTGTCTCGGTCATTGATGACCCCATTAAAACTAATATATAGGCCGCGTTTAGGATCAGACCCGCGTTGGGTCAGTTGTTGTTGAGCATTCAACCAGAAACTATATTTGCCATCATGGATTTCTCCTGATGTACCCACATCATTAGCTTCTGCTGTGGAATACAATGCACCTACTTTATATTCGCCCGGTAAAGCGTTAAATGTGGCAAGTTTAGGCTTCCATGCCAGTTCAACCGGAATCGTGGCTCCTTCAACATTGTCCATATCGAGGTTAAAGCCATCACGATCCGAGTCTGTTTTGACATTGTCTGGATTGACTTCATAGACCCCTACACCTAGCGACCAATCCGGTGCAAATTGATATTTGAGGTTTGTTCCCCATAAGCCGACAGGCCAGTTATACCAAATCGAACCGATGGATTTTCCAAGCTGTCCACCACACAAAAGTAAATTCTGAAATTCACATTGTGAGCTGTTAAAGTCATCGGACATGCCCATCCGACCAATCTTGAACTGGACACGGTTGTCATCAAATCCGGTTTTGATCCATGCTTGGGTTAAGCGCCAGATTTTGCCACGACCATAAATTTCCTGGCTGTTACCCAAAGTGCTGGCACGTGGATCTTTAATGCGTTCAAGCGTTAAGGCGTTACCATCTCGCTTGGTAATCATTAAGCCTGCTGTGGTATTTTCCCAACCTGCAATTTTGTTTAAATCAAAATTGGCACCTAAGGTCAACTGTGCAACATTGTCAAAACTTTTGTCTTCGTTATAACCGCCAGCCAGATTAGTGGCTGACTGGCTCATAATCGAAGCAGTAAATTTATAACCTTGATCTTCCAGTTGCTTCCGTTCACCGTTCCAATCACCGAATAACCATTGACGATCTGCCGAATAAAATTCATTGGCTGAAGCCAATTGGCAACCTAATAATGCCAATGACAATGTGACAAGTTTTAAAATAGGTGGTTTTAATAACTGTTCTTGCATAACCAAACATCCTTTTTGTTTAGAAAACTCAACTCAAGTGAGCTTTCCATGCAATTTTTATTATTTCACCCGAACAGCTGGGCTCAGTTCAGAAGTCGCGCCTAAATGGTCAGTGACATTGGCTGTCACATTGGCAACACTGTTTTCCACTTTCCACGTTGCTTGACCTTTACCTTGTGCATTGGTCGTGACAACTTGAGTACCTAAATACTGTTCTGCTTCTTGGCTATTCGCCTGACGATTGGCAAAGAACTCAACACGGTAACGTTGATTCGGTTGTGCCTGGACTTGAGCCATGACTTGACCTTTGCTATAGCTCAAACGTGGGGCTTGAATATTCTGGTTTGGTATCGCGTTACAGCCCTGTTCATTCGGCTGTGTACACGTTTTTTGCAGTTTCGCCGCTTCAATTACTACACCGCCACCACGAGAACCAACAAAATCTGCATGTTCTAAAGCTGGCACAGCAAAAACAATGGCACCTAAACGCTGATTGGGTACACATGAACCACCCGCTTCACAGCGTTTAATATCTTTAGCGTTATTCCAAATTAAATTTTTGGTCAGAGTTGTACGTGCATTGGCATCTTTTTCTGAACGAATGGCTATTCCTAAACGGTTACCATGAACTTTGTTGCTGTCAAAAATGTTGCCATCACCCGTAAGGTTAAAACCAATCGAGTTATTGGTCAGTTCGTTATAGGCGATGTAATTGCGCTTGCCCCAATTGATTTGTAAACCATCAGAGTAGTTTTCAAATTTGTTTCCTACTACAGCATTGTCATTGCCCCACAAGATTTCGATACCCTGCGACGGTTCTGGATTAGCTTTAGTTGAAGTAAACAGGTTGTTGGCCACAAGGTTAAATGCTGCACCACGGGTGAGCTCAAGACCATCACCGTTATCCACAAACAGATTGTTCAGAACTTTATTATTATTGGTGGTGGTTGAGGTCGGATTGCCCTTGCCATCATCACCGGTCAGCATTACGCCCGAACCACCATAGTTATTACTAATGCGGTTATGTTGAATCAAGTTATTGCTTGAACGGTTCACCAAAACGCCAATACAGAAACGACGAATATCGAGTCCTTTTAAAGTCACACCATTCACATCTTGCAAAACGAGACCAGGTAAAGTCGTGGTACGGACATTGGTGCCATACTGTTCAGGGTTTGCCCCCGGACATGCTTTAGCCCCCTCGCCTTTAATATAGTTTGAACCATCAATCGCAATAAACTCGCCCGTTTTGTCCCATTGCGCCCCGATGATTTTCACTGAGGACTTAATCGGCGGTAAAGGTTGATTCAGTTTTATCGCATAGGGTGCTTTACCCACAGCCTGGATTTGAATTTCATTTTCTTGTATCGCATTGCTATTGGATTGTTCAATCGCCCAACGCAGTGAACCCTTTGCACTATCGTCTTGATAGCGATCCACAATATATGTTTCTGCACTGGCAAAACCTGATGCCGCTAAGCTCAAAACCAATGTGGTTAAACGTAAGGTTGATGGTTTCATATTTAAAATCCTTTTCTATACTTGAAGATCAATAACACAGTGCATTAAGGGATCGGTTGTACTGTTTTCAGCAACTGTTTGAGTTGGGTTACATCAATTTGACCCGGCGCAGAGGCTTCCCCAATCATGCCGAAACTCAAACTGCCGCCCATATTGGCAGTCGCGACACGTGAAATTGTACCCAACTGTCCCATCGACATAGTCAGCAGTGGTTTTTGACTTTTTTGACTGACGGCCAGCGTGGCATTCATGAGGGTAAAGACATCTTGTTTTGACTTGGGCATCACCGCAATTTTAAGAATATCTGCGCCCATCTGATCTTGTTTCAGTAGGCGGTTTTCTATGTCCTGTTGCTCAGGTGTTTTGGCAAAATCATGATTCGACATGATCACCAACACTTTCTTGTCATGCGCCAACTTGGTTAATTTCGCTACACTTCCAGCATTGCGGAACATTTCGATATCCAGCAATTGCATAAATGGCTTTTTCAAATATTCATGATAAATCTTTTCATAGTCTTGGTCGGACACCGTCATTTTTCCACCTTCGTTATGGGTACGAATGGTGGCAATCAACGGTTTGTCTTTTAAAATTTGATTCAGCTGCTGACCCAGTGCAATCACTTTTTTACTCTCGGCAGAAAACTCCAGTAAGTCGATGCGAAACTCAGCCACATCTGCGTTTGGGTTGCTGGCAATCACTTGCGCTTGGGCAATCGCCTGCTCTGCTGTTTTTGCGGTAATCGGTACAATGGTTTTGACAGGTAAGTCACCAATATTGAGATTTTTCACCACATAATGTCGCGCACTTGATTGAACCGCTTCTGCTGCAAATGCTGGCATTTCCGCTAAAACAGCAGTGCTTAAGCAAAGTTGCATCGCAATTTTTTTAATCTTCATCATTACATTTCCTTGTATTTATAAACTTATTGCCTGACTTCTGTCGTCAGCAACAAATATACGTAGGATGGATGAAATGGGTCATGCCATCACCACGCCTAAACTTGAATCATTTCAACAAGAGCAATAATGAACTAGCTGCTCTTGCCAATTCCGACAATTAGATGTCTAAGAAAACTGTTTCGTCTTCGCCTTGCACACGAATATCAAAGCGATACACCACTTCACCATCACGCACTTCACGTTTTGCAATGAGCGTCTGACGACGAGGCGCCCATTCAATGCCTTTGAGTACAGGATCTTGTGCATTGGCTTCAGCTTCATCTTCAAAATACACCCGGGTATTCAGGCCAATATTAATCCCGCGAGCAAAGATGATCAGTGCAATATGCGGGGCTTGAGTTGTCCCTTTACGTCCCGGAACCGCACCCGGTTTAATGGTATTGAAACTCCAAAAACCAGTTTCGAAGTCAGCCCCTGTACGGCCCCAACCGAGGAAATTGGGATCGACTGCTTTGCCCTGAATATCGGCCGCACTTGGATAGACACCGTTGGCATCGGCCTGCCAGATTTCAATTAACACATCGCGTAACGGCAAACCCAGACCATCAAACACTTGACCTTCTAAGCGAATACGTTCGCCTAAAGTGTTGTCTTGAACTAACTGATTATTAAAATTGTTTTCAAACACTTCGATGTTGGCTTGTTGTGGCAACAAACCAATGTGTACATAAGGTCCACCTGTTTGAGATGGCGTTTCATGCAATTCCTGAAAATTCCAATGGTTCATGTTATTCTCCCTGAATTAAGTCAAATCATTTTCGAAATAAGTCGCACGACGACCACGTAAAGTGATGTCAAAGCGGTAACAACGGCTGTCTGCTTCAATGAAGTTGCTCTTGTCTTCAAGGGCAATCAGCGCGCGACGTTGTTGTTCCGAAGGAATGGTTTTAATAATCGGACACGAATCAATCAGCGTATCGCCTTCAAAATAGAACTGTGAAATAAGACGCTGCGCCCAACCATCGGCAAGTAAAGAAAAATGGATATGCGCAGGACGCCACTCATTAATGCGGTTACGCCAAGGGTATGGACCCGGCTTAATGGTACGGAACACAAAATAACCATTAGCATCAGTCATCATGCGACCACAGCCGCCAAAGTTCGGATCCATCGCACCAATAAACTGATCATTTGGATGACGATAACGGCCAGAAGCATTGGCTTGCCACACTTCGAGCAAGGCATTTTTGACCGGACGACCAAACTGGTCACGCACATAACCATGCACAATAATGCGCTCGCCGACCGGTAAACCTTCTTTGGCATAGTTCAAAATCAAATCATTATCTTTAGGCCCCAACTGCTCCGCACTAAACTGCGGTGAAGTCACTTCTGTTAAAGTTTCTGCAATTGAGATCAAGGCATTTTTTGGCGAGCGTAATACACTGGTTTTATAACCGGGTGCATATGCTGGCGGATGATCTTCGGTATTGCGTTGTGCATAAGCACCTAAAATAAGTTGTGACATGTGATGTCCCTCTTAATCTTGTTCCATTACTCTTGATTCGTTTGTTCTTGGCTGAGCTGCTGTTCACTCAGTTTTTGCGGGACAATGCCCAAATCTGCAAAAACCTCTTCTGCCATGTGCATAGCTGCATTAGCTGCAGGCAAACCGGCATACAGCGAACAATGCAAAATCAATTCTTTTAAATCGTCTTTGGTCACGCCATTATTAAAGCAAGCACGTAAATGCATCCGCAGTTCGTCTTCACGGCCCAATGCCAATAACACGGCAATGGTGACTAAGCTACGGGTGTGGCGTGGCATGCCTGGTCTAGACCAGACTTCGCCCCACGCAAAACGGCTAATAAAGTTTTGAAAGTCGGCATTAAAATCATTCAAGTTCTCAATTGAACGACCGACATGCTTTTCACCCAGTACTTCGGTGCGTACGGCGATTCCTTGTTTATAACGTTGTTCATCATTCATGGGAGAAATCTCAATTAAGTCGCATCGGTATGTGCAACCAGTGATTTAACAAAAATAGCGACTGCTGCTGCCGTTGCAGGAATTAACAACAGGCTTAAAATGGCAGTAAATGACCAGTCATTACCCAGTAAAACTGCGCCAATCCAAGCCCCAAATACCGCACCGAAACGACCAATCCCGGACATCCACGCCACGCCAGTTGCACGGCATTGGGTTGGATAAAAACGAGCACTCAATGCTGGCATAGCCGACTGTGCACCATTTATGGCAATACCTGCGCAAAGCACTAAAATGGCAAGTAATGTCGGGTTAGCTAAGCTTTGTCCTACGGCAAAAGCAAAGATCCCTGCGACAAAGTAGAAGCCTGCAATAATGCGGTTCGGGTTGAAACGGTCCATTGCCCAGCCAATAAATAAAGCACTGAGGACACCGCCAAACTGGAACAAACCACCGATAAATGCAGCACGTTCCATGCTTGCGCCAGTTTCACGCATTAAAGTTGGTAACCAACTGGTGAGCAGATAAATCATCACCAAACCCATGAAATAGGTCAGCCACAATAAAACCGTACCTTTGACATATTTCTGAGAGAACAGCATGCCAAACACACCTTTCTTCTCTGTACCTTCCGTTTTTTCTTCGGGTACATGAAACTCAGTTGCACCCTGTATTTTTTCAGGTGCAATACGAGTCAGAATTTTGCGGACTTTTTCGCTGTCACGACCTTTCACAATCAAGAAACGATATGATTCTGGCAGGAAGAAAATAACCAAAATCATCAAGATCAGTGGTAACCAACCGCCCAATAAAAATAAGCTGTGCCAACCAAAAGTTGGGATCAACCAACTACTGATGAAACCACCTGTTGCCATACCCAAGTTGTAACCACAGAACATGCAAGTGACGAGCAAAGAGCGAGAACGCTGTGGGCAATATTCAGAAAATAGCGTAGTCGCATTTGGCATGGCTGCACCCAAACCAATTCCGGTTAAGAAGCGCAAGACTACCAAGGTGTTCAGGTCAGTTGCATAGGCGGATGCAAGAGTAAAACCACCAAAAATTAGCATCGATACACTTAAAACAATCTTGCGTCCAAAGCGGTCAGCCGTCGGACCAGACACCAAAGCACCAATAATCATGCCGCCTAAGGCCGCACTCATGACTGGACCCAGTTGCGAGCGGTCAATCCCCCAGTCTTGTGCCAAGGCTGGAGCAATAAAACCCATTGCCGCAGTATCAATACCGTCAACAAAAACAATGAGAAAACATACAATTGCAATCAACCACTGATACTTGCTAATCGGTGCATCATTAATCAGTGCTTGTGCGTCTATACTCGTTTTTTGAGTAGCGTATTCCTGAGACGCCATACCTGCCTCCTTGGGCTGAAAGTCCTTTTAAAAATTCTTGAACTATTGAATTGATCCAATAAACTGACTGAGGGTTTGAGTAAACTGCTTGGGCTGCTCAATATTGGAAAGATGCGATGCATCTATCAACGCTAATTCACTATTTTGAATCTGTTGTTGCATATAGATGCCATCGGCCACTGTAGTGACCGGGTCAAACACCCCAGCGATGATCAAAGTCGGAACTGTAATCTGCTGAATTTCGGTGCTCAGATCCGCTTTTGCCAATGCTCGACAAGATTCTGCATATCCCAGCGCTGGCGTAGTGGCTAAAGACTGAATGGTGCGCTGTGCCAAAGTATTGTTTTGATAATCAAACTGTTCGCTAAACCAGCGTGCATGTGTAGTCGCTACCAGATCTACTAAGCCATTGGCCGTTACGGCATCGGCACGTGCACTCCACCCTTCTTCAGTCCAGATTTTAGCTGCTGAGTTCGCCACAGTTATGCTATGAAAACGATCTGCATGATGAATACCAAGCCATAAAGCGGCCATGCCGCCCATTGAAATCCCGCAGAAATGTGCTTTTTCAATGTTTAAACCGTTTAAAATATCAATTACATCTTCTGCAAGATTTTGTACAGTGGTCTGCTCAATTACATCGCTTTGACCGTGACCACGGGTGTCATAGGTCACTACTTTGAACTGTTGTTCGAAGGCAGCAACTTGTGGCTGCCACATGCCTTTATCTGTACCCAATGAATTTGAAAATACAATTACAGGTGCATCTTCTTGTCCGTTCACTTGTACAGCCAAGTGTTTGTCTTGACGATTGGTCATTGTGATATTCACATTGCCTCTCCCTTTGCTTCCTGCAAAACCGCATCAATCTGGTCTTGAATATTGCCTAGATAGGACGCTGGTTCAAAAATTACTGAAATCTGAGCTGCACTAAAATAGGCTGTGACTTGATCAAGTTCGCAGATAACCTCTTTTAAGTGAACGCCTTTTTCCACGGCTGTTTTACATGCAGCTTCCACCAGATGATGGGCCTGTAAACGCCCCATATGCGCTGCCAAAGCCATCATGACGGCTTCCGCCATGATCAAGCCTTGTGTACATTCCAAGTTGCGTTGCATATTTTCCGCATTGAC
The DNA here is from genome assembly GCF_004331285.1 of Acinetobacter sp. ANC 3781. GTDB lineage: Bacteria > Pseudomonadota > Gammaproteobacteria > Pseudomonadales > Moraxellaceae > Acinetobacter. The sequence continues at coordinate 70,182 of NZ_SJOH01000020.1, forward strand.
TTGCATGCCTTGTAAAACGTCCAAAGTCCGCTCCAAAGCGCCTGCGCAAAGCTGGAAAATTTCAGGCAATGCCAGCCATTCTGCATGCCATCCACCTAAACTACGCTCATGCTCTTGCACCATGCTCTGGTACAAACTCGAGATCAACACAGGCACACGATTGGCCGCCGCCAAAACGGATGCCGCAGCGACAGGATTACGTTTATGCGGCATGGTCGATGACCCTCCACGCCCTTTTGCTGTGGGTTCAAAGATTTCAGCAATCTCTGTTTGCATCATCAACGACCAGTCACGCGCCATTTTGCCCAAACTACCGGTCACCATGGCTAAAACACTCGCAATCTCAACAATACGATCCCGCTCACCATGCCAGGTACAGGCTGGTACAGAAAGCTGCAACTGGGCTGCATAAGCATGAACCACTGCTGTACCTTGTGCCTGCAAGGAAGCCAGTGAACCAACCGCACCGCCTAATTGCACAGTAAAAACACGGGCTTTCATCGCTTCAATACGGGCCAAATCACGATGAAATGCCGAAGCCCAGCGTGCCAATTTATGCCCCAAAGTAATTGGTAAACCTTGCTGCAACCAGGTGCGTCCAATCATCACTTGTGAGCGATACTGTTCAGCTTGGGTCAATGCAGTGCGATAACATTGATGAATTAATGACTCAACCTGTTGCAGCGCAGCACGACATTGCAAAATACAAGCTGTATCTAAAATGTCCTGACTGGTTGCACCCCAATGCACATAACGCGCAGCCTCTTCATCGTTTTGTTTCACAATCGCAGTCAATTGCTTCACAAAAGGAATCGCGATATTTCCCGCCAAGCTTGTTGCAACGGCTAAAGTATCAAAATCAATCTGATCAATCGCAGTCTGCGCAATTTGAGAAATTGCGATTGCTGCAGATGCTGGAATGACACCAACCTGAGCCTGCGCTTGTGCCAAGGCTACTTCAGCCTCAATCATGTAAGACACCAACGCGCGATCACTGAAAATTTCAGTTACCTCGTTTTGGTAAAATAAGCTGGCATATAACTGGCTCATGATCGCTATCCTTAAATCTGCTTTAAACGCGCTGAATAATCATTGCAATGCCTTGACCGACACCAATACACATCGAACACAGAGCATACTTACCACTGGTTTGTTCTAATTGGTTTAAAGCCGTTGTCACCAATCGCGCCCCCGATGCGCCTAGTGGATGACCGATCGCAATCGCACCGCCATTTGGATTCACTTGGGTTGTGTCATCCGTTAGTCCAAGGTCACGCGTGACTGCAAGTGCTTGTGCCGCAAAAGCTTCATTCAGTTCAATCACATCCATCTGCTCGATGCTGAGATTGGCTTGTTTGAGCAGCTTTTTGATAGCAGGTGCAGGCGCAAAACCCATGATGCGCGGTTCTACACCCACTGCTGTTGAAGCAATGATTTTGGCACGTGGTTTGAGTTGATACTGTTCAACGGCTTGTTCTGAGGCAATCAGCACAGCAGCAGCACCGTCATTGATACCTGATGCATTCCCCGCAGTAACGGTGCCTCCTGCTGTCACCACGGGCTTGAGTTTTGCCAAACCTTGTAATGTTGTAGAGACACGCGGATGTTCATCAGTATCCACCACAATTGGATCACCTTTACGCTGTGGAATATTCACGGAGATGATTTCATGTTTAAAGAAGCCTTTTGCCTGAGCGACTGCTGTACGCTGTTGACTTGTCAAGGCAAAATGGTCTTGATCTGCACGATCAATATTAAATTGTTGTGCCACGTTTTCAGCAGTTTGCGGCATAGTGTCCACACCATACATCGCTTTCAGCTTTGGATTAATAAAACGCCAGCCCATGGTGGTGTCTTCAATCTTTTGGTTACGCGCATAAGCAGTTTCTGATTTGCCCATCACAAAAGGTGCACGGGACATACTCTCCACACCACCGGCAATGATCAGATTGGCCTCACCCGCTTTAATTGCACGGGCTGCCGTGGCAATTGCATCTAGGGATGAACCACATAAACGGTTCACAGTCGTGGCAGGAACTTCAACCGGTAAACCTGCAAGCAATGCTGACATACGGCCAACATTACGGTTATCCTCACCCGCTTGGTTGGCGCAGCCATAGATCACATCATCGACTTGCGTCCAATCCACGCTTGGATTGCGTTGCATCAGGGCTTGAATCGGCACTGCACCCAAGTCATCTGCACGTACTGGTGCGAGTCCACCTGCATAACGACCAAATGGAGTACGAATGGCATCGACGATATAAGCGTTTTTCATATTTCATTTCCCTTTGAATCTCCCTAACCCTTTCCTTTTAGGAGAGGGTTAGGGAGAGGTTCATTTATCCCTGCGTCGCATCCACCAGAGTGGCACCCGTCATCGCCTGCAATTCTGCAAAGCTCAAACCATCTACTTTCTCGATGACTTTAAGACCGTCTGCGGTCACATCAATCACACACAGGTCGGTGTAGATGCGGTCTACACATTTCAAACCTGTCGCTGGGTAGCTCAATTCAGCTACGATCTTCGGTTCACCTTGTTTGGTGACATGGTCGGTGGTGATAAAGACTTTCTTAGCACCAACGGCTAAGTCCATCGCACCGCCCACTGCAGGAATCGCAGCTGGTGCACCGGTATGCCAATTGGCTAAGTTACCATTCGCTGCCACTTGAAAGGCACCAAGGACTGCAATATCTAAGTGACCACCACGCATCATGGCAAAAGAGTCACCGTGATGGAAAAAGCTGCCACCTCGCAGCATGGTCACATATTCTTTACCTGCGTTGATCAGTTCAGGATCTTCTTGACCTTTTTCAGGTGGTGGACCAAAAGCCAACAATCCATTTTCAGAATGTAAGAACACATCTTTGTCTGAAGGGAGATAGCTGGCAATCTTGGTCGGCAAGCCAATGCCTAGATTGACATAAGCCCCCTCAGGAATATCTTGTGCCACACGTTCAGCGATTTGGTTACGGCTGAGTTTTTGATAGCTCATGATGTTCTCCCGATTACACAGCAACAGGTTCAGGCTGAACCTGCACCACGTGTTGCACAAAAATCCCAGGGGTAATAATATGCTCTGAGTTTAAAGCCCCTAGCTCCACCACTTCAGTAACTTGAGCAATGGTCACGTCTGCTGCCATCGCCATAATCGGGCCGAAGTTCCGTGCAGATTTACGGTAAATCAAATTGCCCCAACGATCGCCTTGCTGTGCTTTAATCAAAGCAAAGTTTGCTTTAATTGGATATTCCAAAACATAATCTTTACCGTCGATGTGACGGGTTTCTTTGCCTTCAGCCAATAAAGTGCCATAGCCGGTTGGGGTGAACACTGCACCTAGGCCCATACCAGCCGCTTGAATACGACAAGCCAAGTTGCCTTGTGGGACCAGTTCTAACTCAATTTTGCCTGCACGATAGAGTTCATCGAAAACCCAAGAGTCTGACTGACGCGGGAACGAACAGATAACTTTTTTAACAGCACCAGCTTTGAGTAATTTTGCCAGACCATAGTCACCATTGCCTGCATTGTTGCTGACAATCGTCAGATCTTTAATACCGAGTTGAATTAAGCCATCGATCAGTTCAACGGGCTGGCCTGCTGTTCCAAAACCACCGATCATGATGGTTGAGCCGTCGGTGATTTGGGAGAGCGCTTCCGTTAAGGTCGCTGCACTTTTATCTATCATTAGATAACTCCATTGTGCATCATGCAAATTTGAAAAGGCGACAAAACCTAACTTATACTTGAGAATGATTCAGCTAAAACAACATTCCCTAGCTTTTTAGTTCGATTCCCTTATCTGTACATTTTTTATAATTTCTCTGCTTTGAGCTAGATAGTAATTACACATTTTGTTCGATCATCGAACAATCTATCTGAATATCGAACAAAACTTGATTAAAATAGTCTGATTTCACGCTATAGTAAAAATATGCAGGTATAAAATGGAGAAAGAGGCGATATGAGTAAAGCAATACAGCACACCGAAAAGCAGCTGTACAATAAGGACAATAAAAAACTCATTCGGCACGAAGACTTTGTCGCTGGCATCAGTAAGGGCATGGCCATTCTGGACAGCTTTGGTACTGACCGACATCGTTTAAATATTTCTATGGCTGCAGAACGCACCGGCATGACACGGGCTGCTGCACGACGCCATTTACTCACCCTTGAATATTTAGGTTATTTAGAATCCGATGGTCACTATTTTTATTTAACCCCTAAAATTTTAAAGTTTTCAGGTGCTTATTTGGGTGGTGCACAGCTTCCCAAAGTTTCACAGTCTTTGCTGAATCTTCTGACCAATCAGACGTCCCTGATTTTTTCCGTCATGGTTTTGGATGGTTATGAGGCGATTACGATCGCTCGCAGTGCCGCACACCAACAAACGGATCGTGTTAATCCTTATGGCCTGCATCTAGGTAATCGCTTACCCGCGCATGCAACATCGGCAGGAAAAATTTTACTGGCTTATATAGATGACCAGGAGCAATATGAATGGCTAAATCAATATCCTTTACAGCGTCTAACCAAATATACACATACTAATAATGAATTTTTTCTAGAATTATTGCATGACATTAGAGAACAAGGTTGGTGCTATTCCTGTGAAGAACATGAACTTGGCGTACATGCACTCGCTGTGCCTATTTATGATCACAAGTCTAAAATAATTGCAGCATTAAATATTGTTTCACCAACTATACGAACAACAAAAGAATACTTAATCCAGAATATTCTACCCTTACTTCAGGAAACAGCTCGAGAACTGCGTAATATTTTATAATTTATCAATTAAAATTTAGTGGGATTTCAAATGCTAATCTAAGATTTCAAAAAGTAAGAATATTATCCCAATAAGGAGGGCTTCCAATTTCCTTTAATATAAAATCTAAAACGGTTCTCACCTTTTTTGAACGAATTCTGTTTTCAGGAGAAACTAAATGGATCCCAACAGCATAAGGTTCTACTGTGCAAAGCCATTGAGGGAGTAATTTAACCAATTTCTTGTTTTTAAAATAGTCTTCTTCAAAGATCCATGTAGGGAATAATATAATCCCCCTACTTTCCAATGCAGCTGAAACCAAAACTTCAGCATTGTTACTCTTTAAAGAACCTTGGGGTTCTATTTCAATAGGCTTGTCGAGTTCATCTTGGCGAAAGTACCATCTTTGACTCCCCGAAACGCCTTTATAAACAAGGCATTGATGTTTCTGAATATCTTGAGGTGTTTCAGGTGTCCCGTAGCGCTCAAGGTACTCAGGACTCGCACACAATACGTAAGTCTGATCACATACTTTTCTTGCGATCAGTGCTGAATCTTGCAGTGATCCAATCCGAATCGCAATATCGACACCTTCTTGCACAGGATCAATAAATATATCTGTCATGATTAGTTCCACTGAAAGTTCGGGATATACATCATGTAATTTATTAACGATACGAGATATATGTAATCTTCCTAGTGCCACTGCTGTATTAATACGGACTAAACCCCTTACATTTGAATTTTTCCCTGTGGCTTCTTCATTAGCAAAGTCTAGATTATCAAGTACATCCTTTATTTGAATGAAGTATTTTTCCCCTATTTCAGTAAGCCGAACAGATCGTGTATTACGATAAAAAAGCTGCTGTCCAATTTCTTGTTCAAGTTTAGATATAAATCTGGATACAGAAGAAGAGGGAATTTGAAAATGTTGTGCTGTCGCAGAAAAGCTACCTGTAGTCGCTACCATCACAAAGTAACGGAGTGCTTTTAACTGCATTTTTACTGTTCCTAGAAATAGATTTAAGAATTTAATTATTGTGATTATAGCAATTATGTTTTGAAAAAATGATCCATTGTAGCTTTTTTATAACTAAATATAATTCATTTTTTCTCTTCCCTTGGAAGTAATGTATGAAACAGTTATGGATTTTCCCATTAGTCTTTCTTGCTGGCATGGGGCTATCTATTGAAGCTGGTTTGCTAGGTCCACTTGGCGAAAAAATTGGTCATATCTGGGCCACATTAGGAATTTTTGCGTTAGGTTCCATTCTATTAACATTTGGTCTTATTTTTAGTCGCCCACAGCTTAGTCTTATGTTCAAAAAACCACGCTGGTTACTTGCAGGGGGAGTGTTAGGTCCAATATATGTAGTCTCTTTAACTGTAGCGACACCTCACATTGGCGTTGGTTTGACTATGGTAGGTATTTTATTTGGTCAAGTGGCGACTAGTCTTGTTATTGATCATTGGGGCTTATTAGGCAGTAATAAGCGAGCTGTAGACAAGTATCGTATCGGGGCACTCTTTGCCATTTTAGCTGCGTTGTGGCTTATTCAATAAGGAAGCTTCACCATGATTTATATAATGTTATTAGTTGTTATTTTTGGTGGAGCAGTATTATGTGCCCAATCATCAATTAATGGTCGTCTTGGCTCAGAAGTGGGGGTGTTAGAGAGTTCTTGGTTAACATTTGTGATGGGCACACTTGTTAGCTTCTTAATAGCATTCTTCTTTGAACCACATTATTCTTTGAATTTATTTACCGCTCCAAGATGGCAGCTAACAGGCGCATTTTTTGGTGTTGCCTATATGCTAATAGTTGTGTTTTCCATGCCTAGACTTGGTGCAGCTGCAACAACTGTTGCTGTAATAAGTGGACAGTTAGTAATGAGTTTATTAATTGATAATTTTGGCTGGTTTAATAATGCTGTTATCACTATGGATAGATCAAGAGTTGCGGCTCTTTTACTATTAACTATTGCACTATTTTGTATTTATAAAAGCAGTGCTATTGCTTTAGTTCAATCCAAGACAAATTAAAACTAAGAAAGGATTTTATTTTCACATCCATTTAATTTATGTTCACCTAAAGTCTACTTCATACTTTTTTTGAATAAATTTTGAAGAAAAATCGAGGCATAAAAATATTTACTTTATTGTATTCGATCGAATACAATAAAGTAAGAATAAAAGGAATCCTCATGATTGAAATTAAACGTCTACCTGAATTTGATGAATGGTTAGATGGCATTAAAGACAATATGACCCGTATTCGCTTGAATCGCAGATTAGATAAGGTTCAACGTGGAAATTGGGGAGACATTAAATCTCTCCAAGAAGGTGTTTGGGAGATGAGAGAGTTCTTCGGTTCTGGTTGGCGGATGTACTATATCCAACATGGTGACGTTGTGATTGTAATGCTTGGCGGTGGAGATAAATCTACACAGCAGCAAAATATTGATCGAGCACTCAAACTTTCAAAAACATTGGAGGATTAAAATGGTTAAAGTCGCTGATTTACCAAGTTTTGATATGGCGGAGTCACTCAAAACTGAAGAAGATATTGTGATGTATCTCAATATGGTTATTGAGGAAAATGATCCTGCCGAGTTAGCCCATGCACTTGGTGTAATTGCTAAAGCAAGAGGGATGACCCAAATTGCCAAAGAGGCAGGTATTGGACGTGAAGCTCTTTATAAAGCACTTCGCCAAGACTCTACACCTCGTTTCGATACTATTAATCGTGTAGTGAATGCTTTAGGTTTAAAACTTACAGTGCAACATGCTTAGAATTTAAAAAATTAGCAAAAATGGGAGTTTTAAGCTCCCATTTTTGACTTCGCATAACGTGTATTATGTTAATTTCAAAAATACTTAATAATCACTAAAATCCAGCAAGCATTGACTTAGCTTCGATATGTCCATTATCTGATGCCTTTTTTAGCCAATTCAGTGCCTGTCCTCGCTTCTTTTGTAATCCATTATCACCATTTAAATATTTTTTCCCAATATTGAATTGTGCCATTGCATTGCCATTATTAGCCGCCTTTAAATACCATGTATTTGATAATGCTGTACTTTGTGCTATTCCGTGACCATTGGCATAGATTGATCCAAGATCATATTGCGCGCCTGCATGTTCTTGAGCCGCTGCCTTGCTATACCATTCAAAAGCTTTGACATCATTTTTAGTTATACCCTCACCATAAGCATACATCATCCCAAGATCATATTGCGCGCCTGCATGTTCTTGAGCCGCTGCCTTGCTATACCATTCAAAAGCCTTCACATAACTTTGGGCTACTTTTTCACCGTAATAATATGCATCTCCTAGCTTATCTTGAGCAGGGACATCCCCTTGCTGGGCTATTTTTGAAGCTTTTGAAAATTATCTGTATTAGCAAATGCAGGATTCATAAATAGAGATAAAGTGAGGGGTAATAATATTTTTTTAGTGAATTCCATTATCAAATTTCTATTTTATTAAAGTGACAAAATTTTAGTATAGCTTTAAATCTTTTCTAGAATGACATTACTAAATTAATCAAATCTCTATTCATTTAACATAATGGCGCTTATACGAGTTGAAAAATGTAAGCCCAAAATAGAAATGTCCGGTTTCTCCAAAGTAAAAATGTCCGCTTTTAGAATATGCACTTTTGCAATTATCGAAGCGGACGGTTTGATATGTTGGTGTCTATGTCGGATAAAGAACTTAAACGATTGTCGGTCTTGCAAGAAATTTGTGATCAACGCATAACCCAGTCCCAGGCTGCTCAGCTACTGCATATTTCAGAACGTCAAATCAGACGCTTACTGCAAAAATACAAAGCTCAAGGCCCAGCTGCCTTAGCCCAT
>NZ_SJOH01000021.1 GCF_004331285.1 Acinetobacter sp. ANC 3781
TAGATAAAAATTATTAAATTTAATATAAAATAGAAGTGATGCAATTATTGAAAAAAATAACGAAAAAATAAGCCAAAATTTTAATAAATCTCCACTTATTTTCATTACTCTATATTCAATAATATAGATATTTAAACCCCATGTTGCAAATAAAGAAAATATAGCTACATATGAGAGCAAAACCCCATAATCCCCGAAAACGTCAACTCCATAGAGTCTCGATATTATCATCCCTAAAATCAGGGATGATAAAGCACCTACTGCTTTAAAGATAAATAAGAAAAAAGCCTTACGCATTACTCAATAAAGCTCACATTTTCCATTTCTTTCATACTTTTTTCATATACGCCCTTACATTTATAATATCCATTATTATAAATTTTAACTTTTTTTCCTAACAGTGATGCACCAATAGCTACATGTAGCCTATCCGTATGGATTTCCTCATATAAATTAATTAAATTTAAAAATTTACGTGCGCTATACAAAGATTGCTTATAATTTCCAGAACCAAAACTTGCCACGATTGAGAAATCATTAATTAATTTTCTCGGTACATCCAGCTTGTCGTTCTTTTCCTTATCAACTCGCATTGCAAAGACAACATCATGTTTAAAATATGAACAAATTTTATGGCCACTCAAGATCACATGTCTAGCAATATTCTTTTTTGAAAAAAATTGCATTCCAACTTCTGAATCTAGTATCTCATTCAAATCACAGTAAAAAGCTATATCATTTTCTAAAAATATGTTTTTAGCATTTGATTTTTCTAAACAGTATTGATAAGAGTATTTTTCACGACAAAAAATAGTAGTATTCTCGGGTAAATTAGATATGACACTATCAATATCTCTTATAGACTGTGGAAAAATGATAAGTTTTATTTTTTTATTTAGATTTGCTACCAGGTCAGTTGTAGATCCCCATTCAGGAACAAGAGCTCCTCCCCCAGCTATTAAAAGTACATCTTCCTCTCTGACTTTATTTATTTCACTCTTATTAATTTCCACAAAATGAACATTATATTTTTTAGCTAATGCATAAAAACCCATATTAAGTAATGCATCACCTGCATTACCATTATTTGGATAATAATAAATTATACCATTTGAAAAATTAGAAAGTTCTTCAAAAACATTAATTAATTTAGACATTTTAATCGCCCTACAATCTAATATTTACATTTCTTTTATCTAAAATATACTTTAAATCATAAAGTACATACTTATCACTTTTTGCTAAATCATAGAAATCTTGTGCGGACATTTGTTTAAATTGGTCATGTGCCACAGCAAGAATAATTGCGTCATACACCCCATTTTCCAAATAACTAATTGGCGCAAACCCATACTCTAACTCAACTTCTTCAGGGTTCACCCATGGATCATAAATATCTAAATCCAAATCATATTCTTTTAAGGCTTTAACCATATCTACAATTTTAGTATTACGAATATCAGGACAGTTTTCTTTAAAACTAAGCCCCATCACTAAAATTTTTGATCCGACTACTTGTATACGTTTTTTCACCATTTCTTTAATCAATTGGGTTGCAACATATTCTCCCATACGATCATTTAAACGGCGTGCAGCAAGAATAATTTCAGGATGTATACCCAATGATTGTGCTTTATGGGTTAAATAGTATGGATCGACTCCTATACAGTGCCCTCCCACCAAACCAGGGCGAAACGGTAAAAAATTCCACTTGGTTCCTGCGGCTTGTAATACTGCTTCAGTATCAATACCCAACTTATTAAAAATAAGTGCAAGCTCATTAATTAAAGCAATATTCACATCACGCTGCGTGTTTTCAATCACTTTCGCTGCTTCAGCGACTTTTATATTGGGTGCTTTATGCGTACCTGCTTCAATCACCAAGTTATAGACTTGATCTACAAATTCAGCGACTTCTGGGGTACTGCCACTGGTTATTTTTAGAATATTGGTTACACGGTGTAATTTATCACCTGGATTAATTCGCTCTGGACTATACCCTGCATAAAAATCATGATTAAATTTTAGTCCTGATACTTTTTCAAGTACTGGTATACACACTTCTTCAGTTGCACCTGGGTAAACAGTAGACTCATACACCACCACATCGCCTTCTTTAAGCACTTGACCAATACTGGTAGATGCTTTAACCAAAGGTGTTAAGTCAGGTTGTTTAAACTCATCTATAGGCGTAGGCACAGTCACAATAAAAAAATTGCAGTCTTTTAATTCTTCTAAATTTGCTGAATAAGTTAAATGAGCCGATTGTACTAACTCTTCTTGTGATACTTCTAAGGTATGATCTTGACCACTTTTTAATTCATCAATCCGCTTTTGATGAATATCAAAACCCACGACTGGTACTTTTTTTCCAAATTCAACCGCTAAAGGTAAGCCGACATATCCTAGACCAATTACAGCAATCTTGAGTTCTGACAAAGTGAGCATTTTTGAGCCTTGCTTATTTATATAATCTAAGAGGTGAATAAAAACGCTAAGAACTATATCAGAAAATCAAGTATTTTCTGTTGCTAATTTATATAAAAATCAATTAAAAACCTGAGTAAATATTTTTTAAATAGTGGGCTATTATTGAATTCATAATGGATTTATCTGCTTTTATTTAACATCTTTCCTCTATTTATAAATAGTAAACAGCTTACAATTTGTTATATTTTTTTCGTAATTAGAAAGGTAGAATAACTTAAGTTGAAGTTTTTAATAATTTTTAAAACAGGATTTAGAGTGAGAAAAATTCAATATACTGCTTTATTGGTTTTAAGTTGTGCCATGACGGGTTGTGCAATTACTTCTGGTTTACAAACTTATGACTTACCAAGTGAAGGAGTTTACCAAACGGATTTAGGCACTCAGGTGAATGTGATTAAACTCACTCAAGAATCTTTATTTGCGGTACAGCCTGCCAAAATTAATCTTCGTCAAGATTATGCTCATTTATTTAATGCTTCCCATAAAAATTATAAATTAAGTCCCGGAGATATTCTTTCCATTTATTTGTGGGCTTATCCAGATATAACCCCTCCCACAAGTTCAGTAAGTAGTGAACAGTCTGCTCAGGCCAATGGCTATCAAATTGACCAAAATGGCTATATCCAGTTTCCCATGATTGGGCGCTATAAGGCTGCAGGAAAGTCTTTAACTCAGGTCAATCAGGATTTGCGTAGCCAGCTTTCTCGTTATTTAAAAACGCCTGACGTGATTGCGCGGGTATTGTCTTATCAAGGACAGCGCTTTTCTGTACAAGGTAATGTCACCAAAGGCGGACAATTTGCACTGAGCGACCAGCCAATTAGTGTGTATACGGCTTTAGGCATGGCGGGTGGTGTGAACTCTCAACAGGGTGACAATGCCTCTATTACTTTGGTCAGACAAAGCCGTACTTATCAACTCAATACGATTGAGCTGGAAAAAGCCGGACTTTCTTTGCATAACTTATTAATACAACCGAATGATACCCTGTATATCAATTCACGTGAAAACCAGAAAATTTATGTGATGGGTGAATCGGGTAAAAATCAGTCCTTGCCTATGCGTGACCAAGGCATGAGTTTGAGTGATGTTTTAGGTGAAAGTTTAGGTTTAAACCCGCTCTCTGCCAGTCGAAGTAAAATTTATGTGGTTCGTAGCAATGCTGGTGATACATCTACAGAGGTTTATCACTTGGATTTAACCAGCATTGCCGATTTTGGTTTAGCCAACAAGTTCAAAATGCGCAGCAATGATATTGTCTATGTCGATGCTTCAGGCTTGGCGCGTTGGCAGCGTGTGGTGAATCAGGTTATTCCTTTTTCTAGTATTGTTAATACAGCCAATAACTTAGGCAATTAACATGAATATTCAAAATATTCTTGTGGTTTGCGTGGGCAATATCTGTCGTAGTCCAATGGCTGAATACTTGTTAAAACAGCAGTTTCCGCAGCTTCATATAGTCTCGGCGGGTATTTCCGGTTTAACCGGTCATGCTGCGGATCAAAAAGCCAATCTCTGTATGCAGCGTTTAGGTATCGATATGAGTCCTCATATTGCCCAAAAGTTGAATGCCGAGCTAATTAAAAAAGCCGATTTAATTTTGGTCATGAGTCAAAATCAACAAAAGCATTTAGAACAGACCTGGCCTTTTGCGAAAGGAAAAACTTTCCGATTAGGACATTGGCGAGGCAGAAATGTGCCTGATCCTTACCAGCATGAGCAATTGGTCTTCAATGAAACCTGTCAGTTAATACAAGATTGTATTAGCGACTGGACACAACATATTTAACTTTTTGATAGCAAAATTATGAGCCAAAATACCAATACTGAAGATACAATTGATTTAAAAGAGCTGTTTTTCTCACTCATTGCACAATGGAAACTCATTGCGCTGTGTGTAATTTTAAGTTTGATCTGTGCGTTGTTATATTTAAGAACTACACCCGACACTTATGCGGTCGATGCCTTAGTACAAGTCGAAGAAAGTAAAGGCACTTCAGCTGCGTTATTGGGCGATCTATCCAGCATGATTGAGCAAAAACAACCCGCTCAAGCTGAAATTGAACTGCTTAAATCACGTTTAGTACTGGGTTCTGTCATTAAACACTTAAACCTGGATTTAAAAATTTCCGGTACCGAAAACAGTTTCTTTGACCGTTTACTCAACCCCCATGATTATCAAACTCAATATCAAGTCAAATCAGTTTTATTCCAAGACGATTCTAAATCTTTTGATATTCGAAAATTTGAAGTTCCAGCTTATTATTTAGACAAGAATTTGCTACTCAATTTTAAGGCAAACAAATTTACTTTAACCGATGCACAGACCAAACAAATTGTTTTTAGTGCACCGATCAATCAAGAAAGTTTACACACTGCAGAACATGGCACGTGGAAAGTTGCTATTTATACTCAAGATCAATTCAAAGACACTTATAATATTCAAAAAATGTCTTTGCCTGCAGCTATGGGCTCAATTACCAATAGTTACTCTGTGGCTGAAAAAGGCAAATTGACCGGTATTTTAGGACTGAATTATCAAGGTCAAGATAAACAACATATCACAAAAGTTCTGAATGCTATTCTGGTGGCTTATAGCCAGCAAAATATTGAACGTCGCTCTGCAGAAACAGCACAAACGCTTAAATTTCTTGACGAACAATTACCTGATTTAAAACAACAGCTTGATGTTGCAGAACGTGAATTCAATAAATTCCGTCAACAATATAATACGGTTGATGTCACCAAAGAATCTGAATTGTATTTAACCCAAAGCATTACCTTAGAGACCCAAAAATCGCAACTGGAACAGCAACAAGCTGAAATGGCGGCAAAATATACCAACGAACACCCAGTGATGCAGCAAATGAATGCACAGTTGGGAGCAATTAATAAAAAAATAGGCGAGTTAAATGGCACCTTAAAACAACTGCCTGATTTACAACGTCGTTATTTACAGTTGTATCGCGAGGTTGAGGTCAAACAGCAACTATATACGGCATTACTCAATTCTTATCAGCAACTGCGTATTGCCAAAGCAGGTGAAATTGGCAATGTACGTATTGTAGATACAGCCGTTGAGCCAATTAAACCGATTGCGCCGAAAAAATTACAGATTGTGATTTTAGCCATCTTCCTGGGTGGTTTCCTGGGAACCTTGTTAGCGCTACTGCGCAATATGCTGCGCTCTGGCATTAAAGATGCAAGTCAAATCGAAAATGAACTGGATTTACCGGTTTATGCGACTGTTCCGCGCTCATCTATTCAAGAGAGCCGCATTAAACTGCTGAAAAAGAAAAAACATATTCCTATTTTAGCTATTAAAAATGGCGACGATATTGCAATTGAAAGCTTACGCAGCATGCGTACTGCAATTCACTTTGCCATGAGTCAGGCTAAAAATAATATCATTATGATTTCCGGCCCTGCACCAGAAGTAGGAAAATCCTTTATTTCTACAAACCTAGCAACCATTTTGGCGCAAAGTAATAAACGCGTATTGATCATCGACGGAGATATGCGTCGTGGTTATTTACATAAATATTTCAATTCTGACACTCAACCTGGTTTGGCTGAATATTTAAATACTCAGCAAACCTTAGAAAGTATTATTAAACCTACTGAAGTTGACAATTTAGATGTCATCACGCGTGGTAAGAGTCCGGTAAACCCTTCCGAGCTTTTAAGTTCGGCAAAGCTATCAGAACTTTTAGATCAAGTTTCACCTCTGTATGATCATATTATTATTGATACCCCTCCTGTGCTTGCGGTGACGGATGGAATTATCATCTCACAATATGCCGGCGTGAATTTAGTGATTGCACGTTATGCAAAATCACAGATGAAAGAACTTGAATTAACCATTAACCGCTTTGAACAAGTCGGCGTTAAGGTCAATGGTTTCATTCTGAATGATATTCAACGTGCTACTGGCGGTTATGGTTATGGTTATAACTATGCCTACGCTTATAAAGCATCAAAAGATAATGACTGATTCACTGTAAACTCGGATTTCACCCTCTGCCCAAGCAGGGGGGAATTATCTTTTATTAAATTTGTTCCAAATGATCATTGTTGAAAAAATCAACTATAAATCTTATCGTGGTTATAATCTAAAACTCCTGAGAATCACATAAATGTCCATACCCAAAATACTGCTCGCCACTTTGGCATTAAGTTCTTCCCTCGCCTTTGCACAAGGCATCGTTTTAAATGATCAAAACTTACGTACTGATTTAAACTGGCTGAATCAACAAGGTGTTATTCAAATCAGCACCTCGACTTGGCCAATGAGCGGTGATGAAATTCAACGTGCCATTGCTCAAGCCAAAATCAACAATAGTACCCAACAAAAAGTGATTGAGAGTGTATTGGCACACTTGAATGCTAATAACCAGCTGCTCAAGGCTTCATTATTTGCAGAAACTGATCAAAAGTATCTTCCTCAAGCGTTTGGCGATCAGCAAAAAGCGCAATATCAGGCAAGTGTAGAACTCAATGCAGGTAGCCAGAACTGGGATGCCAGAATTCGCGTCAATGCGGAAAAAGATCCACAGATTGAGCATGATAAAGATATCAATATTGAAGGGTCATATATTGCTGGAAAATTATGGAATCAATGGCTGATTGCTGGGCAGATTCCCACCTATTGGGGACCTGCACATGATGGCAGTTTAATTCGTGGTGATGCCAGCCGTCCTGTCTATGGCGTGACAATACAGCGTGCCGAACAAAATGCCTTCGCAAGTAGATGGTTGTCCTGGATTGGGCCTTGGCAATATCAAGCTTTTGCCGGACAACTGGATGACTACGATGCTATACCTGATGCCAAACTGATTGGCTTACGTGTCACTGCACAACCCTTACCCTATTTAGAACTGGGCGCATCCCGAGCCATTCAATGGGGTGGTGAAGGACGACCTGAAAGTTTAAGCTCACTTTGGGATGCTATGGTTGGCAATAAAGACAATGGTGGCACAGGCG
Source organism: Acinetobacter sp. ANC 3781 (assembly GCF_004331285.1). Taxonomy (GTDB): domain Bacteria; phylum Pseudomonadota; class Gammaproteobacteria; order Pseudomonadales; family Moraxellaceae; genus Acinetobacter. Next base: position 7,474 of record NZ_SJOH01000021.1, read on the forward strand.
AACCAGATCCATCGAATCAAATCGCAGGTTTTGATGCGCGCTTAAATCTACAGCCTTTAGTACAAGTTCCCATGGGTGTTTATGGACAGTATGTGGGTGAGGACGAAGCAGGCGGCCTACCTTCCAAAAAAATGTATTTGGCCGGGGTAGATTATTCTTCAAGCTATAATAATATGCCCTTCCAGCTCTATACCGAATGGACAGATACTCGTACCAATGGGAAAGCATTAGGGGTTTCCTATAACCATAGTACCTATAAAGGTGGTTTCTACCAACACGGTTATCCATTGGCACATGCGATAGGGGGTGATGGACAAATGATATCTGTGGGTAGTGATATTCGTTTTGACCCATTAAATCGATTCAATGCACGCTTATTATTTGCCAAACTGAATGATTCCGATCGTACCACCAATCAGGCCTTTCCACAGCAAGATGAATTAAAAGCATTAGATCTGACGTGGACGCATTATTTACGACCGGATATCCCCTTTAAACTCAATGGTTGGGTGAGTGATTCTGATGTACGTGGCAATGATGGAGGAGTTTCAGTTGGAATTGAATTTCCGTTAGAAAAAAGCTTATTTTCCTATTAAGTCATATCTAACGTACAAATGCTGGATATGACAATAATTATCATCTTTCTAGCTCCCAGAAAAATGATTAAAACTTAAAAATAAAAAACCAGCGACTGCTGGTTTTTTATACTTTATTTTAAACACAGCTCGTGCATTTGCTTCTTAAAAATCTACCTATTCTACAAGATTTCTCTAAATTTTCTGCTAAGATGGAATGAACATTAACGATAACACCATACTGGAATAATACATGAGTAAGGCCTTACCCATCGCTGTCGCTGTTCTTCTAGGCGGTGCTGCACTTGTACCTGTTTATTATGCAACTCAAAATCCGGCTACTGCGACATCAAAAGCATCAAAGAATGCATCTGCTGTCGAGAAAATCAGTTATGCACTTGGCTATGAAGTTGCACATCAAACACCACCTGAATTAAATATCAATAGTTTCGTTACAGGTGTACGTGAAGGCCACGCTCGAAATAAACCCGCTTATACAGAACAAGAACTGCAACAAGCCTATGAGCAATTCCAGAAGGAAATTCAACAGAAGCAAGTTCAGCAAGCACAGCAAGTTCAAACTGCTAGCGACTCTTTCTTAACTGAAAATGCAAAAAAACCAGGTGTAAAAACAACCGCTTCTGGCTTACAGTATAAAATTATTAAGGAAGGTACAGGCAAGCAACCTGCTGCCAATTCTATGGTGACCGTACATTACAAAGGCCAGCTGGTTGACGGTAAAGTATTTGATAGTTCGATTGAACGTGGTGAACCGATTGAGTTCCCATTAAATCAAGTTATTCCGGGTTGGACTGAAGGTCTTCAATTGATGAAAGAAGGTGGTAAAGCGACCCTTTATATCCCTTCTCAATTGGGCTACGGTGAACAAGGCGTTCCGGGAATGATTCCTGCAGACAGCACCCTGATTTTTGATGTTGAACTGATCAAAGTAAAATAAAAAATTCAAGGAGAGCTTTTGCTCTCCTTATTTATCTTGGGATAAGAGAATGAAAACACCTATAACATTGCTTTGTTTCTGTCTTTTTAGCACGGCTAGCTTTGCAAAACCCGTGACCAATAGCAGTAGTTTAAATGAACAGGTCGGCTACAGCTTTGGCTATCTTATGGGGCGTAGCAATGCTGAATCTGTTAAAGATTTGGATCTGGATGCTTTCATGCTCGGTTTAAAAACCGCAGCTCAAGGCGGTAAATCTTCTCTTACCGATGAAGAAATGGCACGTGTTCTAACCCAACATAAAAAGCTCAGTGATGCCAAACAACTAATTGAACTTAAACAAAAAGCCGATAGCAATGCCAAAATCGGGACAGAATTTTTAAAAGCCAATGCTAAAAAAGATGGTGTGCAAACCACAAAATCTGGTTTGCAGTATCAAATATTAAAACAAGGCACAGGAAAATCCCCTCAAGCCAATTCAGTGGTTAAAGTCAATTATGAAGGTCGTTTAATAGACGGTACAGTGTTTGACAGCTCAATTGCGCGGAATCAACCCGCTGAATTTCAGGTCAGTCAAGTTATTCAAGGTTGGACAGAAGGCTTACAATTAATGAAAGAAGGTGCTCAGTATCGCTTCTTCATTCCAGCCCAACTGGGCTATGGTCAAATTGGCTCTGGTGATGCGATTGAACCTAATAGCACTTTAATTTTTGATGTAGAACTTCTTGAAGTGCTGCCTAAGTCATCTAAATAACCCATATTTATTCTGTATTGAAAAGTTGCGGGTAGATCAATTGAGCGCAGACCGCACTCATTCCCTACCCGCTATCTTTTATGATTCAATCATTCTAATTTCTTCAATATTGGCTTTAAATCTAGGAGTGTGTCTTCTTTTTAAAGCGGAATATATTGCGCGGCTTAAAAATACAATAAAACATATATTTATCAATTTTTTATAGCTAAAAGTAGTCTTATTTAATAGCATGTTTCAATTTATAGATAATAATATGCAGTCAAAATAAATCCATCTTGTACAATCACTAAAGACATTTATTTTCATATTTTAATCAATAATATTTTCTTTACTCATTACAAGGATTGAATCCATGGCTCTAACAATTAAAACTCGCGAAATTCATTACACTGTTGCAGATGGAACACCTTTGATTGGATACTTTGCAGCACCTGAATCAGGAACACCCGTCGCGGGCGTGATTGTAGCACCTGAATGGTGGGGACGTAATGAGTACACCGAACAGCGTGCCCGTGAACTCGCTGAACATGGTTATGCTGCATTTGCTATTGATATGTATGGCGATAAAAAAGTCACCACTGCCGTACCAGAAGCCAGTCAATGGATGATGCAAACCTTTGAAGATCCTGAAACAATTGTGACTCGTGCGTCTGCAGGTTTAGCAACATTAGCAGCGCAAGACGAAGTAAATGCAGATAAACTGGCTGCTATAGGCTTCTGTTATGGCGGTAAAGTAGTGCTTGATCTGGCACGTTCTGGCGCACCTTTACAAGCCGTGGTGACATTTCATGGCACATTGACACCGAAAGCGCCTGCACAGCCCGGACAGGTTAAAGCTGAAATTTTAGTGCTCCACGGAGAACTCGACAGCATGGTCAGCCTGGACGATGTGGCACGCTTTAAGGAAGAAATGCATGCGGCTCAAGTTGAGCATGAAGTGATTATTTTTGAAGATGCCAAACATGGTTTTAGTAATCCGCTTGCAGACGAACGTGCTAAACAGAATGGGGTTGATCTGGGCTATAACGCTGAAGCTGAACAAAAAGGGCTATCTGCCATGTACGAATTACTAAAAACTCGACTGGGTACATAAAATTTAGGATAAATATGACAGGGATTATATTTACCCGTCCAATGACACGGATATTTTTAAAGAGGATATAACAATGACTGAAAACAACTGCCCATATTGCAACTTTGATGAATATGACATCATTGATAAAAATGACTTTGGGGTGATTCTACCTGAGCCAAATGCATTATCCAAAGGTCACTCTGTCATTATTCCGCTACGCCATGTCAGCTCTTTTTTTGATGTCACCGACAAAGAGCGTAAAAGCTTGATGTCTTTGCTTGAGCTTGCCCGTAATGAACTTCAGCTGCGTCATCATCCATCAGGCTTCCATATTGGTTTCAATGACGGCACTGTATTTGGTGAAGCATCTGAGCACTTACACATTCATATTATTCCGCGCTATGAAGGTCAAACTTTGAAGCTGGACGAACGCTGGGGTATGAGCAGCGAGTAAACAACAGTTTCAAGTAATTTAAAAATGATGCTTCGGCATCATTTTTTATGTCTTGTCCTAACCGCAATGCTGCACAGTTTTCGCTATACTATTCATCTATTCCAAATACGCGGTTCGCATGTCACAGTTTTCTTTTTCCGATGCCCTTCTTTCCTGGTTCGATGTCTATGGTCGTCATGACTTGCCGTGGCAAGTTGCCGATGATCCCTATAAGGTTTGGGTATCTGAAATTATGTTACAGCAGACCCAAGTCAAAACCGTGCTGCAATATTTTGATCGCTTTATTGCACGCTTTCCCACGGTAAAGGATTTAGGCCTCGCCAGTTGGGATGATGTTGCGCCTTATTGGGCTGGGCTGGGTTACTACGCGCGCGCACGAAATTTGCATAAAGCTGCTGGAATAGTGGCTCATCAAGGTCATTTTCCCGCTACCTTAGAACAATGGATCGAGCTTCCCGGAATTGGTCCTTCGACTGCCGGTGCACTTATGTCGCTGGGTTTACGTCAATACGGCGTCATTATGGACGGCAATGTAAAGCGGGTATTGGCGCGTTTTTTTGCCATTGAAGATGATCTGTCTAAACCGGTTCATGAACGCGCGATGTGGCAACTGGCAGAACAACTGTGCCCTGTTGAGCGTAATCATGACTATACCCAAGCCATTATGGACTTGGGTGCAACCGTATGTACCCCGAAAAAACCGCTGTGTTTATATTGCCCGATGCAGCCGCACTGCAAAGCCCATCAGCAAGGTTTAGAAACTGAACTGCCCTTTAAAAAGCCGAAAAAAGCCGTGTCGGTCAAATCTGCACAGGTTCTAGTGATTCAGTCGAATGATCAATGGTTATGGCAACAACGCCCAAATAGCGGTTTATGGGGTGGTCTATGGTGCTTACCAGTTATTGAAAATTCAGTAGAATTTGAAACTCTGTGCCAGACTTTGGGACTCAAAAAAGTCATTCAACGCGCTGAGATCACGCATAGCTTTACTCATTTTACCTGGCAACTTGAAGCCATCTGTTTTGAGGTGGACGCGGAGCAGCAAGAACATCTTTCGATTGAACTGAATGGCACATGGTTAACTACACAAATTGCAACAGAAATGGGGCTTCCCACTGCGATGAAAAAATTGATCTCTGTCATCAATTTATGACATAGTCAGGCACTATCATTCAAAGAATTTTCACATAGATTAGAATGAAAAAGGGATGAACTGTGCTTCGTTTTATTTATGCATTATTACTGGGTTTTAGTGTGCTATGGATTGCTGCATGTACCTCAAGCCCTAAAAAGCCTTCCTCTACTCCGCTTCCGCCTGCTCAGGTTCAAAAGCTGAAAAGTATGCAATTGAAATCCTCCCTGCCTATTCCAGTGCAAAATATAAAAGCCAAACAGTTACGTGATACTTGGGCAGCTTCGCGCAGCAACGGACGCACGCATGAAGGTATTGACATCATGGCTCCACGTGGAACAAAAGTGCTGAGTGCCACAGAAGGTTTAATTGCCGACTTACGCAATAACAATTTGGGTGGTAAAGTGGTTTGGATTATGGGGCCTGGCGGAACCTGGCATTATTATGCCCATCTGGATGAGCATAAACGCGGCCTAAATGTTGGCGATTATGTCAAAAAAGGTGATCTGATTGGTTATGTCGGCAATAGCGGCAATGCCCGTCATACCGCACCGCATTTACACTATGGAATTTATCTGGAGGGTAAAGGCCGTGGTGTGGTGAATCCCTATCCTTATTTACGTTAATTTTTTAGGAACTATTCATGTCAGAAGTGCTGATCAATCGTTTGGTCGAATTTGCTGAATCCGGCAATCAACAAAAAATTGTTTTGGCTGGACAAAGCCATCAGGGCTGGGTGATGGAAATCACGGAAGAAGCGCTTTTGATTAGTACCGGTTTTGCCGAAAAAACGGGACAAGACATGTGGATTCAATTTACCGATTTGCCCCAGGCAGAACTGTATTACTGGGATAACCAACACGATCAATGGGCTGAATTCAAGCTTTAAGCCGCTTCAGGAGCATCAGAAATGTCGATTCAACGCTGTGGTTGGTGCTCGAATGATCCTCTTTATATCGCTTATCATGATCATGAATGGGGCAAAGCCAGTCATGATGAAGCGCATTTATTTGAAATGCTGTGTCTGGAAGGACAACAAGCCGGTTTGTCCTGGATTACCGTGCTGAAAAAGCGCGACAGCTATCGACAGCATTTCTTTCAATTTTCAATTGAAACCATTGCCTCCTTTACAGATGAACAACTTCAGCTGAAATGTGAAGATGCTAGCCTGATACGGCATATCGGCAAGCTCAAAGCCATTCGTGACAATGCGATTGCCTGGCAACATTTAACCCAAGAATTAAAACCACAACAGCTGAATGTCAGTGAATGGTTATGGCGTTTTGTTGCAGATCAAACTTTACACAATGATGTTCCAGATTATCGTCAGGCACCCGCCCAGACCGAAATCAGTATTGCCCTTTCCAAAGCCTTAAAAAAGAAGGGCTTTAAATTTGTTGGCCCCACCACCTGTTATGCTTTTATGCAGGCAGTCGGTATGGTCGATGATCATGAAAATCATTGCTCTTTTAAATCATTTTAAAACACCGACAAGATAATAAAAGGATTCTCTCATGAGTGACAATATCATCCATGCCTATGCCGCCATGCAAGCGGGTGCAGAACTTGAACCCTATCAATTTGATACCGGAGAATTACAAGCGCATCAGGTTGAAGTCAAAGTTGAATATTGCGGTTTATGCCATTCTGATGTTTCTGTAATTAATAATGAATGGCGCTCTTCGGTTTATCCGGTGGTTGCAGGTCATGAAATTATTGGCACGATTACTCAGCTAGGTTCAGAAGCCAAGGGCCTGAAAGTGGGACAACGCGTCGGGATTGGCTGGACAGCGGAAAGTTGCCAGCATTGCGATCCTTGTGTATCTGGACAACAAGTACTATGTACCGGTGGACAAACAGCGACTATTGTTGGACATGCTGGTGGTTTTGCTGACAAAGTCCGTGCCGGCTGGCAATGGATTATCCCGTTGCCTGAAGATTTAGACCCTGAAAGTGCGGGTCCACTTCTTTGTGGCGGGATTACGGTATTTGATCCACTTCTTAAACATCAAATTCAGGCCATTCATCATGTTGGGGTGATCGGGATTGGCGGTTTAGGTCATATGGCGATTAAACTGCTAAAAGCCTGGGGCTGTGAAATTACGGCATTTACCTCCAGCTTAGACAAGACTGAAGAACTCAAAACCATGGGTGCAGACCATGTGGTAAATAGCCGCGATTCTGCTGCGTTAAAAGCTCAGCGCGGAAAATTTGATTTGTTACTCTGCACCGTGAATGTCACTTTGGACTGGCCAGCGTACTTAAGCAGTCTGGCACCGCATGGCACCATCCATATGTTGGGTCTGGTTTTGGAGCCAATGCAAATTCCAGCCGGCATGCTGATTGGCGGCGCGAAATCGGTCACCGGCTCACCAACAGGCTCCCCTGCTGCACTGCGTCAACTGCTCAAGTTTGCAGCGCGTAAAAATATTGCACCGCAAATTGAAGTCTTTCCAATGTCGCAACTTAATGAGGCGATTGAGCATCTGCATTCTGGTAAAGCCCGTTACCGGATTGTGTTAAAAGCAGATTTCTAATTTCTCTTTTATCCTGCAAAATTCAAATCAGCCCAACCGCTACGATTGGGCTGATTTTCTTGGAAACGTTGCCCTTAAAATCGCTTATAAATACCGTGCAAGCTTGTGGGCAAGAAACTCAATAAATAAACGTACGCGTTTTGGTAGATGCTCTTGTCGATAATAAACTGCATGGATTTTTTGATAATGTAGGTCAATTTGATTTTCAAATAAGGCTGTCAGGCGACCTGCCTGTAAATCTTCCTGTATCAAAAATCGGGATAAACAGGTAAGTCCTACCCCCTGCAAAGCCAGTTGCCTCACCGTTTCACCATTCGAAGCTTTAATTTTTGGATGCGCCGTAAACGCTTCACCATTGAATTGAATCGGCCAGGTATTTAAATGGGTCGGATGGCTAAAACCCAATAAAATATGTGAGGCTAAATCCTCTGAGGATTGTGGTATGCCATATTGTTCTAAATATGATGGACTCGCGACAATATATAAACGACTGCGGCACAAAAGTTTGGCATGTAAGCTGGAATCGTGCAGTTCCCCAAAACGGATCGCAACATCAGTTTTATGTTCGAGCAAATCAATCACCTGATCATGATTACTCAGTTCAATTTCAATATTCGGATATTGCTGCATAAACTCCTGAATTAAAGGCACAATCACATGCAAGATAAATGGTGTGGCAGAATCGACCCGAATCAGTCCGGAAATATCACTGTCCGACTTCAGTAAAGCATCTTCGGCTTCTGCCAAGTCATTTAAAATTTTGCGGGCTTTTGCCAGAAACAGTTGTCCTTCCTGGGTCAGTTTCAGCTTACGTGTGGTACGTTCCAACAAGGTCACGTTCAGCTTGTTTTCCAGCCGTTGCAAGGCACGACTGACACCCGATGTGGTTTGTCCCAGACGTTCTGCTGCCATGACAATTGAACCGCTGTCGACGATAGTGACAAAGGCATAGAGTTCCTCAATGGTCGATTTCATCTGCCACTCATTTATTGATTTTTAATCAATAATATTTTGCAAATTAACCTGTTTTTTAGCAACAATAAAAGCATCAAAATAATATCCATCTTAAAAATTTAAATATTGAGTAAACCATGATTGTGCCAAAATTTGGTCTCGGAACTTTTCGCTTATCTGGACAGACCGTGATTGATTCTGTCAAGACTGCACTTGAAGTCGGTTATCGCGCAGTCGATACTGCGCAAATTTATGCCAATGAAGCAGAAGTAGGACAAGCGATTGCCGAAAGTCAGGTCAATCGAAATGAGCTGTTTATCACCACTAAAATCTGGACAGACCATTATGCGCCGGAAAAACTGATTCCCAGTCTAAAAGACAGTTTGCAAAAGCTGCGGACAGATGCTGTCAATCTCACTTTAATTCATTGGCCTGCACCTAAGTTAGGCGTATCTATTCCTGAAGTGATGCAAGCGCTACTTGAAGCCAAACAGCAAGGCTTGACCGAGTATATCGGGATTTCCAACTTCAATATTGAACTGACTCAACAAGCAATTAACAGCATTGAGCTAGAACATATTGCGACCAATCAGATTGAACTCAGCCCCTATTTACAAAATCATCGGCTGGTAGATTTTTTACAATCTCAGAATATCGATGTCACATCCTATATGACTTTGGCTTATGGCAAGGTATTGAATGACCCCGTCCTCCTAGATATTGCTGCACAGCATCAGGCTTCAACTGCACAAATTGCTTTAGCATGGGCCTTACAACAAGGCTTTGCCGTGATTCCATCTTCTACCAAACGCGAACATTTAATCGCCAATTTAGCTGCACAAGAGGTTCAACTGACGAAGGATGAAATGTCAGTCATTGCCCAACTCGACCGTCATGCACGTGAAATCAGTCCTGAACAACTTGCCCCCGCTTTGGGATTAAAATGAGCTAATGAAAATTAACTTTCCTTTACTGGCTCTGGCTGTAGGTGCCTTTGCCATCGGCACCACCGAATTTTCACCGATGGGATTTCTACCTGAAATTGCACAAGACCTGGATATTTCAATTCCACGTGCCGGCATGCTGATTAGTGCCTATGCATTTGGGGTGATGCTGGGTGCCCCGCTGATGACTTTGTGGCTGAGTCGCTATTCAAAACGTAAATCCTTAATTTTACTGATGGCGATTTTTACTATTGGAAATATTTTGGCAATGCTGGCGCCAAGCTATTTAGGGCTTATGGGCGCGCGGATCATGACCAGTTTAAATCACGGCGCATTTTTTGGAATCGGTTCGGGCGTGGCTGCCAGCATTGTGCCAAAAAATAAACAGGCCAGTGCGGTGGCGATGATGTTTATGGGACTAACCATTGCCAATATTGGCGGTGTACCCCTCGCCACTTGGATTGGACAAAACATGGGTTGGCGCATGTCTTTCCTGGGTATCTCTGCCCTTGGTCTCGTGACCATGTTTGCTCTGTGGAAAGCCTTGCCTGAAGGTGAAAGCAGTCATCGACCGAATATCAAACAGGAGCTGAAAGTTCTGACCCGCATGCCTGTGGTTCTGGCTTTACTGACCACGGTAATGAGTGCTGGTGCGATGTTCACCTTATATACCTATATTGCGCCCAGCTTAAAAAGCTTTACCCAAGCTTCACCTGAAATGATCACTTTAATGCTGGTACTGATTGGAGTGGGTTTTTCGATTGGTAATCATTTGGGCGGTAAATTTGCCGATCTGTCTTTAGATAAAACCCTGATTGGATTTTTACTGCTGTTAATTGTGATGATGTTACTGTTCCCTGTTTTGGCAACTACAACTTTAGGGGCAGCAGTTGCGTTGATTATTTGGGGGATTGCTGCTTTTGCCGTAGTTCCTGCGCTACAAATGCGAGTGATGTCGGTCGCACATGAGGCTCCTGGTTTAGCTTCTGCAGTAAATATTGGTGCCTTTAATCTGGGTAATGCTTTAGGCGCTATTGCGGGAGCCAGTGTGCTGAATATAGGTCTCAGCTATACATCAGTTTCATTTGCCGGTGCGGGATTGAGTGTACTGGCGTTGCTGTTGGTGTTAATTCAGATGAAACTTGCATCTAATAAAGCAGTGGATTATCAGCCCTGCGCATAAAATTCCTCTCAATCTCTATCCAAGAAAAAAGTCCGCATCCTGCGGACTTTTTAGAGTTATGGATTAACGCAAAGCTTCGGGCAAGGCAGCAATACTGGATGGTTTGCCGAGTTCCGTTTTCATTTTTTGCAGCATCTGATAGGGTTGCTGCTGTACAAACATATTCACAAAGCTTAAAGGAATGGCGCCTTCAGGATTGGCATAACCATAAGTGGAAACTTTAGTTTTATTATTGGCGAGTTTTTGAAAGGTCCAGTCCCCTTCATAATGAGTGAGACGTACATAATCGGGATTTTTGGCATAGCCTTTATCGACTGCTTTATTTTTAATCGTGATGATACCTTGGGCATCTTTCATGATTTTGCCTTGTACCACTAAATCACGATTTTTGAGCGGAAAAGGAAAATCCAGCACCATATACAATAAAAATTCGCCTTTTTTGTCATCCCGCGAAAGGACTTTGATACTCCCCATATATGGCACCCATTGCACTGCATGGTCAATATCTAAAATCAGATTAACCGCTTTTTCTAAAGGGCTATCGTAAGTCGTTTCAGCTTGGTATATAAACACCGGGTTTTGACTATTTTGAAAGGTCCAAACTTTAATATTGTTTTTATTAATACTGAGCTTGGCATTATCCACAGGTTTAGCCTGTACTGTAGCCAACATTGCCACAGCACAAGCCATCAATATCACTTTTTTCATTCCGTTGAGCTTCTTATTTTAATTTTGCTATAGTGTTATAAATGATTTTGACGATTTTTTACACCTGAATATCGTTAAATCCAAGTACATCTTTCATGTCATATTTACGCGCCTCACGGCCCACCACCCAAGCTGCAGCACGGATTGCACCTGAAGCAAAGTTCATACGATTAGTCGCTTTATGGGTAATTTCCACACGTTCACCATCGGCAATAAACATGGCGGTATGCTCACCCACAATATCGCCACCACGAATCGTCTGGAAGCCAATGCTTTTACGCTCACGCGGACCGGTATGACCTTCACGGCAATATACCGCATCTTTTTTTAAGTCACGCCCTAAAGCACCTGCAATTGCCTCACCCATCATCAGGGCTGTACCCGATGGCGCATCTACTTTATGGCGGTGATGTGCTTCGATTACTTCAATATCGACCGTGTCACCAAATACTTTTGACGCAAGTTCCAACAGTTTGATCGAAACATTGACACCGACAGAATAGTTCGCGGCATAGACCACCGGGGTTTGAGTCGCGCTTTCATCAAGAAAGGCTTTTTGTTCATCGTTCATGCCGGTCGTACCAATCACAATGGCCACGCCCGCTTCACGGCACAATTTTAAATGCTGGGCAGTTGCAAGCGGTGCAGTGAAATCCACCACCACGTCGCAGTCTTTTAATACGTCTTGCAGATTGCCAACAATCTTCACTCCCACTGCACCAATACCGGCAACCTCGCCTGCATCTGCACCAATCAAGCTGCTTTCAGGACGCTCAACCGCTGCGGCAAGCTGATAACCTGCTTCTTTAACAGCTTGAACAAGGATGCGTCCCATACGACCGCCTGCACCCAATACACCAATGCGTGGAGCTGCTGACATAACATATTCCTGATGTTGAATTCTAAGTGGGTCTTACTATAGCAAAACTCTTTACTAACACTAAGTTTCAGTCTGAAATATTTTATTGAAAAAAAGAGAAACCGGTCGTGGCGAATGCTACTAGCAAAGCACAATAAAATGGCTCAGTCCAAGCCGGTTCCTGTGTGGAAAGTCCAGTGTTAAAAATAAATGATTTTGCTGCTGATTTTCATCTATCTGTAAACATCACTGCGCAAACTACGCGGCACGAATGATCAAAAGATGAATTATAAGGAGATCAGCATGCATTCGAAAAAAATCGCATTAACCGTTTTTATGGCCACCATTGTCAGCACAGCGTGGGCAGAACCTGCAATTCAAGCAGGAGATACTTTAGAAAGCTTATCGCAAGTCAAAATAAATATTCGTACCCATAGCGCTACAACTGCTCAAGCGGCAAATGGTCAGGCAGCCGCTAAACAAGAACCAATCGATGAACTTGCAGCACAAATGGTAGATATCGCTGCAATTGATCAACCCATTATCAAATAACTGATTAAGCGGGCATAAAAAAATGGGGGGAATATTCAATATCCCCCCCATTTTTTTTCAACCTGGGTCTGAAATTAATCAAACAGCCCGAAGAAAGATTTTTTCTTTGGAGATGATTTACTGTCCTCACCATCCATCGTTTCTTGCAATTCTTTTAACAACTCACGTTGACGAGCCGTTAGATTCACCGGTGTTTCTACCACTACGCGGCAGAGTAAGTCACCTTGCATACTGGTACGTACCGGTTTAACCCCTTTTCCACGTAAGCGGAACATTTTGCCAGTTTGAGTTCCTTCAGGAATTTTCAAACTTACACGGCCATCCAGGGTTGGAATCTGAATTTCTTTACCCAAAGCTGCATCAGCAATGCTGACTGGCACATCCATATACAGATCTGCACCATCACGCTGAAAAATTTCGTGTTCGCGAACCACAACTTCTACGTATAAGTCGCCTGACTGACCATCACGGATGGCTTCACCTTTACCGGTTAAGCGTACGCGGTCGCCATTGTCTACGCCTGCAGGAATAGTGACTTCAAGGGTTTGTTGACGATCCGACACACCCGAACCATGACATTTATTACATGGGTTCTTGATGATGGTGCCTTGACCACGACAGGTGCTACAGGTTTGCTGAACAGAGAAGAAACCCTGCTGCATGCGCACTTGACCTGCACCATGACAGGTTTTACAGGTTTCAACATCTTTCGGATTTTTTGAGCCTTTACCATCACAGGCATCACAAGGTGCAGGTGCGGTAAAGGTAATGGTTTTTTTCACGCCCTTGACTGCTTCTTCAAGCGTTAATTCCATCACGTAGCGAAGGTCGGATCCACGACGTGCGCGTTGTTGTTGACGACCACCGCCACCAAAAGCGCCACCAAAGATATCGCCAAACTGGCTAAAGATATCTTCTGCATTGAAACCGCCACCAAAGCCGCCGCCCATACCACCTTCAAAGGCATTGTGCCCCATACGGTCATACATGCTGCGTTTTTCACCATCGGATAAAATTTCATAGGCTTCAGCAGCTTCTTTAAATTTATCTTCAGCTTCAGGGTTGTCTGGATTGCGGTCCGGATGATATTTCATCGCCAACTTACGGTAGGCTTTTTTAATTTCATCATCACTAGCGGTTTTAGCGACGCCCAAAACCTCATAATAATCACGTTTAGCCATGTCTGGCGATGCTCCTCACGGAATTTGATTTAATACTTAACTGTGGACTGAAATTGGGGGCCAATTCAGATTTTACAAGGGGAATGCCGGAAAAAAATTAGCCCGCTTAGAAAACGGCTTTATTTTTGAAAAATCGAGAGATCCCTTTCAGCCAAGCATTTAATAAAAATAAAAAGGCGATAGTCGCAAATACCACACCGGCAACGGTACAACCTGTCACCCACAATGCACTATCCCAATAAAAGAAAATAAGTGGAATAAACCATAGTGCGGCAAAGCAGACCAAAACCGAATAAATCACAATATTTCGCATCACCCAAAGCGCTTGTGCTTCAAGCCATACTTCTGCACTGTCCAGTTGTGTGACTTTACGCGCAAACCAGTAAGCAAATATGCCACTAATCACAGTAAATAGAGCTAAAAACATGAAGACATAAGAGATCGCAATGGAACGGCGAAGTCGGCTTAAATTGTCTTGCTTCATGTGCTTTTTAACCCCATTTACTGCACGCTTAGTTTTTTAATATGCAGGAAATTGCTTTATAGAAATGTATACAAATATTAGGCGCTACTATATTGAAATTTTCAATATTTCGCACCTCATTATTATCAAATAATTATGTAGTTTGCCTATTTTTTTTAACTTTAAAGCATTGTGCATACAATGCAGGTAAAAAGAACAGTGTCAGCAAGGTCGCTACAATCAATCCGCCCATAATGGCAACCGCCATCGGACCAAAGAAAATACTGCGCGACAAAGGAATCATCGCCAGTACCGCGGCCAATGCCGTCAATACAATCGGACGACAACGGCGCATGGTCGCATCCATAATGGCTGACCAGGGATCATGTCCTTCCTGAATATCCTGTTCAATCTGATCAATCAAGATTAAAGAATTTCGCATGATCATGCCGGAAAGTGCAATCGTGCCTAACATCGCCACAAAACCAAAAGGTTTATTAAACAATAACAGGAATAACACCACCCCGATTAAGCCCAAAGGTGCGGTTAATAAAACAATGAGTGCACGTGACATACTCTTGAGCTGAATCATCAACAAGGTCATGACTACAGCCAGGAAAAATGGCATGCCGGCATTGACCGAGTTTTGTCCGCGCGCGGACTCTTCTACGGTTCCACCCACTTCAACCAGATAACCACTTGGCAATTCAGCCCGTAGTTGATCCATTTTTTCAGCCAGTTCGCCCACCACCGTGGCGGGCTGTAATTTACTGCGGATATCGGCCCGCACGGTAATGGTCGGCAAACGGTTACGATGCCAGATCAGGCCATCTTCAAAGTCATATTCAATTTTTGCAATTTGCGCCAGCGGTACGGAACCCCCATTGGCGGTGGGTACGGCCAGACTGGACAACGCCTCGACATCAACCCGTTCAGCCTGATCACCACGCAGACGAATTTCAATCAATTCACGTTTTTCACGATATTGATTAATGGTTGCACCACTGACGGAACTGTTTAAAAAATTGGCTAAATCCAAGCTCGATACGCCCATTTGACGAGCGCGATCCTGATCGATATTTAAATGAATGACTTTGCTTGGTTCGCCCCAATCCAGATGCACATTGCTGGTATTGGGATTATCCCCCACAACAGCGGCAACCTGGTGCGCCCACTGACGGACCAGATGCAAGTCTTCACCTGAAACACGATATTGCAGTGGATAACCGACGGGCGGGCCATTTTCCAATAACGATACGCGGGTACGCACATCCGGCAACAATTTACGAATTTCCTGATCTAAAGATTGACGAATCTCATCCCGGTCATCTAGTGATGAAGCCAAGACGACAAACTGGGCAAAACTGGCTTGTGGCAACTGTTGGTCTAAAGGTAAATAAAAACGGGTTGAACCTGTGCCGACATAGGCCACATAGTTATCAATACCCGCTTTGGTCGATAAGAACTTTTCGACTTTTTTCACCGCATTTTCAGTTGAAGTGAGCGATGCCCCTTCTTCCAGTTTTAAATCCACCAAAATTTCGGCACGATTTGATGGCGGGAAAAACTGCTGCGGTACCAGTTTAAACATCAGGACTGACAAGACAAAAATGCCCACCGTTGCGGCAATCACCGTTTTACGGTAGGTCAGGCAAGTATCTACCCAAGCTCTAAATTTTTGATAAAACTTGGTTTGGTACGGATCATGATGTTCACCGGCATGATGCTGCACCGGTTGCGGTTCAGGCTGCTTGCGCAAACGTGCCCAAAGCCGCTGATACCAAGGCGCTTTTTGGGGCAAATTTGAAAAATCGGGGAGAAGTTTATCACCCAAGTAAGGGACAAAAAGCACTGCGGCAAACCATGACACAATTAGCGCAATGGTCACCACCTGGAAAATCGAACGCGTGTATTCACCGGTACTGGATGCTGCGGTTGCAATGGGCAAGAAACCTGCGGCGGTAATCAAGGTCCCGGTCAGCATGGGAAAAGCGGTAGTCTTCCAGGTAAAGCCTGCGGCCTCAAGCCGGCTATAGCCCTGCTCCATTTTAATCGCCATCATCTCGACCGCAATAATGGCATCGTCAACCAATAAACCGAGGGCTAAAATCAGCGCACCCAATGAAATTTTATGCAGCCCGACATCGAATAAATTCATGCCGGCAAAGGTCATTGCCAAGACCAGTGGAATGGAAAATGCCACCACCAATCCGGTACGGAAACCCAGTGAGAAAAAGCTGACCAGTAAAACAATAATTACCGCTTCAGCCAACACCTTCATGAATTCATTGACGCTGCGTTTTACCGCAACCGGCTGATCAGAAACCTTTTGCAGCTGCATGCCTAAAGGCAAAGACTTTTGCAATTGCGCAAATTCCGTTTCCAGATTTTTACCTAAAGCCAGAATATCGCCGCCTTTACGCATCGAGACCGCAATACCAATGCCGTTTTCACCCATAAAGCGCATACGCGGTTGAGCCGGCTCACTAAAGCCGCGATAGACTTCAGCGACATCGCCCAATTGAATGGTCTTACCAGCCACCAACAGTGGCATTTGCTTGAGTTCATCGACACTTTGCAGCTGACCGCTGACCCGCATTTGAATACGGTCAGTACCGGTTTCAAAGAAGCCGGCGCTGGCCACGGTATTTTGCTGCTGCAACACTTGTTGAATCGCCGTGACTGGAATACCGAGCTGAGCAGCTTTGGTATTGGATAGTTCAATCCAGATTTTTTGGTCTTGCAAACCGACCAGATTGACCTTGCCGACATCTTTCACCCGTTGCAGCTGGAGCTGCAAGCGGTCGGCATATTCTTTCAATACCCCATAGTCAAAGTCTTTGCCGGTGAGGACATAAATATTGCCGAAGGTATCGCCAAACTCGTCGTTAAAGAATGGACCCTGTACGCCACTGGGTAATTGCTGTTTGATATCACCGACTTTTTTTCGGACCTGATACCACACATCTGGAATTTGACTTGAGGGTAAAGAGTCCTTGGCAACAAAAGTCACCATCGATTCGCCCGGACGTGAAAATGCCATGATGCGTTCATAGTTGCCGGTGCTCATCAGTTCTTTTTCAATACGGTCAGTGACCTGTAATGAAACTTCTTCAGCGGTTGCGCCGGGCCAATAGGTTTGAATCACCATCACCTTAAAGGTAAAGGGTGGATCTTCACTTTGTGCCAGTTTGGAATAGGAAACGATTCCGACTATGCCCAAGAGCAGCATAAAATAAAGGATTAAGCCTTTATTTTTCAGTGCCCATTCCGACAGGTTATAAGGTGATTGAGAATTCAGGTCTTGCTTCATAATGCAGTCCCTGCCTGAATTTTCACGGCACGATTGTCACGGTCAATCGGCTGAATTTTTTGTTTTTCACGCAGCAAATGCACCCCGCCAATCACCACATAATCATGGGCAGTTAAACCCGACAATACCGGCACACTATCACGGCCATAGGCGCCCAAAGTGACCGACACTTTACGAATGGTCTGATCAGGTTTCACGACCCAGACATATGCCTGCTTGTCGTTGGCAGAGACACTGGATAAAGGCACACTCAATACATTGTGCTCAGTCTTGTTAAAAAACACCCGGGCGCTTTGACCGAGTTGAATGGCAGCATTGCCTTCACGTAACGCCACTTTCACGCTAAAGGTTCGGGATTGATCGGCTGCGGGTGAAATTTCACGCACATAGGCTGCAAATTTATCTCCCGGTTTAGACCACAAGGTTGCCCATGCGCTTTGACCCACTTTAATCTCGGAAATGGCCTGTTCAGGAACCCCGATCACCACTTCACGATCACCGGCAATCGCCATTTGATAGGCTGCCTGACCTGCAGCAACCACCTGCCCCACTTCAATATTACGTGCAGTGATCACGCCATTTTTATTGGCCAGCAAGTGGTTATAACCGGTTTGGTTACGGCTGACGTCATAATTGGATTGCGCCTGCTTTAAGTTCGAGAGCGCCGCTTTATACTGGTTATCCACCGCCTCATATTGCGAGCGACTCACCGCATTCATGGGAAGCAACTGCTTAAAGCGTTTCAGTTCATCTTCAGCAGTTTTTGCCGCAGATTGTGCACTTTCCAGTTGAGCATTGGCCGCATTGAGTTGTAGCTGTGCATCTTTAACATCCAGTTTTGCCAGCACTTGACCTACTTTAACCTGATCACCAACATCGACATAACGTTCGGTAATCTGTCCCCCCACCCGAAATGCCAAAGCGGTTTGCTGGCGTGCTTGCACATCACCGGCATAACTTTTCTGCTCATTATGCGTGCTATTCGGTTGAGTCACCATCACAAAGGGAACCTGTTCTGTTTCGGCTGTATCCGTGCTGCATCCCCACAAGGTCACACTGCAAACGATGATCATGCTGGCAACTGCGGTCTTAATTATGCTCATGAATTCGCTCTTATTTAAAAATGTTTTTTAGGGCAAAATAAGGAGTATCTTAAATTGATTATTTTTTAATTAATATACTCACTGGTACATTAATTAAAACTCACCGGTCAAAGCAATGACCTTTTTGATTTTTTTGGAAAAAATTGTGCAAATAAATGTGGGTCGCCCGAAGGATTTGGAAAAACGTCAGCAAATTTTAACTGCAGCAAAAAAGTTATTTTTGAAGTGTGGGTATCATGGTTCCAGCATGAATCAAATTGCCCAAGAAGCAGGCGTGACCAAACTGACGGTTTATAATCACTTTCAGGATAAAGCCAATTTATTTGTCTGTGCCATTGCAGCGACCTGTGAGGAACTGATCAGTGCTCGGCCACTAAATTTGCAGGCAGACAGTGATTTTAATAAAGAATTTATCCATGCCTGCGACTTGGCCCTGAATATTATTAATTTGCCTGAAGCCATTAAACTGGAACTGTTGTTACTGGAACTGGCGGCTGAACAAAATCCACTGGCACAGAAATTTTATAATGCTTCGCATCTGCGCATGAATGCCGTTTGGGAAAACTTTTTTCAGCAGGCGATTGATCTGGGTTTTATTCAAGCAGAAGAATTAAAAACCCTGACCTGGCTGATTGTGTCTTTATTGCTGGGTGTGCGTCATCACGAAGTATTACTCGGCATTCGTGCCATCCCCACTGTCGCAGAAAAACAGCAGATTATTTTAAGCAGCATTGAATTGTTTATGCTGAAATATCAAAAACGCACTTAAAACGATTATTTAAAAAATCGTCTTTCATTTTCCTAAAAGCTCAAATGGTAGATTAATTGCGAGTTTTATCAGCAATAGATTACATACTTTTGTCTGCCCCTACTTGGAATGTCATCGAATCGGGGTATATTCAGAACAGAAGCCTAGGGAGAATGAAAAAAATGGTTCAACAAATTGATGCTCCACTGCGTGAGGATGTACGCTTACTTGGGAATTTACTGGGAGAGACCCTCAAGGAACATGCAGGTCAAGATTTGTTTAATCAGGTTGAACAAATTCGTGCGCTATCTAAAGGTGCACGTGATGGTCAGGTTGAAGCAGAAAAACAACTCGAACAACTTTTTTTAAGTCTGGAAGATGAACAAATTCTTCCTCTGACACGTGCATTTACCCACTTTCTGAACTTTGCCAATATTGCCGAACAATACAATGTCGTGCGTAGTCGTCGTAAAAGTGAATTTGATGAACATGCGCCTTCACCGAATCCACTGGATCATCTGTTCCAAAAATTCAAAGACCATGAAATTTCATCCGGTACCCTATTTCAGCAAATTTGCGAACTGAACATTGAACTGGTGCTCACCGCGCATCCAACAGAAATCAGCCGCCGTACCCTGATTCAAAAATATGACGATATTAACGACTGTCTATTTAAGGCAGATCAGCAAAAACTGACTCCGCGTGAACGTAAAACAGTCCTAGAAGAACTCAAACAACTGATTTGTTCTGCATGGCAAACTGATGAAATTCGTCAGCACCGTCCTACTCCAGTCGATGAAGCGAAATGGGGCTTTACCACCATTGAACAGACCCTGTGGAATGCCGTGCCGAAGTTCGTTCGTGAACTGGATGAAATGGTCGAAAATCACTGCGGTCAGCGTTTGCCTTTGACTATTGCCCCAGTTCGTTTTGCCTCATGGATGGGCGGCGATCGCGACGGTAATCCGAATGTCACGCATAATATTACTCAAGAAGTGCTCTGGCTTTCACGCTGGAAAGCCGCCGATTTATACCTGCGTGATATTGAAGATCTGCGCTGGGAATTATCGATTCAAAACGCAAGCGATGAACTGATACAGGCGCTCGGACATCCACATGCAGAACCGTACCGTGAATATCTACGAGATACCCGTGAACGCTTAAAAGCCACCCGTCATTGGCTGGCTGAAAAATTACATGGTCAAGATGCCGATGACAGTCTGGTGATTAAAAGCAAAGATGAATTATTACAGCCATTATTGCTCTGTTACCGTTCATTAATTTCCTGTAACTTGCCTGAAATTGCCAATGGCAAACTGCTCGACTTTATTCATCGGGTCAACTGTTTTGGTATTGAATTGCTCAAACTGGATATTCGTCAGGAATCCGGTCGTCACCGTCAGGCCATTTCCGCCATTACTGAATATTTAGGCTTGGGCAATTTTGAAACCTGGACCGAACAGGCACGCCAAAACTTTTTGTTGCAAGAATTACAAAGCAAACGTCCGTTGTTGCCGAAACATTTGAATGAACCTGAACAAAGCCTGATTGAACATCCGGATGTGCAGGAAGTCTTTGCCACCATGCGCACTTTAGCCCAACAACCGAGCGAAAGTTTAGGCGCTTATATTATCTCGATGGCTGAATATCCAAGCGATGTACTCGCGGTGTTACTACTGCAGAAAGAGGCAGGCATTAAGCAGCCCTTACGTGTGGTGCCGTTATTTGAAACGCTAAAAGATCTGGATGGTGCAGCCGACACCATGAATACCCTGTTTAATATGCACTGGTACAAACAGCATATTCAGGGCAAGCATGAAGTGATGATTGGCTATTCGGATTCTGCCAAAGATGCCGGTTTTATGTCTGCCAACTGGGCGCAATACCGTGCCCAAGAAGAACTCACAGCCGTTGCGCAAAAGCATGCTGTTCAATTGACTCTGTTCCATGGTCGTGGCGGTTCCATCAGCCGTGGTGGTGCACCTACTCAGCAAGCTTTATTTTCACAACCACCGGGTTCTATTTCTGGTGCCATTCGTGTCACTGAACAAGGTGAAATGATTCGCTTTAAGTTTGGCTTAGAAGGTATCGCACTTCAAAATTTAGAGATTTATACCGCAGCTACTTTGGAAGCAACCTTGTTGCCCCCACCGGTGCCTAAAGATGAATGGCGTCAGTTGATGCATACCATGACTGATTTATCGGTACAGGTGTATCGTGAAACAGTGCGTGAAAACCCACATTTTGTGAAATACCTACGTACCGTTACCCCAGAACTTGAATTGCAGATGTTGCCACTCGGTTCACGCCCAGCGAAACGTAAAGTCAGTGGTGGCATAGAATCCTTACGTGCCATTCCGTGGGTATTTGCATGGACCCAAATTCGTTTGATGCTTCCGGCTTGGCTGGGTACAGGGGCTGCGATTAATCAAGTAATTGATCAAGGTCAAAAACCCTTGCTCGATGAAATGTTGCAACAATGGCCTTATTTCCAGACCCTGATCGATATGCTGGAAATGGTGTTGTCTAAAGCAGACAGCCATGTGGCTTTATATTACGAATCACATTTAACCGATGATGAAGATTTAAAAATCTTGGGTGAACAACTGCGCCAACGCTTAAAAGATGCGGTACAAACGCTATTGGCTCTAAAAGGTGAATCGCAACTGCTCAGCAGTAACGAGGTACTGGATCAGTCCATGAAAGTACGTAAACCCTATTTACTTCCACTGCATTTATTACAGGCCGAGCTGATGAAACGTCGTCGTCGCTATTTAGCGGAATGTCAGGCCGAACATACCCCAGTCGATCACGCATTGATGGTCAGTATTGCTGGAATTGCCGCAGGTTTACGTAATACAGGTTAAGTATTTCCTCTGCACAGCAAAGCACATCTTCAAGATGTGCTTTTTTATTGCTCACCTATTAGCAGAAAATATCATATTGTTTATAAGTAAAATAAGTATCGGTTATGGATAATAGACTGGCTCTATTACTCTATTAATGCGCTGATTTAACTTTGATTTTTCAATAATAAAACTTTTACCATCCGGTAAAAAAACAAGAAAAGTCAGTACATTAATTTGAACAAAAATATTGTTAAAGAGATTAAATCTTCTAAAAAACAAGAGTATGATGTGCACAATTTATCTTTTGAGCGCTCATTTTATGTCCAACTGGTTTCCCAAATGGCGTCCTTATTCAGGTCAAATCGATGCACGTCCAGTCGGTACCAATGAGTATCTCCCTCCTGCTCAAAGTGTGGTCTTAGGTGTACAACATGCTTTTGCCATGTTTGGGGCAACGGTTCTTGCACCTTTTTTGATGGGTTTTGATCCGAATCTGGCGATTTTAATGTCGGGTATTTGTACCATCCTGTTTTTCTTGATTACAGGTGGTCATGTACCGAGTTATTTAGGTTCAAGTTTTGCCTTTATTGGTGTGGTGATTGCTGCAACAGGTTATGCCGCGTCTGGTACAGGTGCACCAAATGCCAATTTAGCCGTGGCTGCTGGCGGCATCATGGCCTGTGGTGTGCTCTATGCCATTTTTGGCTTTATTGTCATGGCGACCGGCACCAATTGGATTGAAAAACTGATGCCTCCAGTCGTCACCGGTGCTGTGGTGATGATTATAGGTTTAAATCTTGCACCCGTTACGGTGAAAGGTGTGGCAGGCAATGACTTTAACATGTGGATGTCACTGGTAACCGTGCTGTGTATGGGCTCGATTGCCGTATTCACCAAAGGTCTATTGCAACGTCTGTTGTTACTGATTGGGTTGCTGCTTGCTTATCTGACTTATTATATTGTTTCCAATGTGATGGGCTACGGTACACCCATTAACTTTACACCAATTCAGCAAGCTGCATGGTTTGGTCTCCCAACCTTCCATTCGCCTGTATTTGATATTAATGCCATGCTGATTATTGCCCCGATTGCATTAATTTTAGTGGCAGAAAACCTGGGGCATATTAAAGCTGTGGGTGCTATGACCGGTGAAAACCTGGATCCGCACATTGGTAAAGCTTTTGTGGCTGATGGTATTGCCACCACATTATCCGGTGGTGTCGGTGGCCCGGGCATGACGACCTATGGCGAAAACATTGGGGTAATGGCGGTAACCCGGGTCTATTCCACTATCATTTTTGTATTTGCCGGTGTATTTGCAGTGTTCTTAGGTTTATCTCCTAAGTTTGGTGCGATTATTCATACCATTCCGACTGCAATTTTAACTGGTGCCTCGATTGTGGTATTCGGTTTAATCACCATTGCCGGGGCAAAAATCTGGATTGAAAATAAGGTCGATTTCTCTAAAAACAAAAACCTGATGGTGGCTGCAGTAACCATTATTTTAGGAACCGGTGACTTTGCACTGCAATTTGGTAATTTTAACTTAGGTGGTATTGGTACGGCTACATTTGCAGCCTTGATACTCAACTGGTTCTTTAGCTTAGGCGATAAATCATAAATATAAATACATATTTTCAGGCAGCCGCAAGGCTGCTTTTTTTATATCTGAAGCCAACAAAATTTTAGTATGATGAGCTGACTTTCATTTCAATGACACAGCACATGCGACTGGACTTTTTTGATCTACAGCTGTTTTTAAATATTGTAGATACTGGCAGTTTAACCAAAGGTGCTGAGCGCTCTTCAATTTCCTTACAAGCCGCCAGTGAGCGGATTAAAAAACTTGAACAACAGTTCGCAGTGCATTTATTTACCCGTCATGCATCTGGAGTCAAATTGACCATTGCTGGGCAGACGTTTGTAGAGCAGGCACAGTTACTGATGCAACAAAGCAGACACCTTGAACAGGCCATGGCCGCTTTTGCTGAAGGCTTAAATTCGCAAATGACCTTATGGTGTAATTCTTCTGCACAAAGTGAATATCTTCCCCTGCTTCTTCCGCAATATCTGGTCGAAAATCCCAATATACAGATCGATTTAAAAGAAGCAGAAACCAATGATATTATTCAGGCACTGGAAAAAGGCGCGGCACAATTGGGCTTAATTTCGAGTTTTTTTAATTCTGGTCATTTACAAACGCTGGAATTTATCGATGATCCTTTAGTCCTGATTTGCCCTCTGAATCATGAACTAAAAGATCAATCGGCACTGCAATTAGTCGATGTGCTGCATTATCCCTTTGTCGGTTTAATGCAATATCATTCCCTGCAACAATCCATTGAAACACAGGCTAAATTACTCGGATGCGCAATTCAGTACCGTTTACGTTTACCCAATTTTGCAGCAATTGCACAAGTGGTTGCCAATGGAGTCGGGATTGCAATTATGCCGAAACGCGCTGCCAGTCGTTTAAAGACGGTTTATGCATTTCATCACATTGAACTGACTGGAGACTGGGCCAATCGCAAACTACTCTTGGCAGCAAAAAATTTTGATGATTTACCAGTGTTCTATCAACATTTTAGTCAGTTTTTACTCTCACAAAAATCCAAATTATTGATTTAATTTCCACAATAACATAGAGCACTGCAAACCTGTTTTCAGATAATTCCAAACTGATGCAGCACCATATAGCCCCCAAAAATCACCAGACCACAGAAGAACACTTTACGGAATTTTTGTTCCGGAATACGATAGCGGATTTTTGTGCCCAGCCACATTCCAACTAAAGCAGGTAATAATGCAATCAATGACATTTTATAGTCGATAACAATGTTTTCGACTGGATTCTGATGCAGAAATACAGCCAGACAAATGGTAGAAATGGTAAATGCCAAACCTAGGGCCTGCACCAGCTCATCACGTTTTAAATGCAGTGACTGCAAGTAAGGAACAACTGGAATCACCACCACGCCAGTTGCCACCGTCAACGCCCCCCCCAGATAGCCGATAATGGGAGATAACCATTTTTCATGGGGTGCAAAATTCGGCATATTTTTCGAAAATAGACCATACACTCCATACAATGCCAGCATTCCACCGAGTAAAGCTTCACTTTGAAATTCGCTATGTCCGAGGGTGGGGAAAATGCTCCAGATCGAACCGACAATAATACCCAGCAATAAGGGCCAAAAACGGCGAACCAATTTGAGCACATGACCTTCTGCAAACAGTTGCCAAAAGTTGGTCACCATAGAAGGCACAATAAGCAAAGTTGCAGCTTGAAACGGAGTGATAAAAATGGTCAGCAAGCCCATGGAAACCGCAGGTAAACCCAGACCAATGGTGCCTTTAATCATGCCGGCAATGGCAAATACTGCAATGACAAAACCAAGCATGCTGCGTACTCTTCAAATCGTAGCACTATGCTAGAGGAATAGTAAAAATTGAAAATCATTGTTTTTTGAAGGTAGCCTCAATAAAAAATTGAGGCAATTTAACCGTCGATTTAGTCGAATTTTTCATCTTAAATATGACAAAATGTTAATATTAGATTAAATATCAATCAATAAATTACGTAATTACATAAAAATTTTAACAACTCATTATTTATTTTTAAGCTGTACTTAAATATCTGATTTATAGATTATCCCTTGTTTTTTTCCTACTTATATATCTCCAATTTAGGGCTTCTATAGCACCTTATCTACTTTGTTGACTTCTACAACGGGTGGATTTTTGATCGAAAATTCTTTAAAGTACGCGCTTCTGATAAATGTACGCAATGTAATAACATATCGTTTAAATGAGTTTAAGGAAAAAATATTGGTATTTCAGTTCTGAAAAATACTGTCTATTTTTTTCTAAAAGCGATTGAAGATAAGGTAGAGATTTAAGAATGATTTATGATGCACATCATAGCAATATGATTAATGCTGCAAACCAGAACACTGCAGTAATCTCCCAGAAATATCAAGATAATCAAGCGGGTTTAAGAGCCAAGAATCCACAGAAGAATAAAGGTATCCCCTATCTTGATGTACGTAAATTCACACAGAAGTTACATAGTATTTCCTCAGCCACTAGTACTGCAAAATGTGCCCGAAGCATTCGTATTGCACTACAGTCAGCAGGTGCCAGAATTTTAAACCATCCTGTGGCAGCTGCAGATTGGGGCCGTACGCTCCAGACCATTGGCTACAAGCAGATCAAACCTTCATTTGATCAACCGCGGGAAGGCGATATCTATATTATCGATCGAACCCAAAAACATGTGTATGGTCATATTGCCGCCTATACCGGCCGCCAATGGATTTCTGATTTCCGCCAAAACAGCCATGCGGTTTATAAAAATGATAAAGTGACTTATACCTATTACCGACTTGTGTAATAGATTAATCGTACCATTCGAATAGACACCTTAATAGGTGTCTTTTTTATGGCATGCTGGGCATGAGCCGAAATCGAATTAGGGTCTAATCTCTTTCAGCTCTCGTTGAATAAAGCGTTGAATCATTTCTCTATACAGGTGTTCAACCAAATCCGGATCGGTTCCCAATTCAATCGCCTGGGTACGCACTTTGCTAATCACTTGCTCGACCCGTTCCGGTGACTGTACATCCTGCACCGTACGTTTAAAGCGTACCGCTTGATCGACATAAAATTGACGCGTCGCAATCATTTCAATCAATGCGGTATCAATGGCATCAATCTTTTCACGGACTTGTTCTAAAGACTCACATTTTTCTTTCTTCATCTTTTCTATCATCATTTTCACTTTTATATTGGTCTTCTAAAACATTAGAAAAAATGCTTTCAATCATCCAGACACGGTACAGGCTATTAAACACATAACTTTGACCGTCAATGCGGAGTTCAAGCACAGGAAAATCAGGCTGTGATTTCATTTCACAGAGTATGTCATTTTCTTTTAATTTGGCAGTAATATCTTCTTGGGTTAATTCATTGATTTCTAAATCACGCTGCATCTGATCGAAATGTGATTTAAATGACAGGTCTTTGCCTTTGGTCCATACCGCCTGCAAAATGCTATACATCGCATCAACACGCTGCTCTTCAGGCACACTGTAAAACAGTTGCGCCATCTCAACAGTGGCAGATTGTGTGGGACGGCAAAATGGAGTAAATTTCACGTCTGTACGTTTTGAAAGACGAGTCGCCAAACTCCAGTCAAATAGATCGCGTCCACGATAAGAAAGCGGATAGACATTGAGCTGAATATTATAATAATTCGCCAGTTCTTCTTTAATATAAGCCAATAATAACCACGAGATCGGGTCTTCAAGTGCAATATACAAATCCAGTTCTGGATCTAGTGCCTGAATTTCATTCAGTTCCTCTGCATCACTAATCAAATGTTCGCGCCAATCAATATGATTAATTAGGAAGATTGGATTTCCGGTCAGCAGTTTTTGTTGTTTTAAACGACGCATCAGCCGAAGTAAATCATCGACCGCATGGTATTTGCGCTGACCAAATTCAAAATAACTGGCGAGGACTTCATCATCATTAAAAATACGTTCTGGAAACGCTTGAGCACTATGATGTCGGCTGGCCATGGCATGTAAGGTACGTAATTTTCCATACTGTTTTTGCCACAGCATGTGGAATACATCTTCGAGTAAATAGAGAAAATCTTGACCGCGTAATGGGGTATTGCGAAGGATGGTTTCTGCTTGTTTTATGGCATTGAGGGGCGGTTGTTCTGGAGTTTCATGGAAACTAAAGCGGTGCTGTTTAGATAGAATTTTGGCATCGTTTAAGCAGTAATTTTGCCACTCAATTGCAGACATACGATTGGGGGGTTCCGCCGTTCGACTGGAAATAATCACTTTTAAAGGTTTCAGTTCATCAGTCAAAATTTCTTCAAGTTCAGGTAACTGCTGTACAGCCAAATAACTGTACACATCATCCAGACGTAAATGGATACTTAAACCCTGTTCCGTAGATAACACCACTTTACGAGTCGGCTTTTGGTAAAACCAACGCGATCGAAGTGGATCAAACCAACGGCGCAACAGTGACATGAGATAAACCTCGAAAAAAACCCTTGTAGTGCTACAAGGGTTTATAACAATTTGTTAGGGAATGATCAATTATACATCTAAATTTAGATCCGTTACTGCCCCTTTTTCAGCCCCCGTGGTCAATTTGGCAAACTTCGCCAAAGCCCCATAAGTGTAATTGGGTTTTGGCTTCACCCAAGCGGCTTTACGTACTGCCATTTCTTCATCGGAAATATGTAAAGTCATTTCTCGGGTTTCAGCATTAATGGAAATTTTATCGCCATTTTTAACCAAGCCGATCGGACCGCCTTCATAGGCTTCAGGGGTCACATGACCAATCACAAAACCATGACTTCCCCCAGAAAAACGGCCATCCGTGAGCAGTGCAACGGATTTACCCAGCCCTTTACCAATAATTGCAGAAGTCGGTTTCAACATTTCTGGCATTCCCGGACCACCTTTCGGTCCTTCGCCCCGGATGACGACTACTTCACCTTCTTGCACTTCACCATCCAGAATACCGCGCATCGCACCGATTTCACCTTCAAACACGCGTGCCGGACCTTCGAAATACAGCCCTTCTTTGCCGGTAATTTTCGCCACAGCTCCAGTCGGTGACAAGTTGCCTTTTAAGACCACCAGATGCGAGTCTTTCTTGATCGGTGCATCAAATGGCAGAATAATTTGCTGCCCTTCAGGATAGTCTTCAACATCTGCCAGATTTTCAGCCAATGTTTTACCGGTGACGGTTAAGCAGGAACCATCCAGCATGCCTGCATTTAACATACGTTTCATTAACGGCTGGATTCCACCAATCGCAATCAGCTCAGACATCAAATATTTACCAGATGGACGCACATCTGCCACCACAGAAATGTCCTGACCAATACGCACAAAATCATCTAGTGACAGTTCAACACCTGCGGTATGGGCCATCGCAAGCAGATGCAGCACACCATTGGTTGAACCACCCAGTGCAATCAGCACTTTAATCGAGTTTTCAAATGCCGCTTTGGTCATAATATCACGGGGTTTAATGTCTAAACGCAGCAAGTTCATTACCGCTTCGCCGGCACGGTTACAATCGAGCAACTTCTCTTCTGAAACCGCTTCCTGAGCCGATGAACCGGGCAAGCTCATACCGAGTGCTTCAATGGCAGAAGCCATCGAGTTTGCGGTGTACATGCCGCCACAAGAACCTGGACCTGGCAGTGCCACTTCTTCAATTTGTTTAACCTGAATTTCGTTAATCTCGCCTTTGGCGTGCTGGCCTACCGCTTCAAATACCGAGATCATGTCAGTATGGCCGGCTCCTGGTTTAATCGTTCCGCCATAAATAAACAGGCCCGGACGATTTAAACGTGCCAGTCCCATAATACAACCCGGCATATTTTTGTCGCAGCCCCCAATGGCAATCACGCCATCATAAGCCTGACAACCCACCACCGCTTCAATCGAATCTGCAATAATTTCACGCGACACCAAGGAGTATTTCATGCCTTCGGTACCATTGGATATCCCATCAGAAATGGTAATGGTATTGAAGATAATTCCTTTACCATTAGCAGCATTGACGCCTTTTTCCACTTCACGTGCCAAACCATCAATATGCATATTACATGGCGTGACATTGGCCCAGGTCGAAGCAATCCCAATAAATGGACGGGTAAAGTCTGCATCTTTAAACCCTGTGGCACGCATCATGGAACGTGCCGGTGCATTTTCAATTCCTTCGTAAACTGGTGCGGAATGCTCGCGGATATTGTCTTTACTCATTATTTTATTCCTTGGCGATGACCGATTTTAAGCTTCGGTCTGTAGCAATTTATTTTAAGATCATTGTATAGAACGCATTCGATATGTAAAAGCATATGATTGAGGATCAAGCTCTATGATTTTTTCCATACAGCTACACTTTATGTCTAGAACGATATGATTAATAGGTAGGCTTTCCTTTATTTTTGGCTGGGCAAAAGTAAACAAAACCCCTTTGTTTCCCCGATATGACATCCCTGTCATACGGGTAAACATGCGACCTCCTGTCGCATTCCACGAAACGAATAACGGTAAATGTCCAAATGATGTTGCATAAAAAAAGCACCCCATCTGGAGTGCTTTTTAATCTGTAAAAACTACAACTTAGATTTCACGTACCGCACCTTTCGAGGCACTGGTGGTATGCATTGCATAAGCTTTGAGTGCCTTAGACACTTTACGCGGACGCGGTTCCGCAGGCTGCCAGCCTTTGGCTTCTTGCGCTTCACGACGCGCGGCCATGGTTGCATCGTCTACGGCCAGATGAATGGTACGGTTTGGAATATCAATTTCGATTCGATCGCCATCTTCAACCAGACCAATTGCACCGCCTTCAGCAGCTTCTGGCGACACGTGACCAATGGACAAACCTGATGAACCGCCCGAGAAACGGCCATCTGTTAATAGGGCACATTCTTTACCTAAACCTTTCGACTTTAAGTAACTGGTTGGATATAACATTTCCTGCATACCCGGCCCACCGCGTGGACCTTCATAGCGAATTACCACTACATCGCCAGCTTTCACTACACCGCCTAATACCGCATCAACCGCCGCATCCTGACTTTCAAAGACACGTGCTGTGCCGTTGAATTTCAAAATAGATTCATCTACACCAGCAGTTTTTACAATACAGCCATCCAGTGCAATGTTGCCGTAAAGTACAGCCAAACCGCCATCTTGCGAGAAGGCATTGGCTGCATTTCGGATCACCCCAGATTCACGGTTACCGTCTAAAGTTTGGTAATAACGGTTTTGCGAGAAAGCAGTTTGAGTCGGTACACCGCCTGGTGCTGAGCGGAAAAACTCGTATACATCAGCATTTTCAGTACGCATGATGTCCCATTTATCCAAGGCATCTTTTAAGGTTTTTTCATGTACAGTCGGTACTGAAGTATCCAATAAGCCTGCACGATCCAGTTCACCAAGGATTGACATAATCCCGCCTGCACGGTGTACGTCTTCCATATGTACATCTTGTTTTGCCGGTGCCACTTTACATAACACTGGAACTTTACGAGAAAGACGATCAATGTCAGTCATGGTGAAATCGACTTCAGCTTCATGTGCCGCGGCCAATAAATGCAGTACAGTATTGGTTGAACCGCCCATTGAAACATCTAAAGTCATGGCATTTTCAAACGCTGCTTTGGTCGCAATTGAACGCGGTAAAATACTGTAATCATCTTGTTCATAATGACGTTTTGCCAGTTCTACAATCAACTGACCTGCACGTTCGAATAATTTTTTACGGTTGGCATGCGTGGCTAAAGTCGAACCATTACCTGGAAGAGATAAACCTAAAGCTTCGGTTAAACAGTTCATTGAGTTGGCGGTGAACATGCCAGAACATGAACCACAGGTTGGACAGGCTGAACGCTCATAAGCTGCCACTTCTTCATCAGTGAAACTATCATCTGCTGCAACGATCATGGCATCGACCAAATCAATGGCTTTTTCATCACCACGAATTTTGACTTTACCCGCTTCCATTGGGCCACCCGACACGAATACCACTGGAATATTGAGACGCATTGCCGTCATCAACATGCCCGGGGTAATTTTGTCACAGTTGGAAATACAGACCATCGCATCGGCACAGTGTGCATTGACCATATATTCAACCGAGTCAGCAATCAGGTCGCGTGAAGGCAATGAATACAGCATGCCGTCATGCCCCATGGCGATCCCGTCATCCACCGCAATGGTATTAAATTCTTTGGCTACACCGCCTGATGCTTCAATTTGACGTGCCACAAGCTGACCTAAGTCTTTCAAATGGACGTGACCCGGTACAAACTGAGTGAAAGAGTTGACCACCGCAATAATCGGTTTACCAAAATCCTCATCTTTCATGCCGGTTGCACGCCATAAGCCACGTGCGCCAGCCATATTTCTTCCGTGTGTCGATGTTTTTGAACGATAGTCAGGCATTGTGTATTTCCAACAAAGTTTGTGCTCGAAATGAATTCTAGGATTCACTCTGGCTGAATGATACTGATATATAACGCTAAATCAGTCGAAATATAGACATATCTTACTACAGGTTGTATTGAAGCAAAGCCCTATAAGCATGCTCTTTTATGAGAGAAATCTATTGATGTTTCGACGATTCATATAAAATAAACTGATACTGAAAGCTAATATAACGCCATAACACTGAATTAAATACAAAACTTTCATGAATAATTTTTTAATTTTGCATTACTTTATTTTATTATTAACTTCACCTAAATAAAGATCCACCTTTAAAAATATAAGATAAGTATCTGAGTTTCAGTAGCTTGTGAGTTCATGCACACGATCTTAGGTCTCGCTCTGCTTTTGCCTTATAATACGTTAAGTTTATTTGGAATTTCATCTGTGAAAATCATCTTTGCGGGTACACCAGAATTTGCAGCGGTTGCCTTAGACGCGCTCTTGAAAACAGAACATGAAATTGTTGCGGTATATACCCAACCTGACCGCAAAGCAGGTCGTGGGCAGAAGCTGAGCGCATCGGCAGTCAAACAATTGGCTTTAGAACACGGCATTCCGGTTTATCAGCCGCTACATTTCAAATCATCGACTGAAGAAGGTCTGGCAGCACAGGCTGAACTGAAAGCTTTAAATGCTGATGTGATGGTGGTTGCAGCCTATGGCTTGATCCTGCCGCAAGTGGTTTTAGACACGCCTAAATATGGCTGTTTAAATATTCACGGCTCTTTATTGCCACGCTGGCGCGGTGCAGCACCGATTCAACGCGCTATTGCAACGGGTGATAGCGAAACAGGCGTGACCATTATGAAAATGGCCGCGGGTCTGGACACCGGTGACATGATGTATAAAACCATCTGCCCGATTGAATCCACAGATACCTCGGCCAGCCTGCATGATAAACTCGCCCTTCAGGGGGCAACTGCTATTGCCGCTGTTTTAGAATCGACAGAAAAATTACAACACTATTTAGAAATGCGTGAAGTTCAAGATGAAGCTTTAACCGTCTATGCGCACAAATTATCAAAAGCTGAAGCTCAGATTGACTGGGCCATCGATGCAGTACAAATCGACCGTAATATTCGCGCTTTTAACCCGTGGCCCGTGGCATTTATCGTACTCGATGAAAAAAATAACCTGCGGGTATGGAATTCCCAGTTATCTACTGCAACCGCGAAAAATGCTCAAGTGGGTGAAATCATTGCGATTGACAAACACGGCGTCCATGTTGCCTGTGCAAATAACACTGTAATCACGCTAACTGCTTTACAATGGCCAGGTGGCAAACCGCTGAATGCCGTACAAATTTTACAAACTCAAAAACTGAATATCGGACAAATTTTATAATGAGACAATCTCCCCACGCCTCTGGTAAGACTTTAAACTTACGTGCTCAGGTTGTTAAAACGTTATTGGCTGTCCAAAATGGTCAATCACTGGCATCAGTGTTAAATCAACACATGAATATCGTGTCAGACAAAGACCGCGCGTTATATCACGAATTGGTGCTTGGCTGTCTACGCCAATGGCATGCATTGAAACAGGTGACTTTACCCCTGCTTACTGTACCGCTTGAAAATCCAGTGGTTGAAACCTGTTTATATGTGGGTTTATATCAATTGCTGTGCACCCGTGTAGCTGCACATGCTGCGATTTCTGAAACGGTAGAAGCCAGCAAACAACTGGGTATGGAAAGTTTAAGTGGCGTGGTGAATGCCATTTTACGCCGTGCAACGCGTGAAACTGAGCAGTTCTATGATGTCCTGGAAAATGCATCGAATTTGCCAAGCTGGTTGGCTAAGCGTTTAAAGAAAGACTGGGACGAGCAATTTGCAGAACTCAGCTACGAGCTTAAACAGGTTGCACCCCTGACTTTGCGTGTCAATACCCGTCAGGTCAGCCGTGAAGAATATCTCGATATTCTGGAAGACGAAGGCATCGATGCCCATCGTTGTGAACTCTCGGATGTCGGTATTGTACTGGATGAAAGTATTCATGTGCCTAGCCTGCCAGGTTTTGAAGCTGGCGGTTTTTCGGTACAAGATGAACATGCCCAGCTTTGCGCAAGTTTAGTGCCTAATCTTGATGGCAAATTTGTAATTGATGCCTGTGCAGCACCTGGTGGTAAGACGGCGCATCTTTTAGAGAAATATCAGCCGAAAAAACTGATTGCACTTGACCAAGATGAAAAACGTCTCAAACGTGTGTCTGAAAATTTAGAGCGTCTCATTCTCGACGGCAAACACGTTGAAATTATTACCGCAGATGCA
Source organism: Acinetobacter sp. ANC 3781 (assembly GCF_004331285.1). Lineage (GTDB taxonomy): Bacteria > Pseudomonadota > Gammaproteobacteria > Pseudomonadales > Moraxellaceae > Acinetobacter. The sequence continues at coordinate 42,123 of NZ_SJOH01000021.1, forward strand.
GGGAAATGGACTGCGCCTGAACTGGCAGATTGTATTGTACTAGATGCGCCCTGTTCAGCGATTGGTGTGATTCGTCGCCATCCGGACATTCGTTTATTGCGTCAGTCGGGTGACATTGCCAAAACCGTAGAGTTGCAAAAACAGATTCTTGAAAATATGTGGCAGCAACTGAAAGTCGGCGGCACCTTGCTTTACATCACCTGCTCGATTTTAAAAGCTGAAAATGAACAGCAAATGGTGGATTTCTTCGCCCATCATGCCGATGCGCAAGAACAAAAAATTGATGCGAACTGGGGAATTGAACAAATTCACGGTCGCCAGTTACTGCCAAAAGTCGGTCATGGCGATGGTTTCTTCTATTGCCGTATCCAGAAAATAGCTTAATTGATGCGATTAAAAAGGTGGCTTTAAGCCACCTTTTTTGTATTTGGATTTTTTAACCATATGTTCTTCAACTGACAAATTTAAAAATCACCAGACTGATGGCTAATGATGCCATGCCAATGACTAAACCATAAACTGTTTCATGCCCTTTGGCATAACGTTTTGCCGTCGGCAATAATTCATCGAGGGCGAGGAATACCATCACCCCGCCAATGACTCCAAACACCATTCCATAAACCGTAAAGCTCATAAAGGGTGCCAAAATAAAGTAGCCTAATGCTGCACCTAATGGCTCTGCTAAAGCAGACACAAAACTGGCGCCTAAGGCTAAATCTCTACGCCCAGTCGCCATATAGACCGGCAAAGCAATCGCAATACCTTCAGGAATATTGTGAATCGCAATCGCCACCGCTAAGGATGCACCTAGGGTCGGACTTTCCAAGGTCGCAAAAAACGTCGCTAAACCTTCTGGCAAGTTATGCGCAGTAATCGCAAATAAAGTCAGTAAACCGGTACGCTTTAATTGTCGTTGTTCGATCTCTGCGGCATTTTTCGGTTCAATGGCTTCATGCGGATTCGGAATAAAACGATCTAGCAACAACACTAAAATCACCCCGAATAAAAAAGCAAAGGTGCCAAAAGCAAAGCCATAATCCGCACTATAGGCTTGGCTAAATGAGGCAATCGATTTATTTAAAATTTCAGTCAGTGAAACATAGACCATAGCGCCTGCTGAAAAAGCCAGGCCAAAAGATAACAGGCGATAGCTGGGTTGCCTAAAAAATAAAACCAGTGCTCCACCAATCACGGTGGCCAATCCTGCCAGAAAGGTCACTGCAAATGCGATCCATACTTGATGTGGCAAAATGGTGTGCATCGCCATGCTCCACTTCAGAAACAAGAAAGCCATCATCATAAATGATAATGACTTTCATTTGCATATTTTATAAGGGTTTACTGAATTATTTTTGACTTAGAGCGTGTGTTGATCTTTCACTTCTTCAAGCACATCGTCTAGCTCTTCAGGATTTTTCATCAAGTGAAGAATCGATAAGGCCAATCCACCCCATAAAAACACCATCGAGATAATCATCATCACAATTGCGGAAGTATTCATGTTTTCTCTCCTAGCGGTCTTTAACGCGAGCCAGAATAAAGGCAATAGCTGCACAGAAAATAACGCTGCCCCAGCCAAATAACCACTGCAGACTTACACTATAATCACCATAACCTTTTAATAACAAGTTAAAGATGGTCATTCCTAAAGTAACCAGCAAAATCAAAGAGGTAATCACAGTTAAAGTGAAATCCCAACCTTTGCCCAATTGCACGGTGGAAATGGCATTGACGTGATTTCGGATCTCAACCAGAGCTGAACGCTTGAACCAGGCAATACTGATAATCGAAATCAACGCACCGCCGATAATGCCAATGTTATTAATGAAATGGTCAATGATATCGACCAGTTTAATCGAATTTACACTGGAGAATAAAACGATAGAAACCAGTGCACTGCCGCCACCCACGATCGTTACGGCTTTTTTACGGCTCCATTTCAGCTTGTCCATCATGGCTGCAATTGGAACTTCCAAAATACTCACCATCGATGAAATACCGGCAACAAATAGTGAGGTAAAGAATAAGATCCCGAATAAATCAGCGCCAGCACCCAAGCTAGAAATGATTTTAGGAAACGCAATAAATGCCAGTCCAATCCCGCCACTCACTACATCTTGCACATTGCTATTTGCGGTATAGGCCATGAAACCAAGTGCAGCAAAAATACCAATACCGGCTAAAATTTCAGTTGAAGCATTGGCAAAGCCCACAATTAAACCCGAACCGGTTAAATTGGTTTTCGGTTTTAAATAAGAGGCATAAGTCACCATGATCCCGAAACCTACAGAAAGCGAGAAGAAGGTATGACCATAAGCCGCCAGCCAAACCTTATAGTCCATCATGGCAGACCAGTTTGGAGTAAAGAAGGCATTTAGACCCTCTACCGCACCCGGTAAACGAAGTGCCTGAATCACTAAAAGGGTAAATAGAACAAACAATAAAGGCATGAAAATCTTGTTGGAAAGCTCTACACCTTTTTTCACCCCACCATATAAAATAATTAAGGTAAGCGCCCAAATTCCTGCCAATGGCCAAAAAATATGGCTGACAAAACGCGGGTCGAAACCGGTTGCATCCGAAGTCTGCAAATAGGTTTTAAAGAAGAAAGCTTCTGGGTCACTGCCCCACATTTGACCGATAGAAAAGTAGACATAACTGCCTGCCCAGGTCAAAACACTGGCATAGTACAAACCAATGATGATACACACGCACACTTGCCACCATCCGAGGGTTTCACCCCCACGGAATAGTTTTCGGTAAGCTTTAGGAGGCGAACTATTATTTTTATGCCCTACTGCATAATCTAAAAATAAAAGCGGTAAACCGGCAGTAATTAAGGCAATTAAATAAGGAATTAAGAATGCGCCACCGCCATTTTCATAAGCAATGTAGGGAAAGCGCCAAATATTACCTAAACCGACAGCCGATCCAACTGCTGCAATAATAAAGCCCGATCGTGATGTCCAGTTTTCACGAGAATCTGTCATAAAACACCTAAACCTTTAGGCATCTTTAGCTGCTGCTTGTTTTTGGGTTATCTCGCGAGCAAAAAAAGTACCATTCAAAAAAATTAATCTTTTTATGTTTGAAGTTAGTTCTACGCCTTTTGAGCATTCTGTTCTAAGTTGCAAACAGGCCGTCATCGCAAAATCTTGCTTAAAGTCTTTTGCTGGTTTTTGCCTTTCAATGAGTGAACAATACCCATTTTTCTGACGGTTTTGTGTAGTTTTTGCGGAAATTATTTAATTTTATAATCTATAAATTATTAATTGATCAAAATATAGCTGATCTGGCCCTATGTGTAACTTAATCTGTTCCTTTTCTCAAAACGAAGGATGTTTCATTTGGGTTTTACTAAAAGTAATCAGGGTATTTCTATCCCCTGATTACCTCAATTTTCTTATTTTTTAATCGCTAAAATACGCTCTTCCTGCATCTCACGAATTGCATATGCCACACCTTCACGCCCCAGACCTGAATCTTTGACTCCACCATAGGGCATGTTATCCACCCGGAAAGAGGGAACATCATTAATAATCACGCCACCGACATGCAAATGATCCCAGGCATACAGCATTTTATTCAGGTTCTGGGTATACACCCCTGCTTGCAAACCAAAACGACTGCTATTGATTCGGTCTATACCTTGCTCGAAAGTCTTATATTTTTCAATAATCGCCACCGGTCCAAATGCTTCATCTTTATAAATTTCTAGGGAAGTATCGACATTTTCCAACAAAGTGGGTTCAAACATCATTCCATTCAGCTCTCCGCCAGTAAGCAATTTTGCGCCTTTTTTCACGGCTTTATCGACCCATTTTTTTAGACGGAGGGCTTCTGATTCTTTAATCATCGGACCAACCAGCGTGCTATCCAGCTCAGGATCAGCCGCTTTGATTTTTTTCAGTTTGGCCAGCAGTTTTTTCTTCAGTTCAGCATATATATCTGCATGTACCACAATACGTTGCACACTAATGCACACCTGCCCCGCTTGATTATACGCACCGCCAATCAAACGATCCACCAAAGCATCACTAATTTCAGTATCCTCATCAATCATGACTGCGGCATTACCGCCCAGCTCCAAGATTACTTTCTTACGCCCTGCACGGGCCTTCATGTCCCAACCGACCACATCAGAACCGGTAAAACTGAGCAGTTTAAAACGGTCATCGGTGACCAGTACATCGGCATGTTCACGCGGACAAGGTAAAATTGAAAATGCACCTGTGGGTAAATCTGTCTCGGCAAGAACTTCAGCAATCTTCAATGCAGAAATAGGGGTTAAGCTGGCCGGTTTAAGCACAAATGGGCAACCAGCTGCAATTGCAGGGGCAATTTTATGCGCGGTTAGATTCAGTGGAAAATTAAACGGACTAATTAATGAGACTGCACCAATTGGTGCATATTTCATCATGCCTTGATAACCCGATGCTGCCGCTGTTACCGCCAGAGGAATCATGCGTCCATCATCCAGTTGGGTGACCGCATCGGCTGCAATTTGAAAAGTATTGATTAAACGTTCCACTTCCGCGGCGGCTGCTTTACGTGGTTTTCCGCCTTCTGCAATCAGAATTTCGGTTAGCTCTGCTTGCATTTCATTAAAGCGTTTTACACAATGCAGTAAAATTTTTTGTTTTTGAAAAGGCTCTAAAGCCGCCATGTCTTTTTCTGCTTTTACTACAGATTGAATCGCTTTTTCGATGGTCTTTTCATTCGCTAAAGCCACCCGTGCATAAAGCTCATGTGTATATTTATTTTTGACGTCAAGCCATTGCTCGGTTTTAACTGCTTTACCTGCCACATACAGGGGATAGTCCATCACGTTTACAGCTTTATCGACCATGTAAAATTTCCTCTAGTTGTCTAGAAATAACAGCAATGCAATTTTCTTTTATTCACTATATGATGCGCTGAGTTGGGCAGTAGTTCCTTATATTTAAGTAACAACATTATTTTCTAAAAATAATAAATCACATCTTTAGGATATCCATGCAATCACTCAAATTATTTTGCTTCATCCTTGGACTTGGCACATACAGCTCTGCACAAGCCGATTTTATTGGCATTAAAGCCGGTATAGATTACTGGAATTACAGTGCTGATTTAAGCAATCCAGCATCTGTCCCTCCATCCCCACAACTAGAAGATGATCATGCGATGTCATTTTCCGTGGCCCTAGAGCATCCTGTACCCTTTTTGCCGAATGCAAAAATTAAGCATACCCATCTACAAGCCGAAAGCGATCAAAGTTTTACAGGGGTAAAAAACCATCAGGTTGATCTGGATTATTCAGACTTTATTCTGTATTACGAAATACTCGATAATATAGTTTCGGCTGATGTCGGCTTCGGTGCCAAACGTCTAGAAGGTGATATTCGCCAAAATGTGACCCAGACTCAAGAAGTCAGTAGCACAGTACCGATGATTTATGGAGAAGCAGGCATAAAACTGCCCTTTACCGGACTCAGTGCACGAGCTGAAGCCAGTTTTGCAGCATTGGATGATGAGAAAATTACTGATGTTCAAGCTGAATTAAAATACAACTTTGTTGAGAGTATGCTGGTCGATGTGGGCGCTAAAGCCGGTTATCGTATTTTGGATATCCAGCTTGAAGAAGGCTCAGACCAGGAAGCCAAATTAAAATTCAAAGGACCTTATATTGGTCTAGAAGCACATTTCTAAAACACTGTTGTACGCTTTAGCTTACATCAACTGCAGAAAATGCCAGCTGTTCAAGCCATTTGATTCACCCTATATTTAACTCAGCAGGAAACAGGACGTTTCCAAAACTAAAAACAACAATAATAAGTTTGAGCATCAGGATGTGAGGTACGACAGGAGTTATACCTAAGTAACCAATACGAAAAAGCCCTATCAGGATGATGGGGCTTTTTTCATGCCTTCAATTCATCCATACAGAAAAGCCTCCCGAAGGAGGCTTAAGTTTTATAAAACTCTATCTAGTTTAGATGGACTGATTTAAGAACGGATAGGTTGTGCAGATACCGCCACTGTTGGTTCAGCTTTAATTTCGGCCGTTTTTGCTGGACGGATAAAAAATATGGCCATGGCACCGATTATTCCAGGAATAGCCACAGCGATAAAATTCCATTTATGTGGTAGTTCCATACCCAAAAGCATGCCGATCACGATTGGACCCACAATCGCTCCGGTACGACCCACTGCCGATGCCCAGCCAATACCGGTTGAACGGACTGCAACCGGATAATACTGTGCTACATAACTGTACAGCAAAATGCTGCTGCCAATTGAAGATGCGCCAGCCAGACTTACCAGTAAATAAATAACAGGCTGCGGAGAATTGAAGCCGAGTCCAACTAAAGAAAGTACGCCTACAACTAACATACTGATCAGTACCGGTTTAAAATCAAAACGGTCCGCTAAAACTCCTCCACTAATTGTTCCAATCACGGCTCCAATATTCAATGCCAGTAAGAACATTAAGCTGCTGCCTAAAGAATAACCGGCTGCCATCATCAGTTTTGGCAACCAGCTGCCTAATGCATAAAGCATCAATAAGCACATAAAGAATGCAAGCCAAAACAGAAATGTTCCTACAGCACGATTTTCTGTGAACAATTCTTTTACTGAGGTACTTCCGTTTTGATCATTCGACGCTAAAACTAATTGCGCATTGGCGGATACTCGTACTGCTGGCTCAACTTTTTGTAAAAAATTACGTGCCTGATCTTGCTTGTTTGCTTTAACCAAAAATATTAAAGATTCCGGCAGGAATTTCCAAAAAAATGGAACAAACAATAAAGGAATAACTGCAATATAGAACATGATTTGCCAACCATAATCTGCGGTAAACCATGAACCGCATAGTGCTGCCATAATCCCGCCTACAGCATAACCGCTAAACATGGTGGTGACTAAAGTACTGCGCACACGCTGTGGTGCATATTCTGAGGTTAAGGCCACTAAATTTGGCAATACACCGCCAATGCCTAAGCCTGCAACAAAGCGTAATATTCCAAATTCTGTTGGATTAGTGGCAAATCCGCCTAAAAAAGTAAATAGACTGAACAATGAAACGCAAATTAAAATCACTTTTTTGCGGCCAATTTTATCCGCCAGCATGCCAAAGCCCATCGCACCAAACATCATGCCTGCCAAAGCAGTACTCGCCAACATGCCTGCCTGCACGGCACTCATCCCCCACTCTTGCATGAGTAATGGTAAAACGACTCCATTAATTGCTAAATCATAGCCATCAAATAAGACAATAAATAGGCACCAGAGCACAAGTTTCAAATGAAACGACTTAAACTTAGCTTGATCCACTACAGCATTTACATTAATTGTTGTCGCTGTCATGAGTACTCACCTCCAATGTGAGACTTAAATTTCAATCTACAATGGGTTTCTGGCGGAATTTTGTCCACAACTTGAAAGGCATAAACCTATACCTTGAAAGTATATAAAATCTTTTTTGGAATAAAATGTCAGGATAAAATAAGTTATAAATAATTATTTTTGTTACATATTTTACTGTGAACTATAGTTCACACTTATTTTTAATAATAAAAACAATATGTTAACAAATTAATATTTTTCACTCGACTAAAGATGATTTGATTGAAAAATTGTCAGAGTTTGTCGGCTAAAAACCTTAAAAGGATAAGTAGGTATACTTTGGAATAAATCCTTAAATGTGGACTGGAATTAAAGAATACTTATATGGCACTAGAGAACCATACAGATAAATTTCATGTTTAAGTTCATAAGAAAACAGAATATTTATCAGACTCAAAAGAGTAGGAAATTTTAGCAGCGAGAGGAGTAGTTATAATAGAAGCTATACTGAAGCAACTTATATGTAAAAAACCCTAATAATGTAGGGCTTCAATTTTTAGTGTATTAATGCAGGCTTTCTAAGCTTTTTATATAAACCATAATCTCTTGATTACCTGTCATTTCTGCGTGTTTTAAGGCAGTGTATGTACTAGGATGATGGTAATTGGACCTTAACTGATAAGTAATTTAATTACGTACAAATGAGCATTTTTAGCCGCGGGATGTAAATCGCTATAGCTCTCATCATAGGTAGAATGAGGATCAATGCCCTGCTTTAAGATTTCACTCACCTGTTCAATATCATCCAGTGATGCCCAATACCCAAGTTCAGGAGGATAAAGTTATTTATCATCCTCAGGGAATAGGGAAAATGATTTCAGTTTCATAGAAATTTTCTAACTTTCACAAATTAAATTACCAATTATTAAAAGGTATCTTAAACTGTGAAATTTTTATACGCCTCATTTGGTAATTTAATAAGAGTTTTAAACTGAAGCCAGGCATCTAACAATTTTTGGATTAGAACCTACTATTATTGCCTCAATTATATTTCTTTTTTCTTTAATTAAAGGTAGCTCAATATAGGGAGCTATATGGAACTTACACGCTTCAAATTTTAAAAAACTCGATAAATTTCTTATCCATATTCGCTATTTTAACAGCATCTCGTATTACCAGGCAAAAGGAGCCAAATAATCATCCATAAATATCTCTGTAGTTTGTAAAGCTAAGAAATCTATTTGTCTCACGATATTCCTGAAAATCCTTTAAATAGTCACAATGACTAGTCCACAAAAATTGTGAAGCTAGATACTAAGTAATCGATAAAGACTAGTATAGTAAGCATAAGCAATTATTTTTATTATAAATATGATGACACAACTATATATTCGTTATTATTTTTGAGGCATAAAAAAAGCCCCGCTATTGAGCGGGGCTTTTGGAATAATGAGCTGGCGATGACTTACTCTCACATGGGTAACCCCACACTACCATCAGCGCAAAGAGGTTTCACTTCTGAGTTCGGGAAGGGATCAGGTGGTTCACTCTTGCTATTGTCG
>NZ_SJOH01000022.1 GCF_004331285.1 Acinetobacter sp. ANC 3781
AAATTTTTAATAAGACCTGTATCAAATATTAATATCTAAAACCAGAATTTATTAAACTTATAAACTTATAAACTTATTTTTATATTTATAAGGTATAGATAATTATTTAGCTTCAATCTTTTGCTATGTCCGTACTTTTGATGGTTTTTTATACACTGACTATGTTACTACATCATTTATTTTCTGTTAACACATCAAAACTTGTATTTGTGGTGGTCTGTTACCACATCAAAAGCTGTAGGGATAGTAATCTGTTACCACATCAAAACCTGTATTTTTTATTTTATAATACCTTATAGGTATAATAATCTGAATTGTCATATGAATATAAAATTAAATAATCTATTATAATTTATAGAATTTATTTTCATTAATGTAAAATTGATCCATTATTTTTAATTATGCAGACCTAGAATGGGTTTTTATAGATAATCTACCTGTTCTAGCTCATCAATATGCGATTGGAATCAAAGATCTAGAGAATCTAAAAAGCATCAGCAGAGTTAGCTCAAAAATAAATCCAGTAGTAAAGCAAGGAGTAATTATATTCATTATTATTAGAGATAAAATGACTCATAGTTGAAAACTTTAGATAAGTTTTAATAGTCTAAAGTGCACTTCTTAATTCATAAACCGTATTTCTAAGTAAAGGTAAAATTTACTGAATAAGCTACCCCTCTGTTATACGCTGAGTCTGTGCCATGCAAATTTAATGCGGCAATTGCCTTAACTTGCACATTTAACACTGGTACCGCCCACGCAATAGTTTGTAGTCCGTGTTTTTCTGTAGATAAGCAGTCATCTTGTGTTTGAATTCCTGTTAGCAGTTTATAGAACTAGGTTCCGTCTTGAACTGTATATGGAGCAAGGCCTTTTAAACCACATTTGGCACCCCATTTTTTGTTTCTGCAAGTTTAAAGCTGCCAATAAAAATTTACCGGTTAAGTCTGCATCAGCGGGCAACTGTGTTCCTAAATGCATTCCATAAGGACTTAAGCAAAACTGTCTTGTTACGGTAAACAGCTTCGAACGATAGGAACCGCTTTATGCTCATCCAGTACCAATAAGAAAAAAGTAAGCGATGTTTGTGCACAGAATAAGTTTAAAATAGGCGGTACCACTTTAGGCAAATCCGCTGAGCTTATATAAGAACTCGATAAGCGCACTGCAATTTGAGTTGAGTTTTTAAAACTTTACTCCAAAACTTCGAGCAAACTTAAACCTTTGGCAAGGCCAAAAATGACACATTTAATAATTTTTTAATTTTGGTGTGATTAGTGTTACTTTTTTGCCTTTATTTCATGACAAAAAGTGTCAATAAATACAAATTTTTATAATAGAAAGACTACAATTTCCACATTTATTTATAAAGTGTGAAATATGTCATATTTTTCATTTATTTTTTTATTTTTTAATGTAAGAATGCAATGACATTATGTTTAAAATTGTATCCAATGATGATTAAATCCGAAAAAAAACCGATTTTGATACCTTTATCCTTGCTATTAACAGCAGCGTTTACAACTCATGCTTCCGCGAATAACCAAGCTTTAGTTGCTGATATGAAAGTGTTTCAGCTAGAGGTAAACCAAAAAGTAAAAAAAGAATTAAAAACAACAGATCAAGTAAAGCCAAAAGCGTTGCTTGAGTACAAAGTTGAATACTCCAATGTCTCTAGTCAGAGTCTGAAAAATTTAAAGTTGAATCTTCCACTTCCTACCGACGTAACTTACACAGGGCAAAGCTTACCCAAAGATGCCTATGCGTCCATAGATGGTAAAAGTTTTGCTAAAGCCCCATTAACCCGTATGGAAAATGGCAAAAAAGTAAATGTCCCACTAGTTGAATATCGCGTTTTGCAATGGAATGTGAGTGAGTTAAAACCAAAACAGAAAATTATTGTTTCTGCTCAAGTCCAAGTTAATACATCTAAATAAAATTTTTAATTGGTCAATATCGACTTCATTATTGGGTTCTTTATGAAAAATAATTTTCAATTAAGTAAAATTGCTGCATCACTGGCAGTAATTGGTGGGATATCTTTGCTGGGTAGCCAAGCTATGGCTGCTGCACCTTTAGCCGGTACGAATATTAGTAACGTTGCAACTGCATCTTATACTGATAATACCGGTACAGAACGTGTAGTAACGTCTAATGAAGTGAAAACGCTAGTCGCTCAAGTCGGCAGCTTTACACTTGAAGCTAACCGCGCTGCGCAGACCACAGCAAATGGTCAGGTTACTTTCTCACACATCTTAACCAATACCGGGAACGGATCGGATAAATTTACGATTTCACTTACTGATATAGATGATGCAACCACAACATTTGATTTCGAAAATGGCAAGTTTGCAATATATATTGACCGCAATAAAGATGGGGTTGCTGACAGTAAAGTTGCTTTAACAACTGCTGACCAAATTGAACTTGCGGCAGGGGAATCTGTGGGTTTAGTTGTGGTAGCAACTACACCAAGCACGGCACTTGCTAACCAGCTTGATAAGTTACAGGTATCGGCAACAGCACAGTCAGTTGCTTTATATGATTCAAGTGCGATAACAAAAAGCAATATCGACACTACCACCATTACTACTGGTGCAGTAATGCAAATTACCAAAGCTGCCAGTGTAAGTGTGACTCAAGCGGGGCAGGAAGTTGAATATACCTTAACTTTTAAAAATACAGGTAATGCAGCTGCAACCAATGTTGCACTCTTTGACGTATTGCCCGCTACTGTTCAGTTCGTTGCTGGATCTGCACGTTATAATGGCAGTTCAACCGCTCTTACCGATGCAAAAGATAATTTAGATAATTTTGAAGTAAGCGGAAATAAATTCCTTTTCAATATTGACAGTGTTGCAGCAAATACCTCAGGCAAGCTGACTTTTAAAGTTAAAGTTTTAGATAGCACCAGTGCAGGCGATATTAAAAATACTGCCTATGTCGATCCGGATGGTAAACCCGGTACTGCTGGTGGTCCGAATATTCCATTAGTGATCACAGATGTACCGGACACTGCACCTACTGATCCTACAACTGTTCCATCTAATCCATCAATTGTGACTGTAACAGGGAAATTTGATGGTTCGATTAATGACTCTGTATTAAACAGCTTTAAAGATGACACTATTCCAGGTGCTCCCGTGGATGACCTTATTACTTTAGCAGGCAAACAAGGGGTTCCGGTTGTATTCGGTGACAGTACAACAGAAGGTGACATGATTGTTGTCCATAACCGCGGCAACACGGCAGATTCTTATACGCTCACTGTAAATAAAACAAATTTACCGGCAGGCAGTATTGTTGAAATTCTGAAAGCGGATGGTAAAACGCCTGTAACATCGAATAATACCGGTCCGATCGCAGCGGGTGGCTATGAGAAATATATCGTTCGCGTCACTTTCCAGAACGGTGCAGTAGTCAATAATAATCAAATTATTTTGATCAGCACTTCTGATGCCAACAAAGGCATAGATAAGTTAACTCTAGTTGTTTCCAGCTTACTGGCAAATGCAGTGGATTTGGTTAGCAAATCTGGCCCAACTGCGGAACTTGGTGCAGGTCCCGGTAATTCAACGCCTGTAGCCACTGCAACGACACCACCGGCAATACCAGTAATTTTTGATCTTACGATCAAAAATACCGGCAACATTCCGGATAATTACATTATTAATGTTCCGAATATCCCTACTGGCTGGACTGCTGAAGTTTTTGAAAAAGACAGCTCAGGTAACTGTACTGCCACGAAAGTGACCAATTCTGGCAACATTGCCAATGGCGCTGCAAAAAGTTTCTGTCTAATCGTAACCCCTCCTGCCGGAACTCCTGCCGATACAAGTACGGGTAAAGATATTAAAGTCGAGATTTCTTCATCTGCTACAGGTACGAAAGATGACATTAGCTTTAATGTCAAAGTTGCAGAACAACGTCAATTGACCTTTACTCCAGACCGTCAAGGTCAAATTGCACCTGGTGGTACAACAGTATACAGCCACACCTTAACCAATACGGGAAATGTACTGGAAGGTGAAAGCAAATATCCAGTCGAAATTAACTGGTCTTCTACCTTGTCAGGTATGAACACCTCAGTTTATGTTGACCTCAACAAGAATGGCATGGTTGATGCCAATGAGTTGGTAATAGGTGCGACCGCCGCAGAGCGTAATGTATCTTTGACTGCTTTATTGGGACAAACCAATGGTGCTGGTTTATCACAAAATGAATCAGTTACAATTTTGGTCAAAGTAGAGGCACCTGCAACTGCAACGGCAGGGGAATCAGATACCACGATTGTATCGTTCAAACCTACAGGCAGTAACAAGCCTGCTGATGTGATTGTAACGGATCGCACGGTGATTAACTTAGGCCAGATTCGTTTAGTTAAAACTCAGGCTGTAGCAGACTGTACAACGCCCCCAACAGTTTATGGAACAACTGATTTAAAGGCAAAACCAGGTCAATGTGTGTACTACAAAATTGTAGCCACCAATGATGGTAATGCGAATGCCACCAATATCGTGATTTCCGACATGGTGCCAAGTTATACCAAGCTATTCACAGGGTCATTAAAGCCAGCGTCTGCAACTCAAACCAATGGTCAGGTGAGTTATAGCGTGAATACCTTGACTCCAGCAACATCTGAAACTTTAGAGTTTGCGGTAAAAATTGACAACAGCGTAACCACCCCATAACCCTTCTAAATCTCTAACCTCCCTTTTTACGAAAAGGGGGGACTTGATTTGTTTGTTTTAATTATTTGTATTTTCGTATTTTCTGTTCCGGGGCGTGGCAATGAAAAAAGCAATGAATAAAAAAGTGGAGACATTATCTTTGTCCGCACTTGCATCTGCTTTGTTCTTTGCACAGCACGGTCATGCTGCGATGCCTATGGCTGGACAAATGATTCAGAATATTGCTTATGCAAGTTATGAAGTCAGTGATTCCTACGGTGGGCAATTACTGCGAACAACTCAATCCAATGCAGTCAATGTCGAAATTGCAAAGTTTTATGGTCTTGAACTATTTCCAGATCAGCTCCAGCAAGTAGAAGCAGGTTCAAAAGTCATCTGGTTAAATCAGGTGACCAATACCAGTAATACTCAGGCATGGTTTGATTTTCAAACCGCGCCTGTTAACCATTTATCCAATTTAAAAATCTATTTAGATGCCAATCAAGATGGTGTCTTGGATATTTCAGATACCCTGATTAAAGATGGATTGGAATTACAATCCAATCAAACTGTACACTTATGGGTCGTGGCAGATACTTCATTACAAACTCCCGATCAGGCCAAGTTAGAGCTTCCTTTAACCGCACAAATTCGTGAAGAACCGCAACAACAAAAAACAGTGCAAGACCCTATACAGGTCTTTGAAGCAAAGTTAAAAATAGAAAAAGCCGTAGACCAATCACTGCTGACCATAAATCAGCAGGCACAAACCCTGAATTACACTTTGACGGTAACCAACTCAGCATCATTAGCTGTATCTCCTGCAACAGTCACGGTGGATGGACAGAAACAATCATGGGTGATTGTTGAAGATCCTTTGCCTGCAAATACTATTTTTGAAGATATTCAGGTTTCAGATTCGGCTTCTAATACACTGGTTTTGCATAAATTAGCAGAAGGACAATATTCAAGCCATTTACCTCAGGATAAAAGTCAAATTGGCCATGCTGTGGTTGCCTATAAACAGCCGTTTGCAGCCGGTCAAAAAAGCGAGATTAAGTTAAAGGTCAAAACTCAACCAACCATTAGCTATACCACATTGGTGAATGGAGCTTATGTTCTGCATCAAAAAGGGCAAGTGGATCAAAAAACCTTGTCCAATAAAGTTGAAACCAAGGTGGTAGGTCAGCCAACTTTGGAGAGCACCACAAATGATTTTAAAATCAGCTTTTATACCGGCAAGGTTAATGAACCGATTTATTTAAAAACCAATGCCGCCGTTTGTAATGCCAACCGTTTCAGCAAAGAGCAGGTCCGCATTCGTATTCAGTCTAAATTGACGGGTGATATTGTTATTATTTCTGCCATGGAAAGTGGTGAAAATACAGGTCTGTTCCAATTTAGTTTAGAGACTGAAGAAAATGCAGAAAAAAACCTGAATGATGCTGTTTTACAAACGCTTAAACGTGATGAGGTTACAGCAAGTCTGGTTGAATGTGTCGACGAGCAAGGACAGGTCACTACACCGATTAATGATATTTCAACGCAGATATTGATTGATCCATACGGCATTATTTTCGATGCAAAAACCAAAAAACCTGTCGCTGGAGCAACAGTGATATTGGTGGACGAAAATGATCAACCTGTAGGCAATAATGTAGCTTTTGAAGTTGACCGTACCACAGGGGCTTTACGTTCAATTCCTGCAAAACAGGTCACATCTGCGACAGGTGAGTTTGTTTACCCTCAGGTGATTCCGGGTAACTACAAATTATTAGTCGATACCTCAACAATTGCTACTCATCAATATAGTTTTGTCAGCGATCAGGTAGTGTATCCGCTCAGTTCATTTAATGGCATGGCGGTACATTCGCAATATTCTTATGGCGGCTTATTTACCCTGGCATCCAGCAGTCCGGCATTGAATATCGATATTCCGATTGACCCGCTATTAAGCCAATCGGGGTTGATGGTACAAAAAACGGCACGTGATAGCAGTATCGAATTGGGTGATTTCACCAATTACAGCATTACCGTGAGTAATAAAGGTGATGTACTTGCACGTGATGTCAAATTGCAAGACAGTTTACCGCGTGGTTTTAGCTATGTGCCAAATACCATGCGTATTGATGGCAAACCAGTGGCAGACCCGGAAGGTGGCAAAGGCCCTTATTTAACGCTGGGTCTCGGTAATCTTGCAGTTAATGCCAGTGCCAAAATTGAATACCGTGTTCTGGTCGGACCCAATGCTTTAAATGGGGATGGGATTAACCGGGCTCGTGCAGTGGATGGTTCTGGTCTCAGTTCAAATGAAGCACAGGCTAAAGTTAAAGTTCGTCCGGGTGCGTTTAGTGCCGATGCATTTGTGGTGGGTAAAGTTTATAGCGACTGTAACCGTAATGGCATACAGGATAAAGGCGAGTTGGGTGTGCCGGGTGTCCGTATCTACATGGAAGATGGCAGCTATGTGATCACGGACCGCGAAGGTAAATATGACTTTTACGGCATTTCGGCAAAAACCCATGTACTTAAAATTGACCGCACGACTTTACCGGCCGGGGTAGAGTTACTGACTCAGTCCAACCGAAATGCAGGCGATCCATCCAGCCGCTTTGTCGATGTCAAACGTGGCGAATTGCATCGTGCCGATTTTGCCATGGCGGATCAGGCAGATGCATGTTCCGCACCCTTAACCGATGCAATCAAACAGCGTCAGGAAAAAATTAACAGCAGCAATTTAAATCTTGAAAAAGCGATTAACAAGCAACTTTCTATTGATGCACCGAGCTATCTGGAAAGCAGCACCCGTTCAGAAAACACCCAAGGCTGTTTGGCAAATGACAATGATCAGAATTGCTTATTGAATCGGGGTGATTTTGCTGCACAAAAACAACCGCAGTTGTTGATTGATCCGGTAAAACCGCCTGTTTTAGTGAATCTTGAAGAATATTTAAAGCGTAGCGACAACAACGCTTTAGAAATTTTAAACTTAACAGAGGGACAGGTTCTACCTCATGCACAAACGACAATTCAAGTTCAAGGTGCAGCGGGAGCAACACAGCGTGTTTTAGTCAATGACGTGGTGGTGGCAGATAAACAACGCGGTAAATTAGCCATCCTGGATGAGCAACGTAAACAAGGTGTTGAATATGTCGGAGTGGCATTAAAACCCGGTAAAAACAGCATTCGTGCTGAACAACTGGATTTTGCTGGCAATGTCCGTGAAAGCCAACACATTCAGGTCATTGTTCCGGATGAAATTCATCAGCTGAAGTTACAACAACCGCAAGCTTCGGTGATGGCCAATGGCCGTGATGTGATGCAGCTGCGAGTTCAGTTACAAGACAAACAAGGCGTCAAGGTGGCCACCCGTACCTCGATCACTCTAGAAAGTGATATCGGGATTATTGATCTTCCAGATTTAAATCCGAATGAACCGGGCATTCAAAGCTTCATTGATGGCGGCGAGATGATTATTCCGGTTCTTGCACCGAATGTGCCTGCACGTGGAAAACTACGTGTCAGCAGTGGTTTGCTCAAACAAGAAATCGACATTCAGTTTCAGGCAGATTTACGTCCGCTGATTGCCGTGGGTTTAATTGAAGGTTCCATTAACTTTAATAATTTTGATAACACACAGTTGCACAGTGTGAATCGTAATGATGGTTTTGAAGATGAGCTGAATGAAATTGCCGAGTGGGGTAATGACACCTCATTGACCGGTCGCACTGCAATGTTCCTGAAAGGAAAAGTCAGAGGCAACTATCTGTTAACCCTGGCTTATGATTCGAATAAAAGTTCCAAGCAGCGCCTGTTCCGCGATATTCAACCTGATGAATATTATCCCGTTTATGGTGATGCAGCGGCAAAAGGCTTTGAAGCTCAATCGACCGGAAAATTGTATGTACGCTTAGACAAAGGCCGTTCATATGCGATGTATGGCGACTATGTGACCCGTACAGAAAAAGATGAAGGTCTGGCTTTGGGGCAATATAACCGTTCATTGACTGGTCTGAAAGTGGGACATGAAGGAGATAAGTTTCAAGCATCAGCATTTGTGGCTGAAACCAAATCGCGTCAAGTGGTGACAGAAAATCGTGCACTCGGTATTTCTGGGCCCTACAGTCTGGGTTCAATTTCAAATGAACTTATTTTAGACAATAGTGAAAAAGTCGAGATTCTGACCCGCGATCGTAATAATCCGGGGTTGATTATTGGCAAACAAAGCCTTACCCGTTTTACCGATTATGAAGTCGACACCTACAGCAACAGCATTTACTTAAAACAGGCTGTCGCCAGTGTCGATCAAGACCTGAATCCAAACTTTATCCGTATTACGGTGGAAGCGGATGAAATTGGTGAAGAATATCAAGTCGGCGGGATGAGTTTTAGTTATGCCATGAAGAGCCATCTAAAAATGGGTGGTTCATTTGTGCAAAGCAATGATCCATTAAATCAGGAACAGATTGCCAGTTTAAATGCCGTGGTGAAAGTGGGGCAATACGGTAAATTAATTGCTGAAGTGGCACAGTCTAAAAATACCGACTCAACGGCAGATCAGATTACTCAGATCAATAGTGATTCAACCCGTGACAAAAACCAAGGTGGCGCTGCCCGAGTCGAATTTGAATATGCGCCGAGCTTTGCCCATGTTCGTGCCTATCACCAGCAAGCTGAAGAAGGTTTCCAGAATGATGCAGCCACTATTAGTGCAGGGCGTAAGGAAAGTGGCATCAAGGCGTCAGCACCGATTGCAAAACTGGGCTTGGCTCGTATAGAAGCCATTCGTACCGAAGATCAAAATAATCACGGGATTCGTACCGGATTATCTGCCAGTCTGGAACGTAACTTCTTTAAAATTTTGGCAGTAGAATTAGGTTTTCGTCACTATGATGAAACCACTGCGGCGGCAACTTTAGCCACTGAAAATCTGGGTCCATATCAGGGAACTACGGGTCGTATCAAATTTACCGGTAATCTGCCTTGGAAAGGCGCATCAGCTTTTATTGAATACGAACAGGATTTATCTAATTCTGATAAACAAGTCTTGTCTGTAGGGGGAACAGCTAAAGTCCTGCCAAATACAGAAGTCTATGCCCGCCATGAAGTGATTTCAGCAATTGATGGCTTGTACTCCATAAATAGCACGGAAGAAATCAACAGCACGGTGTTTGGTATTTCCAGTAATTATATGAAAGATGGTTCAGCATTTAGTGAATATCGTGTTGCGGATGGCATCAGTAACCGTGAAGCTGAAGCTGCATTGGGCCTGCGTAACCGCTGGCAATTAAAACCGCGTGTCTATGTCAGTAGCAGTTTTGAGCGTATCCAGTCTTTATCTAAAAATGAAGACAATACTCGGAACGATGCCACTGCACTGAGTCTTGGGCTTGAGTATTTAGTTCATGAGAATTGGAAAGCGACCACCCGTTTGGAAGGTCGCCGTTCTGATACTTCGGATACCCTGATTAATACCCTTGGCTATGCCTATAAGCTTTCTGATGATGCAACCGTGCTGACTAAAAACACGCTGAACTTTGTCGATAATAAAGAAGCAGCTCAAGGGGATCATTTACGCAACCGTTTCCAGATCGGTTATGCATGGCGCGATTATGATCAAAATAAACTCGATGTGTTGTCGAAAATCGAATATTACTATGAAAATAATGCCACTGATTTAGAAGCGGAATTTAAACGTGAAGCCTATGTGACGTCTATTCATAGTAACTATCATCCACAGCGCCGTCTGACTTTATCGGGTCAATATGCAGCAAAATGGTCTGTACTGGATGAATACGGTATTTCGAGTAGTGCTTTAACCCAGTTAGTTAGTGGTCGTGTAATTTATGACATGAATGAACGCTGGGATATGAGCATACAGGCTGGCAGTTTATGGGCCAACCGCGGTGCAGGAACGCGTTATTTGGTTGGAGCCGAATTGGGGTATTTGCTTGCAACCAATCTTTGGGTTTCGGCAGGTTATAACTTTATGGGTTATCAAGATGAGGAACTGGCAAATACCAGTTCAACCGGTGAAGGTGCGTATTTAAGATTCAGATTCAAGTTTGATGAAGATCTGTTTGGTCGCCGTTCGGCAAACACAAACTTTGCTTTAGAGCCAGAACAGGGACGATAGAACATGAAACCATTGATTGGACTACTTGCAGCTTTATTTTTAGCGAATAGCATGGTTTATGCTGAACCCTTTTCAGCTGCTGATGCTCAGCGTCAAATAAAGACCTTATCCAATACTTTGCAATCATATTCAAATGCTGATGCACTAACTCGCTATCATGCTTACAAAGCAAAAATATGGTTAAGTTATGCGGTCAATCAACAATCCGAGCGCAGTTTAACCCTTGCCGGGCAGGAAGCTTTGCAACAGGCCCAGCATATCGTCAGTGGATTGCAGGCCAGGCAAAATTTGAGTTTAACCACACCAGTCTTAAGTGTGTCACAAGTCATGCGCCGTGATTTGTGGTGGCAGATTGAATATTTAAAACAGCAGGGTGCCATTGATAAAGCGCCAGAAAGTCTGGCACATGCAGAAGTGATGCTGGTGTGGGCGGCAGCAGAATATTGCGAGTTGGGCTGGAGACATGCCCAAGAACCTTTTAATGCGGTGCAACAGGCTTTATATCAGGTGGTTGAATCAACAGGTATACAGCGCACGGATATCAGCTGGCAGCCAGAGCAGTTGCCTTCATTGCAGCAGCTGAATGGAAAGGGCTGTCATGGCGTCAACCCTGAATTTTGGCCTCTAGCCAAAGTACAATTAAATCAACAGTCTAATAGTTTAAAGATCCATAATATTGTACATTTTGCCCGTGACAGTGCAGACCTAAGCCCGGCAAGCAAAATGGTGCTGCAACAATGGGAGATTCTGGAGAATCAATATCCGCAATTGTCTGCTATTTTAACGGGTTATACCGATCATCATGCAAGCTCGGCCTATAACATTCAGCTTGCACGGCGCCGTGTTCAGGCAGTGCAAGATTATCTGGTATTACAGGGTATGGATATTGCAAATATTACGACTGAAGCCAAGGGTGCAGTTGATTTTCAAACCGATACAGAGATGAAAATAGCTGAAGCCAAAAGCCGCCGGATGGTTCTGCAGGTTACAGATGTACCTGGGATTGAAATTAAATATTTGCCGCAGTGGCAAGATTTACAAATAGAGTCAAAACTGCAAAAAGTGCAGGTGAAATAACATTATGATCAAGCGATATTTACCTCATGTTTTGGCATCTTTAGTTTTAATGGTGGGCGGTGTGGCTGAGGTCAATGCAGCAGATGCTGCAGCAGATACCAGTAAAGTTAAAATTCAGCGGAGTTTTATTAATTTAAGTTTTAACAAACCCACGTTGAGCGGCAGTTATCAGCAATTTGCTGAAACGGCAGTGGAAGGTTGGAAAACCACCCATAAAACCCCTAAGTTAATTGAAATTTGGCGCGGTAAAGGCCCAGATGGCAATGCAACTGCGGACTGGGGGACAGCAAATATCAATAATCAATATGCTGAACTTAATGCTGAGGATGCATCTGCACTGTATCAGCCAGTATGTTTGATAAAAGGTGAAGAGTTTGAGTGGAATTTCAGGCATGCCGCTCGATCAAGCAGTACGGAAGAGGCTACTTTTTATATCGGGAAAGTAAACGCAGATCGCCTAGGTTTTACTCAGTTACAGAAAATTGGCGCACAGCAATCTACTAAACTATGGACATGGGTGGATGCCAATCCTATCGGAGCTAAAGCCGTTGTTTCAGTTAATAGCGGTATCTATGACTTTATCTTTGCTGCAACAAAATATAGCAGTGTAACCTTAGGTAATTTTATTGATGATATTTCATTAAAATTAAAACCTGCAGTTGAATTTAGTGCGGCTTCAGGGCGTTTTTACGAAGGTGAGGATGCAACAGGGAAGACCCATTCTGTACCTTTTAATGTTGTTGGACAAATTTTAAGTCAGAGTGATATGCCTACCCTGCAATTTAAAATTGAATATCTGACGGGCTATGCTCAGACTAAAGCGGTATATGGCAAAAATTACAGATTATATAAGCAAACTGCATCAGGCTTGGTTGAATTGGGTTCAGCAGATAGTTTGGTGACCGCAAATCCAGACAAAGTAACTTTTAATTACACCCCAGTCTATAACGCTACCCTGGATTATACCAAAGGGGTTCAGGTCAATGATTTGGTAATTAAAATTCTTGGCAATACTCAAACCAATACTGATATCAATCTACCGTTTGAATTCGCGCTGGATGCGAACAGTAAAGCTGTTTCCACCAATTTGAGTACCTGTGGTAATGTCAGTGCAGATGTCAAATTTGATCTCAAGATCCAAGAAGATGATATTGATTTAGCGGTCGTCAAAAGCCTAACACCAGAGTCGGTGGTTCAAAAAGATAACCTGATTTCTTATCAGCTGGATGTCATCAATAAGACTGCCGTGCAGGCAGATGGAGTACTCCTGCGAGATAATTTCAAAAACTTACTTCAGGTGACGAGCGGTAATGCTGCAAATCAAACCAGTCTGATCTGTGAAGATTTGACCGATGGTACCAGCAAGGCTTGTCCTTCGACTTGGACAGATGCCAATGCATTGACTGCACTGTTGAGCAGTACCACTGCAGGTAGTGGTTTAAGTTTAGGCGATATTCCTGCCAATGCAAAATACATCTTTACGGTTAAAAATTTAAAAGTCACCGACACAGATACTATAAGTGTGGGTTTTGTAGAAAATACAGCCATTATTGAAACCACCAAGATGCAGGATCTCATTCCTGGAAATAATACATCCACCTTAAAAACATTGATTGCGGCCAAAAGTGATTTATCCAACAACATCAGTAATGCCCCTGCAGCAGATGCCGCTGCCACCGGTACTGGTATATTTATTATTGCAAAAGAAGGTAGAACAGGTTCTACACCACTTTGGACCCAAAAAGCTGACAGTAACAGCAAAGTTTATTTTCCGCTCAATATTCAGAATTACGGCGGTTTGGCACAGGATTATCAGCTGTATGCATCTAGTAGCAAAATTGAACCAACCTTAGGAACGGGTGAATATTCAAGCTTGGTTAAAAATAGTGTTACGCCTTTTACTGCTGGTTTAAAAATTGAATTTTATAAAGCGGATTTTGCGCAGTGTAAAACGGGTGTAAATAGTCAGCAGATTACTCAACTAAATGTTTCAGCCAATAGCACCGCACAACTCTGCGCAGTTGTGACCGTTTACTCTTCTGCGACAGCAACCACCAATATCTGGTTTGCAATCGAATCACTTCAGTCGGGCTTGGCTGATATTATTCTGGATGCTGTGATTCCCCAGCCTAAAAAACGCTTACTGGAATTAAGCAATGATCAAAGTGCACAGGTGGGGGTCGGGGGAAGCTATGTGTTTTTACACCGTTTAACTAACTATGGTGCAGAAAATGAAACTAAAGCAAAAATCAGCATCAATCCTGTTAATGGCAATGATGGCTTCTTATATTCATTATTTCTAGATAAAAATGGTAATGATGCGCTAGATGCGGGAGATAGCTTGCTCTCTGGGGTAGAGACAGAATTAAGCAATATTATCGAGCCCAACAAATCAGTCACTTTATTGATAAAAGCTGAAGCATCTGCAACAGCAACTAACGGCATGAATGGTCAGGTTAAATTGACAGTTAAACCGGATAATCTAGCGAAAGAAATATTATTAGCGGATTTGAGCAATACCGATCTAATTACGGTCAGTCCGAATCAGTTAAAAATTCTGAAATCGCAATTCAAAGTTGAAAATTGCAGTATGACAAATGTTTCAGCAGTGATAAATGCAACTTATACGGTACAAAATGAAAACTTAAAACCGAATCAATGTCTAATTTATCGGATTATGGTGAAAAATACCGGAAGTGCAGCATTAAGCAATGTAGTGATTAACGATATGTATCCCGCTTATACCCAACAATGGGCACTTCCTAGGATATTGCCAATCGTAGGAAGTAATGGTCAAGACATTACCGATAGCAGCAACAATAAAATTGAAGATGATGGCAGAGCCAAAATTAAGACGATTTTAAAGGAACTGTTATCACAACAGGAAAAATCCCTGTACTTTGGAATTAAAATGCAATGATGGGTTAAGTCATTAGTCGATTCCCGGCTATACTAAATTTGAGGCAGCTGTGTTCTTAAGCTGCCTCCACCCCATTTAAAATCGTTAGTTCTCCTGCTTATCCAATTATTACTTCATCAGCTTTGTATCAAAATTACTTAATATTCAAAATGAACTGGCCTGATTTTTCAAATAGTCACTTAAGTAAATAATATTTAATTGAATATTCAAGACTTAAATATCGAATAACTCCTGACTCTCTTAATCAAGAAATCCAAAAAATTCAACATTGGTAATTAATTTTGTTCTGTTCAAACTTAACGATGAAAGTCTATTTCCAACTAAAAAATCTGTTAAGTCAGTCTTTCGCCTTTCAATATATTATTTTAAAGGTTACTAAGTTGGTGACTAAAACTATTTAATGTTGAATAAAATTATTAAATAACAATAATTTATGATTTTATATGATGCGTATCATACGCATCATATAAAACTATGTTTATTTTGCTATAATCAAAATATCCAGTGTCATTAGTGGTTCCATGCAATTTTATGAGTCTTACAGAATTCAAGGTTCGCCAAGCCAAACCGAAGGATAAAATCTACTTTTTAGCAGATGATGAAGGCCTGAGCCTGAAAATTGAACCGAATGGACGCAAGTCATGGAGCTATCGATATTCTGTAGAAGGCTCAAGCAAGCGACCAAGAATAAAACTGGGTATGTATCCTTCAATGTTATTAAAAGATGCAAGATTTGCACGAGATGAATATAAATTAAATAATTACACTCTTAAAAGTATAAGTAATAAAAAAATAAAATCCTTCCAAGATATTTGTGAGGAATGGTTAGAATTTAAAACAAGAAATTCTTTTAGTGATGAGCCACGTTGTGGTGTTATTCAATTGGCAAGAAAATGTTTATCCAATGATATATATCCAGAATTAAGTGATATGGCATTTGAAGAAGTGAAGCGATATGATTTAGTAACAGTCATAAAAAAAATTGAATTTAGAGAAGTAAAAGAACCGGTTAAGAAAGCTTATAGTTATTTAAATCAAATTTACGATTATGCTGTAGCGATGGGTTATTGTGAATACAATATTGCAAATGGTTTAAATAAAATACTGGTTAATAATAAGATTAAGAAAAACTATCCTTATTTAAAATCGCATGATATTCCAGAATTCATAAATAAATTAAATCAAGTAAATACTCATACCCTTATTAAAAAAGCCTTATGGCTTAAATTATATACAGGTGTTCGGGGCGCTGAATTGCTTCTTAGTGAACCCCATCACTTTGATATAGAAAATAAAATGTGGAAAATACCGGCATTACATATTAAGCAGTTTAGACGTAAAGTTATTTTAGGTCATGAGATTCCTGATTTTTTGGTCCCTTTGTCGGATCAGGCAATTTGTATTATAAAATCAGCACTTGAGTGGTCTTATGGTGAAAAGTATGTATTTTCCAGTCCACGCTATAAAGACAAACCGATTCATTTTAATACCCTAAATACAGTAATACGTAAAATGGGATATAGTAAGAATGAGCTGTCATCTCATGGTTTAAGATCTACATTTAGTACTATATTAAATGAATCAGGTTTATTTCAACAAAATTGGATTGAAGCGCAGTTATCGCACACAGATAAAAATAAAACTCGGGCGAGTTATAATCACGCTGATTATATTAACCAACGTATGGAAATGATGCAGTGGTGGGGGAGTTATATATATGAATATGCGGAAAGACAAGGTGTAACTTTCTGATAGATTATATTAAAACTATTTTATAAATTATTTTTTATTAGTTAAATGTTATGAATTCTAGCTATTCAATTACATCTTAAACTAATTTTTTATCTCTATTTCGATAATAGTCTTCCAAAAATTTTCAATTTTTTCAGATTGCCAAATATCTATTCAGCCCCACTCTTGTTTTATTGACTTTCTGATCGCCTTTATTAGCCAAAATAAAGGCATCTTAATGTTTCAGGTTTAAATTTCGTTGAAGTAACTCAAAATCATGTATAGCTCTACGACCGCTACATAAACTCAGTACTTGCTGAGTTTTATAATGAATTATGCTCTGTATTTTGAAGGTATAAGGCTTTTTCTGGTCGCCATAGCTTATTATGCGTTTCTAAGCCTGTGAATTGGAATTTCTGTGGCCTCTATGAGCATAACATTCCAGTTAATCCCTTCACGATCAGACAAATTCTTCGATAAATTAAACACATTAAACTGGATCAGACTGTCTTCAGAATGATGAACACTCTTTAAGGCGGTTGGCTCTAAAAACAGCCTGATTCATCTTCATGGAAATAAAGTTATTTATTCCCGCCACTAGCTCCTACAAAGCAGAGCTTGCTCTTCCAGGTTTAACTTGGGCGGTCTACCTTTGGCAGGGACATGCATTTTAAATAGCAGGTTGGGCATGAGATACCGGGGTATTGCTTGAGCTAAGGATCAAAAAGCGTGTTTGACCGATGTATTTCATACGCCAATTATGCATGAACAGAGTAAATTTTTTGCTATAGAGCATATTTAGAAGGATGCTTATTTTTAGATTTATAAAATATGCCCAATAAACATATTGAATTTTACATGTAATTTTGTTTTATTATGGGGTCAACATTAAATATAAGGAAATTGATATGACACTTTCTGCAGAGAAAGCAATTGAAAGCATTCATACCATGCATGTACTTATTGAAAAAATTTTCAGCGGGGTAAATAGCGATGAAGATTTACCTTTATTAATTCAACATTTTTCTGAAGATTTTGAAATGGTGGGTGCGGCTGGTAAAAAATTTAAATTTGAAGAAGTGAAGCAGTTGTTCGCAAACAATCAAGGAAAAATGCCTGATATTAAAATTGAAATCTATGATGAAGAAATTATTTCACATAATCAACATACAATCGTTTTGACCTATACAGAGAAGCATACCAAAGAATCAGGTATATTAATTCGCCGTTCTTGTGCAGTGATTGAGGAAATTCAGGACCAAATGCTTTGGCGCTTTCTACAGGAAACCTTTACAGCGTAAAATTTATTTTAATTGCTTAAAAAGCGTAGGCTTATGTTGTTTCATCTTTTTTAAACTACATAAGTCTAAGTTTGAAGCTCTTGAAATAATGCATCAAATAAAGTCAAACCCCAATAAAGCAGTAGGCCTAATGTTTACTTTAGCTGACTTAAGGCTACAGTGCGGTAATTTAAGTGATAAATTATTCAATTTTTCTAATTTGATTAAACAATAGTTTTTAACTGATTTATATTAAATTTTTCCGCAAAAATCGCTATGGAGTCCTATAAAGGTATGAGTTTATACTTAAAAAGATATGGAATATTACACGTAAAATTAAATACAATTGAATTGAAAATGTAAAAAATTGCAGGATTCTAACCACAAAACAAGCTTGAATAGAAGCAAAATTTGGATAGAAGTAAAAGATTTCTGATCATAGGGATCAAAAAATATTTTCCCTGTCAAGGGTATAGGAAACATGGGCTTATAAGGAATATAAGCCGTCGTACAAGGATTAAGTGACATGAATAGTTCTATCAATGATCAGGCTGCCGCGGTCAGTAAAAAATCAAATGTATATGCATGGTATGTAGTACTGCTCTGTATGCTGGCTTATATCTTTTCATTTATAGACCGTCAAATTTTGGCCTTGATGATTGAGCCGATTAAAGCCGATTTAAATTTATCAGATACCCAATTCAGCTTATTGCATGGTTTAGCATTTTCATTATTTTATGCATTTATGGGATTGCCTTTAGCTTATCTGGCAGACCGTTTTTCACGTCCTAAAATTATCGCTGTTGGAATTGTATTTTGGAGCATTGCTACTGCAATTTGCGGGTTAAGTAAGAGCTTCATTCAACTTTTCTTCAGTCGGATGGGTGTAGGGGTGGGAGAAGCAGCATTATCACCAGCCGCCTATTCGATGTTCAGTGATATGTTCAGCAAGGATAAACTAGGACGTGCTGTCGCTGTTTATTCCAGCGGATCATTCGTTGGCGGGGGGATTGCCTTTTTGGTCGGCGGCTATGTGATTGGCTTATTGAAAAATATGAGCTTGATCGAAGTACCACTTTTAGGTGCAATCAAAGCCTGGCAAATGGCATTTATTCTTGTGGGTTTGCCAGGGGTTTTCATTGGCTTGCTGTTCATTTTAACGGTGCGGGATCCGCAACGTAGAGGTCAGCGTTTAAATGCGCAAGGCCAAGTTGAAAAAACCAGCATGAAAAAAGCGTTTAAATTTATTAAAAAACATCGCACTACTTTTGGCTGTCATTATTTTGGTTTTACCTTCTATGCCATGGCGCTGTACTGTCTCATCAGTTGGACACCCGCATTTTATATGCGCAAATATGGGTTAACTCCAACAGAAGCTGGCTATATGCTAGGCACGGTCATGCTGGTGGCAAATACCTTGGGCGTATTTTGTGCAGGTTGGTTAAATGACTGGTTTATTCAAAAAGGTCGAAAAGATTCGCCAATGATCACCGGTGTTATCGGCATTGTAGGTTTGATTATCCCGATGATTGCCTTTACCCAAGTGTCTGAACTTTGGCTGTCTGTGACGTTATTGGTTCCAGCGATGTTCTTTGCATCTTTTCCAATGCCAGTTTCCACCACAGCAATGCAAATGCTGGCACCTAACCAGCTGCGTGCGCAGATTTCGGCGGTATTTCTACTGATCAGTAATTTAGTGGCTGTCGGAATCGGTACGACTTTGGTGGCATTAATTACAGATAAAATCTTTGGAAACCCGTTGATGGTGGGTATGTCATTGTCGATTGTTGGTGCTTGCGCATGTGTATTGGCCTTTATTTTATTGAAAAAAGGCTGTAAAGCCTTTAGTGCAAGTATGCAGCAGGAACACCCTGTTTAAGCCTAACCCTCAGAAGTTAAGAGTCAGGCAAGAGCTGATTAGGTCTAATGAGCTCTTGCCGTCATTTTAATTATGAAGAATGGAATCAATGGAGTGCAGAGATGAATCAGCGTTTAAATTTGAGCCATTTGCATTATCTGGATGAGTTTTTACTATTTAATTCAAATGACTATCACATCATTAAGGATAAAATCAGTCATTATTTGTGCCCGCATCAATTTGATGTAGATGCTGCTTCGAGTTTGAATACCCGCCTAAATGGATTTAGCTTTGGAAATTCGGCTTTATATGATTTGAAATACAGCGCGGCTGTGGCAATCACAATAGATGAAACATCTCCTCATTATTTGTTTCGCATCAATCTTGAAGGACAATGTCAAGTTGAACATGCACAAAATCAGGTGCTGCAATCATATGGCATTATGACGGTGACACATCCGCATACCCAAAACCGCATCATGACCAATCATCGCTGTCGCAATATTATTCTCAAACTGACACAGCAGGATGTGGACACCCAGCTGTGTAAAATGTTGGGCTATACCAGTGCAGAATCCTTAGTATTTGATAGCGGGGTATCATGCACAACAGAAGCGCTGAACTCAATTGTTGAAACACTGAATTACCTATGTTACGCCTATTATAATATTCAAAACTGGAGCTTTATTTCAGCCAGTTTTACCCAGTATTTGATTGAATTAATTTTACTGAAAGTTCCCAATAATTACAGTCTTCAACTCAATGAACGCAGACGGGAAGTCATGCCCAGCTATATGCGAAAAGCACAGCAATATATACAGCAACATCTTCAATCGCAGATTTCACTTGCTGAACTGAGTATTTTTTGCGGAGTTAGCAGCCGAACTTTGCAAAAAAGCTTTAATCAGTACTGTCAACAAACACCGCTTGAATATATTCAAGATCAGCGTATGCAAGGGGTGCATCAAGCCTTATTGAACAGCCAATCCAGCGATACAGTGACGAATATTCTTTTTCAAAACGGCATTCAAAGTTTGGGGCATTTTTCCAGTCGGTATAAAAAACGTTATGGTTGCCTGCCTTCCCAAACCTTGAAAATGAAAGTGGCTTAAATTCTAAAAGTATTCGTATATCGAACAGCCTATTCGCATACGGAGACGTGAGCTTCATTTTAATCTTCTAAAGTTAACTCAGTTAATCAGGAGGATTCAAAATGAAAATTACAGTACTGGGCGGGGGGCATGGATGTTATGCAGCAGCCGTGGAAATGGCAGAAAAGGGCCATGATGTAGTGCTATGGCGCCGAGATGCCGATGCATTAAAAAAATTAGCAGAAATGGGTGAACTTTTCATTTTGGATTATCAAGGTGAGCGTTCTGTGAACGTTGGCTGGAATAACAGCCAGATCAATTTACAGGAATCTTTAGAGCAGGCAATTGCAGGTGCTGAGCTGGTTATTATTCCCTTGCCGGCGACCACGCACCTGAATTTAGCGCAGCAAACGGCACCTTATTTCAAAGATGGGCAAGTGATTTATTTACCGCCAGGCACTTTTGGCAGCTTGGTCTTTGCTCAAGCAATGAAAGAAGCAGGCAATCATGCACAGGTCGCCTTCGCTGAAACCGGCACATTGCCTTATTTAGTGCGCAAACATGGGTTAAACCGTATTGTAGTGAGCGGGTATGCGACCCGCTTACCTACCGGTGTTTTCCCTAGCAATTTATCTGAACATGCATTTCAGATCTTACAGCAAGCCTATCCGAGTGTAGAGCCGATAGAGGACAGTTTAAGCGGGGCACTGATGAATGCAGGTCCCATTATTCATCCCCCGTTAATTATGATGAATGCCGGCCCGCTAGAACATTTCGATACATGGGATATTCACAATGAAGGCACCCAGCCATCCATTCGCCGTGTCACGTCTCAACTGGACGCAGAACGGATGCAACTGCGTGAAGCCTTGGGTTACGCTGCACCACATTTTCCGCTGGCTGATCATTATAATAAAGCAGATGAAGGCGATGAGTGGATGTATGGCCGAGGTGCTCATGGCAAACTCACCGATAGCGGTGACTGGCGCGAAGAGATTGATTTGCAGTCACATCGCTATATGCTTGAAGATACCCGTTTAGGTTTATCCTTAATTGTTTCTGCGGGCCGTTGGGCTGGTGTCAAAACCCCTGTGGCTGAAGGTTTGCTGAGTATTGCCTCTGCTGTTGCAGGTAAAGATTTATATGCTGAAGGTCGGACATTTGAAAGTTTAGGTTTGGCGGACAAGTCAAAACATGAATTACAAATGATCTTGCAGCAGGGGGTCTAAGATGCCCAAAATTCAGCACACTGCGGTGGTAGGGGCCGGACGAATGGGTAAAGCGATTGCGATTGCTTTTGCCTATGCTGGACTGCAAGTCAAACTGATTGATGCTAAAGAGCGTTCAATTGATGATTTTGTACAATATCAGCGGCAAATAGAGCAGGATATTGCGCAAGAACTGATGCTGTTAAGCCAAATTCAATTCATACAACCCGAGCAAACTTCAGCGATTCAAGCCAATATACAGGTCATCGAAAGATCTGCTTCCATTCAATATTTAAAACAATGTGATTTGGTTTTGGAAGGTGTGCCTGAGAAACTACCGGTGAAGCAGGATATTTTTGCTTGGCTGGATCAACATATTGCACCAGACTGTATAGTTGCTTCAACGACCTCAACCTTTTTAGTGACAGAGATCGCCAAGATGCTGTCCTCTCCTGAACGTGTAATCAATGCACATTGGCTCAATCCGGCTTATTTAATTCCATTGGTTGAATTAAGCCGATCAGAGCAAACCTCAGATCAAACAGTACTGGCGCTTAAATCTTTTTTAACCTCGATTGGCAAAGTAGCGGTGGTATGCAATGCCAAAGCGGGCTATATCGTACCCAGAATTCAAGCTTTGGCAATGAATGAAGCTGCACGAATGGTAGAAGAAGGGGTTGCATCTGCAGAGGATATTGATATTGCCATTCGCACCGGTTTTGGGCTGCGGTTCTCGGTCTTGGGTCTGCTTGAGTTTATTGACTGGGGCGGTGGTGATATTCTGTATTATGCGTCGCAGTATTTGGAGCGGGAGTTGGGCGAAAGGTACAGTACAGCAGAGATTGTTGTAGAAAATATGCGCAATGGCCGAAATGGCTTAAGAGAGCAGCAAGGTTTCTATCAATATGAAGGGGTAGATATTTCGGCCTATAAACAACAAGTGCTGCAAACTTTTTTGAACAGAATAGAAGCATCTGGTTTAAAGCCTAAATTTAATATTATTTCTTCTACAATGTAAAATATATGCAGCAACAAGCCCATTCTAATGGATGGGCTTTGGGTTTAATTACCACTTTTTAGTTTTTAGCTAGAGGGCATAAGATCGAATAATTTTTTCATCTGGGCATTCAACTGAATCAATTCCTCATCATTGAAAGCATTTAAAATCCCTGAAAGAGTGACTTGGCTGATTTGATTAATCTGCTCAACTAATTTCTTCCCTTTGTCTGTCAGCTTGACCATAGAAATACGCTCGTCGAATTCAGAAGAAAAAACCTGAACAATGTCATCTTCAACCAAGCGATAAATGGCTTTGGTTGCAGTGGTCAATTTGAGTGTAGATAAATTGGCAATTTCGGTAATGCTGGCTTGTCCCAATGCATTAGTACTTAAGATAATTTTGCGGCGGGTATTATCTATTCCTAGTTTTTTTATAGACTTCTCAATCAGCTGCGTATATTTCCCGTTTACTTGGGAGACCCAGAAAAAAGGGTAGCTTTGTAGACTGCTAGGTTCATTGTTAGGCAGAAAATTTTCTAAATGAGTAAGCATGGCAAAGTGATAACTTTGTGAAAATGGATAGCCCATTATACAAAAATTAAAAATATTTTCTTCGTTCTCTGTTATTAAAAACACTTGACAATTACATGGCTTTTTCAGATATTAGTCTTAGTAATAAAAATACATGGAAAAGTGAATGAATATTGTGGCCAAGGATGTTCATCTAGGAACAGGAAAACTCACCGTCATGGTGAAAGACTCTATCGATATTCAAGGTTTTCGAACCGTCGCGGGAAGTAAGGCACTCGAAGAGAGTCCTGCAGCAGAGCAAAATGCCGTGGTGGTTGAGCGTATTTTGGCTGCTGATTGTCAAATTACCGCAAAAACAAATTTGCATGAATTGGCTTTTGGCATTACTGGCATTAACCGTGCATTCGGTACGGCACTCAATCCCAAATACCCTGCGCTGATTCCTGGCGGATCATCGAGCGGCTCGGCTGCGGCTATTTCAGCCAAACTGGCCGATTTTACTTTAGGAACAGATACCGGTGGCTCAATCCGAATGCCGGCAGCCTGTTGCGGCATTTTCGGTTTAAAACCGACTTTTGGCCGTGTGAGCCGCGAAGGGGTACATCCTGAAAACAGTTCATTGGATTGCGTTGGTCCGTTCGCCAATTCCGTCAGCATGATTGAAACCGCTATGCAGATTATTGATCCGAGTTTTCATCCTGCAAAAGTCCTGAAGCAAACCCCTAAGCTTGCGGTGCTAAATGTACAGGCGAGTGATGAAGTGAATGAATGTATTGCTGAATACCTTGCAAAAGCTGGGTTGATTTTGACCTATGTAGAGGTCGCATCTTTTGAGGATGCATTTCATGCCGGTATGCAAATTATTAATTTCGAAAACTGGCAGGCGTATGGCGCTTTAACTGAAACAGGACTTTTGGGTGCCGATGTCAATACGCGTTTGCTGAAAGCCTCAGAAACTACACGCCAACAGGTTGCAGAAGCAGAATGTGTAAAAGAAAGGTTTACCCGAGAAGTAGATGTTTTACTGAATCAATATGATGCATTGCTGTTGCCGACCCTGCCGCAAATTCCGCCACAAGTTGCGGATGCAGAAAATACAGCCACATTTTTAAATTTAACAGGGCTGGTCCGTCCATTTAATTTGTCGGGGCATCCGGCAATATCAGTGCCATTAGAGACAAAAGATGGCTTACCTGTTGGATTGCAGATTGTTGCCAAAAAAAATGCAGATGAACAGCTCTGTGCAATTGCAAAATATGTCGTGAAGGCGGCGCAATAAGTTACAAGGAGTTAACGAATGAATGATTTATCTGCAAAGGATTTTGTCATGGATAATACCGCAGTGGATTTGACGGCTCTATGTCAGGAAATCCGTGAACGCGCATGTACTGGTGAATTTGATAATCAGGCGTATGTGAGTCAAGACATCATTGAAAAATTAAAAAAACTGGGTGTATATCGGGCATTTGTTCCAAAGCGTTTTGGTGGATCGGAGGTTTCGCCACGTGAATTTTGCGAGCTGATTGAAAAATTATCGATGGCGGATGGCTCTGTGGGATGGGTGGCCAGCTTTGGCATGAGTCCAGCTTATTTAGGTAGCTTGCCAGAAGAAACCCTGAAAGAGCTCTATAAAAATTCACCGGACATTGTTTTTGCAGGCGGTATTTTTCCGCCACAACCCGCAGAAATTACCGATGACGGGGTTGTTGTAACAGGTCGCTGGAAATTTTCCAGCGGCTGCATGGGTGCAGATGTTGTGGGTGTCGGTATTGCGCCGCAAAAGGGTAATGAAGCGCAAGGTTTGCCGCGTATGGCAGTAATGCCTGCAAAACAAGTAAAAATTGAAATGACTTGGGATACCGTGGGCTTAAAAGGAACGGGAAGTCATGATTTAGTTGTTGAAAATGTTTTGGTTGCTAAAGAGTGGACATTTGTACGCGGAGAGCCGTCTAAGCTTCCAGAGCCATTTTTTAAATATCCATCTTTATCACTTGCAACTCAAGTATTGACGGTGGTGGGAATAGGGGTTGCAGCAGCCGCTTTAGATGAGTTCAAAAAGCTTGCTCCAGGAAAAGCATCAATAACTGGTGGTTCAGAAATTGCAAACCGCCCCGTAACTCAATATGAATTTGCGCAAGCTGAAGCAGAGTTTAAAGCGGCGCGTATCTGGTTTTATGAAACGATGGATGCCGTTTGGAGTGAAGTTGCTGCAGGCCGTACACCGACAGCAGAACAAATCAGTGATATGCGTCTGTCTTGTACGCATGCTGCCCGAGTTGCTGCCCGAGTTGCCCGCAAAATGCAAATGCTGGCAGGGATGACAGCTATTTATACCAACAATGTGTTCAGCCGCTTTGTGAACGATACCAATGTGGTGACACAGCATGCCTTTATGGGGGATGCCACGTTGCAGAACGCAGGTTTAATCAGCTTTGGCTTAAAACCGGCACCGGGTTATTTATAAGCAACTTGACTTCATACGCGAGTATTCAGAATGAATGACAAAGTGGATTTGACTGCAATTTTACAGCGTTTAACGCAATTGGAAGCGCAAGTTGCTATTCGGAACTGCATTAACCGCTACATGGAAATTTGTGATGCTTTGGATGCTGATACTGACCTGAATGAATTAATGGATTTATTTGATGAAGACAGTATTTGGGAAGGCATAGGCGAAAAATATGCGCAGTCTTTTGGTCAATTCAGCTCACGGCAGGCGATTCACGACATGTTCAAGGGGTATACCCAAAAAGAATCGCATTTCGTGATGAATGCACATTTTGTCAATTCAGAACAGATTTATGTTGAAGATACACATGCAAAAGCGACGTGGTTAATGTTGCAAACCTCAACATTTAGAGATGGTCGTAGCCATTTAAATACAGCCAAACTCACGGTGACATTTAAGCAACAACAGAGCGGACACTGGAAAATCAAGCATTTTCAAACAGAAAACATTTTTAGCCGTCCAGTCTCTCATTGGAACAGTACAGCAGAATTGCCAGTCCCGTCTCAGACATAACCCAAGGATAAATTTAAAAGGATAGTTGACATGAACAGTATCATTCCACTTCAAAATATTGATATTGACTACAATGAGCTAGTGCAATCAGACCGTGCACATACTTCTCTGTATAAAGATGAAAAAATCTTTGACGATGAGATGGAAAAAATTTATTACAACTCTTGGGTCTGGGTCGCGCATGCGAGCGAAATTCCTGAGAGTGGTAGTTATAAAACCATGAACATTGGCAGGCAGCCTGTGGTTGTAGTACGTGACCGTAAAAAGAAAGTCCATGTGCTGCTTAACCGTTGTCGTCACCGCGCTGCAACTGTATGTGAACATAAAAAGGGCAAGACCAACAGCTTTGTATGTCCTTACCACGGCTGGAGCTATGCTTTGGATGGCAGTTTACGCGGTGTACCATCTCCTGAAAGCTATGGGGAATGCTTGGATAAATCTGAACTCCCTTTGGTCAGCCTGCGCGTTGAAGAATACAACGGTATGATTTTCGCCTCTTTTAATCATGATGTTGAACCGCTAGAAGATTTCCTCGGTGCGGCAAAAAAATGGATTGACCTGTTCATGAAACAAGGTGCGGGCTATCCAGTGAAAGTTCTGGGCGAGCATCGTTTTACATTTCCGGGCAACTGGAAAATTCAACTGGAAAATACCACCGATGCCTATCACTTCCCATTGGTGCATAAATCATTCTTAAGTTCAGTCGATGAAAAAACCGAAGAACTATTTAATTTTGATAACCAGCCGGGCTATGTTGAAGATTTAGGCAATGGCCATAGTGTCATGGTGATGATTCCTGAACTGGTCGATTTAGAAGAAGAATTGATGGAACGTCCAATTCAGGAACGTTTTGAAGATTTGGCTCAGGCATTACGTGATGAAGGCCATGAAGAATTACAGGTGCGCCGGATTGTCCGCGCGGTAGGCGGTTCTGGCTTTAACTTGAACTTATTCCCCAATATTGCCTGTTCAATGGCATTCTTCCGTGTCATGCAGCCGATCTCTGTAGATAAAACAGAAATTCATCACTCGGTTATTACCATGGATGGTGGCCCGCAAATTGCCAATCAGTACCGCTTGCGTTTGCATGAGCATTTCCAAGGCCCATTTGGTTTTGGTACACCGGATGATGCAGAAGCATGGGAGCGTGTACAAAAAGGTGCAGATGCAGGCAATGATTTATGGATCATGCTGAACCGCGGTTTACCGGGCGAAGTACAAACTGAAGATGGCTTAAAAAGTGATGTAAGTGCTGAAACTGGCATGCGGGCTGCGTATCAGCAGTGGAAAAAGTTGATGACGGCTTAAGGAGAGAGCAATGAAAATCGATTTAAATTTATTGAATGAAGTGACTGCTTTTATTTGGGCTGAAGCGGACATGCTGGATCATTATGAACATGAAGAATGGTTAAAGCTGTGGAATGAAACAGGCGTATATATCATTCCGATTGACCCTGCTTTAACGGATTATGAAAATAATTTGAACTATGCCTATGACAATCATCATATGCGTCAATTGCGTGTGAACCGTTTAGACAATGGCGAGGCCATCTCAACTTCTCCAAAAGCCAATACAGTGCGCAGCGTATCTCGTGTCCGTATTGTCAAAGATGACGGGGATGAAATTATTTTACGTTGCGCGCAAAATTTACGTGAATTCCGTAAACAAAATCTGAAGCACTATACCGCCGATGTCACATTTCACTTGATCCGCGATACTGAACAAGGTTTTAAAATTAATCGAAAAATTATTAATTTAGTCAATTCTACCGATACCTTGGCAGGTATCAGTTACATTCTTTAGGAGAGGAATATGAAACAAGTTGTTTTAGTGACTGGTGCCGCATCGGGTTTAGGCAATGTTGTTGCTGAATACTTTGCCAGCCAAGGTCATCAAGTTATTTTATCTGCAAGCACACTGGAAAAAGCTGAGGCTGCTAAAGTGCGCAGCGTAAATGCGAATAATATGTTTCCTCTGAAGCTGGATATTTCTGTTGAAGCAGATTTTCATGCCGCTGTGCACTGGATTGAAGAGAAGTTTTCAAAACTGGATGTACTGATAAATAACGCGACGGTCACCAAAGCAACACCTGTTTTAGAGATTACCGCCGCTGATTTTGATTGGATTACTCAAGTTAATCAGCGCGGTACATTTCAGTCGTGTCAGATTATTGGCAAGTATATGGCAGACAAAGGTTTTGGCCGTATTGTCAATATGGCCTCTTTGGCAGGGCAAAATGGCGGCACAGCAACAGGGGCGCACTATGCAGCGACCAAAGGTGCAATTGTGACACTGACCAAAATTTTTGCCAAGGAATTTGCAGCGAAAGGTGTCACGGTCAATGCGGTTGCACCAGGACCCATGGAATCACCGATTGTGCATAGCGTGGTATCTGACGAAAAGATGGCACAGTTTATTCAGAATATTCCTGTTAAAGCTTTGGGGAGTATGGAGTTTATTGCTGAAACATGTGCGTTACTGGCAAGTCCAAATGCCAGTTTTGTGACCGGTGCAACGTGGGATATCAACGGCGGATTATTTATGCGTTAAGTCTTGGGCTTTATGCATAACAGGGAGATGAATTATGACTGCACTTTATAATGTTGTTGTCAAAAACCGCCATGTAGAAGGCGAAAATATTGCAGTCATGGAATTTGAATCTGCAACATCTACAGCCTTACCTAAAATTGAAGCAGGTGCACATATAGATGTACATTTGCCAAACGGCATGGTGCGTCAGTATTCACTTTGCCAAAATCCAAATCAAACGGGGATTTTCCGTTTAGGGATTTTACGTGATCCTGAATCCAGAGGTGGCTCTATATCCGCCTTTAATGAATTAAAAGATGGTATGCAGATTCAAGTCAGCGAGCCAAAAAATCTTTTTTCTTTGGTGAAAGCCAAGCATTCGGTATTGATCGGTGGCGGTATTGGTATTACGCCCCTTATTACCATGGCTTATCAGTTGGCTCATCAAGGTGAGTCTTTCGAGTTGCATTACTGTGGGGCAAGTCCAGAACGTTGCGCCTTTGTAGATGAAATTAAAAATGGTGAACTGGCTCAATTCACTACCTTTCATTTTAAATCGGAAGGCGCGAGCCACCGTGAATTTTTTCAATCTGCGATACAGAATATTGATGCCGAAAGCCATATTTATACCTGTGGTCCAAATGGATTTATGGACTGGGTCATTAATCTAGCACTTAC
This sequence comes from Acinetobacter sp. ANC 3781, assembly GCF_004331285.1. GTDB lineage: Bacteria > Pseudomonadota > Gammaproteobacteria > Pseudomonadales > Moraxellaceae > Acinetobacter. Next base: position 29,732 of record NZ_SJOH01000022.1, read on the forward strand.
CCAGGAATTTCCTGAACCTCAAATTCACAAAGAATATTTTCAGGTAGATGTGGAAACGGGTGGCGATGCTTTTGAAGTGGTGGCTGAACGCAGCGGCAAAATCATTATGGTAGATGCCGAGGAAACCATTTTACAGGCTTTGGCACGCGAAGGCATTGAGATAGAAATGTCGTGTGAGCAAGGGGTTTGTGGGACATGCATGTGCGATGTGCTTGAAGGTGAGCCAGATCACCGCGATGTGTATTTTACCGATGAAGAGAAAGCCAGCAATGAACAAATATTGGTGTGCTGTTCTCGCGCTAAATCGGCACGCTTAGTGTTAGATATTTAAATAAACACCAGTCACATTGAAATTGCACAGTATTGGGTCCGCACAGGAATAGGACTTTAAAACTCAGGAGAGAAGCATGAACGCATTACATACGATGGATACCATAAAAATTGATCCAATCAAATTTAGACGCGCATTAGGCAATTTTGCTACAGGCGTAACCATTATGACGGCACAGAATGAATCTGGAGAAAAGGTAGGGGTGACAGCAAATAGCTTTAACTCAGTTTCTTTAGATCCAGCTTTAATTCTGTGGAGTATCGATAAAAATTCTTCAAGCTTTCAGGTGTTCGAGCAAGCAACGCATTTTGCAGTCAATATTTTATCGGGTTCGCAGATTGAACTTTCCAATAAATTTTCACGTCGTAATATTGATAAATATGAAGGTACTAGCTTTCATGAAGGCATAGGACTAGCACCAGTTTTAGACCACTGCTCGGCTGTTTTTGAATGTGAGCGCCATCAGATCATTGAAGGTGGAGATCACTGGATTATTATCGGCAAAGTGGTAAATTTTCATGATGAAGGCCGTAGTCCATTGGTTTATCATCAAGGTGCTTATTCAGGTGTGACACCGCATCCTTTGTTACAGGTCAAGGAGTCTGCCGACCTTGAGGAGGTAGGTCAGATGCATCAAGGGCATTTGCATGGCAATGTGTGCTATTTAATGAGTCGCGCCTTTAAATTCTATCAAAATGATTATATTCCTAAGCAACTGGTGACGGGTTTTCGTACCAGTGAAGCGCGACTTTTACTGGTTTTAGGCAGCGGGACAGCCTCAAGCAAAGCGGATTTACCGCGTGATATTGCTATGCCAATGCGCGAAGTGGAGCAGTCTGCTGCAATTCTGGCAAAAGACGGTCTACTTGTGGAGAGTGACGGCTTTTATAAATTGACAGATAAAGGCAAGAAAACCGCGCATTATTTGTTTGATATTGCGGACAGCCACCAGAATGAAGTATTAGAAAAATATTCAGACAGTGAAAAAGACAGTTTCATTAAAATTTTACGGGATATTGCGGGTATTAACTAAATGAAATGGAGAGGCAACTAATGCAGAATAAGCAATAGTTGCCTCATATTTTTGTTTTTCATCGTGATATGTGACCGGCAATAGTCACTGACCAGTAACATTTTCTTAATAAATAAACAAAAAAATAAGAAAAATGATTTATCTTTAAAATCTTATTCCAGTGGATTTTTGTGCTTAAATACGTTTCGATAGAATTTTTAAATATATGTCTAAGGTTTATTTTCTTCAATTAAACTGCCTCATTTAGTAAAACCCGCTCTATTGTGAATTCCCCAAGAAACTCAAGACTGGTCCTGAATTTGGAATTGAGACTTTCTAAAGATCTCACATTTTATGGACCTTGCTGATGATTGAAAAAAATTAATAGATGATTTAGAAAAAAAGATGTTGATGCGGTTAGCAATGTGGGAAATCGACCTGTCCTGGATAATCCATGACAGATCTCTATTAAAAAAGAAAGATTACAATGCTCTAAAGATTAATAATTCAAAGTAATACTCTGTTTACTGGTTTGGTCAATTTTCTTTTGATCAACTGCATCCTCTTTACATTCATAGTTTTCAAACAAGGGGAGTTGATCGGAAAAATGGGCATCGGGTTTGCCATTTTTATCAATAAAGCCACTTTGGCCTGGCGCCAAAATTGAACACATGGTGACTTGACTCGGGTTTAAAACAACTCTAAAAGAGGCACTTCCTGTATTGCCATAAGTACTCAACTTTTGCTGATGCGCCAGATCCGCCCAAGGGATACCCACGGAATTTTTGCCCGAAAATCCCATTGTTGCAACAGGAAGCTTCCAGTCATTCGGCTCCGTAGAGTTGTATTGCTTAGAAAGTGTTGCTAAAGCATTTTCAAGGGCAGTTAAAACCACATCATCAGGAGATTGTCCCTTTAAGAAGTCGACCTGTTGGGCAACAGCTGATTGTTTTCCTTGAAGTGCATTCCAGATTAACTTTGATGCACTTGCTGGCTGAGTGCTACGCGGATCCAAATTGACCGGGTAAAGCGTATCGGTATAACGGGTGTAAATACTGTCTGATAGGTTGGGTTTTAAGACCAGTTCAATCATTTGATTGAGCCATGCACGCATGATGGCAGGCGCTGCACCTTCATAGTATTTGGCTTGATGATCTGGTCGAAGCTTATAATCCCATGAGGCCAGTAAAGGTGCTATTTTTTTTGCAGCTTCAGAAGCTTTCGGGCTTTGGGCTGCTTTAATCATAGAGGGAATGAAATAGCGTGCGTTGAGATCAGCCCATGCACCAGTTTTGTTAATGTCCCAAATTTCTTGCTGGCTCAGCTTCTGTTTGCTTTCAAGCGGTTCAATTAATTCATTGACGCGGTCAACATGAGAAAAATTAGATGAGTCTGAACGCAAACTTGCATATGCTTTATTGTTCCAGCTTGCAATATAACCTTTTTCTGGATTGTATTCTTTTGGATTATGAGAGAAGTCATAAAAGCCTTCCCATTCCATCGAACCATCACCTTGGGCAGGAAGCTGCGGATGCTGGTTTTCTGGGCGGATAGGTAAACGGCCTAATGCTGCAACACCAATATTATTGTCGGTATCGGCATAGAACCAAGTGATGGATGCTGCTACACGTTTGGCTTGTTGCAGAAACTCATCCCAATTGGACGCTTTTGCAGCATTCGCCCAGCCTAACAAGGTTTCGACTTCAACACCTTCCCAGCTGCGTCTTTGCGCATAAGCCATTTGGTTTTTCTCATCCCATGCAGTGACAAAGCCTTGTTTACTTTTATAAACATCTAAAATGTGTTCTGCTTGTTTACGCACCTTAATTTTGACTTGCCGATGTTCGAAAGGAATATATGCACCTTGGTAGAAATATTCTTTAGGATTACTGGGGTTTATTTTTAGCTGATAAAAATCATTGGTATCTAGTGAACCTACAGTTGAACCCCATGCAATCTTGCCATTAGTACCAAATAAAATAGCAGGCAGGCCGACAGGAGTAATACCTGTTAAATTATAGCCAGCGCCATGTAAGCCAATACTGTAGGTAATGGCAGGGGTATACCATCCTTGCTGAGGACCATTATATAAAACAGCTTGTCCTTCAACGGTTTTATCCCCCTTTAAAACCCAAGCGTTGCTTGCAGTCGGTACACCATCAATGACACCTTTGCCTAAGGCAATACGGGCTTGGGTTAAATAGTTTTCTGCCGCTTGTTTTGAAATAGGTCGAGCTTTCGTGAAGGCTTGCTTTTGGCGTGCTGAAAACTGAGACTTTTGTTCTGACTGGATAATGGTTGGAGCGCTAGGATCGTCTAGCCAACGCAATTGTTGATAAACTTTTAAACCTTCGTCTAGCCCCTTTTCTTTTTGTAATTGGGTCAGCAGGTCTAAATTGGAAATTTCTGAACTCGCTGCAAAAAAACGGTTCAAAATCAAGCCAACCCAAATCATTGCAATATCTTCAGACTGCCAAGTGGACGGCTTGAAATCATAATCGATGAATTCTTTTGGCATCAGTTCAGGGTTTTCTAGAATTTCTTTGATTCTTTTATTGAAACCAGCGGCATAACCCTCAAAAATTGCCCGGTCTTCGGGAGACAATTGCGCAAGTTGCTGTTTAATATTTTCAGGATTGAAGCGGTTATGGGTTGCAATATCATATTGCAGATAGTCTGACCCTAGAACTTCCGCTACAGTACCTTGACCCGTTCGCTTTGACATTTCCATTTGGAATAAACGATCTGTTGCGACAGCATAACCATAGCCGTAGAAAAGTCCAAATGTATTGTCTGCATAAACATGTGGTGTCCCAAAATTATCGCGTTTAATGGTGACTTGTTTTTGAATGGAGGTGGGTTCTAAAGTTGAGGATGAATTGCAACCTGCGAGAAACATGCAGCTTAAACTCAAAACGCTGTATCGAATCAATACATTTTTATAATGAGGCTGATTATTGAGCATATGGCTTTTCAATTTAGATATCCTTGCTTTCATTATGATTTAGAAGTGAATTCATTAACTGCAACCACGTATTCAATGCAGCTAACTTCACTTATGAACATGCCTTGTTCATTATTTTAAATTATTACTATTTATCCATGTAATTTTCCATTTCCAGGAAGGTATATAGTTATACTTTATTCAATAAAAAGAGCTAAAAAATACAGATGTTATAATAAATTTAGGCAAAAAAGGTATTTTAAAACAAATTAAACCTTTGTATTTAAATATAATTATAAAATTAAAAGAGATAAAATCTGATTGGCTCAAAAGTTCTTGCTAAAACTACCTGTTTTAGCTTCACTATTTTTAAAAAAATATGCTCGCAAGATTAAGTTTCAAAATAAATGATATTTTTTAAAATTAACAAGAAAATTACATGTATTTATGGTATAAAAAATAAAGTCGTGAGACTCATCAATGAATGATAAATGGAGTTTGTCATATGGAAATCAATAAAATACTGCTTGTTTCTGCTCTAGCAGCAGGTTCAATCACCACTCACGCCGATGTACGCATTGGTGTGGTTAGCTCATCTACAGGCCCCGTCGCGATGGTGGGAATTCCGCAGAAGAATACAGTTGCATTACTACCTAAAACCATTGGTGGTGAAAAAGTGACTTATATTTCTTTGGATGATGCCAGTGATCCAACGGCAAGCGTAAAAGCAATTAACAAGCTGATTAGTGAAAGCAACGTAGATGCCATTATTGGGCCTTCTGGATCGCCAAATGCCAGTGCAGTTATTGGTATTATTGCCAAGGCTCAGGTTCCTTTGCTCGCGCCTGTTGGAACATCAACTGTTGTTTTACCAATGAATCCGCAAAAAAAATGGGTATTCAAAACCACGCAAAATGATGATTTAATCGCACAAGCCTTAGTTGAGGACATGGTTAAGCGCAAGATTAAAACGTTGGGTTTTATTGGTACAGCAGACCCTTATGGCGAAAACTGGAGTAAAGTTGTTGCTCAATTAGCAGCCAGCAAGGGCATTAAAATTACACAAAAAGAGTCTTTTCAGCGTCAGGACACCTCATTGACTGGACAGGCACTGAAACTGATTGCGGGCAAGCCACAAGCCATCTTAATTGCAGCTCCAGGTAGTGCCGCAGTAACACCGCAAGTCGCTTTATATGATCGGGGTTATCGTGGACAAATTTATCAAACCCATGGGGCTGCTTTAGATCAGTTTTTAAAGTTAGGTGGCAAAAAAGTAGATAATACGATTTTAGCGGCCAGTCTGATGCTGGTCATTAACGAAATTGACAACAAGCATCCTTCCAAAGCAATTGCTTTGAAATACATGAACAATTACAAAAAGATGTATGGTGAATACCCGGCGACATTCGGTGCGAATGTCTATGATGCTGGACTGCTTTTAGAAAAGGCGATTCCAGTGGCGTTAAAGCAGGCAAAACCAGGAAGCATTCAATTCCGCCAAGCATTACGGACAGCCTTGGAACAAACCAAAGAGCTAGCTGGCACACAAGGTGTTTATAACATGACCCCGATGGATCATAGCGGTTTTGACAAGCGCGGGCGGGTCATGGTGACTGTGAAAAATGGGCAATGGAAATTGCTGAAGTAATAAAATTTTTAATTAATTAATCTGCTGTTCAATTCAGGGTGCAGGGGCACTTCAGGAGCTTTCGTCCCTGAAAAATAGCGAGGATCTGGCGGTCATGGATTTAGACATCGCATTAATTCTTGGGCAGGATGGAATTACCAGTGGAGCAATCTATGCATTGCTCGCCTTATGTATTTTATTGGTTTTTACTGTCACCCGAATTTTACTCATTCCTTTAGGTGAATTTAGTGTTTTTGGCGCATTGACACTTGCCTCTATTCAAGCTGGAACACCAAGCCGTATTGTATGGTTGTTGGTAGTATTCTTTGCTTTTCAACTCATGCTTGATCTTTATGCGGGCTTCAGAAATAAAACCCCATTGCATTTAAGAAGCCATATTCTGTGGGCGATTTACATTGGTTTAGTAGTAGGTGCCATGTATTTTCTACCATTAGCAAGCTTGCCGATGCTTATTCAAGTTTTACTTGCTTTGGCTGTTATTACACCGCTTGGTCCACAAATCTACCGTTTATTCTTTCAGCCTTTGGTGGCTGCTAAATCATTAGTGCTACTGATTGTTTCTATTGCAGTGCATGTGGCTTTGGTGGGTATTGGATTATTAGTTTTTGGCCCAGATGGCGCGCAAACTCAACCCTTCAGTGATGCGGTATATCAATGGGGTAATTTAGCTGTTAATAGCCAAACTCTTTATATTATTGCTGCGTTTTTCAGCATGATTCTTGTGCTGTGGTATTTCTTTGGAAAGACACTCTATGGCAAAGCATTAAGAGCCACTGCGGTGAATAGAGTCGGCGCACAGCTGATGGGAATCTCCCCCATTTTTGCAGGCAAAATCACCTTTGCAATGGCAGCGTTTATGGGAGCATTTGCGGGCATTTTAATTGCACCCATTACCACACTGTATTATGACTCTGGTTTTATTATCAGCCTTAAAGGCTTTGTTGGCGCAATTATTGGTGGTTTAGCAAGTTTTCCGGTGGCGGCCGCAGGTTCTGTGGCAGTTGGCATTATTGAAGCATTTTCTATGTTTTGGGCCAGCGATTATAAAGAAATTATTGTCTTTACCCTGATTATTCCATTTTTGCTTTGGAAATCTTTAACGTCTCGTCACATTGAGGAGGACCATGAATGAAGTCTAAATATTTATTTGTGGGCTTTGCTGCGCTTATGGCCCTTAGCCCGTTAATTTTACCTGCTTACCAAGTTACGCTTCTTAATTATATTGGGCTGAATGCTTTAGTCGTTTTAGGTTTAGTGTTATTGACAGGTGTTGGCGGCATGACCAGTTTTGGTCAAGCCGCATTGGTAGGCATTGGGGCTTACTCAACCGCTTATTTAACAGTGACAGAACAGCTGCCGCAGTTCTTGATGTGGACCGGTGGCAGCCCATGGGCAGGACTGCTTTTGGGCATAGTTTTAACTGTTATTTCTGCATTTCTTGTGGGTGGCTTAACCTTAAAACTGTCTGGACATTATTTGCCTTTAGGCACCATCGCCTGGGGTATATCCCTTTATTATTTTTTCTCAACCATTGAAAGTTTAGGCGGTCATTCAGGTATTTCTAATATTCCGAGCATTTCCATTGCGAGCTATGCCTTAGACACCAGCAATAAAATGTTTTATCTCATTTGGCTGATTTTATTTGTGGCCATTATTTTGACCAAAAATATTTTGAACTCCAGAGAAGGCCGTGCGATACGGGCGCTCAAAGGCGGGCAAGTGATGGCGGAGTCTATGGGAGTAAATACTTTTAGATCCAAAATGGTGGTGTTTGTTATTTCCTCGGTTTTTGCCTCTATTTCAGGCTGGTTATATGCCCATAATCAATCGTTTATTAACCCGACACCTTTTGGTTTACAAATGGGGATTGATTATCTGTTTATGGCCTTGCTTGGCGGTGTAGGCAGTATTTGGGGCGCCATATTTGGAGCAGGCATATTCACCATGCTGCGCCAATGGCTGCAAGACTTAATGCCGGTTATTTTCGGCAATAATGGACAGTATGAAACTATTGTTTTTGGTTTAATGATTGTATTGTTGATGCAAAAAGCCCCATCTGGCTTATGGCCAATGCTGGTCAAGCTGATACCGCCGCGTTTTAGAGCTAATGATTTGCATACGGAGCTAACCGCACCCACACAGGCACTTCCTGCCGTGGATTTGCCCCCAAAAGGGACTCTGATTTTAGAAGCAAAAAATGTGACGAAAAAATTTGGCGGTTTGGTTGCCAATAACAACATGAATTTAAAAATTCATGCAGGTGAAATTCTGGCACTGATTGGCCCAAATGGTGCAGGAAAAAGCACCATGTTTAATCAGCTGTCCGGTGTCGATGTTCCAACCAGCGGTGAAGTCATATTTTTAGGTGAAAAAATCAATGGCATGTTATCGCGTGAAATTGCGAAAAAGGGACTGAGCCGAACGTTTCAGCACGTCAAAATTTTGCCAGAAATGACGGTGTTGGAAAATGTGGTGATTGGCGCGCATTTACGCGGTAAAAAAGGCGTTTGGGCCTCGCTGTTCAGGTTGGATCGTGAAGAAGAAAACAATTTATTGAATGAAGCTAAATTTCAGTTAGAGCGGGTCGGCCTAGGGGATTATCTTTATACCGAAGCTGGAAATCTGGCATTGGGACAGCAGCGAATATTGGAAATTGCGCGTGCTTTATGTGCCCATCCAAGCTTATTGCTATTGGATGAACCTGCTGCAGGCTTACGTTTAAAAGAAAAACAGGCTTTGGCTGAGCTTTTAATGAAGCTGAAGGCAGAGGGTATGGCGACTTTATTGGTAGAGCATGATATGGACTTTGTGATGAATTTGGTCGATCACGTTGTAGTGATGGAGTTTGGTGAAAAAATAGCAGAAGGCTTGCCAGAAGATATCCAAAAAAACGAAGCTGTTCTAGAAGCCTATTTAGGAGGCGCAGCATGAGTACGATCACAGAAAATACGCAGGGCAAATGCTTATTAGAGGTCAGTAATTTAAGCGTGGCTTATGGCAAAGTTGATGCACTGATGAACTTCAATATGCGGGTAAATGAAGGACAGATCGTGTCCGTCGTGGGCCCCAATGGTGCAGGCAAGACCACCTTGCTTTCTGCAATCATGGGAGTTCTTGCTTCAAAAGGTGATGTTGAATTTGATGGCAGTGTAGAGCAATGCCCGCCCATAGAGCGAATGGTCGTACGCGGACTAGGTTTAGTGCCTGAAAAAAGGGAATTATTCAGCAGCATGAGTATTGAAGATAATCTCATGCTGGGTGGATTTCAGCGTTATCGGCATGGCGACCGCAGTTTAAATGAAACATTAGATGAGGTTTATAATATTTTTCCGCGTTTAAAAGAACGCCGGATTCAGGAAGCCGGTACCTTATCGGGTGGTGAACGTCAAATGCTTGCTGTTGGCCGTGCACTTATGGCCAAGCCTAAACTGTTGATGCTGGATGAGCCGAGTCTCGGTTTAGCACCTTTAATTACTCGTGAGATTTTTAAAATTATTGATCAGTTACGTGGTCAGGGCGTGTCTATTCTATTGGTAGAACAAAATGCGCGTGCAGCTTTGAAGTTGGCAGACTATGCCTATGTTTTAGAAATGGGCGAACTCTCGATGCAAGGCACTGGTCAAGATTTAGTTGAGGATCCTCGGATTATTGAAAGCTATTTAGGGATTAACAGTAAACATCAGGACATTCTTTCTATTTAACTTTCCTTTTAAGCGGGAGCGCCTTATGAAAAAAGAGACCAAAATTTCTATTTTAGGCGCCGGTGCAATTGGCTGTACCTTGGCAGCTCGTCTGATTTTAGCAGGCCGTGAACGAGTCAGTTTAATTGCACGTGGTGAGAATTTTCAGGTGCTGTCCACTCAAGGCATTTATCTAACCGATTTAACGGGCAAATATCAGTTGACCCCCTATCGTGTTGTGCAAGACATCACAGAACTTGATCCGCAAGATATTATTTTTATTACCACCAAATCGAATGCCCTGCATCAGGTTACTGCTTCTGTTCAACATGCAGTGCATGCTGAAACCGTGATTATTCCGCTCATGAACGGCATTCCATTTTGGTATTTTTATCAAGGTCAAAGTGACGGTGATATACAGGCAATTAACTGCCTAGATAAAGATAGGCAATTGATTGAGCATTTTCCTTTAGCGCATTTAATTGGTTCTGTGGTGTTTATCACAGCAAAATTGGAGGCTTATGGGAAAGTGGAGTCGGATAATCCATATTTGCTAATTTTAGGTGAGCCTAAGAATCAAATCACAGAGCGTATAAAGGTAGTTCAAGCTCTTTTCGCAGATAGCGGTATTGAATTAAGAGTGACTGACCAAATTCGAGATCAGATTTGGACCAAAGTAATTGCAAACTTAAGTTCGAACCCGCTTTCTGTAGTAACGGGTGCTCCTTTAAAGGACATCTACGCACACCCACGCTTAAATGAAATGGCTCTGCAAATTACCCAAGAAGTCAGGCAGGTGGCTGCCAGTTATGGTGCGCGCATTTCCATTGATCCCTTAACTTTTTTACAGTTAGGCACAAATATGGGAAACGTGTACACCTCTATGTGGCATGACTATCAAAAGAAACAACCTTTAGAAATGGCAGGCATAGCGGAAGCTGTTTTTGAGCTAGCCGAGCAATTTAATTGTCCTATGCCAGTCACGAAGCATATTTGCAATTTAACCGCCTATTTGAGTGAGCAATCACGGAAGATTTAAAAAAGGATTTTTATGAATACAAGCATTCAACCTTTGAATTTCAGTCAGCAGGAATGGGAACTGCGTGTAAAGCTGGCGAATTGTTATCATTTAGTGGACTATTTTGGTTGGACTGAAACAATTTTTAATCATATTTCGGCACGGTTGCCGGGTGATGAACATCACTATTTGGTCAATCCTTTTGGATTAAATTATACTGAAGTCACGCCAGAAAATTTATTGAAAGTTGATTTAGCCGGAAATAAGGTAGAACCTTCCGAATATGATGCAAATCCTGCGGGCTTTGCTTTGCACAGTGCAGTTCATGGCGCAAGGCATGATATCAGATGTCTGATTCATACCCATACCACACCAATCAGTGCTGTAGTACAGAAAAAAAATGCTTTCTCTTATGACAGCTTCTATGGTGCCCAACTATATGGGCGAGTGGCTTATCATGCTTTTGAAGGCATTACGCTTTTTCAAGAAGAAAAGCAGCGGATGATTCAACATCTTGCAGATAAGCATATTTTAGTATTGCGAAATCATGGCATTGCAGTAGGAGAGAGCAGTATTGAAAAAGCATTTTTTTTACTGTGGACTGTGCAGCGCGCGGCTGAAATTCAATGCCAAGCGGGTGCTTTAGGGGGAGAAGATTTTCCGCTGAGTGAAGAGGTAAAGCAAAAATGCACAGATTTAACCGCAATGCTGATTCGTGACAGCGGATTTGCAGATAAATTCTTTAATGCGATGGTACGTAAAATGCATGAAGCGGGTTAAAAATATACCATTCCCATGGGTTTTTTGAGTTTCCAGCAGGAATGGCAGTGTAGTGTAAGCCAGTTAAACTGGCAGTCTTTTGAACAGTCCGAGTAAATTGACGGTCATGATTTACGCGATCATGTTGATCTTTGTATCTGCTGATTCAACTTAAGGCGGTGGGCAGAGATTTTATTGAGGGTCATGATTAACATTAATTTTCTCCGTATTTGACCAAAATATAGAATTAAGGGTTAAAAAAAAGATGCAATACGCGCGTATTGCATCCAAAGAGGAACACTCAATTAATTAAAAGCTGTACGTAAAGCCTGTGTAAATGCTTCTGGCGATTCAATATTTGAAATATGTGCTGCATTAATTTCAATCAACTGGCTAGCGGGAATTCTTGCTGTCATATACAACGCATCTGTAACTGTTGTGACAGAATCTTGCTGACCTGCAATGACCGTTACAGGTAAAGTAATGGTTTTCAAAGCTTCACTTAAATCTGCTTTTGCCAACGCTTCGCAACAACTTGCATAACCTTCGGCACTGCCAGCTGCCAGGCTAATTTGCAGCTTTTCAACTGCTGCTGCATTGTCTTGAATAAATTTATCTGTAAACCAGCGCCCGGCTGCAGTTGAAGCGATCGGTTGTAAACCTTGTTTACGTACCAGTGCTGCACGCTCATTCCAAGATTGTTCCTGACCAATTCTCGCTGCGGTATTACACACAGTGATATGAATAAACCGTTCAGGTTGATGAGTCGCGAGCCATTGACCAGTTAAACCGCCCATGGAAATACCGCAAAAATGAACTTTTTGCATATTTAAGTGATCTAACAAATAGATCACATCCAGTCCCAGCTGTTCAATTGAATATGGGCCTTGAGGAGAAGATGAAGTCCCATGACCGCGTGTATCGTAGCAAATTATAAAGAAATCATTTTGCAGTGCATCAATTTGCGGCTGCCACATTCGATAATTCGTTCCCAAAGAATTGGAAAAAATAATCGCGGGTTTACTCACATCACCAAAAGTTGCGTAATTAAGGGTTACATCACTTGAAATAAATGTTGGCATGGATTTCCTCTCAACCTTCTGGTATTGGCTACCGTATTTGGCAGTCACAGGACCAATCAGGAAAAAGATTGATCTAATTATTGTCTAAAATAAATTGTGTTTAAGTCCGTTGAATAATGAGTGCGATACCTTGACCGACACCAATACACATTGAACACAGCGCGTAGTGGCCACCCGTCTGTTCCAGCTGGTTCAGCGCAGTCGTCACCAGACGTGCACCGGATGCGCCAAGTGGATGACCCAATGCAATCGCGCCACCATTCGGATTGACCTGGGTTGAGCCATCTTCAATACCCAGGTCACGCGTCACCGCCAAGGCTTGTGCGGCAAAGGCTTCGTTCAGTTCAATCACATCCATTTGCTCCAGCGTTAAACCGGTTTGCTTGAGCAGCTTTTTAATCGCAGGTGCAGGGCCAAAGCCCATGATGCGGGGTTCCACACCAACCACGGTGGCGCCAATAATCTTGGCACGCGGTGTTAAGCCATATTTTTCTACCGCCTCATCCGAAGCAATCAGCAGGGCTGCTGCACCATCGTTAATCCCGGAAGCATTACCCGCCGTAACCGTACCGTCGGCTTTCACCACCGGTTTCAGTTTATTTAAACCTTCTAATGTTGTTGAAGCACGTGGATGTTCATCGCTATCTACGACAACGGGTTCGCCTTTACGTTGTGGAATGCTGACCGGAATAATTTCTTGATCGAAGAAACCACGCGCCTGTGCTGCTGCGGTACGCTTCTGGCTTTCCAGCGCAAACTGGTCCTGATCGGCACGGTTGATGTTGAACTGTTCTGCCACATTTTCCGCGGTTTGCGGCATAGTTTCTACGCCATACATCTCTTTCAGCTTCGGATTGATAAAACGCCAACCCATGGTGGTGTCTTCAAGTTTCTGACTGCGGCCATAAGCGCCTTCAGACTTACCCATCACCAGCGGTGCGCGTGACATGGATTCTACACCCCCGGCAATAATCAGCTCTGCTTCACCGGCTTTAATGGCACGCGCTGCCATTGCTACTGCATCCAGTGATGAGCCACATAAACGGTTCACAGTTGTTGCAGGCACCTGATACGGCATTCCTGCAAGCAGTGCCGACATACGGCCGACATTGCGGTTGTCTTCACCGGCCTGGTTGGCACAGCCATAAATCACATCATCTACTTTTTCAAAGTCAACCGATGGATTACGTTGCATTAAAGCTTTAATTGGAAGTGCACCGAGGTCATCGGCACGTACCGGAGCGAGACCCCCGGCATAACGGCCGAATGGGGTACGGATGGCATCGATAATATAGGCATTTTTCATTATGTAATCCTTTTACCCCCCTTAATCGCTCCTGAAAAGAATGGAGACTGAGCGGGCTTCAACATGATGTGAGCTTGGGCATAAAGTCTCCCTTCTTGTACTTTGGCTTAAAGCAGTGCTTTTAAGCCTGGCTCAGGGAAATCAGGGGGGATTTAAAATTTCTTTAAAGCGTATTAACCCTGAGTTGCATCAATCAGCTTTGCACCGGTCAAAGACTGCAATTCTTCAAATGACAGACCTTCGACTTTCTCAATCACTTTCATACCTTCATCAGTCACGTCAATCACGCACAGGTCGGTATAGATGCGGTCTACGCATTTCAGGCCGGTGGCAGGATAGCTGAGTTCTGAAACAATCTTCGGTTCGCCTTTTTTGGTCACATGATCGGTGGTGATAAAGACTTTTTTCGCACCCACCGCCAGGTCCATGGCGCCGCCGACAGCAGGAATCGCATTCGGTGCACCGGTATGCCAGTTGGCCAGATCACCATTTTCAGCAATCTGGAACGCACCCAGTACCGCGATATCCAGGTGACCGCCACGCATCATCGCGAACGAGTCGCCATGATGGAAATACGCGCCGCCCTGTAATAAAGTCACAAACTCTTTACCGGCATTGATCAGTTCCGGATCCTCTTCGCCAGCAGCGGGTGGTGGACCAAATGCCAGCAAGCCATTTTCAGAGTGCAGAAACACATCTTTGTCTTTTGGCAGGTAGTTGGAAATCTTGGTCGGCAAACCAATACCGAGGTTGACATAAGCACCATCGGGAATGTCTTGTGCCACACGCTCTGCAATTTGATCGCGGGATAGTTTGCTATAGCTCATTTTTTAATCCTCACGTAATTAGGCAGATTGCTCAAGGGGTTTGGTGCCAACAGCAACCACGTGCTGTACAAAAATGCCCGGGGTAATAATGTGTTCAGGGTCAAGCGCACCCAGTTCCACCACTTCTGCAACCTGCGCAATGGTGACATCGGCGGCCATGGCCATGATCGGGCCAAAGTTACGTGCCGACTTGTTGTAGACCAGGTTGCCCCAGCGGTCGCCCTGATGCGCCTTGATCAAGGCAAAATCGGCCTTGATCGGGTTTTCCAGTACAAAGTCTTTGCCTTCATAGTTCAGGGTCGGTTTGCCTTCCGCCAGCAAAGTTCCAAAACCGGTTGGCGTATAGATGGGACCAAGTCCCATACCTGCAGCCTGAATCCGGCAGGCCAGATTGCCTTGCGGTACCAGTTCCAGTTCAATTTTTCCGGCACGATAGATTTCATCGAATACATAAGAGTCAGACTGGCGCGGGAAAGAACAGATAATCTTGCGCACTGCACCGGTTTTAAGCAGCTTGGCCAAACCGTAATCGCCATTGCCGGCATTGTTGTTCACAATGACCAGGTCTTTTACACCCAGTTCGATTAGACCGTCAATCAGTTCAGCCGGTTGTCCCGCTGTACCAAAACCACCAATCATGATGGTGGCACCATCTTTAATCTGGGAGAGCGCTTTGGTGAGAGACGCTGTACTTTTATCAATCATGCTGCAAACCTTTAATAAGCAATAAGCAAATTTTTACCGTTAAATTAATTGAAAATTTAACGGTAAAAATCTGAAGTGCTGCAAGGCACTAGTAATGCTATGCAGCACAGATAAGTGCGTTAAGCGCTGACGCGGCGACGGTCAATTTCTGTTGTTGGTGCCTGTGCAGACTCTTTGACCAGTTCAACATTAAAGGTAATGTGTTTGAAGGGTTTATCTACATTGCGTTTAGCCATTGCTTCTACATCATTGATATCTGTTGCAGTGGCGACCAGACCTTCGCGTGTCGCAAAAGCAAAGTCATCCCAAAGATATTGATCGCCTTCAATATTAAATTGAGTCGTCAGTTTGCGGTAACCTAGCGCTGAAACAAAATAATGCACGTGAGACGGACGGTTGCCATGACGGCCAAGTTTGTTTAATACAGCTTGGGTTGTGCCTTCTGGAGGACAGCCATAACCGACTGGCATTGTGGTTTGAGCAACATAATGGCCGGCATTATCGGCAATAATGGTGCGGCGTAAATTAAAATCAGACTGAGATTTATCAAAGAATGAGTAATTACCTAAACTATTGGCATGCCAGACTTCAACTTTAGCGCCTTGAATTACATTACCGTCAGTATCAGTAACTGTACCTTCAATGAATAAAGTATCGATTTTGTCTGATTCAGTCCCGTCATCCATTCGCGCAAAACCAACAGATTCTGGCGCGCCTGCGACATAGAGCGGACCTTCGATGGTACGCGGTGTACCGCCAGTAATGCCTGCTTTGGCATCCGCTTCATCGGCACGGAGATCTAAATAGTGCTCCAGTCCAAGCCCTGCTGCTAAAAGGCCTAGTTCATTGGCTTGGCCTGCGTCGGTAAAATATTCTAAACCTTTCCAGAGTTCAGTTTGAGAGATATCCAAATCCTCAATGGCCTGGAATAGATCTCCCAGTAAACGGACAACAATTTGCTGTACGCGTGCATCAACTGGCCCTGTAGCTGTATCTACATTCATTTGTTTTACTAATTGATCAATCTCTTGACGGTTCATACTTTTTCTCCTTGAGTATGCAGTTTTATTTGTGATTTTTAAGGCTTAGGTTCAGCTGGCATTTATTGACCACATTTTTTGTTTACGCAGCCTAACCTTTTTGGGCTGCGGGTATGATTAAAGGTCAGCTATCGTCTTCACGAATAGAAGAAGGGTGGCGGTTAAGTGCCATTACTTCAATATTCATATAGGGATAAAGCGGCAGACCTTGCAAAATATTGTGCAGTTCTTCATTACTTTCTACATCAAAAATGCTGATGTTTGAATACTGTCCTGTTACACGCCAAATATGGCGCCATTTGCCTTGACGCTGTAAGTCCTGTGAATAGGCTTTTTCAACAGTTTTGATTTCATTGGCTTGCTCGCTTGGCAGATCCAAAGGGATATGCACATCCATGCGGACTTGGAAAAGCATTCACAGCTCCTTTAATTACAAACGACGTAAGTGATCAATCTTGTTTTCATCCACCTCAATACCAAGTCCAGCACTTTGGGGGATTTGTAATTTAAAGTTTTGGTATTGAAGCGGGGTTTTTAAAATTTCTTCAGTCAGCAGCAGTGGGCCGAACAGCTCAGTTCCGTACGCCAAATTGTCAAATGTTGAAAATACATGTGCGGAAGCTATTGTGCCTACTGGACCTTCCAGCATGGTGCCACCATATAAATCAATACCTGCAAGTTTGGCAATTTTTCCAACTTCACAGCCTTCAAGCAGCCCGCCGGATTGCGCCACCTTAACGGCAAAAACAGAAGCTGCGTTGCATTTAGCCAGTTGGTAAGCAGTGTTTGGACCCATTAAGGATTCATCTGCCATGATTGCAATATCAAATCTGCGGGTGAGGCGCTGCATGGCATCAATATTATCAATAGCACAAGGCTGTTCAATCAGGTCAACGCCGCCATCTTGCAGCATTTGGATTCCTTTAATTGCTTGCAGTTCAGACCATGCACGGTTGACGTCTACACGAATTGAAATACCGGGTCCTAATGCTTCTTTAATGGCGAGTACATGTTCAACATCTGCTTCAACTGCATGAGAGCCAATTTTCAGTTTGAAAATATTATGCCGCTTCACTTCAATCATTTTCTGTGCCTCAGCAATATCTTTGTCTGTATTGCCGGATGCCAGTACCCAAAGTACCGGAATACTGTCACGCAAGCGCCCGCCTAAAATTTCACTCAGCGGTAGACCTGAACGCTGAGCCTGAATATCTAATAAGGCAGTTTGTATGGCGCACTTGGCAAAACGATTGCCGTTAATATTTCTATTTATCGTTTGCATGGTTTTGGCCATATTTAGCCCGTACATTGATTTCAATAAGGGACGGAAATATGTCTCAATATTGGTTTTAATGCTTTCAGGACTTTCCTCTCCATAACCTAAACCACCAATAGTGGTCGCTTCGCCCCATCCGATGAAACCATCACTGGTGCTAATTTTGACCAAAACTAAGGTTTGTGTCTGCATTGTCGCCACCGCCATTTTATGCGGGCGGATGGTGGGGATTTCGACGAGTATCGTTTCTATTGACTGGTACATAATTATATTAATGGAAAAATACATATAATTTTAAACTATATTATTTTTTTTGTTTATACTATGACTAGAAAGGTATTTTTAAATACCAAAAAAGGAATATTAAAATATGGAACTAAAACATTTACGTTATTTTGTTACGGTGGTAGAAGAGCAGAGCATTACCAAAGCTGCAGATAAATTATGCATCGCACAGCCACCGTTAAGCCGACAAATTCAAAAGTTAGAAGAAAAATTAGGCATTACTTTATTTGAACGTGGTTCTCGGCCCATTAAAATGACTGAAGCAGGACAGTTTTTTTATGAACATGCTGTTCAAATTTTAGCCCATACCGCACAAGCAACTTCTATGGCGCAACGGATCAATGCAGTGGATCAGACCGTCCGCATTGGTTATGTCAGTTCTTTGCTTTATGCGTTGCTGCCACAAATTATTTATTTGTTTAGACAGCGTAATCCGGATATGTCTGTTGAATTAATTGAATACGGTACATGTGATCAAATTGAAGCACTCAAAGCTGGAAAAATAGATCTAGGTTTTGGCCGGCTTCGACTCATAGATCCGTCTATTAAGCGCCTACTGCTCAGAAAAGAACGTTTATTGCTTGCCATTCATAAGAATCATCATCTAGCCGAATTTATTGAATCTGGTATTTATCTGTCACAAATTTTGGATGAAGCTATTTTTTCCTATCCCAAAACCCCAAAACCCAATTTTGCTACGGCAGTACAAAGCATATTCACAGAATTAGGTTTAGTACCCAAAAAACTGATAGAAGTACGTGAAATTCATATGGCACTTGGCTTGGTTTCTTCAGGAGAAGGTATTTGCGTGATTCCAGAAACCGCCAGTGATATTGGTATGAAAAATTTAGCTTATATTCCGATTCTGGATTTGGAAGCCCACAGCCCAATCTCTTTATCTGTGCGTAATATGGATCAAAGTAGTTACATTCCAAAAATTTTAGATTGTATTCAAGAGGTGTTTAAAAATGAAAATATTGATCTTGATATGGACAATATATAAGTCGATTGAATAATCTATGGAAATTCAATGCCATTTTTTCTTTAATCCTCTCAAACTATTTTAAAATGATAAAAAAGGTATGATTATATACTTAATTAGATATGGAAAATTACATTAACAATTCAATAATATAAGGTATCCTAATTTTCCTTTTTAGTTCTGAAATTATCTTAAATTTTAATATTAAAAAGTTTCTATCGGGGTAAATCAGCATTCAGATCAAACAGGCAGATAATGATGTTTGCATAGTGGATGAGAAAACAATACGGATGTAGGAAAGGATTTCCATGTATAACTTATCTTCAAAACGTACTGCTCAAAAAGCAGTGCTATTTTCATTTTTTAGTATTGCAGGGTTGAATGCAGCGCATGCCAATTTTTTCGAGGACAGTCAAAAGTCTGTTTACCTCAGAAATTTTTATGTTGAACGTGACTTTGAAGGAACAAATCAGGATTTAGGCAGCTGGTCTCAAGGTATCAGTGGCCGCTTTGAATCCGGCTATAGCGATACGCCACTTCAGTTTGGTTTAGACCTAGGGTTTCAATATGCGGTGAGATTGAATGATCATAATGAAGAGCGTTTAGATACAGTCTTTAAGTATGATCAGGCCGAAAATCGTCAGGAACGGGATTATTTAAAACTGGGCGCGACCTTAAAGTTGAAATACCAGAATACTGAACTCAAAGTCGGTGAATTATTGCCTAAAACGCCTGTGCTATTTATTGATGATTCCCGTCAGTTGGTCACCACCTTTGCAGGTGCAATGCTGGAAAGTAAAGAAATTAAAAATTTAAAAGTCTCTGCAGGACGCTTTACGCATATTAATGCTCGTGACGACGATGAATTTAGAAAAATGAGTCTGGGCGGTAATAAAGATCCGAATAAAGAAAGTGACGGAATGAATTTTATTGGGCTAGATTATAATTTCACGCCAAAAGTGTCAGGATCGTATTGGTTTGGCCAGCTGGAAGATATTTACAAGCAGCACTATGTGAATGCCGCTTATTCAGAGCAGATCAATACGACCAAACTAAAAGTGGATGCCCGCTATTTTAACTATACAGAAGATGGCGATGCTTATTTCGGCAGTATTGATGCGCAGTCCGCAGGATTGCAGGCGACAGTTCAAAATGGGGGCAACTCATTAACTGCCGGTATACAAAAAAATATGGGAGACGATGCGATTCCTTTATTGGCGGGTTATGTACCGCAAGCTTATTTGCAAACTTGGTCAACCTTGGCATTTTATAAACCGAAAGAGTTGACATGGCATGCGCTATACAGCTATGACTTTAAAAATGCGGGTGTGCCAGGTCTGAAATTAGGCCTGCGCTATTTAAACGGCAGTGAAATATACCGCCCAGGCTTTAAAGACAACAAGGAAACTGAAAAGAACGTGATTGTAAATTACACCATTCCTGAAGGAAAACTAAAAGGTTTAGGTCTGGAATGGAGACACATTCGTGCGGATATTAAATATGGCGCAGGAGATACTCCTGGAACAGATTTTGTAGAAGACCGTATCATTACGAGCTATACCTTTAAATTTTGATTTTATTCAAACGAAAGAAAAATATAAGGAAGTTTTGCTGTAAAAAGTTAAGAGATGATCATCATCTTAAAGCTTTAGCCAAGTGCTTATACCTATGCTTAATGAGAGATTAAATTATCTTCGGCATTTAGACCTCTACTAATATTTTGATAGTTCTAGCAAATTTTTGCAGAGGTCTTCTTATAGCTAAATTTAATCTATCATTTGCGGGGGGTAATTTCTTGCTTTTTAATTTCTCATTGCTTTAATCAAACCATTAACTTTAATAGTTAATTTTTTTCTTTAAAACCTGATATCTAATTTAGGTTTTAAGTAAAACGATAGCTAAAAAATGAAATAGGATGTAAAAAATAATCTCGATAAAAGATCAATTTCACTCAATTCGAGATTCTAAATTCTAGCCATAAATTAAATCTCAAACCGATTCTTTCTTCTCTATTCTAATGAATGCAAGGATGTTGAAGATTTTCAGATTGCCAACTACGTGCTTGATGTAGATTCTTCTTTTATTGAGATTTTGATTACATATTTTAAGTTCAGATTTCAGCGTAGAACGGCTTTCACTTTTTTAACGGCAATAGACACCATGCATCATCTTCCTAAGCCTGTATCTATGATCATAAAGGCATCTTAATGTTTTAGGCTCAAATTTCGTTTGCATAACTGAAATGCCCGCATAACAGCTACATAAACTCAGGATTCACTGAGTTTATGTAGTGAATCAATACTTGTACGTTAATCTTTCTATACTCATATCTGCTTATTTTAGTGATTTTAACAGGGCTTCTGCTGTAGCAGCAGAAGACGCCGGGTTTTGTCCCGTAATCAGTAAACCATCTTGCTGTACATAAACCTGCCAATCCTCGCCCTTGGAATATTGTCCACCATTTTCTTTGAGCATGTCTTCGACCAAAAAGGGAACAATTTCGGTCAGGCCTACAGCACTTTCTTCCGTATTGCTAAAGCCTGTGACTGATTTGCCTCTTACAATTGGTTGCTCATCACTGCCTTTCACATGACGTAGTACGCCAGGCGCATGACAGACCAATGCCACAGGTTTATCTGCCTGCAAAGCCTGTTCGATTAAGGAAATCGAGTTCTGGTCTTCGGCTAGATCCCATAACGGGCCATGACCGCCCGGATAAAATACTGCATCAAAATCGGCAATAGAAATTTCACTTAGTTTCTGGGTATTCGCCAACGCTTGCATGGCAGATGCATCCGCTTTGAAACGATGAGTGGTTTCAGTTTGGGCATCTTTTTCATTACTTTTCGGGTCTAACGGCGGCTGCCCCCCTTTAGGAGAGACTAATGTAACTTCTGCACCGGCATCGATAAACGCATAATAAGGCGCAGCCAGCTCTTCCAGCCAGAAGCCGGTTTTCTTACCGGTATTACCAAGCGTGTCATGTGAAGTCAGAACAATCAGTACTTTCATATTATTTTCCTGTATTTTCCTAAAAATTATTGAAGTCATCGGCTGTTAATTTAGCAAGTACACAGCTTGAAAAATGTTCTTATAGGTTTATTTGCTGTATCGATACGTTATGGCTTAAGTTGATTCAACTCAATACAGATTAAATCAAGTTACAAAGAAAAAAGTCATCTAAAGATCAAGAAATGATTTATCTGCCCATTAACACCGCTTGCTGAATATCTGCCTGTTTACGCAAAAAATCCCAGACCAGTTTAATCCGGGGTTCATGTTGTAAATCAACCAAGGTTAGCATCCAGAAAGTGTGTGCAAAATTTACCTGCTCACTGAGTACCTCTTCAAGTTCAGGTTTATCCTGGGTAATAAATCGCGGCAAAATCGCCAGTCCGGCACCCGCACTGACCGCAATTTGCTGGGCCAGAATACTGTTACTGCGAAAACAGGCAGTCAATTGCAGGGGTAAGCGTTCCAGCGAATACAGCGCTGAGCTATAAACCAGATCATCAATATAATCGACAAAACGGTGCTGAGTTAAATCTTCTACCCGTTTAATTGGGGGATTTTGTTGTAAATACTTTTTACTGCCATACAGCTTTAAACAGTAATTCGAGAGACGGGTAATGATATAGGGTCCAGATTTGGGCC
The DNA here is from genome assembly GCF_004331285.1 of Acinetobacter sp. ANC 3781. GTDB lineage: Bacteria > Pseudomonadota > Gammaproteobacteria > Pseudomonadales > Moraxellaceae > Acinetobacter. The sequence goes on from NZ_SJOH01000022.1 coordinate 52,281, forward strand.
GGTCAATCGCGATCACAATATCGGCTTCACGATGTGACAATTTAATGGTTTTCGGAACAGGAATTAAATCAATGGTTAAGGAGGGATAATGCTGAGAAAACTCGGCCAATAACCGCGCTAAAAATGCAGTTCCAAAGCCTTCCGGCGCACCAATCCTTACCCGACCGTGTAAGGGATCATGACGTTTGTCAATCTGGATAAACGACTGTTCCATTTGCTCTACACGCGGTACTAATGCCAAGCCTTCCGATGTCAGCTCATAACCTGTCGCTTCGCGTTTAAACAGTTGCGTACCGAGAGTATTTTCTAGAGCTTGAATCCGCCGTGCCACAGTACTGTGTTCAACACCAATCAAGCGGGCTGCGTTGGTGAGCGTTTTAGCACGCGCCAAAACTAAAAAAAAGCGTAAATGATCCCAATCTACTTTCATTTTTTATTTAACATCCTGTTAAATGCCTGTGCAAATTTGCACAATCATCGTGCACCAATTTCTATTGGTGGTCAAAGTGTTCTTTGTTAGTCTGCAGAAACAGCGTAAAAATAATACGCCGAATAAAGCCAGTAAAGGCAGATACAACGACAATAACAAACCAGCACGGAGCGACCATGAACGCCATTTCTCATCCACAGCAAAGTACCGGATTCACCACCGCAAAACTTCTCATTAATGGTGAATTTGTCGAATCAAAAACCAGCCATTGGCAAGATATTATCAATCCTGCCACTCAGGAAGTCTTGGGTCAGGTACCCTTTGCTACCGCAGAAGAAGTCAATGCCGCGATTGCTGCCGCACAAAATGCCTTTGCCAGCTGGTGCCAGACTCCGATTCAGGCACGTATGCGGATTATGCTGAAACTGCAGGATCTGATTCGTACTAACTTAAAAAGTATTGCCCAAGTATTAACGGCGGAACAGGGCAAAACCCTGGCCGATGCCGAAGGTGATATCCAGCGTGGTTTAGAAGTGGTGGAGCATGCCTGTTCGATCGGTTCACTACAAATGGGTGAGTATATTGAAGGTGTGGCACGCGGTGTCGATACCTATACCTTGCAGCAGCCGCTAGGTGTCTGTGCCGGAATTACCCCGTTTAACTTCCCTGCGATGATTCCACTGTGGATGTTCCCGATGGCGATTGTCTGCGGCAATACTTTTGTCTTAAAACCTTCGGAACAAGATCCGCTATCGACCATGATGCTGGTTGAACTGGCGATTCAGGCAGGCGTACCTGCAGGTGTACTGAATGTGGTGCATGGCGGTAAAGAAGTGGTTGATCTGCTATGTACCCATCGTGATATCAAAGCGATTTCTTTTGTCGGCTCGACCGCGGTCGGTACGCATGTCTATAACCTGGCTGGCCAACATGGTAAGCGTGTACAGTCGATGATGGGCGCCAAAAACCATGTCGTGGTGATGCCGGATGCCAATAAAGAACAGACTTTAAATGCTTTAGTCGGTGCAGCCTTTGGCGCAGCCGGTCAGCGTTGTATGGCACTTTCAGTGGCCGTGATGGTTGGTGAGACCAAGCACTGGGTCGATGAACTGGTCAATAAAACCAAAACCTTAAAGGTCAATGCAGGCCATGAACCGAATACCGATGTCGGACCAGTGATTTCAACCCGTGCCAAAGCCCGCGTGATTGATCTGATTAATAGTGGTGTTGAACAGGGTGCTGAATTACTGCTAGATGGCCGTGATGTACAAGTCCCGGACTATGAAAAAGGCAATTTTGTCGGACCAACGATTTTTAATCAGGTCACGACCGATATGCGCATTTATCAAGAAGAAGTATTTGGTCCAGTACTGGCCATTATGCATGTCGACACTTTAGAACAAGCCATTGCACTGATTAATGCCAATCCATTTGGTAACGGCGTTGGACTCTTTACCCAAAATGGCAATACGGCACGCACCTTCCAGCACCAGATTGATATTGGGCAGGTCGGTATTAACATTCCAATTCCTGTACCTGTGCCTTTCTTCAGCTTTACCGGTTCGCGTGGTTCAAAGCTCGGTGATCTAGGACCTTATGGCAAACAGGCGGTGCAGTTCTATACCCAGACCAAAACCATTACCAGTCGCTGGTTTGAGGATGATCAGGAAACCACAGGTGTGAATACCACGATCAGTCTGCGTTAAGGAGCATCCGCATGAAGATTGCATTTATTGGTTTAGGCAACATGGGCGGCTCCATGGCACAGAACCTGCTCAAGTCGGGCCATCAGGTTTTTGGTTATGACTTGAGTGCAGTGGCTTTAGAGCATTTTGCAGAAGCAGGCGGTATCGTCTGCGACAGTCCACAAGCTGCCGCCAAGCAGGCAGAGGTCGTGGTCAGCATGTTGCCTGCAGCCAAGCATGTACGTGAAGTTTATCTCGGTGAACACGGTATTCTGGAGGTACTTCAGGCGGGCAGTTTGTGTATTGATAGCAGTACCATTGACCCGCAAAGCATTCAGGACATTGCCACAGCAGCGCAGGCTAAACAGATTCGGGTCTGTGATGCACCGGTATCAGGCGGAACTTTGGGCGCCAAAGATGGCACTTTAACCTTTATGGTCGGCGCAGATGCAGCGACCTTTGATGCAGTCAAACCGGTCCTCAGCTGTATGGGTAAAAATCTGGTGCATTGTGGTGCGGTGGGAACAGGACAGGTGGCAAAAATCTGTAATAACCTGATTCTGGGCATTTCCATGACTGCCGTTGCAGAAGGGATGGCACTCGGTGCCAAACTGGGAATCGATCCGCAGGCCTTGGCTGGGGTGATCAATAGTTCCACCGGACGTTGCTGGAGTTCTGAAATTTATAATCCCTGGCCCGATATTTGTGCCAATGCGCCGTCATCGCGGGGTTATACCGACGGTTTTGCCGCACAACTGATGCTCAAGGATTTGGGCCTGGCTGTCGATGCTGCGCAACAGGTGGATCAACCGGTGGTACTCGGCAGCATGGTACAAAAACTCTATCAACAGCTCTGTCAGGAAGGAGATGCCCATCTGGACTTCTCCAGCATCATGCATCAATACACCACACCACCTGCTTAAAACCTAAAATATTCAGATGGAGCAAGGATTCGCTTCAATAATTACACCTTGTCAGTAATAACGATAAATTCAGGCTGAGGTTTAACATGTTAGATTATCAAACAACGGTTCAAGACTTTGATTTAAATACGATTGCAAGCCAGTATCTCTCCGGTTCCATACAGGCAGTGAATGCCTGTTATGAATGTTGTGACCGTCATGCCAATTCCGATGCCATTGCCTTGTACTGGCATGGTAAAGATGGCCGTAAAGAACAATATAGCTTTGCCGAGCTCAAAAAATATTCTAGCCAGTTTGCCAATTTTCTTAAGTCTCAAGGCATTGGTAAAGGTGATCGTGTTTCCGGATTATTACCGCGTACCCCAGAGCTGATCATTACCATTTTGGCAACTTGGCGCATTGGTGCAGTCTATCAACCTTTATTTACGGCCTTTGGTCCCAAAGCCATCGAGCATCGCATTCAGCTGGCGCAAAGCAAGCTGGTGGTGACTGATCTGGCGAATCGGGACAAATTATCCGAGATTAGCAACTGCCCGACGATTGTGACGGTACATGCCGAAACCCAGGCAGAACACTATCCGCACGACCTCAGCTTCTGGACGGTATTAAACCGTCAGGCTGAAGCTTGTGAGCTGGAGATCCTGAATGTTGATGATCCATTTTTATTGATGTTTACCTCGGGCACCACTGGACCAGCGAAACCACTTAAAGTCCCGTTAAAAGCGCTGATTGCTTTTGCAAGCTATATGCAAAATGCCATTGGTCTGACTCCTGAAGATGCTTTCTGGAATATTGCCGATCCCGGCTGGGCCTACGGTTTGTATTACGCGATTACTGGCCCCTTAATGCTTGGACACTCGACCTTATTTTATGAAGGTGGTTTTAATGCGGAAAGTGTCTGCGAAATTGTTAAGGAATATGGCATTACCAATCTGGCTGGTGCACCGACCGCTTACCGCATGATGATGGCAGCTGACCCTGCTCAAATGGCAAAACTGCGCGGTAAATTACGCGTGGTTAGTAGTGCCGGAGAACCATTAAATCCGGAAGTGATCCGCTGGTTTAAAGACGTCCTTGATGCACCTATTTATGACCACTATGGCCAAACTGAAGTCGGGATGGTGGTGTGCAATCATCATGCTCTGGAACATCCGGTCCGTTCAGGTTCGGCAGGCTTTGCCAGCCCGGGTTACCGGATTGCCGTTGTCGATGAACAGGGGCATGAATTAGCGGCTGACGTCCCGGGCATCCTGGCGGTCGATATCAGTCAGTCACCGATGATGTGGTTCTCTGGCTATGAAGAAAGCCGTAAATCTCCCTTTGTCGGCCACTACTATTTAACCGGTGATACCGCGGAAATTCATACTGATGGCAGTATGAGTTTTGTCGGACGCAGTGACGATGTCATTACAACGTCAGGCTATCGGGTCGGCCCATTTGATGTAGAAAGTGCCTTGCTGGAACATGATGCCGTGATTGAAGCTGCGGTGATTGGTGTACCTGACCCCGAGCGTACTGAAGTGATTAAAGCCTTTGTGATTCTGGCGAATAATTTTGCAGCTTCGACCCATCTGGAAGAAGAGCTGGGTCAATTTGTGAAAAAGCGTTTGTCTGCACATGCCTATCCGCGCCTGATTGAATTCGTGACCGAATTGCCGAAAACCCCAAGCGGTAAAATTCAACGTTTTTTACTCCGGAATCAGGAAATCAACAAGCAGCAATCCAAAACTGCATAACTCAATAAATTCAACAGATTGAATAAGAAGATTAAATAAAGAGATTGAAGGAAGCATCGATGCAATTAACGGAAGAGCAAAAACTAATTCAGGATATGGCCAAAAGCTTCGCCCAGGAACAGATTAAACCCTTTGCCGGCGAGTGGGATCAAAAAGGTATCTTTCCTAAACAGGCCTTGGCCCAAATGGGAGAGCTGGGTTTTCTCGGCATGCTGATTCCCGAGGAATGGGGCGGCTCGGGCACAGGCACGCTGGCTTATGTTCTGGCCTTAGAAGAAGTCGCCGCGGCCGATGGTGCAACATCCGCGATTATGAGCGTACATAACTCGGTGGGTTGTGTGCCGATTTTCAAGTTCGGCACTGAACAACAAAAGCAGCAATTTTTAAAGCCTTTAGCGCAAGGTGAAATGATTGGTGCCTTTGCTTTAACCGAACCGCATACCGGATCGGATGCTGCCGCGATTAAAACTCGGGCGGTCAAGGACGGCGATCACTACATTCTGAATGGCGCCAAACAGTTCATTACCTCTGGACATAATGCCGGGATGATTATTGTGTTTGCCGTGACTGATCCAGGCGCGGGCAAAAAAGGTATGAGTGCATTTTTAGTGCCGCGCGATACGCTCGGTTATGAAGTGATCCGGGTGGAAGAAAAACTGGGCCTGCATGCTTCGGATACCTGTCAGATTGCCTTAACCGATGTCCGCATTCATGAAAGTTTAAGACTTGGTGCAGAAGGCGAAGGTTTAAAAATTGCCCTAGCCAATCTGGAAGGTGGGCGGATCGGCATTGCCGCACAAGCGGTGGGGCTGGCACGGGCTGCTTTAGAAGAAGCCACCAAATATGCGCATGATCGTGTGGCTTTTGGTAAACCGATTTTTGAACAGCAGGCAATTTCCTTCAGGCTGGCCAGTATGGCGACTGAAATTGAAGCGGCACGACAACTGGTGCATTTTGCAGCACGCAAAAAAGAAGCCGGTGAAGCCTGTTTAACCGAAGCCTCTATGGCCAAGCTCTTTGCTTCGGAAATGGCGGAACGCGTCTGTTCCAAAGCACTGCAGATTTTTGGCGGCTACGGTTATCTCAAAGATTTCCCGATTGAACGGATTTATCGCGATGCGCGTATTTGTCAGATTTATGAAGGCACCAGTGATATTCAGCGCCTGGTGATTGCACGCAGCCTCTAATTTTAAAAGGACTTATTTCATGCAGTGGCAAATGATTTTATTAGAACAACGTAACGGCGTCGGGGTGATTACTTTAAACCGTCCGCAAGCATTAAATGCACTGAATAACCAGCTGATTGTTGAAATGAATCAGGCACTGGATCAGCTGGAAAAAGATCCGGCAATTGGCTGTATTGTGATTACCGGTTCGGAAAAAGCTTTTGCTGCCGGTGCCGATATTAAAGAAATGGCCGATCTGAATTTTCCACAAATCTATCTGGATGATTTTTTCAGTCTGGCCGATCGAATTGCTCAGCGCCGTAAACCTTTAATTGCCGCAGTGAGTGGCTATGCCTTGGGTGGTGGTTGTGAGCTGGCATTGATGTGCGACTTTATTTACTGCGCTGATAATGCAAAATTTGGTCTACCTGAAGTGACCTTAGGCGTGTTACCCGGCATTGGTGGTACCCAGCGTTTAACCTTGGCGATTGGTAAGGCCAAAGCCATGGAAATGTGCCTGACTGCACGGCAGATGGGGGCGCAGGAAGCGGAACAAAATGGTTTGGTGGCTCGGGTATTTGCTAAGGAAGAATTACTGGAGCAAACCCTGCAAGCTGCCGAAAAAATTGCTGAAAAGTCGCTTACTGCCGTGATGATGATTAAAGAATCAATTAATCGGGCCTTTGAAGTGAGCCTGGCTGAAGGCCTGCGCTTTGAACGCCGGGTGTTCCATTCCATTTTTGCAGGTTCCGATCAAAAGGAAGGCATGCTGGCCTTTGTGGAAAAACGCCCAGCCAAATTTACCCATTAATAAGAAATTCATGATAGGAACAAAAAGAATGAGTGATGAAAATAATTTAGCGATTCGGATCACAGGAGGTCTGGGCATCATCAGCCTGGACCGCACCAGCCATTTAAATGCCTTAACCCTGCCGATGATCCAAGGCATTCAGGCGCAACTCGATCAGTGGCGCCATGAGCCAGAAGTGCAAGCCATCTTGATTAATTCCAACAGTCCCAAGGCGTTCTGTGCTGGAGGAGATATCCGCTATCTGTATGACAGCTATCAGGCCGGCAATACCCAATATCAGGATTTTTTTGCCACTGAATATAAGATGCTGAGCACCTTGCGTAATTTTCCAAAGGCCGTGATCGTGATGATGGATGGCTATGTACTGGGTGGAGGCTTTGGATTGGCTCAGGCCTGTCATATCAAGGTTGCCAGTGAAAAATCACGTTTTGCCATGCCCGAAACTGCGATTGGATTTTTCCCGGATGTTGGAGCGACCTATTTTTTGTCCCGACTGGATGAAGTCGGTGTCTATATGGCATTGACCGGTGAGCAGATCAGCAGCAGTGATGCGCTTCATTTGGATCTGGTCGATTATCATGTCCCAAGTGAACGTTTTGCTGAATTACAGGCTAGCTTAGCTGATGCACCTATTTTAACCAATATTGAAATCAGAAATATTATCAGCACTTTTATCACCGATCCGGCAGAAAGCGAATTACAAAAACGTGCAGACTTGATTAACCAGCATTTTGCTTATCAAAATCTGGATGAAATTGAACACAGTCTGGCGCATGAAAAGGAGGTTGCCAATCAAGCTTGGGCAGACACAACCTTGGCCACCTTGCAACAACGTCCGGTCATGGCGAAACAAACCAGTTTGAAGTTACAGCAGGTGGGGCAAAACCTATCGCTGGAAAAATGCATGCAGCTTGAACGCGACTTACAGGACGTCTGGTTAGAGCAGGGCGATTTTATTGAGGGGGTTCGTGCGCTGATTATTGATAAAGACAAGAACCCACAGTGGCGAACCGAGAATGCAGAATTTGAAAAAACGCTGGAAAAGCTCTGGCCGGTCTGGACTAAGCAACGGATAGATTCGCTTTGTTATAAATAATCGGAATTTATTTTAAATAACGAAGTGGGTCACGGATGACACTGCTCAAAAATACAAGAGGGATATATGCAACCCGTACAACAATCACAGTCTCAAGCCAAAAAGTCTTCCCACCGTTTGGCTGGTATATCCAGTATGGTGGGCACCACCATTGAATGGTACGATTTTTTTATTTATGGTGCAGCTGCCGCACTAATTTTCAATAAACTCTTCTTTCCTAACCTCGATCCCTTGATGGGTGTAATGGCTGCATTTGCGACTTATGCAGTGGGATTTATTGGCCGGCCTTTGGGCGGAATTGTGTTTGGTCATTTTGGAGACAAAATTGGCCGTAAAGCCATGTTATTGACGACTCTAATTATGATGGGTATCCCCACCGTTCTCATTGGTTTATTGCCGACTTATGAAAGTATTGGCTATTGGGCTACGGTCTGTCTGGTCATACTGCGCTTTATACAAGGTATGGCCATGGGAGGAGAATGGGGTGGTGCTGTTTTAATGGCAGTTGAACATGCACCCGAAGGAGGCAAAGGATTTTGGGGCAGTTTACCTCAGGCAAGTGCGGGTGGCGGGCTGATGCTGGCATCGATCGCTCTGGGGCTAGTGTCTATGTTGCCAGAAGCCAGCCTATTTAGTTGGGGGTGGCGAATTCCATTCCTTGCAAGCATTGTACTTTTAGGGGTGGGCTGGTATATACGGGTCAAAGTACCTGAATCCCCAGATTTTGAAAAAGTTAAAGACCAGGCACAAGAAATTAAAGTTCCGGCTTTGCAAGTTTTCAAAAATCATCCTCGAGAGCTTTTAACCATTATTTTTGCACGTGCTGCTGAGAATGCATGGTTCTATATTGCTTCCACCTTTGCACTCGCCTATACCACTACAAAACTGGGGATTCCCCGTCAGGACATTTTATTTGCAACTATTTGCGGTGGTGGCTTGATCATGATTATGACGCCTTTATTTGGGCACCTGTCCGATAAGGTGGGTCAAAGAAACATGTTTATGTTTGGTCTGGTGATACTTTCACTTTATTGCTATCCATTTTTCAGTATGTTGGATACCAAAGATCCACTATTGGTCTGGACTGCAATCGTATTAGGCATTGGTGTGGTTTTCCCGCTGATGTATGCACCACAATCCCAGTTATTCGCCCGACAATTCCCGACCGAAATTCGATATAGCGGCATTTCAATTTCTGTGCAATTTGCTGGAGTCATTGGTGGAGGGTTAGCTCCCCTAATTGCAACTAAGCTTTTAAGTGTAGGTGAGGGCAGTCCTCATTTGATTATCAATTACATTATGGGTATGGCGATCTTTGCGATCTTTTGTACATTTTTTATGAAGAGTGACAAATTGAATCTTCAAGCATCTCAAGTAATGGTAAAAAATCCAACAGAAACAGATTTATCCCGTCCTTAATATCCATAAATAGAATTTAATCAGTTAAATAAACGAACAGTGAAATAAAGCATTATTTTCTGGTCTTGGGAACAGGAGATATTTCCAAGATCAGAATATCTGGATGAGGCCTAATTTAAGATCAGGTGTTTATATTGCATCTTTTGGGATTAGATTTTAAAAAATTTATAGCGCCAGCATTTTTTCAGCACCCCTTATTAAACTGAGCTATTTTTCGCAAAATTCTGAAAATAATTCCAAACAGATTTTCCGGAGCCATTGATTATTTGGATTATTAGGGCAGCGAGCATGCCAATGTTGCTTCACGCTATATCCGGGAAAAGAATAGGGAGAAGCCAAAACTTTAATCTCACCTCGAGCTTCCAGGAATTTACTCAAATAAACTGGAATCGTTGCAATTGCATCGGTGTATAAGAGTAGTCCCTAATAGCCGTGGATGGGGGACTGGCAATCACGGTATATTCCTGTCGAAAAAGGGTTGGCTGATAAAAACCTGCTTCTAATTGAAGCAGAAAACCAATATTAAGATGATTTCCCCCTTCTGCCATTAATGCAGGTGTACTGATCTCAATTGGCACGATGCTGAGACGAATATAGGGTGCATTTTAACGTAGATAACCGACGAGTTTTGGCAATAAAACCAGATGACTGATATCTGTCATAATTTGAATCTAAACTTATCAAGAATCTGTTGCTACATCAGGATAATTTACGTGGTCAGTAAACGTAATTATATCGGGTTTTGAAGCCTTCAATATTTTAGGCATGATTTCCCAAGGTTATGGTATTGGATTGATGAGCCTAACTGAAAATTTGGACAGCAAGATTAAGGCTCAGTAAGAAAAGCTCAGTTAAAAGTAATTATATCGGGCTGGTCTATATAAAATGTCTACTCTTTTACCTTAAAAATATATGATTTATCATCTATTTTTAAGGATTAGATTTTT
>NZ_SJOH01000023.1 GCF_004331285.1 Acinetobacter sp. ANC 3781
TACCAGTTCCAGTTCAATTTTTCCGGCACGATAGATTTCATCGAATACATAAGAGTCAGACTGGCGCGGGAAAGAACAGATAATCTTGCGCACTGCACCGGTTTTAAGCAGCTTGGCCAAACCGTAATCGCCATTGCCGGCATTGTTGTTCACAATGACCAGGTCTTTTACACCCAGTTCGATTAAACCGTCAATCAGTTCAGCCGGTTGTCCCGCTGTACCAAAACCACCAATCATGATGGTGACACCATCTTTAATCTGGGAGAGCGCTTCGGTGAGAGACGCTGTACTTTTATCAATCATAGTTTTTCCTGACGCAATAATGGCGTTTCTTGATTAGACATTGAATGAGGAGGCGGGGTGTCTGCTTTTTTACTCAGCATGAGATGGGCAATTAAGCCAATACAAATTCCCCAAAATACGGAACTGAGACCTAAGAAGTGCATGCCAGAGGCCGTGGCTAAAAATGTAATCAGTGCGGCATCTCGCTGATGTTCATCTTTCATTGCCGTTGTAATATTGATGCCAATTGCACCTAATAAAGCCAAGCCGGCCAATGCGGCGACCAGTTCTTTAGGCAGCAAGCTGAACAACATGACAATACTGCCGGCAAATAAACCCCCTAGAATGTAAAAAATACCGTTGGCAATTCCGGCGATATAACGTTTTTCTTTCAGTTCATGCGCATCTTTACCCATACACAAGGCTGCGGTAATGGAAGCCAATACAATGGTGATTCCTCCAATGCAGGCCACTGCTAAGGACGCAATGCTGGTTGCCGTGATAATCGGCTTAGCCGGAGTGTCATAACCGCTAAGCTTCATGATGGCCATGCCCGGTAAAAACTGCCCGGATAGGCTGACCAGAATTAGGGGAATAGCAAAATTCAGCATGCCGTTCAGGGTCCATTCGGGCGCAATAAATTGTGGAATGGCCAAGCTAAAGCTCATTTCAACCGGATTCATTTTGCCCAGTACCAGACTTAAGATCACACCTGTGATCAAGACCCAAAGCATGCTATAACGCGGTGAAATCCGTTTAGACACTAAAAACACCAGCAGCATGCTAAATACAATCCAGGGCATACTGTCTGTGGCTGTAAAGAGTCCCAAGCCAAACTGAAACAAGATTCCCGCCATCATCGCGGCAGCAATAGATTGCGGAATCCAGTGTAGTAATTTGTCGAAGTAGCCACTTAAGCCAATAAATAAAATCACTAAAGCAGCCGTAATGTAGGCTGCTATCGCTTCATTCAAACTTAAACCGGGAAAGAGGGTTACCAACAAGGCGGTACCGGGCGCAGACCACGCGGTAATTACGGGTACTTTGTATTTAATCGATAAAAAAATACCGGCAACTGCAGCACCGATGGAAATGCCCCAGATCCACGAGATCATCATCTCGGAGGAAACATTGGCTTTTTGTGCAGCCTGAAAGAAGATGATGAGTGGACCTGAATAGGAAATCAGCACAGCCAAAAATCCTGCGACTGTTGCTGAAAGTGACCAATCATCTTTTAAAGTTTTAAACAGGGATGCCATTGGGCTATTGCCTCCATGCGTAGATTTCAATGATCCTGTTGAATTTTGATGAGATCAGGTTTAACCCTGATCGCCACCACCTACAGGGACCACAGTTCCTGTCATATATGAAGATTCATCTGAAGCCAAAAATACGATGGCATTGACTTGCTCTTGAATGGTGCCGTAGCGGCCCAGGAAAGTACGATCAATGGTTTGGTCAACCACTTCCTGCATCCAGGCTTGTTCAGATTCGGTTAATGGATTGGCATTGCGCGGTACTTTACGAGGGGGCGCTTCAGTTCCACCTGTAGCCACTGCATTGACACGAATACCATCTTTGGCATGTTCAAAGGCGAGGGCAGCGGTTAAACCATTTACACCACCTTTAGAAGCAGAGTAAGGCACGCGGTTAATCCCACGAGTGGCAATAGATGATACGTTTACAATCGTCCCTTTCTGATTTTTAATCATTTCAGGTAAAACTGCGCGGCAGCACCATAGCGTTGGGAACAATGAACGATTTACTTCCTTGAGAATTTCCTGTTCAGAAAATTCCTGGAAAGGTTTCATCCAGATTGCGCCACCTACGTTGTTGATTAGGACATCAACACGACCATAAGTCGCTATTGCTTTTTCAACAACGGACTGTGCGCCTGCAAAAGTTTCCAGGTCGGCATTGATGGTGACAGCATTGCCACCCAGCTTTTCAATTTCCGCTAACACTTCTTGCACGTAAGGAGAAAGGTCGGCCATGACCACCTGTGCACCTTCGCTTGCCACTTGTAAAGCCACACCGCGACCAATGCCTTGTGCGGCACCGGTGACAATCACGACTTTGTTTTCAAATCTTTGACGATTAGACATTTGATTGATTCCCGAATTAGTTTGCAGAGAATTTTTCAAACAGGAAGCTTGCAGGTTTAACGCCTTCAGCATCTAACCAGCCACGTACAGCTTCTACCATCAATACAGGACCACACAGATAGATATCAACATCACCTGCATTTAACCATTCATTTTCAATATGACCGGTCACATAACCTTTACGTTCATGCGCAGATTCTGGGTTGGCGATGACAGTACGATATTCAAACCAAGGGAATTTTTCTTGAAGTTCATTCAGTTTTTCAATCGCTACCAAGTCAAAGTCATTAGTCACACCAAACACTAAACGTACCGGATGTTCTGAACCTTTTTCTTCTAAAACTTGCAGCATTGACATAAATGGTGCAATACCTGTACCACCTGCCAACATTAACACCGGGCGGGTCACAGGACGCAGGTAAAAGCTACCAAAAGGACCGGCAAAAGTCATTTTGTCGCCTGTTTTGGCATTGCTACTTAAGAATTCGCTCATTTGACCGTTTGGCACGTTACGTACCACGAAACTGGTTAAACGGTTACCCGGTTTAGAGCTGAAAGAATACGAACGGGTTTCTGTGGTACCCGGAATACCCACATTGACATATTGACCTGCGAGGAAGTGAATGTCAGGTTGACCTTCGTCCAACTGGATATCAAAAGTGATGGTTGAATCGGACAATTTTTCAACACGCTCAAGCGTACCTTGGAAGGCGTGAATTTCAGTTTTACATACTTCTGATGACGCTTGAATCTGGAATACCGCGTCCGAAGTCGGTTTACACTGACAGGCCAAAATGTAGCCTTCAGCTGCTTCTTCAGGGGTTAATGCGTCTTCAATATAAGTTTCTTCAGGCATGTCATACGAACCTGATTCACAAAATGCACGACACGTACCACAAGCACCATCTCGACAGTCCAAAGGAATATTGATCTTTTGACGGTAAGCCGCATCCGACAGGGTTTCACCGTTTGAAACAGAAATAAAACGTGTAACGCCATCTTCAAATTGAAGTGCAATATTGTGACTTGACATGGCTGAATATCCTATATAAATCTTTGTAACTGGACCTTTCAGCCAATTTTCCATCTGACTGAAAGGTTTTATCTGGCGGTATAACAGTTTTAGAGGTGATAAACGTCGATTACCTGATTAATGTAATCGTTTTTCAGCACCACGTATTTGTTTAGAATTTTGAACTGATCGCTTGAACAGTCAATCACATAACGTGACGTGCCAAAGTAGCTGTAATTAGTTTTATAACGGAAACTCAAAGTATTCCAGTTAAAACGAACCGTTACTTGATCACCGTTTTGTTCAACAATTTCAATATTGCAAATGTTGTGACTGGTGCGGGTATCGGGCATGGTCGCAGAAGAGCGTTCAGTCTTGATACGGAATACACGATCTTCTAAACCTTGACGGTCAGGGTAATAAATCAAAGAGATTTCAGACTCTGGGTCTGTCGTCAGTTTGTCATCATCATCCCAAGCTGGCATCCAGAATTCTGCTGATGGAGCATAACACTGTAACCAGTCATCCCATTGTTCATCATCCAGAAAGCGCGCTTCTTTGTAGAGGAATTGAGCAATGTTTTCTAAAGTAATCGCGCTCATGCGTTTTCTCCTTCAGTTGCAGCAAGTTCTTTTTCAGAAGTAATCGCTTCTTTCATCAGCTGTAACCAGTGTTCATGCTGAGCCAGATATAGACCTTCGTCTTCAGTTTTGATGCCTGAAAGTTTTGGTTTTAAACCAATTTCATTGGCTGCATCATCCGGACCTTGAATCCAATGCTTGGAACCACGGCTCATATCATTCCATTCAAGCGCAATACCGGCATAACCAGCTTGACATGCACGGAATTCTTCCAGGTCATCTGGAGTTGCCATGCCTGAAGCATTAAAGAAGTCTTCATACTGGCGAATACGGCGTGTACGTGCTTCTTTGTCTTCACCCACAGGTGCGATACAGTAAATGGTGACTTCAGTCTTAGAGGGAGATAAAGGACGAAGTACACGAATTTGTGAACCGAACTGATCCATAAAATAGACATTTGGATAAATACACAGGTTACGAGAGCGCTCGATCATCCATTTCGCCATTGCAGCACCGAATTTCTCGGTATATTCCGCGGCTTTCGGGAAGTTTGGACGGTCTTCAGGATTGCCCCATTGAGTCCAAAGCAGCATGTGACCATTGTCAAAGCCGTAAGAACCACCACCTTGTTTGCCCCAAGATCCTGCACTCATTGCGCGGACATTATCACCAGCTTCTTTTTCTTTACGCTGTTGAGTTGTGGCTGCATAGTTCCAGTGAACGGCAGAAACATGGTAACCATCGGCACCGTTTTCAGCAGTTAACTTCCAGTTACCTTCATAAGTGTAAGTAGACGCACCACGTAAAACTTCAAGACCTTGATCAGACTGATCAACAATCATGTCCATAATTTTGGTTGCTTCACCAAGATATTCTTCTAACGGTGGAACATCCGGGTTTAAGCTGCCAAACAGGAAGCCTTTATAGCTTTCAAAACGGGCCACTTTCTTAAGATCGTGAGAACCGTCTTTGTTAAAGCAATCTGAATAGCCTGCATCAGAAGGGTCTTTAACTTTTAACAATTTGCCCGAGTTGTTAAATGTCCAACCGTGGAAAGGGCAAGTATAAGTTGCTTTATTGCCTTTCTTATGACGACAAAGTTGTGCGCCACGGTGTGAACAGGCATTGATCATTGCATTGAGTTCACCTTGACGGTTGCGCGCAATGATGATCGGTTGGCGACCCATATAAGTCGTGTAAAAATCATTATTATTCGGAATTTGGCTCTCATGTGCCAAGTAAACCCAATTGCCTTCAAAGATATATTTCATCTCTAAATCGAATAAGGCCTGATCTGTGAATACTGAACGATGAAGCTTAAATTCACCTGTTTCATAGTTTTCAACAAGTAATTCATCAATGCGGTCGAGATGGCTGGTGTTAATTACAGGGATACGAGGCATGTCCGTTCTCCGACTTTCCAAATTTAGGCAAGTCCCCGAAATGTCATTAAATTGACATCTCGGTTCCTTATCATAAGATCATTAAGCGCTTGCGCGACGACGTTCAACTTCAGTTGATGGCGCAGTTTGAGCATCTTTCACAAGTTCAACATTGAACTGAATGTGTTTGAATGCTTTATTCAGGCCACGCTTCGCAATTTCAGCTTCGTCGGTTACATCAACAGCAGTCGCGACTAAACCATCACGGGTTGCAAATGCAAAGTCATCCCAAAGGTACTTGTCGCCTTCGATGTTAAATTGCGTGGTTAATTTGCGGTAACCTGGTGCAGATACAAAGTAATGCACATGAGAAGGGCGATTACCGTGACGACCAAGTTTGTCTAGAACAAATTGAGTCGTGCCTTCAGGAGGGCAGCCATAACCCACTGGCATAGTGGTTAATGCTGTGTATTGACCATCGGCACCTGTAATAATGCTGCGACGCAAGTTAAAATCAGATTGTGATTTATCAAAGAACGAGTAGTTGCCTAGGCTGTTGGCATGCCAAATTTCAACTTTAGCACCTTCAATGATATTGCCTTGGGTATCTGTTACTGTACCTTCAATGATCAAGGTATCGACTTTATCTGACTCAGAACCATCATCCATGCGAGCAAAGCTTACCGATTCCGGTGCGCCAGCTACATATAACGGACCTTCAATAGTACGTGGTGTACCACCAGTAATACCTGCTTTAGCATCTGCTTCATCTGCACGTAAATCTAAATAGTGTTCTAGACCTAAACCTGCAGCCAAAAGACCCAATTCATTGGCCTGACCTGCATCAGTCAAATATTCCAGACCTTTCCACAATTCAGTTTGTGAGATATCAAGGTCTTCGATCGCTTGGAAAAGATCACCCAATAAACGCACAACAACCTGTTGTACACGTTCATCAACAGGGCCTGTCGCTGTGTCGACATTCATTTCTTTTACAAGTGCATCAATTTGTTGGCGATTCATACTATTGCTCCTGAAGTATGTATACATTTTTGAGTGGCAGGCTGTTTAGCGTTTATATTGGCTGGCTAAAGCTGGCTGGCCACAATCCTTGTCATTACCCTTTAAGGGTGCTTTTTTTGCAGCCGGTAAATGAATTCACCATGTTGCATATTATTAAAATTAGCGATCGTCTTCATGAATAGAAGAAGGATGGCGATTTAATGGCATCACTTCAATATTCATATACGGATATAGCGGAAGACCTTGTAAAATATTGTGTAGTTCTTCATTGCTCTCAACATCAAAAATACTGATGTTTGAGTACTGACCGGTAATGCGCCAGATATGACGCCATTTACCTTGACGCTGTAAATCATGCGAATAAGCTTTTTCAACTGCTTTAATTTCGTTGGCTTGATCGCTTGGCATATCTAGTGGAATATTTACATCCATACGTACGTGGAAAAGCATGTCTAATTCCTTCAGTTACTGACGACGTAAGTTGTCAATTTTGTCTAAATCCAGTTCGATACCTAAACCAGCTGCAGTCGGTAAAACCAACTCATAGTTTTGATATTGAAGCGGTGTTTTTAAAATTTCTTCAGTCAGTAGCAGTGGACCGAATAATTCTGTGCCGTATGCAAGACTTTCAAAAGTTGAAAATACATGTGCTGAAGCAATCGTACCGACTGGTCCTTCAAGCATGGTACCACCGTACAGGTCAATGCCTGCAAGTTTGGCAATTTTCCCAACTTCACAACCTTCAATCAGGCCACCTGACTGGGCAATTTTTACTGCAAATACTGAGGCACCGTTGTTACGCGCAATCTGATAAGCACTCTGCGGACCGTATAATGATTCATCCGCCATAATGGCAATATCAAAACGACGGGTTAAACGCTTCATGGCATCCAGATTCTCAATCGCACATGGTTGTTCAATCAGGTCGACACCGCCATCTTGTAACAACTGAATACCTTTAACCGCTTCAAGTTCTGACCAGGCACGATTGACATCGACACGAATCGAGATGTCTGAACCCAAAGCTTTCTTAATCGCTAAAACATGGGCAACATCGTCTTCTACAGGACGTGAACCGATTTTGAGTTTGAATACGTTATGACGTTTCAGCTCAATCATCTTTTTCGCTTCGGCAATGTCTTTCTCTGTATCACCTGAAGCAAGCACCCAAAGTACTGGAACGCTATCGCGTAGACGGCCGCCTAAAATTTCACTGAGCGGCAAACCTAAGCGTTGTGCCTGAATATCCAGTAGTGCGGTTTGAATGGCACATTTGGCAAAACGGTTACCGTTAATATTACGTTTGAGCGTTTTAATCGTTTGAGCGACATTCAGACCTGAAAGTGATTTCAGTAACGGGGCAAAATATGTTTCAATATTGGTTTTTACGCTTTCCGGACTTTCATCCCCATATCCCAATCCACCAATCGTGGTCGCTTCGCCCCAACCGGTAAAACCGTCTTCAGTCGTGACTTTCACCAACACTAATGTTTGGGTTTGCATGGTTGCCACAGCCATCTTGTGCGGACGGATGGTTGGAATTTCAACAAGCAACGTTTCTATGGATTTGTACATCTTTAAGCTTCCCAAGCATCTTGCTTTGTCTATCTCATGTGGTATACCTTAAAAGAATAAAGATATGCTGTCTAAGATCAAATTTGCATTTTAATATGCTTTAAAGGTATGGGTAATTATGGAATTAAGACATTTACGATACTTTGTTGCCGTAGTTGAGGAACAAAGCTTTACGAAAGCGGCTGAAAAACTGTTTATTGCCCAGCCTCCTTTAAGCCGTCAGATACAAAACCTAGAAGCAGAGCTCGGCATTCAGCTTTTTGAGCGTGGAAGTCGACCTTTAATGACAACTGAAGCAGGACAATTCTTTTATCAGCATGCTGTTAAACTTTTGTCTAATGCCGAAGAAATTAAGGCAATGACCCAGCGGGTGGGAATGGTCGAAAAAACAGTCACCATGGGTTTCGTCGGTTCACTGCTGTATGGTTTACTACCAAAAATCGTCTATTTATTTCGTCAGCAACAACCGCATTTGAAAATTGAACTGATTGAAATGAGCACCAAAAATCAAATTCAAGCACTTAAAGAGGGACGGATAGATGTAGGCTTTGGTCGACTACGTATTTCTGATCCTGCGGTGAGACGAATCCTTTTGCGCGAAGAACCCCTAATGGTGGCGGTACATTCTAGCCATCCACTGGCTATGCAGAAGAAAGGCGTCTTTCTGACCGATATAGTGGATGAGAATCTGTTTCTATACCCCAGTCACCCAAAACCTAATTTTTCCACGCAAGTGAGATCACTTTTTTCGGAGTACAGTCTTGATCCTAAAAGCTTAAAAGAGGTTCGCGAAATTCAGCTGGCTTTAGGGCTGGTTGCAGCAGGTGAAGGGATTTGCGTGGTTCCGGAAAGCGCTAGAACCATACAGTTACCGCATTTGCACTATATCCCGATACTGGATGATGCTGCCATTAGCCCGATATTTCTGGCGATTCGCAGTATGGATGAAAGTGAGGATATCCGTTCATTATTTGACTGTATTTATCAGGTCTATGATCTAGAAGCGATTGGTTACGACCGTGCCGTGATTTAACAGACTAGAACTAATTTTCCTATAATTATTGGTATTCTTATCCCACAAATTACTTGATTATTTTTAATAATATGCCTGCCGATCAGTATTTTATATTTGATCAGCCGGCATTTTTTTCAGAAAAACAAAGCTTGAAATAGAAAATAAAATATCCCAACCAACCTTATAGGATTTCTGGATATCTATAAAGTATCGTTTTGGTTTTTAATACCGCTTGTCTTACTTTTAAGGTATGAATATATATGTAATCGGTTTTGGACAATAAAATCACTTTGCTGCATTGTGACTACAAATCTAAAGATTCATATGCAGGAGCGCAAAGTGAATACCAATAAACTGAACATAAACACTTTAGTGGATGAAGCCAAATTTACTCCTTTTCATTGGGGAGTCCTGATTTGGTGTTTAATGATTATTATTTTTGACGGTTATGATTTAGTCATTTATGGCGTCGTTTTACCTATTTTAATGCAAGAATGGGCACTTACCACTGTGCAGGCAGGTTTGCTTGCCAGTACTGCATTATTCGGCATGATGTTTGGTGCCATGAGTTTCGGAACACTCTCAGACAAGTTGGGGCGTAAAAAGACCATCATGATCTGTATCGCCATTTTCAGTGGCTTTACATTTCTGGGTGCATTCGCAACGACACCGACCGAATTTGGAATTCTACGATTCTTGGCGGGCCTGGGAATTGGTGGGGTAATGCCAAACGTGGTTGCACTAATGACGGAATATGCCCCTAAACGTATTCGCAGCACCTTGGTTGCCATTATGTTTAGTGGTTATGCTATTGGTGGTATGGCGTCTGCCTTGTTGGGTGCATGGCTAGTGGCGGATTATGGCTGGAAAATCATGTTCTATATCGCCAGTATTCCGTTATTTACTTTGCCGTTTATTTGGAAATATCTTCCAGAGTCCCTGATGTTTTTGACTAAAAAGGGTGAAACAGAAAAAACCCGTGCAATTGTGAAAAAAATTGCACCGGAACAGCAGATTGACTCACAAACGACTTTTATTCTGAATGAACCAACTGTTGGCGATGAAGCTCCATTACGTGCGTTATTTCAGCAAGGCCGTATGTTCAGTACCTTAATGTTTTGGGCAGCCTTCTTTATGTGCTTACTCATGGTTTATGCATTAGGCAGCTGGTTACCGAAATTGATGATTCAGGCTGGCTACTCATTGGGTGCAAGTCTTATGTTCCTGTTTGCCTTAAATATCGGCGGCATGATCGGTGCAATTGGTGGCGGAGTTCTAGCAGACAAATTCCATTTAAAACCGGTACTGACCACTATGTTTACCGTGGGTGCAATTGCTTTAATTCTGCTTGGTTTTAACAGCCCGCAAGCAGTGCTGTATGTTCTGATTGCCATTGCAGGTGCAGCGACCATTGGCTCACAAATTCTGCTTTATACCTTCGTTGCACAGTTTTATCCAACTGCAGTTCGCTCAACAGGGATGGGCTGGGCATCAGGAATTGGACGAATTGGTGCCATTGTTGGACCAGTCTTGACTGGTACTTTACTCACCTTTGAATTACCGCATCAAATGAACTTCTTGGCCATCGCGATTCCAGGAATTATTGCAGCGATTGCTATCTATCTGGTGAATTTAAAAGTCTCTGTTGATGCAAAAGCCCTTACACAGTCTGGCACTAGCGATACGCCTTTGACTAAAAAAGCGATTCAATAACTCTATTATTCTTAATAAACATAATGTCATCAATGATATAGATCGCCATCGTCGCGATGGCGATCTATTGCTAGAATTTAATCGGACAATAACAAGCGAGTTTAGGATGAACACGACACTATTAACCCAAGCAACTGAATTTCAGTCAAAAAAAGTTCAACCAGCAATGAAGCGCACGCTTATGCTGAGCATGATTGCCCTAAGTATGGGAGGAGTCAGCGTAGCGGCCCAAGCCCAAACTCAACAGCAAAAAGAAATTGAACAGCTCAGACAGGAAGTTCAAGCTTTACGCAACATGGTTGAACAGCAAAAAGTACAGACTGCGCAGACTGCTACTGCTATTGCAGCGGTTCAACGCCCAGCGCCTGTGGCTACAGCAAATCCTGTACTGAAAACTGCCAAAGGTGCCGAGTTTAATCTGTATGGTAATGTCCGCGCTGATGCGTCCTATCAAGTTGAAGGCACAAGCAGAGATTTGCCCTATAACCATATTAATGCTGTTGCATTAGAGGGAAATAGTGAAAACAGTGACCGTTTAAGATCGACTTTAGCGGCAACACGTTTAGGCTTGGATTTTAAAACTCAAGTCTATGAACAAGATGTAAAAGGTAAAATTGAAGTTGATTTCCTGGGTGGATCAAACTTTGATAATTTGCGTATTCGTCATGCTTATTTAAGTTACGGTAACTGGTTGATGGGGCAAACCTGGTCAAACTTTGCGGTTCCAGATTATATGCCTGAAACGATTGATGCCTTGGCATATGTGGGGGGAGCTGTAAAACGTACGCCACAGGTGCGTCATACCACCAAATTCAATCCACAAACCAATCTGGTGATGGCACTTGAAGACCCAAAAGATGCTTCAATTACGCAACGTTTACCGGCTTTGACTGCACGTTTAAACCACCAGTTTGCCGACAATTTGAACGTCAGCGCACGTGCTATGGGGCATGAAAAACGTGTGAATTCAGATGAAGAAATGGCTTGGGGTGTGGGTTTGGGCGCCAAGTATGATGTGGTGCCAGGAACAACCTTAAAAGCCGATTATTACCATGTCAAAGGCGATAGCAGTTTTGTTTCCTTTACCAATAGCGGTGTGGTGAAACAAGCGGATGGTAGCCTTGTGCAGAGCGAGTTTGATTCGATTACTGTAGGTTTGACCCAACAGTTTAATGAAAAACTACGCGGTACTGTGGGCTATGGTTATATGATTTTTGATGAAGATCAAAATTATATCAATGCGTTAACCAATAAAACTGCAGCCAATAAAGAACTTTGGCAAGCTTGGGCAAATGTTTTTTATAGCCCGACCAAACCTTTAAGTTTTGGTCTTGAATATGTTTATGGTGAACGCGAAGCATTTGGTGCTGCACCAAATGGCAGCAAGACGGGTGAAGACAACCGCCTGAATGCTGTAGCGATCTATAACTTTTAATCTGCTATAACGACAAATTCAAAAAGCCTCTATTTAAAAATAGGGGCTTTTTGATATGAATAATTTTTAGATTTTATCTAACGATAAACATTATTCTGTGACTTCAACCGTTAAGCCATAAGTAAAGTTATCTGTTGCCGGTTTTTTAGTGGCATCCGGATTGGCTTCTGGATAAGACGCAGTAATTAAATAAATACCGGCCTGATCAAATTTAATTTCTACTTCGCCTTTCGCATTGGTTTTTACATGTGGCTGTTCACGTTTTGCATTTGGCTCATAACTACCTGCACCTTTAAAGATATCAATTTCAAGATTCGGCACCGCTTTCCCATTCATCAATACCTGAGCTTTGAGTGATTCACCTGCGTACAGCTCATTGGGATGAGTCAGTAACTTGAACTCAAAACCTTTCTTGCTTGGTGCTGGAATTGCAGACGGTTTGCCTTTGGTGACATAACTTTCAGCAATCAGGTGATTGGTGACTTCTAAGGTTTTTGCATTTGTCGGCACTTGGTCTGCTGCAATCATACGCGGTGGCTGAGTCGGCGCAGGTGCCTTTTGAGTCGTGACTGTTTCAGCAGGTTTGGCCGGTACAGGATTTTGCATGCCGGCGCGCACTGGACGCACACGTAACCAGCGACCATCCACCAAGGCATATTTTCCGGGATTACCCACTGCATCTTGAGTGCGAATGCGATAAGTGCCTTCTTTTGGTAAATCAAATTCTGCAATATTAAAGCGTTTTAATGCTGCTGCCGCATTTATCTTTTTTTGTTGACCGTCAGGTTCGGTAATGACATAGCTGGTTTTAAAGTTATTTCCCGCAACAAAAAACTTCTCGACTGTAATTGCACTTTGGAAACTGATGCTTTGTGCGGCTTTGGTATCGAATACTTCAGGAAGCAGAAAAGGACTCATGCTATGTGCATGAGAAATAATAGGTAGCGACGTCAGTAATGCAATTTTGAGCCAGTTATTCATTGTGAGGAACTCCAGAAAATATTTATTTAATATAATGCACGTAATCTACTTGATAACTACTATCATTATCAATAATATTCATTAAAAATATTCTGGAGAATCAGTATGTCATTTGCTGTAAGAAATTTTTACCCAACTCATAAGGCATTTCGTCTTTCGCCCTTGGTTATGGCGCTGGCACTGATTTCTCCTTTTCATGCAAATGCTGCTGAGCAGAGTGAAAAAATCGAACGATCAGAACAAATCGCCACCCAAACCCATCATTTCCATCGTGACCATATTTTAGGTACATCCTTAGATGTGGTGGTTCAAGGGGCTTCTAAACAAGAGGCTAAACGCGCTGTAGATGCCATTCAACAAGAAATTAGCCAGTTAGATCAGGTGTTATCGACGTGGCGTGATGACAGTGAAATCTCTGCTTTAAATAATAATAAACAGGGCAATGTTTCAGCTGAGCTTTTTGAAGTGATTGCTGCCTGTGAAAACTGGCGTGATAAAACCTGTGGGGCTTTCGATGCGCGCTTGGGTCAACTGGTGACGCTATGGGAACAATCGCAGGGTATAAATGAAGCCACCCGTACCCAAGTTTTAAATCAGTTAAAAGCAGACAGCGTAAAACTAGATAGGGAACAACAAAGCATTGCGATGGATTCAGCTGTGAAATTTTCCCCTGATGCCTATGCCAAGGGCTACATTATTGACCGCGCATTGGTTGCAGCGCGTCAAGCTGTTCCAGGTATTCAAGGTCTGTTGGTAGATATTGGCGGTGACATCCGTGTTTGGGGTAATGCACCACAAAAAGAGGGCTGGAAAATTGGGGTACAAGATGCCTTTAACCATACGGATAACAGTGTGCCTCAACAAGTACTTAACTTAAACGATCAGGCTATTGCCTTTAGTGGGAAAGGTTACCGCAGCCTTGCAGGACAAACCCATTTACTGGATCCAAAAACAGGCATGCCGCTACAGCAAGTAGAACAATGCGTTGTAGTCGGAACCTGTGCAGCAGATGCTGATGCCTTGGCGACTGCCTTAGCTGCAATGACACCAGCAGAAGGTTTGGAACTGATTGAAGCCCTGAGTGGATATGAAGTTAAAGTTACTTTGACGGATGGTCAGGTTTATCAAAGTTCAGGTTGGAACAGCCTGGTTCAAACGCCTCAACATGCAGAAATGCGAACTGTCGCAGCGAGTCAGTCCTCTGCAAAGTGGCCAGTAGGTTATCAAGCCATTATTGACCTGATCATTCCTAAAATTGCCGTTGAAAACTACCGTGCTCCTTATGTGTCTGTTTGGGTGACAGATGCCAATAAAAAGATTGTCCGTACCTTGGCGGTTTGGGGTAAAGATGAGAAATGGATTAACTCGAATTATGTCTGGTATCGCCGTTATGGACGCCAAATGCCAAATCTGGACGCAGTAGCAAAACCTTCACGCCAACCTGGACAGTATAAATTGTCCTGGGATGGTAAGGATGAAACAGGTAAAGCAGTAGCAGCAGGTAAATATCTGATTCATATTGAAACCTCGCGTGAGCATGGGGAGCATTCTTATCAAACCTTTGATCTGGATGTAAAAGCCACAGCTTCAAACCAGACCTTAGCTGCACAAAAAGAAATTGGCGCAGTTAAACTTAATTTCCAAAAAGTGAACTAAGGCTAAATACGTGTATCAACGTCGTGATTTTTACCGCCATGCACGTTATGTGCATGGCTGGCTTTCAGCTTTTGCATTTATCACTTTGCTATTTTTTTCTGTGACGGGCTTGTTGCTGAATCATCCTGAATGGTTTAAACCGACTACAACAGAAGAAACCACTAAGCTAATTTTACCTGAGTCGCTTTTAAAGTCGATTAAGCAAACCGAGAACCCTAGCGATACGATTTTAAATTTTGTCCGTCAACAGCACAATCTGGTAGGGCGTTACCAAAGTAGTGAAGTGATGGATAATGAAGTGATGATTCGCCTGGAAAGCCCAGCCGGAGCAACTGATATTTTTGTGACGACCGATACCGGTGAAACCGAAATTACTCAAAAGCCCGCTTCTACAGTATCGCTGCTGAATGATTTGCACCGGGGTAAAAATTCTGGACTGGCGTGGAGCTGGCTGATTGATATCAGTGCGATTATTTATATTGTGTTGTCATTAGCAGGCTATATTTTGTTTTTAAGCATTAAAACCCGTTTGGTCACACATCTTGTGCTGACAGCAGTCAGCTTGGCGATGATTATTTTACTGATCTGGTCTGCGGTATAGGAAAGATCATTTCATGACATATTCTGTTGCTATAGTTTTAATTGCATTTGCCATTTTACTGTTGCTTTATGCAATATGGATCGCTTGTCTGATCCTGACCAATCATCAGCAAAAACCAAGGCCGGTATTGATCCAAAATGATGATCTGATTGTTTTTGCAAGTCAGTCCGGTCAGGCAGAATATTATGCCCGGCAGACGGCGCAACAGTTAGAACGCGTCGGCCAAACGATGAGCGTCGTTGATATTCAATATTTGACTGTTGAACAATTGCGAGCAGCCCATAAAGTCTTGTGGTTCGTGAGTACCTATGGGGAAGGCGATGCGCCTGATACGGCACGGCTAACGATAAAAAATATTTTTAGCGATTCATCTTTAAACCTTTCCCATCAGTCGTATGCCATTTTAGCTTTGGGGGATAAACGCTATACGCATTTTTGTCGTTTTGGACAAGTCTTAGATCAACATTTACAGCAGCATCAGGCGAAAGCTTTATTTAAAATGGTCTGTGTCGATCATTTAAAACAAGCAGACTTGAATTGCTGGACACAACGTTTAGAACAGCTCACTCAACAACAATTCACTTCGGATCAGCCAGAGCAAAACTGGCATACCTTTATCTTAAAAAATCGGGTGTGCTTAAATACAGGTAGCCAAGGCAAGCCGATTTATCAAATCCAACTGTCGTATGCTGAAAGCACAACTTGGTCATCTGGAGACATTCTAGAAGTTCAATGTGGTAATCGACTTGAAGATATACAGGCATTTTCACAAGCTCAGCAACAAATAGTTGATGGAGATTTATTAGTTACATTGCAATTTAAGAATTTAAGACGAGTTCCAGACCGAGGGTTGAATGAGTCTTTTGAGGAGTGGATTCAACGCTTTGATGATTTGGCTATTCGAGAATATTCAATCGCCAGTATTTCTGAACAAGGAGGAAGAATTGAATTGGTGGTTAGACAGGAAATCACCGCGGCTGGTCTAGGTTTAGGCTCGGGTTGGCTGACTGAATATGCTGTGTTGGGACAAAACATTGTGGCCAGAATTCGTTCTCATGCCACCTTTCATTTAAAACCCACCCAGAAGCCTTTCATTTTAATTGGCAATGGTACCGGTATTGCAGGTTTGGTCGCTCATCTTGCACAAAGACAGCAATGGAATGAGCCGCAAAACTGGCTAATTTTTGGTGAACGACAACAGCAGTTCGACCATCTTTACAAAGACCAGATTCAACTGTGGCAAGCGCAAGGTTTTCTGCCCGAAGTGGATTACGCATTTTCCCGTGATCAGGCTGAAAAAATCTATGTTCAGCATATCTTGCAGCAAAAATCTGAACAGCTTTTAAGCTGGATTGAAGCGGGTGCCGCCATTTATGTCTGTGGCAGTTTAAAAGGTATGGCGCAAGAAGTGGAGCAAACCTTGCTTAGTCTTCTAGGTGCTGAACAATTAGAGCAGCTGAGAGTCGAAGGACGTTATCGAAGGGATGTTTACTAAACTTTATTGCTTGATCAAAGTGAGTTAAACATTTAAGGGCATGTAAACATGCCCTTAAACAAACTTCTTCCATAAATCATTTTAGAAACTAAAAATTGTTCTTAAAACCAAAATTGAAAATAGATTTTTAGCAAATATTAGAGTCATGAGCGTGGCATGGATGCTACACGTTTCCCATCACGACAAGAATGTCGTATATGGGAAACAAAAGGTTTTTCTTGCGGACTCAAAATATATTTTAAGTCCTCATTTTGACCTTTCAAAAGTATACAAAATGCCTACAAAAAGATAAAAAAATTAAATTAATCAAATGAGGCCGTGCTGATTTAAAAAATCTAATATTGAACATTTTTTGATTTATGAAAGAGATCTAATATTTAGCTTTTTGTTAAAAAGTAGGCGGCATATAAGTTAAAGTTCGACCCAAGATCCACAATAAGAACAACACTAAAGGAACATGGAAAATCAGCTGCGTCACGGTAAAGCCAATCACATCTTTGGCTTTGAGTTTTAAGATACCGAGCATCGGTAACATAAAGAACGGATTGATCAGGTTTGGAAGTGCCTCAGCTGCATTATAAATTTGCACCGACCAGCCCAAGTGAACTTTTAAATCATGCGCTGCCTGCATCACATACGGCGCTTCAATAATCCATTTCCCGCCACCAGAGGGAATGAAGAAACCTAAAATTGCAGAATAGATACCCATCACAATGGCAAAGGTTTCTTTAGACGCAATCGAGATGAAAAATTCCGCAATATAGTGCGACAGAGATAGATCCTGTGCATTCATTGCACTGGTCATAATGAAAGCAATACTGCCATAAAGTGGAAATTGAATCAGTACGCCCGATACCGCAGGTACGGCTTTGGATACGGCATTTAAGAAATTTCGGGGTGTACCATGCAAGGCAATTCCGAGCATTAAGAAGATAAAGTTATAGGTGTTCAGGCTGGAGATCGCAATAATGGGATTGCTTTTGGTAAATTCGTTGAACATCCAGATCAGACCCAATGCGACGATTAGAATACTTAAAATGGGAGAATTTTCCAGCCAGTCACCCGGTCGTTTGCTTGTCTGAACCTCTTTGTTTTCCTCTTCAAACTGAATAGGAAAGTTCTCCAGAGTTTTAATGCTATTGCCTTTCGGTGCCGACCAGAAGGCAATCGCGATCGAGACAATAATCAGTACACCCGTCATAATCATCGACTGCGGCAAAAAGATGGTTTCAGTGAATGGAATTACGCCAGTTAAGTTGTAAATCGGTTCAGGTAAACTGGCTTTATTGGCTTGTAATTGCGCAGCGGATGAACTGATACCCAGTGCCCAGGTGGCGCCCATACCAATAATGGCAGCTGCTGCGGCAGCGCGATAATCCATATTCAGTTCTTTGCGCTTTGCCAGGGCAATCACTAGAAGCGCGGTTAACACTGTACTCATGGCCCAGTTAATTAAAGAAATACATAAACTGACGGTGGCGACCATCACAATGGCATTTCGGCCGGAAGTCGGAATCTGCGCCATTTTTTGAATCAGCAGTTCTACTGGTTTGGATACGGAAACCACATAACCGACCACAATCAACATACACATTTGCATGGTGAACGGAATCAGGCTCCAGAACCCGTTACCGAATGAAATGGCTACATCTTGCACAGGTGCACCTATACCGATGGCTGCAATCGCGACAATGACCACACCTAAAAGTGCAACGATATAGGAATCGGGGAACCATTTTTCTGACCAGTCACTGACTTTTAGAGCGAACCTTTGCAAGATATTTTGCGAGTTATCCATACTTTTAATTTCCTTTTTATACTTGAAACTCTTTTTTTTAAAGCAGACAAATCTATGCCAGAAACGATTTCCCCTTAAAACTTTAGTCAGCTTTAAGGGGAGCAGGAAAATAGAAGATCACATCAACACAGCATTATTGAAGCAGTTTGACACCAGTAACTTTTTGAATCTCTTCAAAGCTGACGTCTTTCGCCAGTTCCACCAGTTTGACCCCGTCAGCGGTAATATCGAGTACCCCCAAATCGCTGATAATCCGGTGGACTACACCTTTACCGGTCAGTGGCAAGGCACATTGCTCTACAATTTTTGGCGTGCCATCTTTGGCGCAGTGTTCCATCAATACCACCACTTTTTGTACGCCTGCGACCAGGTCCATGGCACCGCCCATGCCTTTGACTTTTTTACCCGGAATCATCCAGTTGGCCAAATCGCCGGTTTGGGAAACCTCCATTGCGCCTAAAATGGCAATATTGACATGACCGCCACGAATCATGGCAAAAGAGTCAGCGCTTGAGAAAAAAGCTGCGCCTTTACGGGCGGTGACGGTTTGCTTGCCTGCATTGATCAGGTCGGCATCTACCGTTTCCCGAGTTGGAAATTCACCAATCCCGAGCAGGCCGTTTTCTGACTGTAGCCAGACATCCATATTTTCAGGAATATAGTTCGCCACCAATGTCGGTAAGCCAATACCTAAATTGACATAGAAACCATCTTCCAGTTCTAAAGCGGCACGCTGTGCCATTTCATTACGAGTCCAAGCCATTTATAGCGCCTCCGCTTTTAATGTCATTTGTTCGATGCGTTTTTCAGGATTGCGATTTAAAATAATCCGGTTGATATAAATGCCGGGAAGATGAATTTCATCTGGATCCAAATCGCCAATTTCCACAATTTCTTCGACTTCAGCAATGCTGATTTTGCCAGCCATAGCACAGACCGGATTAAAGTTTTGTGCGGTTTTACGGAAAATCAAATTGCCGGACTTATCGGCTTTATAGGCTTTGACTAGGGCAATATCGGCAGTTAAGGAATTTTCCAGAATATATTCCTTGCCATCAAATTCACGGACTTCTTTCCCGTCGGCAATCAGCGTTCCCACACCGGTCTGGGTAAAAAATGCCGGAATACCGGCACCACCGGCACGAAGTTTTTCAGCCAATGTGCCTTGTGGCGTCAGTTCAACTTCCAGTTCGCCGTTTAAATACTGACGTTCGAATTCTTTGTTTTCACCCACATAGGATGAAATCATTTTTTTAATCTGTTTGGTCTCTAACAAGAGACCCAAACCAAAACCATCGACGCCGGCATTATTTGAAATGCAGGTCAGTTGTTTGGCACCGGTTTCTTTCAGTGCCGCAATTAATGCTTCCGGAATACCACATAAACCGAAACCACCGACTGCTAAGGTTTGACCGTCTTTAACGATATCCTGTAAGGCTGCTTGTGCACTTTCATAAACTTTATTTGGCATTTAATCCCTCTTTTTATCCATGGTCAGTCCTTTGTATGACTGAATTACAACTTTTTATAAATTTCCTGCATGACTTTTTAGCCATGAGAAAATCATGCAGTTTTGTTTTAAGCACACTGTGTTTGCCAATAAGCATTGGCATAATTAGATGGATTATTACGGTTTAATACCTGACTGATGTTTCGGCTGGCATGCATTAAAGCATCCAGGTTGATGCCGGTTTCAAAACCCATCTTGGACAATAAATAGTACAAGTCTTCCGTTGCCACATTGCCCGAAGCACCTTTGGCATATGGACAACCGCCTAAACCGGCAATCGAAGAATCAAATATCCGAATACCCTGATTAAGCGACTGGTAAATATTGGCAATTGCCATGCCGTAAGTATTATGGAAATGACCGGCTAAAACCTGGCTGTCCATTTCTGCCAAACAAACTTCCCAGACCTTTTTAACCCGATCTGGAGTCGCGGTGCCAATGGTTTCCCCCAAGGACACTTCATAGCAACCCATATCCAGTAAGCGTTTGCTGACTTTGGCGACTTGTTGCGGATCTATTGCGCCTTCATAAGGACAATCCACCATACAAGAGACATAACCACGAACTTTAATATCATTGGCTTTGGCTGCTGTCATGACATCGGCAAACTTTTCAAAGCTTTCATCAATGGAACAGTTGATGTTTTTGCGGGTAAAACTTTCAGAAGCTGCGGTAAACACCGCAACCTCTTTACAGCCAACTGCCAGTGCAGACTCAAAACCTTTTAAATTAGGGGTCAGCAAGCTGAACTGAATATTGGGATCTTGCGGCAATTGGGAAAATAGCACATCACTGTCTGCCATTTGCGGCACCCATTTGGCCGAAACACAGGAACCGACTTCAATTGCCTGTAAACCGGTTTTCATTAAATCCAGAATCAGGTTTTTACGGTCATCTAGGGTGAGGGGCGTTTTTTCATTTTGCAGACCATCGCGCGGTCCGACCTCTACAATTTTGACGAAACCAGTCATGCAACTTCCTCCGTCAAGGCTTGAAATTCCACCAGTTCATCACCGGCTTTGACCTGATCACCAGCCTGGAAATAGGAAGCTGCGACAATGCCATCATGCGGTGCACGAATTGAATATTCCATCTTCATGGCTTCAAGCGTCATCAGTACATCGTCTTTTTTCACCTGATCGTTAGCGGCAACCAGAACTTGAGTAATCACACCTGGCATTGGCGCTTTCAAGTTGCCTTCAGTGCTTTGTGTATCTTCAGAACTGAATTTCTGATTCAGATAACCAAACTTGTGGCTTTGACCATTTTTGAAAATAGTCAGACCTTGCGCATTTTGGCTAAATGCAATTTTGGCCTGTTTACCATTAATATTGAAATGTGCGGTATGGGCATTTAAAAGCTGGCCGGAAATATGGAATTTTTCACCTTGATATTCGGCAACAAAACCTTCTTGTTCAGCGCTTAAATTGACTTGAACAAGGGCTTCATCGAGCTTCAATTTAATCGCATAGCTTGGGCTGATATTCACGCGCCATAGTGTTTCACTTTGCCAAACTGGATTGCTTGCCGGTTTATTTTTACTGAAACGCAGCAATAATTCGGTCAATGCTGTCGCCACAACTAATTCAGGTTGCAGTGATTGAATATTTTTAAACAGGAATTCATCTTCACGCTGGATCAGGTTGGTATCTAGCTTGGCATTTTTAAAAGAATTACAACGAATAATGCGGTCCAGGAAAGCAATATTATTGCCCAAGCCATCGACATGGAACTGTCCTAAGGCATGATGCATTTGTAATAAAGCGGCTTCACGGTTTTCGCCCCAGACAATCAGTTTGGCAATCATCGGATCGTAATAAGTGCTGATTTCATCGCCTTGAACAATACCGCTGTCGACACGAACATGCTGATTTTGTTCAGG
This sequence comes from Acinetobacter sp. ANC 3781, assembly GCF_004331285.1. GTDB lineage: Bacteria > Pseudomonadota > Gammaproteobacteria > Pseudomonadales > Moraxellaceae > Acinetobacter. Next base: position 22,047 of record NZ_SJOH01000023.1, read on the forward strand.
GTAGTGCAAATAGCTAATTTGACCAATTGCAGGAATAAAGCCTTTTTCAGGCTCTTCTGCATACACGCGGGCTTCAATGGCATGCCCATGAATTTTCAACTGATCTTGCTGTTTTGGTAATGGCTCGCCAAAGGCAACACGCAACTGCCATTCAACTAGATCAACGCCGGTGATCATTTCAGTGACTGGATGTTCAACCTGTAGACGAGTGTTCATTTCCATGAAATACGCGGTACCATCTTGCTCGACAATAAATTCAACCGTGCCTGCACCGACATAATCGACCGCACGCGCGGCATCAATGGCAGCTTGGCGCATGGCATCGAGCTTGTCTTGTGAAACCAGTGGGGCGGGCGCTTCTTCAAGGACTTTTTGATGACGGCGCTGTACCGAACAATCCCGTTCAAATAAATGCACATAGTTGCCATGTGAGTCACCGAAGACTTGTACTTCAATATGACGCGGATTAATCACATAACGTTCAATCAAGACTTCATCATTGCCAAAGCTGGATTTGGCTTCGCTTTTACAAGAGGCCAATGAACCCAGGAAATCTTCACTGCGTTCAACCAGACGCATGCCTTTACCACCGCCACCGGCACTGGCTTTAATCAGCACCGGATAGCCGATGCCATCAGCCTGTTGCTTTAAAAATTCGGCATCCTGATTGCTGCCATGATAGCCCGGCGTAAGCGGAACACCGGCTTTTTCCATCAGCGCTTTTGAAGTCGCTTTTAAGCCCATGGCCAAAATGGCTGCGACTGGTGGACCAATAAAGGTAATGTTATTGGCTTGGCACGCTTCGGCAAACTGGTCATTTTCTGACAAGAAACCATAGCCCGGATGAATCGCTTGAGCACCGGTGTCTATAGCCGCCTGAATAATGCGATCAATCTGTAAATAACTTTGCGCAGCCGGAGATTCACCGATATGAATCGCTTCATCGGCCAGTTTGACATGCTGTGATTGTGCATCGGCATCGGAATAGACCGCCACCGTTGCGATTCCAAGTTTTTTTGCGCTACGAATCACACGGCAGGCGATTTCACCACGGTTTGCAATTAAGATTTTTTCAAACATTGTATGATCCTTATTATTGTTCTGCTGTAGAGATAATCCAGGAAGGACTTTGCTTATCTAAAAAAGCACTCAAGCCATTTTTAGCCTCTGATCCTTGGCGTACATGGGCAATATGTTGTGCGGTTTGCAGCAGTAATTCTTCAGTTAACACCTGCTGGTCGACCAGTTGAATCAGTTGTTTGGATGATGCCTGTGCTTCAGGGCCACCCAAGAGCAAGGCTTGAACAATTTCATCAATCTTGCTATCCAGTTCTTCAATCGCCGTGACTTCATGCACCAGACCGATTTTTTGTGCTTGCTCGGCAGTAATGCGTTCTGCGGTTAAGAAATAGCGAGAAGCCTGACGCGCACCGATGGCACGAATCACATAGGGGCTAATGGTCGATGGTGCCAGACCTAAACGAACTTCAGAGGTAGCAAACTTGGCATCAGAGCTGGCAATACAGATATCACAAGCAGACGCCAGTCCCATACCACCACCAAAAGCAATCCCATGCACACGGGCAATAGTCGGCTGTTTTAAAGTCGCCAAACTTTGCAACATTTTCGCCAGTTTTAGCGCATCAGCTTCATTTTCCGCTTGCGAAGCTTGTCCGGCCTGTTTCATCCAGTTCAGATCGGCACCGGCTGAAAAGCTTTTGCCTCGACCCGCCAAAACCACGACACGCACATCTTCACGGCTATTTAAAGCTTGAAAGCAGGCATGCAATTCTTCAATCACCTGTGTATTAAAGGCATTGTGGAGTTCAGCACGGTTAATCCAGACCGTAGTCACCTGATTCTGCTGTTCGAGCTGTAAAAATTGATAAGTCATTTTTTCACCCCTTACATGCGGAATACGCCAAATTTGGTTGGTAAAATTGGTGCATTCAGCGCCGCTGCCAGACTTAAGCCCAAGACCTGACGTGTCTGTGCAGGATCGATCACACCGTCATCCCAAAGACGCGCTGAAGCATAATAAGGATGACCTTGGCGCTCGTATTGATCACGAATCGGTTGTTTAAATTGATCTTCCTGTTCTGCTGACCAGCTTTCACCTTTTTGTTCAATTTGATCGCGCTTTAAAGTAGAAAGCACGCTTGATGCCTGTTCACCGCCCATCACCGAAATACGCGAGTTTGGCCAAGTCCAAAGGAAACGTGGAGAATAGGCACGACCACACATGCCATAGTTGCCGGCACCAAATGAACCGCCAATCACCAAGGTCAATTTCGGTACATTGGCATTGGCAACAGCCATTACCAGTTTGGCGCCATTTTTGGCAATGCCTTCATTTTCATACTGGCGACCGACCATAAAACCGGTAATGTTTTGAATAAAGAGCAGGGGAATATTGCGCTGGGTACACAGCTCGATGAAATGCGCGCCTTTTTGTGCAGATTCCGAAAACAGAATGCCGTTATTGGCAATGAGGCCGACTTTCATACCAAAAAGTTCGGCAAAGCCTGTGATTAAAGTTGTACCAAAACGGGCTTTGAATTCGTCAAAACGTGAACCATCGACAATACGGGCAATCACTTCACGCACATCAAAGGGCTTACGCGCATCACTGGGTACAATGCCATACAGCTCCTGCGCATCAAATAAGGGCGCTTCAATCTCATCAGCCGTTTTATTGGGTTTTTTATTTAAATTCGCCACAATATTACGGGCAATGGCAATCGCATGTTCATCGCTTTCAGCCAGATGATCGGCCACGCCGGATAGACGGGTATGCACATCACCGCCACCCAAGTCCTCAGAACTGACCACTTCACCAGTTGCAGCCTTAACCAAAGGTGGGCCACCGAGGAAAATCGTACCTTGATTACGCACGATAATGGTTTCATCCGACATCGCAGGCACATAAGCACCACCTGCGGTACAGCTTCCCATTACCACGGCAATCTGGGCAATGCCTTGGCTCGACATACGCGCCTGGTTATAGAAAATACGTCCAAAGTGATCACGATCCGGGAACACTTCATCCTGCATGGGCAAGTACGCACCACCTGAATCGACCAGATAAATACATGGCAAATGGTTTTGTTCAGCAATCTCTTGGGCACGTAAATGTTTCTTCACCGTTAGGGGATAATAAGTGCCGCCTTTGACTGTCGCATCATTGGCCACAATCATGCAGGTGACGCCATTCACCTGACCAATTCCTGCAATCACACCCGCAGCAGGCACATCATCGGGATAGACTTGATAAGCTGCCAATTGCCCAATTTCTAAAAAGGCAGTTCCGGCATCAATCAGATGATCGACGCGTTCGCGCGGTAACAGTTTGCCGCGTGCCAAATGTTTTTCACGGGCTTTTTCACCGCCGCCTAAAGCAATTTGTTGGGCTTTTTGTTTTAAATCATCGACCAAAATCTGCATGGCAGTCTGGTTGGTTTTAAAATCTTCACTTCGAATATTAATTTTGCTTTGTAATGTATTCATCTTCGAACTTCCTTGTTATTCAGTGTACTCACGGACCGCGATTTAAGCTGTTTCATTAAACAGTTCACGACCAATCAGCATGCGGCGGATTTCAGAAGTTCCCGCACCAATTTCATAAAGTTTGGCATCGCGCCATAAACGACCTGCGGCAAATTCATTGATATAACCATTACCGCCTAAGGTTTGAATGGTTTCACCTGCCATCCAGGTGGCTTTTTCAGCAGCATATAAAATCGCACTTGCTGCATCTTTACGTAAGCTACGACTATGTTCCGCCTTGTCACATTCCGCGCCCACGGCATAAACCAGTGCTTTACATGCCAGCCAGGTGGAGTACATATCGGCAATTTTGCCTTGCATCAACTGGAATTCACCGAGTGCCTGACCAAACTGTTTACGGTCATGAATATAAGGAAGTACCGTGTCAAGGCAGGCATCCATAATGCCCAGCGGACCTGCACTTAACACTGCACGTTCATAATCCAAACCACTCATTAAAACTTTGGTGCCATTGCCCACACCACCCAACACATTTTCTTTCGGCACTTCAACATTGTCGAAGAAAAGCGGGTAGGTGTTTGAACCGCGCATCCCCAATTTATCCAGATGAGTACCATGGCTAAAACCCGGCATGCCTTTTTCCACCAGAAAAGCCGTCATGCCTTTAGAGCCGGCTTTCAGATCAGTTTTGGCATACACCACCAGTACGTCAGCATCGCCGCCGTTGGTGATCCACATTTTTGAACCATTGAGCAGATAATGATCGCCTTTATCTTCAGCCTTTAGCTTCATGCTGACGACATCTGAGCCCGCATTAGGCTCTGACATTGCCAGGGCACCGACAAAATCACCGGAAACCAGTTTAGGTAAATACTTTTGTTTTTGTTCTTCGTTACCATTTCGCTTAATCTGGTTTACACATAAGTTAGAATGTGCACCGTAGGACAAGCCAATCGATGCTGATGCGCGTGAAATTTCTTGCATGGCAATAATATGCGCCAAATAACCAAGGTTAGTTCCACCGTATTCTTCGCTTACAGTCAGGCCAAGTAGCCCCATATCACCAAATTTTTTCCAAAGGTGAGCAGGGAATACATTGTCTTGGTCAACTTGCTGAGCAATCGGTGCAATCTCCTTTGCACAGAATGCTGCGATTGAATCTTTAAGGGCAATTAGCGTTTCATCCAAACCGAAATTTAAACTTTGTAGATTCATTTCTTCATTCATCCTGATGGTTATATTTGTTGTTCCAAAAAGCATTTTTTTTGTGCTTGATTTTTACAATACAACTATTTTTCGAAAAAGTGAATATATATTCACAAAATGATTTACAATTCATTTTATCTGGTTGAGAATAAGATTATGAGTTATAAAAGATCATCATTGATGCAGGAAAGAATGGAGCAAAATCGTCAAACGATTTTGCAGTCTGCGCGTGAACTGATTGCTCAAGGGGGCTTTAAAGATGCGCAAATTCAGGCGATTGCTGATCGTGCAGGCGTATCCAGTGGGCTGGTTTATCGTTATTTCGATAACAAAAGTCAGGTGTTGATTGAAGTATTGTCAGAAGCGATTCAGTATGAAGTTCAAATTTTGAACAACATTGCTGCAAGTGATCTTTCTGCATCTGAAAAATTACACAAGGCGGTGACCACTTTTGTTAAACGTGCATTGAATAGCCCCCAACTTGCGTATTCGCTGATGTTTGAGCCTGTCGATCCTTCGATAGAACATGAGCGTTTTCGTAGTAAGCAACTGATTAAACAAAGCATTAATGAAATACTTGCCGAAGGTAAAATCAATGGTGAGTTTGGATTTGAAGATTTAAATACCGCAGCGTTGTGCGTCGTTGGAGCAATGACTTTTGTGGTAATTGAACCGTTAAATCCTTCTAAAAATGTCAGGTTTGATCAGGCCTATAAAGACTATTTTGTCAAACAAATTGCCGATTTTTGTGTAAGTGGAGTTTGCTTAAAGGAGGGAGAGTGATCGGTTAAACACAAAAAATAAGGCTGTTTGAGAAAGTTGTCTGAGTCAAAACAATTAAAGTGAAAGAATCATAATTACAAAGAATCAAGGAGAGTGATTCAATGACACAAGTACGGTTAAGTTATGCCTATGGAACAAGCAGTCAGCCTTTACTTGGGATGACCATTGGTGAAAAGTTTGATCAGGCATGTCAGCAATATGCTGAACAGGATGCTGTGGTCAGTGTGCATCAAAATGTACGCTTAAGCTATAAACAGCTGCAGGATCAGGTCAATGCATTTGCATGTAGCCTGCTTCAATTAGGCTTGGAAAAGGGCGACCGGATTGCGATTTGGTCGCCCAATTGTGTGGAATGGACCATCACCCAGTTTGCAGCCTTTAAAGCCGGCATGATTCTGGTCAATTTGAATCCTGCCTATAAAAGCAGTGAACTTGAATATGTACTGAATAAAGTGTCCTGCAAGGCATTGGTGATTGCAGCGCAATTTAAAACCAGTAATTATCAGGAAATTTTGACCAAAATTGCCCCAGAAATCACCCAATCGCTAGATAAAAGACTTTCTGCAAAACGCCTGCCGCATTTACAGCACGTGATTAAAATTGATCACGAACAGCATATTGGTATTCACCGTTTTGCTGATTTACTGCCAGAACCGACGGCTGTTCAGTTAAATCAATTGCAAGCGATTGCCGCTGATTTACAGTTTGATGAAACCATTAATATTCAATTTACCTCGGGTACGACAGGTAATCCGAAAGGCACTATGCTCACGCATAATAATATTATAAATAATGGTTATTTTGTCGGTGAAGCGATTCATTTAACCCCCCAAGATCGGGTCTGTATTTCGGTACCGCTATTTCATTGTTTCGGCATGGTAATGGGCAATTTGGCCTGTATTACCCATGGTTCAACTATGGTCTATCCATCTGCTGTGTTTAACCCGCTAGATACTCTTAAAACGATTCAACAAGAAAAATGCACCGCAGCCTATGGTGTGCCTACCATGTTTATTGCCATGCTTGAACATGAACAATTCGATGAGTTTGACCTGAGCAGCTTACGTACCGGAATCATGGCGGGCAGTCCATGTCCACGTGAAATTATGCAGCGTGTGATTGACCGTATGCATATGGCCGAAATTACGATTTGTTATGGCATGACCGAAACTGCACCGGTCAGTGCTCAAAGTTCGACTTCAGATTCGGTTGAACGCCGTGTCGGAACTGTCGGCCGTGTCCATCCACATTTGGAAATCAAGATTGTCGATGAAAATGGCAAAGTGGTACCGCGTGGAAAGCTGGGGGAACTGTGCGTACGCGGCTATTCGGTCATGCTGGGTTATTGGGAAGACAACGACAAAACTCAGGAAGTGATAGATGTTGCCAAGTGGATGCACACTGGTGATATTGCCGAAATGGACGAAGATGGCTTTGTAAAAATTAAAGGCCGAATTAAAGATGTGGTGATTCGCGGTGGTGAAAATTTATTTCCGAAAGAGATCGAAGACTTTTTATATACGCATCCCGATGTTTCAGATGTACAAGTCATTGGGCTGCCAGATCCAAGATATGGCGAAGAACTGTGTGCCTGTATTATCCTGCATGAGCATCATCAGGTAAATGAAGAAGCAATTCGGCAGTATTGTGCAGAGCATATCTCGCACAATAAAATACCGCGATATGTGCGCTTCTTTACCGAATTTCCAATGACTGCTTCAGGCAAGGCGCAAAAATTTAAATTGCAGGAATTGATGCGCCAAGAGTTGCAACTGGAAGATATCGCATAATATTGATTCAAGATTGGCTAGCCATTGTCTGCATACCTCCCGATATCCTGATAAATAACAGGAGGAGCAGACATCTAATGGGATCAAAATATTAAAAAAATGATTTAGGTTTATATGACACAGCTAGTCATTGTCATTGCAGCTGATGATTAACGGTTAACGCATCAATAAAAAAGCGACTTAATAAAGTCGCTTTTTTAAATATGTCAGTCAGAATTAATTTACGCGAACCCAGGTTTGGTTACGTCCTAAAGCAGAAATCCCAATATACCCACGACCCGCTAAAGTTTTACCATCTTGAGATAGCTTGGCATTAAAGCTATATGTTTTACCATTCTTCGGGTCGGTAATTTTTCCCCCATCATACATATTGTTTGCAGTATTTTTTAGACCTGAGACAATCTGTATACCTTTAAGGGGTTTGTTATGGAATTTACCCGCACATTTTGTACATTTTTCACTTTCACTCGCTTCCAGTACATCCACAATTTTTGCAGAGAGCACACCGTTAGACGTTTCAGTAAATTGCACAACCGATAATGGCTTTTTAGTCACATCATCAATGGTTTTCCATTTGGTACCATGTAAGGGATCGGAAGCTAGAGCTAGGCTAGAGACTAGAGATAGTCCTAATACGCTTAGAGTTGTTTTTATCATCATTAGACCTCAACTGATTTGAGTAAGTTTTTCTTTAAAACTAATAGAAGTTATAGATTATACATACAGAGCTTCTATTCGGAAAACATGTATTGAAGTACTATGTTCTGTCAGCATTATGATAAATAAAATAGTATTTATTATGGATTTTTCATATATTTGTGTTTTTCTTATTTTCAATTTAAAACTGATCACCAAATGAATAGAGTGTTAAATTCTCAATCATCGATTCACTTTCATATTGAATAAAAATTTATTTTATATCAATTTTATAGAATAGATTATAGATTCAAATTGAATAGCATTACCTAGAAAGAAGTTTGGTAATAAACATCGAAAAATAGTGTAGGTTCAAAGTTTTTTGTCAGGTTTAATTAAAAAGTTTTATAGAGCTCGTAAATTTTTATTTCTAAATTATCCAAAAACACTGGAAAGCTATTTTTAATCTGAGCCTCCTAGAAGGCTCAGATTACCTAAAAAAATAAATGAAGGCGTTATTCGAACGTCTACATTGTGAGTAAAACAATATTCATGCATTTTTATAGGATGCCAAACATTGTTTTTCCAACCATCCCCAAATTACATATTCGGATAGTTTGGTCCACCACCGCCTTCCGGCGTTACCCAGGTGATGTTCTGAGAGGGATCCTTGATGTCACAGGTCTTGCAGTGTACACAGTTGGCTGCATTGATCTGAAAACGTTTCGAGCCGTCATTGTTTTCCATGATTTCATAAACCCCCGCCGGGCAATAGCGCTGAGCAGGCTCATCCCATTTCGGCAGGTTGACGTTGACTGGAATTGAAGCATCGGTTAGCTTCAAATGCGCCGGCTGGTTTTCTTCATGTACCGTGTTTGATACAAACACCGAAGACAGACGGTCAAAGGTCAGCTTGCCATCCGGTTTTGGATAATTCGGCTTAAAGTTCGCCGCATCGACGGTTTTCAATGCACCGAAATCCTGTACCAGATCATGCAAGGTAAATGGCACTTTAAACACGTTCTGATCGATAAAGTTAAATGCACCCCCCATCCATTGGCCAAACTTGTGCATCGCCGGGCCAAAGTTGCGCGAGTTATACAGCTCTTCTTTCAGCCAGCTGTTGTTAAACTTGTCTGTATACGCAGTAAGTTCTTTGGCAAAGAAGTCTTCACCCTCGCTCACACGTGCAACAGCGAGATCACCGCCTTTTTCTACGCCAGCCGCAATCGCTTCAAACACCGCTTCACCACATAACATGCCGGATTTCATCGCGGTATGTGAACCCTTGATCTTGGCAAAGTTCAGGAAGCCTGCATCATCACCAATTAAAGAGCCGCCCGGGAAAGTAAACTTCGGTAGCGAGTTAAAGCCGCCTTTGGTTACGGCACGTGCGCCATAAGAAATCCGCTTGCCACCCTCTAGATACTGCTTGATTAAAGGATGGGTTTTCCAGCGCTGCATTTCCATGAATGGATACATGTGCGGGTTGGTGTAGGACAGATCCACGATCATGCCCAAAGTCACCTGATTATTTTCAGCGTGGTATAACCACCAGCCGCCTGAAGAACCGGTTTCAGCAAGAGGCCAGCCTGCACCGTGCATCACCAGACCCGGTTTGTGTTTGGCCGGATCAATTTCCCAAAGCTCTTTAATCCCGATCCCGTAGTGCTGTGGATCGGCATCTTTATCCAGGTTATATTTTGCAATCAGGCGTTTACCTAAATGACCCCGGCAGCCTTCAGCAAAAAGGGTGTATTTGGCATGCAGTTCATAACCCGGAGTAAAGTTATGCGTCGGTTCGCCATCTTTGCCAATGCCCATGTCACCAGTTTGAATGCCTTTTACCGTTCCATCCGCATGGTACAGAATTTCAGACGCAGCAAAGCCCGGGAAAATGGACACTTCCAGCTCTTCGGCTTTGGTGCCTAACCAGCGCACCACGTTACCGAGCGAGATGACATAGTTGCCATCATTGTGCATGGTTTTTGGCACCATCCAGTGCGGTGCTTCCTGTGATTTTTCATCTGACAGCAGGAAGAAAGTTTTGTCTTCTGTTACAGGCACATTAAGCGGTGCGCCTTGTTCTTTCCAGTCAGGGAACAACTCATTCATGGCGCGCGGTTCAAGTACTGCACCCGACAGAATATGTGCACCGACTTCAGAGCCCTTTTCCACGACACAAACGGACAGATCGTTTAGATTGTTTTCAATTGCAAGTTGGCGAATTTTGATCGCTGCAGAAAGACCCGCAGGGCCTGCGCCTACGATAACGACGTCAAACCCCATCGATTCTCTGATAATATCTTCCATTATATAAAATCCTATTTCGCTTAGCGGTATTTTAGCAAATAGTGGTTCATTTTAAAAGCTCATCCGGCTTTTAAATCTGTATAAAAAAGCCTCATAAGAGGCTTTTTCAGATATTTAAAGCATTAAGATTTTTGAGGGTCGTATTGCTTTTCTTTGATGAACAGCGCAGGAATTACACCACAAATAAAGTATGCAGCACCCATCACCAGGAAGCCAAGGCCAATAGACCCACCACTTGCAAGGTAACCAATAATTGCTGGTGCAATTGCGGCACCTAAGCGACCCACATTGTAAGCACCGCCAATGGCTGTACCGCGTACGGCTGTCGGGAAACTTTCAGTCATGTAAGTTGCATTTACACCGTATGGAATACCGTATAAGAAACCGAAGATAACCAATAGATAAAGAATATTTTCTGGCGAATTATAAAACACGATTAAAGGTAGGAAGATGGCTGTACCTACAGCACCGAATGCATAAGTGAAACGTCGCCCAACTTTGTCTGCCATATATCCAGCAAGGACTTTACCCAAGATCATTGCGGTATAGGTACCTACCATATAAGCCGTCATTTCTTTAAACTTCATACCCAATTCGCTTTCGAGGTATGTCGGCATCCAGTTGTTTACACCATAGTAACCAAATTGTAGGAAACCAGCTGTTAACGCCCAAAGAATGAACATGTTACGATTTTTCTTGTCTTGAAAAATCATTTTCCAAGTCGATTCGGCAGGTTTGTCTGTTAATTCAACCTTCTTGAAACGATTCTCTTGCCATGCAGCAGGTTCTGGTACCATAAAATGCATCAGAATCGCCAAACCAACCGGGATTGCAGCCACATAAAACAACATGCGCCAGCCATGGTCTGGAATTAACCAGCCTGCAAGTAAAGTTGCGACAATATAACCGACCGTCCAGCCTGCTTGGAGTGTACCCAATACTGTTGTACGGTATTTTGTCGGAACATACTCGGCCATGAGGGTATTAGAGGCAATATATAAAGAGCCCAAACCTAATGAAGCGAAGAAACGCAAAGTACCAAATTCGACAAATGATTGCGTAAAACCAAGACCGCAAGTCAACACAGAAAATAATAAAATAGAAATAACAACAGTACGGACGCGTCCGAATTTGTCACATGCCCATCCACCAAAAATACCGCCAATCGCCATACCTGCCAGGGTAAAGCTTCCAAGCATCCCAGCTTCGACCGATGTTAATCCGAACTCAGCTTTAATACTGCTTAAGCTATAAGATAAAAGCATTAAGTCAGCGCCATCAACCAATAAGGCCAAGAACGCAAATACAAATGCAATTTTCCATGTATTTGGATTAATTTTGGATAAAGTATTAACAGCCATAATCCATTACCTTATAAAAAAGGCTGAGTCGCAAGGAGAGTGACCCAGCCAAACTGTTAACGCGTAGCTTCTTTAATCATGTTACGCGCAATAATTACTTGTTGAATTTGAGTGGTACCTTCGTACAAACGGAATAAACGGACATCACGGTAGAAACGTTCAATCGCATATTCGCTGATGTAACCTGCGCCACCATGGATCTGCACACCACGATCTGCCACACGGCCACACATTTCTGTAGCAAACATTTTTGCGCATGACGCTTCAGTGCTGACATTTTTGCCTGCATCACGTAGACGCGCCGCATCAAGCACCATGCATTTAGCTGCATAAATTTCAGCTTTTGAATCGGCCAACATGCCCTGAATCAACTGGAAATTAGCAATTGCTTGACCAAATTGCTTACGTTCAACCGCATATTGAAGCGAATCATCTAGCATGCGTGTTGCTGCGCCAACGCTCAGTGCTGCGATATGAATACGGCCTTTATCAAGCACTTTCATTGCAGTTTTAAAACCAACGCCTTCCACACCACCAATTAAAGCAGATGCTGGAATACGGCAGTTTTCAAAAATCACGTCACAGGTATGTGCGCCTTTTTGGCCCATTTTCTTGTCACGTTTACCAAGAGAAATACCAGGCGTTTTGCTGTCGACAATAAATGCAGAAATAGCAGCTGAACCCTTCAACTCAAGATTGGTACGTGCCATTACCGTGAAAGCACCTGCATGTGGGGCATTAGTAATAAAGCGTTTGGTACCATTCAAGATGTATTCATTGCCATCTTTTACTGCAGTTGTTTTTAAAGATGCAGCATCAGAACCAGAATCCGGTTCGGTTAAGCAGAATGAACCAATAATTTCACCACTGGCTAAGCGAGGCAGGAAATATTGTTTTTGTTCTTCTGTACCATCAATGATCAGACCTGAAGCACCGATACCATTGTTGGTACCAATAAGCGAACGGAAAGCAGGAGAGGTACGGCCTAATTCAAAGGCAATATAAACCTCTTCTTCCATAGTTAGGCCAAGGCCTTCATATTCTTCAGGAATTGTTAAACCAAACAATCCTAACTCTTTCATTTGCTGAACGATTTCTGTAGGGATTTCGTCTGTTTCAGCAACGAGTTCTTCATTTGGGATTAATACACCTTCAACAAATTGACGAATCATATCGACTAATTGGTCTAAGGTTTCCTGATCGCGAATCATGTCCTAACTCCGTTTTTAGGATTAACAGCTTGTTTTTTTAATTAATAAAATCGAACAAGATGTAGTCACTAAGCTAAATTTATCCGGATACTAATCAAAAAATATCGTATGCACAATATATACGAAAGTATATTTCGCATAGCGGTATTTATTATTTATTAATATTTAAGATTTAAATATTTGTTTTTTATAAAAAATATGCATTTATCATTATTATTAATTATTTTTCATATGAAAAAATTTAATTTAAAATTGGGTTAAAGTTATGTATATTGTAGTTAATATACCGCTGTGCGAAATTTAAAGATTATGGAAAGCACCCAAATATTAAAACTTACCCTTCCAGAAGATGGCGTAGCGCTTGTAGAAATACATCGACCTGAAGCAAGGAATGCACTGAATCTGGAACTACGTCAGGCACTTTCAGAAACTTTTCAAATACTGAACCACAATCCTGCAGTACGCGTTATTGTGATTACTGGCGGTGAAAAGGTCTTCGCGGCCGGCGCTGACATTAAAGACTTCACCACTGCAACCACAGCGCAAATGTATTTACGCCATACCGAACAGTACTGGCAAAGCTTGGTTGATTGCACCAAACCGATTATTGCGGCGGTGAATGGCTATGCCTTGGGGGGCGGCTGTGAATTGGCGATGCATGCCGATATCATCATTGCCGGCCAGTCGGCCAAATTCGGTCAGCCTGAAGTGAAACTCGGCCTGATGCCGGGCGCGGGCGGTACGCAACGTCTGCTGCGTGCCATTGGTAAATTTAAAACCATGCTGCTGGTGTTGTCGGGTAAATTTATAAGTGCTGAAGAAGCTAGTCAAATGGGCTTGGTATCTGAAGTGGTGGAAGATGAAAACACGATTTCTCATGCACTTGAGATTGCAAAAACCATCGCAGGTTTCTCTCCAATTGCAGTTCAGCAAATTAAAGAAGTGACCAATTTGGGTCAGGACTTGTCTTTGCAAGGCGCGCTGACTTTAGAACGTAAAGCCTTCCAGATTCTATTTGACACCAAAGATCAAAAAGAAGGCGTGAATGCATTTTTTGAAAAACGTCCTGCACAGTACACGGGAGAATAAGACATGACCATTCAATCTATGGCGTTGATCGGTACTGGTGTAATGGGTATGGGCATTGCGCAAATAGCTGCACAAGCCGGCGTGGAAGTTCGTTTATTTGATGCCAAAGCCGGTGCTGCCGAGGCGGGTTTAGCCAAACTCCAAGGCACATTGGAAAAACTTCAGGCCAAAGGCAAATTCACTGAACAAGTGCTGAATGAAACCTTGGCACGTTTTAAAATTTTAGACAGCATTGAACAAATTGCAGGTGTGGACATGGTGGTTGAAGCCATCATTGAAAACATTGAGATCAAGCAAAGCTTGTTTAAACAGATTGAAGCCATTGTTGCGCCTAGCACGATTTTAGCCACCAATACATCTTCACTGTCTGTAACCGCGATTGCATCAAATCTTGAGCATCAAGGGCGTATGGCGGGTTTCCACTTTTTTAATCCTGTGCCTTTGATGAAAATTGTCGAAGTGATTGCCGGCTTGGCCACCGATGAACAGGTGATTGCCGAATTGCTTGAACTGGCACAGCGTATGGGCCATTTCGGTGTACGCACCAAAGACACACCGGGATTCATCGTCAACCATGCCGGTCGTGCATACGGTACAGAAGCACTAAAAGCACTCGGTGAAGGGGTTGCATCAGTTTCAGACATCGACCGTATTTTACGTGACGGTATGGGTTTCCGTATGGGGCCGCTTGAGTTATTTGACTTAACTGCGCTTGATGTATCGCATCCGGTAATGGAATCGATCTTTAACCAGTACTATCAAGAAGACCGTTATCGTCCCCACCCTTTAACCCGTCAAATGTTGGCCGGTAAAAAAGTCGGTCGTAAAGTCGGTGAAGGTTTCTATAAATATATTGATGGCAAGAAAACCAACGAAGCACCGTTACAAGTTGTTCCGGCAGTCAACCACTTTAATGCGGTGTGGATTGCGGCAGATCGTGAACAAGATGTCAGCGTTTTACGTGATTACATCCGCGCGCAAGGCTTGGTGTTGGACAGTGCAGAACAACCTGCGGCAGACAGCCTCATTATACTTGCTACTTATGGTGAAGACAGCACTACGGCTGCTTTACGTTTGGGCGTAGATGCAGTGCGTGTGGTGTCGATTGATCTGCTGACTGATTTTGACAAGCACCGCACGCTCATGCCATCCATTGTGACTGCGAAAAATTACATCGATCAGGCGCATGCGATATTTGCTAAAGATGGACAGAGCGTGACCGTGATTGCAGAAAGTGTCGGCTTCGTTGCACAGCGTGTCTTGGCAATGGTAGTGAACCTGGCGTGTGATATTGCACAGCAGCAAATTGCCACGGCTTCTGATATCGATAAAGCAGTGAAACTGGGTCTGGGTTATCCCCATGGTCCAATTTCATGGGGCGATGTATTGGGTAGCGATCGCATCCTTCTGATTCTAGAGCGAATCTATGCCAATACTGGTGATCAGCGCTACCGTCCAAGCCCATGGCTGAAACGTCGTGCACAATTGAATTCATCTTTACTTCATAGCGCAGCTGTTTAAGCGAGTCAAAAGGAATCTCCTATGTTAAATGCCTATATTTATGATGGCGTACGTACTGCATTTGGTCGTCATGCCGGTCAGCTTGCCACGATTCGTCCGGACAATCTGGCTGCACATGTGATTAAGGCTTTGCTTGAAAAGCATAATTTACCCAACAATATTTATGATGATGTGATTTTGGGCAACACCAATCAGGCTGGTGAAGACAGCCGTAACATCGCGCGTCATGCTGCATTGCTTGCAGGTTTGGATGTCAAAACCCCGGCGCAAACCGTAAACCGTCTCTGTGCATCAGGTTTGGCATCTGTAATTGATGCAGCACGTGCCATTAGTTGTGGCGAAGGCGACATTTTTATCACCGGTGGTGTTGAATCCATGTCACGCGCACCTTTTGTCTTTGCCAAGTCCGAAAAAGCCTTTGGTCGTGATTTTAAAGTCTTTGATTCAGCAATCGGTGCGCGTTTCCCGAACCCTGCGATTGAAAAGCAGTTTGGTGATGACACCATGCCAAAAACTGGTGACAACGTGGCGGTTGAATACGGCATCACGCGTGAAGATGCGGATACATTCGCGGCAGCATCGCAAACCAAATATGAAGCAGCCAAACAGGCCGGTTTCTTTGATGGTGAAATTGTCGGCATCGAAGTGCCACAAGGCCGCGAATTAGCGCCTAAATTAGTCGCAATTGATGAGCATCCACGCCCATCGTCTAATATGGAAGCTTTGCAAAAACTGAAACCATTGTTTGAGGGCGGCGTAGTTACTGCCGGGAATGCTTCAGGCGTGAACGATGGTGCAGCAGTATTGTTGATTGGTTCACAGCAGGCTGAGCAAACCTTGGGCTTTAAGCCGATTGCCAAGATTTTGGCATCGGGTGCAGCCGGGATTGAACCACGTATTATGGGTGCAGGTCCGGTTGATGCCATCAAGCTGGCCCTTAAACGTGCTAACCTGACTTTGGCTGATATGGACATCATCGAGATCAATGAAGCTTTTGCCTCTCAAGTGTTGGCATGTCTTCAAGGTTTAGACGTTGCTTTGGACGATCCACGTGTCAATCCAAATGGTGGGGCGATTGCAGTCGGTCATCCATTGGGGGCATCGGGCGCTCGCCTGGCTTTATCAACGGCACGTGAACTACAACGCAGCGGCAAAAAATATGCTGTGATCAGTCTATGTATTGGTGTGGGACAAGGTCTCGCAATGGTTATTGAACGTGTATAAAGGGAAAGACACATGGGTGCATTAGAGGGTATTCGCGTACTGGATTTAAGCCGCGTACTTGCAGGTCCTTGGTGTGGTCAAATCTTGGCGGATTTAGGCGCAGAAGTGATTAAAGTTGAACGTCCAAAAACGGGTGATGACACTCGTTTATGGGGTCCACCTTGGATGAAGAATAATCAAGGTGAGGACACACGTGAAGCGGCTTATTACCAATCTACGAACCGAAATAAACTTTCCGTTGCGATTGATATTTCGACCGCTGAAGGTCAGGAACTAGTCCGCGCTTTAGCTGCAGACTCTGATGTAGTGATTGAAAATTATAAAGCCGGCTCGCTGAAAAAGTACGGACTGGATTACGATAGTTTAAGTGCCATTAACCCAAAACTGGTCTATTGCTCAATTACCGGTTTTGGTCAAACCGGACCACGTGCACCGGAACCGGGTTATGACTTTATCATCCAAGGTATGGGCGGGTTAATGTCTGTGACTGGTGAAAAAGATGACTTGCCAGGCGGTGGTCCACAAAAAGTAGGTGTGGCCTTTGCTGATCTAACCACGGGTCTGTATTCAACCATTGCCATTCAAGCAGCGTTGTTAAATCGTACCATTACTGGCTTAGGTCAACACGTTGATATGGCATTGCTTGATGTACAAGTGGCAACGCTTGCCAATCAAGGCATGAACTATTTAGCGTCAGGCAAAGTGCCAGGGCGCTATGGTAATGCGCATGCCAATATTGTGCCTTACCAAGTGTTTAAAGCAGCAGACCAAGACTTTATTATTGCTTGCGGCAATGACAAACAATTTGTGGCATTAAGCAATGCGATTGGTTTGCCTGATTTACCTAACGATTCACGCTTTACCACTAACGCACTACGGATTAAACACCGCAGTGAAATTGGCGAGTTATTATCTGCGCATTTCCTTGGCGATAATGCAAAACATTGGGTTGAAGTGATTCATGCGGTGAAAGTACCGGTTGGATTGATTAATAACCTTGAACAAGCTTTTGAAGAACCGCAAGTGAAAGCCCGAGATATGCTGGTTGAAATGCAGCATCCTTTAAAAGATAAGCTGAAAGTAATTGGTTCCCCAATCAAACTTTCTCGTACTCCAGTGGAATACAAGAAGGCACCGCCAATGCTGGGTGAACATACTAATGAAATTTTGGCGCGGGTAGCGGATGTTGAAAAATTAGCAGAACTGCGAAGCAAAGGTATTATTGGTTAATCCATCTTAAAAGCTTTATTAAAATGAATAAAGAAGCAACTTTTACAAGTCGCTTCTTTGCTATTAATAGGATATTTATATTATAATTTTCGCAATGCGAAACAGAATTAAAGAAATTAGGCCATTTAAATGACTGAAGTGACAGAATCGGAACAAGCGGAGAAGCTATTAGCTCCTTTACGACATGAACTCCTGGATCCTATTGAGGATATGCAGGATGAAAATGATCGTCAATATATTACCGCTCTCGCCCGTGGTTTGGAACTGTTACGTTGTTTTACCCCAAAACATCAACATTTAGGTAATCAAGAACTCTCTCAAATGACAGGTTTGCCGAAACCGACCATTACCCGTTTAACTCATACACTGTCACGTTTGGGTTATTTAAAACAAGTATCAAACTCAAGTAAATTTCAACTGTCTGTTGGCGTGCTCTCATTTGGTTATTCGATGTTGTCGAATCTTTCAATCCGTTCGATTGCTCATCCATACATGAAAGAATTAGCAGATTATGCAGGTGCAGCAGTTGCAATGGCAACTCGTGACCGCTTAAACATGATTTACTTAGATGTCGTGCAAGGCAAGGGTAGTGTTACTATGCGACGCCAAGTCGGTACCTATTTACCCATTCATTTAAGTTCTGTTGGTCGTGCATGTTTGGCAGCTATGCCAGAAGATGAGCGTGAATTTTTACTCAATGCCATTCGTGCCAAACACAAAGAAGACTGGATAAAAATAAATCGTGAGTTAGATAAGGCTTTTAAAGATTATCAAGATTTTGGATATTGCTTCTCGGTCGGTGACTGGCATAAAGATGTGAATTCAGTGGCTGTACCTTATTATCACGATCAACATGGATTACTGGTATTTAACTGTGGTGGGCCAAGCTTTATTTTAAGCCGTGAAAAGCTGGAAGATGAAATCGCTCCGCGTTTAGTACATATGGTAAATAATATTCGTACAGATTTTGGCTAGTGGATATTAAGACGCTATACCTATTACTTAAATAATCACATAAAGAGCAGTATCTATTCAAAAGATACCGCTCTTTTTGTTTATTTTCGAATAATCATTAGGGTTGCGGTAGCATGCGCATAAATTTTATCATTTTCATCAATAATTTTGCCTTCAGTACTGACAATTGTCCGTCCAGCATTAATCAAGTGCCCAATGCCTCGATAGGTTTTTCCGACTTGCATGGGGCGAATCATTTTAATATTCAAGTCTACAGTCGCAAAGCGATTGCCTTTTTCCATAATGGAGTGGGCAACACCGCCCGTTACGCTGTCTAGAACAGTGGCACAGAATCCACCATGCACGCCACCTTGTAAATTAATATGTTCTTCACCCGGTGTAACTTCATACACAACATATCCTTCTTGCACATCCACTAGTTTCATAGGAATGGTCTTGGCCATCGGTGCATGTGGAATTTCACCATTTTTAAGTGCATTAAGTGCTTCAATTCCTGAATATTGGTCAGTCAGCATTCCTTTATTCCTTGTCCTGTCTTTTTCGATTTATTGAAAAATAACATAATCTGGAAATTTATAAAATAAAATTTTGTATTGCAAAATATTTAATTCTTATATGAGTTTTTCGCTGTTTTTTATAGAAAAATGAGAAAGATAAAAATGATTTTATTCAGATATTTTTATTCATCATTAATTAAACGAGAAAATATGGCAGATTCTCAAAGATTAAATGACTCTGTTTAGATAGAAATGTATAAAATTTAATCAAAAAAAACGGATTGATGTGCTTTTTGTAGTAAATAGTAAATATATGGAATATTATTTCGTTATGCGAAATTATTTCTATGATGTGAAAAAATCACGCCGTTATAAATGTGAAATATTCATTTTAAAGATCACAAGAACATTGGAACTACTCTGCCAAATATTTAAAAATTTTAGCAGGGAATATAAAAGGAAGGATTAAACAATGCCAGATTATATTGCACCGCGTCGAGATATGAACTTTGTCTTAAATGAAGTGCTCAACATTGAAGAAACTTATTCTGGTTTTGAATATTACCAAGACAAAGTGTCGGCTGAATTATTTAATCAATATTTAGATGTCGCAGCAGATTTTTGCCAAAATGAAATTCTGCCCTTAAATGCAGTAGGCGACCGTCAAGGTTGTACTTTAAAAGATGGGATTGTGACTACACCAGACGGTTTTAAAGCAGCTTATAATAAATATGTTGAATTAGGTTTCCCATCCTTAACTGCACGTGAAGAATTTGGTGGTCAAGGTTTACCAAACTTACTTCGTACCGCAATTCAGGAAATGACTACGGCGTGTAACTGGGCATGGGGCATGTACCCAAGTTTATCGCATGGTGCTATGCGCACGATTAATCACCATGGGACAGAACAACAAAAACAAATTTATCTGCCGAAATTAATTAGCGGGCAATGGACAGGAACCATGTGCTTAACAGAAGCACAAGCAGGTTCAGACTTGGGGCAAGTTCGTACCAAGGCTGTACCAAATGAAGATGGCAGCTATGCGATTAGCGGTGAAAAAATCTTTATTTCTGCAGGCGATCATGATTTGGCAGAAAATATTGTGCATATTGTACTGGCTCGCTTGCCAAATGCACCTGAGGGTACACGCGGTATTTCTCTATTTATTGTTCCAAAATTTAATGTGGATGCAGAGGGTAATAAAGCTGATCGTAATAATGTGGTATGCAGTTCGCTTGAACATAAAATGGGCATTCATGGTAACGCGACCTGTGTTCTAAATTTTGATGCTGCACGTGGCTATTTGATTGGTCCGGAGCATAAAGGTTTACTGTGTATGTTTACTTTTATGAACGCAGCGCGTTTAAGTACCGCAACCCAAGGTTTAGCCATTTCTGAAGCAAGTTATCAAGGTGCTTTGTCTTATGCCAAAGATCGCCTGGCTTTACGTGCGCTTGGTGGTGCAAAATTCCCTGAAAAAGCAGCCGATCCGATTATTGTCCATCCTGCAGTACGCAGTATGTTGCTGACCCAAAAAGCCTTTGCCGAAGGAGGCCGTATATTAACGTATTTAATTGCACATTGGGTCGATGTAGCAGGGGTAACTCAGGATGCGGCTGAAAAGAAAAAAATTGAAGATCTGCTCGCTTTATTAACTCCAATTGCCAAAGCTTTCTTAACGGAAATGGGCGTGGAATGTTCTAAACATGGTATGCAAGTGTTTGGCGGTCATGGTTATATTTCTGAACATGGGATGGAACAGTTGGCGCGTGATATGCGTATTGCCTGTCTATATGAGGGCACTACCGAAATTCAGGCGATTGACTTGCTCGGTCGTAAAATCTTGAAATCAGAGGGTGTTCTTTTAAATAATTTCACCGATATGATTGAACATTTTATCGCGAAACATCAAAACCAGACGGGTATTCAATCCTTGTTAAACAAGTTGTCTGAATTATTGACAGAATGGAAAAATCTGACTGATTTTATTGCGAAAAAAGCCAAAACCAACCCTGACGAAACAGGTGCAGCCTCTGTCGATTATCTGTATTTCTCTGGCTATGTGACACTGGCTTATGTATGGGCTAAAGCGGCACAGGTTGCACAAAGTCAAATTACAGCAGGCTCAACAGATGAGTTTTATCAAGCAAAACTGGCGACTGCGCAATTTTATTACAGTAAATTGTTAAACCGCACTAAAACGCATGCCGCTAATATTTTAGAAGGCGGTGAGGTCGTGTTCAGATTAGACCCTGAAGCATTTAAATTTGATTAATAAATTAATCAAATTGCATAAAAGAAGCGCCATTTAGGCGCTTCTTATTTATCTGAAATTTTTTAGTTGTTATTTAAGGTACTGGAAATATTATTGACCATATGAATTAAGCGTGGCCCGATCTCATTTTCCAGCTTTTCCTGATCCAGCAAATAACTTGGCGCGCCACAGTTAAACACCAAAATGCCATGTTGCGGATGAATCAGCGGTACCGCCACCGAATTGACATCTTTGGCCCAGTCACCAATAGACAGACAATAACCATAATCTTGATAATCGCGAACTGCACGTTCTAAATTACGCTTAATACTCGGCCAACTGTCTTCATTTCTTTTTTTAATCGCATCAAATAAATAATGGCGCTCTTTCTCAACCATAGCAGCCAAACATGCCCGGCCCATCGCACTACTATGAATAGGTAAAGTTGAGCCAATCGGACGACGCATGGTGAGTGTAGAATCTGTATGCACTACATTCAGATAGATCATGTTTAATCGGTCGCGTGTCGCCATCGCTACTGGTGCCTGTGCATATTTAGACATTTCCTCCATAAAAGGTTGTGCCTGAGTGCGTGCAGAGATATTGGACAGTGCTGAATAGCCTAATGCCAATACACCAACATCGAGTAAATATTTGGTGGTATTGGGTAATTGCTTTAAATAGCCCAAAGAAACCAAGGTACTGGTAATACGTGCCACGGTCGGTTTAGGAAGATTGGTCAGATGTGCAATTTCCTGATTGCCTAGCAATTGATTGGTTGATGAAAAACAACGTAGGATTTCTAGCCCACGTGCAATTGAAGCAATAAATTGTGGATTGTTTTCGCGATGAATATGAGAAATGGGGTCTAAACGTATTTCATCAAAGTTGGAACTTTCACCTGATTTATTTTTTAATGTCATGTTGAGGTACAATCAAATAGATAACTATAAAATATAATAACAACTAAATTTCACGATACAAAATAAATGTCTAATTATCTAGTTTTATTAAGATGAATGACCATCCATTTTTTAATATCTTTTATGAAATGAATGTTACATAAAATTAAGCGGCTGAATAACCACAGCCGCTTAACAAGAGTTCAAGGCTTACTGAAAAGAATACTCAGCCTACGTTTTCAATCACCATGGCCAAGCCTTGGCCAACGCCAATGCATAAGCTGACTACAGCATATTTTTTTCCTATACGCTGTAATTGGCGTGCAGTGGTTAATGCAAGACGTGCACCTGAAGCACCTAATGGATGGCCGAGTGCAATGGCACCCCCATTTGGATTGACACGTGGATCATCCGACTCAATCCCTAAGCCTTTTAAACAAGACAGCACTTGAGATGCGAAAGCTTCATTAATTTCAATGATATCCAAATCATCTAAAGTCAAACCGGCACGTGCAACCGCTTTTTTAATGGCTTCAATTGGACCTGCGCCCATAATACGCGGTTCAATACCTGCTGCTGCTGCAGACAAAATTCTAGCCATTGGCTTTAGGCCATATTTTTGCTGTACCGCTTCGCTACCAATCAGTACTGCAGCTGCACCATCATTAATGCCGGAAGCATTTCCTGCAGTAACCACACCACCTTCAAAAAGTGGTTTCAGTTTTTGCAATGCTTCGAAATTTGAACTTGGACGAGGGTGCTCATCTTCAACTACTGATTTTGGCGGTAATTTACGTCCTTGAGAAACTTCCACTGCGGTAATTTCATCTTCAAAAAAACCGCCCTGTTTCGCAGCTTCATATTTGGCTTGTGACGCTGCAGCAAATGCATCTGCCTGTTCACGGCTGATACCAAACTCTACCGCAACATTATCACCTGTTTCCGGCATGCTATGACCGCCAAATTGCTTGACAATCTGTGGGTTAGGGAAGCGTGAACCAATGGTGGTGTCATAAATTTTTGCTTCGCGGCTATAAGCAGATTCAGCTTTTGCCATCACGAAAGGCGCGCGTGTCATTGACTCGACACCACCGGCAATATACAAATCACCTTCACCACAAGTAATGGCGCGAGCAGAATCAATGATAGCGCCCAAGCCTGAAGCACATAAGCGGTTAACGGTTTGACCCGGAACAGTGACCGGTAATCCTGCCAAAAGAGCTGCATGACGTGCCACATTACGGCTGTCTTCACCGGCCTGATTGGTGCTGCCAAAAATCACATCTTCTACATCTGCACCTGGAATGCCTGTTTTTTCAACCAGACGGCGAATCACTAAACCGGCTAAATCATCCGGGCGAATTGTAGCTAAGCTACCTGCATGACGACCAAAAGGAGTACGTAATCCATCATAAATATAAGCGTTTAACATTTTTTTTTCCTTGAAGAATTTTGATATTAAAGTTTTAAGCGGTAAAAGTTAAAGATTGGTTAAGCTTGACACGACGTTGCAACCAAGGACTTGGGCGATAACGCGGGTCTGCGGTAATTTGAGTCATGCGCTCCAAAATAAGCAGAATTTTTGCAGGGCCGAGCACATCTCCCCAGCTAATTGGACCATGTGGATAGCCTAGCCCTAAGCGTACCGCAGCATTAATGTCATCGACTGTGGCAACCCCTTGCTGGGCAATATCACAGGCTAAATTAATCACCATCGCAATCACGCGCTGTGCAACAAAACCGACACTTTCCTGAATTACGGTGACGCTATTACCATCCAGATTGAAAATGGAATGTGCTGTCTGGCTCAATTTTTGTTGGGTAATCAGACTTGGCATTAAGGTACGATGAGCATTTAAACCGTTAATTAAGTCGATAGCGACAGTACGTGTAGGATCGAGGTTTAGGCGCTGGATGCTTGAGCTGGTATCTTCACCATAACTTGCCACTAAAATCAGACTGTCCGCTGCCGGATAATCTTGCGTATCCATTTTAATTTGATGCGTATTTAGATAGTCGGTTAATGCCTGACGGTCTGCTTCAAAATCTGCCGCAATCCAGACGGCAGGGTATTCAGCCAATTTTTCAACTCGAATTGCCGGCTGTTCATCTAGTTTTTGTCCCGCTGGATAACGGTAAAAACCTTGACCCGTTTTACGCCCCAGTTGATTGGCAATCAGCATTTGTTTAGTGAGTACATTGGGACGGTAGCGCGGTTCTTGATAATATTGCTCATAAACCGATTCCATCACTGGATGAGATACATCCAAACCGGTTAAATCGAGCAGCTCGAAAGGTCCCATTTTAAAGCCAAGATTTTGTTTTAAAATTCGATCAATTTCGTGAATGCTGGCGACATTTTCATTAAGAATTTTTAAAGATTCGGTGCCGTAAGCACGACCGGCATGATTGATAATAAATCCGGGTGTATCTTTTGCAACCACAGGTCGATGTCCCATTTTATAAGACAAATCGACTAAGGTACTGACAATCTCGGGTTGAGTACGGATGCCGGGAATCACTTCCACTACTTTCATGAGAGGTACTGGATTAAAGAAGTGATAACCTGCGATACGTTCAGGATGTTGGCTTTGCGATGCAATTGCAGTAATGGAAAGTGACGAAGTGTTCGAAGCAATAATGGTATTTTCCGGGACCAATGCTTCTAGCTGCTTGATCAGTTCTTGCTTAACTGAAAGATTTTCAACAATTGCTTCAATAACAAGATCACAATTTTTAAGTTCATCTAAACTTTGTGCGATCACTAAATTGGCCAGTGCTTGCTGAGCAGATTCCGCAGTAATTTTATTTTTTTCCACCAGTTTATTTAAAGTTTCCTGTAGCTTTTCAGCTGCTGTTTGGGCAGCACCTGCTTTGGCATCATATAAATACACGTGATGATTGGACTGCAGGACAATTTGGGTAATTCCTGTACCCATGATGCCGGAACCGATAATGCCAATCGTGGCAATTTGAATGGACATAAAAGCTTTCCCTAAATAATTTATTTGCCTTGATATTGCGGATGACGTTTTTCAATAAAGGCTTGCATACCTTCTTTTTGATCTTGGGTATCGAACAGCAACTGGAAGGATTTTCGTTCCAAGCTTAAACCGGCATTCAACGGTACATCTTCAGACATTAACGCCACTTCCTTAATTTGCTCAAGGGCAATAGGCGGTAGACGTGCAATGGTTTTTGCCATTTTGATGGCAGTACTGATCGTTTCACTATCTGGTACAACCTGTGACGCCAAACCAATTTGATATGCTTCCTGTGCAGAAACCAGACAACCCGTCAGAATCATACGCATGGCGTGAAATTTTCCAACTGCACGGAATAAGCGTTGTGTACCGCCAGCACCGGGCATCACGCCAACTTTTACTTCTGGTTGACCAAACTGCGCAGATTCTCCGGCAATAATAATGTCGGCATGCATCGCCAGCTCACAGCCGCCACCAAGTGCATAGCCATTTACCGCGGCAATTACCGGTTTTGGATAATGTGCAATGGCTTGCCAATAACGTTCTGTATGACGCAAATACATTTCTGTGGTTTGTGCTGAAGCCAATTCTTTTAAATCTGCACCTGCTGCAAATACCGAATCGCCACCAGTAAGTATCAAGACACGAATATCATCATTTAAAGCCAGTTCAGAGAAAGTTTCTGCTAGATGCCTGCGAACTTCAGTATTGAGTGCATTTTTCGCTTCAGGACGGTTAATTTGAACGATCGCAATATGATCTTCGATATACTCCAATGTCACAGATTTTTTCATTATCACTCCGTTGATTTCGTAATACGAAATTTTATTTTCATTTAAACTAATCCTATTCCTACCTAAACTCAATATCTTTTATACAAAAATATTTATTTTGTATTTCCTCTTGCTGTTTTTATTCTTTTGTGGTTATTTATTTCGTATTGCGAAATTAAAAAAGGTAAAGGAATTTACCGTAAAAATGAACAAAGGGAGTAAACCATGATCCGTGATCCGGAAATGCTGGAACAGCTTTTAGACACCATCCGAAATTTTGTCAAAAATGAACTGCTGCCTTTAGAACACGAGGTGGAGGAAAGCAACGCCATTCCTGAACATATCGTCAGCCAGATGAAAGCGCTGGGTCTGTTTGGCCTGACCATTCCCGAGGAATATGGCGGTCTCGGCATCACCATGGAAGAAGAAATTCTGGTGGCGCTGGAACTGGGCC
>NZ_SJOH01000024.1 GCF_004331285.1 Acinetobacter sp. ANC 3781
TTGGCTCATCAATTTTCTGACAAATATTTCTCAAATAAACTTCGAGTAATTTCTACCATCAATCAATGAAAATAATTTCGATCAATCAACCGGTAAAAATCCACACAAGTTGTTCTTCATAATCTCTTAATGATCTATCTTGCTCTTCGTCAGAGACAAGAAACAACAAGATAATCTTAACAACTCAACGCTTCGCGCTTCGTTCGTTTCAACATATCTCGTTGGTATGCGCCCATTATAGGGCAATTTCCTACACGCGCAAGTGCTTTTGACTGCTTGCTTTATCGAGTGTAGTTTTTTTATGCACCAAATTGGGTCAATTTTATACAAAACCACTATAAGATCTTGTTTTAAAGCAAAAATATTAATTTTTATATTTCTGCTTTAATTTGTATTACTTTTTCTCGGGTGCTGCTTTAACAATCACACTAACGATTTTTACTGCTTGCTTAGGTACATTTTGATGCATTCCGAAGTTTGCAGTCGGTACTTGAGTGATTTTATCGACCACATCCATCCCTTTAGTAACTTTACCAAACACGGCATAGCCTGCATTCATCTGGCTTTTATTTAAAAAGTCATTATCTACTGTATTAATAAAGAATTGGCTGCTTGCAGAATTTGGACTATTGGTACGCGCCATCGCTAAAGTGCCACGGATATTTTTCAAACTATTATACGATTCATTTTGAATAGGAGCTTTGGTTTGCTTCTCTACCATGTTGGCATCCATTCCTCCCCCCTGAATCATGAAACCCGGAATCACGCGATGAAAGATGGTGCCGTTATAAAAGTTATCCTTTATATAGCCTTCAAAATTTTTCGCTGAAATAGGGGCTTTATCATTAAAGAGCTCTATTTCAATATTTCCCATAGATGTTTTCATTTCTACAATCGAGTTTGCCGCGATTGCTTGTAAACTCATAAAGGCAGCGCTCACAGCAAATAGCGTTTTTTTTAACATTTCTTTACTCTTCTACTTCAAGTTGTAATTGTGAATGTCTATATATTAATCGTTCATTATAAATAAAACAGCATCTCTTTTTGAGATAAAACGAGAATGACAATGAATGAAGAATTAATTGCTAAAAATTTTCATCATCCTCCTTGGCATTTACATGGTGATGCCTTTATTTTGAATTATTGGTTAACACCGAACTTTATTAAATCTAATCAAGCTTTCCAGCTTGCTCCCTCTCCGATTGGACGCGTTATACAGATTATGTTGGTTCGTTATCATAAATCCCCAGTGGGGCCATATGATGAGCTGCTGATTCTCGATCATCCATTAATGAGCAAAAGACATTTATCTTCGATTCCTAAAATTTATGTATCTACCCCAGCCTCTGTGATGAATGGTCAACGTTTTTGGGGAATTCCAAAACAATTGGCTCAATTCGAATGGGTGATCAAAGATGATGTGGTGTATTGCAATATTTCATTTCAGCAGCAAGAAATGAGTTTGCATCTACAAAAGTACAAACATAGTCAGACTTTTTATATTAATAGCCATCACATACCTGCACGGCTACTCAATATTCATCAGACTTGGCAAGGTTTACATTATCAGTTCAGCCCGCAATTTCGTGGCAAGCTATGTAAACTTAAACAAGCCTCTTGGAAAAATACGCTGGATATCTTTCCAGATTTTTCTCAAGCTAAATATTTACAGAGTTTTTATGTTCCCGAATTTAAACTCACGCTACCTTCAGCCAAAATGAATAAAAAATAAAAAGGTGTTTCACGTGAAACACCTTTTACTTAGATAGTCGAATTTATTAAAAAAGCTTAAGCGTGCTTATCCCAAAACTTTCTATAGTTTTTACTGATTTCAATGAAGTACTTTTTAGCTCGATAAGAAACTGGGGTTAAATTCACGAAGCCATGCGCTTGATCACTATATTCCTGATAATGCACTTTTACGCCCCGATGACGTAACTTATAGGCATAAATTTCACCTTCATCATGCAATACATCGTGACCCGCGGTAATCACAAATGCAGGAGGTAATTTTTCATGTTTGCCATAGGTCGGTGAAACCATCGGATCATCCAGTTCAACTTGATGAGTTTGTACATAATAGTGAGTTACAAAATCGACATCTTCACCGGTCAGGACCAACCCTTCTTTATAAGCATGGAAGGATGGATGACGGCTTTTAAAGTCTACCGCAGGATAGAGCAGCAATTGCGCTTGCGGTGCATAAACTTTGTTGGCACTGCGCTGGGCAACGACCGCACTAATATTGCCGCCGGCGCTATCCCCGGCGACCGAAATTCTGTTTTTTAAGATTTTAAACTGTTTTCTATTTTGATATACCCATGCCAGTGCATCTTCACAGCTTTGAATGACTTTTCTTGGGTTGGCTTCTGGCGCCAAGGGATAGTCAATACTCAGTACCTGAACTTTTGCATGTACGGCAAGTAAACGACACACCTCATCATGAGAGTCTAGACTCCCCACTACAAAACCACCGCCATGGTAAAACACCACCATCGGAAGTTTTTTATTCGGTGCAGGATGATAATGCCGCGCGAAAATGGTGCCACTATGTAAAGGCAGCCGTATATCTTCAACCCGCTTTACTGGCGTGGGCTTACTCTTAATTGCCTGCATTTGTAAATCAAAATTTTTACGCGCGTGGATAACATCTTCACCAATGAAACCGCTATTGCCCTGTTTTAACTGAGCGGCCATCATGCATTGAATTAAAGGATCAAGTTCAGGATATTGGTGCGGATATCTTAAAATTTTAACTAAAGACTTTTGTGCAAAAACCGGTAACCGATCCAAGGTACGTGCTGCCGTGCCTTGCCCTTTTTCTATCATTGTCTGTAGCGTTCGATTAAAAGCAACCATCGATATTCCTTCCTTTTATTATATTCTTCACATTTTCTACATGATCGGCAAATAAGTGACCATACTCTTATATAAGTCTAATCATCTGTATACACAGTAAAAACATTCATACGCTAATCTTCTTTTTATATCTTGTCATTGACAATTTCCATGTATATTTCGGAGTTTTTTGCTACTCCTTAAAAGAAGAAGGGTGCAAACCATGACTAAAAAACTGATTATACTCGGTTTAACCACTACATTTTTAGCTGTAGGTTGTGTGGCATTTCCCGAAGATGGCGGTTATCACAATGGAGCTTATGATAATCGCTATGACCGTCGCTATGATCGGAATTCTGATAATCAATATGACCGAGAGCGGGACCGTCAACGTTGGGAATATCAACAACGTCAAAATCGAATTGAGCTTGAACGCAAAAAACGTGAGCTTGAACGTCGCCAGTGGGAACAAAATCGTCAAAAGCAGTCTGATTGGGAGCGTAAAAAACGTGAACAGCAACATCAGCTAGAACAGCGTAAGCGAGCTGCTGAACAAAATCGAAATAACCAGTCGAATTGGGATCGCAAAAAGCGTGAACTTGAACGCCAACGCTCAGAGCAACAGCGTAAAAAAATTCAACAGCAAGGTAAATCTCAAGAAAAACGTTGGGATGATCATCGTCGCGATATTGATAAGCGCGTTCGAGATCGTCGCGACAATTAAAAATTCTGTTATTTACTCACTGCCCTTTTAACAAAGGGTTTTTTTATAAAAATCATGAGCATCAACATATAATGCTGTAAAGATTTAATTGTTATACAACGGCAGGACAATAATTGACTTAATAGCCACTTAAAATAAGTCATGAACAATAGCTTGCTTTATTTTAGGCAAAAAAAGCTTACCCATAGGTTGGGTAAGCTTAGAAAACAGATTTCATAAATACCAATAAGAAACTACAGCGATAGAATCTGTGTGAGATAATAATTAACCTTTGCTTTTTTGTAAAATAGATAATTTATTTCATAATGATCGTTTTTAAGTATAAGTTGGGTATTCCACCTCACAACATTAATTTCGCTTGGTATTTCCTATCTCTTCCCTATCTTATTTCTAACACTATCCGATATACAGATTGATAGAGCGCGACAAAACTTGATTCTTCCATTAATTGATAATCAAGTTTTCACATAGGCTGCTTTGTTGTTTTATCTATTCGCTCATTATTGACCTATAAAAAAGCTCATAATTTTTACCTGAATGTTCGAAAAACCCTGTTTTTTTGATAATTTCACTCAAATTAAACAGATTTAATGGATTGTCTCGCTTGATTTTTTATCGCCTGCCCCGACCTTTGTATTAATCATGAATTTTATCACTCATGGCAGTTCAGGATTAACCCAGTTAGCACTGAAGCCAAAAGGACTGTACATGTTTAAGAACCCATTTAAACGGAGTAAATCTATGGCGGCTGAGCAAAATCAACAAGCTCAAGATCTAGGACAAGAGCAAGCTGATCAACAAACCACACAAACTCAAGCTGAGACAGAACAAGTTGAAGTTTCAGTTGAAGATTTACAAGCACAGATCACTAATTTGCAAGAAAGTTTAAAACTTGAGAAAGCACGTACAGCCAATGCGGTATATGAAGCGCAAAAAAGCGTGGAACGCATTCAACGTGATGCTGAAAAGCATAAAGAAACTGTGATTGAGAAGTTTGCCAAAGAATTACTCGACACTGTCGATAATTTAGAACGCGCCATTCAAGCTGCAGGAGATATTGAATCTCCCTTACTTGAGGGTGTGCAACTTACATTGAAATCATTGTTAACTACCCTAGAAAAATTCGGGGTAGTTGAAGTGAATATGAGTAATGGTTTCAATGCAGACTTGCATCAAGCAGTGGGTATCGCACCTGATGTTAAAGCAGGTGAAATTGGCACTGTATTGCAAAAAGGTTATACCTTATCGAACCGTTTACTTCGTCCAGCAATGGTCTTAGTCGGTCAATAAGGTAAAGAAATTCGAGAGTTTTTCACTTTTTTTAATGAAATAAACTTGAAAAATTTTGAATGGCTCTCATATCGGATAACAAGCAAAAAACATTGCAAAAAATAATTTTGAGGAAGCATCCAAATGGCTAAAATCATTGGTATTGATTTAGGTACTACAAACTCTTGCGTAGCAGTACTTGAAGGCGACAAAGTTAAAGTTATCGACAACGCTGAAGGCACTCGTACAACTCCATCGATTATTGCGTATAAAGATGGCGAAATTTTGGTCGGTCAATCTGCTAAACGTCAAGCGGTAACCAATCCTAAAAACACCTTATTCGCAATTAAACGCTTGATCGGTCGTAAGTACCAAGACCAAGCGGTTCAAAAAGATATCGGTCTTGTACCTTACAAAATCATTCAAGCGGACAATGGCGATGCTTGGGTTGAGGTAAACGATAAAAAATTGGCACCACAACAAGTTTCTGCTGAAATCTTGAAAAAGATGAAAAAAACTGCAGAAGATTATTTGGGTGAAACTGTAACTGAAGCAGTAATTACTGTTCCTGCTTACTTCAATGATGCGCAACGTCAAGCCACCAAAGATGCTGGTCGAATTGCAGGTCTTGATGTTAAACGTATCATCAACGAACCAACTGCTGCGGCACTTGCGTTCGGTATGGACAAAAAAGAAGGCGATCGTAAAATCGCGGTTTACGACTTGGGTGGTGGTACTTTCGACGTATCCATCATTGAAATTGCTGACCTAGATGGCGACCAACAAATCGAAGTATTGTCGACTAACGGTGATACCTTCCTGGGTGGTGAAGACTTCGATAACGCTTTAATTGAATACCTGGTTGAAGAGTTCAAGAAAGAACAAGGCTTTAACTTAAAACAAGATCCACTTGCGTTACAACGTTTGAAAGAAGCTGCGGAAAAAGCAAAAATCGAGCTTTCTTCTTCTAACGCAACTGAAATCAACCTTCCATATATCACTGCTGATGCGACTGGTCCTAAACACTTGGTGATCAACGTAACTCGCTCGAAACTTGAAGGTTTGGTTGCTGATTTAGTTGCTCGCACCATTGAGCCTTGCCGTATCGCGCTTAAAGATGCCGGTCTTTCAACAAGTGAAATCTCTGACGTAATCTTGGTGGGTGGTCAGTCTCGTATGCCACTTGTACAACAAAAAGTACAAGAATTCTTCGGTCGCGAGCCACGTAAAGACGTGAACCCTGACGAAGCTGTAGCAATGGGTGCTGCAATTCAAGGTGCTGTACTTTCAGGTGACAAAACTGACGTATTGCTGCTAGACGTAACTCCGTTGACTCTTGGTATTGAGACTATGGGCGGCGTGTTAACAGCGATTATCGAGAAAAACACCACGATTCCTGCGAAGAAATCTCAAGTGTTCTCAACAGCTGCTGACAACCAACCTGCTGTAGACATTTCTGTGTTCCAAGGTGAACGTAAAATGGCGCAGCAAAACAAATTGCTCGGTAACTTCCAATTAGGCGACATCCCACCTGCTCCACGTGGTGTGCCACAAATTGAAGTATCTTTCGACATCAATGCTGATGGTATCTTGAAAGTGTCTGCGAAAGACAAGAGCACAGGTAAAGAACAGTCAATTCAAATTAAAGCAAACTCTGGTTTGAGCGATGCTGAAATTGAAGCAATGATTAAAGATGCTGAAGCGAATGCTGAAGAAGATCGTAAGTTCGAAGAACTGGCTAAAGCACGTAACGAAGCAGATGCACTTGTATCGTCCGCGCAAAAAGCAGTGAAAGATCTTGGCGAACAAGTGACTGCAGACGAAAAAACTGCAATCGAAACTGCGGTTTCAGAGCTTGAAGCTTCAACGAAAGAAAATGACGTTGAAGAAATTAAAGCAAAAACTGAAGCACTTCAAAACATCATCATGCCAATTAGCCAACGTGCTTATGAAGCAGCTCAAGGCGCTCAAGGTGGTGCTGAAGGTTTTGACCCGAACGCTTTCCAAGGTGATGCAGGCCAATCTCAAAAAGCGGACGACGGCGTTGTTGATGCTGAGTTTACTGAAGTTAAAGATGACAAAAAATAATTTGTCGCTTTAATTTGGCTTTAAACAGTTAAAAAAGACCGCGCGAAAGCGCGGTTTTTTTATTTTTATAATTCGAATAAATGTTATACAGTCATTAAAATAAATAACTTTTTAAGCCCTTATGCGCTTGGTTGTACTCTGCCTTTTGGTCATGTTCTTTTTGCTCATGACTTATCAAACTCGAACTCATCCCCAAATTCGGCATAATAATGTGTTGGATCGTATTCAGCACCCATTCGACACACGTCTGCGTTATCGTATTGCAGAAGTCGATCCGCGTTTTGGTTTAACTGAAGATGAAGTGCAGCTCATTAGCCAACAAGCCACGGATATTTGGAAACAAGGTACAGGCAAAGATTATTTTGTCTATGATCCAAATGCCAAACTGGCGATTCATTTAATTTATGATCAACGTCAAGATGAATCTAATCAACGCCGCCAACAACTGGGCAATATCGAACAAGAGCAGCAGATCTGGTCGAATAAAAATCAAAATTTCAAACAATTTAAACAAGAAATAGACCGTGCTAATACCCTGCTCGAGGCTAAAAAAATCCAGCTTGATGACCAATTAAGTCAATATAATCAGAAAATTGCCGTGATCAATCACAATGGTGGTGTAAAGCCTGCACAACGCGATCAATTCATACAACAACGTCATCAATTACAACAACAAATTTTTGCCCTAGAACAGGAAATCAATGTGTATAACCAAAAAATTCAGCAATTGAATAGCCATGTAGATGAACTGAATCAAATTAACCGTCAGTTAAATCAATCTGTTGAGCAATTTAATCAGCGCTTTCGACCGCATTTATTCGATAAAGGCTTATTTAATGGTAAGCAAATTAATATTTATGAGTTCGTGTCAGCAGACGATTTACGTTTAACTCTGGCGCATGAATTTGGACATGCACTGGGCTTAAAACACAATCAAGATCCTCAAGCGCTGATGTATCCGCTAATGAAAGATCAACAGATGCAAAATTTCAGTTTATCGACAGCGGATTTAGCCCTATTTCAGGCACGTTAGGCCAAGACTGAGATACAATGCAAAAATCCCTTACTTTTTATAAGTATATGCATAGTAATAGAGCGGTAAATAGGCTCATTTCATGTTATTGTGATGTCAAGAAATGACAACATAAAATCTCTGGAGACGCGTGTGAGTTACTACCATATTCTGATTGAAATGAATGATCACATTAGTACAATTGAGCAAACACGTGAGATTGAAATCTTTGATATTATTGAGATTCAGCCTTACCTCCATTCTATTTTATTGCCATTTTTAAACGAACAACTGATCGAGCTGGAAGATGAAAATCTTGAATTTAAAGATATTCTGCATTTGGAAATAAAACAGACCTTATTACCTATTCAGCATCTGATTGAAGAAGAACAACGCCTACTGCCAAGCGATACAGATGTCACTATTACAGCGCATGAAATTTTTAACAATCGTGATTTAAGCCAAGACGTGACCACTGTTATTTTTGATATTTTAGAAGCGGCTAAATTAGAACCCTAATAAATTCTCTATTTCATAAAAAAAGTCCTCCAAATCAGGAGGACTTTTTAATTTTTTTATTAAATTGAGAAGGAAGAACCACAGCCACAGGTCGTGGTTGCATTCGGGTTCTGAACCACAAAACGTGAACCTTCTAAACCTTCAATATAATCTACTGCTGAACCAACAAGATATTGGTAGCTTAGAGAATCAACCAGCATCTTCACGTCGCCATTGACAAATTCCGCATCATCTTCGTTCATGCTCTCGGCGAAGTTAAAACCATAAGAAAAGCCTGAACAACCGCCCCCTGTAACATAAACGCGTAACATTAATTCTTGGTTGCCTTCACTATCACGCAATTGGCGTACTTTATTCGCAGCATTGTCGGTCAGCACCAGAGCTTGGGCATTCATGTTGGATTCCTCTGTTCAATTCAGTTGCCTTTAAAAGATAAAGACCATATTTGAAGTATAGCATACCCAATATATGGTCAGTATTTGAAGATTTAAAGTCAAATCTGAGTATTTTTCTCAAGATTGTTTGTAGTTCTCATCTTGAAGACTACATTCAAAATTCTTCGGATCTTCCTTACAGCGGAATTGCCATAATAATTTCATCATACGCTTATCATATACACCACGTTTGGTTAAATCGACACGCGATTCGCGCATCATTTTTTGATAGCCTGGCTTATCTACTGCAGGAATTTGCATCCAATATTTTTGTGGAATATCTGCTTTCATTTTACCCAAAATACCAAATGCACGCGGTAACTGACTTCTTACCCATTCACGTGATTTTTGTCCATAGCCTGCTGGAAATTTATCTGGACGGATAATAATATTACCAGTCACTTGTAAAATTGGATAATTTACAATTGCACCTTTATTACCTAAACCTTTATATAATTCTAGAGGTTTAAATACGGCAGCAGGTGCACCAATTATATCGACCTGACCATTGTTAAATTTAGCCCCAAAATTGGTAACATCCGCACTGACCGCTTGTGCACCAATTTGCTGAACCATGATTTTTTGTGCTTCATCATAATCTAGCACTGCAATTTTTTTACCTGCAGCCTTAGCGACTGTGTTAATGCTACGATCATTGACCATTAAAAAAGCATCTCCAACTGGAATGACACCCACTACTTCATATTTTCCACGTAGCATATGTTTGGCAAAAGTCGGGCTGGCTAAACCTTGCATCACTTTAACCGCAAGTTTTAAATCAGGAATCGCACCAATAGCATCTAGAGAACCGGTAAAATCGTTAAACTGGCGACCCCGCATACCTGTGACACTAATCGCATCGCATTTACCTGCTTTAAAGTCTTCAGCAATAACTGCTTCGTTTTGACCGACACGTAATTCAATATCAGCCCCCCAATTTTTGGCTGCTAATTGATAATCTTTCATTAAGGTAAAGACATCACCACTTTTACCCACCAAATCGAATACGCACATCACCTGTTTTGCTTGACTAACACCCGTTACAGCACACAGACCTACACCAAGTAGTAGCGCTTTAGACCATTGCATCATGAATTTTTCTTCCTTGTGTCTTTGTTTTTATTCAGTTAAAGACTGAATTGTTTTGAGTTTTTATTCATCCTAAATCACATACTTTCTAGGCTTGTTCTTCTTTTTCTGATAAAAATTTTTATCATTATTTTTTAAGATTACGCCTTTTTTGACTCACAACAATGGCAAAAATGACATATTCAATTCAAAAAAAAGCCTAGAGTTAAGCTAGGCTTTTTTTTGAAAATCAAGATTATTCGCCGCCAAGTGAACATTCGAAATTCGCTTTATCGACAGAACAGCGTGCTTTTTTCAATACCGTCATCATGCTTGCATCGTAAACTCCACGTTTGGTCATATCCATACGGCCTTCGCGCAACATTTTTTGATATTTGGTTTTATCATCTGCGGTTAAGTTCATTTTAAACTTGGCTGGAATACTGGCTTCAAGACGATTAATCATCGCAAAACTTTTTGGCAAGTTTTTCACGAACCAATCACGCGATTTTTGTCCAAAACCAGCTGGGAATTGATCGGGACGAATCACAAAATCTGACGTCACTTGCAGTACCGGAAAATTGAACATTGCCCCATTTGTACCTAGACCTTTGTAGATTTCTAAAGGTTTGTACGCATAGGCAGGCGCACCAACCATATCGACCTGACCATTATTAAATTTCGCCACAAAGTTCGATACATCCGAAATTACTGCCTGTGCCCCTACGCGTTGCACCATGATTTTTTGCGCGTCGTCATAACCCAATACTGCAAATTTTTTGCCTGCTGCTTTTTCAATAGAATTGATACTCTTATCACGTACAAAAATAAAAGCTGAACCTAAAGGTGCAATACCGGCAACTTCATATTTTTTACCGCTTAAATTGCTGACCATTTTCGGTGCATTACGCTTATCAAGCGCAAATGTAATTGCACGCTGCGCAATGGCATTGCTTGGTGCGCCGCCGAGAGCATCAATAGAACCCACAAATTTATTGTATTGACGTGCACGCATTGCCGTCATAAAAACGCCATCACATTTGCCCGCTTTAAAATCATTATCCGCAACAGCTTCATCTTGACGTGGAATTAAATTGATATCAACGCCCCAGCCTTTGGCAGCCAACGCCCATTCCTGTGCCATTTGATAAGACTCACCAGATTTACCCAGTAAATCAAATACGCAAACATCCACTTTTTCTGCTTGTGCTGTGGTCGCTAAACCAATAGCAGACAATGCAGCTACTGCCAGAATCGTTTTTTTCATTAGAGTGGTCCTTTTAGAATCTTGTTGTTTGACGAGTTTCCATCCATGGCACAAATATTATGCAAATTTATTAAAAAAAAATAGAGCATTTACTCCATTTTTTTTCAGCTTAAATGTCAATTGATTTATATTTTTTTAATTCAATAATAAAATCAAAATGTTATATAAAAATTATATACACTATTAATAAGTAAATTTTAGATATTTTACAAATTACTACAGAACATTATTTTTATTCTCCATTCAAAGAACACTCAAAATTGGTTCGTTCCACAGTACAACGGGCTTTTTTCAATACTGTCATCATCGCTGGTTCATAAATTCCTTGTTTGGTTAAATCAACCCGTCCTTCACGCAGAATTTTTTGATATTTTACTTGGTCTTCTTTGCTTAAATTTATGCGGTATTTTGCCGGAATTTCAGCTTCCATACGTTTAACCATCGCAAAACTTTTCGGTAATTGTTTGACGAACCAACTACGAGATTGCATGCCAAAACCTTCGGGGAATTTATTTTTACGTATAATCAAATCGGCGGTGACATTCACTACTGGAAAATTAATCATTGCTCCCTGCGTACCTAAACCCTTATATATTTCTAGTGGTTTAAAGGCATAAGCAGGTGCGGCAACAATCTCGACTTCAGCTTGATTAAATTTTTTGATGAAATTTGAAATCTCGGACATGACCGGAACAGCACCAACACGCGTGACCATAATTTTTTGAGCATAATCATAATGTAATACAGCGAATTTCTTGCCTTCTGCGTGAGCTAAAGAATTAATTGAACGATCACGGACAAAAATATACGCCAAACCAATTTGTCCAATTCCTGCCACTTCAAAAGTTTCCTTGCCCATGGTATTGATTAGACGTTTTTCATTACGTTTATCAAGTACATAGCTTATAGATTTTTGTGCTATATCATTACTCGGCACCCCACCCAGCGCATCAATTGAACCCGCAAATTTATTGTAGGCACGCGCACGCATTGAGGTCATGTAAAAGGCATCACATTGACCTGATTTAAAATCTTGTTCAACTTTAGCTTCATCTTGATAAGAAATAAGAGTGACGTCTCCTCCCCATTGCTTACTGGCCAAAGCCCATTCTTCAATCAATTTATAAGATTCACCGGCTTTTCCCAACAAATCAAAAACACATATATTTTCTTTTGCCTGTGCCAAATTTGAAAGACTGAAGAAAAGTCCAGTGGATAAAATCAAAATTCCTTTTTTCATGCTAATCCCTAATTTTTTTTATATATTCCCTATGAAATGACTATAATGTTGTTTTAATGGTAAAAATAGAGACTTAATTCTATTTCTGATAAAAGGCTTATTTCGCATAACTTATCACCTTTTTATTTATTTACTTAAAGTCCGTGTTTTATCCACATAATAATGCCTCAGTCTTTTTCTTTTCTCGGTCACTTCCTTTAGAATACGCACACCATTTTCTCATTTAGATATTTTAATGATTCAGTTAGATCAACTTTCTATACGTCGCAGTGGACGTGTTTTATTTCAAAAAGCATCCATGCAACTTCATCCAGGCTGGAAAATTGGTTTAACTGGTGTAAATGGTGCAGGAAAATCCACGCTATTTTCTGCTCTACTCGGTGGCATGGAATCGGATGGAGGTTCTTTAACTCGTCCTGCGGTTTGGACTGTTGCGCATATGGCACAGGAAATCAAAGCTTTAAATATGAAAGCGATTGATTTTGTGTTGTCTGGCGATGAAGAGTTTTGGGATATTCAAAATAAACTAGATCATCCAGAAAGCTTAAGCGATGATGAACTTGCACATTTATATGGCCGTTTTGACGAAATTAATGGCTATACTGCACCGTCTAAAGCATCACAATTGATGGCAGGTTTGGGTTTCTTTGAACATCAGTCACAATTGGATGTTTCAAGCTTCTCCGGCGGTTGGCGTATGCGTCTAAACCTTGCGCGTACCTTGATGAGCCGTTCAGATCTGTTGTTACTCGATGAGCCGACTAACCATCTAGATTTAGATGCCATTCTGTGGCTAGAGGACTGGTTAAAAGCCTATGAAGGTACATTGATTCTGATTTCGCATGACCGTGATTTCTTAGATGCAATTACCGATCATATTTTACATATCGAAAATCAAGAACTGATTCTATATACCGGCAACTATTCAACTTTCGAACGTACTCGTAGTGAACGTTTGGCTCAACAACAGCAAGCTTATGAAAAGCAATTAGAAACACGCGCACATTTGCAGAAATATATTGACCGCTTTAAGGCACAAGCCACTAAAGCCAAGCAAGCACAAAGCCGGATTAAACAACTTGAACGTATGCAAGAATTATCTGCAGCGCATGTTGATACCCCATTTACTTTCTCATTCCGTGAACCGACTAAAATGAGTTCGCCGCTGCTTGAACTTGAGCATGCGGATATTGGTTATGGTGACAAACTGATTGTGACCAATGTCAGCCTACAAATCACCCCGACCAGCCGTATTGGTTTGCTGGGAATGAATGGTGCAGGTAAATCGACACTGATTAAATCGTTGGTCGGTGACTTACCCCTGCTTCAAGGGACCCGTAAAGATTCTGAATTATTAAATATCGGTTACTTTGCTCAGCATCAAATGGATGCTTTGGATGGTAATGCCAGCCCAATGCTGCAATTGTCCCGTATTGCCGATAAGAAAATCAGTGAAGCCAGTTTGCGTTCTTTCCTCGGCAGTTTCGGTTTTAGTGGCGAACGCATGGATACCCCAAGTGAAAGCTTCTCGGGGGGTGAACGTGCCCGTCTAGCACTGGCACTGATTGTATGGCAACGTCCAAACGTGTTGATTCTGGATGAACCGACCAACCATTTAGACTTGGATATGCGTCATGCATTAACCATGGCATTACAAGATTTTGAAGGGGCTGTGGTGCTGGTATCGCATGAACGCCAACTGATTGCCAGTGTTTGTGATGAGTTAATCTTAGTGCATGGCGGTCAAAGCCGTGAGTTTGATGGTGATCTCACTGCATATGCAGACTGGTTACGTCAAGCGCGCATCGACATGATGAAGTCAGGTCAACAACCGGCTGCACCTGTGAAATCGCAAGTAGAAGTTAAACCGACGATCTCTAAACTGGACAAAGAAGCACAACGTAAAGAAGCTGCGCGTCGTCGTGAACTCAGTCGTCCTGTTCGCAAGAATATTGAAAAAATTGAAGCTCAGATTGCCAAAACACAACCACGTTTAGCGGAAATCGAAATATTACTCGGTGATAGCGCATTATATGAAGCAAATCGTAAAGGTGATTTGTTAAAGCTTATGAATGAACAAACTGAGTTAAAAGCGAAATTGGCTGAAGCTGAAGAACAAATGTTAGAGCTAATGATGGAATTGGAAGAGCTAGAAGGTGCTTGCGAATAAGCCAATCCAACACTCTTAAGCAAAACTAAAGTAATGCTTATTTTATGATCGCAGTACAATTTCAAACGTGTACTGCGATTTTTTAATTTTTCTACATAATACGTTTATAGCAATATCCCTTACCAAGATGTCAGTATCTTTAAATTTAAAAATCCCCATCTATTAATTTTAAATTCAAAACAGACTTTTCAAATTTAAAAAAAATTACCCACATTACACATAAACCAACTTTAAATTTAAAATAAAAGCATCAGTTTAAGTTGTGGATAAATTAATTTTCACATCCTTATGAAACAAAAAAAACTTATCCACATTCGGATTTTCAAAAAATAAGATTTATTATTCATCCTGTTGGGGCTTTTTACGTTTTAAAAACCTGAGTTCGATAATTTTCCAAGTACCTTCATTGACCCATAATTCTTGAATCTTTTTCTGATCTTCCAAACCAATCAAAACCTTACAGTGTGTTAGGTCTCGATCAAACTCGAACTCTTCAAATTCTATCAGTGGTTGTTGCGGTTTCCATACACCATTTTTCACGGCATGAGCAATACGTTCATAACGGGTAAAATTGCTTTCAACTCGACCTTCCTGCTCATAAACCACTTTAAATTGCTCATGTTCATACTGAGCCAATACCTCAAAATTACCGGTAAAAAATGCATTGCTCCAAATGTCCCGAATCTGTTCCAGTTGATTATCCATTGTACTAACCTCGTAATATTGCATGATGATCTCCTTTGCACAGGACTCATCATGACAGAGGAATAAGTCACTTTTATAAAATATAGATGGCTAAAAGTTAATCGTATTTAAATGAAAATAGCATAAAAAAAGCACCCCGAAGGGTGCTTTTTACAATTTAACTGATCAATACATTAAGCATCGATATCTGCATTTAAAGCATTTTCCTCAATGAAAGCACGACGTGGTTCTACATCATCACCCATCAAACAAGAGAACATACGATCTGCTTCAATCGCATCATTAATGGTGACTTGCAACATGTTACGGTTTTCAGGATCCATGGTGGTTTCCCAAAGCTGTTCCGCATTCATCTCACCCAAACCTTTATAGCGCTGGATCATCATGCCG
The DNA here is from genome assembly GCF_004331285.1 of Acinetobacter sp. ANC 3781. Classification (GTDB taxonomy): domain Bacteria; phylum Pseudomonadota; class Gammaproteobacteria; order Pseudomonadales; family Moraxellaceae; genus Acinetobacter. The sequence goes on from NZ_SJOH01000024.1 coordinate 15,725, forward strand.
CGACGTGAATCGGCCAAAATATGCTGCCACACTTGATGGAAAGTGATGACATTAATTTTACGATCGCCTTTCTGCAAATATGCGCCGTCTTCAAGCAAGCTAAACCAGCTCTTCGAATTTTGCAGTAAACGCTTATATTCACCAGAAGCCAGTAGTCCCGAATCAAGTAAATACGACTGCGGCAAGTTGTGTACATAGATGGTGACACGTGGCCAGTAATGTGCCACTTTAGAACCATCAGCATGTTCTTTTTCAAACACTTCTAAACTGATTTCAGGACGTAAACTTGGTTGATATTTTTCAATCGCAATACGTAACTGTTCAGACCATTGTTTCACATACTCTTCATCATGATTTTGATCAAGTTTAAATGCATCCAGACCCAATAACCCATCCAGCAAACTTGCAGGATAACGTACGGTTAAACGGTTCAAACTTTTCTGTGAAACTTGGTAATCTTCAATGACTTTTGCCAGGGCTTGACCTGAAATTGCAGGAGATTCAGCACTAATATGCAAAGATAAATCATCAATCGCATTTGAAATCAGGAAGGTTTCTAGAGCATCATTATCTTTAAGATATTGCTCCTGTTTACCTTTTTTCAATTTATACAAGGGTGGCTGTGCAATATAGATATAACCGCGTTCTACAAGTTCAGGCATTTGACGGAAGAAGAAAGTCAACAGTAGCGTACGAATATGCGAACCGTCGACGTCAGCATCGGTCATGATAATGATTTTGTGATAACGCAGTTTATCCGGATTGTATTCTTCACGACCAATACCACAACCAAGTGCGGTAATCAGGGTGCCGACTTCTTGCGATGAAATCATTTTGTCAAAACGTGCACGTTCGACATTCAGGATTTTACCTTTCAGTGGCAGAATCGCCTGCATCTTGCGGTTACGGCCCTGCTTGGCTGAACCACCCGCAGAGTCACCTTCGACCAAGTATAATTCAGACAATGCTGGATCTTTTTCTTGGCAATCAGCCAATTTACCTGGAAGACCTGCAATATCCAGCGCGCTCTTACGACGTGTCATTTCACGCGCTTTACGCGCCGCATCACGTGCACGCGCCGCATCAATAATTTTACCGGCAATTGATTTTGCCGCTTGTGGATTTTCCAGCAAATAAGCAGAAAATTCCTTGTTCATCGCCTGCTCTACAGCAGGTTTCACTTCACTTGAAACCAGTTTTTCTTTGGTTTGTGAAGAGAATTTTGGATCAGGCACTTTCACTGAAACAATTGCAGTTAAGCCTTCACGTGCATCATCACCCGTCACCGCGACTTTTTCTTTCTTCAGAATATTTTCACTATCCAAATACTGGTTTAAGCCCCGGGTTAATGCTGCGCGGAAACCGGCTAAATGCGCACCACCATCTTTTTGCGGAATATTGTTGGTAAAGCAGCGCACATTTTCCTGATAGGTATCATTCCACTGTAAAGCGACTTCAACAGTAATCCCTGTTTCCGGCACTTGACTGGTAAAATGGAAAATATCATTCAAATGGGTTTTGCCCTGATTGATATATTTTACGAATTCAGAAAGACCACCTTCATAATCAAATACATGTTCAGCATCGATACGTTCATCACGCAATACAATACGAACCCCGGCATTCAAGAATGAAAGTTCACGTAAACGACGCGCTAGAATATCAACATTGAAAATGGTTTGGCTAAAGGTTAATTCACTTGGGTAAAAACGAACGGTGGTACCCGATTCGATTGTTTCACCAATTTCACGTAACTTATAAACTGGATCGCCATGCTGATATTCTTGCTCATACACTTTACCGGCACGACGAATATTCAGTAATAATTTACTCGACAAGGCATTTACAACCGAAACACCCACCCCGTGTAAACCACCAGATACTTTATAGCTATTATCGTCAAACTTACCGCCGGCATGAAGAATGGTTAAAATCACTTCAGCAGCAGATACACCTTCTTCTGGATGAATATCAGTTGGAATACCACGACCGTTGTCTGAAACACTGACTGATTCATCTTCATGAATGGTGACTAAAATTTCATCACAATGACCTGCCAAGGCTTCATCGATGGCATTATCCACCACCTCAAATACCATGTGATGTAAGCCTGAACCATCGTCCGTATCACCAATATACATACCTGGACGCTTACGCACAGCATCGAGGCCACGTAATACCTTGATACTAGAGGAATCATAAGCCTTTTCATTGGTTGGTTCTGTTTGAGAAGCAGCTTGATCTTCTGAACTCATGGTTTCTCCCTAGTGAAATATAGGTCTATCCAAAGATGGTTAAAATCTAAAAAACTATTGCACAACAACTTGAACTTGACCGTTTTCAACATTGAATAATTGATATGAAATAGACAAATCATGTAAATGTTTTTTTACTGATTCGTGCTCTAAAGTGGTAATAAAAACTTGACTACCCAGTTGGCTCAATCGCTCAATTAATCGTCGCTGTGCAGTTAAATCTAATTCTGCTGTCACATCATCTAATAATACCACAGTTTCCTTGTTACAGGCATGCAGCATTGCAATCTGTGACAGTTTTAAGGCCACAATCAGCAGCTTTTTTTGACCGCGTGAAAGCACCACATCAGCATCACCCAGTGTTGTTTTTAAACGTAAATCTGCACGATGCGGACCATACTCGGTATAGCGTCTATCCAGGTCTTTTTGATGATGTACAGTGAGGTCATGCAGCAAGCCAAGCTCGGTATGAAAACCAGGAACATATTCCATCTGAATATCCAGATTAGGCAATAAGTGTTTTAAATCCTGCTCAAAGTAAACCTTCCACTGTTCCACAATTCCACTGCGCTGTGAATGCAGCATTTCACCATATTCGGCTAGCATTTTATTCCATGGCTCTAAATCATTCAGATTAAGATTTCGTCTCGATTTCAACAAACTGTTGCGCTGTTTTAAGGCCCGTGAATAATACTGCCAGGCATGATAAAAATCCGGTTCCACGTGGAACATCAGCCAGTCTATCAATTGGCGACGTGGTTTGGCTCCGTAGTCAATAATGTCGGTACTTTGTGGATCAATATGCTGTAAGGGTAAAATTTTAGCCAACTGACCTTGGGTCGCGATATTGTCGCCATTCACTTTAATTAGTTGCTCACCGGATAACAGTTTTTGCATACCAATCTTTTCAGTCGCAGATTGCGCAAAAACAATCGCGTCACTTGTTTCATTCTGAATATAATTCTTTGGGATATGGGTTCGAAAAGAACGTCCGATCGCCAGCAAATGAATGGCCTCTAGAATCGAGGTCTTACCTGAACCATTTTGGCCATAAAAGACATTAAACGGCTGCAACTCTTGGAGTGCAACCGCTTTTAAATTTCGAACACGTTCTATATTTAAACGCGTGATAAACATAATTTGATCTGCTAAGAAGTCTGCAAATTAAACCCGCATTGGCATGACAACATAGGTTTGATCTTGTTGCGCTGGATCGTGTACTAATACAGATTGATTGGCTTCAGTCATGGTCATATAGACATCATCACCATCCAACGCACCGAGTACATCCAATAAATATTGCGCATTGAACGACATTTCCATCGGTGCATCCGCATATTGAATGGCTAGATCTTCAATCGCTTCATCTTGCTCTGGGTTATTGGCACGCAGTTGTAAAGAATCAGCGCTAAAATTCAGGAATACACCGCGCAATTTTTCATTACTTAAAATTGCGACACGTTGCAGGGACTGTTTGAATACATCATGAGCAATCGATACGTTTTTATCGCCACCACGTGGAATCACACGACGGTAATCCGGGAATTTGCCATCAATTAATTTGGTGGTGAAACGAACCGTGATATTGCCCTGTTCTTTGTCGCGGCTTGGTGCACTAATGGTCACGTTCAATAATTCACGACCAATTAGTAGAGACAATTGCTCGTCTTCAATGCTGAGTAAGCGCTGCAATTCTGCCACTGCTTTGCGGGGCACAATCGCTTGGATGGCTTGGGTAACGGTGGACGTTGCTGCGGTTTCACATAAAGCTAAACGGTGACCATCAGTAGTCACGGCACGAAGCTGGTTTTGATCAATTTCAAGCAGAGTACCGGTTAAATAAAAACGTACATCTTGCACGGCCATCGCGAAAGCAGTTTTTTCAAACAAGCGTTTTAACTCACGCTGAGTTACCGTTACTTGTGTACCTTGAGCATTTTCACTGCTCAATAATGGATAGTCTTCAGCAGGCAAAGTACCCAACACAAAACGGCTATTGCCCGATTTTAAAATGCAGCGATCTTCAGTAATTTGCAGGTCAATCAATGCCGCAGTCGGTAATGATTTACAAATGTCCATCAGCTTGCGTGCAGGCACAGTCGTTTCACCAGTTTGCAGGCATGCATCTTCGGCTAGCGTCGTACTGGCAACCAATTCCACTTCCAGATCTGAACCGGTAATGGTTAATGATTCATTACTGACTTGAATTTTTACATTAGACAGGATGTTTAAAGTATGGCGACGTTCAACCGCTCCTACGACATGTGACAGAACATTAAGTAAGCTTTCTTTCGCGATTTTCAAACGCACGGTACATTCCTCTAACAACTGAAGATAAATAGTAAATAAATGTTTTTTAGCAGTGTACTATGCGGCAGAATATGCCGCATTGCAAGAATAGAATTTGATCAGATTCGATCAGCTTTGCAACAAACGTTGCAGGTTTTTATAGTCTTCATTAAAGATCGGATCTTCCTCACGAAGGCTCAATACTTTCTCACAGGCATGCATCACGGTACTGTGATCACGACCGCCGAAGGCCATGCCAATTTCCGGGAAACTATCGCCAGTGAGTTCACGCGCCAACCCCATCGCCAACTGACGTGGACGCGCATAGATACGGGTACGTTTAGGTCCGACAATTTCTTTCAGCGGAATCCGGAAATATTCACTTACTACACGTTGGATATTTTCAGTACTGATGGTTCGGGCACGAATCGCGAGGACATCTTTTAACGATTCCCGCACCACCTCCAAATCAATCGGGGTGCCTTTAAAACGTGAAATAGCCACGACTTTGTTCAGTGCACCTTCGAGTTCACGTACATTGGCGACGACTTGTTGAGCCACAAACAAAGCACAATTACGCGGCAATTCTACCCCGATGTTTTCCGCTTTTTTCAATAAAATTTCGATACGGGTTTCAATATCCGGCGGTTCCACACCCACAGACAAGCCCCAGGAAAAACGCGAAACCAGACGTGCATCCAGTTCAGTCAGTTCTTTAGGATAACGATCTGAGGTTAAAATGATCTGTTTTGATTCATCCAGCAAGGCATTAAACGTATAAAAGAACTCCACCAAACTGGCTTCTTTGCCGGCCAGCAAATGAATATCATCGACCAGCAATAAATCCAGCGAGCGACAATTTTTCTTAAACTCTTCAACCTTGCCTTGTTGCAAGGAACTGACAAAATCTTGCACAAAACTTTCGGCAGTCATATACATGACGCGCGCATTGGGTTTGGCTTGCAATAATGCATTCCCCACCGCTTGCATTAAATGCGTTTTACCCAAACCTGTGGGGCCATACAAAAATAAAGGATTATGTTGAGAAGCCCCTAACTGAGTCAAAACTTTACGACAGGTTTCCGCTGCCATTTGGTTCGAGCGTCCTTCAACAAATAATGAAAAAGTAAATAATGGGTTTAATAAACGCTTACGGCTATTTTTAGGGCCTGATTCTTCTTTTTCTTTTCGCGGTCTAGCCATGGGGGTAGCAACCGATTGCAAAGCAGCAGTCGTGGTTGCAGGTTGTTCATTGGCGGATAGAATGGCACCCGGACGGGAATCGACCAAAATTTCAACTTTGCGTACCCGCCCCTCAGACATTTGTTCTGCCAAGATCGTGATCAGCTCAAGATGGTGTTCCTGAATATAACGGGTCCAATACGGATTGGGTGCATAAAGTTTTAATGTGTCGTTAAGCTCTTCAGCCACCAAAGGGCGAATCCACATTGTAAAGACATTACCCGAAAGCTCTTGTCGCAAACGAGTTAAACAGTCAGTCCAAAGCATGTGAAACCCCTATTTATTCCATTAGTTATAAAAAATCGTTTTGAGCCCGAACAAGCGGGTCGCCATTCTATCGAAGTTATCCACATCTGTCATGGCCCAATTAAAGAAATATCACTCAAAAAAGCAAATTTCAGTTTAAATTTAAATTCAAATCACGGTGTGGATAAGCTTATCCTTAAGCTGTGGATAAAATATATCATAAAGTTATCCACAATTTAATACAATTATAAAAACATGGATATCCACAATTTAAGATATTGTTTACAAAAAATAAAAATAGCTTTTCCACAGAAAAATGGCTCCCTAATAGTAATAAATTTAAATTTATAAATTTGAATTTAATTATAAGAACCCTTGCCCATGGGGATAACTCCCCATATTTTTAAATTTAAATTCAAAAGTCAGAAGAATAATCTTATCAACACTAAGTTGTGGATAATATTGTGAATATTTCTGTTTATAACTTATGTTTCATTATTAATCAAATGCTTATATTGTGTGTAAAATTAAAACAATTTTTAATGTGATAAAAAAATCTTAGATTTATCATTTGTCAAAAAAATACCTTATTTTGAAAGAAATTTTGTTTTTAATTGACAGATCAATGAATGAACACTAAAATCGCGAACCTTCATAGAAGATCATTTTTGGAGTTTCAATATGAAACGTACATTTCAACCATCAGAATTAAAGCGTAAGCGTGTTCATGGTTTCCGTGCTCGTATGGCTACTAAAGCTGGTCGTCAAGTATTAGCTCGCCGTCGTGCAAAAGGTCGTCATAGCTTAACTGTTTAATTAGTTAAGTTATTACGATTTTGGGTGTTATGACACTTTATGGCTTCAGCACAGACGTACGTATACGCTGTGCTGCCGATTATAAAAGTGTGTTTGATGGTGCGCTTTTTAAAGTGCATCAACCCCATTTCTTATTTTTGGCAAAAAATTCCGAACAGCCTTGTAGCCGTTTGGGTATTGTTGTTGCCAAGAAAAAAGTGCGTCGTGCACATGAAAGAAATAGAGTGAAACGTCTTGCTCGCGAAAGTTTTCGCCTTCATCAACAGCAATTAGATTTATTAGATATTGTGGTCATGCCTAAAGTTGGTATTGAAGCAATACCTAATGCAGAATTGCAACAGCAATTACTATTTGCTTGGCAGAAATTGCAACGCCTTGCCAATAAGCATAAAAAGATAGCTCCCTCCCCACAAAAGTAGAGAAGGCCAATGGTACGTTTACTGCATTGGTTGATTCGATTCTATCAGATCGCGATTAGTCCTTTATTGGGACCCCGCTGTCGTTATATTCCAACATGTTCTCAATATTCTTTAGAAGCAGTCCATTCTTATGGTGCTGTGCGTGGTGCGTGGTTAGCTACTAAGCGTATTTGTCGTTGTCATCCTTGGGGTGGTTCGGGTTATGACCCGGTTCCGCAAAAAGCAATTCGTTTTATTTCATTTCAGCAAATGGATTCTCAAACGCTTCACGTTGCTGTACCCTTTCGTGAACGTTTATTGAACCGAAATCACTCTAACTACTTGGGATAATAGATATGCAACAATGGGCCAGGTTTGCAATTCTAGGGGCTATGTTTGTCGTCGCATATTTGCTTATTTTGGCTTGGCAAAAAGATTATGGTCATGCAGAGACTAAACCGCAGCAAGAAGCTGCCGTGGTTTCGCATGAAGTATCTGCAGATTTGCCAAATGCTCAAACAGCTCCGGCAGCGTCTGACGTGCCTCAAGCAAATATTGCCACTCAGCAAACTACAACAGATGCCACTGCACCTGTAAGTCAACAGCTTATTTCAGTACAAACTGACCTTTATAATCTTTGGATTAATCCTAAAGGTGGTGACATTGTTCGTATTGAATTACTCAATCATGACAAAAATAAAGACAGCGATGAACCGTTTGTCATGCTGGAAAGTGATGCGAAACGTACTTACGTCGCTCAGTCTGGCCTGATTGGTTTAAATGGACCGGACAGCAACCGTAATGGTCGCCCGGTGTATGAAGTTGAAAAAGCAACTTATACTTTGGCTGATGCTAAAGCTGAAACAACAAAAGATGGTAAGGCGGTTAAAGTTTTATCGGTACCAATGGTCTATAAAACGGCTGATGGTGTAGAAATCATCAAAACATTTACCTTTAAACAAGGTGAATACCCGATTATTGTCAACCACAAAGTTGTGAACCGTAGTGCTCAGAACTGGCAAGGTCAAATGTTTGGTCAAATCAAACGTGACAATTCGGATGATCCAGGTAAATCAGACCAAGGTATTTTTACCCTAGGTACATTCCTGGGCGGTGCTTGGGGTACACCTGATGAACACTACAACAAGCTTAAATTTGCCAACTTCAATGAAGAAAAATTGAATGTTGAAGCGAAAGACGGCTGGGTTGGTATTGTTCAGCATTATTTCGTAAGTGCCTGGATTCCAGGTGATCTTAAACTGACGCAAGCCAATGGTCAGCCATATAGTGCGAAATTAGAATCGCGTCAATCTACTGATAATATGAATATTATCGGTTTTACTTCACCGATGATCAATGTACCTGCCGGTACTGCGGCTGAGTTGGATGCAACCTTCTATTCAGGTCCTAAAATTCAGTCTGAATTGAAAGACCTCGCGATTGGTTTAAACCAAACCGTGGATTATGGCTGGTTATGGCCAATTGCGAAGTTATTGTTCCTGGGGCTGCAGTTCTTCCATAACATTGTAGGCAACTGGGGCTGGTCAATTATCTTGTTGACTGTGTTGGTGAAACTAATTCTTTGGCCATTATCGTCTAAGAGCTACCGCTCTATGGCGAAAATGCGTGTGATTGCACCTGAAATGCAACGCATGAAAGAAGAGTTCGGTGAAGACCGTATGCGTTTCTCCCAAGAAATGATGGCGCTGTATAAACGTGAACAAGTCAATCCATTATCAGGTTGCTTGCCACTGCTTTTACAAATGCCGATTTTCTTGGCCTTGTACTGGGTATTGATGGAGTCTGTAGAACTTCGTCATGCACCATGGTTAGGCTGGATTCAAGATTTATCTGCAATGGATCCATGGTTTATCCTGCCGTTATTGATGGGTTTGACCATGTTCATTCAGCAGTCTTTAAATCCGCAACCGGCTGATCCGATGCAGGCAAAAGTCTTCAAAATCATGCCGATTATCTTCACCGTATTTATGTTGTTCTTCCCTGCGGGCTTGGTGTTGTACTGGATTGTCAACAACAGTATTACCATCTTGCAGCAAAGTTTGATCAACAAAAGTGTAGCGAAAGAACGCGAAAAACGTGACGTTGTTTAAGTAACGACTAATTGCGAGTAGCTGAATAAATCCGCTTAAGATGGTAATCTTAGGCGGATTTTTATTTGGCTATGATTTGGGATTTTTTAGGTGAATTTTATGCAAAACCGAACAACGATTGCTGCAATTGCAACTCCGCCCGGACGTGGGGGTGTGGGGGTGATTCGTCTGTCAGGTCCAAAATCCTATGCCATTGCAAAAGCCTTGACGCAAAAGGCTTTACCGAGAGCCCGTTTTGCTGGCTTCCGTCAGTTTCATGATGCAGCGGGTGAAGTCATGGATGAAGGACTGGTGATTTGCTTTCCAAACCCAAACTCCTTTACCGGTGAAGATGTGGTGGAGCTGCAAGGTCATGGTGGCCCGGTCATTCAAAATGCTTTATTAGGTCGCTTGCTGGAATTGGGTGCAATTGCGGCCAAGGCGGGTGAATTTTCCATGCGTGCTTTTGAAAATGGCAAGCTGGATTTGGTGCAAGCGGAAGCAATTGCCGATTTGATTGATGCAACGTCACAAGCAGCGGCACGCTCAGCAGTACGTTCACTGCAAGGGGCATTCTCGACCCGAGTCAATACCGTATTAGAAAAGTTAATTCATCTACGTTTGCATGTAGAAGCGGCTATTGATTTCCCGGAAGAAGAAATCGACTTTTTGGCGGATGGTAAAATTTTGGCTTTGCTGGAAGATGTGCAAAGTTCAGTGACTGCGGTACAAAAATCTGCCCGCCAAGGCCAGTTGCTGCGTGAAGGCTTGCAGGTGGTGATTGCCGGTAAGCCGAATGCAGGAAAATCTTCGTTATTGAATACTTTGGCCGGAAATGAACGTGCGATTGTCACCGATATTGCCGGTACCACTCGTGATGTCCTGCATGAAAAAATTACTCTGAATGGCTTGCCGATTACCCTGACCGATACTGCCGGTCTGCGTGAAACCGGTGATATTGTCGAAAAAGAAGGGATTCGCCGCGCAATTAAGGAAATTGAACAAGCCGATTTGTTGCTGTTGGTGTATGACCTAAGCCAAGGTGAAGAGCCTTTGCAACTGGCGCAAAACTATTTTGCCGAACATCTGGAACCACGTCGTCTGATGTTGATTGCCAACAAGTGTGATTTAACTGGTACTGCTGCTGAAATTGGCGATTATCAGGGCTTTCGTCATATTACGGTCTCAGCCAAGCAGGAAACTGGTGTTCAGGCGCTTACAGATGCGATTACAGCACATGCAGGCTTCCAGCCAGAAGAAGATACCTTTATTGCGCGTACACGTCATTTAGACGCGATGAAGCGTACACAGGTGTATTTGGCAGAAGCACATGAGCAGTTAGTGGTGTATCAAGCGGGCGAGTTAGTAGCGGAATCTTTACGTTTGGCACAAAATGCCTTGTCTGAAATTACTGGTGAATTCAGTGCAGATGATTTATTAGGAAAAATCTTTGGATCATTCTGTATTGGAAAGTAATCCAATCGATTTAAAAGAAAAGCCCTCAATTGAGGGCTTTTCTTTAAGCAATTTTCTTATGCCAAACTATCAGTGCAAGACACAGTAAACCAACCCCTAGGCAGAATCCTAAAACACCCAGCATTAAACCAAAATGATCGGCTAAATAACCTACTGCAATAATCGGTATAATCGTGCCTAAGTAACCAATAAACAAATAGGTCGACATTACTGCAGCACGATTATCGGTCGTGGTCATCTGGTGAATTAAACCGAATGCCCCCATCAAGCCAAATCCATGTCCTACACCGACCAAAATATCGCTGATAAAGAACAAAATGCTCCACTGCATACTCATACATAAGCCCAGTAAAATAAAGCTGAGCACGAGCGTTATCAGTCCTAAATTCAGGCTTTTGCCAGCAGGCAAATTTTTAGCAAGAAATTGTACGATGGCGGAAACCATTAAAATGCTGGCAATGGCTGAGCCACTGACCAGAGGTCCATGCCATGGAATCAGATTTTTCACAAAAGATGGGGAAAGCGAGGCAAATAAGCTAAATGCTCCAAAAGCACTAAATGCAGTGAAACCGGCAATAAAGAACAAGGCTTGATGTTGGACTGCAGGCATTTCTAAATGCGGTGCGATTGAAAAAGGTTGGGCTTTAAATTGTCGGACTTTAACCAGAAATAAACCAAAAAAACATAAAACCGCAGCGACAATAACCGGTAAATAAGGGGTAACTAAAGGCTGGCTAGAGAACTGGGCAATCAGCCCACCAATAAATGGTCCTAGTCCAAAACCAATCACGGTAATGATAGAACTTAATTGCGGTGCATTTTGCTTATGACTGTCTGGAATAGTGGTAATTAACCCGAGCATTGCAGAGGTGCTGATCAGTCCGGAGGCGATTCCAATAATAAAGCGACCTAATCCCAGCCAAAGTGCATTCGATGCAACAGAGGAAAGCGCTAAACCCAATATCACAAACACGATACCGATTTGTAATGTACGTAGAAATCCAAAACTGTTACTGGTTCGACCTAAAAATAGCAAGGTTGCCAGACAGCCGAACATATAGGCGACAAAGATATAGGTAATATGGCTCGGCAGTAAATGCCACAGTTCTTGATAGATTGGATATAAAGGACTCGCGAGTGCGGTTCCAATGGTTCCAATACAAAGTGCCAGGCTGACCATTAAAAATGGTCGCCATGATTGTTGAGTCGTCATGTAGGGTCACAGAAACAGCCGCTAGATTATGTGAAAAATAGCGAATACTTACAGAGGAAAAGAAGAGCTATAGATTAATTCTTATCAGCCTCAGAGGTCAATTTAGAAGATGTAAATCATTTAACTATACCGCTTTAATAATTTTAAAAACTCAGTAAGTTCCTGTTCATTAATTTCAGTCTGTTCACCAATCACGTGATGACGTAAATGTGATTCGATCAATTCATTCATTAGACCATTCACGGCGCCTTTAATGGCAGCGACTTGCTGTAATACCGTAATACATGAATGCTCAGGGCTGTTTAAGGCTTGCTCTACGGCGTTAATTTGCCCTTGTAAACGTTTGACTCGATTCTGAATTTTCTTGTCTTGATGTAAATGGCCCAACACAACTCTCCAAAAATAAATATACTACGGGGGAGTATATTTAAGCATTAAGATTATGCAAAAAACCCCATTGACCAGAACACACGCTCATCAGTTTGATGAAGGTAATCCCCTCGCCCAAAAACGCATTCTATGGGCCACTATTCTAACGGCAGTGATGATGCTATTAGAAGTGATTGGAGGATGGATTTACAACTCTATGGCATTGCTTGCCGATGGTTGGCACATGAGTTCACATATGCTGGCCTTGGGACTGGCTTATTTTGCCTATCGTTCTGCACGTCGTTATGCAGAAGATAGCCGTTTTAGTTTTGGCACCTGGAAAATTGAAATTTTAGCCGGATATAGCAGCGCGATCTTATTGATGGTGGTGGCGATATTTATGGCGTTCCAATCAATAGAACGACTAATAAATCCCATAGACATTCATTATAACCAGGCCATTCCAATTGCCATTTTAGGTTTGATGATTAATTTAATCTGCGCCTGGTTGCTGCATGATGATCCTCATCACCATCATGAAAATGAACAGCAACATGAACATCATCACCATGATTTAAACCAGAAAGCCGCCTTTATGCATGTAGTAGCAGATGCGATGACTTCTGTATTTGCGATTATTGCGTTGTTTGCTGCCAAATATTTGGGATGGGGTTTTCTGGATGCACTCTTGGGGATTGTCGGTTCAATTCTGGTGGCAAAATGGGCGATTGGTCTGATCAAAGAGACAGGGAAAACCTTACTCGATGCAGAGATGGATCATCCTGTGGTTGAGGAAATTCGCAAAGTGATTGCAGAGTTTGCGCTGGTAGAAATTACTGACCTACACGTCTGGAAAGTCGGCAAAGGCAAATTTTCCTGTATTTTGGCCTTAGCCACCGATTCCAACTTGAATGCCGACCAAGTTCGTGAAGCACTTTCTATTCATGACGAAATTGTGCATGTGTCGGTGGAAATAAATCCGCTGTAAATCAGGTTCATGTTCCACGTGAAACCTATAGGAGCGAATATGTGTGCTTTGCGTAAGGGCAGCTAAAATTTTAAGATTATCTGGCTAGTTTTTGAGTAGAATCAACAGGAAAGATTTTGAAGCAATGAGCAAAACAGATGATTAAAAAAACATTGGCATTCGCCTTGGTTAGTTTTATTTCCAGCTTAACTTTGGCAAATGTTGATACGGTTAAAACTAACCTGGGTAAGCAACATCCTAAATTGAAGATTGAAAACATTCAAACCACCGAGATGAAAGGCATTTATAGCGGTTCAATGGATGGTCAAGTAGTGTACCTGGGGGAAGATGCGCAATATATTCTGGTTGGTTCAATGTACCGCTTAAGTGATCAGAAAAATTTGACCAAAGATTTAGTGCTTGAACAGAACAGTATTGACTGGAAAAAACTGCCTTTGCAGGACGCAGTAAAAAGTGTACGAGGTAATGGTAAACGCCAGATCGCAATCTTTTCTGACCCAAATTGCCCGTATTGCAAACAACTTGAGGCTGAAATAAACAAGTTAAATGATGTCACTATTTATACTTTTATTTATCCAATCAAAACCCAGTCTATTGCTGTTTCCAAACAAGTGTTTTGTGAAAAAGATCCCGCCTTGGCCTGGTCAAATCTGATCAGTAAAGGCATACAACCTAGTTCGAATAAAAGCTGTACCAACCCGATTGAGCGTAATTTGAGTTTGGGCAAATCTTTAGGTTTAAATGGAACTCCCGCAATTGTTTTCTCTAACGGTTTTAAAGTAATGGGTGTTCGTTCTGCGCCAGAAATTCAACAAATTTGGAAAGAATTAGGTTTATAAACATCATAATTGCCCAATAAAAGCATAAAAAAAGCACCTGATCAGGTGCTTTTTTTAACGGTAACATTGATTGTTTTAAATCAACATTTAAACGCGTGATTTTTTAGTGACCATATTATAAATGAACAAAATAATGAGGGCACCGATCACGGAAGCAATAAAGCCTGCTGCTGAGTTTTCATCGTAAAGGCCGAGTAAACGTCCACCGTAAGTCGCTAGTAAAGAACCTGCAATACCCAACAAGGTGGTCACAATAAATCCTGATTTATCATTTCCAGGATGAATAGCACGCGCAATTAAGCCTGCAATAAAACCTACTACGATGGCAACTATAAGTGTCCACATATGTCTTCTCCATTTATCGTTTGTTTATATATTTTCATTACGCTTTCATTTTTATAATTAATCATTTATGCAAAAGGAAACAGTTGAGTCCTGCTAAAAACTGTTGTTTTTTTGTTTAGGATTAAATCCAGTGCATAAAAAAGTGGCCTGTGGCCACTTTAAATATAGGAGATCAGTCTTAAAGACCAATTTCACCAATAAATGGAATGTGACGATATTTCTGGTCATAGTCTAAGCCGTAACCGACAATAAACTTATCCTCTACTTCAAAGCCTAAAAATTTCACTTCAAGGTCAATTTCACGACGTGAAGGTTTGCTGATTAAGGTGCACAGTTCAATAGAGTTCGGATTACGTGTGCTCAAAATTTCCAGAACTTTGCTGAGAGTATTTCCGGAGTCAATAATATCTTCGATAATGAGCACGTCTTTACCGCGAATTTCGCCGTCCAGATCTTTTAAAATTTTGACATCACGTGTTGAAACCGTACCGCCGCCGTAACTTGATACCGTCATAAAGTCGAGTTCATGCGGTTTAGCAATTGCACGACATAAATCTGCCATAAAAATGACTGAACCACGCAGTAAACCAATCAGAACAAGTTCTTTGTCACTATTGGCATAGTGAGCATCAATTTTTGCACCAAGCTCTTTGACTTTAGCGTGAATTTCTTCAGCTGAGATCATTACGCTCATATGAACGGTCATGGGTAGATACCTAAAAGCAAATCAAAAAATAAAAAAGGTGTTGACCAGCAACACCTCAAAAGATGTTTTAATTTTAATACATCTGCCCGAGAGATGCATCTTTTTTGCGCCTGAAAATGTAATCAAGCCTTGATCTTTGGGGTATCGCACTTAAGCAAAACCGCACACGCCACGCCTAGTCCAATCAGCAGAAAAATCTTTTTATTGGATGTTTTTGTGGTCTTGTTCTTTGACATATACCGGTTCTCCATAAATATAAGTTGCCTGGATATTACGATCATCGCCCGTAGTCATCAGGGCAAATAAAGCATCTTCTATACCTTTAGTACGTTCTTGACGCAATGCCTGCAGTGCTGTGGCTTTTAAATCCAGTACAATAAAATCGGCTTCTTTGCCCAGGTTAAAGTTACCCAGTTTGTCGTCCAGATCCAAGGCTTTGGCTCCACCCAATGTTGCATGATACAGGGACTCAAATGCAGAGAGTTTATCGCCCTGAAGCTGTTGCACTTTGTAGGCTTCATTTAAGGTTTGCAGCTGGTTAAATGAAGTGCCGGCCCCTATATCAGTCCCTAAGCCGACTTTGACCTGCTTTTCCCAGGTTTTTTTCAAAGGAAATAACCCACTGCCCAAGAATAGGTTGGAGGTTGGACAAAAGGCAATCGCCGAGTTGGTCTGGTGCATACAGTCCCATTCGGCATCTTCTAAATGCACGCAGTGGGCGAATACCGAGCGCTGCCCTGTTAGGCCATAATGGTGATACACATCCAGATAGCCTTGTTGTTCTGGAAATAGTTCTTTAACCCAGGCAATTTCATTCTTGTTTTCACTTAAATGGGTGTGTACATAAACTTCCGGATATTCAGCTTTTAACTGCCCCGCTTTTGCAAGTTGTTCGGGTGTAGAAGTCGGTGCAAAACGTGGAGTAATCGCATACAGGTTACGGCCTTTGCCATGCCATTTTTCAATTAGGGCTTTAGAGTCGTTATAAGAACTCTCTGCTGTATCACATAGATCATCGGGAGCATGACGGTCCATCATTACCTTGCCTGCAATTAAACGCATTTGATGCTGTTCTGCGGCTTCAAATAACGCATCGACCGATTCAGCATGGACTGTACAAAACACCAAGGCGGTGGTGGTACCATTTTTCAATAATTGCTGAACAAAAAATTGCGCGATTTTGTCGGCATAGGCTTTGTCTTTAAACTGCAATTCTGTGGGGAACGTATAGGTGTTCAGCCATTCCAATAATTGTTCCCCATAAGCACCCACCATTTCGGTTTGCGGGAAATGAATATGGGTATCAATGAACCCCGGCACAATCAGTTGCTCAGGATAATGTTCAAGGGGCGTATCTTGATTCAGCAAATGCTGCCCATCTTGCCATGTCCCAAACCAGGTAATTTTTCCAGCGCTGCTAATGAGCAAGCCATCTTCAAGATAACGAATGGCTTGGGCAATGTCTGAGGCTTGGGTGACAGTGTGTTGAAGATCAAGAAAGCGGCCACGAACGGCGCGTTGAGCCTGAAGAGGAGACATGCAATAACCTTTTAATTTCTCATTTTTTCGATTGATTGTACCTGAATTTTTTCTTTTAAACCCCATCCCATCAGTTTTAAGCCTGCCCCTGTCCTATAAATTAAACCTAATATTTAGGATTGGAAAAAGTGCTCATAAATTATAATAGATGCAATAAAAAGCCTTCCAGCTATGCGATGGAAGGCTGATCATTTTATTTAAAGGTTACAGTTGCTCTTGCTGTTTGTTGTAGCGAACTGATAACCAGGTAGTAATCGCCAGTACAATCACAATAAAACCAAGTGAAATCCAGATTGGCATATGGAACACATCGAGCATTAGCATTTTGAAACCAATAAACAGCAGGATAATCCCGAGGCCATAAGGTAAATAATGCATTTTAGACGCTGCACCTGCCATGAGGAAGAACATGGCACGTAAACCTAAAATTGCCATCAGGTTTGCGGTCAAGACAATGAAGGGATCGGTGGTAACCGCAAAAATAGCCGGAATGGAATCCACTGCGAAAATCACATCGGAAGCTTCAACCAGAATCAGAACCAGCAATAATGGCGTGGCCCAGAGCACACCATTTTGACGCACGAAGAAGTTATGCCCATCCAGATGCGAGGTAATACGGATATGTTTGCGTAACCATTTGAGTAAGGCCATATCTTCAATATTCGGGTTTTCTTCATGACCTTTAAGAAATTTAAAGCCGGTATAGACCAGGAAGGCACCAAAAATATACAGAATCCAGGAGAATTCCTGAACAAACCATGCACCGATAAAAATAAAAATGGTACGTAATACAATAGCGCCCAGTACCCCATAGAGCAAAATTTTACGCTGCAAGGCTGGAGGAATGGCAAACGCGGCAAAAATCATCAGCCAGACAAATACGTTATCAATGGCAAGTGATTTCTCTAATAAATAGCCCGCAAAATATTCCATGGTTTTTTGATTGGCTAAAGCAACACCCGCCGTTTGCTGTAAATAAAGCCATAAACCGCCAGCGAACAGCATAGAAACACTGACCCAGGCAATGCTCCAATAGGCTGCTGACCTAATTTTAACGGGCTGGTCTTCTTTGTGTCTGAAGCCAATAAAGTCGATGATGAGCATGACTGCCACTATCGCAAAAAATGCCAGATACAACCCAAGGTTGCCGATGGATTCCATAAAAAAATCTCCACACCCGACAACTGGCCATAAAAAAACCTTGACCTGCTGCCAGATGATTTAAACATCTGTGTCAACATGATCAAGGTCTTGCCTACATCTGAATATCAATATTTTGTAATTTCAGATGCTCAGATACCGACTTTTTGCAAAGTGTAATGACGATATTCTGACACGTCGGCTAGAATTGCTTCTAGGGACGCTTGGAGGAGGCTACTCCCCTTGTTCAACTCAATTTCGTTTTGGATCTAATCCAAATGTGGCTGAAGAATCGCATATTTATGTGAATTGTGCAAATTTTATCTAAGCTACCTACACTTTAATAAAATCTTTACGTTGCACCAAAATGAATGCCAATACAGTGCCGAGAATAGCCAGCAAGCCGCCCACAATTCCAATCTGACTTAAGCCATAACTGGCCGTGACCATTCCGCCTAATAATGCCCCGCCGCCAATCCCGACATTATAAAGACCTGAATAAATGGCCATGGCGACATCGGTGGCATCTGAAGCCAGGTTTAAGGTTTTGGCTTGCAGCGCCAGGCTGAAGCAAATAATGCTCATGCCCCAAAATAAGCTCAGCACACTCAAACTGTTCAAACCTTGAGCCAGTGGCAGGAGTAGCAACATGGACATTGCCAATAAAGCACTGCTTAAAGGAATCGCAATTTTGGGATATTGATTGCCAAATTTACCAAACAGATAAGAACCAATAAAACCGGCACCGCCGTAAATGAGTAACAAGGTCGTGGTTTGGCTAGAACTAAAATGGGCAATATTGAGGGTAAAGGGTTCGATATAACTATAAGCAGTAAATTGTGCCGTAATAATGATAACGGTTAAGGCAAACACGATCACCAGGCTCGGGCGTTTAAACAGCATGCCAATACTTTTGAGTGAACCCGAATTGACACTGGGCAGTTTGGGTAAAGTCTTTGCCAGTGTTAGGCAAATGATGGCTGCACCAATGGCAATTAAAGCAAAAGTATTACGCCAGCCATAGGCTTCACCAATCATGCGGCCAAATGGAATTCCCAATACCATCGCTAAAGCTGTGCCAGTTGCCAGTAAACCCAGCGCCTGAAATTCTTTACCTTTCGGGGCAACACGTACCGCTAAAGAGGCGGTAATAGACCAAAACAGCGCATGGGAAAATGCAATCCCGATCCGGCTGGCTAAAAGCACATTAAAGTTCCAGGCAAAATAAGATAAGCCATGACTGAGAATAAATACCACAAATAAGGCAATCAGTAAAAAACGCCGTTCGACATTACGCGTCATCAGCATCATCGGCAGCGAAATAGGCGCAACCACCCATGCATACAGGGTAATCATGATGCCGACATCAGTGGCGGGCATATTGAAACTATTGCCAATATCGCTCAGCAATGCCACCGGGATAAATTCGGTGGTATTAAAAATAAACGCCGCGAAGGCCAAAGTAATCACAGAGACCCATTGCCGCGTGGGATTGGGTGGAGATTCAGAAGATAAGGATGACATAGTCAGACAGTTTGAAAAATAGCGTTGAAGTTTAGGCTTAAAAGTTAAGCTTGTTAAGTTTAATCCTGGGTTGGAAAAGTGCGAATCCGATATAGACCCAACAAAAAACTTAACAATATTGGGCTGGGATTTATGGCATGTTTATTTATATTCGCCTAAATGAGAAAACAAGAAATGTTAGAAATTAAGCACAAAGATGATGGTAAAAAAGGTGAATTTTATATTGGTGACAATGGACAGCGTTTAGCTGAAATGGCATATACCTGGGCAGGCGAAAAGGTATTTATTATTGAGCATACCGATGTGGATGACACGCTGCGTGGACAAGGGGTAGGCAATAAATTACTTGAGCGTGCTGTTGCCATGGCGCGAGAAAAAAATCTCAAAATCATTCCGCTCTGCCCTTTTGCTAAATCGGTTTTTGATAAAGATTCATCTATTCACGATGTGTTGAAATAAGTTATTTTTAAAGTATTCTGATTTTAGTCAAATCAAAAAAGTGAGGGATAGCGATGCAGTTTCAACATGATGATAACGGCCAAAAAGGCGAATTTTTTACTTTGAATGATTCAGGCAAACGGATTGCAGAAATCAGTTATGTCTGGACAGGTGAGCATAAAATTATCGCCAATCATACCTGGGTCGATGACACTTTGCGCGGACATGGGGTCGCGCGCCAGTTACTGGATGTTTTAGTGGAATTTGCACGTCAAAAACAATTGAAAATTGTACCCACCTGTTCTTATGTCGATGTCATGTTTAGACGCGATAAAAGTTTTGCAGATGTTGTGGCTTAAGTTTGTGGTGATTTAATTGGTCGTAATTTAATTGGTTGTGATTTAAAAAGCCCAAAGATTTGGGCTTTTATCATTTAGGGCTTTTCCTTCTTTAGCCCATTAAGCAAGATCGATAATTACTTTCATCGCATTCTCATCTGCGGCATGTTTAAACACATCATAGGCTTTCTCAAATTCCGAAAATTTAAAGTGATGACTGGCCAAGCGTTCCAGAGGCAATTTTCCGGAACAGCAGGTTTTCAGCAACATGCCTGTGGTATTGGTATTGACCAAACCGGTGGTGATGGTCAGGTTCTTAATCCAGAGCTTTTGCAGTTCAAAATTAACCGGCTTGCCATGCACACCGACATTGGCAATATGACCACCTTCTTTGACCACGTTCTGGCAAATATTCCATGTCGGCTCTGCACCCACCGCTTCTATCGCACAATCGACCCCTCGCCCATCGGTAATCTCTAGAATACGTGCAATCGCATCTTCCTTGCCGGAATTAATGGTATGCGTTGCACCTAGTTCTTTGGCAAGTGCAAGACGGCTATCATCCATATCCACCGCAATAATTTGCGCAGGTGAATAGAATTGCGAAGTCAGTAAGCAGCCCATTCCAATCGGTCCTGTTCCCACAATTGCAATGCTATCCCCCGGTTTGACATCGCCATAGCGCACGCCAATTTCATGCGAGGTCGGTAAGACATCGGATAAAAATACCGCGACATCTTCATTTAAGCCTTCGGGTAAGGGATAAAGCGAGGTATCGGCAAAAGGCGTGCGTACATATTCTGCGTGGGCACCATCAATCATGTAACCCATAATCCAGCCCCCTCCGTTACGGCAGTGCGCATAGAGTTGTTTCTGACAGTTTTCACAGGTCCCACAGCGGCTGACGCAGGAAATAATCACCCGATCGCCTTTTTTAACATTCTTGACGCCCGAACCGACTTCTTCAACGATCCCAATACCTTCATGACCTAGAATACGACCGTCAAATTTACCGGTGTTCTTGGTAGCCTCGTCCTGAATTTCGGGATTTTTACCTTTCCAGATGCCTAAATCTGTACCGCAAATGGTGGTTTTGGTGACCCGTATAACTGCATCGGTTGGATCAATAATCTGGGGAATGGGACGGTCTTCAAAACGGATATCATTTTCGCCGTAGTAGACCATGGCTTTCATTGTTGTCATCAGCGTATTCCTTTTCTATTCCCTCTCTTGCATGCTGTGGAGTCAATTTCCTATTTAAAAAGTTTAAGCAAAAACATTTAAATACAGGAAAATTAAACCATGATGAGAGGAAAACAGTTGATCAGAGACTCTGCTGTATTGATAGACATTGAAGCATCGAGCATAAATACACAGAGCTTATCTATCTAAGCTATCAACAGTAATTGATGAAGTCATTACGTGGACAGGTTTGCTTACACAATGACCGGGTTTAATGACAACTAAAGCGGTTCAAGACAAAAAATATCAATACCTAATTTTATTTCAGGTTGTTTATGATCAGATTATTTATGAGGGATAGGCTGATAAAAATAATAAAAATTATTTTCTGGTCTGCACTAGGACATTTAAAAGAAAATGAACTTTGCAGATGTGAGGGTTGAACATCTGCATCGTTTAAAATGGCCTGTTGTTTGTTTAAAACCGTCGCCAATCCTTAGAGCGATTATAAGGATTGGGTTTTATTAAAGTGCAGGTTCTGGGATTGGATCAGGTGAGTTAAAGCAAGACCCAGCAATGACGTCATCAGCATCATTTCCAGCATGGCATATTCGTTTACCCATAAAAAGCATAAGGCCAAGACACCCAAACTGCATGCCAGATATAAGGTATTTTGAACCCAAATTTTAAGCGCAATACCAAGCAGGCCTGAACAGATCGCAATGTTCAGCAGCTCTTCAATCCCATTACGATGCAAGACGATGATTAAGCTTAAATAGCTACAAACTAATCCCATCGTGATGAAAAGTTTTTTTAACATGCTTTTCCCCTGATTCTAGGTAATTAATTGGTTTGATTTGGCTAAATCAATTTTAATTCACCAAACAGTAAAAAATAAGGTGTTTTAAGCTATGCTATTTGTACGAAACAAATGACATTTGCTTAAAAAATAACCAGATCTAATGGTAAGCTCAGCATACTCAGTAATAAAAACCCTCTATTTCAAAATTACATGGCCAAAATAGGAATTTTATGTTTATTCAATTGTGTTATGTCAGTAGCCGGATCGAAGCTGAAAATGACCTATTACAGGATTTAAGCGATATTTTGGCAACAGCGCGATCTTTTAATCAGGCGCATGATATTTATGGTGTGCTGTATTATGCTGAAGGGATTTATTTTCAGTGCCTTGAGGGCGAAAAAGATCAGCTAGAGGCTTTATTTTCACAGATTAATCAGGACCCTCGCCATCATCAAATTCAGCGTTTTCCTGACCATGCGGTTGAGCAGATTCATTTTAAAAAATGGTCGATGAAATATGTCAATCAGCATGGAAAAATCACCAGCCTTTTCAAGAAAATGGGTCTGGAAAAATTTCAGCCACATCAGTTGAATGCTGAGCAAATGAACCAGTTTCTGGATTTATTGCTCAAAATGGAAGAAACCGAACAGAGTCCAAAAGCCAAGGTTGGCATAAAAAACCGCGGCTATCAAAATTATTTTTAAATAAAAAAAGCCCACATGACGTGGGCTTTTTTACGAGCAAGTCTAAGCTTTTAAAGCGCTAATCAACTTCTGATGTAATCCACCAAAACCGCCATTCGACATAATCACTACAGCATCGCCCTCGTCTGCTTCACTAGCTACAGTATTGATGATGTCATCTAATGAACGTGCAACCACAGCTTTGTTTGGTGCAGCATCAATCACGGGTTGCAAATCCCAGTCCAGACCTTCAGGTTGATACCAAATTACTTCATCGGCCAAACGTGCAGAATGGGCCAAGCCATCTTTATGACTACCCATACGCATGGTGTTTGAACGCGGCTCAATAATTGCCCACAGTTTACGTTCGCCTAAGCGTTTACGTGCGCCGTCAAGCGTGGTTTCAATTGCGGTCGGGTGATGGGCGAAGTCATCATAAACTTCAATTCCTTTCACGGTATCCAGCAATTCCATACGGCGTTTTACACCGCCAAAGTTTGAAAGTGCTTCACAAGCTGTTTCAATGGATACACCGACATGCTCAGCTGCGGCAATGGTCGCCAAGGCATTGGCCACAGAGTGCTGACCGGTCATGTTCCATTTAACGATGCCTTTAACCACGCCATTTTCTAACACTTTAAAGTGTGAGCCATCTGCAGAAAGTTGCTCGGCAGAAAGCGCAGCCTTTTCATTGGCATTCAATGAAGTGCGAACCACCGGTGTCCAGCAGCCCATGTCCAGAACTTCATCAATATTGCTTTCAGTAATTGGCGCAATAATACGGCCTTCACTAGGGATGGTACGTACCAGATGATGGAACTGTTTTTGAATCGCAGCCAGATCATCAAAGATATCGGCATGATCAAATTCGAGATTATTTAAAATCGCGGTTTTAGGATGGTAATGCACAAATTTGGAACGCTTGTCGAAGAAGGCAGAATCATATTCATCCGCTTCTACACAGAAGTATTTGCCGCCACCTAAACGTGCACTTTCACTAAAACCGAGCGGTACGCCACCAATCAGGAAACCCGGCTCTAAACCGGCCTGATCAAGCACCCAAGCCAGCATCGTTGTGGTTGTGGTTTTACCATGCGTACCGGCAACACCTAAAACATGCTTACCTTGGAGTACATGATCTGCCAAAAATTGTGGACCTGAAATATAGGCTAAACCTTCATTCAGCATATACTCCACCGCATCAATGCCACGTTTCATGGCATTGCCGACAATCACCAAATCTGGATGGGGTTGCAAATGGCTACGGTCATAGCCTTGCATTAAGGTAATGCCTGCATTTTCCAGTTGGGTCGACATGGGTGGATAGACGTTCGCATCTGAACCCGTCACCTTATGTCCTAAATCACGTGCTAATAACGCCAGCGAACCCATAAAGGTGCCACAGATACCCAAAATATGCAGATGCATTCGTTTTAACTCCACTGCTTTTTTGACACATCACGTTATTGGTGGGTGGTGTCATTATTGATTCAATTTGAAAGCAACGATATCAAGGGTTTTCTGGAAAAGATAGTCTTTCTTGTATCTATTCATAGGATTGCATCATGCGTTTTATCCCGCTGTTTTGAGTAGCGGCTTTGCTGGAAAAATCATGGATGAAATGACATGCTTTTTTACTGGAAAAACGTAAAATATTGACGATTATTCCAGATAAATTGACTATGTTCTTTCCGTTGCTGCTTTTAGTTATTTCTAACTGTTTTATGACCTTGGCCTGGTATGGCCACTTGAAGTTTTTACATGGTGCACCGCTTTGGCAAGCGATTTTATTTGGCTGGGTGATTGCCCTGCTCGAATACAGTTTTATGATTCCTGCAACTCGATTGCTTGCACAACAAGGCTGGGCGGTGGGACAAATGAAAATCACCCAGGAAGTCATGACTTTACTGGTGTTTGTGCCTTTTATGATTTTTATGTTTAAGCAGCCCTTTAAACTGGATTATTTATGGGCAGGATTGTGTCTTTTAGGTTGTGTGTATTTTGTCTTTCGGAGTCAATAAACTGGGCACTGCCCTATTTTTATCTATTTCTATAAAAAATACTGAAAATATCAGCCTGCTTGGGCTGTTAAATTTTGGCGAGATGAAAAATCAGTCTATAATATCGGGCTTGTAATTCATTTAAAGCTTGGCACTTGTCGAGATTTATCCTTCCTTACATTCGTTTATGGAATATTTGCAATGAATGCGGCTGCTGCAGACACTCAACCTCTCGTTGGAATTATCATGGGTTCTCAATCTGATTGGGCAACTCTCGAAAACACTGCCAATATGCTTAAACAACTTGGCGTCCCATTTGAAGCGGAAGTTGTTTCTGCGCATCGTACGCCAGACCGTTTATTCGAATATGCCGAAACAGCACGTGAGCGCGGTATTCAGGTGATTATTGCCGGTGCCGGTGGCGCAGCGCATTTACCAGGCATGTGTGCAGCAAAAACTGATCTGCCGGTATTAGGCGTTCCAGTCAAATCTTCAATCTTGAATGGTGTAGATTCATTGCTTTCAATCGTGCAAATGCCGGCTGGGATCGCAGTGGGTACATTGGCGATTGGTCCGGCTGGTGCAACCAATGCCGCGATTATGGCAGCACAAATTTTAGGTTTAACACGCCCTGAAATTGCAAAAAATGTTGCCCAATTCCGTGCTGCGCAAACTGAGAAAGTGGCGAGCAAAAATATTCCGGGTCAAATCTAAAGCCAAGCTTAAAACGGGACACACGTTATGGATAAAACCATCGGTATTTTTGGTGGTGGTCAACTCGGCCGTATGATGGCGCAAGCTGCCCTACCGCTGAATATTCAATGCACCTTCTTTGAAGCCAATACAGATTGCCCTTCCGCAGCGATGGGTCAGGTGATTTCGACCAAGGCTGAAAATGGCTTACAACAGTTCATCGAAAGCGCAGATATTTTCAGCCTGGAGTTTGAAAATACACCGCTGGCAGATGTTGAGGTGTTAACTAAGCACAAAGATTTGCATCCCCCACGTCAAGCACTCGCGATTGCACAGCATCGTTTGTCTGAAAAAGCACTCTTTGATCAACTCGAAATTCCTGTTGCGCCGTATAAGGCAGTAAATTCTCTAGACAGCTTAAAAGCTGCGGTTGCAGACCTGGGTTTACCCATCGTACTGAAAACCTCACGTGGTGGTTATGACGGTAAAGGTCAGTTTGTGCTTCGTTCAGCAGATCAAATTGATCAAGCATGGGCAGAACTCGGCCCTGCGGGTGAACTGATTGCCGAAAGCTTTGTGACGTTTTCGCGTGAAGTGTCGATTATTGCAGTGCGTGGTCAGAACGGTGACGTTAAAACTTGGCCATTGGCTGAAAACCACCATCACAATGGGATCTTATCGCATTCGATTGTTCCGGCGCCGAACAGTGCAGATTTACAGCCGGTGGCGCAAGACTACATCACTCGCCTGCTGAATCATTTGAATTATGTCGGTGTGTTGACGCTTGAGCTGTTTGTGACTGACAAAGGCTTGTATGCCAATGAGATGGCACCACGCGTGCATAACTCAGGCCACTGGTCAATTGAAGGCGCGGTCTGCTCGCAGTTTGAAAACCACATTCGTGCGGTTGCGGGTTTACCGCTGGGTTCAACTGAAGTGGTTCGTCCAACCGTGATGGTCAACATTATTGGCAAGTATCCAAAATCTGAAGATGTCTTGGCTTTAAATGGCGCCCATTTGCACCTGTATAACAAAACTGAACGTACAGGCCGTAAAATTGGTCATATCACGCTGATGCCAAACGACAGCGCTGAATTAACCGCTTTATGCCGTCAATTGGCGAAAATCTTGCCAGAACCTTTGGCATTAACTCAAGATATGAGCATTTAATCCTTCGATTGAATGATAAAAAAGCGGTCATGCCAATGACCGCTTTTTTTATGCCTGAAGTTCGGGCATGATTGCGCCTCTTTCGAGTTTAAGTACCATTTATCGGAAACAGAATAAAAATAACTGTATGTAATTTATACAATCCTTTATAAATAGACTGGATAAAAAACAAACAAATAGAATTGTGCTGTATTTAATTTTTGCTGCTGTAAAACAATAAAGAAAAAATGCAAAAAAATTTAAATTCAAAAGATAAAAAATAAATTCAAAGTTGTATAAATTTAAATTCAATCTCGCAGATTTGAATTTAAAAAATATGAATTCAAACTTGTATCTGGTGATATGAATTTAAAACTTTAAATTTAAAAACAGACTTTTGAATTTAAAGTTCTATGCATTTAAAAGCATATAAATAAAGAAATTAACTTATCCACAGCGTATTTAAATTTAAAAACCGTGTTTTAAATTTAAAGGA
The DNA here is from genome assembly GCF_004331285.1 of Acinetobacter sp. ANC 3781. Classification (GTDB taxonomy): domain Bacteria; phylum Pseudomonadota; class Gammaproteobacteria; order Pseudomonadales; family Moraxellaceae; genus Acinetobacter. The sequence goes on from NZ_SJOH01000024.1 coordinate 42,981, forward strand.
ATGAATTTAAATTCATATTTTAATTAATTTGAATTTAAACTTTTTAAAAATATGAGTTGTGGGTAAGTTTTTAAATTTAAAAACAGAATATGAATTTAAAATGAAGGAAAATAAATTTAAATTTACGATTTGATTCAGAAATTATGAAGGGTTAATGGTAAGGTAAAAAACATAATTTAAATTCAAATATCGTAAAGGGATACTATGCATCGCTTAGCTTTCGTTTTAGGTTCAGTTTTCCTTGCAATGACTCAAGCCAATGCTGAGCTGATTATTAATGGTCAACCTGTTACGACCACTTCAACCCCATCATCTACTCCAGTTTTTAGCCCCCAAAATAATTTTCAGCAATGTATTGCCAATTTACGGACTCAAGCCATCAATTCGGGGGTGAGTGCTTCGTCCTATGATCGTTATACACAAAATTTAATGCCTGATTATTCCGTGATTGAAAAACTGAATTATCAACCTGAATTTTCGACCCCAATTTGGGATTATTTATCGGGTTTAGTGGATGAAGAGCGTGTGCAACTAGGGCGACAAAAACTGGCTCAACACCGTGAAGTTTTAAATCGTGTTGCAGCGGCCTATGGTGTACCGGCTGAAACCGTGGTTGCGGTTTGGGGAGTGGAAAGTAACTTTGGTGGTATTTCAGGAAGTTATCCTTTATTGCAGGCGTTGGGCACTTTAAGTTGTGAGGGACGTCGTCAGAGTTATTTCCGTGGAGAATTCTTTACCACGATGCGAATTTTACAACGTGGTGATTTGACCGAGCAGCAAATGAAAGGCTCGTGGGCCGGTGCATTTGGTCATACCCAGTTTATGCCTTCGACCTATGAAGAGCTTGCGGTTGATTTTGATGGCGATGGCCGTCGCGATCTGGTTTCCAGTACCACAGATGCTTTGGCTTCGACCGCAAATTTCTTGAAAAAACGTGGCTGGCAAACTGGCATGCCGTGGGGTTTTGAAGTCCGTATACCTGAAGGCATGTCGATTAGTGGTGAAGGGCGTCGCAATAAAAAGGCTTTAAGTGGTTGGGTAAGTCGTGGCGTGGTTCGTACCGATGGCAGTCCTTTAATTCAAGGCAACTTGTCTGAAAGTAGTTCGGCGGGATTAATGGCGCCTGCAGGTGCTAATGGTCCAGTATTTTTAGTCTTTAAAAATTTCGATGCTATATATAGTTATAACGCGGCAGAAAGTTATGCCTTGGCGATTGCACATTTATCCGATCGTTTACAGGGTCAGGGCGGGTTTAGTAAAGCATGGCCAACCGATGATGCCGGAACCTCACGAGCAGAACGACGTGAAATTCAGCAATTTTTACTCAATAAAGGCTACGATATTGGTACCGCTGATGGCTTAATTGGCGATAAAACCCGTCAAGCCATTCGCCAAGAACAAACACGTTTGGGTTTAAGCCCAACTGGTCGTGCAGGCCAACAAATTTTACGTGCCTTTAGAAATGAAAATGCACAGAAAATGATGAAGTAATCATGTTATAGAAATAAAAAGGTCTGCTTAATGCAGACCTTTTTATTGCGAACTATTTAAATAGGTATTTATACAGCAGTAATAGTACCTAAAACGCGATAACCTGCAGCGCCTGTCACGGTAGGCAAGTTACCACTTTGTTGGGTTATAAAACGCATCGCAAGCCAGGCAAAAGCGGTCGCTTCTACCCATGTTGGTGCTAAACCGAGTGCAGAAGTAGTTTGAACTGACCAATTGTGTTTACGTAAACGCCAACGCAACTGTTCCAGTAAATGTGAGTTATAGGCTCCGCCGCCACAGACATAGACTTCACCGGTATCCATGTCGGAGCGGTAAATGGCTTTTTTAATCGAACGTGTAGTCAGTTTTAATAAAGTTGCCTGAACATTTTCTGGTGTGTTTTCTAAATCATCATATTCAAGATCATTATGCCAGTCGGCAATCTGTTCATCTAACCATTCCAGATTAAAATCTTCACGTCCGGTACTTTTTGGCGGTTCTTTAGAGAAATATTCATGACCCTGAAGGCGGTCGAGTAGACTGCGAATCGGTTGACCGTATGCTGCCCAGTTACCATTTTCATCATAGGGCTGACCGGTATAACGATGACACCAGGCATCCATTAAAATATTGGCAGGCCCGGTATCGAAACCATATACGCCATCTGGATTGCCTGCTGGCAACATGCTGACATTGGCGATGCCGCCTAAATTTAAAATCACACGATGAATGCTTGGGTGTTGGAACAATGCCTGATGAAATGCAGGAACCAAAGGTGCACCTTGACCACCAGCGGCCATATCACGACGACGAAAATCCGAAATCACTGGAATTTTCGTTATTTCAGTGATGATATTCGGATCACCAATTTGCAAGGTAAAACCATGTTCAGGACGATGACGAATGGTTTGTCCATGCGAGCCAATAGCTTTAATCTGGCTACGATCTAAATTGTCTTTTTCAATCAGCTGGTTAATGCCATGACCAATCATTTGTGCCAACGCCACATCGGCTTTGCCCATGCGATCAATTTCGTTGTCACTGGGTAAAGTTAACGCCATGAGCTCGTCGCGTAAGTCCAAATCAAAGGGCAAGGTGAGGGTGGCATGAAGCTGTAATGGATCAAATGAAGCAGCCACGATGTCAACGCCATCCATGCTGGTGCCGGTCATTACCCCAATATAGATCGCTGTCATGATGATAGTTAAGCCTGCATTATGCTGAAAAAGTGTTAGTATATCGCACAAATTGTATAACTGATGTATTGGGTTTTGTGATGTCAAATTTCCTTCCGGCTGAAGAACAACTTGCCCTCATCCAACGAGGCACTCATGAGATTATTTCTGAAGAGGATCTGTTAAAGAAACTTAAAGAAAATCGTCCATTAAAAATTAAAGCGGGCTTTGACCCAACAGCACCTGACTTACATTTAGGTCATACTGTACTGATTAACAAGCTAAAAGTGTTTCAAGACCTAGGGCATGACGTTACATTCTTGATTGGCGACTATACCGCCATGATTGGCGACCCGACCGGTAAAAGCGCAACACGTCCCCCATTGTCGCGTGAACAAGTATTAGAAAATGCAAAAACTTATCAAGAACAAGTGTTTAAAATTCTTGATCCAAATAAAACCAAAGTTCGCTTTAACTCTGAATGGTTTGCAGAAAAAACCGCAGCCGATCTAATTCAATTGGCATCTCAGCAAACGGTTGCGCGTATGCTTGAACGTGATGACTTTACCAAGCGTTATAACAACCATCAACCGATTGCGATTCATGAATTTCTGTATCCGTTGGTACAGGGTTATGACTCAATTGCACTTGAAGCAGATGTCGAGTTGGGTGGTACAGACCAGACTTTTAACCTGTTGATGGGGCGTACGCTACAAGGTCGTTATGATCAAGAAGCGCAGGTCTGTATTACGGTTCCAATTCTAGAAGGTTTGGATGGCGTAAATAAAATGTCTAAATCTTTGGGTAACTATATTGGTGTATTTGATGCACCGGGTGCGATGTACCAAAAAGTCCTTTCAATGCCAGATGCTTTAATCGAGCGTTACTTTGATCTGCTGAGTTTTAAATCACTGGAAGAAATTGCAGTGTTATTGAAAGAAATGCAAGAAGGTCGCAATCCTCAAGAGATTAAAAAAATCCTTGCATTAGAACTGGTAGAGCGTTTCCATGGTGCGGAAGCGGCTGAACATGCACATAAAGGTGCGGGTAATATTATTACTGAAGGTGAACTGCCAGAAGGAACTCCAGAAGTCACTATTTCACGTGCTGAATTTGGTGGGGAGATGTTTATTGCTTCTATTGTACGTACTGCCGGTTTAACCAAAAATGCTGCCCAAGCCAAAGATGCGGTGGCACGTGGTGCTGTAAAAGTCGATTGGGAAGTGGTTGATGCGGGTTTCTCGGTGAATGAGAACAAAACTTTCATCATTCAGGCAGGTAAAAAAGCGATCGCTAAAGTGACCTTCACAGACTAATGATTTCTTAAACTTTCGTTTAAGTTATTGAAATAAAAGCAGGCTTTGGCCTGCTTTTGTTTCTTATATGGTATATTCATATTTTAAATAAGCAAATTTAAAAAAAACCTCATAAAAACAACAGTTAAATTTTTCCAAAACTGTTGCATTATCTTTTGCTTATGTATAAGATTTATCCATCTAGACACTGTGTAGAAAATATATCTAGAGGCTAAGTGTGTAACAAAAAGCTCCACAGTTTTAAGTCTCTTCCCCAATAGACTTTTTTAATTTTTTACCGATAATTATAATAATGACATCATGGATCGAACTATAGATTCAACTCCAAGGAAGAGGTTTTGGGAGAGATCTCTTTCTTTTTTTCTATCTAAAATTTAGTCAATTTTAATTTATTTCATTTTTCCTACTACTTACATAGCAAAAAAATCTACACTTGAGGAGATTTTACTGAGCTTGTTCATTTTTCATAAGTGATAGGTGTTGCGACATTGAAGTGAAAGAAATTGAGTGTGGGTAAAATCATTTTGATTAAGCTGCCGATACATAAGCGGGTATAATGATTCCTTGGCGCCCATCTATAGATAGGATGTAAGCATAAATAAGTACTGATTACTGCAATTAAAACGAGTTACAAGTATTTAATACAAAGCTTTCCCAGTCAAAAAGACTAAATTTAATTTTACCACTCAACACACTCCAAATGCCGTGATCAAGCAGCTTAATAAGCATGGAAATTCAAACAGAAAAATAAAACCAAGTTTAAGCAACTACATAATTCTTATTATTCACCTATATAGTTATAAAAATCAATTTTTTGAAGTAAGGAATGTTATTCCTAACGATGCAATCATTCATGATAAATATTTAGTCTTAAATATTCTTAGCTATAGGTAAAAGATGATTTAGGTGGAGAGATTGGTTGGTTTAGGTAGATTTGAGTTAAGTAAATAGTATTTCTAGCTCTATGGGGACTTTTGAAGATAGATATAGGTATATTAAGAAGAGATTGATCATTTAGGATGTTAGTTAAAATATAAAATTCCAAGAAAATCAAAAAAAACTAATTTTTTCATCAAAAAAGTATAAAAAATGACTAAAAAACATGTTTTTTCACTGATTTTGTAGAAAAAACAGACATGCGTGATAAATATATCCTTTTAGGGGTTGCGCCCCTCGAGAAACTGTATAGAATACGCAGCATCCCGACGCGATACAGCAAACGAACTGAGCTGATTTGGTTAAGTTGTTTATTTTATTGCGTTGAAACTTGTCTCTGACGAAGAGCAAGATAGATCATTAAGAGATTATGAAGAACAACTTGTGTGGATTTTTACCGGTTGATTGATCGAAATTATTTTCATTGATTGATGGTAGAAATTACTCGAAGTTTATTT
>NZ_SJOH01000025.1 GCF_004331285.1 Acinetobacter sp. ANC 3781
TCAGCGATATGGTAATTTGCCGCCAATTCCAGTTGAGTGCTGTAGTTCCGTAAGTAATTGAGCGTTAATAACAACTGATCCTCTAAATCTAAAGTATGAGGACGACCTGATTTCTTTTTGAGTGATTCTGCTTTTTCTAAAACATCTACCATTTCGGTAAAAACTGGTCGAGGTACGCCAACCAGGCGTTTAAATTCAGAATCTGAAAAACGGTTTAATTTCTGATATCTCATGAAATCTATATTGAGGTGGTTTTTACTTTCGCAAGAGGTCTATTAAATAAATTTTATCTATATAACTCTTGAGATATTCAATATTAGATTTTTGAAATCAGTGCTGACTTATTTCGTTGATTCAATTTTATACCTTTGTATAGAGGTTATCTCTACTTTAGACCTCTTTCAACAATCATTGTTTGCTCAGTTCCCCCCCATATAAATTCCAGCAATTAAATTGAATCTTTTTAGGCCCAATACGTCTTCTATTAGTTTTCTGGCTATCGTATTTTAATCCTGATAGTCTTTATCTTCAGGGGATAAAAGCCCTGACAGGAATATGCTGTAAATTACCTTTGAATAACTCAAATTCATGTAGAGCACAGTGAAAACATTGTGATTTTTTTAGTAAAGAGAGATATTAAATTGCATGAGGATGAACCACCGCCATCATCATGCAATACATTTATTCTTTAATTTAATTCAGTAGCTTTTCTCGTTGTCAGAACAGGAGAAATCGATTGCCCTAGAAGAATTAGTTATTTTTCATGGTTTTATGTTTGAACTGTCTTATCGTTTATTGTATTAACTTGCCTTTGACCAATTTTCAAATTCATTTTGAATCTCATCAATCATGAAACGCTGACAGTCGCCATTCCAAAAACTCATTACCGTTTCAGGGATTTTATAACCTTTTAGCGTTTTCTTATAGTGTGTATTAAAGCGCTCTAACTGATCTTTTGGTACTTCATTTGATTTAATAAGATTGTGTGCAATCATTGCACGATACAACCAAGACTCCCATGCTGCCTGATCTTCTTTCACAATAAACTGTTGTGTCTCTGTATTATAGCCAATATTTAAAACATGAGGCTGTAATTTGAGAAAGTGAATAAACATTTGACATTCAGTCTCTTTTTGATCTGCAGTTAATTCCCCAATCTTAATGGGCACTATAGATTTGCGACCTGAAAAGATAGGTTTGATCTCCATAGGATCAGAAAAAGATTCTTTGAGAATTGAGCCTAAGTGGACGAAGATGTTAACCAAATCCAATTCGTTTATTGTTGTTGGTTTACGAACTAACTTGTCGACTGTTTCTAATAGGTTGCGTTTTGCTTGAATTTCGTTCATATCATACCTTGTGAAAAATATATTTTTAGAATTTATTAAAAATAAGTTGGGAAAAAGATATTCCAACTTTAAAAATTCTGCTTTTAAGCAAACATTTCCTCAAAATACAAAGGAAGAGGCAAAAAGATTTCCCCTGATTTTTTTTCGCCTACATACAGAACAAAAATTTGAAATGTACGTTCATTCGATACAGTTTGAATCTGTATAAGCTGCTCGGTAACTTCGGAAAGATCTAACAGACAAGTAGCATAGCGAGGTGAGTCATAGAATTGGGCATTTGCATGGGTTTGTCCAGATTCGTCCATCTCATTGGAAATATTAGCGAAGGCAAATTTTTCCTCATGCCAAAAACCAATCACAAAACCTTCAAACTTTGCTTTTTTAAAAATTTTTTGGGTCTCATGATCGATACTGAGTAAATCCAGAACAGCCTGTTCATAATTAGGTTTTTTGAAAACCATCTTCCCGGCATGATATGAAACTGGGTCATACTCATTGTTAATTTCTGCTGACTTTTTTAGTGAGTCTAGACTGACTTCCTTATTGCCGTTCACGATAAAAGCAATTTTATCGCTTTCATCAACTTTCGGAATTTCCTTTAACGAACCGTTTAAATTGGAGTCTTCTATATTTAGCTGGTCGGTCGCTGGATAAATTTTATTAAAATCGTTAATTTTCATTATTTTACCTGCTATTCAATTGTTGTTTCATCATCGCTCAGTGCGGTTTCACATGATTAAAAATTCACTACATTTAGATAATAGTTTCAATTGCTTCACTCTTTTTGTGGAGGTGATAAAGAGGGAAACTGAATCATTACCGTCTGTAGTGTAAGAATTGATCTCAAAAGTATGAGTTTTTATTGCTTTTGTAGTAAATTCCATCTTGTTTGCAGCAATCTCAAAATTATTAAGTACCTCCAGAATTTATTTGGACTAATTTTTTCTAAATTCTATTTTTTAGTCTGAGTCATACGTTTTTTACTATTTATTTAATGCAATAACCCATTTCTCGTTATAGTTTACGCTTGAATTGTTAGCGTTTTATTTCAAAGAGAAATTCGTCTCGTAAATGTTTCATTTTCTTCTCATATACTGAATGGGTTATCATAATAAGTGCAGTATTTTAATTAATAAGCGTCAATATTGTTATGACATTAAATTTCAAAGGTAGATTATTTGAATAATAGTATTCTTATACTTTATGGATGAATTTTAGGGAATTAAATTAAATTTAGTTTTTCTATAATTTACTTGATTGATATTTTGTATGCAGAGTTACCCTATAGTTGTTTGAGTAGGCCTTAATCCTGGATATTCTATTCATCTTATATTTATTTAGAGACAGTCATCAATTAACTCGAAAAATCTCATACGTCCTTATTTTTCCATGAATAAACGCTAGGGATTTACAGAACATCAGGGGGGGACAGATTAAGCATCTGTTACCTGAAGGAACGGGTTATGTTGAGGTAACTACCCAAAGAATGATTTAAACCCTAAAATTTATGCATCGGACTGACTGCAGTAACCAATTCGCCAAGATTTTACTTCTAGGCAGGAGTCAACTCTGATCTATTCAATAATGAGGAACGGAATTCTGCAAAAGTAAGACTTGTATTCTAGTCATCTTCCAAAACAATATAACACCAAGTTGAATAATAATTACATGGAGCAATATGTATGAAAAAATCAGAAACGTAGTGAAAAATATTTTTTTTAAGACTTAAAAGTTTTAGAGAAATCGCAGATAGAAAATTAGTCCACTAAAAAGTAGACTAATTTATTGCTTATAAAGAATTATTTTGTGTGTTTTACCACCAGTACCGGTACATGGCTTGAGGTTAGAATCTCTTGCGCAATACTGCCAATAAAAGCTTTTTTAAAACCTGTACGTCCATGAGAACCGACGACAATTAGATCAACATTTAGTTCATCAGCGATTTTGGCGATGACCTCACCGGGTGATTGACCGCTGAGAAGTTTGGTATTGGTTTCAATACCCAGATTAGTAAATTTTAGTCCTAGCTCGGCCAAAATATTTTTAGCATGAGCTTTTGCTTCCATATAATAATCCGTTATTCCAGGTACATTTTTATAAAAACTTACACTGGTTAATGGATCTATCACGACAACGCTTGCTATGGTGACTTTACTTCCCAATGCTTTAGCTAAAATGATGGTTTGATCAGCTGCTGCAATGGCAATAGGGGAATCATCAACAGCGACTAAGATGTGTTGGTAATTCATGATACTTTCCTGTTGTTTCAAGATTAGTTATCTACTCAAAGATTAACATAACTGGAGTACAGTGATAAAAAAGGATAAAAGTCTATCTTTTAGCTAACACTTCTCTTATCTTGCAGAAGCATTTGAGGTGGAGCTCCCATAGTGGCTTTACTTCAAAATACCTGAATAATTGGTAGTACTCATTATCAGTGATTATTAATTCTATTTCACCCAAAACGCATAAAATTATGGTCTATAACCGAGAGGTTTAAATACAAGCATACAACTCGATTATTTAGGAGAATGCTTTAGATGCCAATCAATCCGACCATATAGATGTAGCCAGGAAATATTTCAAAGATTTTATTAAATCGGCACAATTGTCAAAACTATTAGTGACTTCTTTGAAAGCAGAATAATATTCACGTTTGTAGGGTTTACCTGTTAATGTTTCCCCGGAAGTATTTTCATAATCATAAATTGCAGTGCGCAGATAGATTTCTAATATTTTTTTATGTTCGGAAGAAGCACAGTTTTTCTGAACTATTTCACTTGTAGAATGGCAATCGAGTTTGACATGACCATAAAATTGACCTGAATTTTGATAAATATTATTTAACTCTTTTAATTCACTTGCTGATAAGCATTGGGTAGCATAAGCAAAATTATAAGTCACAACCATACAAATAATAAGTAAATTGAATTTCATTTTTTATTCCTTATTGTTTTTTAATGATCTAATCATATCGTCCAGACTTACACAACTACAACATTAGACAACCGGATGAATCAAAATTTTATTCAAACCGAGAACAGAGAAAGTAATGAAAAACAATAGCTCTAGATATTAATTAGGAGGCAGACATTTTGACTCTTATCTTAAACGCATCATTTTTGACTAAGTAGGTGATGGAAAGTTTTGATGAAGTAGGAGGACGTGAGTCATTTCGATTTTTGTAGATGGCTGCGCAATGGAATTGCATATCTGGGATTTAATCTGAAAGATTAACTGTGCTTCTGGATGTATTATGGAAGAAAGCACGACCTTATTTTACTTATAGTAAAAGAAATTAAGGTACAGTATCTTTTAACACTTTATCCAGCACATGCTGATGTATAAACCTGAATTTATCCAATACTACATTCGACAGGGTAAATGGGTAAGCATCTTCCAAACCCATGCTGCGGTTTAAAGCATTGAGGTTAAATGTTACCGTCATCCAGTTCTGTAAAATCTTTTCAAAATCCTTTGCACCAATCGGGTTTTCTATAAATTCCATATTGGACAGGTCAGGCTGGTTAGGTTTTACCACAAGACCCGCATAGTATGCTGTTTCCAGCGTATCCATCATATGCTGATAATGTGCCCAAGTTTCAGCCCAGTCTTCCCAAGGATGCGTACTAGCATAGGAACTGACAAAATTCTCTGGCCAGTTAGCGGGCGGACCTTGTTCATAATGCCGCTTTAAGGCTTCGCCATAATTTTGACGTTCATCGCCGAATACAGCGCGAAACTCATCAATCACTTCTGGGTGCAAATATTGCATTACATCAAAATAATAATGTCCGCTTTCGTGGCGGAAGTGTCCTAAAAGTGTCCGGTAATTTTCACCCATCTTAATACGTGTAGTTTCACGGTAAACGACATCTGCTTCACTGACATTTAATGTGATAATGCCATTAGCATGACCTGTCAGTACGGGTTGGCCCTCTACTGAAATTTTAAAATTAAACCACAAGCCATACCGGTCATCTGGGGAAATTTTAGGGCGGGGCATAATGTTCAGCCGCTGCATCAGATACAGAAAACGCTGTTTAGCGTGTTCGATGCGCCTCCAATAAATAATATTCTCCGGAATATCCAGGTCTGGGAGTATCTGGGTGAGCTGACAGGATTCACAGTAAATTTTCTCACTGTCCGCCGGTAGCATCCAGTTGCAAACCTGATAATTCTTATAGTTATAACAAGGCTTAAAGCGTTGCTGTTGAAAACTGGGATTCAACGCAATCCAGAGCTGATCAGACTCTTGCTGAAAACTACCCATATCTTTTTCAGAAGCAACATACCCTAATACGGTTTGACAGTTGACGCACATCGAATTTGCAAAAAACACCTGATTATTACAGCTAGCACACGAAAAATACTTCATAACAGGTCCAGTTTTTTATCATAAAGTCCCAAGAGTGGACATACAATCTCTACTTTTACACATATGTTTCTTATTTTTGTGAGTTTTTAACGGTTTTCTTGTTTTTAAAATTGGTACACTTTCTGCTTATCTTTAAGTAATAAAAACAGAATGTTGGTAATATCTAAAACAGGATGCACATGAACGTTGAAAAACAGAAAAAAGTACTCCATCCATGAAAATAATTTTTAATTGAACTTTTACTACACGTACCGGTTTATACGTGAAGTAGGTTCACCCGCGAGGATAACCTTGTGTCAAAACAAAATCAGTATGACTGTGCCTGAACAAATGATGCATCCTCTCGATCAAAAAATTGTAGAGCGCCACTATCAAAGTCACTCACAAGCCGTTGTTGACATGATCAATAAACATGTAATTGCCGGTCATACTGAGCATAACGCAGTGATGGTCGACATCTCGATTTTATTTATGACGTGAGCTGGATATAGGGGCAGTGGAGAACTACTGCACGTCAACCAACAATCTATTGCTTTAAAAGAGGTTAGCAGAGGGCATTTGGAGATGCTGGATGCGGTGATGACAACTATTCCCCGAAATGTTGAATAAAATCCCGTGTTAAGATCAGTACCTATAGTTGATACCTCAAGCTTTCAATAGGTTCAATATTCTTAGTTTCTAGAGTATTTGTAGTTGAATCCTAATATTCTGTGTTCTAGGTAAACCTGTCAGGGTGTAGACCACATGCTGATCACACAATCAAGCATCAACCATAGTAAGCTGTCGACTTTTTTAAAATGCATCGCCGTATATAAGTTTTTAATTTTTACTAATATATAAATTTATTTATCATAAAAATAAATAATAGACATAAAAAACTTGAATATTAATTTAATTCATGTATTATTAGCTCAACTAGAAAAAAAGTCTTGTTTCGGTAAATCTTCTTTAAGTATCGCAGTTTTAGTCATAATCCTTCGTTTTTCAGATTTTAAGTTTCATTCTTTATTATTTTCAAGTTATGAATAGTCATTAAATTGGCTAAAATTATTAAAAATCAATAGGATTTATTATGTCAAACTCAAATGTTGTTAAAGGTACTGTAAAGTGGTTCAACGAAACTAAAGGTTTTGGTTTTATTCAACAAGAAAACGGTCCAGATGTTTTTGCTCATTTCAGCGAAATTGCTAGTTCAGGCTTCAAAACCTTAATGGAAGGTCAGCAAGTAGAATTCAGCGTTGCACAAGGTCAAAAAGGCCCAAATGCCGTGAATATCGTTGCTATCTAAAAGATATTAATATACAGAAATTAGATGAATTAAAAGTAATGTAAATTACCAATTATTTTTAATTTTTGTATGCTAAAAAAAGTCGAGAATCTCGGCTTTTTTTATGCCTATATATAAGCTGATTTAATACCTTCAACCAAGTAGTAGCTGCTCTATTTAATAACAAACTGATTGCAAAAATCAGCTGCAAATTTTCAATCAAATCCGCCATGATGCTATATATGCGATCAATTTCCTGCGCAATGCTCATGGAGACTCTAATGAATCCAGATCAACAACAAAATATCCCTAAGCGAGAATCACGCGTTTTTTCAAAAAGTTTTGATTATTCTTTAGATTTTAAAAAAATCAATTTTAGAAAAAGACCCGAACTGTATCGTATTGGCCGCGGTGAACAAGGGGTACTTCTGGTCGAACCGTATAAATCAGAAATACTGCCGTATTGGCAATTTGCCGATGAAGTTAAAGCTACCCAAAGTAGTGAAAAGATTTATGCATTATTTTTAGAGTATTTAGAGCAGGCTGACTTTATTGGTGCGGATATGGCCAGAAAGTTTTTACAAATGGGCTATACTCGAGCACGTCGCTATGCCAATCATAAAGGCGGTAAAAAATATAAGGGTCCAGTTCCTGAAGACAAAAAAGGTTTGAGTGGGGCACATGGTCGGCCAGAGTTAGTACGTAGTGCAGAAGACCCTGTTAAAGCTGCGGCAGCACAAATTTTTAAGAAGAAATGGGATGACGCCAAGTCAAACCCCACGTATCTGGAATTAAAAGATCAATTTAATGCGTTTATTCAGAAAAATAGCCAAGTGTAAGCTGTAATAGATATTCTGATAAGTAGAATGAATCAACACCAGAAATTTAATGTATTACCTCCTATATATTCTAAAACTTATATGAGATTGAATTAGGGCTTAAGGTTAAATCAAAGCAATACTTAAACCAATAATGATCGGAGCGCTAGAGAGTCCTTACTTATCATATTTATTCTCTTATTTTGAAATACATGACTTGAGATTGTCCATATTTTTTCTAAGCTTTTCTTTTATTAAAGGTTTTTATAATTAATCTTTAAAGACAGAGAAAAGTTATCAATTAAACCAAATCCCTCTATAATATTGCCCATTATTGCAAATGTCGGATGTTCGGTGTGCTCACTAAACAGATGACGCTAGTTACTCTCTTTTTTAAGTCAATTTCTTTTTCGTGATTCGGCTTATGTTTCAATATTTAGAATCTTATGGGTCTGTCGTGACACATAAGAATAGTTAGGTGCCAGCAGCATGGAAATCAAGGTTAATTATCTCGACAACCTTCGACAAGAAGCCAAGTTCGATGATTTTTCGGTAATTGCCGACCAACCAATTCGTTATAAAGGGGATGGTTCGGCACCGGGACCCTTCGACTATTTTCTTGCATCTTCTGCTTTATGTGCAGCCTACTTTGTGAAGGTGTATTGTGCAGCACGTGATATCCCGACCGATAATATTCGTCTGTCGCAAAACAACATTGTAGATCCAGAAAACCGCTACAAACAGATTTTTAAAATTCAGGTGGAATTACCTGCGGATATTTCAGAAAAAGATCGCCAAGGTATTTTGCGTTCAATTGACCGCTGTACGGTTAAAAAAGTGATCCAGACGTGTCCTGAATTTATTATTGAGCAAGTGGAAAGCATTGATGCGGATGCACAGGCTTTGTTGATGCCAAGTTTAGCATCTGAAAGCAGCACCTTTATTCCCGGTAAAGATCTGCCCTTAGAAGAAACAATTGCCAATATGTCAGGGATATTGGCAGGTCTTGGCATGAAGATTGAAATTGCATCATGGCGCAATATTGTACCGAATGTGTGGTCTTTACATATCCGTGATGCGCAATCGCCAATGTGCTTTACCAACGGTAAGGGGTCAACCAAAGAAAGTGCTTTGGCATCAGCATTGGGTGAATTCATTGAACGGCTGAACTGTAACTTTTTCTACAATGATCAGTTTTGGGGTGAAGACATTGCCAATGCTGAATTTGTACATTACCCAGATGAAAAATGGTTCAAGCCAGGCCTGAATGATGAATTACCAAAAGAAATTCTGGATGAATATACTTTAGAAGTTTACAACCCAGACGATGAATTACTTGGCTCGCATTTGTATGACACCAATTCAGGTAATATTGAGCGTGGTATCTGTTCATTGCCATTTATGCGTCATTCTGATGGGAAGGTGGTTTATTTCCCATCGAACCTGATTGAAAACCTGTATCTAAGTAACGGTATGAGTGCCGGCAATACTTTGGCCGAAGCCCAAGTACAGTGTTTGTCTGAAATTTTTGAACGTGCGGTGAAGCGTGAAATTTTACAAGGTGAAATAGCACTTCCCGATGTACCAGAAGAGGTATTGTCGAAATATCCAAACATCGTGGCAGGTATCAAAGCTTTGGAAGAACAAGGCTTCCCGGTCTTGGTTAAGGATGCATCTTTGGGTGGGAAGTATCCAGTCATGTGTGTGACTTTAATGAATCCGCGTACGGGTGGGGTGTTTGCTTCTTTCGGTGCACATCCAAAGCTGGAAGTGGCTTTAGAGCGTAGTTTGACTGAGCTATTGCAAGGCCGTAGCTTTGAAGGTCTAAATGATTTACCAAAACCAACCTTCAGCAGTAATGCAGTGACTGAGCCAAATAATTTTGTAGAGCATTTTATTGACTCAAGCGGACTAGTGTCTTGGCGTTTCTTTAGCTCAAAATCTGATTATGAGTTTGTCGAATGGGATTTTACTGCTGATGGTGAAAATGCCAATGCGCAAGAAGCTGCCACCATGTTCGGCATTCTGGAAGAAATGGGCAAAGAAGTGTATATGGCGGTGTATGAGCATTTAGGTGCAACAGCTTGCCGTATTTTGGTACCCGGTTATTCTGAAATTTATCTGGTTGAAGATTTAATTTGGGACAACACCAATAAAGCTCTTCAATTCCGCGAAGATATCTTAAATATCCATCGTTTGGATGATGAGCAGCTTGAAGCCTTGGTTGAGCGTTTGGAAGAATGTGACTCTGATGATTACACGGATATTGTGACCTTAATTGGGATTGAGTTTGATGATAATACCGTTTGGGGTCAGCTTACTATTCTTGAGCTTAAACTACTGATTTATATTGCCTTACAGCAATTTGAAGAGGCAAAAGATTTAGTTGAGCAATTCCTGCAATACAATACCAATACGGTTGAACGTGGTTTATTCTATCAGTGCCTGAATGTCGTTCTTGAAGTTGAACTGGATGACGGTATGGATTTGAATGATTATGAAACTAATTTCCGCCGTATGTTTGGTGATGAGCGGATGGATGCCGTGATTGGTTCGATGGATGGCAGTATCCGCTTCTATGGTTTAACTGAAACCAGTATAAAACTGGAAGGCTTAGACCGTCATTTACGTCTGATTGAAAGCTATAAAAAGCTTCATGCAGCACGTTCTAAGTTTGCAGCTTTATCAAAATAGGAATACCACATAGCAGGAAGGGAGCAATCGCGCATATTACGCAGTTGCTCCTATACTTTTGATGGAAACTAAAGACAGTTAAGGAAATGTTAAATGCTTATGTATCAGCAATAAGCCTAATGATATTCAAAATATTAGGCTTATTTTTTGGCTTATGAATATATACATAAAAAAAGCATATCCAGATTAAATCACTGAAATAGATTTTTTGTACGTGTTAAGCTAAATTTTTGTTTTATCCATACTTTTCAATGTTTTATTTAACTTTCTTGACACATGCTAATCAGTATAAAATCCTTTGTAGCGAATTATATATTTGCTAAATTACTCAATTTTCATCAACATTCGAGAGCCATAAGATCAGCTTATTATATTGCTAAACTTTGATATCTCGAATTCGTCAACTTAAGGTAAGGGATCCAGACATAGTATTCATGTAGCTAAAAACAGAAAGACTTATAAATCAGATTTAACTACTAGGACATATCATCAATTAAACTAAATATTGGTTAACGTAAGATAGATCGTTGACCTAAATAAAGGATATGAACTTTAAAGATATTGTAATTAACTTATGTTCACTTAGAATCTAGTTCACAATTAAATTTATGTTTAATAAACAATAAATTTAATTACTTAGAGCACTAAATTATAAAATATTTGGTTCATGAACCTAGCTATGAATACATATTTTCCTACTAAAAAGATCTTAAGACTAGACTCAATTTGTCTGGGAGAGTGGTGGCAGGCCACCACTAATTAAAAGGTGTCTATAAAATTGGTGACTATTCAATAAGTGTAGGTTACTATTTGGTATAAAATATTATGCTGAGACTAGGATTTTGATAGCTACTAATTCTGTTTGGCTTTTTGGCGTAAGACATACAGATATAAGCTTTCTACTTTTTCACGTGCCCATGGTGTGGTACGTAAGAATCGCAATGATGATTTAACACTTGGATCTATGCAAAAACATCTAATTTCAATTTTACGATTTAAGCCTTCAAAGCCACCGTAGTAATCCAATAATTCATCCAAAATGTCAGCAAGTTTTTTGCCGTGTAAAGGGTCATTGGAGGTGTTCATAATAGATCAACCATATTTTGGGAGGCTATTATTATAACCTGAGCTAGTTAGAAAATGAGAGGGTTGGAATTTAAACGTAATTAACATAGAAAATTACAGCTTATCTTCTTATTTACAACAGTGCTGATGCATAAAATAGTTTAACTAATTAATAATTCAAAGAAAGCTTTTTAATATATGCTACCGTTAAAAAGCTACAAGAAAACGACTTCTTTCAGGTGCACACCATTTAACATAATATACATTATACGAAATCAAAGATTATTTATAAAAAGCCACATAAATGTAGCTCTTTATATACTTCATAGAACTTCGAATTCGATTCTACGGTTTTTCTTTCGTCCTTCGGATGTTGTGTTATCTGCAACTGGCTTGTTTGAACCTAGACCTTCGATACTTAAACTTTTTATTGGAATATTCTTTCCAATTAAATAATTTTTTACTGCAGCTGCACGTTCGTGACTTAAAGTTAAATTTTTAGCCGCGTCACCTGAACTATCCGTATGTCCAATAATTTTGACTTTCTTTCCAGTAACCTTGCTTAATGCAACTGCCATTTCATCCAAAATTTTGGTACCTGATTCAGCTAGTATTACACTGCCAGATTCAAACTCAATAATTCGATTTTTTAAAGTATCATCAAGAATTTTCTGTTCCGCCTGATTTACAGTTAACCGTATATTTAAACGATATGGTGCTTGAACCAAATTTTGCAAATTTGCTGTAGTTTGCGGTATATCGCTTTGATTTGAGACTTTTCCAATCAATTCAAGCTGTGTACTGCGTATAGATAATTTCCCTTGTTTAACTTTATTTAAATCTGATGTAATGATTTTTGCAACAGAATCACTCCAGCCATTAGGTGCAGATACAGTACGAACCTGAATTTTGTCAATTACTTGATCTGCACCGTAAATAGCATACATTTTATTTAAAATCGCTTGTTTACTTGTTTCATTAGGTACAGCGCCTTCAGCTACGATTGGTTCTGCATATGCAATGACGACCGCATTTAACATCAAGAAAATGATATTAAAAATAAATCTAATTATTTGTTTTTTCATATTTTTTATTCATTAATAAATGTTTGTTTAAATAATTTCATAGCTTGGCTTAAGCTCATTTGGCGTTCACTTAGGCATTATTCCAAAGCTGCTAAACCGGCATTTTGTTCTAAATACGGATCAATCCAGTCTGCATTAAGCAATGAAACCCAATGCTTTGAATCCATTTTTTGATTAAATATTTCGCTTAATGCAATAATATCAGCACCTTGGAATCCAAATAACAATACCGGTGAATCACTGTGTAAAATTCCAAAGAACAATTCAGTATTTTGTTTAGACACAAAACAGGTAATTAAATTGACCCAAAAAGCGGCAATTTCATAGCAATAACTTGGATTATTTACCGGTAAAATCAGTACCTTTTTTAATCTGTTTGTTCCTTGTTTAATTACGGGTTGCAACAATAATCCTAAACCGATCATACTTTGAGCAAAATCATAAGTACTTATTCTGATTAACTGTGAAAATGAATGAATCGTATGATGTTCATAAAATTCCGCACTTTCCGCATTGGTAAGTATTTGAATTTCATTACTTAATTTTTCTAATTTATCTAGCAGAACGTCTGGATCACGTACAGAATGTATCATCCTATTTTTTTGAAACAAATCAATCAAAGTTTGCTTATGATTATAAGGTGCATACAAAATATGATCGTATGCCGAATCAACCTGTAATAAATGACTCAGTAACATCGGAAATTGACGACCTGAACTATCTTCACTGGCGATCAAATTAGCTACCATAAACTTACTTTCTTGTAGATTAGCAATAAAAAAATCCAATGAGGGTATTTTTGCATACGTAGCACTAAAATCTGATGACTGCATTGCATCTTCAAGTGCCTCCGTAATCCATTGATCTATCGATTGAATTAAAGAAGACTGGCCTCGAGTTTTCAGAAAATCACCCCGTGCAGGACATTTACCATAATAAAGTGGGAAAGTTTTCATTTTATACATTAAAACTCTCCTCCTCTTTCTATTATTCTGATTAGTCGTTTATGATCAATCATGGCATTGTTTCATTAAAATCTGATAATGGAGAAGTTGCATTGGTTTTAAGTGATGCGACAGGTGTCGAGGTGGCTTGTGCAGTGACAACACGCACGGATTTATGATTTACGACTTGATCAACCAATTGCATGCCAGCATAACCACGGCTCGAACCAATTTGACCTGAATTGCCACTTATCAGACGAAAATTCACTTTCACAGCCAAGTTTGGATTTTGTGGATTTTTCCAAATCATTTCAAAACTACCATCGCGTTGAGTACGCTGCGCACGATCAATTAAACGGTTTATTCCATACTCGCCCGGTTCATCAAAAATCGTATGGGTCTGCCCTTCTAAATCTATAGCTGTAATAC
Organism: Acinetobacter sp. ANC 3781; assembly: GCF_004331285.1. Classification (GTDB taxonomy): domain Bacteria; phylum Pseudomonadota; class Gammaproteobacteria; order Pseudomonadales; family Moraxellaceae; genus Acinetobacter. The sequence goes on from NZ_SJOH01000025.1 coordinate 14,030, forward strand.
GTGCACCCGGAATAGCCCCTTGGTTTGGCCAGACAAAATTTACCCATTGCTGAATGCCATTTTCGTAGACCATTCTTTGTCCATCAATATCAATCGTATAAGAAAATAGCTGGGTATTTTCCAAGGGATAAAATTGGAAATTTGATTGATTCGTTGCAGCGGATACTGAAGCTGGATTCAACTCTCCTGTCGCCACTCCATTACTCGGTGCAACATAACTTTGGAAATTCATGACAAATTGAGGATTTAAGCTCAGTCCTAAATCCTTCCATGTTTTAGAGGTCAAGGTATATCCACGACGAATTACCAATGGATCAAGATGATCTTTCACAAAGCGTGCAATACTGCCATTTCCACCAAATATTTGGCTAATTTCATTGCTGGTCGCCTGCAAGCTCGCAGAGGAATTAAACGGATATTTTTGGCTTAAATTTGCTGTAAACGGTTGATTGACTTGCAGTCCCCATAAGTTATTAAGCTCATCCTGTGCAGGAATCAATAAACTATTAAATGCTTGCGTTAATGGACCCATCAATAGTTTTTGCAAAATCTGTTGATCCAGTTCATTTAGTCCAATGGACATTTTTTCATCAACAATTTTTTGGGTAGCGTTAAAGACTGAATTTTGATCATTAATGGTTTGCTTGACCAAGGTCATGGCTGAAGGACCAATATCCCCTGCACTTTTTAGATCATTAAACTTGCTACGAACTTGCGCAAGTGATTGCATATATTCATCCAATAAAGATTTATTCTGCTGATCATCCCGCTTACGCACCATTTGATAGAACATCGAGAATTCTTTTGAAATCACAGTTTGAGCTTGATTCGATGCCTGTTGGGCAATGTGAGCATCATCATTACTTAAAAATTTACGTTTAAACCAGGCCACAAAACCTGTTTGCGGTGCAGCGAGTTCTGCTTGAACGACTGGATTATCCCAACTGGTTTCTTTAGCAATATGATTGATAATAGAGCGAATCGGTGTATTTTCTGGTTCACCTAAAGTGTCTATATTCTTTGCCTGTTGTTTGAAATCATGGGGCTTTGCATAATGAATGCCATTCAAAAATTTATGCCATTCAGCGATATATTCCTGTTGATATAGTGCAGTCAACTGCTTGCGAATTTGTTCTGGACTGCCACTAAAAGTCAGATCGTCCGATTGCGTACTATTTAAAACCCAGTCTTTACTGTCCGTTGGACGGTTTGCAGCTACATCAATGGCTTTTTCTACATACTCCGACCATGCTTTATAGGTAAATATTCCAGGTAAGGCATAACTGCCCAGTAGTGTATTTTGGCTATTTGCCCCAACTAACTGCTTCACCGTGACTGCAGGATAACGCACGGCTGCACGCATTTTTATTTCGTTATATACACGATCGCGCGCAGGCATACTACGAATCATGGACAATAAAACTTGGCGAGTTTGATCTACCAGCAAAGTATCCGATTCAAGAATAGGAAATTTCTGCTCATTCGTTAGTGTCATACTGTAGGATAAAATTTGCTCCGCTTTCTGGACCATTTCCCCACGCAGCATTTGACCACGGTTTGTATCCAGCCAAGAGCGCCAGAAACGTGTGACTTGATCACTTAAATGACTTGAATCCATAAACTGTGGATTACTCATCATCAAATAAGCTTTTAATGCATTATAAGCATCTTGAGGATTGGTTTCAGATGGCTCTAAATATTGTTCATTTCTAGCAGTTTGCTTAATTTCAACATTGGTACGATTGGCTTTTAAAGTCGCTTCATTGCTTTTTACCCGTTGTAAATACTGGGCAATATTTTGCTGTGTCGGCTGTAAAACAATTTGCTTCACCCCTTTTAAATATTCCACTTTTAATTTATCACGCAATTCATGGCCTTGATACAAACCAAAACTAAATTTAATGGGTCGATCTTCATCAAACTGATCCAGTTGTTGTATGCGATGTTGTAAAATCAACAAAGCGTTCAATTGTGTCGATAACTCTTGTCCATGTTGTTTTTCTAATCGTACAATTTTGTCTAAATCCGCTTGAATATCAGCAATTAGCTGTTGATTATTTCGATAGGACCATACCCATAAACTGAGAATAATAGACATACCCAACAATGCGGCAATAAAAGCAAGATTACGTTGTCGCTTACGTTCTGGGTTAATATGCTGTTTAACTAAATTCTTGTCTTTTAAAATTACCTCTGAAAATAAACCTTTCAGGAAGTAACCATGATTTTGGGAAATCGAATTGGTCGATATGCTATTTTCAATATTCAGACTTCTGGATAAAAGAAAATCCTGTGCAATCTGTTCTGTCATTGGACTTTCGATCTTGCCTTCTTGCAAGGCACTGGTGAAATAGAAACCACGGAATACAGGTTTAAACTGGTAGGGATTTTCTTCAAATAAAGTTCCAATAAAGGTTTTTAGTGCCGGTTTTAAGCTCTTAAACTCTAAAGGAAATGTCATTACACTCGGTGAGATATTTTGTGAATGACGTCGACTAAGATGCGTGGTACTTACCTCTTTTAAACCATCATATAAAATAGAATAATGCTGTTCAAAAAGTTCAACCGCACTATTTGCAGAATTCGAGTCATATTTTAAGGTGGCACCCCATACCTGATCAAATTCACTGACTTCATAACACTCAAAAAAATCGGTAAATCCTGCGATCAAATCCATTTTAGAAAATACCAAATACACAGGTGCAAAAATCTCTAAACGTTCGGTTAAATCTTGGATTCGTGCTCTTAAATTTTTAGCCAGTTTGATTGATTTTTCAGGACTTTGACTGACCAGCTCCGCAATACTGACAATCACGATCAGACCGTTAATCGGTGCTTTAGGGCGGCTTTTCTTTAATAGACCTAAAAAGCCTAACCATTCAGAATGATCTTCAGCATAAACCGAATAACGCCCAGCCGTATCGAGTAACACCCCTTCAGTCGAGAAAAACCAGTCGCAGTTACGTGTGCCACTTAAGCTTGAAGAAACCATTTTTTGATGCGACTGTTCAAAGGGGAATTTAAGCCCTGAATGATAGATCGCTGAACTTTTACCTACTGCCGGATTACCAATCACCATATACCAAGGTAATTCATATAAGGCAGCATTACCCTTTCTATCTCCTAACTTCGACTTGCGAATCAGTTGAATAGATTCCTTCATTTGCTGATTAATCAGTTGTAATTCATCTTTATCTTTCTGCTTACCATATTCTGCATGCGTATTATTTTTTATTGCTTCAGCAAGTGCTTCACCCTGTTTAGAATGACGATATTTTTTTATCAGCCAATATATGCCATATCCGATGAGTATCAAAACATAGGCTGTGACCAAAGCCCACAAAATATTTGGGGGAATGACATTATATGAAGAAACCAGTGCTATTAAAAAAGATAGTGCAATAATGGCTTTAGGATGGGTTACATACTGCCAAACATAAGCTAAGAGGTTATAAAACATAAGATTCTCGTTATTCTATTCATTTTTATTAATATTTAAATGGTTTATTTTTCGAATTTATTTGATCCAGCAACCGCTTGAAAAATAGCATGAGTTGAGACTTGATCGATACTGTGTACCATTGCTATAAGATCTTTCGGCATATGCACGCCCAACATAAAGCTAAAAATTTTTGCAAGTGATTGTGTATGGCCAAAATTTTGTTGTGTATATAAAAGATGATATGTTTCTATTAAAATTGGGGCAAAAATCTGGTTGGTTTGTTTAATTACTCTGATATCAGTCGCATCATTTAAAACCAGTACAAAAGGCTGTTCGTGCTGGGTGTATTCCGCATGATGAGGCACGGCCTGATCTAGACATGCTGCTAGATCATGGACATTAAATGCAATTTTAAGTGACTTAATGGGTTCTGCATCGTTAATCTTTAGGTCCTGAGCAGCTACGCACCAGCTAGATGCAAATTCTGTAGCCAAATAATGATCTGACAACCATATTTTTTCATCTAGCCATTCTTGATCAATTTCAGAATCCACATTGATCATTAATGACACTTCATGTGATTGTGTTGATATTTTCTTCAATAAATTCAGCCAATTTTCATAGGAACTTTGCTGATTTATAAAGTAATGTTCGATATGCATATGCTGCGAAATAATGCCCAATGACTGCATAAAATTAAGCAACATTTTTTCGCTGAAATGTTCATTCCACACATGCAATAAACTGTCTGATAATAAAATATGAATATTCAGTCGATTTAAACGTGGTATTTGTTCAACTTGAAGCTCCCCTTTCTCTTCATTGCTAGTCGGATCGCTTACAGAGAAGTCCAGGTTGTTCCAGGCAGTATGCATACGATACTGATATGCTAGTTCGCTATCATAAAAAAATGCAGACTGTTTTAAATGTTCTGCCACTTGCAATAGAATTTCGCTTTGCTGCTCCAACTGGTGTTGAATTAAGGCTAGGATTCGTTGCAAACGCTCCTGCTTCTCTTCCATTTCCTCTTCATCGTTCTGTTGTTCCAATACATTATCCAATGCCGTAATTCTATAGGATAAGACAGGTAACCCATCACCATTGGTTAAGCTATGATCTAATTCTGGGCTTTTAAAGTTTTTCATTTCATCAATAATGGCTTCATTTTCACCAAATGCACTAAATGCCGATGAAGAGAAAATATGTAGATTTAAGCATTTAACATTTTCAACTTTTTCATTGGCTTCTGGTATTTCTTTATTCGATTGTTGCTCTAATAAAGCTATTGCTTGTTGTTGTTTACGTAATTTATATGCATGGTAAGCTTGATAAATTAGATAGGGTGAAAGCAGGATTAAAGATAAAACTAAAGGTAAAACGATAAAATATGACAATAAATCCAGGCTGGATGGATCGTATTGGATGTCACGCCAATAATAAATAATCGTTATGCTGACAATTAGAAAGATACTGCTCAATGCTCCTAGAATGAGTTTAATCATTGCATATCTCCCAATAATGCATAACAGGTTTCTGAATTATGTTGAGCAAGTTTAGGCATTAAAAAAGCCCCCTGTGACAAGCCAAACTGCGAGTTGGAATTTAGACAAAGAGGCTGCATTTCTTCTTTTTTTAGAATTAAACGTAAATCCACCACCACGGTTGGACTGCACCAAGTCGATAAAAAAAATTTAAGCTTTTCACTCAGCTTCTGTTTAGGCATAAAATTAAAATAATCTTTTTTAGATAATGGACCGACTTGTATTTCTATTTTCCCGTCGATTTGTCGAATACTTTCTCCACAAAAATTATTAATACCTAATAAACTGGTATTTAAACTGCCTAAAGTTGTTTTTTGTGTCTCATCTAATTTGAATTTTTCTTCAATAAACTCTTTTATTTCAAAATCAGCTTTAAAGATACAACTCAGCATTGTCTTTAAAGCATAGACCGTATTATTTTGCCCCTGCATTAAACCTGAAAATTCAGCGAAATAATCATCTAATTCAGCTTGATCCTGTTGCGAACTGACATAACCATTTAACGCATGCAGAATATCAAGATAATCATTTTCTTTTTCAATTTCATAACGTATCGGCAAATGATAGGTCAAGCTTGCGTCTACATATTGTGCAGTGAGCTTATGATTGAACAATCCCAGAAAGTTAATGATTTCTAATTTCTGCTGTCGACTACTGTGTTTCATTTTATGGGTATAGGTATACGGTAAAGCACCTTGCATCCCTGTTAAGCCAAAAATCAGATTGGTTAAATGAATCTGCCCATTTTCTAAAGTTAGTGTTTCGATTTCAGAAGCAGGAAAATTAAGGTTTAAAGAGCTGTTAAATTTAAAGTCATTTGCCCAATACTGTGTTGTAGCGGTATAAGGCATATGTCTTAATAAGCGTGTAGCTTGAATAAACTCATAAGCTGTAGGTGTATTCATCAGATCATCAATTACAGAAGCATCTTTCCACCAACGTTCTGAACGCATTGGTATAACTCCTGTTGTGTGTTTGCATCACTGACGATAATGTCTACATAACTATTCATTTGAACTTTTAAATTAAATACATGACTTAAAAGTTGCGAAAAAACATATAGGCTATGTCCTCTAAAAACCTGTGAATCGATGGCTAAATTGACTTTGACACCTCGCACAAATAAAGGAAATGGCTTAGTTTGAATAAGCTTTTGCGTTAAAGAAAAATCAATATTTTTAATGGAATCGATAATGAGATGATTTTCTTTTAATTTAGGTAAATTATACAACTCCAAAAGTTCCTTCATATGACTAATTGCATCGCCTTTCATGAATGACAATGTGTTTAGAGAAAGATGAGAAATAATGCGCCATTGTTCCTTTTTATTTTGTTCAAAATAATAGGGCTTAGTGGGCCTTTTTAACATAAGCGCACGCCGTGCCAAATTACTATCATTTACATAAAGAATATTATTGGCCTGACTTAAAGCCTCATGCGGTAAATCTCGATTGCAACACAATAATCTGATACTGATAAAATCAGACTTGGTGCTTTGAGGTGACAAGTGTTTCGAAATAATCGAATACCTCGTTTCAACCGGTTTATTTTGTAATTGGATGGGATTCAAACTATAAAAAAACTGAATACTCTCCTGATGATAATGACTCATCGCAAAAAATGGCAAAACAGGAAAAATGACCTGGTCTTGATTGCTTTTTTCCCGAATCATATTCATCTCATAAATTGAATAAACTTGATAAAAGTCGGGATGATGAGCATCTGTCACCAAGGAGTATTCTAGTTGTTTATGATTGATTTTCTGGGGTTCTGCTTGCTTATTAAATAGGTTCACCACTGGCGCTGAAAACAATTTAAAGTTAGCGACATTTAATTCAGCATAATTTCGAATACAAGCCTGATCATTCAGATTTAATTTTAAATGAATCCTCACTTCAAATTCGTTTTGCTCAGCGGGTAAATGCTTTAAAAAATTTAAATTGAGATTTAGATAATTAAATTTTTCAGGAAAGCAAAAATATTCCATTAACAAACGATAAGCATGATGAGTATGCTGATCGATGGGTAATAAACTTTCTGTTTCATCAAAACCCACCACTTCAAATGGGTTGGTGATTTCAATAAAATCATTCCCTGTTTTTAATGAAAATCCAGTACTTTTATTGAATATGTTATCTAAAACCTGTAACGGAAAGCTTGAAATTGCATCCAAATAAATCGGTAATTTTTCATTCGTTAAATTTTTTTTACTGTGATTAAAAATTTCAAAGCTGAAGCTCAAGGTCGCATTTTGATTTAAATGCATATGCGCACTAGGATTAGTTTTAAAGCTTAAATTATTCAATAAAATAGGCAGCAATCTAATGGGCCCCGTCGTCGTGAATTCACACTGTACCCCTTTAAAACTACGTGACTTTAATGCAGTTAATTTAGGAATTTCATGTGCTTCAGTCAATTGTTTGATCTTGTTGATATCCTCAAAACTCACCACTGAACATGCAGGGAAAGGTTTAAGATATTGAGGAAACATGACCTCGAATAATGAGCAGGTAAAAATATCATAACTGTCCGCTAGTTTTTTATCGATACGAGCAGCAACCAGTGAAAAAGCTTGAATCAACCGCTCAATATGCGGATCATCAATTTGTTCCTGATTAAGCGATAAGCGTTGAGCAATTTTTGGGTATTTTTGTGCAAATTCACGCGATTGTTGCCCAAATTCTTGTAATTGCTTTTCATAATACGGTAATAGTTCTTCAATCACGGAAAACCCACTTAAGCTCGCGCGGAAATAACATATTGTTGTGTTGTTGGTTTTAATGAAGCATCAAAAATAACCGGTTCAAATAGAGGATGAATGTTTAAATAGGCTTGAATGCTTAAACATAAAGCTCCCATATTATGACTATCGAGCAACATCTTTACTTTAATTTTTCTTAACCTCGGTTCATGTGCAGCTATTGATTGTTCAATCGATTGACAAATTTTATCCCGATCGGTTGGATTAGCGGTCGATAACCCAACAAAATCAATAATCCCAAATCGCAAAATAGATTGTTTCGCTAACGGAAAATCTTCAATGAAGTCATCTAATTTAGCCATGCGGCTATTGAGTAAATCCTCGAGATCAGAAGCAATAGATTCCCGTAGTTGTTGAAGCGATATCCCCTGATAATTTTTCTCTGTTTCAGGCAATAAACGGTCAAATAAAGTTGTTCTAAAACCATATGGATATAATTGATCTGGATTCATATTTTTCTTATTTATTCATGTGATTGATGAAAAAATAGAGGCCAACATAGGTTAGCCATTATCCTTATCATCAAATTATGCAGCGTAAGATGCTGTATTATTTGAAAGTGACCATTTCTTAGTTACAGCACCTTTTTGTGTGCCGTTAATATCTTGTTGATTATAGGTCCACTCTACCGCTGCATATTTCAATCCGAATGATTCAGTAGGTACACCTTCTTCATTTACATGTGGTATTACGCTTGATACCAGAACATGTTTTAGTTTTATTTGAAGATATTTAATACGTTTATCACCATTTGCACGATAAAAGTCGATTTGAACTTCATCAAAGGTATAACCGGCTGAACAGGCTTCCCAAAGTTTTGGGCTTGTTGCATCCAGATCTTTAACAAACAGCATATCTGAATGTTCAACACGTTCAGCAGTATGACCACCCACACTTGAAGATGTTGCAGATTTTGGTTGGCGGATATTGTGTGCCCAAGAGTTCACTTCTAGCCAATCTTTATGCTCTGAGTCACGAGATTCGCCATCAACTTTATATTTTCCTCGAAATTGTACGTATATATCTTTCATTTTTATAAATTTTCCTATTTTAATTTTAAGTTATTATAAATTGCACTCTGATTAATGAGAGGACTGAGGTAACTCAGTAACAAGTCGTAAAGAAACCGACAACTCATCCAATTGAAAATGTGGTCTTAAAAAAACCACAGACTTGTAGTGTCCAGGTTGAGCTGGGTTCTCTACAACTTTTACTGAAGCTTCACGAAGCGGATATTGTGCTTTCGCTTCTTGCGATGCTCCATCGTCCAACAAAACGTATTGCGATAACCATTCATTTAAAAATGCTTCAACATTTCCAGCAGAGGCAAAACTACCAACTTTGTCACGCATCATGGCTTTTAAGTAATGGGCAATACGAGAAACTGCCATAATGTATTGAATCTGGCTAGATAAAGCTGAATTGGCATTTGCAGTATCGCTATCATATTTTTTCAGTTTTTGAGTCGATTGCGCACCGAAGAAAGCGGCATAATTTGTATTTTTACAATGTACCAGCGGAATAAAGCCTAAATCACTGAGTTCTTTTTCACGACGGTCAGTAATGGCAATTTCAGTTGGACATTTAACAACAACTTCACCATCATGGGTTTTAAAAGTATGTACCGGTAGGCCTTCAACCAAGCCTCCACCTTCAACACCCCTTATGGCTGCACACCAGCCATGCATATCAAAGGCATTGGTTAAACGCGTCGCAAATGCATAGGCTGCATTCATCCATAAATATTCCTCATGATTTTGGCCCGAAACTTCTTCTACGAAGTTAAAACCTTCAGTCGCAGTACCTTCTTTAGGATGATATGGTAGACGACTTAATACGCGTGGCATGGTTAATGCGACATAGCGCGCGTCATTACTTTCACGGAATGAACGCCATTGTACATATTCAGCTGTTTCAAAAATTTTAGAAACTTCACGTGGACGATCAATGTCAGTAAATGATTCAAGTCCAAGCATATTAGGACTTGCTGCTGAAATAAAGGGGGCATGGGCCGCAGCTGCAACATGAGAAATTTGCTCTAACAAATACATATCTGATGGCGTGCGATCAAATTCAAAATCACCAATTAAAGTTGCGTACGGTGCCCCACCAAATGAACCATATTCTTCTTCATAAATTTTTTTAAATAATGTACTTTGGTCAAAATCTGTCGCACCCTGAAAATCTTTGGTCAGTTCTTTTTTAGTCGTATTGAGCATACGAATTTTGATTAGAGAATTTGAAGGTGTTTCTTGGCAGAAATAATATAAACCACGCCATGTTGATTCGATTTTTTGAAATTGCTCATGATGAATGATTTTGCTTAACTGGTTTGAAATTAAAGCATCAATTTCTGCAATTCGCTTATCAATCGACAAAACCATGTTTTCAGAAACTGTAATAGTTCCCGCCATGACTTCCTTTGCTAATTCGCCAATTAAGCTTTTTGCGCGGTCATGTTCTTCATCATTACGGGCAATACGGCTTTGCTCTACAATAGAGTCAAGCAAAGTAAATTCGTCAACATCTGTATGGGGCATACGAGCAGTTTGTAAATTATTCATGTTCTGCCTCCGCCCTTAATCTGCGAACTTGATCGGTATTGTGTAAAACTTCATCAAGTACGTCTTCAAGACGTTCATTATTCGAAATTTTGTTGCGTAACTCGGTTAAACGCTCACGCGCTTCTACCAATTTACGTAAAGGATCAACCTGCTGTACCACATTTTCTGGACGGAAATCTTGCATTGAGTTAAAAGTTAAATCGATCAACATACGCCCACCTTCTTCAGTTAAAGTGTTTTCAACCTGAAAATTTGCACGTGGCGCAAGTGATTCCATGACCTCATCAATATTATCCAAATCAACATTGATAAATTTTTTATCTTTTAACTTTGTTTTTTCTAATTCTGAAGCCGCTGAAAAGTCACCTAGCACTCCAATAACAAAAGGTAATTCTTTTACCTCTTTACCACCCCCCACTTCCACATCGTAAGTCAGTTGTACACGCGGTGGACGAATTCGTTGTAATTTCTTTTGCACACTTTCACGTTTACCCATGAATATTTCCCTATTTTAGTTCTTATTAAATGAAGCAAAAGGACTTGAACCAGAAGCTGCTGTATTACCGCTTTGTGGTTTTATCATTACTATTGTCTTTCTGGTGCTTGCTTTTATTGGTGTTGGATGAACATTAATATTTTTTGCGCGGTCTATTCGTGTTGTCTTATTGCCTGAACGATTTAATGAAACAGTTTTAGTTAATCTTTTTTGTTTAATAGATGCCTCCGTGATTGCTTTAGCATCAGATGTGTCAGGTTCAGGTAGTGAGGTATAAATACTTTCAGACAGTTTTTTCGCTGCAGGATAAGTCGTTTGCGCACTTAAATAACGCATTTCATTAGAACGCATATGCTGCAAAGAACTCTCAGCAATACCCACTCCTGCAAGAAAAGCAATATCCGTCAGTGCAGTACGTTGAACATTTTGTTGACCTAAACTTTCTATGAGCTGTAATGCTTTTAGATTCTTTCCAAGTTGTTGATATTTTTGTGCAGCTTGAATTAATAATTCATTTTGCAAGGCAATATTTTTCTTATTCTTTTTATCGCATATTTGGCTATAGATATTGAGTAAGTTTGGGTCAGTTTCGCCAATAACTAAAGGATAATCTTTCATACACCCTTTTTTTAGCTCGACTGGCCTTTCATCAGCAAAAGTTAATTGACTCACCGAGATCATTACAATCAAGGGGATAAAAAATATATTTTTATTCAAAAGATGCCTCTAATTATTCTAATTTTATTGTTTAGCTGAGTTAAATCATATTCCGCGATTTTCTCATTTTAGTTTAATTTTTATAATTTCAAATCAACGTTGCGAATTTAACAAAAAATAACCACTTAAAGTCAACAGGTAATTAACAAAAAATGATGCTTTTATCATTTTTATTGTTTATTTATGTAAAAGAGACTAATTTTTATCAAATATTTTTTAATATTTCGAAAGAAATGTGTAGAATGTGTCAGATGCTTTAACCAATAAAAAATAAACTATTGTTTTTAATATAAATTTATAAAAATAAAATCCGATCAATTCAGTATTGAGATAAAAATAAAAACTGATTGTTCTTTTAGCATGTTGAGTAACATATGAATAATTTAAAAATTTTAATTACAAAACTATCTTCTGGTGCCCGTTTAGCCTTGGAAAAATCAGCCAATACGTGTATTTCTCAACAAAATTATGAAATAGAAATTGAACATTTCTTTTTAGAACTTCTACAGAATAATTCAAAAAATGATTTACAGTGGTTATTAGAAAAATACAAAATCTCGGCTGATCGTTTAATTAATGATTTAAAAGAAAGTATTTCACATTTACCTAAAGGCAATACACGAACCCCTATTTTTGCAAAATCAATTATACGTCTATTAGAACAAGCCTGGTTGTTGGCCTCAGCAGAACAAAAACCACTCATTCGTAGTGGGCATTTACTGATTGCATTGTTGACTGGGCCGGATCTTTATCAAATTGCAGTTCGCGCTTCCAGTTTATTTGAGTTGTTCCCTTTGGATACCATAAAACATAAGTTTTTAGATATATGTTCACACAGTATTGAATGTAAGAATGAACAAAATGGAGATCAGCAAGATACAATAAAAACAAAGCAGCAATCCGAGCCAGTATTAAAAACCCCTGCTCTGGATCAGTACACCATTAACTTAACGGAAAAAGCAAAAAATGGTGCGATTGACCCCGTCATTGGTCGCGAGTTTGAAATTCGCTTGATGCTTGATATTTTAATGCGCCGTCGTCAAAACAATCCGATTTTAACAGGGGAGCCTGGAGTTGGAAAAACTGCAGTTGTTGAAGGTTTAGCCCTAAAAATAGCCAACAATCAGGTTCCTGATGCTCTAAAAAATGTCCATTTGCATGTGCTTGATATGGGGTTATTACAAGCAGGTGCGAGCGTTAAAGGGGAGTTTGAAAATCGATTAAAACAAGTCATTCAGGAAGTTCAAAGCTCAAGCTGCCAAATTATTCTATTTATTGATGAAGCACACACCTTAATTGGTGCAGGTGGTCAAGCGGGTCAAAATGATGCTGCAAATTTACTCAAACCCGCTTTGGCTCGTGGTGAATTACGAACTATCGCTGCAACCACTTGGACTGAATATAAGCAATATTTTGAAAAAGATGCTGCATTAAGTCGTCGCTTTCAGGTTGTCAAAGTGGAAGAACCAGCGACAGCTGTCGCAATAGATATGCTTCGTGCCATGATTCCTGTTATGGCAAAGCATTTTAATTTGCAGATTGAAGATGAAGCGATTGTGACGGCAGTACACTCCTCTCATCGATATATCAGTGGACGTCACCTTCCGGATAAAGCGATTAGCGTACTTGATACTGCAGCCGCTCGTGTTGCACTCACGCAGAATGCTCAACCAGTCAAGCTAGACCAGCTCAAAGCACAACAACATAATTTAAATTTGGAGCGTGAAATTCTAGAAAATGAATATAAGCACCTACCTATTCATCATGAACGTTTAGAAGCATTACGTCAGAAAATTCAATTACTTGAATCTGAAATTAAAGCTACAGAACAACAATGGCAAGCTGAACTTAACTTTTTTCAACAGATTCAATCTCTAGAACAACAAGAACAGTCTCATAAACCCGTAGATCAAAACAAAGGCGTTATCACTGCCCTTCGTCAGCAATTGGCTGACATTCAAGGAACATTCCCCTTGGTTTATGAACGTGTAAATGCACAAATAATCAATGAAATTATTTCGGATTGGACTGGTATTCCTGTAGGAAAGATGGTCAATAATGAAATTAAGCAGATTCTGGCTTTAGAAGGCAAGTTGGCTGAACGCATCATGGGGCAAGATTATGCATTGCAGCAACTGGTTCAGGGCATCAAAACTTCGAAAGCAAAACTTGAAGATCCAAATAAGCCGCAAGGGGTATTTTTATTGGTGGGTCCAAGTGGTGTAGGGAAAACTGAAACTGCACTTGCCCTTGCCAATGAATTATATGGGGGTGAATCTCATCTGATTACCATCAATATGTCTGAATACCAGGAAGCGCATACCGTTTCATCGCTTAAAGGTGCTCCTCCCGGCTATGTCGGATATGGTCAAGGGGGTATTTTAACCGAAGCGGTACGACGTAATCCCTATAGCGTTGTTTTGCTTGATGAAATAGAAAAAGCCCATAGCGATGTTCAGGAGTTATTTTATCAGGTTTTTGATAAAGGCATGCTTGAAGACGGTGAAGGTCGTTTAATTGATTTTAAAAATACCACTATTCTTTTAACGTCCAATGCAGGCTCAAGTGACATTATGCAAGCCTGTTTAAAGTTGCCTGTTACTGAATGGCCTACTGCAGAAGAATTAACAGATCAATTAAAACCTAGTTTATATAAGCAGTTTAAACCTGCATTTCTAGGTCGTATGCGTGTTGTACCTTACTTCCCTTTGCATGATGAATTACTGCTACGTATCATTAAGCATAAATTGGGGAAAATTGTTGCACGTTTAGAACAACAATACACAACTAAAGTTACCTATAGTGAAGATCTGCTTGAATTACTGCTTAGCCGGTGCACCGAAGTAGATAGTGGCGCACGCAATGTAGATAATATTCTTAATTCTTCGATATTACCTGCTTTAGCCACACACATTTTAGTGTGCTTAGCAGAACAAAAATTACCAAAGCAAATCTATATTGATGTTCAGGATGAAAAAATTATTTATCAGCTTGACCCTGTTGCGAAAACCACAAAAAAACGAACAAAAAAGACCAAAGCTACAGAAGCATAATTTATAAAAAATTTTTAAAAAAATAAAAGGCATAACATGAGTTTAGAACTCGAAGTATTATTAAAAGCAATTTCAGATGAAGCCCCGTGCGGGATGGATTGTTCATTTTCAAATGAGTTTCATGCCATTAAGAAAGCAAAAACTCAGGATGATCCATTATTAGATCAGGGTGATTGGATTGCTGAACCTAAACAGGCGGACTGGATTTTTGTAAATTCCAAATCAACTGAATTACTGACTGAGAAAACGAAAGATATTCGGTTATATAGCTGGTTGATTGAGGCATGGTCAAACCTATATGGTTTTGAAGGCATAGCCAAAGGTCTAGAGCTGATACAACGTAGCTTAAATGATTTCTGGATGTTATTACATCCAAAAATTGACGATGATGATTTGGATCAACGTCTGGGGTTGCTGCAGGGAGTGATTAATCAACTGCCAGCGCTAATCAAAAATACCCCCGTGGTGAATGTGTCACCTTTTTATTCTTTAATGGATTATGACGGCTTATTGCACCAACAAAATTTACGCCGTAAACAACCTGAAGATAATGAAAAGGTGCAAGAAAAATTGTCACTTGAGCAATTTGAACAGGCACTCATCAACACAACTCAATCTTTTCAATATCAAAACTATCAGAATTTTTTAGAAATTTTGAAGCAGTGGAATATTTTAAAAAATGTGCTGGATGGTCTACTAGGTTTAGATGCACCAAGTTTTGCGGCAATTGATATGCAAATGGAATCAGTTCATAACAGTCTGAGAAAAATATATAAAACAGAGGCTTTCGAATTACCATTAGTAGTAATGAGTCAGCCAAATACTATAGCAGGAATAAAAATTTCACCTGAAGCTATTCATTCATCCATTGAAATTGCATCCACAACGCATCCACAAAAATTTCAACCCCAAGCTCAAAATCATGTGGCAAATCGTGAACACGCCATGCAAGTTCTACAAGACCTCATAGATTATTTTCAGGCCAATGAACCGCATAGTCCAGTCAGCTATATGCTGCAAAAAACCATAAAGTGGAGTCAGATGCCATTACATGAATGGCTAAGCCAAGTCATAAAAAATGAAAATCCTTTAGAAACTGTACATGAGCTTTTAGGTGTACAAAAAAATAATCATGAAACAAATAATAATTGGTAAATTACATGTTTAAAGCAGAAAAAATTCTTTGGGGCGAAGGCTTATTTTTACGCCCACAACATTTTCAATTACAAGATGCCTATCATGAACAGCGCTTAAATCATACCATTCGCTCGACTATTCCTTTTGCTTATGGTGTGCAATCCATCCAGTTTGATGAAGTGCAATTAAGCACTCATGTCTTGGCTTTAGAAAAAGTGAATATGATTTGGCAAGATGGTGATATTTACCACGCACCTGCACGTGACTTATTACCACAACCGATTCAACTGAATGAGTTAAGTTTATGTGGTGAAATGACAGTCTATTTGGCCTTACCGATTATTCAACCTAATAAACGCAATGTCTCTTTTGAGGAGAGTACCCAACCAAGCCGTTATCATTCACATCTTAGCGAAACACATGATTTATTTACTGATGCAAGCGTAGCAGATATCACTTTATTACGACGCCGTGCGGAATTTAAATTATTTGAATTCGGTATTGAGCCTAACCATGAACTGGATGGCTTTTTATATTTACCTGTGGCTAAAGTTAAACGTCAAAGTTCTGGAAATTTTGAACTCGATCACAAGTTTATTCCACCAATCTTGCATATTGACGCATGTAAAACGCTGATTTCAGGATTAAAACGTACCTTAAATATAATTAAAGCCAAGATAAAAACCATTCAAAGCAATAATCGTGAAAACGAACAAAAACTGATTGAATTCCGTTCAGGCGATATTGTCTCTTTTTGGTTAGTCAATGCCTTAAATACCGCATATACTACTTTAAATCATCTCTTGCAGTATCCACATAGCCACCCGGAACGATTGTTTTTTGAATTATTGCGTTTAACCGGATCATTACTTACCTTTTCAACAGCATATGAAGTTGATCAATTACCGCAGTATAAGCATCATCAGTTACAAGAGAGCTTTTATCAACTCGATGTGATTTTACGTGATTTGCTGGACACAATTATTTCAAATCGCTATCTCAGTATCGCGTTGAAAGAAGCTCGACCATCTTATTGGATAGGGAGTCTTGAATCCGACAAAATTACGCGTGACACGCGACTTTATATTGCAGTTTCAAGTGGCATGATGCAAACCCATGAACTGGTAAAGTTCGTCCCGCTGCGTTTTAAAGTAGGTAATTCTCGCGATGTTGAACAACGCGTTATTGCCGCACTTCCAGTTATTCCTTTACATCACTTAATGCAGGTTCCAACCGCAATTCCGGTACGTTCTGGGGTAAGTTATTTTGAAATTGAACCGAACAATGACCTATATCAACAGATGCTCGATGCTGAATCAATCTGTATTTATATTCCTGCAGGTTTTCAGGATATTTCGATTGAACTGATTGCAGTAATGAAGAGCTAAGGAGGATTCAGATGAATCTAAATGATAATGCGCCTTCACTTTTTGATGATGGACAAATAGGCCTAGGTTCTAACTCAACCACAATTCAATTCAAAGCTAGCAGTACGACTAATCTTGTTGATTTATTACATGATGCTTTCTATATCGTTTTTTTACTGAAGAACCAATATATCCCTTCTAATGCAGATGAGTTTCGGGATAAAATTTTAAATCTTTTAAACCGCTTTGAAAATCAGGCAAAAAAACTGCAATTTTCAGCGGATGATATTCATGATGCAAAATATGCTTATTGTGCATTGCTGGATGAAACGATTGTAACCCAACAAGATGTTCAGTTTTTTGATTTGCAAAACACTTGGATGATTAGTCCTTTACAGTTAAGTCTTTTTGGTTCGCAACTTGCGGGTTATCGTTTTTTTGAAATTTTAGAATTGCTCCGTAGCTGTGGTAAAGAAAGACTTGCAGCATTAGAAGTATTTCACTATTGCATGTTACTCGGTTTTCATGGCAAATTTCGAATCGAGTCTATACAAAATTTAAATCATCTGGTCGCACGTGTCGCAGATGAAATCGACTTCCTGAAAGGAAAAAAAGCATCTTTCTCCCCTTTTTCAGGTTTACCTGACCAAATCAAACATATTATTCATCGTGAATTACCGTTTTTTGGAATTTTAATCTTTTTAGCGATTTTTGCCTTATCGTCATTTATTGGCTTAAATTTTATGCTTTCATATCAAAATAATAAAGCATTAGCAGGCTATCAGAATATTATTAGCTCACCTGCTGAACAGGCATATATCACCATACATTTACCCTAAGGAAATATAAAAATGGCAAATAAATAAATAAACTTAATAATATTAGATACTTAACAACAATAATCTATGCACCGACATTTTATTGATTTTAGGTTTCTGTAATGGGTTAGTTTTTAGCTCGATTGTGGGCTATGCGTATTTAAATACTTTAATTTAAAATGAAATTGAGCGAAACTTGAGACCTATTAATACCCCCTATTCAGAAAAAACTCTCTTAAAAAAGAAACAGCAGCTCGCTAAAGGGTTAGAAATCCATGTCACTTCACCCAATATTCAAATCAATCAGCCTATGCAGGGTAAGGAATCTCCTGTTGAATTTCCTCAACTCCAAGAGGATGATTTAAGTAATGTATTTATACATCAGAATCAGCTAAGGTCTATGGTAAAAAGCCTAAATAAAATTCCATTAGTATCTAAACAAACCGCCGTGTCTCCATGAGTATCATTATTCTTATTGGATTCATCTTAGTTTCTTGTAGTCTAGCATTCCTATCCTCCTATGAGTTGCGGGACAAAGTACAACAATTTTTCTTGGGTGTTATTCCTCAAAGTAAGAAACAATTTAATTTTGCAAAGCAATTTGCTCTACAGTTAAATCAGGCTGCTGCACCTGAGCAGATCCAGTCACATTGGCATTTACAACAATGGTGGATTCTGGTTTCAGGTTTTTTTCTATTCACCAGTATCTTGATTTTTACTTTTACGCGACCGATTAATCCAACAAAAATCGAAGCGGATTATTTAAGAGAAGCAGATCCTCAAATTTATGCCTTGCTGGATGGGCAGATGCTTTCATCACCACCAGAAGTGGAAGGATCATTAATTGAAGAAGCCATTATTGCTGCGACAAATATTGAATCTATTCAGACTACTATTCGGGCAGAAGTGTTTAACCCAAATGTTGCAGATGTACATATGCAATATTTGCATGGTGATCTTGCATCAGCTGATCGAAAATGGCACAAAATGAATCCGCGTTATAAACAGCGTTTACTGATGGTGTTTAAAATCATGCAAGAACGTCATGGATATGAAATGGTTTTATTAGAGGGCTATCGCAGTCCTGAACGTCAGAACACCTTGGCTGGAAATAGTAATATTACCCGTGCCAGAGGTTTTCAAAGCTATCACCAATTTGGTTTAGCTGCCGATGTTGCATTTAAGAGAAGTGGAAAAGTTGTTATTTCTGAACGTGATCCATGGGCAATGCAAGGCTACCAATTATATGGAGTAGTTGCAGAATCGGTTGGTTTAACTTGGGGTGGCCGCTGGAAGTCGATTCAGGATTATGGACATACGGAGTATCGTATACCAGGGCTCAGAAAAACAGCTGAAATGGCAGAGCAATTAACTTCTGAAGGAAATTTATTGACAAATCATATAAATTAATCACTTTAAGTAACAGCTCAATTTTTTCATTGAGCTGTTACTGTTAATACTTTAATTTAGTTTAAATATTGATTAATTTCATCAAGTACTTGCTGAGGTTTTTCTGCATGTAACCAATGCCCTGCACCTTCTATCATCTTAATTGTGGCATTTGGAAATTGCTGTTGAATTGCATTGAAATGTTGAGCTTTACTTATATAGGCAGATTTATCACCACGAATAAATAGTGCCTGTTTTTGCCATGGCTGAATAGTTTCCCAACTTAGAATATCTGAATAATGGTTAAATAAGGCTTCAACATTAAATAGCCACTGCCCTTGGCTAAAGGATTTCATTAAAAACTGAATAACCATTTCTTCATTTAAATATTCACGCATGATTTGAGTTGCTTGTTGTCGGTTTTCAGCCTTGGCATTTTGTACAGCAAATAATGCTTTAAAAATTTGATCATGATGATTTTCCGTATAAGCAAAGGGTGCAATATCCAGAATAACCAATTGTTCTAATCGCTCACCTGCTCTATTCGCCAATTGCATGGCAATTTTTCCACCCATTGAGTGACCAATAGCAGAAAATTTTGAAATATTTAAAGAATCTATAGTATCTAAAATATCCTGTGCCATATCCGCATAATTCATTTCTAGTGAATGTGTTGAATGTCCATGATTACGTACATCAATTTGAACAACCGAGTGTGATTCATAAAATGTACGCGCCAACATACCCAAATTACTTAAACTTCCAAACAGACCATGTATAAATATAAGAGGGGGTTTTATTGAAGTGGTTTCATTTAGATGAATTTGGTAATTTAAAATCATAAATATCTTTTATAACACTTTTAGTTGTAATTATTTTTGATGATAATTGAGATTTAATCAATTGTCATTTTTTGAAAACTTATTTTTTTTTGCTTAGGCTATTTATAGAATATCAAAAATGTTGTTTATTATTCAACATTTTACGTTTTAATAGTATTTAAATATGGCAAACCGTCTTTACGTACTCATAAATAAATAATCAAAAACAAATATTTATAAGATTAATTATAATATTTACTTAGGCTATATTCTAAAATAAGCTGCTATAAAACCCGCTATTACCGAGTCCATCTATGCATTAACTGTTTTAAATCTGCTCCACTCTTGAGCTATTTAAAATAATTCAAAGGTAATTTTAAGTAGCGAATACCGTTTGCTTCTGGTTCAGGAAATCTCCCCCCGTCCATATTGATCTGAATTGCAGGTAAAATTAGCTTAGGCATTGAAAGTGTTGCATCACGGCGGTTTCGCATTTCTACGAATTCTGTTTTGCCTGTATGCTCATTCAGATGAATATTGTTTTTTTTCTGTTCTTGAATACTGCTTTCATTTTGATATTCTTCTCTGCCTGTAGGTAAATAATCATGACACAGAAAAACCCGGAACTTTTCATCTAACTGATATAGTTTTTGCACTGAATCAAACAGAGTCTCGGAACTACCCTTGGGGAAATCACAACGTGCTGTTCCATAGTCTGGCATAAACAAGGTATCACCTACAAACACAGCATTTCCGATTACATAGCTTAAGCACGCAGGTGTATGTCCTGGAGTGGGGATGTTATACGCTGCCAACTCCCCTATTTGAAACTGTTCTCCATCTTCAAAAAGATGATCAAAAGTTTGGCTCGAATTAAAGTGTTTCATATCCAGATTATAAATTGCACTAAAACTCTCTTGTACAATGGCAATCTTCTTGCTCATTGCGATTTTTCCACCTAATTGCTCTTTTAGATATTGAGATGCTGTGAGATGGTCAGCATGTACATGGGTTTCTAAAATCCATTCTACGCTTAGGCTATTTTGACGAACATAGTTGATTATCAGATCTGCCTGCGCGGTTTTGGTTGTGGCTGACGGCGCATCATAATCCAAAACACTATCAATAATGGCACAACGCTGGCTGACAGGGTCTGTCACCACATAACTAAAGGTATTGGTCTGCTGATCAAAAAAATGCTGAACGTGTGGATATTGCATCATAAATGTTTTCCCATCAATTGGCGCTGAATCAACATACCGGTAAACATGGCAACAATAAAGTAAAGGGCCTGATAATGCCCTAGACTGATTAAAATCAGGCTAGGTGCAGGGCAAATTCCTGCAATTCCCCAACCGATTCCGAAGACTAGGCTCCCTATCAGCAAATTAGAATCGATCTTGTTATTTTTAGGTAAATCAATGAAGTCTCCATACACAGTTTTTGGATTCTGTTGATGTATCGCTCTTTGAAACGGAATAAATGCCACGGCGATTGCGCCTAACATGACAAATGCAAGACTTGGATCCCATTGACCAAAAAAATCTAGAAAATCTAATACTTTCTTAGGATTAGACATGCCTGAAAGCATTAAACCAATCGAAAACAATCCGCCAAATACAAAAGCCCATATATTTTTCATATCAGAATGCTCCTGTGATATGGCGAAGAATATAAACCGTTACAAAACCTGCAAACATAAAAGTTATGGTTGCTACAATCGAACGTTTAGACAGGCGGCTTATGCCACAAATGCCATGCCCACTGGTACAGCCAGAACCCATACGCGTACCAAAGCCAACCAACAAGCCAGCAATGATCATCATCAGCGGGCTAGCCTCCAATACAATATTGGGAGTTTGAACCATGCCATAGAAAAATGGCACGACGAACAGTCCTAGCAAAAACCATAAGGCAGGCGTTTTGACTAGAGCTTGAGGGTTTAATACTTGCGCAATTAAGCCGCTTACCCCAGCAATACGACCATTCACATACAAGTATCCCACTACAGATAGACCAAGCAGAATCCCACCGAGAAATGCGAGTAGAAAGTCATGCATAATCGCTGCTCCAAAAAACAATATATATTTATATAATATATTTTAAAATATATCAACTAAGGGAATTTTGTGGATAATGAATTGAAAGGTTTATTTTATCGAGATCATTTAACAATGCAGTTGAGTTTCAACAGTAGTCTTTGGAAATTAAAAATCCATCGATCGACATTTTTATACTGAAT
Organism: Acinetobacter sp. ANC 3781; assembly: GCF_004331285.1. GTDB lineage: Bacteria > Pseudomonadota > Gammaproteobacteria > Pseudomonadales > Moraxellaceae > Acinetobacter. The sequence goes on from NZ_SJOH01000025.1 coordinate 36,378, forward strand.
TATTATATCTAATCCATGGCGTATGCACTATGAGATAACGTTTAAGTCTTGTTTGATTTATTTCAAATTTTTTTTAACAGTCCAGATAGAGTGCACCCTTAGCTTCCTTAAGCTATTAATCAATACCCTGGCTTGTTATATCTCTTGGGATCAGATGATTTGTCAGACTTTTGTTCATTAATTTCTTGCCAGTTCTACTCAAAAGCTTATTGATATATATACAGTCTTTTATTTTTAGTCTTTTATTCTTCAGTGAAATTTTTCAAAACTTTGTCTGCAAACCACCATGGCAATTGCTGAACCTCAGGATTCATTTTTAAAGTTTCTGCCGATTGAATTTCTGCAATAAACGCTGCCTTTTCCCCATTAGAAGAGTTATCAAATAAATAGGTTCGATCACTGGCATCTACCGCCTGCATAAGTAAATCCATACTACGGTAATAACGTTCCACAATATTTTTTTCAGGTACAGGATGGCCACCGACACTGACTCGATACTTGACTCGAGCAATATTAATTATCGGATCGACAGTCGATACATAATACAAATAGGTTCTAAAACCCTGCCGCTTTGCTTCTTGCAGAAACTCTACTTTGGAAATATGTGACATCACCGTTTCAAAAGTAAAACTAATCTTTAAGCGTAAAAATTCTAAACGAATATAATCAATGATACGCGCGCAGAGATAGGAGTCTATTTCTGATGGATGAAACTGAATAATATTGCAATTATTCAATATCACCGATTCCATTTTTAGCAACGAAACCAGCTGTCCCGCATTAGGACGTTTTTTCTGTTTTAGAAAATCAATGAGATTGTGTGCTTGTAAAGCTGGATGATAAGTCATCAAATTTAGCTGATGACTGCTATGAAGGTTTTGTTCTAGTTCATCAGCATTTAAATAAGCCCCAATATGATGGGGCAACAAATATTCTTTGACTGTGCTTTTTCCAGATCCATTCGGACCCGCAAACATCCTTATTCTTGGTTGAGGCATTAAGTTATACAGCTGCCTCTTGTTTTCTGTTACGTTTTAAAACTTTAGGAAGATGATCCGCAGTGACATAAGCCTGAGACAAGTCATGAATCACGGTTTCGTTTCCATTGGCCTCGCGTCGTACCAACTGCTGTTCTTTTGCATAAACGACCGTCGCGACCGAACACGCTTTATTAAAAGCATGACGAAATGCATGTACAGCAAGTTTAGGAATCATATCATCCTCATATTTGCCTGCTTTCATAATGGTATAAGCTGTCATATCACAACTCCCCTTACACAAGGTATATTTCTCTAATATATTAACATAGTGCAAATAATTGTCTATTTATACACCAACATAGAAATGTAACCTGTAAGGGAGTTAGGGAAATAGATTCAAAATTTAATCGCGCTGTTTCATTACAAGCGATTAATGACTTATTTACTATAGAATCGCTTTAAGCATTCTAAAATATTTATTGGTGTCTTAATCGATATTTTAAATATTGTTACTTTTATCCAGATTCTTAAAAATAAAAGCCACTAACTCAGTGGCTCATATCATCAATTTGATTTGATCGGCTTATTCTTACTTAAGCTTGGCCTTCTTTCCATACATCTTCATAATCTTCACGATCAATCATAAAGCGGAAACCTTCTGCCAAAGCCAAGTACGGAAGCACTTCAGGTAAAATATCCTGTAACTCTCGAACAGTCATGGTTTGAAAAAAATCTTCACCCTCTCCCATTTCCCCCCCATAGATAAACCAAGCGACATTTTCTTCAGTTTCAGGCTTTTTACGAATTCCGACAATAGGTTCCTGATTTAATGTCTCTACAGCAACTGCAACGACATCATCCCCACTGACTTGGATATAAGCAGAGTCAAATTCCTCACACAATAGTTTTTGTTCTGCAATTAATTCTTCTAAAGGAGATTTCTGGTTCATGGCTTATACCTTGGTAAATTGAGCTGAATAGTGCATTTTATCCTAGATCATAAATAGGTAGGCAATCTTTTTATTTTCAGTGTTTTTTGTTAAACTTGAAAAGGTTACAAATTCAAGAAACAACAATGAAACTTAAAGATATAACGATAATCGAACATAGTCACGGCGGCAGACGTAAAAATGCAGGGCGAAAAACACAATATCAAGAAAAAACGGTAGTTATGCGTGTTCCAGAGTCAAAAGTGTTGGAAATCAAGGCATGGTTAACCCCTAAGCCTGAAGATGACCGTATTAAGAATATTGCACTCCAACCGATTCAAATCCAAACACCGTTAAATATTCCTTATCCTTTAGAATCTGATGCCGCAGGTTTTTCCTCATCCGTTCCGGATTACACAGAAGACTTTATCGACTTAAATGAATACTTGATACATAACCCACTTAGTACATTCATATTACGGGTGAATTCTTTGTCGATGGAAAATGCAGGGATAGATATAGATGACCAGATTCTCATTGATCGCAGCTTGACTGCAGAACACGGCGATATTGTTTTAGCCTTAATCAATAATGAGTTCACCGTAAAACGACTGATGAAAGAGAAACAAAAAAATGCCGAACTTAAGATCTGGTTAAAAGCAGAAAATCCAGAATATCCTGATATTTATTTACGTAGTGAAGACCAGTTGATTATTTGGGGAGTTGTGACCTGTATCTTAAAAAAATTAAGATAATGGAAGTTTAACCAGAGCAGAAATAAAAAATAAAAGTTACTTTTTTCATATTTAAATTAAAGCCATTCACTCGGTATTCAGTTTTACATTCGCTGTAGAAGTCTATAAACAGACAAAAGCCCCAAGAAAACCTTGAGGCTTTTTGTTTAACCCTTAGCGTTGTTGATGCTGTGGATTTTTTTGCTGTTGATTTGATTGTTGCTGTTTGTCTTGTTGCTGTTGTTGCTGTTTGTCACTTTGTGGGTTGTTTTGCTGTTGTTGACGTTGATTGTCATTCTGTTGATTAGGTTGTTGTTGATTAGCCATTTCCATATCCATCCTTTAGTTGTTAGGGATATGCCGTACTAATTACGACTCTTACTAATCTAGCGGATATTTCCGTTTCACCAACCCCCAAACTGTATCGAGTTAATTCATTGTAATATTCAAAATATTAATTTATTGATTCGTAGTAAGTAAGCCTTGCTCCTGTTTACGCTATTAACTGTAATTACACTGAAGCTTACATGAGGTTAAACCTCCTTATCTAATCCCCTATTGATTATTCACAAATTTTTAATTTGAGTTTTTAAGCATCTCTTTATCATTAACTTGATAAAGTTACAAAATCAAGATTAAAAATAATGGAACAATAATTGTTTGCTTTAATAGATATTAATAATTATTGGGTCTGCTGTGAGCGCGTATTTAATTCACTTTAGAATGAAAACCTGTAGTTGTACTCTCTAATAACGACGGCTGCGTAGTTTCACGTAGTAATAAAACATTAAATATTGGAATGACTAGTGCTTAGTATGAAATTGAAAAAAGGCTTTGCAGGCAGGTAAAAGTATTTTCCTTAAATTACTAGCTCAAATTAGGGATTATCTATGGACATAAAAATTTTTCAATTTGAAGTTAAATCATTAGCTTATTAAATGTCCATAGCACCTCAACTACCCCTTAAATAGATGAATGATTTATCCGTTTAACACCGTATGCAAAAAGCCTCGACATTGGATAACATTGCCATGATTTGATAAGCATCCTTGATTAATGAATTGGTTTATTCTGCTGTATAGGAATTAACATAACCATTCTACAAAAAAGTCAAACTAGCAAATCATTTTGTAAAAAAAGACTCTCTTTAATTTGGTCTGCTTTTTATCCGACTTAGATTTATATAGGCATATATGTAGTTATAAAAACCTACTTCAAGGAACACCGGTAGCAGATATTCGGGGGTATTGATCGTAAAATCAGCAAGCAACTTCAAGGTTATAAAATTTATAATAGCTATGACTTAACTTTTGCCAATGAACATCATCTTGCCAAGCAGTTTTCAGTAGTCATTGCACAGACTATCCGTGAGCTAAAAGGTCAGTCCTGTATTGATCTGGAGGATCCTTCAATTGCTTCAAAAAGAATCCTTTCCTCCCGTAGCTTTGAGTTAGTTTTAAGTGAAAAGAGCATCATAAAACAAGCGGTTACTTTCTATGTAAAGATTGCTCATAAAACGCTTAACTGCACAACAGCAACTTTGCGCATATGTGCATGTCATGCTGTATGGAAAAACACCCCTTCATCCCTATAAAAAGAGTGCTTCCCATGTATTATGGTTTGGAATCTGGAGCAGATGATTTCCTGAATTTAAACCCAGTTTAATTAAAGTAAATAGATGTTTTAATTAAGGAAAATAAAAAACATGTTAAACTCGAGGTTATATTTACTACGTTACAATCAAAGCAGCAATATATTCATGACTTATGGCAGCCATCAGAATTGATTCAATAACGTGAGGATTTGATGAAAACCTTATTAAAAATGAAGCAGCGATACGGTTCGGACTATATACAAGTTGGTTAGCATTGCAGCAGTCAAGCATGGCAAATGAAGTAACATCACCGATCTCCACTCTACACTACCTGCTGGCAGGAACTTCTGATAATTAATGATTCAGTAGTAACTGTTATACAAAATAAATGAACTGTTTTGGCCAATTGGGTTTACAATGTAAAAAATAGTAATAACTATAAAAAATTATAAAAAATGTCATTTTTTAACATTGCCAATTCCTTGCAAAGTTTTCATTATATAGCTCAGTTTTGACAGATAGCTTCCGCATTGATTCAAACAGTTTATAAAAACAATGTGGAAATATATGCCATAATACGCAAACTTTGCTGACATCTTGCAAGGTGGATTTGCAGACTTATAATTGGAGCAAGCTGAATGAGCTCGACCATTTTGGTTATTCATGGACCGAATCTAAATTTGTTAGGAAAGCGAGAACCTGAAGTTTATGGATATCTCACCCTAGAAGATATTAATAAGAAGCTCATCTCACAAGCTCAAAATGCATCTATTTCATTAGACACTTTCCAAAGTAATTGGGAAGGTGCAATTGTGGACCGAATTCATCAAGCCCAACAAGAAGGCATACAGTTCATCATTATTAATCCTGCTGCATTGACACATACCTCTGTTGCAGTACGTGATGCTCTTCTGGGTGTCGCAATCCCGTTTATTGAGGTTCATTTATCGAATGTACATGCTCGAGAGGCATTTAGACATCATTCATATTTGTCCGATAAAGCCGTTGGCGTAATTTGCGGTTTAGGTGCTCAAGGCTATGCCGCTGCACTAAATTACGCCATCGAAAAAATTCAACTTTCTACGCAATCATAATTAGGAATACTGTCTCATGGATATCCGTAAAATCAAGAAACTCATCGACTTGATGATTGAATCTGACTTACAAGCGATAGAAGTTAAAGAGGGTGATCAATCCATTGCCTTAACTCGTCGCAATCCAGTGGTTGCGGCAGGTGTTCCAACCATGCCTGCTGCTGTAGCAGCTCCTGTAGCTAAAACTCCACGTGGCGCTGTAGAAAATTCACCGATGGTTGGTGTGTTCTATGCTGCACAAAGCCCTGGCGAACCACCATTTGTTAAAGTGGGTCAAACCATCTCTGCTGGCGACACTCTAGGCATCATTGAAGCCATGAAAATCATGAACCCAATTGAAGCAACTCAAAGCGGTGTGGTTGAAGAAGTTCTAGTTAAAAATGGTGAAGTCATTCAATTTGGTCAACCACTTTTCCGCTATCGCGCGTAAAACCACGGGGATTTATAAATGTTGCAAAAGGTATTAATTGCAAACCGTGGTGAAATTGCTTTACGCATTACCCGGGCTTGCAAAACTTTAGGAATTAAAACCGTTGGTATTTATTCCGATGCCGATAAAGACCTCATGCACCTTCGCTTTGTTGATGAAGCTGTATGTATTGGTCCGGGTTCAAGTAGTGAAAGCTATTTAAACATTCCAGCAATTATTACTGCTGCAGAAATTACTGGTGCAGATGCCATCCACCCAGGTTATGGCTTCTTGTCTGAAAATGCCGAATTTGCAGAAATTGTTGAAAATTCCGGTTTTATCTTTATTGGACCACGTCCAGAACATATTCGCTTAATGGGGAACAAGGTTTCTGCCATTATTGCAATGAAAAAAGCAGGTGTACCCACCGTTCCAGGCTGTGACCATGCTGTAACCATTCACAATGCTCTTGCTGAAGCAAAAGAAATTGGCTTTCCGCTGATTGTTAAAGCGGCATCAGGTGGTGGTGGTCGTGGTATGCGTATTGTTGAACGTGTAGACACTTTACTTGAATCTGTTCAGGCAGCACAGCGTGACGCAGAAATGTGGTTCGGTGATGATACCGTGTACATGGAACGCTTCTTGCAGAAGCCGCGGCATGTTGAAGTACAGATTTTGGGTGATGGTAATGGTCATGCGATCCATCTTTTTGACCGTGACTGTTCTTTACAACGTCGCCATCAAAAAGTACTGGAAGAAGCACCTGCTCCAGGCTTACCGGAACAGGCACGCGCTGATATTTTAGAAGCTTGTGTTAATGCATGTAAACTTATGCAATACCGTGGTGCCGGTACATTCGAGTTCTTGTTTGAAGATGGTGAATTCTTCTTCATCGAAATGAATACCCGTGTTCAGGTTGAGCATCCAGTGACAGAAATGGTAACTGGTATTGACATTATTGAACAGCAACTGCTTATTGCAGGCGGTCTTGGTCTTAATATTGAACAAGCCGATGTTGAATGTCATGGTCATGCGATGGAATGCCGTATTAATGCGGAAGATCCAACTAACTTCCTGCCATCTCCTGGAAAAATTGAACATTATTATGCGCCAGGTGGTGCAGGTATTCGTTTGGATTCGCACATCTACCAAGGCTATAGCATTCCCCCTTACTATGACTCAATGATTGCCAAACTCATTGCACATGGTAAAGATCGTAAAACTTGTATTGCGCGTATGAAACAAGCATTAGAAGAAATGATCTTAACGGGAATTAAGACCAATATTCCTTTGCATAAAGACCTGATCTTACAAGATGAAAAATTTTGCGATCAAGCCATGGATATTCATTATCTTGAAAAGCATTTACTTCAGAAATTAGAAGGTCAGCAAAAAGAAGCCTCTTAATACTAACTTCTTAAATAAAAAACCGCTCCTAATGAGCGGTTTTTTATTTCTTTACTTTTATTCTTTAGTTTTTAGCTGTTACGGTAAAACACGGCGTAATGTCGCAAAACATTGTTCTGCTTTTTCATTACTACAAAAATTAATTGTTGATGGATTTTTCCATTGCACAAAATACTGAGAAATCTCGCCTGTTTGATCTTCCTGAAGACCCGAACAATCTTTTTCATTATTATCATACTTTACTTGCAAAACCAGTGCAGGTAACAAAGTACGTTCCTCTTGGGATGGCTGATAGTCATAAATGCCTGACGACCACTCTTGCCCACTTTTTATGATGACATTGTTATTACTTTTAAAATTATAGTATTCAATACATTTTTTATTATTGGCCACTTGCATTCCCCATAGGCCAACAATTTCAGGACGAGTTGCAATACGAATAGTATTTGAACTTTCTGTTTCAGCTGTGTCATCTTCTGTTGCCACAACTGCTTTATTGTCATTTGCCATCGTTACAGATGAGCATAATATAAGTAAAATTGTTAGATATGCGTTTTTCATACAGGAGTTCAATGCTAAAAATCTCTTTCTATAACTTAGCATATTTTTATGAAAAACCAGTATTTATCACCATATTACAACAATATACTTGCCCATTTTTATCTAAAAAATGGAAAGATAGCGACTTGAAAATATTAAATTATTCATTATGAAATTGAATAATAACGATCTACTTAAACTGACTTCTAATAACATTAAAAGCGTCGCTATTTTTGCCCCTAATGGAATTATCTATAGCTTGTTCTGGGTAGGTAATACTTATCTCATTGCTAAATTGCGGTGATTTTTATCTTTTACAAAGTTTTGCTTTCGATATCTAAAGGTTAACCAAACGCTTTATCAATTAAAAGCCTTGAAGCCTAATCAAGTCTATGTTGCTTCTTTATATAAAATCTATTACAACAACTAAAGTTCATATCAAAATAAAACAAGGGCCTTAATGAATCTTTCTGAATATCTACACTATGACGGCCTAGGGTTGGCCAAATTGGTTGCCAAAAAAGAAATTTCATCTTCAGAATTACTGAATTTAGCACTAGAGCGTGCAACCCATACCAATCCCAAATTAAATGCCATAATTATTCCCATGCATGATTATGCACAGAAACGTACTCAACAAGAATTAACAGGACCTTTTGCGGGTGTGCCTTTTTTAGTCAAAGACTTATTTCAAGAATATGCAGGCTATCCCACTTCCTATGGCTGCAAAGGCTTAAAACGCATCAATCATATTTCTGAGCAAAATTCTGAAATTGTAAACCGTTGGGAAAATTCCGGTATTGTCACCTTTGGACGGACCAACACTCCAGAATTTGGTATTAAAGGCATTACCGAGCCAGATGCCTGGGGAGCTTGTCACAATCCTTGGAATTTAAAACACAATAGTGGCGGATCCTCAGGGGGTTCGGCATCTGCAGTTGCAGCAGGCATTGTTCCGATTGCCGGCGCTGGCGATGGTGGTGGTTCTATTCGTATTCCAGCATCTTACTGTGGCTTATTTGGATTAAAACCGAGCCGTGGCCGTACACCTTGGGGGCCACAACTAAGTGAAGCCATGCATGGAGCAGCCATTCAACACATACTCGCCAAAACAGTACGAGATAGCGCTGCAATGCTCGATGCGACACACGGCGCTGAACATAGCTCTTTGTTTAAAATTGAACATCCTCAAAGTAGCTATTTAGACGCTATTCAACATCCGCCTAAAAAATTAAAAATTGCTTTTAGTACCCACTCCCCGATTGGCACCCACGTTTCTAAAGATGCAATTTCTGCCGTGCACCATACGGCAAAACTATTGGAGTCATTAGGTCATACTGTAGTCGAAGATACGCCACCGATTGATGGTATGGACCTCGCCAAAGATTTTATTACCACCTGGTTCAGTCAATTTTCTTATATCCTGAACCAAATTAAACAACAACATCAGGCAAAAAATAGCGATTTTGAACTGGATTCACTCGCACTTGCTGCATTCGGTGGGCAAACCACGGCAATTGAATATATTCACAACCTGAATAACTGGGGCGTTTACGCCACAAAAATGAATCATTTTTTTGATCGCTATGATTTATATTTAACTCCTGCAACGGCTACTGTCGCCCCTAAAAATGGTGAAATTAAAATCCCCAACTGGCAAAAACCAATTCTGAAAAGTTTATTAAAATTGGGGAAAGCACATCTACTCGCTCAAGGAAAATTGGTTGACCAAATTGTAAAAGAAAATTTAAAATGGGTGCCCTTTACTCAATTGGCCAATATTACCGGTCTTCCTGCAATGTCTGTTCCACTGTACTGGAATCAAGACAACCTACCTTTAGGTTCACAGTTTATCGCACCTTTTGCCCGTGAAGACTTGTTACTGCAACTTGCGGCTCAACTTGAGGAAGCACAACCTTGGTTTAACCGATACAGCCAAATTCAATTATAAAACTAATCGGGCCTTTTAGGCTTGTTGAATCTGTTTCGGTAACCATCGGACAAACAGCAAGCCCACTAGAGTTGAAAGCCCGGCAATCATAAAAACCATCTCGCCAGAGATCAGTTGCCAGTATCTACCTGCCAAGATACTGCCTAGAGCTACACCTAAGCCCCACATGGTGCTATACATCGCCTGCCCACGACCCTGTTGCCCCATGGAGAAGTTTTGAAAAATAATGCGCATGGCAATCATGTGAAATAGGCCAAAACTAAAGGCATGAATGGTTTGGGCTAAAAACTGCGCAATAAATGAATTGGGCAACAAACCAACAACGATCCATCTTGCTCCTGTCAGCACCAAACATAGAATCACCAAACTACGCCAAGAAAATTGAGTTAAAAATATATGGGCAAAAGCAAACATGATAATTTCAGCGACCACGCCAACTGACCATAAAAAACCGATTTCTGTGGTGCTAAAACCGACTTGATGCAAGTAGTTGCTATAAAAACTATAAAATGGCGCATGGGAAAATAACAACACAAATTCAATTGCAAAAAATGCCGCCACTACAGGGCGTTTTAATATGGGTAAGAGCGGTTCTAATTGTATTTGTGAACGCGGCGCTGTACTCGGTTCTTTAATGCTAAAAGACCAAATAAAAGCCAGAAATGCAATACACAGCAACATGACAGGTAACATTGAAATAGGAACAATTTCCAATAAAGCCCCAATCCCAAAAACCCCTATAATAAAGCCAATCGAGCCCCATTTTCTCACTTTGCCATACAGTTGCGTTCGCTTTTCCCCCAGCCAAAATAAAGTCACTCCTTCAAATTGCGCTAAAATTGCATTTTGAAAAAAACTAAAAATTAGCATAAGTAATGCAACAGACTGAAAAGTATTTGGGATCAGGAAAATCATGAACCAAATGCAGGCTTCCATCCACGTTGCAATGCGTACCAACAACATTCTTTTGCCAGACTTGTCAGCAATCCATCCCCAAATAAACGGTGCAAAAAAGCGTGTCACAATGGCTAGGGAAGATAAAAGCCCAATCTCTTGATAGTTAAATCCCTGATCTTCAAGATAAAGACTCCAAAAAGGCATGAAGGTTCCTACTATTGAATAGTAGAAAAAGTAGAATCCTGACAGTTTGTGCTGGATTGACAAGCTTAGCATTTAATTGCATTCCATCATATTTTCAATAGCTTAAATATTTAATAGTTGCACCATATTGCAGGGGTTTACCACTAATTGCACTTCAATAGTCTATAAATCAGTTTACGAAAATTAAAATAAATATTTTTTCATTTTTTTGTAGATTCATATTAAGCAGCCCTAACCTTACTGATTTTAGAATAAAAATTTATAAATGAGCATAAATACATTTTTAGAGGATCTTTACAACAAAATGGAATAGTCAATGTGACTTAGAGCATGAATTAATATTATTGTATATTTTTCTTCCTATAACCCATCGCGCGCTAGAATGTTCTAGACATAAAACTTAATTATCTCAATATGAGTCAAATATACAAGTTTTGAAAATCCTAATTTTTTGCAGGCGGCACAATGGAATCAACACATTTGATGACTGTATTAAGATAGTATTTTAGAAAATAGAGAGCCACTCAGATTAATATGGTAGCACGCGCTATTTTTGATGCATAGTTGGATGAATAGGATTGATCGCTGGGAAGAATGGTCCTTAGAAATATGCAAATTTGCGTACTGGTGCAAGTAGGTGAATGAGTTTGATAAAAATATAGGCCCTAATGGAATTAGAGCCTATTTGTATTTATAGCGTTTATTTTTGCTCTTTAAGCGGATTCTCGGGTTGTTCATTTGGTTTTTTCTGTGGCTCTGAATTTTTATAAGAATCTTGGTTGCCCTTATCATCGTTAGATTCTTTTTGCGGAGTTGATTGTTGGTCTAATTTATTAGTCATGCCTATTTCCTTTTTATCTATGATTAGCAAATAAATATGACATATAGAGTTAAACATCAATAATATTTATGTTGCTCATTTTGTTCCCTGCGCTCTGCAAATACGTATCCACCTCCCAAGTTTCTTATTTAAGTTTTTCAATAAGCAGGCATTTTGGAATATATCAGACCTACTCGAAATTCAACCTATAGCCAAAGCTAGAATGAACGGATGACGTATTCCAGTAGAAATTACTATAGCTAAGGATCAACTTCATGTAAAAACCACTTCCAACATATTCATAAGTGTTCATGCCACCACATCAACCAATCGGATAGCTTTCCACATAAAACCTCCTATAATTACTTCTAGTCTCTAAAATAATTATAAACTAAGTTAATTTTCGTCTCCTAATCCTGCTTGGTATGTCTTTGCGATGCGTATGAAGAGATTAATAAATTGAAAGAGTAGGATTGCGTTAGGCTTAAAAAGAACTCAAAAGCAGCTCAGCTTTATAAAAAAGTTTAAAACTTAATTATTTCAAAATTTGTATACAACTTAAAAACTATTATTTTTCAAAAATCTAGGATACATCTCGAGTATCAGTTATGTCTGTTAAGTTTTTATTAATTGATTTAAGATTACTAATACCATCTATTTGATTTTGTGGGAGAATGAAAATATGCCTACAGGTGAAAAATCGGCTTATACAGATAAGCAAAAGCGGAAGGCAAAACATATTTTCGAGAGTGAAAGAGAACGTGGTCTTTCTGAAGAAGAAGCAGAAAGTATTGCTTGGGCTACAGTAAACAAGCAAGATGACGGCGGCAAGAAAAAAAGACATTCCCATTAGTGAATATCAATGTTTTGCACTATCCTAAAGCCCTTTGATTAGGGCTTTGTTCTGTTTGCTTCGTAGGTATTTAGGATCATTTACCGCTTATCGGATAGTAAAATAGAATAAACCATGTAAAACATAGTTTTAATCCTGTATTAACCATACTTTCACTTGCAGATCACAATTTAACAATATTAAAGTCTCCTTCATCCTCTACAATTTTATTTTTACCTTATATGAGGTGGAAAAGCGGATGGCGCTTTATTGCATAAAAAGAGATGGAAAATTTTTAACTTACTGCGATCAATTTAATGACTCACATACATGCGAGATATCAGAATTGCATATTGCAATATTTAGTGAATGGCACTGGACGTCCGATGAAGATCGATCAAAAATTTTTATGAGTCAAAAAGAAGCTGAGCTTTTTATTACAGAGAGTGAAAATGATTTTTTAAAGGGTGCAGAGGTTATTTTATTTAAATTATAATTGCATCAGTGACCAATATGTGACAAGCAATCTTATATAATCAACTCTACTTAGAAAACTTGTTTTATTTTTCAAAATACTTCTTACAACCTTCAAAAAATTCCTCATTAAAATTCATCGATGGATCATCTTTATCATCATCACATTGATCTATGGACTTTAACGTATCCTGTGCATAGCGATAACCATTGTATTGTTCAGTGCCCTCTTTAAAGCCACCAAATTCTTCTGGTTTCATGGTGGATTGAAAATAGATGAAGGCCACAATTCCTATAATTGCTAATACAGCGCTGATGGTTTTGAAAGGTTTTAAGTTCATTATATTTATTTTTTGCCTTTGAATGAAATAATGATAAATAGAGATAAACGGAATTTATGTATGGGAACTTTAAAACAATAAAGACCCTGAATACTTAGATTCAAGCCAAGTAAAGCAAAGTTCTATTTCTGTTGCTTTTGCGGCTGTTCAGGTGGCTGATTCGATTGTTTCTGCTGGTCAGGTTGTTGATTATGTTGGCTTTGCTGCATTGGTTGTTGATTAGCCATTGTTATTTGCATCCTGTAGTTTGAAATACGTCATAAAGATTACGACTTTTTTAATCTACTCCTTAATTCTTTTTATCCAACAGTGTATCTGTTTCAATTTGCTTCCATGTAAGTTTAAATCACTCATATGATTGATTTACAAAATAATCTTTCCATCCAAGTTCACATTATTTACCAAAAGTATGAGAAATATTATTTTCACTAACAAGGTAATTTTAGGCTCCATTACCTCCCAAAAGTTTTGATCTAATTCAGCACACCCACGTGCTGATACAAATTCAAATCTCCCCTGACGAAGGAGTACGGTTAGTTTCTTAAAAACTGCTACTTAAAATCTTGATATTTCGCAAACGCATTGCAACAGAACTGCAAATCTTTTTAACGTATAGGGGTGCTTTTACAACTCATTATGAGGTCAGAAGAAAAATCCTACCAATATCGAGTATTTAGTAGGTATTTATGAGCTTTTAACTACCGCTGGATAAAAAGCGAATTAATCAGCTTTACCACATTTTCGGCACTTATGCGTGTACCCTTGCTAAGGAATTAAGCATATTTTGTCTACACAAAATTATAGTGAGCGCGCGCTCTATAGCCTGACTTCATCATCATTAGCTAAAATATAGCTCGAGATGAAATAATATAAATTCCAACTAATTTCTATCACTTATTTCCCAGAAATAATGAATCAAACTCATTGGCAAAAAATTCCTTATATCAATTAATCCAAATAAACGATTACATTATCAAAATAATCTACATACTATTTTCAATAGCCCCCTCGAAAATAAACTGGAAATATAATTTTTTTTCATCCTGACATTTACATTTATACAGATCAATCTGCAAACCTGACTTTCCGAATTGACGTTATCAACTCTTTATCACTCAACGCTTCTATTTATCCGTTTGCGTAATATAATTAAAGCCCCCGACAATAACTGCCCGGAATAGGAATGGTTTTAGATTTGTAAGATTCATTATGATTGCTGATTATTTTTGATTTAATGAATATGAATAAAAATAAAGAGACAGCTCATGTGTGCAAATTTTGAAGCCATCAAAAAAAATCGGGCATTCCTCCTGGATCTTGCGGAGCCTCCATTTGAATTTCCTGACGATATTTTTCCTTTATACAATGCGCCAATTTTAATGCATGGTGCTGATCAACTCGAATGGGATCTCGCCAAATTTGGACTCATTCCTTTTTGGGCTAAAGAGTTAAAATTTGGTCGTCATACCTATAACGCCAGAACTGAAAGTGTTGCTGAAAAGCCCAGCTTTCGACATGCTTGGCATAAAAATCAATTCACCTTAGTCCCCGTGGAAACGGTTTTTGAACCCAAATATATAGATGGAAAGCCACATTGGTATGGAATTTCTCGTGAAGATGGATTACCTTTCACTCTTGCAGCGATCTATGAAGATGCGGTTATCAATAATAAACCTGTCAGATCAATGAGCCTGTTAACCATCAATGCAGATCATCATCCCTTTATGAAGCAATTCCATAAGCCTGATGATGAAAAGCGTTCCGTTGTTGTAATACCAGAAGACAAAAGAATGGATTGGCTAAATTGCAAAGCTAATGAAGCAAATCAATTTTTCTTAGAAATGAAAAATGAATATGTGGCGGCACCAAAACGTCCTTAAGCAGAAAAATTATAGTAGAACGATATTCTAGATGCATAACATATTTAAAATTTTGTCTTTTTATTCGCACCAGATTATGCTGTTCATTTTATGAATAAAACTAGATTGCGATAGAAGTGTGCTTCTATAAAATTTCGGAATTTGTAAATAATCCCGGTAATTATTTTTTAAAATAAATAGATATTTTTTCAGGAATTTAATAAATTAACAAACATTTATCCACTCATAATTAAACAATGAAGAAGGTAGTCATCACCTTATTCCACTTTTCTGGATAAAGAAGATTAAAGATAATCAAATACATTTCAATGTCGACTTGAAGAAATAAAAAAATGTGGGTCGCAGCTTAAGTTAAAGCTGCCATATAAAGCAAAAGTCGTTTATTTGAAAGGACTTATTGTTAGTTTAAAGCATTATTGTGCTCAAATTTGATAAACGATAAACCAGCGAATCCTATCACTTAAAGTAATGCTTACAGCCGTATAAAAAATCAGGATTAAAATTGATTGCTGGATCATGTTTTTCATCATCACACTGATCTACAGAGTTCAGCTGATTATCTTGGGCATAGCGATAACCATTGTATTGTTCAGTGCCCTCTTTAAAACCACCAAACTCTTCAGGTTGAGAAAAATACTGAAATACGAAAAATGCAGAGATACCGAGAATGGCTAAAACAGAGCTCATTATTCTAAATTGTTTTGATATCATTTTTGCTTGCCATAACAGCTTGTGCATAAGAAATACAAATATATATGATTTCCTTAAACTTTTCCTTAATATTTCATCATGATTAAATTTATTTAAAATAGTTTATTTTATTGAATAAAAAACTTAATTTTTATTTCTTATTAATTAAATTATATTTAAATTCTATATATTTTTTTATAACAGCCTAAAGGAATGTAAATCAAATATCTATTTAAAATGATCTTTACACACCCATACTTCTCCATCTATCCGAACACGATCAGATCCAATTAATTCTAATTTTTTACCATAATAATTGGTAAGATTTATGAAATTTCCATTTTTATCATAATTAGCCCAAACACCTCGCTGAATATCAGGACTGTCTAATTTATAAAATGTAACTAATTTCTGCGGATATGTTGTTGTCATGTTCATTTTACATAACCCTGTTAATCTGTTAGATCAGAAAGATCTTCTTCTATAAAAAAAACCTCCCCGGTGGAATTTAAAATCCATTGATAAGTCCCCATAATTCTGGTTAATTTTTCTTGAGATGAGTCATAGACATTCATCAAATTATGATCGTCATCGTACTCTGCCATATAAATGAGCTTGGGTGAAACTTTAAAATCCTCATTCATTTTATATACTTTCACGGGTTTAATATGCATACTTTACTCCTTTTGTCCTGTTAAAAGGGGCCTGAACCCCTTTCAATATAATAGTGACATAATGAGCTGATTCTTATTTTTCACCCTGTGTTGGCTTTTCAGGCGATCTTTTCTCATTATTCCTATGGTCATGCTCTGGTAGGTGATGAGGTTGATTTCGTTGAGTAGACTCAGTTTGATTTTGAGGTTTCGATTTAGGCATAATAGTATTCCTGTTGTCTATTTTACTTAATGAAAATATCAGCTCAATTATTAATCATAATATCAGCATATACTCAAGTTAACTTAATAAAAACAGCAATGATGTATCAAAATATAATATTAAAATAAAAGTATATTTATTAAGTTAAATATTATTCCAAAACAAAATGTTAATTAAAAATTTTATATATAAAAATTAGTTACTCATATA
>NZ_SJOH01000026.1 GCF_004331285.1 Acinetobacter sp. ANC 3781
GTTTTTGCTGATCTTGACCTTTAAAGTTGAAACGACCGATATAAGCACGTGATGCAATTTCGTAATCGCCTACCTTCAAGATATCGAGACCACCAGAAATTTCTTCCCAAACGGTTTTATTGTCATCCAAAGTATCACGCAGCTGACCCACGTAAGACACTTTAACGGATTCACCCAAGGTTACTGTACCGGTATCGGGTTGTTGCTCGCCAGTCATCATACGGAACAGTGTAGTTTTACCTGCACCGTTAGGACCCACAATACCCACAATCGCAGTCGGTGGCACAGAGAAGGTTAAGTTCTCATAGAGCAAACGACCATCAAATGATTTGCTAATGCCTTCAACATCTACAACCTTGTTACCTAGGCGTGGACCAGGTGGAATATAGATTTCAGAAGTTTCGTTACGTTGTTGGAACTCACGTGAGTTAAGTTCTTCAAAACGTTCCATACGCGCTTTGTTTTTCTTTTGCTGACCTTTGGCATTTGAACGAACCCATTCAAGTTCTTTTTTCAATGCTTTGGCAAAAGATTCTTCCTGTTTGTTTTCTTGCTCTAAGCGGGCATTTTTCTGTTCCAACCAAGAAGAATAGTTGCCTTGGTAAGGAATACCATGTCCACGGTCAAGCTCCAGAATCCACTCGGCCACGTTATCCAAGAAATAACGGTCATGCGTAATCGCAACGATGGTACCGGCGAAGTCTTTCAAAAAACGTTCTAACCAAGAGACAGATTCTGCATCCAAATGGTTCGTCGGTTCATCAAGAAGCAACATATCCGGTTTAGATAACAATAAACGACACAATGCAACACGGCGACGTTCACCACCTGAAAGCAAGTTTACGTCTGCATCCCAAGCTGGAAGGTTCAGTGCTGCTGCAGCCTGATCCATTTGGTTAGTCAGGTTATGCGCATCCCAAGAATGGATAATTGCTTCTAACTTCTCTTGTTCTTTTGCAAGTGCATCGAAGTCAGCATCTTCTGCTGCATATTCAGCAAATACTTCATCCAGACGCGCCAAGGCATCTAGGGGTTCACGTAAACCATCTTCAACGTTACCACGAACGTCTTTATTTGGATCTAATGGTGGTTCCTGCTCAAGATAACCGATTTTAATACCCGGTTGAGCACGTGCTTCACCTGAGAAATCTTTATCTACGCCCGCCATAATACGAAGCAAGGTAGATTTACCTGCACCGTTTAAACCAAGCACACCAATTTTTGCGCCTGGGAAAAATGATAAAGAGATGTCTTTCAGGATTTCGCGCTTAGGCGGAACCATCTTTGACACACGGTTCATCGTGTAAATATATTGGGCCACGTAGGACTCCTCTATAGAAAAAACCACATTCGCATAACCATAATATTATGCAAACAAATAATAGCGGGCATTATACGATGAAAGTGCCGAAAAAATAAGGCATAGCTCGCATCTTCAATAGAATGTTACAACTCAGGTCGCGTTTATTTTTTAAACATATTACCCAAACTTAAACTGGTTCAAGCTGAATTGAAAAATGATCACTGATATGAATATTTAAGATAACAATTTCATTTAAATAGCACTTTGATTTATATATAGAAATGCTAAACTCGATCAATATTTAACTCACGAAGATGATGTAAACATGACCTATAAAGATGAAACCCTGGCCATCCATGCGGGATATAGCCCAGATCCAACCACAAAAGCAGTGGCTGTACCGATTTATCAAACCACATCTTATGCCTTTGACAATACTCAACATGGGGCCGATTTATTTGATTTAAAGGTTCAGGGCAATATCTACACCCGTATTATGAACCCGACTACAGCCGTTTTAGAACAACGTCTGGCAGCACTTGAAGGTGGTATTGGTGCATTGGCCTTGGCATCCGGCATGTCAGCCATTACCTATTCTATTCAGACCATTGCTGAAGCCGGTGACAATATTGCCTCTGTTTCGACTTTATACGGCGGAACTTATAACTTATTTGCGCATACATTGCCAAAACAAGGCATTGAAGTGCGTTTCTTTGATTATCAGAATCCTGAAGCGCTGCGTGGTCTGATTGATGAAAAGACCAAACTGGTGTTTGTGGAATCGATTGGTAATCCACTGGGCAATATTATCGATCTGGAAGCGATTTCGAAAATTGCGCATGAATATGGTGTACCCGTTATTGTCGACAACACGGTTGCCACCCCTGCTCTACTGAAACCTTTTGAACATGGTGCCGATATTGTGGTGCACTCACTAACCAAATATATTGGCGGTCATGGCAACTCGATTGGTGGCGCCATTGTGGATAGTGGCAAATTTCCTTGGGGCAAATATCCTGAACGTTTCAAAGTGCTGAATACACCTGATCCAAGCTATCACGGTGTGAATTATGTGAAAGCTTTAGGTGCAGCCGCTTATATCGCGCGTGCACGTGTGGTGCCATTACGCAATACTGGTGCCGCAATTAGCCCTCTCAGTGTATTCCTGATTCTGCAAGGCTTGGAAACTTTAAATTTACGTATGGAACGCCATACTGAAAATGCGCAAAAAGTGGCTGAATATTTACAGCAGCATCCAAAAGTAAAATGGGTCAATTATGCTGGCTTAAAAGATCACCCACAGCATGCTTTGGCGCAAAAATACGTGAAAGGCAAACCATCTGCGATTCTGTCTTTTGGGGTACAGGATGGGCTTGAAGGTGGAACTCGATTTATTGATGCATTGCAACTCTTTACCCGTCTGGTGAATATTGGGGATGCAAAAAGTCTCGCTTGCCACCCTGCCACGACCACCCATCGCCAGCTCAATGAGGAAGAATTGAAGTCAGCGGGAGTCAGCACGGACATGGTTCGCTTGTCAGTTGGAATTGAACATATTGATGATTTAATTAATGATTTAGAACAGGCGCTTGCTCAAGTTTAATTTTTTATAAGCTACTTTAAACTGAACCTTCTTCCTCAATGAGAAGAAGGTTTTTATTTCTTCAATGGTTTTTGCTTATTTCTCTTTGCTTTTTTTTGAATTCATGGTAAAAATTAAGTTATAAGAAGAATAAAAATAGAGCAATTACTCTAATTATATTTGTAAATTCAACAACTTATTTATAGATTTTTTTTTAACTTTGGTTATCATAACCTACACGAGAAGAGCTCAATTCCCCAATATTTTGAGTCAAATAATCAACTAGAAAAAACATAAGTTAGCATTTTGTTCTATTTAAATTAGGAAAAACAGCGTGAATTCAAGACTAGAGAAACTTTTTCGCAACCGCGTCAACGGCAAAGTGGTTTTAATTACAGGTGCATCCAGTGGTATTGGCTTAACTGCTGCACATAAACTTGCCGATGCAGGCGCACATGTTTTATTGGTGGCCCGTACCAAAGAAACATTAGATCAAGTTAAACAAGAAATTGAAGCAAAAGGTGGACAGGCTTCAGTGTTTCCATGTGATTTAAATAACATGGAATCGATTGATGAAGTTTCTAAACAGGTTTTAGAGTCTGTCGATCATATTGATATTTTAATTAATAATGCGGGACGTTCTATTCGTCGTGCAGTACACGAATCATCCGATCGTTTTCATGATTTTGAACGTACCATGCAACTGAATTACTTCGGTGCCATCCGTTTAGTCATGAATATTTTACCACAGATGATGATGCGCCGTGATGGTCATATCATTAACATCAGCTCGATTGGTGTATTGGCCAATGCAACACGTTTTTCAGCTTATGTCGCATCTAAAGCTGCACTGGATGCGTTTAGCCGCTGCTTGTCCGCCGAAGTTCATTCGCATAAAATTGCGATTACTTCAGTTTACATGCCGTTGGTACGCACCCCGATGATTGCACCAACCAAAATTTATAAATATGTACCAACCCTTTCTCCTGAACAGGCAGCAGATCTAATTGCTTATGCCATTGTGAAGCGTCCGAAGAAAGTGGCGACTCACTTAGGCCGTTTGGCTTCTATCACCTACTCTATTGCGCCAGATATCAATAATAAATTGATGTCTATTGGTTATAACCTGTTCCCAAGCTCTTCAGCTTCGGTCGGTCAACCACAGAAATTGAATTGGGTGCAAAAAGCGTATGCTCGTTTGTTCCCGGGTGAACATTGGTAAAATCTTTTCATAAGATATTTTCAAATGAAGGCCAGTCATGAGACTGGCTTTTTTATGTTATAAACACGCATCATTTTTTTGCTTTTAGATTTTTTATGCGGATTGCTGCTGTTATTTTTCAATATGCCTGTTGTGCTTTTGCCCTGTTTCTTTGCTACCGAATAGTTACTTCTATCCATCAACAAGACTATCAATTGATGGATATAGTCAGTGATGTTGGTAGTATTTTAATTTGTATCGATTTGGCTATATTTCTGCATTTCAATAAGTCGATGGCATCGCTAAAAATGAAACGTGCATCTCAACAGTCGCCGGTAGAAGTTTCAACATTGGAAAAGGTGAGCCGTAAGTTGGGGCATTTGGGCATTATGCTGATTATTTGTAGCTGGATTGTGCCAAAGCTTGCATAAAAAAACCTCCCACTTGGGAGGTTTTCAATTATTGTAATATTAATAAGAATCAACATATTGAAAATTATGATAGATCCGATTACTACAATAGCTACTGCTGCCGCAACTAAAGGGGCGGCAAAAGGAACAGATAAGCTCATAGATTTATTATTTTCCAAAAAAATTCTTCAGCAAAAGCGCCTTGAAACTCTTTCTACAACCCAAAATCAAAAAGATGCAGAGCTTATTCAAAATGGTCTTGCTGAATTTAGAGACGGAAAATTTCTTTTAATCGAAGATCAAATTGGGAATCCCTCCTCGCCTTTAGGATTAATTCTTGCTCAAAATCATCAAAACCAATCTGAAAACTTAAGTAAATGCTTAAGCAAAGCTTATAAACATTTATCTAAAAAAGCTGATGAAGAAATCAATGATGAACAAATCTCAGAAACTTTCTTCAATAAATGGATGAATTATGGGAAAGAGGTTTCTGAAGATGAGTTACAAGACTTATGGGGCAGAATTTTAGGTGAAGAAATTACAACACCAAGCTCTATCAATTATTTAGTTTTAAATACATTTTCATTAATCAGTAAAAAGCATCTGGAAGCTTTTATTGATCTATTACCATTTATTTGCGATGGAAATTTATATTGTAATAATGCTCTATCAGCTGAGGAAAATTACTCTTATGTACCACCTTCAATTTTATCTGAGTTAATTGACTTAAATATTATTAAAGGTCTACATCCTGGAGATGTTTTTTTCAAAAAAGAACTACATCAAGTCACTTATGGTGATAAAAGCTTCCCATCAATTTATGTTAATAAAACTAATTTTATAGCTCTCCACCTTAGTGATAACCTTCACGAAATTAAACCTAATTTCTTTTTACTTACCACTATTGGACAAAAGCTATTTGAAATTGCTCTGAGTAACTTTGAAATTGAAAATTATTTTTTAAAGCTAATAAATAGTTTTAAACAACTTCCTGAATTTAACTCTATACAAGCCTTTGAATTAGTATCTTTTATTGACAATAAATGGCAATCTAAACTTATTATTCAAAGATAGAAAAACCTCCCAAATGGGAGGTTTTTTTAGTAATTAAAGATTACTTTGAACCTTTAATCCCGGCTTGTAATAACAATGCACCCAAACCACCAATTTTTTGCTCTTGTGGTTTAGCAGCTTGAGGTTTTTTATGACCTTGTGGACGGTCGCCTTGAGGACGTGCATTTTGCGGACGCTTCGCTTGTGGCTTGCGTTCACCACGTTGTTCAGTTTGAGCATTTTGCTCACGGCGTGGCTGACGTGGCGCTTTAGCGGGTGCTTCAGAACCTTCAGGACGCATAGACAAGTTCACACGGTTACGCTCAGCATCCACTTGTAATACACGTACTTGAACGATTTGACCCGGCTTCACCACTTTGTGTGGATCTGACACAAACTCATTCGCCAGTTCAGAAATATGTACCAAGCCGTCTTGATGTACGCCGACATCTACGAATGCACCAAAATTGGTGACATTGGTGATCACGCCTTCAAGTTGCATGCCGTCAGTCAATTGCGATACTTCGGTAATATCTTCACGGAACTTCGCAGTACGGAATTCTGGACGTGGATCACGACCGGGTTTTTCCAGTTCGCTCAGTACGTCTTGAATCGTTGGCAGACCAAATTTTTCATCCGCAAAAGCTTCAGCATTTACTTGGCGAATAATTTCTGAATTACCAATAATATCTTTTACAGTGGTTGCTTTTGCTTCAACAATTTTGCTCACCAAAGCGTAACTTTCAGGGTGAACCGCAGATGCATCCAATGGTTCAGAGCCATTTTGAATACGCAAGAAACCAGCTGCCTGTTCAAAAGTACGCTCACCTAAACGAGGTACATTTTTCAAGGCTTGACGGTTGTCAAAACGACCATTTTCTTTACGATATTCAAAAATTTGTTGTGCAATCGATTTATTCAAACCTGCGATATACGAAAGAATTGCAGGAGATGCTGTATTTACATCCACACCAACCGAGTTCACACAGTCTTCAACCACAGCTTCAAGGGTTTTCGCCAAGCCTGTTTGGTTTACGTCATGTTGATATTGACCTACACCAATCGATTTCGGATCAATTTTTACCAGTTCCGCCAATGGATCTTGTAAACGACGGGCAATGGATACTGCACCACGAATTGAAACGTCTAGCTCTGGAAGCTCTTGTGATGCCAATTCAGACGCTGAATAAACCGATGCACCCGCTTCCGATACTGAAACGCGAGTAAGATTCAAGTCTGCATTTGCAGCCATCATTTCCGCAACAACCGCTTCAGTTTCACGGCTTGCTGTGCCATTACCAATCGCGATTAAATCGACATTGAATTCACGGCACAGACGTGCAAGTTCAGCAATTGAACCTTCTTTGTCTTCTTTTGGCGCAAATGGGTAAATCGTACTGTGGGCAACGACATCACCTGAAGCATTGACTACAGCCAATTTCACGCCAGTACGGATACCTGGGTCAACGCCCAAAGTGGTACGCGCGCCTGCAGGTGCAGAAAGCAATAAGTGACGTAAGTTTTCAGCAAATACATCCATTGCCTCGCTTTCAGCGGCAAGACGTTTTTCAGTCAACAATGAATGTTCAATTTGTGGACGAATTTTACCTAACCAGAACAGCTTAGCAGTCTGTTTCAAGTAATCTGCACGCGCTTGTGGTTGAACCGAATCAAGATTGTATTCGGTTTCAATACGCGCCAAGAGTGCATCATCTTCACCATCCACCTTTAAGCCCAATACGTTTTCTTGACGGCCACGTAACATTGCAAGCAAGCGGTGTGAAGGGACTTTATTGAAGTTTTCAGAGAAATCGAAGTAATCGCGGAATTTCTTACCGACTTCTTTTTTCTCTTCACTTGCCACTGCGCTTTTTAAAACAGCAGTTTTCGCAAAGCTCGCTTTTAATTCTGTAGTCAAAGCAATGTTTTGCGCCCAGTCATCAATCAGAATGTGCTGGATCGCATCAAGCTGACTTTCTACATCTGGATAATCTTCATGACTAAAGCCAGCTAAAGCTTCAGTCGGATCAACTTGCTCTGTAAAGATTTTTTCCGCGATTGGACCCAAGCCTGCTTCTTTGGCTTTAAATGATTTGCTGGTACGTTTTGGGCGGTACGGCGCGTAAAGCTCTTCTAAAGCATTCTTGGTTTCAGCAGCGTTGACGCGATTCAATAAATCATCTGACAATTTATTTTGTTCTTTCAGAGATTCAATCACCTTTTCACGGCGCTCAAATAAATCGCGCAGATATGATAAACGCGTGTCGAGTTGGCGTAACTGCGTATCGTCTAAGCCCTGAGTTACTTCTTTACGGTAACGTGCAATAAAAGGAACGCTTGCACCCTCATCAATTAGCTTGATGGCAGCTTCTACTTGATTTGGACGTACGGCAATTTCTTTTGCTAACTGCTGAACTAAGTCAGTCATCGTGTTTGATCCCACAAGGATAAGTACTAAATGGCATGATTATAAAGACCAAGACCATAAAATCCACAATTGTTTTTATTAAATTTATAAGTGGTCAATATTGCCAATCAATGTGACTTTTATAATTGCCTACAAAATTAATTGATAAGTAGATTTTTAATCTGAATATTCAGCAAGATCAACTACAATTTAGATGTATACATTTGGTATCTATGTCTTGATTTTACCTGCTATATTTGTTGCTTTAGAGCATAGTAAACAGATACAAATGAATCGTATACTCAAGACTATCCGAACTTTTGTTTACGATGACAATAAAGAATAAAGGAGCACATCATGAGTTTAGTTGTACCTGCTGAAAAAACAGATCCAGTACAAAACGAAACTGATCGCGTCGAACGCATTCTCGTTGTAGATGATGATGTGCGTTTACGTACATTATTACAGCGCTTTCTAGAAGATAAAGGCTTCGTGGTCAAAACTGCACACGACGCAACACAAATGGATCGTTTATTACAGCGCGAACTTTTCTCCCTGATCGTGCTCGATTTCATGTTACCCGTGGAAGATGGCTTAAGCATTTGCCGTCGTTTACGCCAGTCCAATATCGATACACCAATTATCATGCTGACTGCACGCGGTAGTGACTCTGACCGTATTGCAGGACTTGAAGCCGGTGCAGATGACTACTTGCCAAAACCATTTAACCCAAATGAACTTTTAGCACGTATCCGTGCAGTACTACGTCGTCAAGTACGCGAAGTTCCAGGTGCACCTAGCCAGCACATGGAAGTGGTCAGCTTTGGTCCATGGTCACTGGATTTATCGACACGTACCCTGACCCGTGAAGGTCAAGTGGTAACGCTGACTACAGGTGAGTTCGCTGTACTTAAAGCACTGGTGCAACATCCGCGTGAACCGTTGACGCGTGACAAGTTGATGAACCTTGCCCGTGGTCGTGAATGGGGTGCCATGGAACGCTCGATTGATGTTCAGGTATCTCGTTTACGCCGTCTGGTTGAAGAAAATCCTGCCCGTGCACGCTATATTCAAACCGTTTGGGGCGTAGGTTATGTCTTTGTTCCAGATGGTGCGGAATAATGACTACAATGTTTGAATACAAAGCTATTTGTTATTCAAACTGAGAATAGATACGTATACATGCCATTCACAACTTGCCCTTCATGCGATAAATATTGTTTCTGCGATGCTCTAAGTAAACAGATAACAGTGAACAGGTTTTGTGAATGGCAAAAGTTTTTGGTTACTTTTTTCGAAAAAGTAACCTGTTGAGCTCCTTCCAATAAACGGACAAACAGGAAGAATCCGCTATTAGCCTTAAACTGTTCGCCCCAAATTCACCATAGGAATCAGGTGTGAAACTCGAACCCATCGACCCACAGAAATTTACTGATTTTGAGACTTATTCGGAAAAGAAGCGAACCCGCTCGGAACGCTTTTTTGACAAGATTAAGCCGCGTTCTGCTGCAATGCGTACCACTGTGCTGGTATTATTCATTGTATTCTTCAGTTTATTTATGTCGTTATGGTTCTTTTGGCGTACGCTTTATTTGCCTGAGATTCAGCAGCATGCACGTTATTTAGGTGTTGAACTAGAAATTATCAATAATCCAGATTTACGTATTTTTCATAATAATGCCGAAGTGGATGTCGATACCTGGTTAAAAAACCGCGTCGGAATTGAATACGTTACCGACCCGAAAGAATATCCGAGTGTGCGTGATAAAGTCATTGCCGAGTTTTTTACCAACCAAATTGAGAAAAAGTTAGCCAAAGAACTGAAAGTTGAAAATGTGACCGTCTATTTCCAGTTTAAGCCGAGTCCGCGTATTTGGATTCAAACCCCTGAAATGAATGGCCATTGGGTACGTGAACCCTTAAAAACCTATGCCAACTATAGCCCGGAACTGGTGTTTGGCTGGTTGCTTGGTGTGCCACTGATTGCTGCTGCAATTATTCTGACTTTGGTTCGCCAATTAAATCGCCCCTTACGTCGTCTGCAAAATGCGGCAAATAACTATAGTAAAACCGGTTCTGCTCCTTATCTGGAAACCAACCATGGTCCTCAAGAAATTCGTGAAGTAAACCAAGCTTTTAATCAAATGATTTATACCCTGGATCAGACTGAGCGTGACCGCCGTATTATGCTGGCAGGAATTTCACATGACTTGCGTACACCCTTGACCCGAATTCGCTTAAGCGCAGAAATGATGCCTGATGAAGACTTTCTTAAAGAAGGTTTGATTTATGATGTAGAAGATATGGATGCAATTCTTGATCAGTTCATTTCATACATGCGAGATGGCTCAGATGAGGAATTACAAGACACTGACATTAATATGCTGTTACAAGAATTAGTCATTCAGTTCAAACCTTTAGATATCCGTTTTACAGCCCAAGATATACCCCTCATTCAGGCCCGTAGCCAGTCTTTAAAACGTATGATTGGTAATTTAATTAATAACTCGAAACGTTATGGTGCTGAACCTATTGAATTATCAGCCAAAGTTGAAAATGAGCATATTTATATTAGTGTTGCGGACAACGGAGATGGTATTCCAGAAGATCAGATTGAAGACTTAATGCAACCGTTTGTGCGAGGCAATGAAGCACGTACCATACAAGGTAGTGGTTTGGGTTTAGCCATTGTGAAACGTATTGTTGACATGCATCAGGGGCAACTTACAATTCACAATCGCCCTCAAGGCGGGTTGGAAGCGCTTATTTGTTTACCTATTCTTCACAATCAAACAGAAGAAGAGGTTGCTCCAACTACTTTGGGAAAAATTAAACAAACATTAACTGAACACTTTTAACAATTGCACAAATAACACACAAACAGATTTGTTTAAATATTAATCTGTTATTTTTTAGCCCTTTAAAATCAATAAATTAAAACCCATAAAAAATTGTTATACCCACATTTTTTCAAAAAATTAGACCTTAGCCTAACAGGCATGCACAATTCCTTTTTAGGGCGGTACAATCCACCTAGTTTTGAACAAGAATTGAGCGTAAACCATGTCTTTAGATCGTATTCGTTTAGCATCACTTCATGACAAAGTCATGAGTGCCGAACAAGCTGCTACTTTTATCCAAGATGGTATGACTGTAGGTATGAGTGGATTTACTCGTGCAGGTGAAGCGAAAGCTGTTCCTTTGGCACTTGTTAAGCAAGCTCACAGTAATCCTTTGAAAATTACTTTAATTACTGGCGCGAGTCTTGGTAACGACTTAGACAAACAATTAACTGAAGCGGGTGTTCTTGCTCGCCGTTTACCTTTCCAAGTGGATAATACTTTACGTAAAGCCATCAACCAAGGCGAAGTGATGTTCATCGATCAGCATTTGTCTGAAACCGTTGAACAAATGCGTAACCTTCAGCTTAAAAAACCGGATATTGCAATTATTGAAGCAGTTGCAATTACTGAAGATGGCGGCATCATCCCAACCACATCTGTAGGTAACTCTGCAAGCTTTGCCATTTTTGCTGAAAAAGTAATTGTAGAAATTAACACGAACTTAAGCCCTGCTTTTGAAGGCTTACACGATATTTATATCCCGACTTATCGTCCAACACGTCAAGCGATTCCTTTGACTCAAGTAGATGAACGTATTGGTACACATGCAATCAATATCGATCCTGCTAAAATTGTCGGTATTGTAATTAACAATGAATATCATGACTCTCCATCTACTGTGACCCTTCCAGATGATGAAACTCAAGGTATTGCTAACCATTTGATCAATTTCTTTGAACAAGAAGTTGCTGAAGGTCGTTTACCGAAAGATTTAGGCCCATTACAAGCGGGGATTGGTTCTATTGCCAACGCAGTATTGACCGGTCTTAAAGATTCAAACTTTGAAGATTTAGTGATGTATTCTGAAGTACTGCAAGACTGTACTTTCGAATTGATCGATGCCGGTAAAATGAAATTTGCATCAGGTTCATCAATTACGCTTTCTGCTAAATATGGCGAAAAAGTATTTAACAATCTAGAAGCGTACAAAGACAAACTGGTACTTCGTCCACAAGAAATTTCTAACCACCCTGAATTGGTTCGTCGTTTAGGGATTATCGGCATCAACACTGCGCTCGAATTTGATATTTACGGTAACGTAAACTCAACTCATGTTTGCGGTACTAAAATGATGAACGGTATTGGTGGTTCAGGTGACTTCGCACGTAATGCTCACTTGGCAATCTTTGTGACCAAGTCGATTGCAAAAGGTGGTGACATCTCTTCAATCGTACCAATGGCATCACATATCGACCATACTGAGCATGATGTTGATATCCTTGTGACTGAACAGGGTCTTGCCGACTTACGTGGTTTAGCACCACGTGAACGCGCTCGTGCAATCATCGACAACTGTGCGCATCCAATGTACCGTGATGCATTGAATGATTACTTTGACCGTTCATGTGCAAAAGGTGGCCATACTCCTCACCTGCTTCGTGAAGCGCTTTCATGGCACTCTAACTTTGAAGAAACTGGCCATATGCTTGCAGCTCAGCCAGAAGCTAAAATTGCTTAATCACAAAAATTGAATAATATTAAAAAAGCGTACTTCGGTACGCTTTTTTGATTTTAAGAAAATGGATTCCAAGCGGATCATTTCTTTTACATAAAAAAATTAAATTCAATCCTGATCTGTTCAGGATGATGCACGTTCAAACCCTATAAATGCTGTTCCACCGCTTTGCGATTTTGCTTTTTAATTTTTTCCATTTCTGCATTTAACTGCAATACCTCCTGATACAAAGCATTAAATTGCTTTAAAGGTTGATCTTCATAAAACATAAACGTTTTATTCTTTTTCTCCCATTTATTATTTTTCAGAATTTCAAACAAAGCATCGGCTTTAGTTAATATTTGCAACTCCAATGCAAATAAAGCATGGGTTTTATCACTGTCTCGACTTTCACGCAGGCTATCCGTTAACTGATGTCGCAGATTGGCTTTAATGGATAAATGCTTGGCTCGCGTTAAAGTATCCTCTTCACGTTGCTGGGTTTGTTGTTGATACTGTGCGGTTAGAAGATGGGCCTGTTTCAACATCTGCTCAGTCTCTACAAACTTTTGTTTACGGTCTTGATCCAAGCGGTCAATATTTAAAAATTCATCCCAATGAATTGCTTTAAGCGCTCGTAAATACTCATTCCTGGCTTCAGCATTTTGAATCATCTGACTCAGCACAAAGTCAGCCATCACTTTATAGTCGCCCTGTAAACGATTATCTGACACATTGATATTAATCGGTTCAGACCAGTCTTGCGCTTGTTCATAAATGAGTTCTGCTTTTTCATACAATACAGTCTGGTAATCCTTAAGTTGACTCAGGTCATTTTGTTGTACTGAATACTGATAAAACAGCCAACCAAATATGGTACATGTCGCCAATCCTAAGATGAGAAAAATCCTTGGCATGCGAAACTCCCCTATACTGACTTTTTCATAGCATAACCCGATTCAAAAGCATTCTGCTTATTTATTCCGCTCAAACAGATCGCGTTTTTCTGGCACGATTCAACTTTAATTCAATTTTCATGCTTTAAATTTTTATCTGCACCCCCATCAATATAGGCAATAAAAGATTCGAGATTTCTCATGCGCGTAGATATTTGGTCAGATGTGGTTTGCCCATTTTGTTATATTGGTAAAAAACGTCTTGAAGCTGCTGCTGAACAAGCAGGTTTAGAACTTGAAGTTCACTGGCATAGTTATGAATTAGATCCAGAAGCGCCAATCCGTCAGGAAGTTTCAAACTCTGAACGTCTCGCGCAGAAATACGGACGCACAGTTGCAGAGGTTGAGGAAATGCAACGTAATATTGCCACTATGGCAGCTGAGGAAGGAATTCAATTCAATTGGGAAAATGCCA
Source organism: Acinetobacter sp. ANC 3781 (assembly GCF_004331285.1). Lineage (GTDB taxonomy): Bacteria > Pseudomonadota > Gammaproteobacteria > Pseudomonadales > Moraxellaceae > Acinetobacter. The sequence continues at coordinate 13,885 of NZ_SJOH01000026.1, forward strand.
ACTCAGGTAACACCTTTAATGCGCATCGCATTATTCACTTGGCTCAAAGTAAAGGATTGGGTTCAGAAGCCAAAGAAGCTTTTTTCTATAGTTATATGACTCAAGGTTTACCGATTGGTGAACGTGAAACAATTGAAGACGTTGCTGCACGCATTGGCTTAAATCCAGTTGAAGTGGAAGATGTTTTAAACTCAGAAGAATATGCTGATTTCGTTAAATTTGATGAAGAAGTCGCACGTGATCAATTAAAAGTCACCGGTGTACCGTTTTTTGTGTTTGATCAACGCATTGCATTGGCTGGCGCACAACCGCGTGAAGTGTTTTTACAAGTCTTTGAAAAAGCTTTGGAAGCCCCTCAAGTGGAAGTCAAAACCGATGAGGCAGCAGTCTGCAAAGATGATCTCTGTGATATTTCAGAAAAGTAATTCTATCTCATCTTAGATGACAGTGATTTACAATCTCTGTTAATTAAAAATCCCCTGCTTAGGGGATTTTTTAACTTCAAGCTGCATCAAGCTAATCGACCAAGAAACTAATTTTTAAATTTACCCGATACTCAGTAATTTTATTGTCCTTAATTACTACTTTTTGCTCATTAATCCATGCACCCTGCACATTTTTTATTGTTTCGGTCACTTTCTCAATACCGGTCTGAATTGCATCTTCAAAACTTTTATTACTGCTTGAATTAACTTCAACAACCTTTGCGATAGCCATCGTTTCAACCTCGAGTTTTATTTTTGTGAATCCAGATCATAGGATATTTTCTAAACAAAATTTTGGGTTTTAACATTACACCGCAAAAACTTACACGTAAGACACAATACCAATATCAGCGATTTAGTTCTTACAAAACACAACTTATATATACAAGGCTTTGACACAACCAGAGGCACAATTCGCTAGTCTGATATGCGGAACATTTAAGTTCTCAATCATTCAACTTTATAAGAGGTAAATATGAATACTGAAGCTCAAAATTCTAGTGTTGATTCAACTGCAGATTCTACGTCTGGACAGCGCTCAAGCATGAAATCGCCTTTTTCACCTACGGTCACGGGTGCTTTGATTGGTGCTGTTGCGGGAAGTATATTACCTGTATTCGGTACCGTGAGTGGCGCTATTATTGGCGGCATTTCTGGTAAAGTTTATGAGAAAAAATGCCAAAGCAAATGTCATAAAAATTGATATTTTTAAACCATTTAAGACAGATTGTGGAAAGACAATCTGTCTTAGAGCAAAAACTCTAAATATATGATTTATATAATAATTTAAACTCACCGTTCATTTTTTTCCTGCCTCAAGTACTTCCATAACTTGCTCACTTTTTGATACCCTTTACGTGAAATATATTTTATTTATCTCCCTTGCCTATTTTTTTAGGCATCCTTTCACCTAAAGGAAATAATGATGAACGCTATTCAATCTGTTTTGGCTATCGCTGTTGTGGCTTTTTCTGCAAATGTATCTGCTCAAATTGTTTTTGTTCCAGATTTCCCTGCTAAAAAGGCAGTTGAAACTGTAAATGCGGAACAAAAAGCCCCTGCTTCTGAAGCCGTAGAGCAGACTAAAATGACTGTGAAAAAACCAGCATAAGAGCTAGCTTATTCCATAAAAAACAGACTGACCTAACTCAGTCTGTTTTTTATGTCAAAAATTAATTTTATTTTCTTTCATGCTACTTATACTTAATACAAAATCTCGAGCACCAATTAATCTATTTATTTTCAATTTGATGAAAAATAAAACAATAACTCACGATCTATTTTGCGACTTTAGCCGTAAAAAATTTGAATATTTTTTATCTAAAATCTACATTCTATGCTGTTTATGTCTATAAATGCTCAAAATATGACAATATTTCTCAATGCTTTTTCTTTTTAAATCCATATAATCAAAGTATTAACTTAATAACTTCATTGAGTGAAACCATTTTCTTATGTATGAACTTCAAGCGCTCATTCAAGGTAAAATTCCTCCGCAAGCCATTAACATTGATCGTTTGATTGTGCTCGCTGAAGGCTATCCAATACCCAACTCTGCAGAATATAAATTACTTGAGCTTGCTATTAATATGGTATTGGCAAGTTATCTAGAAAAAGCACAAAAATATCTCTAGAGATCGGTTTATGAATGCCTTAGAAAAAGCTTTGCTGGTTAAAGAATTACATCATTTGCTAAATGATTTGGAACATGGTTCTTTATCTTTTTTTGAAATTGCAAAATCAAAATCGCGTTTAATCGAAATTTTTCGTTTATGTGATGAACCCATTTTTAAAAAACAACTTTTAAAATTTAAGTCTCAAACTCAACCTGAGCAAGCCGCAACAGATTTTGCGAATCAAACGTTATTTAAACTTTCTTATCGTGGTTTTTTTCAACAAGATCATGATTTGCAACAAGCACTTTACCAAAATGCTGAATCAGGTTGGGCCATTTTGTACCGCCCTGCACAAGGTTGGCAAATGTGGTTAATTCCAGCCTCAAACCGCAGCGCATTGACAAGTGCCTGGGGAAATCTAGATGATATTTATCGGTGGATGCTAGAACAGCAACAACGCTATAGCTGCCTGAAAACTGACGATAAGTTAAAACAAAAACTGGGCATGTTAGAACAACCCATTACCCTTGCTTCAGCCAAACCCGAAACAAATTTGAGTCCGGATACACCTGCAATACAGCAACAAAATCAGGTCTATAATTCAAGTTTGCTTGAACCCAAAGTTGATATCATTCCTGCTTCCGACCATGTAAACCGCATCGCTTCAGAAGTGCAGCAAACGAATACGCAAGGTATTAATGAACTGCCCCCTATATCAGAGGATAATCCGCAGGCAATTCCTGCAATAACAAATCAAAAATCAATCAGTAAGGATTTCCCCCAAACTGTAGAACTAGCCTCGTATATTGCGCGTCTTCAACCTCTTCATGAAAAAATTGCTGCAGAAGCGGTATATGGTTTAGAAGTCCCAAGTCTTCCAGAAATTTCTCAATATGTTGATTTACTCATCCATGCTTCAGATTTAGAAAACTGGCAAGAACGTCCGATTTATCTGGCTGAACAAATCGATTCGCAGAATTGTTTTAGGAAATATTTAGTGTTGTTCGGCGTTGAAAATCAAATCCAAACGGTTCATGTAATGCATAGATTTACTGAACCATACCAACACCGTATCGCTGCGATTAAAGAAATTTCCTGGGAAGACCTTGCAGAAACCTTTACCGGTTTCGAGGCGCTATTTTATAGCTATACACAAAAAGCAGCTTTAATTTGGAAAAATGAAAACTATCTTCCGTTTATTCCTGCACAACTTTTCCAAACACAAAAGTTTATTCAATTTGAGGAAAGTCCTGCTGACTTTAAGACACCGCTACTCTTACTAAAAGAGCGGCAAAAAATTCGGGTGATTCATGGGCAAAACCGTTTAAATCTGTCACGAACTGAATCTGCTTATCCTTATTTTTTATTAGAACGTCACCACGGTGTAAGCTGGCAATTGATTCAGAATATTATTAACCAAATGAAATCTCCAATCGACTGTTATCAATTATATGAGGCAATTCAAAAACATATTTCGGATTAAGTTTTATTTTTTTGTAGCCAAAGCTTGCTTTTTTATCGCAATTTTTACAAGACTATCGAATAACCAGAATCTAAGAGCAAGGATATGCCCCAAAAGAAAATAATTTTATCAAAATCCCTGTTATTTATACTGTTATCTGGGATCATGAGTGCTTCAAATGGATCGGAGAACTCAGAAAAAAGTACTGACTTACCCACGAGTTCAATTTCGACTCAGGATGAAGATCATAGTTTGCTGTATCAAATTCCAAGTTGGGTTGATGCGCTGCCAACATTTTTGCCACAGCAGTCAAATGAGCCTATTGTTCCTCCCACCTTACAAACTGCCGATCGAACTTGGTTAGACCGCAACCAGCTTAAAGTTCGCGACTGGGCAGATCATACTTCGCATAAAATTGATAATTGGTTTGGCGAAACAGATCCAGAAAAACCCGCATCTGCGACCTTACGTGTGATCGTGGACAACAGCTGGAATAAACATGATGGTTATGAAATTAAACCGCGTATTCGAGGCAAAATTAAACTTCCCACTTTAGAGCGCAAACTCAGCTTAGTCTTTGGTGATGACTCCCTAGACAATGAGCTGGATAATAATGTGGCCATTACCAATGAAAATCCAGGTAATAGCACCGATAAAACCTTAGATCGGCAACGTACCCGTGAAAATAACAGTTCTTTTGCATTTCGCTGGTCAGATTTTTCTAAGCGCCTGCCTTTTGAAACTGATGTAGATTTAGGTCTTCGTTCAGGAGATGATGTTTATTTGCGGCTAAAAGCCTCGAAAGATTGGCAACTGGAAAATGATTTCACCTTTCATGCTGAGCAAATTTATCGCTATGGTATTGATAGCAAAAATTATTTAAGAACAAACCTTGAGCTTACCCATGCCCGTCCAAATGAAGCCATTCTTTCCAATCAGCTCAATCTTACCTATGCCGATGATCAAGATGATGACCTGACCTGGGATAACAACCTGTTTAGACAGCATCAGTTTTTTCATGAAAATACCTTTAGTTATGGTATCTATACCGGCGGTTTTTTAAACAATAATGACTTGCGTTTAAATAGCTGGGGGCCCTTCGTTTCATGGCGACAACCCTTATGGCGTGAATGGTTCTATGTGCAAGGTAATTTAAACTATCTTAATAATCATCGAGATGATCGCAGTCATTTCATTGGTGCATCGGTGCGTTTAGAAGCATTGTTTTAATTAGGCTTAAGCAGGTTTATTTACTTACCCTTCAGATAATTTTCAATAAAAAAACCTCCCTAAGGAGGTTTTTTTATTTTCTAGAATAGACTTATTTCAACAATAAACTATTAATACGTTTTACATATTCAGCTGGGTCATCAGGTAATCCCCCTTCTGCAATTACGGCCTGATCAAAGATCACATTGGCCAAATCATCAAACTGGTTCGATTCCTCCAGTTTTTTTACTAAAGGATGTTCAGGATTAATTTCCAGAATCGGTTTGCTTTCCGGAATAGTCTGGCCTGCCTGTTTCAACATACGAATCAATTGCGGAGAAAGCTCTCCTTCACCCGTCACCAAACATGCAGGAGAATCAACCAAACGCGTAGTTACACGGACTTCTTTGGTTTTGGCTTTGAGTGAGTCTGAAAGTTTATCTATAACAGGTTTAAACTGTTCAGCAGCAGCTTCTAACGCCTTCTTCTCCTCAGCATCTTGCAAGTCGCCCAAGTCCACTGCACCCTTAGATACATTTTGCATAGGCGTACCATCAAATTCATTGACGAATTCCATCGCCCATTCATCGACACGATCTGCCATTAATAGCACTTCGATGCCTTTTTTCTTGAACAGTTCCAATTGTGGCGAGTTTTTCGCAGCAGTTAAACTGTCCGCAGTGACATAATAAATCGCTTTCTGGCCATCCTTCATGCGGGCTTTATAATCTGCCAATGAAGTTGAAATCTCATCATTGGTTGAGGTCGAGAAGCGTAATAGTTTTAAAATACGTTCACGGTTACCAAAATCTTCACCCAAACCTTCTTTAATCACTGAACCAAATTCAGCATAGAATTGTTTGAATTTCTCCTGATCTTTTTCATCTTCCGACTTCGCCAAACTATCTAGCATAGTCAAGATACGGCGAGTATTACCTTCACGAATGGTTTTCACATCACGGCTTTCTTGTAGCAGTTCACGGCTAACATTCAGCGGAAGATCAGCACTGTCCACCACCCCCTGAACAAAACGCAAATAATTTGGAATCAGGTTATCCGCTTCATCCATAATGAAAACGCGTTTTACATACAGTTTAATACCTGCTTTGGCTTCACGGGTGAAAATATTGTTTGCTGCTTTACTCGGTATATAAAGTAACTGCGTATATTCAGTGCTACCTTCAACTCGATTGTGCGCCCACGCCAAAGGTGCTTCAAAGTCATGGCTTAAGTTCTTATAAAACTCTGTATATTGCTCGTCAGTGATCTCATTCTTATTTCGAGTCCAAAGGGCACTGGCAGAGTTAATCGCTTCCCATTCATCCGTTTTGACCATTTGACCTGGTTTAGCTTCTTCACCTTCAACCGTTTCTTCTTGCTGCCAAATTTCTTTTTGCATTTCAATTGGCAAACTGATGTGGTCAGAATATTTATTGATGATTTGCTTAACTTTATAAGATTCTAAATACTCAAGCGCATTGTCACGCAAATGTAAAATGATATCTGTTCCACGTGAAGCCTTGGTGATTTGTTCAACTTCAAAATCCCCTGTACCGGTACTGATCCATCGTACTCCTTCAGCAGTATCGGCAGCAGCATGACGTGATTCAACAGTAATTTTTTCGGCCACAATAAAACCGGAATAGAAACCGACCCCAAACTGGCCAATCAATTGCGCATCGGCTTTTTGGTCACCCGACAGTCTAGACATAAAGTCTTTGGTGCCTGATTTGGCAATGGTTCCTAAGTTATCAATGGCTTCTTGTTCAGTTAAACCAATACCGTTGTCTGAAATGGTGATGGTTTTATTGTCTTTATCTAGACTGACACGAACATGCAGTTCCGGATCATTTTCATAATATTCAGGATGGTTAATCCCTTCAAAACGCAACTTATCACAGGCATCAGACGCATTCGAAATCAGTTCGCGTAAGAAAATATCAGGATTTGAATAAAGTGAATGTGTCACCAAATGGAGAAGTTGGGCTACTTCTGCCTGAAAACTATGTTTTTGTGTACTTTGTTCGCTCATCAGTCACTCCTTAAATTCATCAAACACTTTTTATTGAATGCTTAATGAATGGAGTGACTTAAGAAATTTTCAATAGTAAATAATAAATTTTTCTTAAAATGGACCCTGTCTATAAACACGATCCATATACATATCCAGTTTTTGTTGACGCATTTTATATACTTCAATAAGACAATTACGAGAATTGCCACATTGATCGCGTAATTGTAACCACTTCACCTGTTCATCCTGAATAACGCCACGTGTTCCCATAGGAACCAGACGCTTAATAATATTATAGGTAGTTGCCATTTTTACATCGGCATCATTTACAGCCCGATGCTCACAAATAGCTTGCTCTGTCTGTGTTCGGGCATGATCACAATTGAAACTCGCGGCATAAACAGATCCACTGAATAGGCTAAAAAAGACCATACTGTAGCAGTTGAATAATTTCATGATTTGTTCTTCTCTTTTTAGCTTATTTTCTATCATCAACTTAAACAAAATTTTGCTCATTAAACAGTGTCAATGTGCTCAATCTATGTGATTTATTGTAAGTTTTTCATTAAAAAACCTCATCTATAAAGATGAGGTTTATTGACGCTGATTTTTATTTTTATCTTAGAATTTGTAGCTATAACCGAGTGTATAAACCCAAGGATTCACTTCTAAATCACCCAGTTTAACTTTAGTGCCATCAGCAGTTTTTGCATTCAATTCGGTTTCTACCGCTGCATAACGTACGTCCGCAAAAACACCCCAATTTTTTGCATCAGCAGGTTGGAAGTTAAAACCGACTTGTCCGGCAACACCATAAGCGACCTCTGCTTCTAACTTTTCAGCACCAGTTAGCGCTTGAGCGTCTGCAGATAATTTTTCACCCCAAGGAATAACCACTGTCGCACCAAGACCTACATAGGGTGTAAAACCGGTAGAATTTTTAAAATTATATTTTGCAGTAAGGGTTGGAGGCAAATGTTTAAAGCTGGCCACTTCCCCTAAACCTTCTAGTTCCACATCATGTTTAAAAGGTGCAGCTAAAAGTAATTCAACAGAAATCGGCGAGTTATCGAAGAAATACTCTACAGAAGGAGTAAAGTTAATTTCATTACTAATTTCAGATTTTAATGCAGCTGAACCACCTGCCGCTAAAGGTACATTTAAAGTACCGTTATCATCATTTTGTGGTGCCAAAGCAGAAGCACCTAATTTCACCTGCCAATCACCTGCCATCGCTGAAGCAGACATCCCCAATAATGCAATAAAAGCAGTTTGCTTTAACATTTTAAATACCCCATGGAAGAATAATAATAGTAAAAATAAAATATTAATTAATAATAAACACGAGACAAATTAATATGCAATAGCGATTAATTAATAATAATTATGTTTATTTTTAAGCAATTGATAATATTAAATATTTATTTTAAATAGACTAAATTGGTTGGTTTTAAAACCAACCAAGTTAATCAGTTTTTATTATTATATTCCGAGTATATTAATCAGATTTATTATATTAAGTATTTAAAAGATCTATTTTAAATACATCTATTAATATAATACATAAAATAAATTCAAACTAAATAAAAATATGCGTTTGAATTAAAGAACCATTGCAGCAATCCATCCAAATACCATTAAAGGGATATTAAAATGGATAAAGGTAGGAACCACACTGTCTTTCATATGGTCATGCTGACCATCCATGTTTAAACCTGAAGTTGGACCTAAAGTCGAATCCGAGGCTGGAGATCCGGCATCGCCCAAAGCGGCTGCAGTACCAATCAAGGCAATGGTCGCGGCAGGACTAAAACCGAACTGGATACATAAAGGCACATAGATAATGGCTAAAATTGGCACCGTAGAGAATGATGAACCAATCCCTAAAGTAATCAGCAAACCCACCAGCAACATTAAAAACGCAGCCAAACCTTTACTGTTACCAATCCACTCAACAGATGCATTGACCAAAGCAGGAACTTGATTGGTGGCTTCAATGACAGATGCAAAACCTTGTGCGGCAATCATGATAAAACCGACCAATGCCATCATTCGCATACCGGTAATAATCACATCGTCCGCTTCTTTCCACTTAAAAATACCCGCGCAGCTTAAAATCGCCACACCCACCAAACCGGCAAGAATCATCGAATCTGAATAAAGCTGTACACTTAAGGTCGCAATGACTGCAAAAGCGGCCATAAACAAGGTGAATTTTGCAATTTGTGGTTTGGCATTTGCATCGCTAACGACATCGCCCGAAATGCTATGATGACTTGGCTCAAGCTTGATTTCTGTATAAATTCTTGGCTTGCGATAAGTAAAAAACAGCGCAACCAATAGACCCATAAACATGCCAAAAACGGGAATTGCCATTGCAGATGGAATTTGATCATAGCTGATTTCAAACCCGTATGGCTTACCAAAAGTATTGATGTTTTGGCCCAGAATATCATTCAGGAAAATGGCGCCAAATCCGACCGGAACCAGCATATAAGTGGCACATAAACCAAAAGTCAATAAACAGGCCACAGCACGGCGGTCTAACTTTAAATGGTTAAAGACACTTAACAAAGGTGGAATCAAAACCGGGATAAAAGCAATATGAACAGGAATCAGGTTTTGCGAAGATACCGCGGCAGCAACAATCGTAAAGAAAATTAAAAATTTAACTTTATTTTGCGATCGAACATTGGCATCTCCTTTTAAGGTGGAAACCAGTTTGTAAGCCAGTAAATCAGGTAAACCGGAGCGTGCCAGAGCAAGCGCAAATGCACCTAAAACGCCATAGGCCAAGGCAATTTTAGCCCCGCCCCCTAGGCCATTATTAAATGCATCTAGCGTTCCTTGCAGGCCTAGACCGGCCAGCAAACCACCGGTAACAGCACCGATCACCAATGCAAATACCACAGGTACACGAGCTAATGAGAGTCCGAACATGACTCCGATAGCGGCAATAATTGCGAACATAATTAATTGAGGAAAAGATGAAAAGTCGATATTTTATCAGATTCACTCTTTTGAAACTGTAAATTGATTGCTTTTATCCAGCATCAACTTTTTCATTTAAATTCATATAATTAATTACGAGAAAATAGATTTAAATCTGTTGCAGTGCAAAGCTTCGGATATAATCTGCGACCAATTTGGGTTGGCTTAATATTGCCCAATGATTGGCATCAATATCTACACGCTGAAAATTTTCAGCCCATTTTGGCATTTCATCAATCAGTTCAGGACTGACAAAATTGTCTCGTTTCAGCACAATCGCCTGGACGGGACAAACTGCAAAACGCTGACGCGGCCGAGTTAAGCGTGGCAAAAAATTGGCACGATATAGCCCGATTCCATGTTTTCCATCTGATGCAATATGAGGATTTAAAGCTAAGTTTTTTTTGTGCTCTAACTTTTCCAGCATTTTGCCCCATTTTTCAGGAGTGAAGAAATTCCATACCGTAGGTGCCAGTAATGGCAGTTGAAATACTGCAATATACCAAGACTTGGTCAGTTGTTTAAAGAACCTACCCTTATGCTGTTTAAATTGATTACGCATCCAAAATGCAGCATGGTCTAAACATGGGCCTGAAATCGTACTATAAGACAAAATTCGAGCTCTAAATTTAGCTTCGGTGACCGACTCCCAAGACTGGATAGAACCCCAGTCATGCGCTGCCAAATGAAAAGGGCGATCTTTTAATACAGCATTGACTACAGTTTCTAAATCTAAAGACAACTGCTCTAAACGATAGTCACGAATACGTGCTGGAATCGAGGACTGGCCTGCTCCGCGTACATCATAAGTAACAATATAAAAATCTTGAATCAGTTCATGAATAATCGGCTCCCACACTTCTTGATTATCAGGATAACCATGAACCAATACTAAAGCCGGGTTTTCATCGCTCCCCCATGTTTTTACATAAAGACGCTGTTGATCTTGGGTCGCTATCCATTGAGTTTTCGCTTGCATAATCCTTTCTCATTTTTTATTGATTATTTATCTTGACGATTGGGCAACCTGATCAATGCCCCAATTTTAGTTCTACTCTAGTATGGTCTGGGTAGCTATAAAAACAATTGACCCATATGCATCTTTTAAAAAAACTACAGACAATATCTGCAACCTTTAGACCCATGATCAATCCCTATGTACTTTAGCGTGGCACAGGTATTAGATTGAAAAAAATGAGTCTGGCAAACGATCACATTCCTGTGGAAATGCTTTTGACGCGTAAAAATCAAAATGTGGTTGAGGTAGATTTTGAAGGAAGCGTGTACTGCATGGTCGATCCGTTTTTATACTTTTACTGATACATCATCTCGGATACAAATATATCGTCTTGAATAAACCGGCTCATATTGATTTTCTATGTCCTGATCGCAGCAGCACCGTATCTACTGATATTTGCCAAGATGGCGCTGAAATAGTATGGTCTTAGAGAGCTAATTTATATTTAAGCTGCTATACATCGCAAATATATGGTCCATATTTTTGATGAGGCGGTATCCGTATTGCAGAAGTTGGAGAAGCTGTCTATATCCGTAGAAAAGAGCCCAAACCTATTATCCAATAATAAAAAAGCGCTTACTAATTAAGCGCTTTTATTTTAACTGACATGTTGAATTAACGTTTTTTCTGTTCGATGGCAGCTCCGGCACCCCCACCAATCGCACCACCAATGGCAGCACCGGCATTACCACCAAATACACCCTTACCGACTGCAGAACCAATGGCACCGCCTACCCCACTATAAGTGGCATTACGGTTAGAACCGCCTTGGGTTTTACTCCCCACTGCTGCACCTGCACCACCACCGACTGCTGCACCTACGCCACCGCCGACTTTATTACCTACACCGCCACCCACTGCACCACCCAGTGCTGCTGCGCCAATGCGTTGTTCCCTTGGAGACATCGAATCACAACCCACCAGCATGAAAGTTGACAGGGTTGCCATTGCCATTACACTCATTAACTTTTTCATGGGATTTCTCTCCTTTTTTCATTCTTTTAGCTTATGCCTATTTTATGAAAGCAATGATCCTAAAATGTTATCTATTACAGCTAAAATGCAGCATTTTGTAAAAAAACCTGAAACATTTTTGAGTTCTTTATTTGGGTTTATTCATCTTCACTGAGTATCACAATATCTTTAGTCCTTTCTCCATTTTCAGTTAAAACTGCATGTGAGGTTTGAAGGTTGTTTTTTACATTCTTATTCTGATCTAACTTTAATGTTCTTTTCACTGGATCTTGGCCTGGCTTAAACTCCACTCCTTCAGCATCAATTTTTTTAGTTTCAGCAACGGTTTCTCCGGCTTGCTTTACTTGGCTAGACACTTCAATTTTAGAAGTGGGAATAATTATGCCTCCTTTTTTAAGCACTGGAACGGCAAGTTTTTTCTCCGAAAATTGGGTTTGGTTATCTTCTAAATAAACTTCACGTGCAAGAATATCTTTACCCTTATTTGTCACTTCAAAAATCGTGGCATCCACGCTTCGAACCGGTAGTTGTCCTTTGACCTTACGAATCACTTCGGTCTTTAATACCGGCACTACCGCTTTATCTTGTACCACAATGGTAGGTGGCATGGGCGCAGCAAAACTGCTACCAGCACATGTGGTAAGGATAGCTATACTTAAGGCTTTTTGTAGATATTTCATTTTAAATTATCCTTTAATATCTTATTAATACTTTTAATTACAATAAGTCATAAATTTAAACTTTATTTTATTACTATAAAAAGAATGTGATTTTTATTAAAGGCATTTACTTAAAGGATAACAAAAGACATAAAAAAAGACGCCCGAAGGCGCCTTTTTCACTCACTTAACTTAAGAATTAAAACTCTTGGTTAAATGCTTGGCTTAATGCTTGGTCTACATCAGAGAAGTCATTTACAAGCTCATGCTCTGCAGCTTCAGCTTCTTGGCGACGACGTTCTAAATGGTAAGCAAGACCAGTACCTGCAGGAATCAAACGACCCACAACTACGTTCTCTTTCAGACCGCGTAAATCATCTTCTTTACCTGTTACAGCCGCTTCAGTTAACACACGAGTTGTTTCCTGGAACGATGCAGCAGAGATGAATGAGTCAGTAGAAAGCGAGGCTTTGGTAATACCCATCAATTGACGTTCATACTTCGCAGGGAACTTGTTCTGAGCAAGTACAGCTTGGTTTTCAGCAACCATGCGGATGTAATCCACTTGTTCACCTTTAATGAAGCTGGTATCCCCACCATCAGTGATTTCAACTTTACGCAACATTTGACGCACAATAACTTCGATGTGCTTGTCGTTGATTTTTACACCTTGCAGACGGTATACGTCCTGAACTTCGTTCACGATGTAGTTAGTCAACGCGACTTCACCTTTTAGACGTAAAATGTCATGCGGGTTTTGTGGACCGTCAGAAACTGTTTCACCGCGGTTTACATGTTCACCTTCGTACACGTTAATGGTACGCCATTTCGGAATCAACTCTTCGTAAATTTCAGAGCCATCGTCCGGCGTAATCACTAAACGGTTTTTACCTTTAGTCTCTTTACCGAAGCTTACAACACCTGAAATTTCAGCCAGGATTGCATGCTCTTTCGGTTTACGTGCTTCGAACAAGTCAGCTACACGCGGAAGACCACCGGTAATATCACGAGTACGTGAAGTTTCTTGTGGTACACGACCAATAACGTCACCCACACCAATCGTTTCGCCATCACGGACAGAAAGAATCGTGTTTTGTGGCAAGAAGTAGAACTGTTCGCCGCCTTCAACTGTATCCAGTACAACTGCAGGACGCAAATCTTTACCTGATGCAGGACGCGAAGTCACTGGCAAGATTTCGATTGTCGTCATACCTGTTGCATCATCAGTTTTCGATGTCACAGTTACGCCATCAGCAATTTGGCTGAAACGTACTTTACCTGCAACTTCGGTAACAAGTGGATGCGTATGCGGATCCCAAGTTGCAACAATACCGCCCGCTGCCACTTCTTCGCCATCTTTCAGAATGATCGAAGCACCGTATGGAATTTTGTAGCGTTCACGTTCACGACCCAAGTCATCCGCAATACCGATTTCACCTGAACGGGAAGTCGATACCAAGTGACCTTTGGCATGTTGTACAGTTTTCACATTGTGGAAACGTACAGTACCTTTATTACGTACTTGAACACTGTTTGCAGCAGAAGTTCGGCTTGCAGCACCACCCACGTGGAATGTACGCATGGTTAACTGGGTACCCGGTTCACCAATTGATTGTGCAGCCATAACACCTACAGACTCACCAGGGTTTACCTGATGACCACGTGCAAGATCACGACCATAACATTTCGCACATACACCGAACGTAGATTCACAAGAAACCACTGAACGTACTTTAACTTCGTCGACACCCGCTTCTTCAATGAAGGTAGCAAGTTTTTCGTCAATCAACGTATTACGTGGAAGAATAACGTCGTCAGAACCAGCACGTTTCACATCTTCAGCAACTACACGACCCAATACTCGAGCACCAAGGTTCTCGATGACATCGCCACCCTGAATGAATGGAGTCATCACAAGACCGCTTAAAGTACCGCAATCAGGTTCAGTAATAACCAAATCCTGCGCTACGTCTACTAAACGACGAGTCAAGTAACCAGAGTTCGCAGTTTTAAGTGCTGTATCGGCCAAACCTTTACGCGCACCGTGTGTTGAAATGAAGTACTGAAGTACTGTCAAACCTTCACGGAAGTTTGCTTTAATCGGGGTCTCAATGATCGAACCATCCGGTTTCGCCATCAAACCACGCATACCTGCAAGCTGACGAATCTGAGCTGCCGAACCACGGGCACCAGAGTCAGACATCATGTAGATACTGTTGAATGATTTTTGTTTCTCGTCTTCACCCTGTTTGTTTTTAACAGTGGTATAAGACAAGTTGTCCATCATCGCTTTCGCTACTTGGTCGTTGGTACGCGCCCAAATATCGACAACTTTGTTATAACGTTCACCGGCAGTTACGAAACCTTGTTCAAACTGTTGTTCAATTTCACGAACTTCAGTTTCTGCTTTTTCAATAATCGTATACTTGGTTGGCGGAATAAGCATATCTTCCATACCAACAGATACACCAGAGCGAGTCGCTTGACGGAAGCCCAAGTACATTAACTGGTCAGCAAAGATAACGGTATCTTTAAGACCCAATTTACGGTAGCAAGAGTTAATTAATTTTGAGATGTTCTTTTTCGTCATCTCAACGTTAATTTGCTGGAAGTCCATACCTTCAGGCACAACTTCCCAAAGCAAGCAACGACCAGGAGTCGTATCAACAATAATGGTTTGCTGTTCGCGGTTACCATCTTCATCAATAACAGTCTGGTGTACACGTGCTTTTACGCGAGCGTGCAAGTTCACTTGACCGGTAGCCAATGCGCGGTTTACTTCATCAGTATCCGCAAACACCATGCCTTCACCTTTGGCATTGATTGCATCACGCGTGATGTAATACAAGCCCAAGACAACGTCCTGAGACGGTACGATGATTGGTTCACCGTTCGCTGGAGACAAGATGTTGTTAGTCGACATCATTAACGCACGAGCTTCTAATTGAGCTTCGATTGTTAATGGAACGTGTACCGCCATTTGGTCACCATCGAAGTCGGCGTTGAACGCAGCACATACGAGTGGGTGAAGACGAATTGCCTTACCTTCAATCAGGGTCGGTTCAAATGCTTGAAGACCCAAACGGTGAAGGGTTGGCGCACGGTTCAACATCACTGGATGTTGACGAATCACGTGAGCAAGAACGTCCCAAACTTCAGGCGTTTCGCGTTCAACCATTTTTTTCGCAGCTTTAATGGTTGTTGCTTGACCAGAGGCTTGGAGTTTCGCAAAGATAAATGGTTTGAATAATTCAAGTGCCATTTTCTTAGGAAGACCACATTGGTGCAAACGTAAAGTCGGACCTACTGTAATCACCGAACGACCTGAATAGTCGACACGTTTACCCAATAAGTTTTGACGGAAACGACCTTGTTTACCTTTGATCATGTCTGCCAAAGATTTAAGAGGACGTTTGTTTGAACCGGTGATTGCGCGACCACGACGACCGTTATCAAGCAATGCATCTACAGACTCTTGCAACATACGTTTTTCGTTACGTACGATGATGTCTGGAGCTGAAAGGTCAAGCAGACGTTTCAAACGGTTGTTACGGTTGATCACACGACGGTAAAGGTCATTCAAGTCAGAAGTCGCGAAACGACCACCTTCAAGCGGAACTAACGGACGAAGATCCGGTGGAAGTACTGGAAGTACAGTCAACACCATCCATTCAGGCTTGTTGTTCGAATCGTTGAACGCTTCCATCAACTTCAAACGTTTAGAAGCTTTCTTAAGCTTCGTTTCTGAAGTTGTTTGTGGAATTTCTTCACGAAGACGCGCAATTTCAGCTTCAAGATCGATGTCTTTCAACAAATCCTGAATCGCTTCTGCACCCATTTTAGCGCTGAATTCATCACCGTGTTCTTCTAATGCTGTGAAGTATTCTTCATCGTTAAGAAGTTGGTATTTCTCCATTGGAGTCATACCCGGATCTGTTACAACATAAGATTCGAAATACAATACACGTTCGATATCACGTAAAGTCATGTCTAAAAGAAGACCGATACGGGATGGTAATGATTTCAAGAACCAGATGTGCGCAACTGGTGACGCCAGGTCAATATGACCCATACGCTCACGACGTACTTTAGCAGTCGTTACTTCAACGCCACATTTTTCACAAATGACGCCTTTGTATTTCATACGCTTGTATTTACCACACAAGCATTCGTAATCTTTTACTGGACCAAAGATTTTGGCACAGAATAAACCGTCACGTTCTGGCTTGAACGTACGGTAGTTAATTGTCTCAGGTTTTTTAACTTCACCGTGAGACCACGACTTAATCATTTCTGGTGACGCAAGACCAATACGGATGCGATCAAACTCTACTGGAGCATGACCGTCTGAATCCGTCTTTTTGCGCATGATATCGAGCAAGTCTTTCAATTTTTTTCTCCGTGTGTCGAGGAGTTTTTCTCCTCCCCGACTGGGTCACAAATATTGTTTTTTAACTGAGTAATCCCCTTCGCTTCTCTCTTAGGAAGCGACGCTTCTCAGGGAGAAACTCCCCTTAGATAAAGAGGAGCAAATCCCCCCCTTTCACAAAGGGGGTCGGGGGGATTGAATGGTTACTTAGTCACCATTTTTCAGTTCAATGTTGATACCTAAAGAACGGATCTCTTTGGTCAATACGTTGAACGATTCAGGCATGCCCGGATCCATATAATGGTTACCATCTACAATGTTCTTGTAGATGCGAGTACGGCCTTCAACGTCATCCGACTTAACAGTAAGCATTTCTTGAAGCGTATAAGCTGCGCCATATGCTTCAAGCGCCCAGACTTCCATCTCACCAAAACGCTGACCACCGAATTGAGCTTTACCGCCCAATGGTTGTTGAGTCACAAGTGAGTAAGAACCTGTAGAACGCGCATGCATCTTGTCATCAACCAAGTGATTCAGTTTCAACATGTACATGTAACCTACAGTTACTGGACGGTCAAAACGTTCACCTGTACGTCCGTCAAACAATACGGTTTGACCAGAACGTGGAATGTCTGCAAGTTCAAGCAACTCTTTGATTTGGCTTTCATCAGCGCCATCAAATACAGGAGTTGCAAGAGGAATACCTTTACGCAAGTTTTTAGAAAGCGCCAGGATTTCATCATCAGTCAGGCTATCAAGATCTTCTTGCTCGCCACCGACTTTGTTATAAATCTTGTCTAAGAAGATACGCAGTTCAGCAATAGTACGCTGTTCTTGCAGCATCTTGTCGATTTTATCGCCAAGACCTTTTGCCGCCATACCCAAGTGAGTTTCAAGAATCTGCCCCACGTTCATACGTGAAGGTACACCCAGTGGGTTCAACACGATATCGACCGGTACACCGTTGGCATCATGCGGCATGTCTTCTACTGGCAGGATGTTAGATACAACACCCTTGTTACCATGACGACCCGCCATTTTATCACCCGGTTGGATGCGACGTTTTACAGCCAAGTAAACTTTAACAACTTTCAATACGCCAGTTGTCAGTTCATCACCTGTAGAAAGTTTGCGTTTTTTCTCTGCAAATTTCTCGTCAATCTCAATACCTTTCTCTTTCAAGAACACTTGAATTTGAGTTAGGCGTTCAGCAATGCCTTCATCAACAGGTTGAATTTCAAGTAGATCAACAAGCTCTAAACCAGATAACAAATCTTCAGTCAGTTTGTCACCGCGTTTAGTTGTGCCCCCACCATTCGATTCTTGACCTTTCAACAGGCGAATAATACGTTCGCGTGCTGCTTCTTCGAAGATCTTGAACTCTTCTTTCAAGTCTTTACGATAAGCATCCAATTGGGCTTTTTCAATGGCTTGAGCACGTTCGTCTTTTTCAAGACCGTCACGTGTAAACACTTGAACGTCAATGACTGTACCTTTAACGCCTGAAGATACGCGTAATGATGAATCTTTAACGTCAGCTGCTTTCTCACCGAAGATTGCACGAAGCAATTTTTCTTCCGGTGTTAACTGGGTTTCGCCTTTCGGTGTAACTTTACCCACCAAAATGTCGCCAGCAGTGACTTCAGCACCGATATAAACGATACCTGATTCATCCAGTTTAGACAGTGCAGCTTCACCTACGTTAGGAATATCGGCAGTAATTTCTTCTGCACCTAACTTGGTATCACGAGCAACACATGACAATTCTTGAATATGAATCGAAGTTAAACGGTCTTCTTGAAGAACACGTTCAGATAACAAGATCGAGTCTTCGTAGTTGTAGCCGTTCCAGGTCATGAACGCGACACGCATGTTTTGACCAAGCGCAAGTTCACCACCATCAGTTGATGGGCCATCAGCCAATACATCGCCACGACCCACTTTATCACCAATGTTCACAAGAACTTTTTGGTTAATACAAGTGTTTTGATTCGAACGTGTGTATTTGATCAGGTTGTAGATATCTACACCCGCTTCACCCGCAATCATCTCGTCTTCATTTACACGAATAACCACACGAGAAGCGTCAACAAACTCAATACGACCACCACGTTTCGCGATCACACATACACCAGAGTCATGTGCTACGTTCGCTTCCATACCTGTACCAACAAGGGGTTTATCAGCGATTAACGTAGGAACTGCCTGACGTTGCATGTTTGAACCCATCAACGCACGGTTGGCGTCATCGTGTTCAAGGAATGGAATAAGTGATGCCGCAACAGATACAACCTGCTGAGCAGACACGTCCATGTGCGTTACTTTTTCAGGAGGCATACGTACGAAGTCACCTTGATGACGAACCGATACGAAGTCTTCTGTTAATTTTCCGTCTTTATCTACGCCAGAATCGGCCTGTGCAATCACAGTACCTACTTCTTCAATAGCAGATAAATACTCAACATCATCTGTTACGCGACCATCAACAACTTTGCGGTATGGTGTTTCCAAGAAACCGAAGTTATTACATTTTGCATAAACAGAAAGTGAGTTGATCAAACCAATGTTTGGTCCCTCAGGGGTCTCAATTGGACATACACGGCCGTAGTGAGTTTGATGTACGTCACGTACTTCAAAGCCGGCACGTTCACGCGTCAAACCGCCGGGTCCAAGCGCTGATACACGACGTTTGTGTGTAATTTCAGACAATGGATTATTTTGGTCCATGAACTGAGACAACTGACTTGAACCAAAGAATTCTTTGATTGCAGCAGCAACTGGCTTTGCATTGATCAAATCTTGCGGAGACAAGTTATCTGTTTCAGCTTGAGATAAACGCTCTTTAACAGCGCGTTCTACACGAACCAAACCAACACGGAACTGGTTTTCTGTCATTTCACCAACAGAACGAACACGACGGTTACCCAAGTGATCGATATCGTCGACTTCCCCTTTACCGTTACGGATTTCAACTAATGTTTTTAGTACATCAGTGATATCTTCGTTCGAGAGAATGCCTTCAACTTCACGAGACTTCTGATCAGTACCCACTTCGTAAGGGCGACCCAAACGACGGTTGAACTTCATACGACCCACTGGAGAGAGGTCATAACGTTCTGATGAGAAGAACAAATTGTTGAATAAGTTTTCAGCAGCTTCTTTTGTTGGTGGCTCACCTGGACGCATCACTTTATAGATTTCTACAAGTGCTTCTTCACGACCAGAAGTAGTATCTGCACGCAAAGAATCCGCAACGAAAGAACCACGATCGATATCGTTGGTAAATAGAATATTGAACTGCTTAACACCGCCTTCTGCAATCTTCACCATGATCTCATGGCTCAATACTGTGTTGGCAGCAATCACGTCACCATCTTTCAATGGGATGTCTTCAGCAGTAATACGTTCGTACAAGTACTCATCAGGAACAGAAAGCTTGGTTAAGCCGGATGCTTCCATTTGACGTACATGACGTGCATTAATACGTTTACCTTGTTCAACAATCGCTTTGCCGTCAGCATCAAGAATGTCGAATTGAGCCATTTCACCGCGCAGGCGTTCAGGCACAAGGTCAATTTGGTAGCTACCCATGTCAAGATAGACAGGGACTTTTTCATAGAACATGTCTAGGACTTGTTCGTTGCTATAACCTAATGCACGAAGTACAACAGTCGCGAGTAACTTACGACGACGGTCAATACGTACAAAGACTAGATCTTTTGCATCGAATTCAAAGTCTAACCATGAACCACGGTAAGGAATGATACGCGCTGAATAAAGAACTTTACCGCTCGAGTGAGTTTTACCCTTATCGTGGTCAAAGAATACGCCAGGTGAACGGTGTAATTGAGATACAATTACACGCTCAGTACCATTGATGACAAAGGTACCATTTTCGGTCATGAGCGGCATTTCGCCCATGTACACTTCTTGTTCACGTACGTCTTTAATTGATTTGGTTTCGCGATCTTTAATGATCAAACGAATTTTTACACGCATTGGCGCTGCATAAGTCGAACCACGTAAAATACATTCACGCACATCAAACTCAGGCTTACCAAGACTATACTCAACAAATTCTAAAGCAGCATTGCCAGAATAACTTTCAATAGGAAAAACTGAACGAAATGCGGCTTGCAGACCGATATCTTCGCGGTTTTTTGGAGTTTTGCCATCTTGTAGGAATGTTCTGTACGAATCGACTTGAATCGAAAGCAAGTACGGAGCATCCATGACGCTAGGCAATTTACCAAAATTCTTACGGATCCGTTTCTTTTCGGTATATGAGTATGCCATCTGGAGTCCTCGGAAAGTAAACTAAGCCCGCCTGCAGAACGAGCCTAGAAGGAATTACACAGGCCGATATGGCCACCACTGTTTACAAATGCTGCAATTTTTAGTGGTATTAAAACGCTTAGCAATATTTTCAAATATGATAAATATTGGTAAACGTTTGATTTTATTGACTTATTATAATAATTGATGGTTTTTACATCAATCAAACAAAAATCGAGCCGATTATTGTAACGCAAAAAGGCTGATGACCCAAGAGCCATCAGCCAAATTTCGGGGTCAATTTTTAAATTGACCCCTGGCACCATTACTTAACAGTAATTGTAGCACCAGTAGTCTCAAGCTTAGCTTTAAGTTCAGCAGCATCTTCTTTAGAAACGCCTTCTTTAAGGATAGCTGGAGCGCTTTCAACCATGTCTTTAGCTTCTTTTAAGCCAAGACCAGTAACTTCACGAACTGCTTTAATTACAGCAACTTTGTTCGCGCCGAAAGAAGTCAATTCAACATTGAATTCTGATTGCTCTTCAGCAGCAGCAGCAGCAGGACCTGCAGCTACAGCAACTGCAGCAGCAGATACATTGAATTTTTCTTCGAAAGCAGAAATAAGTTCTACAAGTTCAAGAACAGTTTTTTCAGCAACTGCGTTTAGGATTTCTTCGTTTGTTAAAGCCATGAGAGTAACTCCAAATGGGTATTGAATGGTGTGAAAGTGAATTTAAGCTTCTGTAGCTTCTGTAACTTCTGGAGCTTGGTTTTTCTCTTGAAGCGCTGTAAGTAAGCGACCCAATTTCGAAATAGGAGCCTGAAGAACAGAGGCAAGCATAGTAAGCGCTTTTTCTTGGTTCGGAAGATTCGCGATAACGCTAATTTCTTCGCCTTGATAAAGTTTGCCATCAAATGCAGCAGCTTTAAGTTCAAATGCTTTGTTAGTTTTCGCAAATTCTTCGAACAAACGAGCAGCAGCGCCCATGTCATCTTCAGAAGTAGAGAAAGCTAAGATTGTTGGGCCAACAAGGTTGTCGTTCAAGATATTGAATGAAGTATCTTGAAGAGCACGTTTAGCTAAAGTATTACGTACAACACGTGTAGCAACACCTAGTTTACGGGCTTCAACACGAAGAGCAGTTAATTGCTCAACAGTTAAACCTTGGTAGTCAGCAACAACAGCAGCAAATGCAGTAGAAGCAACTTCAGTTACTTCAGCTACGATCTGTTTTTTGCCTTCGATAAGAAGAGCCATTGTAAAACCTCCTAACGGTGATTTATGTGCTTACGCGAAGCACACTCCCAATTCGTAAATTCATTGCTGAATTTACACGCGGAGGATGAACAAATCACACCACCGCGTCTACTCGGACTGGACTTTTAAGAAGTGAGTTCCGAAAAACTCCCCTCGCCCGAGGTCTTTGACGCTGATAAACAAATATTTATCAATTCAAAGTTTGCCTAAGTATCGCAAGAGACTGAGCGTTTCTTGCGTAAAAATCACAGCAGTGCTTTGATTTTTACTCAGGGCTTTAAAATTCTGTAATAAGTCGAAACTTATTTAGAAACATTAGCTACATCAACAATAAGACCAGGACCCATAGTTGAGCTCAAAGTGATCTTTTGGATGTAAACACCTTTAGAAGTAGCAGGTTTTGCTTTCTTAAGGTCAGCTACAAGAGCTTCAAGGTTTTGACGGATCGCAGCAGCCTCAAAGCCAACTTGACCGATCGCAGCGTGGATAATACCCGCTTTGTCTACACGGTAACGTGCTTGACCAGCTTTCGCATTTTTAACAGCGTTAGCTACGTCAGGAGTTACAGTACCCACTTTAGGGTTTGGCATTAAGCCACGTGGACCAAGAATCGTACCCAACTTACCTACAACGCGCATTGCATCTGGAGCAGCAATCACTACGTCGAAGTCTAAGTTGCCAGCTTGAATGCTTTCAGCAAGATCTTCAAAACCAACGATGTCCGCGCCTTCAGCTTTAGCAGCTTCAGCAGCAGCGCCTTGAGCAAACACAGCAACACGTACAGTTTTACCAGTACCTGCAGGAAGTGTAGTCGCGCCACGAACAACTTGGTCAGATTTACGAGGGTCAACACCAAGGTTTACTGAAACATCCAAAGATTCTTTGAATTTAACAGCAGGAAGAGTGTTAAGAACTTGTACTGCTTCTTCCAAAGTATAAACTTTGTGTGCTTCAACAGCAGCAGCAATGGCTTTTTGACGTTTAGTTAATTTAGCCATGTCTTATAGCTCCACTTCCAGGCCCATAGAACGCGCAGAACCAGCAATGGTACGTACACGTGCGTCTAAATCAGCACCAGTTAAATCTGGTTCTTTAGTAGTCGCAATTTCTTCTAATTGAGCGCGAGTCAACTTACCAACTTTAGTTTTGTTAGGTACAGCTGAACCCTTAGCAATACCAGCAGCTTTCTTAAGAAGAATCGCAGCAGGCGGAGTTTTCATGATAAATGTGAACGACTTGTCGTTGTACACAGTGATCACAACTGGAATTGGTAGACCCGCTTCAAGTTTTTGAGTCGCAGCATTGAATTCTTTACAGAATGCCATGATGTTAACACCACGTTGACCTAATGCAGGACCAATCGGTGGAGATGGATTCGCTTTACCAGCTGGAACTTGCAGCTTGATATAGCCGTCAATCTTCTTAGCCATTTCAAATTACCTCTGGGTGCAAACGCCGATGAAGGCTCCCCAATGATTCTAAGTAACGATAACCGTTACAACAACAATGCCCGATTCATAAAAAATCGGGCGTTTTCCCACCAACTTAAATTAGTTCGCTTTTTCGACTTGGCGAAATTCGAGCTCAACTTGAGTTGGTCGGTTGAATACATTAATCGTCAACGTCAAACGTGACTTCTCGTACTGAACTTCTTCCACCACGCCTTTAAAGTCGGTGAATGGACCATCAGTCACAAGTAATTCTTCGCCTGGTTCAAACATCGTCTTAGGACGAGGTGCTTCACCAGTATTGCGTACACGCGCAAGAATCGCATCAGCTTCTTTTTGCGTAATGGGTGCAGGTTTCTCTGCAGTACCACCGATGAAACCGAGTACTTTTGGACATTCTTTAACAATGTGCCAAGTATCATCGTTCATTTCCATTTCAACTAATACATAGCCAGGAAAGAATTTACGCTCTGATTTACGCTTCTTACCATCCTTCATCTCCACGACTTCTTCAGTCGGAACAAGGACTTCACCAAAGCTATCGGCAACAGCGCTACGCTGGATTCGATCATTAAGCGAGCGTAACACCTGTTTTTCATAACCTGAATAGGCATGAATAATGTACCAACGTTTCATAGCTCTCTTACCCGATAATAAACTTCATTAACCAGCCTAAAATGTAATCAAAACACCATAAAACAATGGAAGCGATTACAACAACTGCAAGAACATGCCAAGATGTGGTCACTGTTTCTTGCTTGGTCGGCCAAGTCACACGACGTAACTCGATTCGCGCATCTTTCAACAAACGAACAAAGCCTTTGCCTTGATGGGTGGCGTATAATAAACCTAAAGCCACGATGATACAAGCCAAAATCACACCAACGCGCACACCAACATTATTCGCCGGTGCCCAATACGCTGGCAAATACTGACCCGCCATGGCTGCACCGACTAATAAAATCAATGCGATAACCCATAGAACTATATCTAAAGGAGACCCAGAATTAACAACTTCAGCAGGATTATTTCTTTGTGGAATTGGCGCTTCGCTTAATGCGTCACGCGATTTATCATTCGACATTTTTGTACTCGTCGTAGGCTTCGCGACTTATTATATGACAATTTAACCAGCATCAAGCTTTTTTTTAAAAAAATGGCAGGCCAGGAGGGACTCGAACCCCCAACATTCGGTTTTGGAGACCGACGCTCTACCAATTGAACTACTGACCTATAACACAAATCGGAAACTAGGGTTCCCGATTTGTAGTTTTACTTATCGTATTATAGAGTTACTTTAGCAACTACACCAGCACCCACTGTACGACCACCTTCACGGATCGCAAAACGTAGACCTGGGTCCATTGCGATTGGGTGGATCAATTCTACTGACATTTCAACGTTGTCACCAGGCATTACCATTTCCACGCCTTCTTGTAATTGGATTGCGCCAGTTACGTCAGTAGTACGGAAATAGAATTGTGGACGGTAACCGTTAAGGAATGGAGTATGACGGCCACCCTCTTCTTTAGAAAGTACGTATACTTCTGCGTCAAATTTAGTATGCGGTTTGATTGTACCTGGTTTAGCAAGTACTTGACCACGTTGAACGTCTTCACGTTTAGTACCACGCAGAAGAACACCACAGTTCTCGCCAGCACGACCTTCGTCAAGCAATTTACGGAACATTTCTACGCCAGTTACA
>NZ_SJOH01000027.1 GCF_004331285.1 Acinetobacter sp. ANC 3781
GTGAGAAAAAAGAATTATATGAGTCAACTGAAATAGAATTATTAAAAACAAAGGTTGATAATATTTCTTTAATTGATAAAAGTATTACACATAAAAATGAGTTTTATAATAAAAAAATAGAGAATTTATTAAAGATAGAAAAGGGTTTTATTAGAGTTTTAAAGTATTATAGTGAGTTATTAGAAGATAAATTCACAAGTAAGGAATGGTCAAATGTAGTAGATGCAAAAAATAAAATTGAGTATATTATTGATGTATTTAAACAAAAAGAAAAATATAAGTTTTTTCTACTGCTAGATGAAGATTATATTGATAATATGATCAACTTTTTTGATTTTAATAGGGTTGGTAGTGAAGAAGTAAATTATGAAGATGAAAAATCACAAGAGTTGATTAAGGACTTTCATTTAAAATCATTAAAACCTGATATTTTTATTAAAATTAAACGCGAGGAGTGGAGCACTCCATTGTTTTGGTTTAATGCAAATTATTATACTTTGATAAAAGATTATAATTTAAAATATGATAAAATAGAAAGTTTAGATAATAAGATTAATGAGTACATTGAAGATAATGGTGATTATAAGAAAAGATTTAAAGATCATCTTGAGGGAATGAAAACTGAAACTATAGCGGCTAAAAGAAAGGTTTCTGATATCGTATGTCAATACAATCAAGTTGCATTGTTGCTTAATAATGTTGAGAGTTCAGAAAAGTTTATCAATGAAATAAAGGGTTTGTATATTAATAATGAAACGAGATCTATTTATGAAAAAGTTTTTAATGACGAGATTAAAATAGCTAATTCCTTTAGGCGGATAGCCTTGATTATTTATCTGATTCTTGGCTTCTTTGCATTTGCTTCATTATCATTCTTAATTCTTAGTGATGTTGAATCAGAGTGGCTTAAAAGATTCAGCGATACTAAGTCACTACTTATAAAACTACCATTAGTTTTGACGTTAGTATTTATTGGTGTTTATTTATCACGAGAAGGTGATAAACATAGAAGGTTTGCCAACCAAGCACGTCAAACAATGAATGAATTACATGCTTTTACATCCTATTCTAAAGATATTCAAGATAAGGTGGTCGAAATAAAAACAAAGCTCGCAGATAAATATTTTGGCGTAACATTGTATGAACCTGAAAAAGCTACCTCATCAGATATGGATGTATTGAAAACGCTAGTAGAACAGACAAAGGTAACCACAGACTTAATTAAAACCTTGCAAAATACTGCAGTTTCAAGTCGAACAGAAACATCAGCTCCAACAGGCACCGAAAATCCTAATAAATAATATAATTAGTTAGTATCTGAAAAAAGATGATAAGCCCAATCAATGATTGGGCTTTTTTATGCGAAAAGTTATGTCGCCTAACCTAAGTTAGTTGTTTTCATAACTTTGTGAAAATGCTATAAAGACCTCAATAAAACACAGAAGTTTAATAATATTTTTGGGGATAGCATGGGAATTCAACACATTATTATTCATGAGGTACGCAGGGCTAAAGCGGATAATGATGAAGATATAATCATTTCAAATATTAAAAATGAAGAAAATGATGTATCAAAACTGGATGCAGAATTGGCTGTTGGCCTCATACGTATGTTTGCTAAAGCGAATCTTTATGTCGGCGAGTTCGCATTGAATGATGATACTTCAGCATTACCAGCTTTTGAGCAAAAGTTAAAAGATTTCTATGATGAGCTTGTGGACTGTTCAGATTTTGTAGAAATGACAAAGCAGCTTGCACAGCATTTTGAATCGATCTTAACGAAGGATAAAAGGATTAATGGGGGATATCTAGTCTTTTTTGAGTATGAATCCGCTGCTCAGATCAGACTTGCTGTTGCTGTAATTAACAAGACTAAGGGAACTGATGTTGATGGTGAGTTGAACTTTGTCGTTCGTGAAATATTGGATATTGATAAACTCCATATTGGAGCGACTATTAACATTTCAGAATGGTTGGAAGATGTATCCAACAGATATATTCGTTTTAAGAAAGGTCATGCTGATGAAGTTCGGGATTATTTTCAGAATTTTATTGGTTGTATTGTTGATGCAAACGCTGCTAAAGAAGAGACTCAGAAGCTTAAGACTGCGGTTGAAGACTTTGTAAAAGAAGAATTTAGTCATATCCCTGATGAGAACTCTGAAAAAAATATGATGATTCAGGAGGAAGTTGATAAGAAGCTCATGGAAACCCACGCTTATGTATCTGACTGCTTGAAAAATAATAATGATGTTTTACTTGGAAATATAGCCAAGCGTGTTTTTCCTGAAAAGAGTTAAGACTTTTTTATATATGCATCCAATACACATAATATCTCTGACAATATTTCGATCAGTAAAGGTGTACTTAACGGCTTTAAAAAAGTAAGCAGTCGTAACAGGGATGTTTCATTGAGCATTGCTCGCCATCTTATAGGACGACGTATCTTCCGCAAAAATGGTAAACTTGAAATTGATGAAAGCCTTTTAACAGCAGAATTTTTAAATGATATTGAAAGTGCTACAAAAAACCTTAATCAGGTAGATCAGAAATGATAGATAGCCAATTACAAATTTATCGTGAGATTTTACTGTCACTGGAAGGCAGGGAAGACTTTCATGATAAATTTGTAGGTTGGTTTAAATTTGATTCAAATTCTGTTTTAAAATTTAAAATGATCTGCGAAGCAGGTTTGGCTGCTTCAAGTATTAAAGTTAAAAAAATAACATCACAGAATGTCACATCTATAGATATTGATAACGTTATTGAAAAATTTGAAAGTAAGTTTTCAAATGATGACTGGTTATTTCAAATTGAATTAGAAAAAAATAATCTTAACAAAGGAGATGAATTCCTTATATGTGCAGACTGGAATGAACTACTTAGTTTTGAGCATTATGTGACAAATCCTGTGCATGAAGTTTATTTTACAGCTTCCGACTCTTATTTTGATAAGTCCTCGCAGAATGAAAAATATAAAAATTATTTGAAAGTAGGAAAAGTCTTCGAGTTTATTCAGTTTTTGACTGAACAAACCAAGAGTGATCCAGGAACTATTTTTTTTAATCGCTCCTATAAATTCAGTTTTAATCTAACAGAAAACTGCTTGAAAAGTCCTATAGATAGCGAATCGCTTGAAAGTTTAATGAATAAAGATATGCATAGAGAAGCTATCATTCATTTAATGACAAAAGAAGTGACGAACTTTATTAAAGATCAAGATGAAAATAATCGTTTTATTCATATTATTCAGAATTTAAATCCTTTAATTCATAATATTAATCATAGTTATCAAAGTTATGTGGATAATTATAGTTTTGATAAAGTTAGAAAAGAATATCTAGAGAAAAGAACTGAATACATAAAAAAAATGAATGAATCTTTTGATTCTGTTGCTACAAAAATGCTGGCAGTTCCTGCTGGAATTTGGTTTGTAACTGCACAAATTACTAGGAAGGTAGATACTGATTTTGATGCATCTAAGAACTTTATAGTATTAATTACAGTGAGCAGTGTTGTTCTAATTCTTATTATGAATATATGGGGTCATAGAAATACACTTATTTCGATGAAGGAAGAGTATCAATCTATTTTTGATAATTTATCATTAAAATTTGAAGGTGAGTCAACTCAGATTAATGCGGTAAAAAATGAACTTAATAAAAAAGCATGCTCAGTTGGATTTAAGATGTGGATTTCAATAATAATAACGGCTCTTTTATTAGTATTTACAATTGTTCTTTTCTATCAAGATGCATGGTCTTTCAATGGCTATGTTAGTATTTTTACTAAAATTTTTAATTAAGAATTAAAATGATAACTATTGACGTGTTAATTAAAATATTGCCTATATTTCTTGCTATTATTCCTTTTTTTGTTTGGTTAGATAAAGCTAAAAGATTTTCGCATAAAAGAAAATTTTATCTCAATAGGTTAGAAGCTGTAAAAGAATATTTAGACAATTATTATAATTCTGATAAAGATAAGTTCGAAAAGGACTGTGCTGCACAAGCATTAGTATGTTCTGAAAAAACTAGTCATTTAGAAGTTGACTATGTAATTAAAGAGTTTCCACAGCGTTTTTTTTTAGTGATTAAAAAATTAATTACTGCACGTCATTTTATTAAAACATCCATTGAAGATAATCAGATTTTTCTTACAGCACCATCATCTAAAAAAAATTATAAAAATAAAAGGCTTATTCTGATAGGGGCTTATCTATCTTCGATTGTTATTATTCCTATAAATAAAATTTTAGTATTCATTATTAAAAAATGGAATTGGTTCACTCCTTTTGAGGTTGATGGCTGGTTAATAGTAGTTGGAGAATTCGGTACGCTTATTATTGGTACTGGTATTGCTATTATTTCAGGGCTTTTATTTGTGGGGATTGATGCTGCAATAGAAATTTATGATGATTTGAAAGTAAAATATATTCCTAAAAACCAATAACATTAAATTGAAGATTCCAGATCTATTTGTGAAGTTAATCCGCCACTTTTAGCATAACTATGAGTGGCTTTTTCAACAACCCATTTCAGCTTATCCACTTCCGTTTTAAAGCCCTGTAGTTTCACCGGTGACTCAGTACTAATTTCAGGTATGCCATAAGCCGTGGTGATACTGAACTTTGCCATCTGCCGTTTAATTTCAGCCATCTTTGCTTTGCTTGCACGTTCAGCTTCTTCTTTATTTGCAAATGTTCCTTTCAAATGTTTCACTTTTCCTTTTTCGCCTGTAATCGCTTTCTCACGTTTCGCTTTGCCAATGTCCTGATAACTGGCTGATACACCAGTATGGTCAGATTCACGATCCTGTTCACTGTAACGAAATTGATCCCCGTCGTTTCTGGTCAAAATTATGAAAGGTAAATCTTTACCCGAAGCCGTCTTTGCAGAACTGGCTTTGAAGATAAGTAAGCGATCTTTTTTCACCGCCATTGCAGCACCATTTTGTTTGGCCAGTCGTTGTAAAAGATTCAGATCCGATTCATTGGTCTGATCAACATGGTTTAAATCAATATTTTTTAAATCGTTGGCCATGACTAGTGTTAGATCATGATTTTTGGCAATTTCAGAGGCTATATCACCGAACTTTTTACGGTGATAAGATTTTGACTTTGCTTCCTTAATCTTGCTTTTGAAATTGGCACTGGAGGCTTTCACGGTGATGAGATCCGGTGTACCAGACCACTCTGTTTCATCGACAATAAAGTCGCCTTTATCATGAATATTTTCACCTAAAAAGCCCATCTTGCAATTCAGCTTTACCCCACGTTTGGGTAACTCTAAAGCACCGTCGGAATCATCTAAAACAATACTCAGTTCATCTGCTTCATTGGCACGGTTATCTGTCACGTTGACACTGATAATTCGGCTAGAAATCAGCGGGTTTAATGGCTTGTTGTTGGCAGTGATAATGCAAACTGGGGTTTTAATCATACCGAATCATCCATGCGTTCAGGTGCAGCTTGATTTTCAATCCGATCATCATCGGTACGGGAAAGTTTTAGCGTGTAATCTACTTTGCGTGGTACACCATTATCGACAAGAAATGATTTGGTCTCGTCGATATTGTCTATAACATAGACTCCATACAAGTAACCGGAGCCATCCATCAGCACGAAACCTTGTCCTGTATCGGCCATGCTGGCCAGTTCATCCAAGGCAAAACGGCTACCGAATCCATATTCTTCATAGATGAGACCAGGGAGAGAAACGCTATCCTGACCTGAACCCATAAACTGTTTTTTGGCCCGGCCAAATGCCACGGCATTGTCTGCATAATTCCACGAACGTTGTCGCTGGATTTCTTTAAATGCCAGAGAACTGGTGTTAAAAATAAATTGTCCTAAACTCATCAACATGGTTTTTCCTCCTAATCTAAATCGCTGTAACTGCGAACATTTCCAGATGCTTGCGGACGTTGTGCTTTGGCGACTTCAATCGCGACCATTTGTGCCAGGAATTTTTCATCCATACCGGGTGCTGCATAAATGTTGAAAACTTGCTGTACAGGCATGGCGGCCGTCATTGAATTGTTATTGTTTGAAGCAATCGGTGGACGAGAATCAAATTGAATTGTTCCAGAATCAAAATAACCCAACATATCCTTACTGGCTGTGGTTACTGCAGTGTTGGCCAGATGACTGTTGTTTGAGATCCCGTTGGCTAAACCCTGCATGTTGTATGCACCGAGTTGAGCAAAAACCCGGCTAGGGGAATGGATGCCAAAAGCGCCTTTAACGGTATTGGTTATCTGTGCTGCTGCTGCCTTAGCTTTTCCAATCACACCAGCAATACCATTACTAATACCGTTGGCTAAACCTTGCATCAGCATCTGGCCAAAGCCTGTAAATGTGCTCGGGAGTTGAATACCAAAATAATTCATCACTGCAGCAAAGGCGCGATAAAACAATCCGATTGGTGACCAGTTCAGGATAGTGGCGCTGATATTGGCAATGCCACTACTAAAAAATGATTTAAGGTTGAGCCATAAAGTTGAGGCACCTGCAGAAATACTGCCCCAGAGTGAAATAAAGAATTGCTTGATTGGACCCCAGTTGCGGTAAATCATGTAAGCCGCAATCGCCAGTAAACCGATGGCCAGAAATAAAGGGTTGGTCATCATTAAACGACCGACTATAAATAGCCCTTTACCTAACCATAAAAATGCCCCTCCAATTAGCCGGATTACATTAATCAGGCTGAAGCCTTTAACCCCCAAAACGCCAAAGGTCAAACGAAGCAATGCCATCGGCCCGAGTAGGGTGACTAGTGCCAATGCGATTGCACTGAACGCACCTAATAAAATGACAATCACTGCAATGGTTTTCATGATGGCATTGGAGAGTTCAGGATTGGCTTTAGACCAGTTGCCGATACTTTCTGAAACATCGGTCAGACCTGTCACGACCTGTTTGAGTTCTGGTGCAATTGCAGCACCAAAGTTGGTCATTGCACTGGTAAATGTACCGGAAGCGGCATCCCAAAGATTTTTTAAGGTACCGAGCTGCTCATTGACACGTTTTTGCAGATCTGCCTGGGCATTCATTTTTGCCAGGGTTTCGTTATAACCGGCTTGACCTTTATCAATCAAAAGATTCAAGGCTTGAATGGTTTCAGCATCATTACCAAACATATCGGACAATATCGGCAAACGGGCCTCTGTCGATAAGCCTTTAAGTTTACTGAGCTGCTTAAACATCTTGTCCAGACCACCGAACTCACCTTTGCCGTCGGTAAAGTTCATCGACAGTTTTGAGCCTTTTAAGGCGGATTGAATCCCTTTGGTGTCCATCATCGATGAGAAGATTTTGCTGTAGGCATTACCTGCAGATTCACCTGCCATTGCAGCCTGGTCTGCCATGACTAAAAGCGGAGCCATAGCCTGGGCACCTTTTAAACCTTCGGCTTTAATGGTTTTCATCCCGGCAGATAATTTAGAAAAACCTTGCAGCATATTGGTGGAATCAACGCCCAAATAGTACGACCGTTGAATTGTATCCATCAGGCTCAACATATCTTTTTCAGAGGTCTTGGTCGCATCCTGCATTTTGGCTGCAAATTCGGCTGCCTCTTCAAAAGGCATTTTTAACTGCACCGCAAGATAACCGGATGCTTGGCCAACACCGCCTAGAATGGCTTTATAGCTGATGCCTTGCTGAACCAGTTTCGCCATCATCAGTTGGAAGTCGGCAGTTGTACCCGGGAGTTTGGTGCCGAGTTGATTGGCCAGTTGATTGATGTCATTAAATTCTTTGGCCACTTGGCCATTCGATTGCATCATGGAGACTTTAAGGGTGGTGGCCGCATCTTCAGCATCAGCATAAGCTTTAATGGGTACTGCCAAAGCACCTGCACCTACTGCAGCACCTGCACCGGCTCTGACTCCGGTATCTGAAACTTTGCCCATCATTTCCTGGGTGCTTTTATGCTGCTTGACCAGATCATTCATACGTTTCTGGCTTGCAACCTGTTTATCCAGCTGCTGCTTTTTTCGCTGCAGGGCTTGGCTTGATGCATCAATACGCGACTTTAATTCACGCTCATCTCTACCTAGAGATTTGGTACTGATTCCGGCCTGATTTAATCCGTTACGCAGCATTTGTAATTGTCGCAATTGATCCTGTTCAGCTTGTTTTAACGATTTAACGCTCAGTTTGGCTTTCTCAAATTCCTTGATCATCGATCGGGTAGGCTTTTGCACACTGGCATGCTCTTGGGCCAGTCTTGCCACCGTCTGCTGCGCTGATTCAAGATCCTTTCGGGTTCCCTTCAAGGCAGTGGATAAACGTCGAAATGACGTAATATCCGACTGCGATTTGCTCAGTTTTTTTAACTCTTCACGTTGGGCACGTAGAGCATCACTGGTCTTTTCACTTGAGCCCATAATGTCCTTGAGTGGGGCAGTGGCTTTGTCCACCAGTTCCAACATGGCTTTTAAGCTAATTTGACTCATCTGCTATCTGTTTCCCATCGTGCTCGAGCACGTTCATGCCAATCCATTAATTCATCAATTTCATAATCATCACAGTCTGCCGGTGTCCAACCAAACACCACCGCCAGATCTGCGATGACATCGTCGGTACTTACTGGAAGTCTTCTTCCTCGGTTTTCACGAAAAAACCAATCACTTCCTTGCTGAGTTTGGTCAGGTCAGAAGGGCTGAGGTCATAAACATCATTTTCCGACATCGTCGGTGTGGTAATACGTGGAGCAAGTTTTGCCAACGTATCCACATCAAGCTGTAATACGTTGACCAGGGTTAAACCACGAAGGGCACGGGTTTTTGGTTTACGGATTACAATTTCAGTAATGGTTTGTTCACCACGCTTAAAACCTTCGTCAAAATTGACTGTGATCATGTTCGGATCTTGAATCGCTTCTTGGTTTTGTTGCTGTGCTTCAGGAGTCATATTGATTTCTCAAATAAATTGAATAGGGGGAATAACCTGGTCTTTACAGACCAAGTAATTTTTTGATTTCTTGAGCGATATTAGTTGAGCCAAAATGCTCGGTACCATTGACGAAATCCAGTTCAACTTCGACTACCCCATCCACTTCCATGCGGTAGTAAGTAAAGTTGTAAGACATTTTGATTTCTGTCTTTTCGCCATTTTTGGAATCACCCGGATCAAGTTCGATGGCTTGGCCGCGGGTATAGATTTCTACGGTTTGGGAGGTGCAATTGTCCTGACGTTCATAGACACCGACAAAACGAACAGGTAAATCTGAAGTACCACAGACACCGAGCTGACGGTATTGTTTGACATCAAAACCGGCATAGACAACTTCGCCTTCAAGTTTTTCATAGCCCATTGACAAAGCAATATCACCAATCATGCCTGCGCCACGATAGTCTTCAGTCTTCTTGGTGATTTTGGGAATGGTGACGCTTTCAGCGACACCTGCCCATGAGTATGTATCCACAAATACATTAAAGTTTTTGAGCGTACGTGGAAGCATGGCTTAGATTCCTTCAGTGGTATTTGCGCCATTAATCATTTGAGCAAAGTCAACTAGATAACGGTCGGTAATACGTTGGTTTAATCCCAGGTTTTCAAGCGTAGGGACAGGGGTAAAGTCGTAATCAATCCACATCACACCTTGCGATAACTGCTCGACTGAATTTTCAGCCTGGTCGTACCAGACCGATGCACCTATCAAATGCTTGGCATCGACATGTTCACGCAACTTGGCATTAATCGAGTCAATAATATCTTTGGCCAGAAAAGGGGTCAGCGGTTGGTCCATGAAAGGAAAACAGCCATTAATAATGGTGTCCAATAAGAACTGGGCTGAACGTGTCGCCACTTCAAAGGAAAAGCGAATGTCATCTGAACAGTTGCGATTGCCCCAAAAACGGAAACCCATATGCTGGATCATGGTGGTGATGTCCTGGCTATTTAAATAACCGGTATCGGTGTCAGGATCTTCCAGATCCCAGGTAATCGGCTGGCTGATTCCTGTTGGACCTATCACGGGAATATTGGAGAGTGATTTATGCCACCCGACTTTTTGATCCGTTTCAGCACGTAATGCAGCAGCAGCGACGGCAGCAGTAAAAATGCCTGTTCCATATTTTAAAGTCATGAGAATTAGAATCCTTCATACATGGTTTTGCCCAAAGTAATCAGCTCAATCGGACTATTAAAAGGTTGTCCGCTATAACGATCTATAAGCATTGGAAAGAGGTCATCTTCTTGAGATGGATTTTGTTTGAATACCAGACGGATAGACTCTTTTTCTAAATCACCTTTATTGCCTAAAATGCGGTATCCATTGCGAGTGCTGAAATGTGCAATGCCACCACCGCCCTGATCTATTGAAATATCAGGGTAGGATTGAAAAATAGTTTCTATGCAGTTGATAAATGAACCGGAGGTACTGTCAGGTTCTGGATCACCGACAGTTTGATTGGACTCTACTTTTTGACCATTACGATACAGGTCATAAGTCAGGGTAACGAAAGAGCGATCTGCTGGAGTTGTTTGAAGTGAAATATCAGTAAATTCCAGATCGGAATCACCGCTGCCCAGGAACACATTACCGCTGGTGAATTCTGGCCAGATGATTTCAATTTCACGAAATGCCAACATTTGACGAAAATTCGCCACAGCTTCAGCCGATTTCATAATCATGCCTTCAGCATCGCGTGGTGTGATGTATGAATAGGCACGTAGCTTTTTGCAAATCGCACCGATGGCATTGGTAACATCAACCGTTTCAACATCCGGTACACAAATAATCTTAGGAGTAATTCCCAAAACTGATTTAACCGTCAGTAAGGCTTGAAGACCTGTACGCTGACCGAATTCATCTGTGGTGCCAATAACGGTCGACTGATCTAATGAGGGGCTATATGGGTTCTCAATTCGAATTACCACCAAGGTTGGTGATGTAATTTGAGAAATGATTTCCAGATTTTTACGTAAATTGCCTGTCACACCGGCTTTAGGTAAAACGCGATTGATTGAGGTGACCAGGATAGGGGTATTCAGCGGAAAAGCTTCTTCGTCCGCATCATCTGCATAGGCAAGCATGGCAATCACAGCAGTCGCTGCATCGCGAATCGGGATTTTTCCAGAAGCTGTTTCTCGGCCTGTAATACCGTGATGACGTTCAGCCATTGTTTAGACTCCAAAAGGGGTTGTACTTTTAGAGTCATAATGAATGGAGGACTTTTTTTATTCTATGAGCAAAATCCTGTTTAAGGCTTAATCAGGATTTTGAAAAAAATGGTTATGCTGTTCGCTTCCACACGTCAACGATAATGGAGGGTTGAATATTATTATGGGCTTGACCAGCACCATTTTTCTTAATCGTCATCTTGGTAAACTGTGCAGCAGTAATATCTGAAGTTTGAAGATAGGTACTATTGTAATTCGGTGAGGCAGCTCCTGCAGGATTGATACCGCCCATGCCATCACCATCACCCGGTGTGATGTCCCCTAGTGAAGCCACAAGTTTATTGTACGGTGAACCCTCGTCAATAT
This sequence comes from Acinetobacter sp. ANC 3781, assembly GCF_004331285.1. GTDB lineage: Bacteria > Pseudomonadota > Gammaproteobacteria > Pseudomonadales > Moraxellaceae > Acinetobacter. Next base: position 11,498 of record NZ_SJOH01000027.1, read on the forward strand.
GATCATGTTCTGGCATTTCAGACTTTGTTATTTTATGTTGATATTCACCATCAGAATGACCAATTGTTTTCATGAATTCTGGTGCAAGTTCATTGGTATCAGAGGCACGTGCAACAAGGGCATGACCATCACCGAATTTTTCCCATACCCCATATTTTTTATGGTCTGCAACCGCAGCAGAATTGGCAAAATTTGAAGTCGTGATGAACAAATCACCGACTTTTATATCTTCTTTATTATTGATGGCTTCCATCAGCTCGTTAAATTTTTCCAATACCCAGGTTTTAGTTGCAGAAATGATGAGTGGATTGATTTCAATTAAAGCCTGGGCACCTGCTGTGGCTTTAATGTCGATGACCATTTCAAGTTCACCACCGCCACCTTCAGCAATCACCGGTTTATAAGCACCATGATAATTACCGATATACACCAGTTTTCCTGAAGCATCTTTTAGACCGATTTCATGAATATTAAAGCCACCCACATTGGCAGGGATAATGGCTGAAACAGTCGCACTATTATTTTCGACTTTAACTTCGCGGATTTCGACAGCTGCGGTTTGATGAACGAGCTGGGTTAAGTCTGTATGGTCAATCGGTTGGTAGGGGATACCATTTGCATCACCAATCACCATTTCAGTCAATGTGATGGATTGCAGGTCGTGTGCTGCAGCAACAAGTTCTGCACCATAATTGGTGAGTGTGACGTAATATTTTGCAGTCATATTTTTCTCTTTACATACTTTCTAAATGAATTTTGGTGCCAGATGTGACTGAACCGGTGAGGTAAAAATCGCAGAGAGTTTGTACTTTGGCTGAAACGGAATAGTTATCTCGCACGGACTTGGTCGCATCAATGGCGGTATGAACTTGCAATAACTGTTCAATTGAAAGCAGGTACTGAGAATTAATGATGACCACAAAAGTAAAGGGCTTTTGTGGCGGATTAAATTCATACCATGCTTTTAATTGATAATTGTCGACGACGGTACTGAGGAGACTGGAGATAGATGATCGTGTGCCGCGCCCAGCATTAAAAGACTCACTTTCACTGATGGCATTTCGCTTGTCTTGTTCATTCCAGTCGGGCTGCCAATATTCGACCCGGTGCTCCCACGCAAGCCAAGGCAAATGAGGTACAGGACAACGATCGATACTGTGTAAATCCACAAAAGGGACTGGAATGAGGGAAATTTTTTCACCAAGCTGCTCTACATTTTTTTCTAGTTTTGTGGCATTTCGTGGGAGAAGATTAGACATCTGTAAACTCCACAATATTGATATTAATCGCAGTGCATTTCGAATAACGGCTTTTTGGTAGGACAATATCGGAAGCTGGACTATTTAAAATGACATTTTGAACACCGCCCTGGTGCAAGGATCGAAATAGTCCGCTACGCGTTACGTCATAACCCAAGGATGATATTTTTTCGATGTATAAATTTACCTCCGCTTCAGCAGCTGCTTTGACCACGGCAGAGTCGGGGCCAGGAAAAAGAACCAGGGTTGCATTAAGTTGCCACTCTTCTACGGTCGCAGCTTTGACATGAACCTGATCGGTGAACGGTCGTCGGGTATCTGGATCTAAAGTCTCATCGACGATATCAAGTAAAGTTTGTGGTGCAATTGCATCAATATGGCTTTGTACCCAAATATTGACATGACCTTCTTCTGGCGTTTCGACAGAAATATCTTTGACATGGCCATGTGCACTTAGACCCCAAAACTGATAGGCACCGACTGAACCTGCAGACATGCTTTCAGGCTGTAAATGCACCCGTCGACGTAAATCCTCATCCGACTCCATCACCGCTTCAATCGGGGGAATGGCATTGGGCTGTGCAGGAATGATGGTTTTTCGGTACACATCACGGTTGGCAGCCAGATGGTCTAAATCGGATTTGGTGGCATAAGCCAACATCAGTGCTTTGGCGGTTGCATTTATTTGTCCGGTCTTTAACAAAAAACGATAGGCAAAGGTTTCCAGTAGTTTAACCAAAGGCTCACTTTCAAAATTAAGAACGTCGCTCAGTTCTGGATCTCTTGAAATTAACTCCTGCTTACAGGCTAAAAGTTCAGCTTCAAAATCTAATTGCTGAAGAACATCCGGAAAAGGTAATGAGGATAAATCGACACGGTTCATGGTGCTCATGCAGCTGCTCCAAATGTATAGCTCTGTTTGAAAGTTTGATCTTGGTTATATTGTGAATAAGTGCCGATGAGCGTGACATCCCATCCATTCTGACTGTCTGTACTACTGACCTGAACCTGCTTGATTTTAAGCCGGGGTTCAAAACGGATAATGGCTGTAGCTGATGCATTCATAATTTTTAATTTGGTGATGTCATTGCAGGGCTGATCAATTAAATGCGGTAAAAGAGAACCATAATTTCGTCGGCATATTCGGGTACCGAGTAAAGTGCTTAAAATGTCATGCAGAGATTGCTCAAGATGGGCAGGCAATTGCCCATCATCCCGAATGGTTTTTCCTGTGTACCGTGACATGCCTTTAATCATGGCTCACACCTCCAGTGGGAAGGGGCTGCGTTGTTTGTCCTGGTCCATTCATGACATTGCCATGAGGATGCTTCACAAGGCTGACTTCTTTAGCTGTAACATCTTCATTGGATGAAATGGCTTTTTCCGCATGTACGCTGCCAGTAAAGATGGTTTCCGGGACATCAAAAGTGCATTTGTTTAATTTGAATAGGGCTTCTCCGGATTCAATATTGACACTTAAGAAATGCTCACCGATCTGGACAAAAACTTCATTCGGGTCGGTACTTGGAGGAGGGAAGGCATCAGAAAAAAGACTGATCTGGGGGACTGCACTGGTGAGCTCACCGCCTTGGGCTGAAACAGAAAATTGTTCTCCTAACGATGGGCATCGCCAAACTTTGACGATACCTGCAGCCATCGTTGGAATGGGAATCCAGTCCGTTTCATTTTCATCAATTTTGAGGCGAATTTTCCACGCTGAAGCATCGATAGCGATCACGGTGCCGATGCTAGAAAGGTTTTGAAATTGTCTTAAAAGTTGATTCGTCATGCTTATACAAACGTAAAATGCCCATGACCGAAATCATGGGCAATTTGTTTTTAAAGTGCGAGGACTTGAATCCTGTTTAACGCTTAATCAGGAATTTGAAAATTGGTGATGATCAGCTCTTTGCCATTATTTTCATCCTGGGCTTTGCTGTTTAATGACCAGCGGATTTTTTTGCTATGAAAATAAAAGCCATCAAATAACTCGCGCACCTCAGGTACATCGTCCAGGCTTAAAATAAATTTACCTTTAATATTTTTCAGTAATTCACGCAATTTAATGAAATCATCACGGCCAAAAATATCTTTGCCATAGTACTTTTCACAGTTGTAGTACGGTGGATCTAGATAGAACAAAGTGTCCTCCCGATCCATTTTTTGAATCAAAACATCATAATTGCGATTCTCAATATTTACTTTCTGCAGACGTTGATGAATGGTTGAAAGTACTGTTTTCAGGTCATCACCGAGTTTTAAAGAAGGTGGACGCTCTGCATGAGAAAAGAAATTCGGCTCGGCAACTTTTGCCCCAAAGCAGGTGCGTAGTAAGTAATAAAAACGCGCTGCGCGTTGAACATCAGTCAGTGAAGTATTCTTCTCGGCCTTTAAACGTTCAAATTCTTCACGGCTGATCAGTTGTGTTTCAAACTCTTTTTCTAAGGCTTCAGGATGGTATTTAAAAACACGATACAGATTAATTAAATCCCCATTTACATCATTGATGGTTTCAAGTGTAGACGTTGATTTTTTAAATAAGACCCAACCTGCACCACCAAATACTTCGCAGTAGTGCTTATGTTCGGGCATCATCTCGATGATGGTACGTGCCAGTTGAGATTTACCACCCAACCAACCTGAAAAAGAACGGCCAGAAGCGTTATAAGTTGGTTTTGTTAAGGTGTTAGGGTTAGTTTTCGGGGACATACGTCAACTCCGTTGGTAGCTCTGGGCTATCTAACCTGACGCTCTAGGCGTTCCAATGATTTAGCACTCGACATCGAGGACATTTGATTTCAAGTTTTACTGTGAGTTTTTCTATGCGGCACAGTAATTTTCCGCATTTACATCTGAGTTCGATCATATTAATAAGAACTTTTGTATTTCAGATTCAATCCATTTTTCATCGTCTTTGCTAAATCCCACCAATGCTCGAATAGGGTATTTTGTGGCTTTTGCATAACGACTAGGCTTAATGGTTTTACCTTCTTGATGAACTTCCGCAATTTGTGCAATACGTCCACCAAAACCGACTGCAGCATGATCTGCAGAATACTCAATTTTTATTTGTTTACCGATATTCTGGAATAAAGCACCTTGGCGCTTTTTATTTCCGATTTGATTGCGTTTACGCGGAATAAAACGATGGCCATCTGGATCTCGCTGCTGTTTGATTCGATCCCGATTACGTACCCTTAAACCTTGAGCCAAACGACGCATCAGTTCTCGTCGCTGGGTTGGTTCAAGACGCAGCGCAATCTGATCAAGCCAATGATCTAATCCAGCATAGGCATCCATTATTCAGTTCCTGCAGGTACAAATTTTCCAGACTTATCGCTCCAGACCATTTCCGGACAAACATGGTACCCATTATCATCCATCACGATTTTATCGCGCTGCGGAAAATCAATCTCAAGATCAAAGGTATTGGCATCAATAATTTCACTGCTAAATGAAATTTGTACATCGTTGCCTGTTGCATCCAAATGCAGCTTTTTGGACTTGAGCCATTCACGAATCTGCATGATCACTTCAATCGGATCTCCGCGATAATCCAAGAAGAGCAACCGAGCGGTATATTCCATATAGCCCTTTGCTTGAGTGCCATTCACAATAAACAGATGACATTTATCTGCCGTCATCAATGGCAATTTTTCTTTCAGATAGGGCTTTAATGGAATTAAGGCTTGCATGACTTACGATCCTTCAGCAAATTTTTTATATGCATTTGCTAACTTGATATCGTAATTATTTTTTGCATAAGCCTTGCCATTGTAGCCTAGTGCAAACACTTTCCAGTGTTTGCTTTTAAGGGCATTTATAAGATTATTTACAGTAATATACCGGCACATGGCATCAAGTTGAGAGGCTTCATCTTTATACATTGCATTGATAAATGCTTGTAGTGATGTATAGCCCAAGGACTGCCAGTGATAGCCCATCACTTGACCAATGCCCCATGAACAGGACTCAAGGGCGGATTCGCGATGATATTCAGCAGCAGCTGCTAATCGGCCATGCTGAGCGGAATATAAGCCATATGCACCAGATGATTTATTACAGAGGTCCGGTCGTTCTATTAGCATTATTCGCAAATCGAAATCACGCTTATTGGCAATTAAACGCTGACGCATGACATGACGTTCAAATAAAATCACCGGCGTGTTATCTGGATTAAATCCTGAACCTCGACATTCCACTTCATGAATGGCTTGAAGGGCTGCAGTTTCAATCCCCAGTTTTTCGGCTTGTTGCTGGATTTGTTCAATAGTGAGTTTTTTTGACATTTCTCTTTTCCTATTTAAACATGGCGGCAAAGGCAGCTTTAATTTCAGTAATAATTTCACTGAATGCTTTACCTTTCCATAACTGCATGGATTGATACCCGATACCAATCAGCAACATGCCAAAGACGGCAAAAATCAGCATCACAAAACCTTGGGACTGCATTGAGTAATGGGCGAGTTGGTAATATTCAATAAAAGCAGATCCACCATATAGGCTAATGGCCACGCTAATCGCGAATTTTAAAATCACCCCGATGGTAATTTTGATTCGGCCTTGTGGATCTATATCACCGCTTAAAATCAGCGCTAAAATTGCACCCATAATCGCGGCAATAATTTTTAAAAGCCACGGTAATCCCTTAATTGAAATAGGATCATTCATTCGGTTCCCCTTTAATCCCACAGTTTCAGTGAGGGAGTACTTTGTATTTGAGTTGTTTCAGGCAAAATAACGGTTTGATGCTCGTCTAAAAATGTTCCATGCAACTCAGGATTTAATTCAATCAGTACAGCCAAAACCTGTACTGAATTGTCTTTGAAATAACGGTATGCAATAGCATCTAAAGTATCGCCCTGTATGGCATTGACTGTACTCATACCAGTTTGACCCGGTTACGTTTTCGGTTCGTCAGGTCAGCAATGGTGTGATTTACAATTCGACGTAGCGATTGAGCTTTTTCCTGTTGATTTTCCCCACGTGATTGACCATTTGTTGTGGTATCAAAATCTAGGTTCTCTTCACTAATCAATGCTGCTGCTTCATAGCAGACCGCACGTTTGTATTTTCGAATTTGGGTTTCTGTTTCTATTTTCAGTAAAAGGACCTGGTCATTGATGATGTCCATCGCTAACAGGATTTTTTCTGTAAGCAAAGGCTCGCCCTTGGACTGATCTAAACGCACCGTACCCAACAAATCGGTAATACTGACGTTAGGACGCTCTGGATCAGGATTCGGAACTTCACTATTGGTCACGGGTGCGTTTAGCAGCATTTTACTTACTCCGCTGACGAACTTGTGTCGCTAGACACATTAGAGTCGGTGGACGCAGGAACTGACACATCTGCTGCCGAAGCATCAAGTGAATCAGCCTGCGAGCCGACAGTGGCGTCGGGAGACGACCCGGTTGTTTGCAGATTCAATAGCTTTTCAAGGGCTGCAATATCTTTTTTACAGCCGACTTTGCTATTGAGTCGCAAGGCATTTTTATAAGCATTGAGTGCTTCATGGGGTTGGGCTTCTTTTAAAGCATCTCCGGAAGCACGGTAAATTTTGGCACGGGCTTGATCGACCATTTGTTCACCCACACCCAGCTCAATAATTCGTTTAATCAGTTCAGCATGGGCAAGAGCGAGGTCTGAATCATTCAGAAAATCTTCAGCACATTGTTCAGTGACAAACTCTGCAATATTGCGGCTATATCCTTCAGGCATGACCATGTCATTTAAAAGGGCATATTCAGCAATACGAATAGCTAGGGCGTATTCACCTGCATCGACTGCCCAGATCATTAAGGTCACTAGCGTGGTGTTTTGGGCAGATGGAGAAACCGCCAAACAGCCTTCGATATAGCCTAAATATTCAGGTAGCCATGCTATTTTTTTAGCAATTTTTTCCTGCGTTGATTTGGTGTCCTGCAGCTCGTTCATATGATTGAACAAACGCAATTCAATATTTGCTGCAGGAGAGGTGGCAACAAGGACTGTGCCTGTTCGATCACCTTCAGGCACACCAGGATCAATGCCCATAATCACTTTTTTCTTGCGTAAACGTAGATCGAGGCTTTGAGCATTTTTTATTGCTTTTTGAGCCAGTTTTTTTTCACGGTTTTGGCGCATTGAATTCGACATTAGGCTTCTACCTCAATGTTTTCAAGTAGCACACATTTCGAATAGTCTTCCACCACAAAGTCTTCATTCACAGACTGGTAGTCAACGGCACGATCCCATTCAGGCTGTTCGACAATGGAACGGTTCAAGGTACCTGACTGCATATAAATCGAAAGGTTATCCGGAGTCGTGATCAAAATCGTTTTTGCCGGGAATTTAGGGACATGCAAAGCTTGCAAGGTACCGAGCTGCTTATTGGCATAAATTGTTCGTGCAGCAAGCTGTTCGGTTGGATCTTGGATGGTATTCAGCAACGGCAAGTATTTGTCGCTCAAAATCCCACGGCCACAAATTGCAATCAATCCGCTTTCGCGATGTTGTTCAGCGATATATTCTTCAACCGCAAACTCAACCAGTCCATCGACCGTTTTAAACTCGTTGCCTGCACCGACTTTAATCACCAGATTACCGGTACCATCATCAACACCTTCATAATGCTGCTCCGGTGCAATATCACGAATTTTTTGCAACCAGCCTTTTTTTACATCCTGTAAAAGAGGATTGGCGATCCGGTCAGAAGTAGGTGCACGATATAAACCATTAAAACCGATACACAGTTTGTCTAGTGCAATGGCTTTAATCACCATCGCCTGCAATTTGGCTTTAAAGTCCGGATGGTGTTTCCAAGCATTTAGCAATGACCAGTAATACGCCACGTCATAGTTGGTCTGGGTACAGTCGTATTCATCCAGTAAATCCAGTGTGCCAGCGGCAACCGGTGTACGGGCTTTGACTCGGGTATCGGTGGTGCCTGCAACAGAAGAACCAATTTGCAGCCCAATTTTTTCCCCTTTGGCATTATCAACCGGGAAGACATTAATTTGCTTTAAAAAGTCCGCGGACTCCTGGTAAGCAGCAATGATTTTTTGTTCAGGTACAGGTTGAACGGCAAAGGTGTATTTTGCATCTTCTACATTATTTGCACGTGCAATATCAGCGATATATGACGAAAGTTTAGTACGTGCAATGGGATTCAGAACGACTGCCATAATTGAAAAATTCCTTGTTTATTTAATCAGAATGAAATCTGGTCAGTTTTAATTAGTATGCAACTTGGTCAGTATCACCACCGCTTGAAGCAGGGGGGGTATTGACAGGCGTTTTTGAAAGCTGGGTGAATTGCTGCTGTAAAGATTGGATAGACTGCAAAATTGGAGCAAGCGCCTGACTTAATTGATCCTGTTCCGGGGTTGCAGGTACTTGCGTATTTTGGGTGACTGGTGCCGTTGTGGTAACTGGAGCAGACGGTTGAGTGGGCAAGGCACTAAATTTATCATTCAGCTCTTTAATCCCGTTTAAAGCAGTTACTAAACCTTGTGTCACTACGGCTTGGAAATCGTCAGGCTGAACTGCCGGTTTTGGTTGGCTCGGTGTAAGCATGCTTTTGAGCTGCTCTAAAAAACCTTTTTGATCATTCGGAACTGAATTGTTCTGTTCAGCCGGTGCTGTCGGAATAGACATAAAAATCTCCGCATTGGGTTGAGTGCGTACTGCAAATTGATTAGCTGAAAATTTGATAGGTTCAGTACCGAGTGAAGCAGGGGTGTCGGTCAAACCAAGACCCACCTGATAGGCAATTCCTGTTCCGGCAAAGTTGCGGTAAAACTCGATTGATGGATAAATTTTCTGACCGTCTTTATTCATTGCCACAAAGTTCGGCAAAGCAGAAATGGTGTTATAAAGTGACCACTTGCCATCTTCTTGCACAGCTTCAACTTTGATGATGTCGCCATAGGCATTGAATGGCGGTTCGGGTGACCATCCTGAAAAATGCTCGAGATTGATTCGTGCCCCATATTTTTCCAGACTGTAACTTGAACCCATTTGCTGAATTTCCTGTCCAGTCAGTTCACGTCCATCAACTGTTTGACCTTCACGTGCAACTCGAAAACGTTTTTCAACACGCCCTTCACCTGCAAGTCCCATACAAATTTCCATCTATGTTTCTGATGTATGCAGTCTGCTTGTAAGGGGATAGGTGTCGCAACGACCAGAATCCTGTTTAACGCTTAATCAGGATTTTTCCATTTTGGGAAAATCTGTGCATAGGGCAACATTGAGGGCATGAATACACCTCAACCTATACAGTTCGACCTTATGAATCCCCGGCAACATGGACGAATCCTGTTTGCGATGGGCATGTCTGTCTCTGAAATTGCCAAACAAATCGAAGAGAATCGCGCCACAGTCGAAAGTTGGAAACAGCGCGATGCCTGGGAAAAAGCGGATTTATTTGATGACGTGACTTTGGGGTTAAAAGTTCGCTATATGGCTTTGACTTTTATGGATGGGAAGAGCAATGCCAACTATAAAGAAATGGATTTTATCGGGGTTCAATTTGAACGTTGGGCACGAATAGAACGCTATCGTGAAGGAGGAACACAAGCGGATCTCAATCCTAAACTTGAAAATCGTAATGATAAACCACGTAAGCAAAAACTGAAAAATCAGCTGACTGAAGAAGATTTACAGAAACTCGAACAAGCCTTTGAGGAATATCTATATTTGTATCAACAGGAGTGGATGAATGCTATATCCTGGTCACGGATTTTCATTTTGCTGAAATCCCGGCAGATCGGTGCCACCTATATTTTTGCATTATGGGCATTGATTGATTTGCTCAAAACAGGCAAGAACAAAATCTTCATGTCTGCTTCCAAGGCGCAGGCCTATCAGTTTATTGAATACATTAAAGCCTTTGTACTTGAAGTTTGTGGGATTGAACTGACCGGAGATCCAATTGTTATTAATGGACCGAATGGACAGGGGACCATTTATTACCTAGGAACAAATGCCCTGACCGCCCAGGGTCGACATGGTGATGTCATCATGGATGAATTTTTTTGGATTCGTAATTTTTTGAAATTCAAAAAAGTGGCCAGTGCGATGGCTTCGCAAAAAATGTACAAGCAAATTTACATGTCTACGCCTTCCAGCATTTTGCATGAAGCCTATGCATTTTGGACAGGCACAGACAGTAAACGTAAATTACCGATTGAAATTGATATCAGTAAAGCTGCTTTAAAATTACCTGTGAAATGTGCCGACCGTAAGACCCGGCAAATTGTCACTTTAGATGATGCTGAAGCCAAAGGCTGTGATCTATTTGATCGTGATGACTTGCTTGCAGAATATGGTGATGATGAGTTTGCCAACCTGTTTGATTGTGATTTTATTGATGACTCAGGCTCATATTTCCCACTCAAAGATATCATTCCCAATATGGTGGATTCATGGGAAGTCTGGAATGATTTTCATCCCAATGAAACACCTCACTATCAAGGTGATGTCTGGTTGGGGTACGACCCATCATTTACCGGTGACAATGCTGCCTTGGCCGTGATTGCACCGCCACGTACCCCATTAGAACCCTATCGGATTTTAGAGGTTAAACAGTTCAAGGGACTGACCGCACAGGAACAGGCGCTTTACATTAAAAAGGTGTGTGGACGTTATCACGTCATGTTTATAGGTATAGACAATACCGGTAATGGTATTGCTGTTGCAGAGCATGTGGCTAAGTTTTTCCCGGCTTTAACGCGTTTGAACTATAACCCTGAATTGAAAATACGTATGGGCTTACGCGCAAAAGAACTGTTTTAAAAAAGACGCTTACATTTTGATGCCGGTCTTACCACGGTAGCAAAGGCCTTTCTTTCAATTAAAAAAGCACTCACCAGTGGGGGTGGCAATAAAACGCTCATTACCACTCGATCTGCTGAAAATGGTCATGGTGATATGGCATGGGCAATCATGAACGGATTAGAGAATGCTCCGATTATTGATACCACTGATGCATCACAACAAGGCGCACAACGTAGCCGAATTCGAGTATTCAAATCATGAACTTAAATAATTTTATTCCTAAACCCCTACAACGGTTTAGTCCATTTGCTGTAGCCTCAACTGAGGCACCGATGGAAGTATCAGCCAAGACTTCAATTATCTGTCGTAACTTTGGACAACCTGAACCGGTACTGGATGGGCATGCTTTGTTTGAATATGGCTATTGTCCGAAATGGCTAGATTGGTATGACTTGCCCTATGACATGTTGGCTACTGCCAAACTGTTCCGAGCAACCAGTCATCACACCAGTGCACTAATTGTGAAACGCAATATTTTAACCAGCGATTTTATTCCTCATCCTTGGTTGAGCCGACATGAATTTAATGCTTTGGCATTAAACCTTCTGACTTTTGCAAATTGCTATGTGCATATTAAAAGAAATCTTTTTGGAGGAATCCTTGGACTCGGATCTCGACCAGCATTAAATATGCGTCGTGGTCTGGATTTGGAAAGTTATTTTCAGTTGGATTATGACCAGACTAAAAACCATAAATTTACACCTCAAGACATGATCCATTTATTTGAATCAGACATTGGGCAAGAGGTGTATGGCGTCCCCAATTATTTAAGCAGCGTAAATGCGATTCTACTGAATGAATCTGCCACCTTATTCCGTCGACGCTATTATAAAAATGGTGCTCATGCAGGTTTTATTCTTCACATGACTGATGCATTACAAACTCAAGGTGATGTAGACGCCTTAGAAGATGCTTTGGAGAATTCCAAAGGGGCAGGCAACTTTAAAAATTTATTACTCTATACACCTAGAGGAAAAGAAAAAGGGGTGAATGTTATTCCTCTGGCTGAGGTGGCTGCTAAAGATGAGTTTTATAATATTAAGATTGCCAGTCGTGATGACCAGTTGGCTGGCCATCGTATTCCACCACAACTGATCGGCGTGGTACCGTAAAATGCAGGGGGCTTTGGTGATGTTGAGAAAGCCGCGAAAGTTTTTTATTACAATGAAATTGTCTACTATCAAAATCTAATGAAACAGATCAATGAACGGCTTGGGGTAGAGGTCATTCAATCTAAAGATTATGAGCTTTTATCTACGACTGAGTAGCTAAAACTTCTCCTACTTTTATAAAAATATTTATGCATAAAAAAACCCCGGTATCCTGCCGGGGTTTTTCGTATTGGTTCGCTTGGTATAACTCCTGTCGTACCTTACTGTCCTTGTGCATATCTATGCTCTTATTATTGTGTGGAACTTCCTGTTCCTGATGAATCCATCATAGGAAATTACCCCAAGATCGTATAGCCGCAAAGGGCGGGAATTGATGTAAGCAAATGCGTACAAGATCGGCCAAAAACTGTCTCCATTATATCCGAAGATATTGGGGGATATTTTTTGCTCTAGGAAGACTAGGAACACTGAAAAAAGCTTCGTCTTGAATATAAAGTAATCGATTTTACTGGCAGAATATATCAAAAAAGTTTAAAAATTCCGACTTGTTTTTAAGCCAGTTTTTTGCTGTTTTTAGGTAGATCGGAATTATTTAACTACATGAAAAAAATATTTTTTATATTTCGTTTCGTATAAGCGCCATTATGTTGAATGGGGTTTTGTTTTTACCATTTTTGGAGCTCTTTTATAAAGTTATAAAATATTTCCATAGGTTATAATAGTGAATAATTTTTTAAGGCTAAATATAATTCATCATCATATGAAATAAGTAAATTATTTAAATTTTTATTTTCTAAGTATTCTGAAATTAAAGTAATTTTTTGAAAAAAAGAATAAATATCCTCTTTTGACTAAATAGAAGTACTGAGACTAAGAACATACTCATTCAATAATTTATGGATTACATTATTTCTCGCATTTATATCAAGATCAGTGATATGTATCTTTTTAAAATATTCAATAGTCTCTTAATGAACAGCCAAAAAATATACTTCTAAAGCTAGTTCATCTGAAGGATTAATTTCTAAAGTATCCAAGGCCCATTTTTGAATGTCTTCTGGGGATTTTAAATATAATTAGACTTTAAATTGAATTTTATTGGTTTTACTCATTTGTATTATATTAAATATTAGTTATTAACTCCCTTAATTAAGTCTTAAGACAGCTAGTCTGTATATAACCAACGGATGAATTTTCCATCTTTATCATAAAGTTTATGAGCTAATGCGTAAGGGCAATTTATCAAGAAGTACCATCCTAGAGAGTTATTTTTTTTTGATCCATTTGATGGATAGCAAAGCTACCAAGCCAAACTTGTTGTAGCTGTTCAATTTGGTCTTGTGGGCTTCCAAGCAGCAACTCTCCATCTCTAGATGGCTCTTTATAGTTTAAATTATAAAATAAAGAAATATCACCACTTTCTAACAGTATTTTCAGAGCTTTGAAGAAGGCTGTATCTTGTTTATATTCGAGCTTAACCTCTGGATCGATTTCTTTAAGAAAGTTACCATACAAATAAAATAAATCATCTAACCCTTCCTTAAACTCATATTCATGAAAGGTTTTAAGGATTAGCTCCAATTGATTCATTAAAACTAATGCTCCAAAATATTTAAAAATTAAGAATTTCTAAAATTAACATAATACACCTTATACAAAATCAAAAATGTAAGCCCAAAATAAAAATGTCGGCTTTAAGAATATGCACTTTTGCGATTATCGAAGCGGTCGGTTTGCTATGTTGGTGTCTATATCTTACAAAGAAATTCAACGTCTTTTAGTCCTGCAAGACCTTCTAGATCATCGTATTATTTAGATCCGTGCTGCTGAAATCCTGAATCTTTTAACCCTGCCTTGGTAATTCTAAATGTGAGTATTAGCTTCAGCTTCTAACATTTGCCTAACTCATTCTGTTTTCCGAACTTCAACAACCAACATTATTGGAATTAGCGAATTAATTGTCCGTTTTCTTGCGGGGGTTAATACAAAACACAACAAAGATTCATTTAGGCTGAAAGTAATATGAGTTATATTTTTTTAATGGCAGTTTAAGTCTTAAACCTTTTGAGCAAAGATATAAGAAAGATTGAAAGGGAATAGATGTGCACAATATGATCTATGCTATTCAGCTAGATAGTAACGACGAGATTATTTCTGGGCACCACAGAGCTATATTAAGAATAACAAAGGAGTTTTTTATGAATTCCACGACAAGCAACATAGCATTTAAAGGTAACGATCGCCTGCTGTTTGGCATCATCATGGGGGTCATAGCCTTTTGGCTATTTGCCCAAACGACTCTCAATATCGCACCCGACATGAGTCGCGACCTTGGTATGACAGCCAATAGTATGAACATCGCAGTGGCAATCACCGCACTGTTTTCCGGCATCTTTATCGTCGTCATGGGTGGGCTAGCTGACCGAATTGGCCGCATGAAGATCGTACGCATTGGTTTCTATCTCAACATCATTGGCTCTCTGCTGGTTGGCCTGACACCGACAGGTGAGCTTGCTGTACCGGTCCTGTTAGTCGGACGTGCGCTGCAGGGTCTTTCGGCAGCGTGTATCATGCCAGCCAGTTTGGCAGTTGTGAAAGCCTATTGGGACGGTGCAGAACGTCAACGCGCCATCAGTATGTGGTCGATTGGGTCATGGGGCGGTTCTGGCTTGTGCGCATTGTTTGGTGGCCTGATGTCGCAAAACTTTGGCTGGCGTTCAATCTTCTTCGTGTCAATTGCAGTTTGCATATTGGGCCTATGGATGATGCGTGGCACACCGGAGAGCAAGGCTGCAACCAGAGGGGATTATAAATTTGATCTACCAGGTGTACTGACCTTCATGGTTGCCATGGTGGCATTGCAGGTCGTCGTCACTCAGGGTAATAATTTTGGCTGGGCCAGTCTATTATCACTCGGACTGATCGCTATAACAGTGGTGGTTGGCGCCCTTTTTCTAAAAATTGAATCCAAATCGCCCAATGCTTTCTTCGACTTCAGCCTGTTTAAAAACGCCACTTATACTGGTGCAACGATCTCCAACTTCTTACTCAATGCGGTAGCTGGTACGCTGATTGTATCGCTGCAGTTGGTACAGTTTGGCGGAAATATGACTGCTCAGGCCGCAGGTATGCTGACCCTAGGGTATGCAATTGCCATCATTGCTTTCATTCGTGTCGGCGAGAAATTATTGAAACTTTATGGTGCGCGTAAGCCGATGATCTGGGGCTGTCTCATTACCGGCTTGTCGATTGTACTGCTGTCACCGGCTAATCTATTCCTGACAGACTATAAAATCCTCGCCATCATCGGCTATTCGTTATTTGGTGTAGGTTTGGCTTTCTATGCCACCCCATCTACCGATGCAGCACTGGCCAATTTGCCTGATGCACAGGCTGGTGCGGGTTCAGGCATCTACAAAATGGCTTCGTCACTGGGTGCCGCCTTTGGCGTAGCGATCTCAGCCGCAATTTTCACTGCATTTAGTGATAATAATGAAAGCATTATGTGGTTGGAAGGAGTGATTACATTTTCCGGGCGGCAGGACAACCTGGCCGTGCGTGAGGCTGCAATCATAGCACTAGGATTTAACGTGCTGATGATCGTGATTGCTATCCTATCGATCATGCTCACGGTTCCGAAAGCTAAGAAAACTTGAAATTTAGATTTTTGGAATGCAGAAGTTTGAGAAGATTGCAGGGGGCATATAATCAAGCTGATTGCCCCCTTTGTTTACGAGATTGTAAGTACTATGAGGCATGATTTAATGTCTCCATTTACCTACGAGACCAGGATTATAACCAGGTTAATGCTGCAGTCAGCATGGCTTCCAAACCTGTTTTCACGGTCGGATCCAGTTCAATTTTAAATAGAGATGAGTGGTTGGCAGGAATTTGTGCCACAGTATTGTTTTGTACGGCTTGTTCCCATTGGCTGGCCTCGGTGGAACCTACAAACCAGAACACATAAGGAACGCCCCATTTACGGCCAAAGTAACTGAAGTCTTCACTGGCGGTGACAGGTGTCGTGACATAAGCACGTTCAGCAAAAAAATCGATAAAACTTTGTTCTAGCTTGGTGGTTGCCTGTAGATCATTTTCAGTGACAGGATAACTGTTTATAAATTTGATCTCAGGCTCATCATTCGCACCCGAAGCATGACTTTCGCAGCTACAAATGCGTTTGACTGAATTCAGCATCTTATCGCGGACAGAATCTTTATAACTGCGCATATTCAATTTCATTACAGCAGTATCTGGAATAATATTTTCTTTAGTTCCTGCTTGAATACTGCCAATGGTTAACACGGCACTATCTTGGGGGGAGATTTCCCGGGAAACAATTGATTGTAAGCGTACTGCGCTATAGGCGGCCATCATGACAGGATCAATCGAATTTTGCGGCATCGAACCATGAGCCCCCCGACCATGAAAGGTAATGTGTAAACTATCACCCGCAGTTAAAATGGCACCTGCCTTATAGCCTACAGTGCCGGCTTTTCCTACCATTACATGCTGCCCCAAAATAATATCGGGCTTAGGAAATTTATCTTGCATGTCTTCAATCATGGCTAATGCACCTTGGGCAACTTCTTCACCTGGTTGAAACACCAGCATCAGTGTTCCACTCCAGGCTTCTTTATGCTGGGATAGGATTTTGGCAACGCCCATGAGCCATGCAACATGTAAATCATGTCCACACATGTGAGAGATATCGGTTCTAACTCCTTCAGCAGTTTCGCCTGTGACTTGACTGGCATAAGGCAGGCCAGTTTTTTCTGGCATCGGCAGTGCATCCATGTCTGCCCGCAGCATTACCGTCGAGCCAGCACCATTGGATAGGAGGGCTACAATACCAGTGATGCCAATTTTTTCATGAATTTCATAACCTAAAGGTCGCAAATACTCCGCGACTTTTTTAGTAGTTCTGAATTCCTGCATGGAAAGTTCCGGGTTTTGATGGAAATCTTTATAAATGTCAGTGAGTTCTGGAATTAGCTCTATAATTGATTTTTCCAGTGCTTTCATTCGCTCGTTCATCGCAGTATCCTTTTTAAATTGGTTTTATTGGGGACAGAAAAAACGGATTGATCATCATTGCTACTGGTTAAAATTTTAAATAACTAAGGTTCGGATCAGCACATTATTTATAGATCATTTTGTGTGATTCTGGTGAATGACTTTAAGCTGTTAATAGGTAATATTTTTCTCAAAATCCAAAGAACACTCTATTTTGATTTTAAGTCAGAAATATTTTTTATGGTCTAATCGCCTTTAGATTCTTCTATGCATGTTCGTAAGTGAGCTTGCCTATGATGTTCTATTTTAAGGTGTTCAGCATTATCCCGCTTACCAAGTTTAACAGCTACTTGTAGCTTATCTTCCAATTCTTTTACTAACTGTAATCTCAACACATTTATAACTTATTTTCACTCTATTTAAATTAGAAAGGGCAGGCGTTTCTTGGCTAAACGCAGTTCCCTCCCGCCTGCGTGCTTTCACTAATAGTCACTATTTTGATATAGGGCTAAAAATAGCTCAAACCAATGCTATCAAAGACTTTGAGGGGGGTAGTCTGTAGAATTGATACAAAGTGATGCGATATGAAGAACCGAGTGATAATTAACTATAAGTACTCGATAATCATGCAGGCAGGATTATCGTTGTGTTAAGGGAATTTAGAAAACCTGATCAGTAAATTGAATCATTCTTTATTTAAGTGTCTGAAATATATTGTTTATAGATTATTATTTTAAATCTGTGAAAGTGATTTTTGCAAAAAATATTTATGAGCATCAAAGTTCAGTGCATAACTTGAGATTCTAGTCAAACTTGTCACTCTGCATTACTCAAGCTTTTAGAAGCTTAAAAATGATCCTGAGAAGGGGGTGCAGGTTATCCAATGCTTCACATATTCATCTTCAACGTAGTGAACGAAATGAGCAAAAGATAGAATTAAGCGATGTAAATTTTATTTTTTAAATCTTGTTCGAACTTTAATTAAATTTCTTATCAAATTTATGATTTATAGCAAACAGCAATTGCAAAACTCTACATGATATTTTTTCTAAAAAGCTTACTATAAAAATGATTTTATTGAGTTTCTAATATTATGTCCCAGATAGATGTGCTCGTTCCTTTGGCTGAAATTGAAGTGAATCGGGCTGAACTTCTCTCCATTCAGCGTAATGATTTAGTGCCTTTGCTGAATGATCAATATCGTCTGAATCATTATGCTGATCAACTTATTCAAGCACAGTCGGTGTTATTGAATGGTGTCGATCCACATCTCACTCAGCAACTCAGTTCAACTATAGAACAGTTGATTCAATCCTTGGCAGATTCAAAAAAATATTTAAAAAAACGTAAGTTTAATGCTTTGCAAAAGTGGCTCGGTATTGACTTGGAATATGGTTCTGGGCAGGTCGAATATTATAAAAACTTGGATCAATTGCTCAGCCGTGCCAATTATTTAAGTCAAAAATTGCAAATCGAGATTCAAAAGTCGCAAGCTCGTTTTCAGCAGTTACTCGGGCATCGTGAACAAATGGCAAAATATATTATGGCTGCGCAAGAATTCTTGGTGGAATATCCTAATTTTGTAAAGAATCAGCATCCGTTAGACAATTTTTCAGAAAGATTATCGAAAAAAATTAATACTCTGCAAACCTTACAAGCCAGTAATGATATTGCAATTACACAAATGCAGTTATCTCAACAGCTCTCGTTTACCTTGCTGGATCGTTTTAAAGAGGCGCAGCAAGTCTTGATTCCTGCATGGCAATATCATGTTAAACAAAGCAACCAAAGCAATTCGACAATTGAATTGGAAAAGCTGGATAATAGCCGAGAGAATCTGATCCAAACTTTAAGAAAATCCCTTCAGAAACCTACACATTAAACAGAATATTCAGGTGAAGCATGACTGATTTTGAACAGAAAGATCTCCCTGCTGAAGTGAACACTGATATGGTTCAGCAAAAATTTCAGCAATTGAATTTACAAGAAATGGGTTTGCAGCATTCAGACTTTAATGAAGTGATGAATGCACATAAAGAATTAGCTGCAATGAACCATACCGCAGTGGCGGAATATGGCAAAAATATTGCAACCAAAACATCAAGCTATACCGATGAACTACTGAATCTGGTGCAGAACAAAGACCTGGACACGACCGGTCAAAAGCTAAACCAGGTAGTACAGGTTGCCCAGCAGTTAAATACCAGTAGCATTCTCAACAAGAAAAAAAGTTCCGGTTTTTTTGGTGGCTTGATCAGTAAAATGAAAGGAGCCAAGCAAAATTTCGATCAGAATTTTAATAGTACCAAAGAGCAAATTGATGTTTTGGTTAAAGAAATTGAAACCTCACAATCGGGGCTTAAAAGTCGTGTTGATACCTTGGATAAGATGTTTCAGGGTGTGCAAGACGAATATAAACAACTGGGCATTTATATTGCTGCCGGAAAATTGAAAGAACAGGAAATTCAGCAACAAATCGGATCTTTAACCACACAACCCCAAGATCAGACCACCGTTCAAAAAGTCTATGACCTGAATCATCTGGCCAATAATCTGGAAAAACGGGTCAGTGATTTACAGGTTTTGCAGCAATCTGCCATGCAAACCTTGCCGATGATTCGGATTATCCAGTCTAATAACTTGATGCTGGTGGATAAGTTCTATGCCATTAAAAACATCACCTTACCAGCATGGAAAAACCAGATCAGTTTGGCCATTTCCTTAAATGAGCAGAAAAACAGTGTACAACTGGCCAATAGTATTGATGATGCCACCAATGATTTGTTGCGCCGTAATGCGGATTTGTTGCATCAAAACTCGGTAGATACTGCCAAAGCCAATCAGCGTTCAGTAATTGACATCGAAACGCTTGAACATGTGCAAAACACCCTCATTAAAACAGTGAATGATGTGATTCAGGTACAGAAAGAAGGTATGCAGAAACGTGCTGAAGCCACGACGCGCTTACGTGCTTTGCAGGAAAATTTGAATCATTTGGTTATAGAATCAAGTACCAGTGGAGTGAATAAATCTTAAGAATACCCTTAAGTTCATTGCTCGCACTTTAGGAGAAACCGTTTGCCTCCCTTAGATGAATATGCTGTGAATCCGCAACAGATTGAATCGGGTGTAGTGGCGTTGAAAAAACGTCAACGCAATTTAATGTTGTTAGGTATTACCAGCAGCACTGTTTTTATTGCTTCAGTGGTAGCTTTATTTCTACAACATGATTTTGTGTATAGCTTTTTTGGAATTAGCACTGAATTAAAGCAATTGCATATGCCCATGAGTGTGGATGCAAATCTTGCTGAACTTGGGCAGCATACTGATTATTTTACTAATCTGTTGTCATGGTTTGGTTGGCTGATTCTGAAGCTGTTTTTTTCTTTTGTCGGGGCATTTTTTGTCATTCATTTTTTGAAAAAAATACGTTTCTTTTATACGCGTTTTCAGTCTTTTATTTTGAAATTTGTGGGATGGTTGGTTGCTTTTATTGTGTTGTGGTCAGGCTTAACCTTTCTGCAATATGATTTAAATGATGGTTCAAATAATGCTTATAGCGAAGCGATTCAATACGATAAAAATATTCAGCAAAGCGAATTGACACAATATTTACAGCAGACGAATCTAGATGATCCCGTAAAGGCTTATTTACTTGCACAAGCCGCGTTGTTGCATAAACCTGTTGATAAAGATGCTGCCATTCCTCAGGTTCTGGCGTTGGTTAAAGCGGAAAAAACAGATCCCCATTTTATTGAATATGGTTTCAAGCCTGAACAACTCTGGACCATGCAGCATCAACTTTATGGAAAAACACTCACCCCGATGGCGCAGAGTGTTTCTAAGCAAGTTAGTCAAGCTGAACAAATGAGCGGTCTGGTGAATATCTTTATTATTGCAATGCTCATTCTATCTGCAATTGTGAGCTTGATTTTATTTTTCTTATCACAGTCTTTAAAAGGGCGCGTATTAAGAGTTGAACAACGCATTAACCCTTAAATCATGTAAGTTAAAAGCCCCGAAAGGGGCTTTTATTGTTTTTATTGACTGTTATTTCATTGCAGTTTTTTAAGTTTTGAAAAGATGCTGAGTTTAGTGAAGATACTATAAATGCTATTTGATTTGATAATCCGATCTTAATAATGAAAACAAACTGTTTTACCTATTTCATCATTTGTTTTAGTATAGCCTTATTAAATAAACATTTACTCCCTTGGAGACGTTAGCCATGTTAGACCAAAATACTTCAGCTCAGTTAAAAACACTTCTTCAACGTCTGGAAAGCCCGATTGAAATTGTGGCTACTTTGAACGGTTCTGACAAGTCAGACAAAATTAAAGAACTGGTCACGGAAGTTGCGGCGCTGTCTGATCAGGTTACCGCCCGTTTTGATGGTACAAACTCACGTGCACCAAGCTTCG
>NZ_SJOH01000028.1 GCF_004331285.1 Acinetobacter sp. ANC 3781
AAAAGCAAAGAAGCGCTGCAAACTGGATCCTGAGCTAAAACTTTACAATCAAGAAATCAATAAAAGAAGAATTGTCATTGAGCATATATTTGGCAGTTTAAAAACCTTCAAAATCCTTGCCGAGCGATATCGTAATCGAGGCAAAAGACTAGGCTTAAGATTCAATTTAATTGCTGGAATCTATAACATGGAACTGAGTGAAAACTGACTTATGAAAGAAGTCTAATACTTTCAAATTTAATGAGTGATATATGCTTTGCATAGGGGGAAAACTGTCATTTCCGAAATTAGGAATGTCAATTATTATTGCAGAACTATATAAGCGCATTTATTTAATTGGTCCCACCTACTAGGCTAGCAGATGAATTTTATTTTTTTACAATCATAGTAAAAGATTAATCTCGTTGAAATAATTCACTTTTTTATTAAACCTATCTTTTTTATAAATAATATAAATATATATATAAGAAAACTTGATTATTTTTATTATTAGTGTATAGTTAACTTAACTAGAAAAAAGTCTTGTTTCGGTAAATCTTCTTTAAGTATCGCAGTTTTAGTCATAATCCTTCGTTTTTCAGATTTTAAGTCTCATTCTTTATTATTTCATAGTTATACTCAGCCAATAAAATGGCTAAAAATTATTAAAAATCAGTAGGATTTATTATGTCAAACTCGAATGTTGTTAAAGGTACTGTTAAGTGGTTCAACGAAACTAAAGGTTTCGGTTTCATTCAACAAGAATCAGGTCCAGATGTTTTTGCTCATTTCAGCGAAATTGCTAGTTCAGGTTTCAAAACCTTAATGGAAGGCCAGCAAGTTGAATTCAGCGTAGCTCAAGGTCAAAAAGGACCGAATGCTGTAAATATTGTTGCTATCTAAGCAATAATAAACAGTAATAAAAAAGCACTCATTAGTGCTTTTTTTAATTTAAATGGTCGTAATTTTTATATTTCTTTACCTTAATTATTTAAATTAAATCATAAAGTCGTAGAAGAAAATTATAAATATCGAATAGCTGATTTAGTCATTTATCTCCCATAATTTTATCAAGGTATATTAATGTTTAAACAAAGTATCAGTGTAAAAGATCAATTTGGTGTTAAACACTTTATTCAGGCAACAGTTGACAATCATTTTGCAAATACCCAATCATTTTCGAATATAAAACATATTACGGTAGATGGTGAGGATATTCGTCCTAGTTTTGAAATGTTTTTCCAAAGTACCTTAAGTGGAAAAATTTTCAAGATTATATAGATTTGAATCCGGCTCAGGGCTATCTATCTTCATATGGCTGATATGACGTGCAGATCTTTGAGGATTTTATATAAATTGTTATTCAATTGCTCCCATCTGAAAGCTGTCAAACCTGTTTAGCCCGATAGTTATCAAGTTCTTATTTCACGATAGATGGCGGAAACGGGCTAATTCTTAGGCAAATTTTAAAAATAAAAATTTACCTTTCTAGGCGACATAAATTCCATATCTTTCTTCTTTATAAAGCAAGAGGAATGTGACTACCTCTACTTTAAAGCCATTCTTTGGTATCATCTGCCACAGGCGCTCCATTCGTCATATGCATGATCATGGCGTGAGCGATGCTGCCCTGAAATGGAATTTCTGGTAACTGATCAAACTTGAAAAACTGCGCATCACTCAGTTCATTCTCCTGTATTTGAATGTCGCCGGCATGATATTCTGCCTTAAAAGCCATCATCAAGTTGCTTGGAAAAGGCCATGGCTGACTTGCCAGATATTGAATTTTGTGACCTGAAGCCCCACTTCTTTCAGAGTTTCACGACGCACAGCTTCCTCAAGCGTTTCCCCGACCTCCACAAACCCGGCAATTAAACTGTACATCTGGGTTTTATTGCGGGCATTTTTCGCCAGTAAAATTTCATTTGTCCCGCGGGTAATGATGGTAATGACACATGGATTGACTCTTGGGTACTGATTATAGCCACAGGCAGGACAGACCATTGCATACTGACTAACATGCTGCTGCGTCTGATGGCCACAATGACTGCAAAACTGATGATTACGACGCCATTCTAGTAACTGAACCGCACGGCTTGCCTGTTCGAACTGCTGTCTACTCCATACCTGTACTAGCTGCCGGATCGGAATAAGCTGATAGCCTTCGGGTACAGCCTCATTCTCCTCCAGATCTCGTGAAATGACTTCACCATCTCCAGACAAGTTCAAGTCATGCTGCAGTCTTTCCACCTGAGGTAATTGAAAATACTCGTCAACCAGCAGTTGCTGCTGTCTAAAAATATAAGCTTTTGAGTGCATGCTGATTCAGATCCCTGGATTAAAAAAATCCCATACAGGGGGCGTATGGGACAAAACTAAGGAAGCTTCCATGAAGTAACTTCATGGCAAATACTAGGCGCAACCTGATTGAATTACAATCACAATAATTTGTATCCTTTTGATTAAAATCACATAATTTTCACGCTTGTTATGCCACAAGTGACCTGGGAAAATTCCAGACAGCAAGTATGCTTGAGCCATTCATTGTTAAAAGCCATGTCCCTGTTGACCCGGCTTGCTGCGCAGAGTATTTTCACAAAAAATTGAACTCATGGCATTTACACTGCTGTTTCCTCCACCTGCTGAATCCCTTTTATGCGTTTTGGTTTAATCCTCGGTGATCAACTTCATCATCAGCTGTCGACACTCAAATTCCTGAACCGTACACAGGACGTCATCTTGATGGCGGAAGTAATGGAGGAAAGTACGTATGTCTCGCATCATCCACAAAAAATAGCCCTGATTTTCAGCGCTATGCGCCACTTTGCCAAGGAACTCAAAGCTCAGGGGTGGCGTGTCCGCTACCATCCCTTTCAACGTGACAGCAGGCTCCGTAAACTGATTGATTTTGTTGATGCACAGCAGCAAGTGTTGCCAGCAACCGCACTGGTCATTACCCATTGTGGTGAATACCGTCTGCAGCATGAAATTGAAAATCACTGGAGCAGCCAGCTGCAACTGCCGCTGCACTGCCTGAATGACGATCGCTTTTTTTGCAGTCCTGCCCAGTTCCGGCAATGGGCCAGCCAGTACCACAGCTTGCGCATGGAATATTTCTACCGTGAAATGCGCAAGCAAACAGGTTATTTAATGCAGCAACAGCAGCCGCTGGGGAAACAGTGGAATTATGATAGTGCCAACCGCAAGACTTGGTCAGGCCAGCCTTGCCTGCTCCGCTACGATTTGAGCTTGATCAGATTGATTTGGATGTGATTGAACTGGTCAGACGCGAGTTTCCCCAACACATCGGGCATATTGCAAATTTCCACTGGGCAACTACTCGCAGCAATGCCCTGCTGGCGCTGCAGCATTTTATTGCCAACAATTTGCCTCATTTTGGTGATTACCAAGATGCCATGGTGTATGGCGAAGATACCCTGTTTCACAGCCTGCTGTCGCCGTACTTGAATTGCGGTTTGCTTGTGGCAAAAGAGGTCTGTGATGCAGCAGAAGCTGCCTAGTACAGCGGTCATGCTCCACTGAATGCGGTGGAAGGCTTTATTCGGCAAATTCTCGGCTGGCGGGAATATGTCCGTGGCATTTACTGGCTGCGGATGCCCGAATACGCCAGCAGTAATGTATTGAATTATTCTGCTGCCCTGCCACAATTTTACTGGACGGGTCGAACCAAAATGACCTGCATGGCAGAATGCTTTCGCAATACCTTTGAACATGCCTATGCCCATCATATTCAGCGTCTGATGATTACCGGTAACTTTGCTCTGTTAAGCGGTGTGGATCCTCAGCAGATCAGTGAATGGTACCTGGCGGTCTATGCCGATACTTATGAATGGGTAGAACTTCCGAACACCTTGGGTATGGTGATGCATGCTGATGGCGGTTTACTGGCAAGCAAGCCCTATGCGGCTTCCGGAAATTACATTCAAAAAATGTCCAATTACTGTAAGCACTGTCCTTACAATATTAAAACAAGGACGGAAGCCGATAGTTGTTCTTTTAACAGCCTGTATTGGTATTTTATGATCAGGTATGAGGGACTCTTCCGCTCCAATCCTCGGATGGGCATGATTTATCGACAGCTGGATAAACTGCAGGACAAAGATGAAATCATTGCATATGCCTAACAGTTACTAAGTCAGGTTAATGAGTTATAACAGCATGAAAAAGCAGCATTTACCGGAAAAAACCTGTGCTCACTGCCTACATCCCTTTACCTGGCGCAAAAAATGGCAACGCTGCTGGGATGAGGTCAGATATTGTTCTGAAAGATGCAAACGCCAGTCTAAACAGCGCCTATCATGAAATCGCGCTGCTAGAAACGTTTGTACTGCCGCGAACAATAGGCCCGAATCACATCCGGTGAACGCAGTTGCAAATGTTTAGTTTTACGTCCTGTCACTCGTTCACGCCAGAGTTTAAAACTACCTGGTTTCATATTTTGACGCATTAAGCGAATCACTGCAGACTCATTCAAACCGAACTCACGCTGAATGGCTTCAAAAGGTATTCTATCCTCCCAAGCCATTTCAATAATCCGTGATAGATCTGCTCCTACATATTCAGTTACATGATGCACAACATCCCCCTTATTCCTTTAATTTGTTTAAAAATATAGAAAGTTGATTGATTAAGTTCAAACGAATATCTATCTATAGCTCCTGATCAGGTCAAACTGACGGATGTCATTTTATGAAAAGGAACATGAAGAATTCGTGATTTTTTAGGCTGCTCTGTATTTTTATTATTCAATACTATTCACGTGTAGCCAACATAACACTTTGCAGATCCTTTTAAGTGTTTTCTATAAGCGGATCATCAATTTTAAATACTTTGAGTTACATTTATGGTTTATAAGCACCTGATTAATTATCTATTTTATCGAACTAACAGGTATCTACAAAATTAGTGGATATTCAAAGATACTTGCAAAATGTTTTCGAAACAAAAGTAAAATTTGGGGATGAGATTCAATTTAATTGCGGAGATTTATAATATAGAACTGAGCAAAAGTGATTTATGAAAGATCTATTATCTTCAAAAATACTCATTAATTTTTTATAAAAAAAGAAGCTATTTATAGCTCCTATTCAAAAAATATATGCTGTTTAACATTTATTCTAGATAATCTGTACGTAATAGAGGGATCTGTTGGGCGTGGCATTGGCGACGAATGGTCAAATCCATCTTAGAAATCGCTTGTGTAGTTAAGTGTGACTGTTCATATGCCAATAAACCTTGTAATTTTTTTAATAAACTCATCATTTTCCTATTTCCCTCAAGTTCTTAAACCAAATTTAATGACAGTATTTTATTTTATAAACATCTAATTCATATAAATATAATTATAATTATTGAATTTTATAAAATATAGGATTCACTTAAGATTCATAGTGGCAACCCAATCAGGAGTAAAGCTGGAGCAAGAGAGCTTTAAAAACACCTGATTTTTTTACTCAAGATCAGGTATTTTTTAATTCACATGTGCAATTCAGTTATTTTAAGAAGTTTGCTTGATTAATATCAGATAATACTGAATTGATCTGAAATATTTTTCCACGAATACTTTTTACCCCAAAACTCGTCAGACGCGCAGTGTGCATTTTTAAATAATTTTCCGCATTTTCTTGATAATCAAACAGGTATATACCACCTGCTTCCTGAGTATCACTATTTTCTGTCCAGATTTTCCAGATCATGCCTGTTTCTAGATTAATACTTTCAGCAAGAGTTTGATAGGCTTGGCTCATCGCTTCACCAAATGGACCTTGAGATGGGAAATCTACCTGAAGAATAACGGCCATTGTTTTATCCTTTATAATCAAATACCGATATTAATACTTGAACATTTTATAAATTTTTGTGCAAGTAATAAAAAAATCTTTGAGGTAGGCTTTACTCTTATAAAAATGAAATATTCCAGTTTTTAGGCCAGCAGAAAATTTCAGTGCTTGAGATTTTTATGTTTTCACAAATCTGGGACTATATCTGAATACTAAAAACTAAATTGTTATCAATCTCTACACACCCCTATTACTAATAAATTGCTAAAGGAAAAAGGATAGCTATTAACTTCAATTGTATAGTCTAGACTTAACAAACGTTTATAGCTTAGATAATTTTTTTGTGATTTTTTAGGGCGGGTATCTATTCTTTGATTATTATTACAACATCCTAAACGAGAGTAGGTTTTGGCTGCTCCAGTGACCCATAAAGATTCGATCTGGATTAGCTAAAGTATGTGTGCTATTTGCTGTTTTGAATCTTAATATAAGAATGCTGGGGTGCGATGTGTACTTTTCACTTAGACAATCTTCTACCCGATCAAAAATAACCCAATCAAACTTAGAAATAGATTCAACGCGATAAATCAGCAATAAATCCCCCGGACATGCGATTTTCGGCGTTTTTCTATTGATTACAACTTTAGGCATGATCTGCCCTTTGCTCCCCAAAAGCTCGTTATGGGTAATTAAAAGTCTCATAACTTGCTTCAGCTTAGCTATCTAGCATGACCACGGTGATAAAGCCTTTACCCATTTGCTAGAAATTTTTTGATGTAGTTCGCCGAGCAAGGTAAAACGGCATATTTAGATTTAACTGTTTTTCGAGAGCATTGGACAAGTCTTCTACAGCATCGGAAATAGATCTATTGTCCTACTGCTGTAAATATCTTTAAGTATTTTTATTAGGGTTATAGAGCTTCACAAAAAATTCACCCTGCCATACTTATTATTATAATTGAAATTTAAGTGATCAAAGATATTTTCAAGTCACACTTAGCCGGATTAATTACGGCAATGCTTACTATATTTACATGTAGTAAGCATTTTATTTGATCTATTTTTAATAATTGTAAGGTAAATATAGGTCAGATTAATTTTTTATTTTTTAGATTAAAAAATAAGTATTTTGATTTCTGAATTTTTTATTCTCTGTAGATTTGGTACTTAACTATTTTCTATTTATTATATTTTAATAAATAGAAAATATTATGATTTTACTGACTTTTTAAATATAAATGGATGAATCCGTGGCTATAAGATTTGTGGCTAAATCTAAATTACCGACCGCTTTTGGTGATTTTGACATTATTGTATTACAAGACCCGGATACAGGCGAAGAACACATTGCTCTTTCTCAGGGATTGGATGCCATTTCAGCGCAACCCGTCTTAGTCAGAATTCATTCTGAATGTCTAACCGGAGATGCTTTTGGCTCATTAAAATGTGATTGTGGTCCACAATTACATTCCACAATGAAAATGATCAGTGATGACGGTCAGGGGGTTATTTTATATTTACGCCAAGAAGGTCGAGGTATAGGGTTGACGAATAAAATTCGGGCCTATGCACTTCAAGATCAAGGACATGATACCGTTGATGCAAATCTGATTTTAAACTTACCCGCAGATGCACGTCACTATGATATGTGTACTGTTATGCTAGGTTATTTAAACTTAAAGAAGTTAGTTTAATTACTAATAACCCTCTTAAAATTAATGCTTTAAAAGATTTAGGTATAAATGTAGTAGAGCGTGTGCCTATAACGGTAGGTTTAAATAAATTTAATGAGAATTATTTGCAAACAAAACAAGAGCGCATGTCACATATGTATGATAAATGTGATTTTTAGTAGACGCGGATTTAAATTTCTTAAATTAATATGCTGGATTGAAAATGCTCAATAAAATTTTATTAATATCATTTTGTCTTATTCCATTAAACGCAATTGCAGATGAAAATCAACCTGCCAGCAAAAGATCAACAGGCTTTAGCACAGGCTTAGGGATTGTCGGAAGCACGGGGCTATATATTGGTGAAGATACAAACCTTATCCCAGTCCCCTTATTATCTTATGAAGGAAATCGCTTCTTTTTACGTGGGCTCTATGGAGGCATGAAACTCTATAAAAATGAGTTAATCACCTTGAATGGCATCGTGAACGTCAATATGAATAAACTTGATGTTGATGATTTAAATGAATCGAAGTTGGCTCAAAAAAATTTAAGTAAAGGGCAATTAGAAGATCGTAATATCAGTGCTGATGTTGGTTTAGAAGCAATAGTGAAAGTACCCTATGGCATTATTTCTATGCAAGCAGTCAATGATATTGGCAACGCCAGTGATGCGGCAGAAGTAAAAGCTAATTATCAGTATTTTTGGCGCTTAAATAATCAATGGACTCTTATGCCAAATGTGGGAGTGGAATGGTTGTCGGATAGCCGAGCCAATTATTATTACGGCACACTAGATAGCGAAGTTGCTAAGGGGGTAGAAAAATATAGACCTAATAACCTCATTATTCCATATCTTTCCTTAGCGGCAAGTTACTCATTGAATCCAAAAATAAGAGTAACTTCGGCCGTAACCCATAAATTTTTACCCGATAAAATAGTAGATAGTCCCTTAATTGATAAAGATTCAATGACCAACTTCTTTATGGGAATTACCTATAAATTCTAAGCTTAACGTAATACAGCTGATACCAAGTCAAAATGTAAGCCCAAAATAGAAATGTCCGGTTTCTCGAAAGAAAAAATGTCCGCTTTTAGAATACTCAATTAGAGATTTTATTAGCGGGCGGTTTAATATGTTGAGCTCTATTTCGAATAAAAAACTTAAACGATTATCAGTCTTGCAAAAGTATCAGCGGCAACAGTTCTACAATTCATTTAGCTGTATATGCAAATGGCAATCCCATTGAGTTTATTCTTGATGAGGGCACAACACCGGATGTTAAAATTGCCCCCAGATTTAATTGATCGTTTAGATTTAAAAGATACAGAAATCCTGTGCGTTGACAAAGGCCATGATTCAGAATCCCCCAGAGCAAAGATCAATAGTACTGAAACTCAAGCAAATATTCCTAGAAGAAGCCACTCAAAAAACAACAATAAACCTATGGACGGGTATTTATATAAAATCAGCCACTGAGTTGAAAACACATTTGCAAGATTCAAACAGTTTAGAGGTATTACCAGCCAATATGACAAGCTAAAGCGAAACTACGAAAATTCAGTTGCCTAGCCTGCATATTGGTCTGGTTCCCATTGTGAAATGTCAACAGATCCCGATTTTTTGCTAATTTTCCACTCAATGGGATAGAAATAATTATGAGGATACATCCATACATAGATACTTCATTTCAAGATACTCATCCATACCAAATTTAGAACCTTCACGACCTAATCCAGATTGCTTTACTCCCCCAAATGGAGCAACTTCATTTGAAATAGCACCGGTATTAATCCCGACCATTCCATATTCCAATGCTTCACCTACTCGCCACTGACGTGCTGTACTTTGGGTGAATACATAAGTTGCCAAGCCGAACTCTGTATCGTTCGCCATTTGAATTGCCTCTTGCTCCGTTTCAAAGCGGAAAAGTGGCGCAAGCGGACCAAATGTTTCTTCTTTCGCTATCCGCATCTGTTGGGTGACTTCAGTTAAAAGTGTGGGTTCGAAGAATGTACCGCCAAGACTGGAACGCTGCCCACCAATTTTCACTTGTGCACCTTTGCTGACAGCATCAGCAATATGTGACTGCACTTTTTCAATCGCAGCTTCATCAATCAGCGGACCCTGGGTAGAGGATTCATTACGCCCATCCCCTACTTTCAAGTTGGCAACCGCTGTCGCCAGCTTTTCAACCAGTGCATCATAAATGCCATCTTGTACATAAATTCGATTGGCACAAACACAGGTCTGTCCACTATTGCGGAATTTACTTGCCATGATGCCCTGTACCGCTTGTTCAAGGTTTGCATCATCAAACACTAGAACAGGTGCATTGCCCCCGAGTTCCAAAGACAGTTTTTTAATGCTTGGCGCACATTGCTGCATCAAGATACGACCGACTTGAGTAGAACCTGTAAAGCTTAACTTTTTTACGGTATCACTTTCACACAGGGCTTTACCCACTTCAATCGCATTACCACTGATATGCAGCAGGACATCTTGCGGCAGACCTGCACGCAATGCCAACACTTCCAGAGCATACGCTGTTAAAGGGGTTTGTTCAGCTGGTTTAACCAGCATTGTACAACCCGCAGCAATGGCAGGAGCTGCTTTACGTGTAATCATTGCCGCAGGAAAATTCCAAGGCGTAATTGCAGCAGTTACGCCAATGGCTTGCTTAATCACCAATAAACGTTGATTGGCAACAGTTGGAGTCAAAATCTCACCATCAGTGCGGCGAGCCTGCTCGGCAAACCAACGAATGAATGAAGCTGCATAACCAATTTCACCCCGGGCTTCAACCAAAGGCTTACCTTGTTCAGCAGTTAAAATCTGAGCCAATGACTCTTTATTTTCCTGTATCAGATTAAACCAGGCCCAAAGTACATCTGCACGTTCCAGCGCGGTCTTTGCTTTCCATGAAGTCTGGGCTTGCTGAGAACGAGCAATCATCTGTTCTACAGCAGCTCGGTCATAGGATTTTACCCATGCCAAAGTATCGTGTGTAGCTGCATCTCTGACTTCAATATAAGCACCAGTTGCAGGCTGATCAAAACTGATGTCAGGATGCTGTAATAAATTTCTGTATTGCGCTTGAAGCATGATTGTTACTCTTTAATTATGCTGCGACAGACAGTGCAAAACCTTGTTTCAAAATGGTCAAGCCGGCACGGAATTGTTCTGCAGGAATTGTTAACGGATATAAGAAACGAATTACATTACCATAACGACCACAAGTTAAAATTAACAGGCCATTTTGCATGGCATGGTTTTGTACAGCTTTTGCCTGTTCGGCAGTTTCTAGTTCAACTGCAACCATCGAGCCTAATGCACGAATATCTTTGACCATCGCAGAAGACATTTTCAGTTCATGTAATACATCTACCAGCTCTGCCCCTAATTTATTGGCCCGTTCACAAAGACCTTCTTCTTCAATTACATCCAATACTGCGTGAGCAGCAGCAACAGCAACCGGATTACCGGCATAAGTTCCGCCCAAACCACCTGGATTTGGTGCATCCATCACTTCAGCGCGGCCAACCACACCTGAAATCGGGAAACCACCGCCCAAGCTTTTGGCCATGGTGATCAAATCTGCTTTGGTATCATAATAATCCATGGCAAACAGCTTGCCTGTACGGGCAAAGCCGGACTGTACTTCATCTGCAACCAGTAAAATCCCATTTTGGTCACAGAGCACACGCAAACGTTTTAAAAACTCTGCAGGTACCACATTAAAACCGCCTTCACCTTGTACAGGTTCAAGTACGATCGCTGCAACATCGTGTGCTGCAATATCTTCTGCAAAAATATCTTCGATGCTCTGAATGGCATCATCTACGCTAATCCCTTTAGCTTCTACCGGATAACGTGCATGGAAGACACCGCTCGGCATCACACCAAAATCACGTTTATAAGGCGCAGTTTTACCTGTCATTGCCATCGTCATAAACGAGCGGCCATGAAAACCGTTACCAAAAGTTACAATACCGTGACGGCCAGTATAGGCACGGGCAATTTTTACTGCATTTTCGACTGCTTCAGCACCCGTAGAAAAGAATGAAGTTTTTGCAGCACCATCAATGGGTGCACGTTCATTAATACGTTCGGCAAGAGAAACATAACTCTCATAAGGTACAACCTGGTACGCTGTATGAGTAAATTTGGTTAATTGTTCAGTAACGGCAGCAATAATTTTAGGATGGCGATGACCAGTATTCAGTACCGCAATTCCGCCTGAGAAATCGATATATTGATTGCCTTCTGCATCCCAAATTGTCGAGTTCTCTGCTTTCTCCGCGTACCATTGACACATGACCCCAACACCACGAGGCGTCGCTTGCTGTTTACGTGCATTCAATGCAGAGTGTTTACTGTCCATTTTATATCCTCATTCTTGATTCATACATTGTAGAATTTTGCTATCCCGACCATGCAATGGAGATTTGCACATGATTGGCTGATCATCCTCATTTTGCGCTTTTATTGGTATGAGACGAGAGCCACTTTGAAGTAGACAGAGAGAGCCAATTTGGCTTGCTCAAATGAATACAACATCGGAAAATTTATACTATTTTATTAAAAATCAAATAATTAATTTTCATAAAAAATTGGCTCCTTTTTAATAGAAGTTCCACTTTAGCCAACTGTTTAAGATAATCTTTTCAGGCAGTTATCCCTTGCTCGGTATAGCTCCACCCTTTCATCATCGTGTTGATTGCATCATCCTTTTTTATATACCGTCACATTTCCTCACGGCTGCAAAACATCTCTATTCATTTATCATGGCTTGATCCAAGTCTTGGTGCAGCTTTACCTCAACAAAATCAATGCCTAGATTTTTCACTTTAGTTTTAATCTGTAAATGTGTATATTGCCTGCCACTTACCTGCTCGCA
The DNA here is from genome assembly GCF_004331285.1 of Acinetobacter sp. ANC 3781. Taxonomy (GTDB): domain Bacteria; phylum Pseudomonadota; class Gammaproteobacteria; order Pseudomonadales; family Moraxellaceae; genus Acinetobacter. The sequence continues at coordinate 12,355 of NZ_SJOH01000028.1, forward strand.
TCTAAGCCAGTGATGTAAGAGTAAGAACGAAGTAAGATACTTTACAATGACGGCTTAATCAGATTATTTTGCAGCTAGCGGTGTAACTCTCATGAGAGCCATTTAAATTTGTAGGAGAGAGCCAATTGCGTAGCTTGCTTGGAGATTATTTACTGCAGCGATTACAGCAAGACGCGGCTGGAACATTGCAAACACGATTATTCCGCTGCCTGCGTAACGCCATTATTGATAGCGTATTGGCTCCCAAAACCCGTTTGCCTGCATCCCGTGATCTGGCTAAAGAGATTAAGGTGTCCCGCAATACGGTCTTAAATGCCTATGAACAATTACAAGCCCAAGGCTATGTCAATGCCCGTACAGGACAAGGCACCTGGGTCGTGGAGAAATTACCCGAATCCTTTTTGGTTAAAGCAGAAAATACCTCTACTCAACTTCAGGAAAAAAAGGCTCAACAAAATTACAATCTGTCGCAACGCGGTTCTTATCTGCTTGGCTATTCAGCGGCCTCACCTTATCAATGGGGAGCCTTTGTACCCGGTGCACCGGATGTTACAGAATTCCCTCATCAGATTTTCAGCAAAATTCAGATGCGTTTGAGTCGTGAACCTCAAGTCAATCACCTGATTTACAGCAATGCGGGTGGATGCTTGGAACTGCGTCAGGAGCTGGCTGAATATCTTAAAATTGCACGTTCGGTCCAGTGTGATGCTGATCAGATCATTATTACCGAAGGGACCCATCAAGCGATTGACTTGGTCTCCCGGACTTTAAGCGACATAGGCGATGAGGTCTGGATCGAGGACCCGGCCTATTGGGGCGCCCGTAATATTTTACGGATTAATGGGGTCAATCTGCGTTCATTACCGGTTGATCAGGAAGGCATCATTCCGGATCTTCATCCCCAAAAACCCCCTAAACTGATTTTTGTTACTCCGTCTCATCAGTATCCTTTAGGCTCGCATTTGAGTCTTGAACGTCGCCAACAATTAATTGCACTCGCACGCCAACATAACAGTTGGATTGTTGAAGATGATTATGACAGCGAATTCAGATTTTCTGGCCAGCCCTATCCCTCTTTACAAGGTTTAGAGCCAGATTCTCCAGTCATTTATATGGGCACCTTCAGCAAGACAATTTATCCTGCCTTGCGTATTGGCTATTTAGTGGTACCAAAACAATTATTTTCTTCACTACGGATTGTGGCATCAGAATTGTATCGTGGTGGTCACTTAATCGATCAACAGACCTTGGCTGAATTTATTCGACAAGGCCATTATGAGGCGCATATTCGACGTATGCGTTTACTGTATGGCAAACGTCATGCTTTTTTAATTGACTTGATCCGCCGTCATTTAGGTGAAGATTTCCTGCATGCATATAATACAGCAGCAGGTTTACATCTGATCTTAAAATTACCCAGCAGCAGTGATGATGTATTGATTGCCTCAAAAGCGTTGGATCAGGGAATCAAAGTCAGAGCTTTATCCCAGTACTATACCAAGCACTACTCTACGCGGCAGAAAGGATTATTACTTGGTTTTGCCTGTGTGCGTGAACAGGAAATTCTGGTGGCTTTTGGCATATTGTTAAAATGCTTGCGTGAGCATGGTATCTGTACCTTAACTTAATAAAAATGGGTGATTAATTAAAATTTTATTTTTAAAATTATAAGTTTTTATGCTCACTTCAGCATGAAATTAAATACCTCTCTAATCCATCTATTTTAAGTATTCTTTATTTTTCTGTAAATATTTCTTCCCTAATTTTTTATTCTCTCAAGACAATTGGCTCCTTTGAATAGCTCAAAAATGGCTCTCGTCACTCAACAACAAAAAAGAGAAATTAACTGCATACATGAACAGCATGTAACCGTTTTTTTATCAAAGCATGATCTTGCCTGTGTTTTTAAGGAGGATCTTTTTATTAAGATTAGCTTAATATCGGTAAAGTCGCTATGAATTCGGTTACAGTTTCAAAGGATAGAATAGCGTACGCTAAATAAGGAATTTTATTGCCGCTACGCTATTGATATTAAGGGAAATAATATGGCAGAACATCAACATTTCTCCAAGTCCGAATCATCAAACGGCTTAAAAAATGGACTTAAGTCACGCCATCTCACCATGATTTCAATTGCTGGTGTAATTGGTGGTGCACTCTTTGTCGGCTCTGGAAATGTCATCTATTCTGCAGGGCCAGCTGCACTGATTGCATATACATTAGGCGGGTTACTGGTTCTATTAATTATGCGCATGCTCGGGGAAATGGCGGTACTGAATCCCGACAGCGGTTCATTTTCAACTTATGCAGATCGTGGTATTGGTCGTTGGGCTGGGTTTTCAATCGGATGGCTATACTGGTCTTTCTGGACCTTACTCATGGGCTGGGAAGCCTTTGTTGCAGGTAAAATTTTAAATAGCTGGTTCCCATTTATACCGATCTGGGGCTATATGCTCTTGGTTACGGTAGCTTTAGTATGGGTCAACCTTCGTGATGTAAAAAACTTTGGTGAATTTGAATTCTGGTTCGCCTTGATCAAAGTCATTGCAATCGTACTCTTTCTAGTGTTTGGTAGCTTGGCCATTATGCACCTTTGGCCTTGGGGTACTGCATCTATGCTAGGCGGTGTGACGCATCTAACAGCTGAAGGATTTATGCCAAATGGTTTTTCATCCGTGATTACAGCATTATTGGGAGTAATGTTTGCTTATATGGGTGCAGAAATTGTAACCGTTGCAGCAGCTGAAACCAAAGATCCCGCCAAAGAAATCCGTAAGGCCGCTAATTCTATTGTCTGGCGGATCATTTTGTTCTATGTCGGCTCAATGCTGATTACCGTTTGCTTGATTCCGCACAATAATCCTTTATTGAAAGATCCTACTTGGGGAACTTATAGCGTGGCACTTAGCGCACTCGGTATTCCGGAAGCGCGCCATATTGTTAATTTTGTAGTCCTCACCTCGGTATGTAGCTGCTTTAACTCCGCACTTTATACCTGTTCACGCATGGTCTATTCTCTCTCGAAACGTGGCGATGCACCAAAGAGTTTTGGTTTAACCAACCGCAATAACAGCCCATGGGTGGGAGTAATCTTTTCAAGCCTGTTTTCTTTTGTGGCGATTTATCTAACCGCCACCGAAAGTATGAATATTTATGATGTATTGATGTTAGCTACAGGTACCGTATCTTTATACGTCTATCTTGCCATCGCGATTTCCCAGCTTAAGCTGCGTAAAAAACTGGAAGCAGAAGGACAGGATATTCCATTTAAAATGTGGTTATTTCCTTGGCTGACTTATCTGGTTATCCTTTTTATTATTGGGGCTTTAATTACGATGGTGATTGAAGGAACTTACTTTAAGGAAGTGGTATACACCAGTATTCTTGCTTTATTAATTGTGGGCTTAGGAATTTGTGCACAAAAGTTTAATTGGGGCAAAATCTCGGCCAAAAAGGAAAGTACCACGGAAAACAGGATAAATCTAAGTGACAATATTTAATAGGTGTACTAAGAGGATAATTCTTTAAAAATAAGGATAGCTTTTGAGGTAATATATGGAGAGCTAATCAACCCTCCGTATATTCCCCCCCTCCATACAAGTCAAATAGTCAGTTCTATATTTATTCAACTATTCCATTTTATGCTTAAGAATAGATTTAACTTATAATAAATTAATGCTTAAAAATTAAGTAATAAAGGGCTAAAAATTTGTCCCCTAAAATTTGTTCAAATTTTATTAAAGAAAAATAGCCGGTCTCAGCTGAACTCGCTCTTGGCATATATTCAGCCAGAAAAACCTTTTCCAGCTTGAAGTGTTTTTTCAGCGCAGAGGTCATTCATATAGGGGGTTAAGGATTTTTTGCTGATGCACTCGGGTTAATTATCCGTACCCCATCACAACCGCGCTCCATGGCGATAGCAGCATCTCTGGGATTATCTCCTCCCTTATCAACCAATAGCTGAACTTTGGCACTTTCTTTAATAATTGAAAGCATCTGAGAGTTCAAAATCCCTAACTCCGCGCCAATTAAACTACCCAAAAATATAATCGAACCACAGTCCCTACTTTCTAATTCTTGAACCATACTAGGAGCATCTGAGATATACACCATGCTTTAAAAAACATCATCGATTAAGCCAGATGCGGTTTTAAGTGTTTCTGTGATATTGAGACAAAGCGTTAATGTTGTTTTAGGCAATAAAAATAAGCCTACACGCGATAAGACTATTTGAAGAACGGAAATGGGTTCTGTGCAATTGACTCCAGTATTTGATTTTACGTCAAGTACTCAAGCAACAAATCCTCCTGGAGTAAATCTTGCTTTGTATATGTTCTCCCTTTTTATGGCTTCAGAAATTAGAAATAGTACGGTAAGCATTAGTAAATTTTTTCAGCAATTAAACAAGCTCTAAGCTAAATAAACGATTTAAGGCTTTAAGCTCAGTTGAATCAAGCCAAACATGCCAACAGGTATTGGAGGTTATTGAGCGAAATTCTGAGTGAAAAATCTATCAGATAGCCAAGTTTTTGCGTAGCGAATTAGGTCTAAGTTTGTAATCGATGGTAAAGATTACCAAGCTCTACTTAAATTTTACAGAAATCAGAACAGTAAGATAGACACCCTATCCTGCTCTCTGTCTAAAGTTTTTCCATGTTTTTGGCTTAATTTTATCTATGAAACGCAATTTGTAGTTCGTTTAAATAAAATTGATTAATACTTAGGCTATTTAATATGAACTGAAGAGCTGAAGCTGTTATGACATTATTTTAAGCACGATTAAATCTGGCTTGGAAGTTTAACCCATTCCTTGCTAAAGCTTCTACATTGAGTATTAACAGATTTAGTAAATGCAGATGATATAAATGGATTTATTATTGCTGATTTTTTTGGCATTATTTATTGGAACTTCTAGTTCATTTCTATTCTTTTTTATAATATTAAAATTGAAACATTTGACAGAAATAAACCAATCAAAATTTGTGGATTATTTTTTCCCTATGATCATTGAGGAGAGCTGTATAAAGCTTTTACTGATCTAGACATCTCTAAATGTATCCAAGGGATGAACCGCTAAAGATATTTTTAAAATCAATTCCCCCCTCCTTACACTTTCAACCTATCTACTCCAGAGGAAACTCATAGGATGTACAAGGTTGGGTTTCAATCTTAAATTACGAGGTGGTTTAAGAAGCTAATGAATTTAATGAATAAAGTGCAAAAGCTAAAACTTTAGGATGAAATAAATGTGTCTCGATGATTGTAGTTAGATAACTTAAGAGTTTTAAAATGCCTCAAAGCTAAACCAGTCAATTTTCCATTTTATAATGCTATTTGTTTAAAAGGGCACTCTTAAACTGAAATAGCTTTAGGGAATGCAGTATTAAACTTGAACCTAAACTAGAAAACACTTAAAAACTCTTCTAAGTAATCAACTTTTGTTTTTCATTCTTACTTTTTTATTTGCAGATATTTTAGCGTCTGTTTATTTATTCCTCTGCACAAGAATAACCTGATATTTACCAGCCCAGTACTTTCCCTTTATTTACGCTTAGAACGTACTATTTTATATTTCGAGTTCTCTGGGTAAGTTATTAAAATCAGCCTCTCAGGAGATAACAGAAGCATATGCAGCACAGTTCTACACAACTTTTTATTTTTACTCAACTTCCTATCTTTCTTGAATAATAAGAAAAATTTAAATTTGGTGGCATACCTATATGATCAAAGTAGATTAAAAATTATGAAACCAGTGATTTTTTCTAGAGATGATATTTTTTGAATTTTGTATATCTCAATCCCTATCCCCGACCTTACTCTGTTGGTTTTAGCTCAAAACAAGTGTAGCAAGTTGCTACACTTGTTTTTTTGATTGGATCAGCATTTTTTTCAGCAAACTTTCCAGTTCTTTTAAGTTGTAATTATTAAATTCACTCATCTTTAATGACACTTTTAAGGTGTTATGATCAAATTTGATATTTCCTGCGACCTTTCCATCATATTCAATTTTGTGCACGATTGAGGTTTTGATCGGCTCTTTTGTTTCCGTCGACTTGAGTATCTTTTCAGCCAATAATGCAAGTTTGGTTTGTTCTACTTCTTTTTTCAGTAGTTTCGCCCAAGCTTCTAAGAGTGCTTTTTTAGCATTGTTGTAATTGGCTTCATAATCCGAGAGAAACTTTTTTACTGCGGTAGCTGCCGTACGTGCCAATAAAGTCGGTTGTTGCTCTAAATCTGCAATCAGTTCTTGAGGTAATTTTTCGAAAGATAGATATTTATACATATCTTCACGGTTCATACCTAAGGACTTTGCGAGTTTTTGCTTGTTCTTTTTTAGTTTCTCATTCAGAGAACTCAAGCCGACATAGATTTCATAGTCGGTTAAGTCTTCTCGTTTTAAGTTTTCCGCTAAAGTTAACAGTGCCACTTCTTCATCCGATGCATCTATGACGATCACTTCGATGGTATTTTTATTCAGAACTTGATGAGCTTTCAACCGTCGTTCACCGGCGATTAATTCATATTTATCCTGCACACGTCGAACTGCTATCGGTTGTAGTAATCCAATTTCGTCGATTGATGCTGCCAAGTCTTCAATATCTTGTTGATTAAAAAACTTTCGTGGTTGATTGGGACTAGGCTGAATATCTGTAATTTGTACATTACGACGTAATTCTTTCACATCATTGACATGCTCTTTCTGAGCTTGCTGATGTTTTTGAGTATTTTGTTGAAGACGTTGTGCTAACAGTTCTTTTGTACTTACCATAATATTCTCAGAGTGCTTTTATTCAACACGATTGATAATTTCTTTCGCTAATTCTTGAAAAGCTTTACGAACCTTAGCATTTTTATCTACTGCCAATAAGGGTTGTTGCAAAATTGCGGCTTGATTCACTTTGGTACTCATCGGAATTGTGGTTTTTAGTAATTCACCGACCTGACTTAAGGCTTCCTCTCTAATCAGTTTACATACATTTTGACGTTCATCATGTTTAATCAATAAAGCACCTAAAAGTTTTAATTCAGGATTAACACGTCTTATTTTACTTAAATGGTTAATTAAGTCAGTCACACCGTATAAGCCATATTGTGAACCTGATTCAATGGGTACCATGACATGTGTTGATGCCGCTAAAGCATTACTGGTAAGAAGTTTTAAGCTAGGAGGACAGTCAATTAGGATGAAATCATATAATCCTTTTAACAGTTCCAATTTAGTAGCCAGTTCTTCAGATGGTCTTGGAGAATCATCTTTGAGTTGGTCTTCAGTTTTACCTAAAGTGAGTGAACCATAAATTAAAGAAACATTTTTGAAATTGGTTTCTTCTTCTAAAGCTTCAGATAACAAACTTAAATCACCTACCAGCAATTCAGCTGAAGTGGTTTCAACTTCACTTGGATGTCTGGAGCCGATATGTAGACTTGCATTAGCTTGGGGATCTAAATCAATCACCAGTACTTTGTTGCCCAAGTCTGCCAATTCTGATGCCAGATGAACTACGGTAGTTGTCTTTCCGCAACCACCTTTATGATTTGCCACAGCAATGATTTTAGTCGACTTACTTGTCATAATAAACCTCATTTGAGTTATTGTAATATAAAGAACTTTGTAGCAACTTGCTACAGCTTCTTTATGCTACGTTGAAGTTATAGTCTGAACTTGAATAAAAAACAAACACATTCTTTTTTTTATTCAATATAGCTAGCTAATTATAATTAGTATTAATTTATATAATTAGTTAATTATAATTAGAACACTTTTTTATTATTTAAAATCAATATCTTATATTTTTAAAAGTGGAAGGTTTGTCACTGAAAAGTGGAAGGTCTGTCACTGAAAGGTGGAAGGTCTGTCACTGAAAGGTGGAAGGTCTGTCACTGAAAGGTGGAAGGTATGTCACTGAAAGGTGGAAGGCTTGTCACTAGAGTGGAAGACTTGTCATCGAGTTTAAATAAAGTTTGAATTTAAACTATAAAATTATTTAAAAACAGTCTGTTAATCTGTTGATAAGTGAGTTAATTTCGCTTTAAAGGTGGAAGACTTGTCATTTTAATATTTTTAAACTGTGGATAACTTGTTTGTTCGTAATTTCATCAAGGATATTGTCTTTTTTTATTTATAGATCAGCTAAAAGTGGAAGGTTTGTCACGTTTAAGGTGCATTTTAATTTATCCTTTCCACTTTAAATGCTTATTCGGCGTATTCTTTTGCTTTTCAAGCGCATTAAAAATGATTAACAAATACTAAAAGTGGAAGCTTTGTCACTAAAAAGTGTAATATTTATTTATCTTTCCACTTTAAGTTTAAAAAGTGTTTCAAATAGCAAAACAAAGTGACATGCCTTCCACTCTTAGCTTTCGCTTTGATTGTTTGTTATTCATTTCTGTATAGCATCTAGTTAAAAGGGTGGATAATTTGCATCGGATTCCACTTTTGTGTATAACATGTAGAAAAGTACTTTTATTTTCCACTTATGAACAAGCTGAATGAAAAACAAGAAACAGAATATTTACCTTATTGTATTGGGAATATTCGACATAATGGCGTGGTCAGTACCAGCAATCGCTTAATTCGACCGATTGAACTTTCATCCAATGAGTATAAGGCACTGCTTTATGCAATGGCGGTTGCAAATTACGGTGAGAAAAATAATCAAGATCGAGAAATTACCGAGCAAACTTATATCTATTTGCATAAAGATGACCTAGGCGAATTGCTGGGTTTAGATAAAAAAAATTCGATTAATGTTGCAATTGACCGGATCTATAAAGAGTTGTCATCGCGTGTTGCCCATTTTGTCATTGAAGAGCCTTTGGATGATAGCAAACGAAAAGTAAAAAAAGTTCACTCTGTCGTCCCGATTATCCGAGAGTTGCGTTGGGAAGATGACGCCAAAAATGCCTTACAAATTCGCTTTACCAGTGAAGTGCTGCCTTATTTTACCCGCTTGGCGAGCGGTAACTTCACCACCTATCAACTGAAGGATTTATTTGCTTTAGACTCAGTGACCAGTATGAGTCTATATTCCTATTTTATTAAAAATGAGTTTAAGTACGCTCATCAGGACTCATATGAAGTTGAGCTGTCACTGGAAAATATCAAAGCATTAACCGATATTGGGGAGAAGAAATATGATCGTTGGGTGGATTTCAGACGTTATGTATTAGATAAAATTGTTGAAGAAATTAATGAAAGAACCAGTCTAAAGCTAGAATATGACACCATCAAGAAAGGACGACCTATTGTAGGGGTCCGATTTAAAATTACCAGTAGACATACTGAGGTTATTAGTTCTCAGAGCAATGAAAAGACTCAAATCTATCTGGATGTAGATTTTGACGATAATGCCATCGTGAAAGAGTTGGGGGCAAAATTCGATATGACGGTTAGATCTTGGTATATTCATGCCAATGATCCGAATTATAAACAGTTCAGCAAGTGGTTCAAAACTGAAGGCTGTTTAACCGATTCTCAAGCTAACGTCATTGTGAACGATATTATATTCCAAATGGATTTTGCTGTGGCCGGCGTATCCATGAATGATTTTAAAAAAGAGATGAAATATAAGCTAAAAAATGATCCTCACTTTGTTCAAGGAAATCGCGGACGTCTGAATGAAATTTTTGGAAAAGAGATTATTTAAAATGTGTAGCAACTTACTACACATTTTTTAGCAATCGATCCCACTCAAGTTAGGCTAGATATCCAATCACCGGAATTGAAACGACCCATTAGACCAGCTGCTGAAAGAGGCTATTAAGAGCTAAACTAAATTACTTCAGTATTATAAAATAAGTGTAGGTGGTTTAAACGACCAAGAGAGCATTACCACAGCTACATAAATCACTTTAGACTATTGTCCATACTTTAAACCATATAATGAGAAGAACGTGAATTTTGAGATTATATTCGGAGTTTAGGTGCTGTGAAAATTTGTTAATTTTTCCAAAGAATTGAGAGTGCGGGAAGAAGTCATTTTTCGTGAGTTGAGTGAAAGATAATGGGCCTATGCCTTATAGTGAATAAATTAAAAGGCATGCTGTTTTTAGTTATTAAATAGCCTAAGTATATTTTAATTTTTACTTTATCAGCTCGGCTTAAAAATATGGTGGAGAATAAAAAGAGCTCGAAAATGGCATTATTTTTTAAGTAAGCTATAAATTTATTAATCCCAAGGACGGAGCATATTCGGAATGGTAGGTAAAGCCATAGAGAATCATTATTATAAATAACTTAAAGTAATAGGACTATTTCTTCAAAAAAAGTGGATTTTGCTCAGTCGCGGGCAATCTATCCCTTTCAACGTGCATTTGCCAATAATCCTCTTTGGAAGAGTTATCCCATTTCCCTTAAGAATATTTTCAACCAGAAAAACCATTATTTCATTCACGTTCACTGTGGTGTCCTAGGTATTACTAAACCCGTGACTAAAAAACTTATCATTACTTACTACCTGGTTTAATCAAAACAATTCAATCTTTATCTTTTGCTAAATCTCCAAATAAAGAAGCATATTTTTTCTAAAAAAATTTATAGACTAAGTGAAAAGAGCAGCTTTTTTATAGTTAACCGACTGGAGAAAATATTGAACCTTAATAAATTAAATTCCTAAAACATTATTTAAAAGCAAAACAACCAAAGCCATATGAGGGATGATTGGTCAGTATTAAAAACAATGCTCACCTATAAAAGCGAGAACGCACAGGGTATGGTAGGGATACCGACCAAATTTTTTACGGATTTTAAAAGTAGAGTCGATTTATCTATAAGAGGATGGATATAGAGGCAGTGGCTAGACTTTATCGAAGGAATTAAATTTTTTTAGGTGCATGCTGTTGCTAGGGCAGACGCGTCAAGTAGTAAGAATCGCTGTCCCAGGTCTGGAAAAATGTAAATTAAAAATTTATCAGGAGTTATAAAATGGGAAAGATTAAGCAAGAAGTGAATCTAAGCGAGATAGATATTGGAATTTCTAAAGAGAATCGTGCTCAAATTGTCAAAGATCTTTCACGCTTACTCGCAGATAGTTATACCTTATATCTAATGACACATAATTTTCATTGGAATGTGACGGGTCCTCAGTTTAACAGTCTACACATTATGTTTATGACGCAATATACTGAACAATGGAATGCATTAGATGTTATTGCAGAGAGAATTCGTGCATTAGGATTTCCTGCTCCAGGAACCTATAAAGAATTTGCGTCTTTAACCGCAATTAAAGAGGTCGAGGGTGTACCCAAAGCCCAAGAAATGGTCAAGCTTTTAGTCAATGCGCATGAAACTGTCGCACGCACCGCCAGAGGAATTTTTTCAATTGTGGAAAAAGCAAATGATCAACCCACTGCAGATATGTTAACACAGCGACTTGATGTGCATGAAAAGACAGCTTGGATGTTAAGAAGTCTTTTAGAAGAGTAGAAAATTAGCGTTAGTCTGCCCATTATTTATAAACATGAGCAGACAGCTTATGTTTACTTTAAGAGAATGTTTAACTTTTGTTGATATCTCATCGCCGAGATTGACAGGAAGAGCGCAGTTTAGGATCAGGCATAGGGTAAAGTGAGTGGGTTTATCAACTTAAGTCTATTCACGCCCTATTTTTTATTCACTGATAAAATCAATTGTAAATTGCTATCACGCTTATAAATATCAAATCATTAGCAAATAGAGCTAAGCTAGACTTTAGTCAGATGGGATTTGTTATTTGCATCCCATCGACAATACGTGAAAATGAGATTGGAAATGACAACTGAGAATTTGGCTCAAAAGCACCCTTTATATATTCCTTATGCGGGTAATACCCTTTTAGAACTGCCCTTGTTAAACAAAGGCTCTGCATTTACTGAACAAGAACGTAGTCAATTTAATTTATATGGCCTCATTCCTCATGTAATTGAAAGCATTGAGGAGCAGAGCCAGCGTTCCTATCAACAGTATTGTGCTTTTAATGATGATATTAATAAGCACATTTATCTGCGTAATATTCAAGACACCAATGAAACCCTGTTTTATCATTTAATTGAACATCATTTAAGTGAAATGATGCCGATTATTTATACACCTACAGTAGGAGAAGCGTGTCAGCGTTTTTCCGATATTTATCGTCGGCATCGCGGGATTTTTATTTCTTATCCCGACCGAGCACATATTGATGACATTTTACAGAACGTGAATAAAAAGAATGTCAAAGTCATTGTGATTACTGACGGTGAACGTATTTTAGGTTTGGGGGATCAAGGAATTGGCGGGATGGGCATTCCGATAGGAAAACTGTCTTTATATACCGCCTGTGGAGGAATAAGCCCGGCTTATACCTTGCCGATTACTTTAGATGTCGGAACCAATAATCAGCAGTTACTGAATGATCCTATTTATATGGGTTGGAATCAACCGCGTATCAGTGGCGATGAATATTATGAATTTGTTGACCATGTGATTGCAGCCATTCAGCGCCGCTGGCCAAAAGCCCTGATTCAGTTTGAAGATTTTGCCCAAAAAAATGCGATGCCTTTGTTAAGTAAATATCGTGATCAAATCTGTTGTTTTAATGATGATATTCAAGGTACGGCTGCTGTGTCTGTAGGCAGTTTGATTGCAGCCTCGCATGCCGCAGGGAAACAACTAAAAGATCAGACGATTGCTTTCTTGGGGGCAGGGTCAGCGGGTTGTGGAATCGCGGAACAAATCGTGGCGCAAATGGTGACTGAAGGTCTAATCGATGCCCAAGCGCGTGCTCGGGTTTATATGGTTGACCGTTTTGGATTGATCACTGAAAATCAGCCAAATTTGCTTGACTTCCAACGCAGGCTTGCGCAAAAACCTGAAAATGTGGCACATTGGGGCAATGCAGAGGAAATCATCTCTTTATTGGATGTGGTACACAATGCCAAACCAACGGTGTTGATCGGTGTATCTGGTCAATCCGGTTTATTCACTGAAGAGATCATTAAGACGCTCGCTGCCAATTGTGAACGTCCGATTGTCTTGCCACTATCCAATCCGACTTCACAAGTTGAAGCTGTGCCAGCAGATATTTTGCAATGGACCGAAGGCAGAGCCCTCATTGCGACCGGCAGTCCATTTGCGCCTGTAAATTATCAGGGCAAGATTTACAACATTTCGCAATGTAATAACTCTTATATTTTTCCTGGTATTGGTTTGGGGGTAATTGCTTCAGGTGCAACTCGAGTAACCGACAGTATGCTAATAGCATCGAGTAATACCTTGGCCGCATGTTCACCTATGTTACAAAATCCAGAAGCGGATTTATTGCCTGATTTGAATGAAATACAACAGGTTTCTAAAATTATTGCCTTCAAAGTGGCTAAAGCAGCGATGGAGGCTGGTGTTGCACCGGTAATTTCTGATGAGTTGTTAACTCAAGCAATCGAGGCAAATTTCTGGAAGCCAACCTACCGTGCTTATAAGCGGGTGACATTCTGATTCGATGTAAATACCGCTTTAAGTTACTATAGATAGATTGTTTTTTAAGATTAAACCGAGTTATACAAATAGCTCGGTTTTTTTAATAAAGCATCATTCATTTTAGCTGCTGAGTGAACATGAAATAAGATGGTGGTCTAGAATCGTTATATAAATTGCATTGAAATAAAGGGTTAAGATTTAAAAATCTAAAGCAGATGAATCAGCCTCTCTTTAAGTATTGTAATGAATACTTTCATATTTTTGTGATTAAAAACATAAATAATTAAGTTTATTACAAATGAATTTATTAACTCATTTTGCAAATATGTTATAAAGTGTAAACATGGACACAATAATACGAGACTGCGTTTTTGAAACAGATTCTCCTGGCCCTTAAATTAAATCTGCGTAAGCTGATCCTGATTTCGACTATTGTCAGTGTTTCGTGCTTGTTTATTGTTTCTATATGTATTCTCAATTATGTGATTAAAGATCAACTCATTCAGAACTCGCTCTCAGTCAATGAAAAGTATGCCTCAAAGGTTGCCACCAGCGCAGATCAGCATTTCGATGATATGCTCCAAGAGTTAAAGTATAGTGCTGACCTGTTAGGACAGAGTTTTTCTAATCGCCAATTAACCCAAGAAGAAGCAAAGCGGCTTAAAAATCAATCCCACAAATTTAATAGTCTATTAATTGTTGATAAGCAAAGAAGAATCGTCTCTTTTGCACCGCAAAGTTTGAATCTAAGTACCCAGATTTTATATAAGACAGTGGGAATTACTGAATCCTTAAAGCATAAAACAACTTATATTTCTCCGCCTTATTGGTCAGTTAAACATAATCTCGTGGTACTCCTCTCTCAACCTATTTATGACCAAAATAAAAATTACCAGGGCATGATTGGCGGTACGATTTATTTACAAAAGAATAATCTGATTCAGCACATGCTTTCCACTGAGTATGACTTTAAAAAAAGTTATATGTATGTGATTGATCAGGATAATCGAATTATTTTTCACCCTGATCGGACAAGAATTGGGGAAAAAATTATTAATAATAATGGTCTAGACTATATGGTGCGTACCCGGATGGGGAATATCCGCTTAATCAATAGTCGTGGGGTCGAAAATCTGGCAGGTTTTGCATATATTCCGAGTGTGAACTGGATTGTAGTTTCCCAGCAGCCGACCGAAGAGTTGTTAAAACAGGCCAATACTATTCTTTTGAAAGTTTCAGTCGGCATTTTTATTTTTTATTTTTTTATATTTTTTATTGTCTGGCGCTTGTCACGCTTTATTTCTTCACCTTTAAATAGTTTGGCTAAAATGGCCAGCATGCTTAATCAGCCAGACATTCAAGACAAAATCAGACAAGTGGATCCCTGGTATTTTGAAGTATTAAAATTTAGAACGTCTTTGCTCCTCAGTTCACAAGTGTTCAGTGAAAAGATTACCGAATTGCGTCAACATGTAAATACTGATCCGTTGACGGGTTTGTATAATCGACGCGGTATGCAACTCTTCTTAAAAGAAGTGGTGAGTTTAAGAAGAGATTTTGCTGTTCTTGCAATTGATATTGATTTTTTTAAGAATATTAATGATAGCTATGGTCATAATCAGGGGGATGTTGTTTTAAAAACCCTGGCCAGTTTTATGAAAAATAATTTTAGGGACGAAGACATTTGTTGTCGGGTAGGAGGAGAGGAGTTTATTGTGTTAATGACCACTTCAGATCCTAAGGTAGCTTACAATGCTGCGGAACGTTTAAGAAAAACAATCGAATCAAGCAACATTAATTCTATCGGTCCGATTACAATCTCGATTGGAATCGCATTTTGGCCTAAACACTCACACGATGTAACCGAAGTTTTTAAAATGGCAGATAATAAGCTTTACCAAGCTAAAAATAGTGGCCGTAACTGTATTTGTTATTAGAGAATAGAACGGTATGCATTTTTATAATAATTTAAGTTACTCATAACTCAGCTTGAGCTCGGTAAGGGGAGCAGGTTTAGCAAAATAGTAGCCTTGAAAATGGTCACATTCATGTTCTCTTAGAAACTGAGCTTGAGCTTGAGTTTCTATGCCTTCAGCAATCACTTGTAATCCCAGTTTATGCGCCATAACAATAATTGCCGCAACAATAGCGCCATCTTTTTCATTTTCAGGTAAATATTCAATAAAACTACGATCAAGTTTTATCTCGTCAATAGGTAAAGTTCGTAGATAACTCAGACTGGAATATCCAGTTCCAAAATCATCCACTGAAACTCTTACACCCAGTTCTCGGACTGTTTTTAAAATTTCCAATGAGCGGTCCGCACCCGCAATTAACATGCTTTCAGTGACCTCAACTTTTAACAACCGAGGCGGTAGCTGGGTTTCTGCTAGTGTTTGCTGGAGTTCTTGCAAAAAACCACTACGTCTAAATTGCAAGGGAGAAAGATTGACTGCTACACTGAGATGAGTCCCATGCTTGTTATTCCAATCGACCATATCCAGGCATGCTTGTTGTAAAACCCATTGACCAATCACTACAATTTGGCCAGTTCTTTCGGCAAAAGGAATAAAGTCTGCGGGAGAAATAATCCCTTTCTCAGGATGCTGCCAACGGATGAGTGCTTCAACACTTTTAAGCTGTCCGGTACTGGCATTAACAATCGGCTGATAAACCAGTCTGAACTGTTTTTCCTCTAACGCGACCATTAATTCATGGCGCATTAGCACATAATCAATTTTAGGGGTAAGGGTAGAGTTAAAAGCATACCAATGCCAAGTATTTCCCCCTTCTTTTTTTGCTTCGCTCATGGCATGAATAGCATGATGGAGCAATTGTTTAGATTTTTCTACCTGAGGATCATCGTCTGCAATGCCAATACTGGCACTAATATGGACTTTGTTGCCTTGAATATCAAAAGGCACAGATAAGCCTTTTAATATTTTTTCGGCCATCATGATAACTTGTTTTAGGTCCTCACATCTATTCAGCAGGATAGCAAATTCATCTCCTGAAAAATGAGCGACTAAATCCTCCTCTGGAATAATATGCCGTAAACGATTGGCTACAGCAATAAGCAGTTCATCACCTACTACATGTCCCAAGCTTTGATTTAAAGGTTGGAAATCATCTAGGTCGACATACATAATAATTAAAGATTGAGGACGATCATGTTGTATGGAAAAAGCCACATCAAGTACTTTTTCAAAAGCATGATGATTCATTAAGCCGGTTAAACTATCGTGATTTTGTTGATGCGCTATATATTCTATATTTGCTCGTTGCTGGGTAATATCTTGCTGAATTCCAATAAAATGCTTACAGCGTTGTTGCTCATCAAACACAGGAGCCAGTACCAGCTGATTCCAGAACCAACTGCCATTTTTGCGGTAATTTTTGATGGTGACCTGAATTTCTTGCTGATGCTGAATCGCATCCCGGATTTTATTTAGCGTTTCAGGATCGGTATCGGCGCCTTGTAAAAAACGACAATTTTTCCCCAAAATTTCTTCTTTTGTATAACCCGTTAGACTTTCGAAAGCAGGATTAACATACTCAATAGCCTGATCATCGGATGCTCCGGTTAATATTATTCCATGAGGATTAGCATCCACGCTGCGCTTAAGAAGATGTAGCAACTCTTCGCTTACCCGCCGATCGGTAATATTACGTGCGATACTAAATATGCCAACCACCTGTTGAGCCTGTTTAATCGGTAAATAAGTCAGATCTACCCAGTAGTTCTCTCCTAAACTATTCACCGCCTGTATTTCAAGATGTTGTCCTGCACCTTGTACAGCTTGCCGAAAAGCACTTTGTGTTATCGCCAGATATTCAGGACAAACCAACTGGGAAAAATGTAAACCTTTACTTTGTTCTAGACTAAATTTGGTCAACTCTTTAGAGGCTAAATTGCTATCAACAATAATCCCATTTAAATCATGTTCAAAAATGGTATCCGGATGATAAGTAAAGAAAGAACGATATTTATCATTCAATGCGAGAGTATGTTGACGTTCTTGATTTAAATCTATGCTTAAGGCAATGAGTGATGCAGCATGACGAAGTAATTTAATTTCAATCTTGGTCGGAATTTTAGAGGAGGAATAATAAGTTCCAAAAGTACCATATAGTTTTCCGTTTGCATTAATAATAGGTGTCGACCAACAGGCATTGAGTTGATCTTGCTGCATAAACTGCAAAAAAGAAGACCAGTTTGGGTGGGTAGCTAAATTTTCACAAATAATTAATTTTCGATAAAAAGCTGCGGCACCACATGCACCCACATCGGGTCCTATTTTTAAATCCTTCATCGCTTCTTTATAACGATCAGAAAAATGTTGTTTACCACTGATCAGATTTAAAGTTTGTTCAGCTTCTGAGTACAACATAATGGATACCATTGACGCTGGTATCCGTGCTTCTAACCATTGACTGACCGTATCAAAGATGACTGTTAAGTCGGCATGCTGCCCGATTAAATTAAAAATAGATTGAGTATCCAAATAATTCGCTGTCTGACTCATCTAGTATCCCATCCTTGAGTGGTATGACTCATATTTGATAGATTCTCAACTGAAATTCTTTAAATTAGATCCAAAGATTGAGTACCAATCTCACTTAAATAATATAACAAAGTTGTGATGAACCTCATATACAATATCTGTATGTTTATATAGAGACTAATACAAGTGATACAAACCATCATAGGCCAGACATATACCTTGGTGAATAGCGACAATTTTTTAGGCACTTGTTAATTATATTAAATGAAATCAATTAAGAGATTTTGACAACTTAGTTTCTTCTTTTCTAGATTCAAGAAATTTAATAACAATTTGTCAAAATAGACTACAGCCCAAAATCAGGTTATGGCAGCCAAAATCTGAACCTACAATGAATATTTTAGAAGCTGTAAAACATTATTTTAGGAACGGTTTTAAATTTATATGTGACACTAAAATGCCAGTTATATTGGACTAGTTTTTTCTGTTATTCCCAAGTAGAAATGTCCTACCTAATAACCAAATAGAAATGTCCTATATGGACATTTCCAAGTCAAGCACAGGATTCAGATTTCGCTGTTGAATTGCTGTTTTCTGTGCACGTCTGCTTGGCATCTTTTGAGAACGATTGCGTTTGTTTTGTTGTTCCAGTTCTTCATGCTGCTGTTGGATATGATTCAGAACAGCCCCCAA
>NZ_SJOH01000029.1 GCF_004331285.1 Acinetobacter sp. ANC 3781
AGAAACCACAACGATTTCTGAAACTGTTCCTTTTTCTTTTAAACGAACCGCTTCTTCCACTGCGATTTCACAGAATGGGTTGATCGACATTTTAACGTTAGTCAGGTCTACCCCACTATTGTCCGGTTTAACGCGAACTTTAACGTTGGCATCAACCACACGTTTTACAGCAACCACTGCTTTCATTTTATGCTTCCTCAACTTTTAAATTAATATTGGTTTCACTCTGTACGTGTGCCATATCTGCACGTCTATGATTAATCAGGGATAAAGCCACAGCACCAATTAAACCTGCCAAAGCAATTACCATAAAATTTTGTTGAATAGGTAAATTTAGCGACACAATCAAACCAATTAATAACGGTGCTCCGATTGCTCCCAAACGTCCCACACCCGACGCCATGCCAATTCCTGTTGAACGAATAATGCTTGGATAAAATTGTCCACAATAGGAATAGGCAACAATTTGTGCACCTGTGGTACATGCCCCTACGATAGCAATGGTGAAATACAGCATATTGACCGACATTGGCAACGTCATTAAATACAGAAATACGCTTCCTAAGCTATACATGATGACCAGAACCCACTTAATGTGAAAACGGTCTGCCAGCCACCCGCCACCTATCGCTCCAACAATTGCACCCACATTCAAAGCGATCACAAAAGTAAGAGCTGAACCAAGGGAGTAACCGGACATTGCCATCAATTTGGTTAACCAGGTACTTAAGGCGTAGACCATGAATAAACAGGTAAAAAATGCGACCCAGAACATCAGCGTACTAAAGGCACGTCCATCACTAAATAACAGTCCAATAGAGGGCTTAGCACTGTTTATATTGGCCTCATTCACAAATTTTGCGTCACTATCGATTTGAAGATCAGGCGCGATCTGTGTTACCACACGTCTCAATTCGCTTTCTTTATTCTTTTTAGTTAGATAGCTGAGTGACTCTGGCATTGACTTCCAGATAAAGGGAATTAAAACGACTGGAATAGCCGCAGCATAAAAGACAATTTGCCAACCAAACTCGACAATAAACTGTTTACCTAAAACTGCTGCTAAAATACCCCCGACCGCATAACCTGAAAACATTAACGAAGTCATTACAGTGCGTATTTTTTTAGGGGAATACTCGGTCATTTGTGCAACGACATTTGGCATTACCCCGCCAATTCCTAAACCTGCAATAAAACGGATAATACTAAAAGTCACAGGGTCTTCAGCTAAACCCGCGACCGCAGTGAAAACACTAAATAAAAAAACACAGATTACAATGGTTAAGCGACGACCAATTTTATCCGCCAAACCACCAAAAAACATTGCACCGAACATCATTCCAAATAGTGCAGAACTCATCATAAACCCAGCAGTTGAAGCACTTACTCCCATTTGTTCCATAATTGAAGGTAAGGCTGCGCCAGAAACTGCAATGTCATAACCATCTAAAATAATAATCACTAAACACCAGATCAGTACTTTGGCATGGAAACGGTTAAACTTTGCTTCACTTGCTATTTTTTGCATATCAATATGCTGCATAACTCTACTCCTTGTCCATTTTAATTCTTCTGATTCAACAAATTTCAAATTCGCTTTTCATTGTTTTAAATCGCGATATGATCTTTCGTTTGATGAGCTAAATCTAAAGTTCTTAGCACTCTTTTTTTTGCTTTTCACAAGCTTTTAACAGATTAATTTAATGCTCATTTTATGTCAATATATTTACATATATATTTATTTAAATAATATAAACACATGTGTTTAAGTGTATTTTTTTTTAAAATAAATATATGTATTGACATAATTTAAATAGAATTTATTCTTTAAAATCCATTGAAGCAAGGAAGTGGCGCATGAGTGCAGAATTAAAATACCAAGACAATATCGCGATCATTACATTAAAGCGGCCGGAAGCAAGAAATGCATTGAATGCAGACATGATTGCCAAACTGCAAGAATTTATCGCCGAAATTTCTTCTCTTAACTTACGCGCTGCGATTTTTACAGGTGATGGTCATAAAGCATTTTGCGCAGGTGCCGATATTACCGAACTGCAAAATAAAACTCCGGCAGCGCATTTAAAGACCATACAAATCGGCCAAAACTTATTTGAGCAAATTAATCAGTTAAAATTTCCTACGCTTGCCTGTATCAATGGTGCGGTTTTAGGCGGAGGGTTAGAATTGGCTATGGCATGTACCTTCCGAATTTGCAGCCCAAATGCACGCCTGGGATTACCTGAAATTAAGCTTGGCCTGATTCCCGGATATGGCGGTACCCAGCGCTTGCCTCGCCTAGTGGGGCAGACCAAGGCACTGGAGTTAATTATCAGTGGAAAAATTATTACGGCAGAAGAAGCCCTTCATATTGGACTGATTAACCGCATTCTAGACTTAAGTGACCCCATTCAAACCGGTCGTCAATATTTGGATGAATTCGGGTTGCAATTTCCTGCTGCGATTCAATATGCAATGCAAGCTGTTCAAGCAGCATCTGAACTGGATATTCAGGCGGGTTTGGCTTTAGAAGCCGAATTATTTGTCAATGTCAGCCAGACAGTCGATGCAGCAGAAGGCATACAGGCTTTTCTAGAAAAACGTCCTGCACACTTTATTCAAAAATAATGCCGATGGTTGGAAGCGAGAATGGAATCTGTCATTGATTAAATCCAATACTTTTGTTCCAGAATGATCTATGAATTTAAACATACTCAATCTCAACCCTAAAAAGGAATTCAAAATGCATCAAGAACAAAAAAACCTAGTTGATCAAGCTATTACCTCAAGGCATTCTGTACGTGCTTTTAAAAATACCCCACTGGATACACAGACTATCAAAGATATTTTAAACGTCGCCTGCCGTGCACCGTCAGGTAACAATATTCAACCTTGGAAAGTTTATGTGGTGATGGGGAAAAAACGTGATGAACTGATTGAGCAGGTCTGTACAGCGCAAAGTCAGATTTTTGAGAAGCCGGAAATTGCGCTTCTTCATCAAGAAACGTTTAAATATTATCCTGAACAATGGACATCGCCATTTATTGAACGTCGCCGTGAAAATGGGTGGGGGCTCTACGGTTTGCTGAATATTAAAAAAGGTGAACAGCAGAAAATGCAGCATCAGCATTTACGTAATTATCAGTTATTTGATGCACCGGTAGGAATATTTTTTACCTTAAGTACAACCTTGGAAACTGGCTCAAAAATGGATATTGCGATGATGATCCAAAATGTCATGATAGCGGCCAAGGCACGTGGAATTGATAGCTGTCCACAAGCAGCATGGAACCCATTTCATCAAACTGTTGCCAATGTGCTGGGTATTCCTGAAAATGAAGAATTGGTTTGCGCTATTGCACTAGGTTATGCGGACCAAACTCAAGTGGTTAATCAATTACATACACCACGTGTTACTGTTGAAGAGTTTGCTACTTTTTATGATTAAGCCTAAAGAGTGGAAAGACGCCGAATGTGCCTTTAATTTCAGCCTTACAGATATATACAAGGCAGCTTCTGCCGCCTTGTACAGACCTAGTCTCTATCTTCTCATCCCTATCAGGTTGCAAAAATGACTGGAATCTAACAATGTTTACTGTATTCATTTTCTATCAACAGCGTTTCATCTTCACATTCTATTCACGACATCCTGTCTAAAGTAGCAAAATAAGATTGAAGATGGACAGAATGATGAAACACGCTAAAAAAATGATAGCAGCAGCCCTTACGCTGCCATTGCTGTATATATCAGGCTGCAAAAGTATTCCCAGCTACTCCTCAGACTACAGTCAGGCTCGCACCAGCATCCAAGGTGTAAAACTTGATGATGCCAAAGCCCTGGAGATTGGAACGCGATTTACCTCGACCTTTAATACTCTGGGTACGCCAGAATTTGTAGAAAAAGCCAGTTCTCTGTATGCAGACCAGCTGTTTATTAATGATACTTTGTCACAATTTTCATCGCGTAGTGACTTGGTTGAGCACTTCAAAGGTATGAATAAACGCGTTAGCAATGTTACCGTAAAGCTATTAAATACGTCTCATTATAATGATTCTGCTTATGTGCATTGGCATATGGCCTATGATTTTAAAATGTTTGGTAGCACACGTTCTATGGCCTCTTATGGCATTAGTGAAATAAAGGTTAATGACAACAATAAAATTATTTTCCAGCAAGACTTCTGGGATCCGGCGAATGGTCTATACCGTGCATTACCTTATGTAGGAGGTGCTTATTCATGGGTACTGCCATTCAAAAAATCACCTTAAGTTTGAGCGTGTTAATGACATGTGCCATCAGTCCACTGGCTTCTGCCAATAAACTGCTGAAATGTAGTACAGGCGAATTATTGGTCGGACAAAAGCAGGTCGGCACAGCCAACTATTATGCAGAAAACTGTGCCCAATCCTGGCAAGGCCAAAGCATGCAAATGGATTTCGCCTATAGTCAAAATATTCCGGAATGGGCGTTTAAACGTGCAGCAACACATTTTTTAAAAAAGAACATCAATGGCTATAATGAAAGCTCGGCTTTGCATCAAGTGACGGCGTTATATCGACCAGTCAAACAAGGCGATCTTTATCGCCTTAGTTATGTGCATTCGAGCAAAACATTAATACTTTCTCTGAATCAGCGAGTGCTCGGGCGTATTCAAGATGCTCAAGCCCAGCAATATTTTAATATTTGGCTCGGTAACGTTCCATTTAGTGCTAAGTTGAAGCAACAACTGTTAAATTAATTTAAGAAGCCATGGTTATGTCTAAACATTTTGTGCTTATGGTTGAAGATCACTATGAACTTGCCTCAACCTTGTGCGAGTTCCTAGAAGAGCATGACTTCGTGGTCGATCATGCCCGGAATTTAGATGCCGCACGTCATTTACTTAAGCAGCGTCCCTATCATGTGCTACTTCTGGACATTAATCTGCCGGATGGCTCGGGTTATGAGCTGTGCGAGTGGCTACGTAACCAGCAAGGTATGGACATTCCCGTACTGATGTTGACCGCACGTGATACTTTGGATGATAAGCTCAAAGGCTTTAAATCAGGCACAGATGATTATCTGGTCAAGCCTTTTGACTTTAATGAATTGGTGATGCGTGTTCGAGCCTTGATTAAACGCTCACTTGGCGAAGTATCAAATAGTCAGATCAAAATTCATGATTTGGTTTTAGATCCTGCGCGTCAGCATTTAAGCCGTTCCGGTCAAGTCATTGAATTGCCTCCCATTCAGTTTAAATTACTCAAACTTCTGATGCGTAATTCCCCCAAGGTCATGACCAAACAGGAAATCATGATGGAGCTTTGGGGCGATGAAGAGCCTGAAAGTGATGCGCTGCGCAGTCATATTTATAACTTGCGCAAAACAGTCGACAAACCGTTTGAACAAAAACTCATTCATACGGTTTCCGGTGTGGGCCTCAAAATTTCATTAGAACCTTAGTCGGCCTAGTTCAAATAGACGACCACAATTAAACCTGTGGTCGAACTTAAATTCACATCCTGATGGGTGCTGATATAGTACTGACGGTCAAATAATTCCACACGCCAGCCCAATTGCGTACAGAGCTTTTGCACCAATTGCAGGCCAATACCATGCCCTTTCACCTGCAGTTGTAACTGACGATTTGAGAGCTCTTGTACTTTGGCATCGTTGGGTAAATGAATCCCGATACCATTGTCCGCAATGAGTACCTTGTTTTTTTGTAAAACCACATCAATTTCGGAACCTTGAGAATAGTTCAACGCATTACGTAGAATATTACTAAATACCATTTTGGTCATGGATGGATAGATTTTACGGGTTTGCTCATCTAGGTCTTTTTGCAAATCAATCTGTATACCTTTAGCATGACTGACACTGTTTAAATCTTGCACCAGTTCATCCAGCAGATTCGACAACATAGTATTTTCAGCAGTTAAGGTATTGGTGGTGTTACGTGCGATGGCCAATAAGGTATCGACCAAAAGCTGCATGTCTTCGATGGTATTTTGCAAGCGGGTAAAGGATTTATTGTCACCATAACGGGTCTGACACAGCTGTACATTGCCTTTTAAGATGGTTAATGGCGTTCTGAGCTCATGACTGACATCACCGGTAAACTCACGTTCACGGTTAATAAATTCACTCAACACCTGATGATATTTTTCCAGCGCCTGTTTAAGATACTCTGCTTCCATATTGGCATCGGTGTTAATGTCCTGAAACGGCGAAGCTTCTTTGCTCTGATGTTCCCAGTCAATATTTTCCAGTGCATTCGCCAGACGGGTAATCGGAGAAAAATAGCGCCGCGCACGACGGTTCCACCACCACAGCAGGCTGTACAAGACAAATAGACTCACCATTAAGGGGGCAAGTCCAAACAGCCAGATCAGTTTATTAACATTACTCTCACCAAAAACCAGAAACACATGTTGTCCATTGCGCTCGCCATAGACTGTCATACGCTCCTTACCATCGATAAAATGACGACTTACGCCTTCATGCAGTTGCATATTTTGCAATTTCGCGGGTGCTTTACTATCCCAGCGATAGCCATACAGATTCTTGGTATCGGGAAGCTCTGCATTTGGATCACGTTCCAAACGCTCCCAATAATGTGACATTTCCTGTTCGAGTGCGGTTTTCAGTAAAGTGCCCTTAATGACCCAGGCACTACAGCCAATGCCAATGACAACTGACATGGCGATTAGACCGATTTGCAACCAATAATAACGATTAAATACCTCACCTAAGGGATGAGCACGTTTGTCTCGAAACAGCTTAAACATAAACTCATCTCTTACTTGATCTTTAATTTAAATGCTATGAAAGTATCATAGGACTTTCTTGTTAAACAAGAAGTGTCCAATGACCCACTCCTGGCCTTTTTCATAGCCAAATAATTCAGCACAAGCCATAAAGAAAATCCGCCAGCGTTGCCACCAGGCAGCCGCGTCTTTGCCATAGGTTTTTTCAAATACAGGTTTTAGCGTATTTACGTTGCGGTCCATATTTTCAAGCCAGGCATTTGCAGTACGCTCATAAGCCGTACCTGACCATTGCCAATGCTGTTCTAATTGTAAATGATCCTGGAAATGCAAGAATGTCGATGCCGCCGGCATTAACCCGCCACTGAAGAAATACTTCGACATCCAGTCAAACTCATTCTTGACTTCGAATGGATAATGCAGGAAACGATGACAGAAAATATGACACCACAGTAAGCCTTCTGGTTTTAGCCATGTGCTAATTTTCTCAAACAGCTTCTGATAGTTACGCACATGCTCGAACATTTCAACAGAAACCACCCGGTCAAAAGATTCAGCGGCCAACTCAAGTACATTTACATCACAGGTGATCACACTCAGATTATCAAATTGTTTTAACCGTGCCTGTTCCTGAATATATACGCGTTGTGTGGCCGAGTTAGACACGACAATAATATTTGCGTTTGGATAGTGCTCTGCCATCCACAGACTTAAGGAGCCCCAGCCACAGCCAATTTCAAGAATATCCTGCCCATCTTGTAATTGAGCCCGCTCACAATAGCTTGCCAGAGCCAATTCTTCAGCTTGATCAAGCGTGGTTTTATTGCTGTTAAATAAACTTGCGCTATATTTTAAACGCTTCCCGAGTACCGCCTGAAAAAATTCAGTCGGTAGCTCATAATGCTGCTCATTGGCTTTCTCCGTTTCAATCGCAATGTCACTGTGTTGAAGCATCTGCAACACATCCATGTAGCGCTGTGCCGCCAGAGCCGGATCAAAACGCCCTTCTTGTGCCAAGCGCTTTTTACTTAAATGACGGATCGCTGCTCGAATCGCCTGATCGGGCACTTTGCCACTTTCAATCAGTTTTAGGGTGGGTTGAATCATAAAATCCATCTGTGTACCTACTTTTTGGGTTGCCACGGAATAAACATTGAGGTTCGTCTTTGATAATCTTTGTAGTTGTCGCCACGGTGCGCTAGGGCTTGCTGTTCACTAAATGGGATACCGGTGATGTAGTACAAAAACAGCCACATCAAAATCGGATAAACCCAAAGTCCGTACAGTCCTGCTGCCAAGCCTAAGATTGGATAGGCAAACCAGTGCAGCCATTCAAAAAAATAATTGGGATGACGTGAATATTTCCATAAACCCCGATCCATCGTTTTACCTTGATTATGCGGATCAAGCTTAAAACGATACAGTTGCTGGTCGGCAGTCGTCTCACCGATCAATGCCACCAGCATGATTGTCGCAGCCAGTGCAACGGCAGGGACAGTCCATCCATTCCACTGCTGTGCTGGAATACTCAGCAGTTCCAGCATGGGATAGGAAAACAGCAGCACTAGACCTGCCTGGAAGATGAAAAATGCCAAAAATCCCAAATGCTGATACTCTCCCAGAGTTCGGCGCATATTGGCGTAACGGGTATCTTCTTTGGTTTCATTGGCATAACGACGCAGCAGATGCCAGCTCAGTCTTAAAAACCAGATACTACTTGCCAGTCCCAGAAACACCCGTACCAGCACAGGAGCATCTTCCACTACCCAAGCCGCTACAATCACATTCAGTGCAATACTAAAGCTCCAGCTAACGTCGACCAGTCCCGCACGCTTGTTATAGGTGACCAGTATCCAGCTGCATAGCATAATAAAAATATTGACTAAAAATAAATTAAGCAGCATCTCAGTATCCCCCTATTTTATTGGTACTCAGTAAGCACTGGCTTCAAACAGCAGGTGTACATCACTGATGACACCTTCTCTAAAGCCACCTTCGCAATAACACAGGTAAAAATCCCACATGCGTATAAATTTTTCATCGAAGCCAAGTTGCAATACTTCATCCCGCTGTGCTAGAAAACGCTGACGCCAGCAGCTCAAGGTGTCTGCATAGCTTTGCCCAATATCATCAAGCTGCTTTAGACGCAGTTTTTGTGCTGATGCCACCTGAGTCATCACACTGATACACGGAATAAAACTTCCCGGGAAAATATAACGCTTAATATAGTCGATGGTATTTAGGGATTTTTCATAACGTGCATCTTCAATGGTAATCGCTTGAATTAGTGCCAAACCATTCGGTTTCAACAGCTGACGGCATTTATTAAAATAGGTCGGTAAATACTGTTCGCCCACGGCTTCAATCATTTCAATCGAGACCAGTTTGTCGTATTTACCTTCTAGCAGCCGATAGTCTTTGAGCTGTACATCGACCCGATGCGACAGTCCCGATGCTATCACCCGGGCCACAGCTTCTTCATACTGGGCCTTGGATATGGTGATGGTGGTGACTTTACAGCCATAATGCTGGGCGGCATAAATGGCAAAACCACCCCAGCCACTGCCGATTTCAACCAGATGATCCATCGGCTGAAGCTGCAGTTTCTGGCAGATCAACTCTTTTTTATAGTCTGATGCTTGTTCCAGACTCATGCTTGGCTCTTTAAACACGGCACTTGAATACATCATGCTTGAATCAAGGAACAGCTTAAAAAACTCATTGCTCAAGTCATAATGCTCGGCAATGTTTTTACGGCTGCCATCAATTGAGTTTTTACGTGATTTATACCAAGTCTTTAAAAAGAACTGGCTGGCCTTAACCACAGCATTCTGATTCATTCGGTCCAGCACATCGCGGTTGCGTGCCAAAATCTGGATCACCTTTACCAGATCATCACTGCTCCAGTAACCCAGAATAAAGCCTTCCGCTGCACCCAGAACCCCATTTCTGAACAGTAAATCCATGAGACGTGTGTCATGTACCTGAATCACTGCATGCAAGTCACTGCTTTCCCCAACTATTCCGTTCCAGACCCCTTTAAAGATCAGCTGACCATGCTGTAATTTCAGTAAATGGCGCAGTACCACAGGTAATGTGCTCAGCTCTCCCATTAACAATGTTTTCATAGCAATGTATTTCCTTTATCTTTTTTAGGATTTGGGTAAAACGGAATTTTTTTCTTCCATAAACGAAAGGCGTTAAGGTAGATTCCCATGACCATCTTGAAGGGTTCGAAGACCTTAAATACAGCATAACGATGCTGCTGTGAAGGAACTGTGATCTTCTGCAGGCTAAAACTCATGGTTGCATCAAATTGCAGTACATTTTGCTCAAATAACTGCATATGAATTACATTCTGCTGATCAGAAAAGCTGAAGTGCCAGTGGTAATCCAACGCCATTGGCATAAACGGCGATACATGAAAATCTTTTTGAAAGTCGAACTGATAAGTTCGATACGGTGCATGTACCACTGCATTTTTTCTGCAATCATGGATATAGATTTTACGTTCATTCCACGGTGTATTGGTAATTTCACTGAGCACAAACACGGGCTGCTCGGTCGCATCAAAGACCAGGTAAAACACTACCGAATTAAAGCGAAAACCGAGTGTGCGCGGTAAAGCTAAGACCCTTACGGCATCGGCATGGGTTAATCGATAGTTTTCTTGTTTGATCAGCAGACGGGAAATTTTCTGCCGAATCGAGCCACATTCCATGTCCAGAAAATCCCGCTCATCCAGAGTCAGAAAATTCCAGCGGCTAGAGGACCAAAGCCAGGATTTTTGGGTAAAGGTTTTAATTTGATCAGGATCAAACCATAAGTAAGTCAGTTGTGCGCTAAACTCATGCGCTTTGGGTAAATAACGGCGATGCCGAATCTGTGCAGAAGCAACAGCCAGTGGATACATACGCATCTGACTCTCCTAAGCGGCTTGGCCAGCCTTTTTCAGCAAATGATCCACAACCCATGAGGCACTGCGAGCCCCATCTTCATGGAAGCCCCACCCCCAGTAAGCTCCGCAGTAGGAGGTGCGATTTTGACCATTTACCTCGGCCCAATGGCTTTGCGCCTCAATGGCTTTAGCATCAAATACCGGATGACGGTAATGTCGTTCTACCCATATCTTTTTCGGATCAATGGCAAAATTTGGATTGAGTGTGGCCAAGATTTGAGTGTTGCAGTTGAGGTTTTGCAGCTTATTCATCCAGTAACTAAAGCCATAATGAATACCACTGTTCTGGAACGGCGTGTGCTCGGATGCCTGACTCGGGGTGACGTGTACATGCCAGCTTGCCCACTGATGTATGGATTTTGGCATAATGCTGATATCCGAGTGCACCACCATACGGTTAGCCTGATAACGAAAATTACCTAATACCTCCTGTTCCCGTGTGGAAGGGTCTTTGAGTAACTTCAGGCTATCATCGGCATGGCTGGCAAAGACCACCCAGTCAAAGCGTTCTACGCCCTGCTTGGTTTCAATCAAGATATCATGTGCGGTACGTGCTACAGATTCAACCCCGGTCTTTCGGAAGCTAATGTTGTTGGCCTGCTTCTGGATCGCACGAACATAGCATGCTGAACCGCCTTTCACGGTTTGCCATAATGGACGCTCCTTGAGTTGCAACATGCGATGATGCTGAAAAAAACTCACCACAAATTTATACGGAATCTGCCCAGCCTGCTCGACCGGACAAGACCACAGCGCACCGCACATCGGGTAGAGATGCTCCTGACGAAAAGCCTCCGAATAAGCATGTTGATTTAAATATTCATCAATACTGAGCCCTACATCGATTTGTTCAACATTCAGATCTTTATTGGCTGCATAGAACCTGAACAGATCGGACAGCATCGTGCGAAAGTCAGATTTCAGGAAGTTTTGTGGTCGTCGCAGTAAAGAGAATTTTTTGGAAGGATTGTATTGCAGCCCTGTGACCTGATTGTTGACGGAAAAGCCCATATCACTACTTTGTGAGGGTATGCCGAGCTCTTTCAGCATTGCACAAAACAATGGATAGTTATGTTCATTAAAGACAATAAAACCACTATCAACTGCGACTTGCTCTCCATCTATATTGAGCTGATGGGTATCGGTATGCCCACCAAAATAATTGTTCTTTTCAAATATGGTAACTTCATGCACTTTGCCTAGTTTCCACGCGGCATACAGCCCAGAAATGCCTGAGCCAATAATTGCAATTTTCATCATGATTCCCCAGATTGAATATTTTGAGCGCCTTTCTTTGCTGCTTTTTTCTGTTTTCTGGCTTGCGCAATTTTGCTGATCTCATACACACGTGATGGAATCGGTTTCAAACCCCAGACCAGTCCGAACCAAGACATGATTTTTAAAATGTAATAGGTCATATCAATTTGCCACCAGTAGAAACCCTGACGGGTACTGCCGGCATAATAATGATGATTGTTGTGCCAACCTTCACCTAAGGTAATAATAGACAAAAATAAATTATTTCGGCTTTGATCCTCTGTCTCGAAGTCACGGCTGCCATAGTGATGGGCCAGTGAATTAATACATAAGGTGGCATGCGTCAGTAAAACGGTGGATATCACAAACCCCCATACCAGCAGCTGTAGACCCGACGTGCCCAGTTGAGGATAGCTCAGAGCAAGCCATTCTCCCAGCGTATAAATGCCACTCGCAGTGAGCAGCACCACAAGCAGACTAAAACGGTCCAGCCAGATCAGTTCAGGATATTTGAGCCAATCTTTAATCACTTCTTTACGTGTAGCAAAGTTATATTCATTCAGAAACCAGCCCACATGACTGTACCAAAACCCATGTGTGGATGAATGTGGGTCTTGGATGGTGTCAGTATAACGGTGATGGTAACGGTGATGTGCTGCCCACCATAGCGGTCCACGCTGTGCACTCATTGTGCCAAGTAATACAAAAATAAATTGCATCACACGTGAAGTCTGAAAGGTCTTATGCGACAAATATCGATGAAAAAATGCAGTAATTGAAAACATGCGAATCAGGTAAAAGACCAGCATAAAACCAATTGCAAACCAGGATACCCCGACCCAAAACCCCGCTAAGCAAGCAAGGTGCAACAGAATAAACGGCAAGATGCGAAACCACTGGATTTGAGTACTTTCAGCCGTAATCGTTTCTGCCTGCACAGACATAGACCAACTATCAACCCATCGCATCAGACTGTTCAACATGGATTTATCCTAATAGTAAAATATTCTATTTTCTTTCAAGGAGTTTAATCGCATTGATATCAATTTTATGTGAAGCAGAATAAAAAAAGCCGAACTGTGAAAGGAGAGATTAGCAGTTCGGCAAAGGGCTTTTCGATTAATGCGGCATTTTGACTAACTTGCTGATGTCATAGCCATACTGTTGTGCTGTTTGCAGATAAGATTGATAAGTTGCCTCCTCTATCTGAGGCTCACGAGACAAGATCCATAAGTATTTGTCGCTTGGCCCACCCACCAGTGCAACCTTATAGTCAGGGTCAATGCGTAATACCCAATAATGACCTTTAGTAAATGGCAACCATCTTAGACCTTTAGGTAAAAAGCTCACCTTAAGTTTGCTATTGCCTTCATTCTGCGGATAGGCAACACCTTCGGAACGGATCATTTCACCATCTGCAGTACGGCAGCTATTTAATACACCCATCGTTTTATCAGCGTTTACACTGTATTGAGCTGTAATATCGGCAACACACTTACGTTGAAAATACATCGGTAAATGGGCAATTTCATACCACTTACCTGCATACTGTTGAATATCGACTTTATCTACCGCTTGGGGTGCAGTTGTTTCTGCCTGAGCAGTGACAGATAAGCTTAAGCTGATGATTGCCAGTGCCGTACCCGCAATTGACTTTAATAGAGTATTCATTTTTGAGCCTTAATTGATTCTATTATTAAGATAGTGCAACTGAAGTGAAAAAAGTGTGAAGAGCAGAGCATAAAATTCAGGATGCCGGATTAACGCAGCTTACCGAGCCTCACTCAGTTCATTCTCCTGTATTTGACATTTCGCCTGTCACCAGCATGATATTCAGCTATAACTGCCCTCATCAGGTTGCTCAGAATAGGTCATGGCTGGATGCCCGATATTGAATGTTTTTGACCTGAAGCCCCTTTCTCGAGAGTTTCACGATGCATAGCTTCCCCAAGCGTTTCGCCCACCTCCACAAACCCTACAATTAAACTGTACATCTGGGTTGGACTGCGGGGAATTTTTTGTCAGTGAACTTCCTCTGCCCCGCGGGTAATGATGGTAATGACCTAGGGATTAACTCTTGAATGACGATTGTAAACACCGCGTTAATTAGCCGTTTTATCGAACTAAAGAGTGTCTACAAAATCGGTGGTATTCACAGCGCTTAAAATATTAAAGTGCTCAGAGCTCGAACTTTATAAGATTAATCCTGCGCTATAATTGATTTAATTTCCACGATAGGTTGAGTAACCATAAGGACTCAACAGGAGTGGAATATGGTAATGTTTGACTGAACCATCAACCTGAAAAATGACAGGCACTTCAGGAAAGAAAGTCTTTTGGTTATTTTGCTTAAACCAGTCGCCTGTTTTAAAGGTGACTTTATATAGAGCTGTATTGAACGGCTTATTTTCTGGAAATAATGCGCTGATACGCCCCTGTTGATTGGTTTTAGCTTCTGAAATCTGAACCCATTGACCATTTTTCTGTTCTTCCAAAGTGACTTTCACATCGGAGGACGGCAAACCGTTTTCCAAGTTCAGGACATGTACACTCAAAGGGTTTTGAGCCATTACCCAACTCGAGATCAACAAACCACCCAGAAATATAAGTGACTTTTTCATAAAAATTGACTCCAATAGATAGTGTTAAGTGATTTAAAGTGTTTTTAAAGTGGTTTCTACGCCTTTTTGCGCACATTGATGGTCTTGAACTGAGCCACCGGCACCTGCGACACCAACTGCACCTAAAAACTGATTTTTATAAACCACCGGTATGCCCCCGCCGAGCAAGAGCAATTCGGGTAGACTATTCAAGTTCTGCGCATCCGGGTTTTTCTGTGCATTACGCATAAAATCCAAGCTATTGGTTTTGGTCGAATACGCCGTAAATGCCTTACGTTCTGCCGCAATCAAGTTATGAATGCCAACAGACTCATGACGTTGACTAATCAGTACATTACCACCCTGATCGAGCACAACCACAGCAGCAGGTTTTGCCTCTAATTGACAAGCATGCATGACATTTTTAGCCATCAGCTCTGCGGTTTCGAGTGGCATGATGTAGCCTGTTTTTAACTCGGCATGTGCAAAAGCGTTCATTAAAAATGAGACACTCAGTGCTACGAGAGACTTTTTTATAAAGAAAGCGTTCATTGTGGCAATATGTTTCAATTGATCGTGGACATATCTTAGAAAGAAATGATGCAATTCGGCATGACAATCAGATTACCGATTTGTAATCTAAATCTGTTTAAAAGAAGATAAACTACTGAGATGCATATCTTAATTATTGAAGATGAAGTCAAAATTGCTGACTATCTGGCAAAAGGGCTGAATGAATCGGGGTACAGCACCGCTATCGCAAGAAATGGGGTTGAAGCCCTGTCGTCTCTACAACAACAGAAGTTTGACCTTGCCTTACTTGATGTGATGTTGCCTGACCTGGATGGATGGCAGGTATTACAAACGCTCAGAACCTTTAGTCAAATTCCTGTACTCATGCTCACGGCTCGTGATCATGTACTGGATCGCGTTAAAGGGCTTGAGCTCGGCGCAGATGACTATCTCAGCAAACCCTTTTCTTATATTGAATTACTGGCAAGGATCAAAAGTCTACTGCGGCGTGCCCCACGAATGAAACAAGAGGCTTACCAAGTGTCTAATTTGGTCTTGAACCGCTTAAAACACGAAGTACAGCGTGATGGACAAAAAATTGAGCTGAGTCAGAAAGAATTTGCGCTATTGCAACTGTTGATGGAGCATCAAGGTCAAGTCATGACTCGCAGTCAAATTGCATCCATGGTATGGAATATTAATTTTAATACAGATACCAATGTCGTAGACGTTGCTATTCGCAGACTACGCAGCAAAATTGATGATCATTTTAGTCCCAGACTGATTCATACGGTACGTGGTATGGGATATAAACTTGATGAGCTGCCATGAAAAAACCCATCCGATTAAACCTAACCACCCTATTAAGTATCGCTTTTTGTCTGGTCTCCTGCGTGGTATTTTGCAGCGTTGCCCTATTGTCCTATCACAATATGAAAACCATGATCCAAACCCAGCAGGATCAGGCATTAGCAGCACGGATTGAACGGATTGAAATTTTTCTGGAAGATGCACAAAGTTTTGCGCTATTGGTCCAACATCCTAAGCTCTACGAAAACATGCTGGGGCAAGAAGACAACTTACTTCTTTTACGAAATCAAAATGGCAAACTCATTCAAATCAATCCATTAAAAGTGCATATTCCCGCCTTAGCATTTTCATCGTCACTCCAGTTTCAAGATAATCAAGCCAAGAATCCTTCGACACGACTAGCCTTTAAGCAATTAGAATTCAAAGCTGATCGGTATCAACTGATTGCCGGTAAACAACTGGCTGAAGGGCAAAATGCCCTTTCTGAATATCGGTCAAAACTGGCTTTATACAGCGTTCTGGGGATTTTATGCTCGACGCTGATGGCCTGGTTTGCCGGCCGCTATATTCTAAATTCGATGCAACAATTGATACATGCCACGACAAAAATCGGTATAACGCAGTCTAATCAAAGGATTGAAATTCAAAGTAACACCCTTGAAGTACATGAACTCAGTCAAGCCATGAATGCGACGCTGGCAAGAATTCAATCCGCTTATCAGCAACTGGCACGTTTTTCTGAAGACATTTCCCATGAACTGAGAACGCCATTAAACAATTTGATGGGACAAACACAAATTTTACTTTCACGGCCACGAGAGCTGCATGAATTAGAAAATGTGCTGTACTCAAATTTAGAAGAGTATGAGCGTCTGAACCAAATGATCGAAAGTATGTTGTTTATTGCTCGCGTCGAACATG
This sequence comes from Acinetobacter sp. ANC 3781, assembly GCF_004331285.1. GTDB lineage: Bacteria > Pseudomonadota > Gammaproteobacteria > Pseudomonadales > Moraxellaceae > Acinetobacter. Next base: position 16,810 of record NZ_SJOH01000029.1, read on the forward strand.
GTGATTATTTGGTTGAAAAACAATGCTTCAATGTATATTGCATGCTGCAAGGCTTAGTTGAATACTTCAGTTTTCTCGCTGATGAAAGAAACATCCATTTTAAACTTGAAGTTGCACTAGAATTAGAACTGATTGCAAATCAATTATTAATAGAACGTGCACTGGCAAATCTACTCAGTAATTCAATTGCACATGGTGAAACGAATAGTGAAATTATGCTACGAGCCAAAGAATTAAACCATATGATTCAAATTGAGGTTCTGACGCCAAAGGTATGGATTGCAGAACAACATCTGTCCCATTTATTTGAACGCTTTTATCAAGTCGATGATAGCCGGCATGAAAAAGCACACACGGGGGGATTAGGATTGGCTATAGTCAACTCTATTATGCAATTGCATGGTGGACAAGCAAGCGCTGAAAATACTGAAGATGGGATCGTATTTAGTCTGTCATTACCCAAAAATAAAAGACCAAATAAATCCTTACCGTAGTCTTTAAACAATTTATCCGTATTTTTAACTCTAAACTTATTTCAAATTTCTTTTACTCTCGATCCTATTTTTTCTATTCGATTTAAGTCTGGACTATATTTAGGAAGCTACATAATCTAATAGTCTGTACTAAAAACCGGTTCCTGAAGTCTTTTCCTTTTGTGAAAAAAGACATTCTGCATAAAATCTGCAATAATTTCACAGATACCCGTATCTATTTGCAAACTTCCCATCATATAACCTGCGGCAACATGAATAATTTAAGCAAATTAAATTTATTTCACCAACTGATTTAAATAACATATTATTTTTAATAAACAATTCCTTCTTAAAATTTATTTATTTTTTACTAAGTCATTTGCCCTTGGTTTAACTGCAGAATATTTGCCCCTAAATATTCCAGTTCTTCAGGATGATGAGTGACATAAATCATCGGCAAATCCAGCTCATCTTTCATCCGCTTAAAAAACGGTAAAATCTGCTGTTTCAGTTTACTGTCCAGTCCGGTTAAAGGCTCATCCAGCAACAGCAAATTCGGTGAAGATAATAAGGCACGGCCAATCGAAACCCGCTGTGCTTCCCCGCCTGACAGCTGGTTCGCTTTACGCTGAATCAGGGGTCTTAATTCCAGTAATTCCAGCACTTCTTCAAACTGGAATTTTCGTTCCGGTTTAGCTACTAATTTTTCTGCATAACGTAGATTCTGCTGTACATTCAGGTGTGGGAACAGCAAGGCATTCTGGAAAATTAAAGCAATTTTACGTTGATGCATCGGTACATGAATGTTTTGCTTTGTATCCAGCAAGATACGCTGATTAAACTGGATGTAACCCTGCTGTGGCTTGAGCAAACCCACAATATTTTTTAGCAAGGTGCTTTTACCACTCCCCGATGCCCCGACGATGCCTAATAACGGTTGCTGCATCTCCAGTTCAACATTCAAGCTAAAATCGGCATGCCGATATTGAAAATCACATTTCAACATTTCAAGCTCCCAATTTACGTTGATACTTTTGCAGAATAAAATAATTGGCGATTAAGGCTGAAAAGGCCAAAACCAAGGATAAGGCAACCAGCCGCATTGCCATGTTTTCACCATCGGGCTGTTGCAGAAATGAATAAATCGCAATCGGAATGGTGCGGGTTTCATCGGGAATATTCCCGACAAAGGTAATGGTTGCACCAAATTCCCCCAGACTTCGGCTAAAACATAAAATGCTTCCTATCAAGATACCGGGAATTGCCAGAGGTAAATTGATACTCCAGAACACCTTCCATGGTGCGGCACCCAGTGAACCGGCGATCTGGTTTAACTGTCGGTTCATTAACTGAAAAGACAAACGAATCGGGTGCACCATCAATGGAAACGCCACAATCATCGAGGCCAGCACGGCCCCTTTCCAGTTAAAAGCCAGTTGAATGCCCAGGGTATTTAAATATTTTCCAATCCATCCCTGATTGCCGAACAGGACCAAAAGCAGATAACCCAGAACAACCGGCGGCAACACCATCGGAAGCTGTAATAATGCTTCGACCAGAAACTTCAGCCGGAATTCATAACGCGCCAAATACCAGCCCATGGCTATAGCAAGAGGCAGACTCGTGAGCGTAGCAAACAAAGCCACTTTGGCCGACAGATACAATGCACTCAGTTCTTCAGGACTTAACATGGGTTCGCTGTCTCCTGCTGCATCTGCCTAGGATTTCAGCTTAAAGCCATATTTCTGGAAAATATTTTTGGCGGGATGGCTGTTTTTTACAAACTGTTCAAATTGTAGGGCTTCTTTATTTTTTGCACCCTGTTTGGTCAACGCCAGTGGATAAACAATCGGGCTGTGGGAATTGTCCGGTAAAACTCCAATCATTTTGACTTTCTGGCTGATGAGTGCATCGGTTTTATAGACAATCCCCACTTCACATTCACCACGTTCCACAAAGGCCAAAGCCGAACGCACATCATCGGTTCCGACAATCCGTCCATTCAAGCTGTTTAACCAGTTCAGTTTTATCAGACTTTGTTTGGCATATTTACCTACAGGAACGGATTCCATTTGCCCGGTACACAGATGTCCTTTGAAAGACTGGGCAAAATTAAAATCAGGCTGGGCTTTAAATGCAATATTGAGATTTTTCGGGCTGATCACCACCAGTTGATTAAACAGCAGGGGTTTGACCGAGTTTGAACTGATGATATTTTTTTGCACTAAATAATTCATCCAGTCCTGATCGGCCGAAAAAAACACATCACTGCCCGCACCTGCTCGCAGCTGTTTTGCCAAAGCGGATGAAGCACCAAATACAGATACAATTTTAGTTTCCGGATGTTTGGCCTGGTAAATCTTGGCGAGATCGGTTATGGCATTGCTGAGACTTGCGGCCGCATAGACTTTGACTACCCCGGCATGGGCTGAGGAAAATGTCGTAGCGAGGCACATTGATAAAAACAGGAATTTTTTCATCTGTATTTTCCGTCTCAGTTAATAAATAAGCCTTGGACAATATGTCCTTCAGATAAAGCAACGCCCGCAGGAATTCTGACCAGACAATTGGCCTGCATTAAATTGCTCAGCATATGCGACTGTTGTTTAGACAAACTTTTAACCTGTAACATTCCCTGATCAAAGCTGGCCGACATTCTTAAAAAGCGTTCTCTTGCATCTATTTTCAGATCATGAGTCAGTACTGCACTGAACCAATTCGGCGGCTGTTTTTGTCCTTGCAAAGCATTCAGCAAAGTTGAGGTATAAATTTGCATACCCACGTACACTGCCGCAGGATTACCTGGCAAGCCCAATAAATAACAAGGTGAAGCATCCTCCCGCTCTAATTGTGCAAGAAACATCGGCTTGCCCGGCTTCTGTTTGACTTTCCAAAAAGTTTGTTCAAAACCTAAACTCAAAGTCACGGGTCGAATAAAGTCATAATCCCCGACTGACACACCACCGGTAGTTAAAACCAGATCATAACTTTGCGATAGATGTTGCAGTAAGGTTTTTACCGCTGCTTCGGTATCTGCCACATGGAAAATTTCCACCTGCTGTCCTTGATTCTGAAACCAAGCGTGGATCAGGGGTGCGTTGGCATCGAAGATTTTACCTGTTGCAAAATCCTCTAGTGTTTTCGCTACCTCATCCCCCGTGATCACTACTGCAACTTTGGGATATTGAAACACTTCAACCGTTTGAATGCCCGCCATACTTAAAGAAGCCACTGCACCCACAGAGAGTGGTTGTTCTTTCTTCGCCAGTATTTGCCCGACTGAAATTTCTTCTCCTACATCGCGAATGTCGGCATTGGCATTTAAGTGTTCAGTTATGGTAATTCGGGTTGAATCAACAACATGAACAATTTCCTGACGGGCCACCGTGGTGGTTGCAAATGGAATTTTAGCGCCGGTAAAAATTCGAACCGCTTGGCCTGCCTTAAGCTGCAATTCAGACAGATGCCCGGCCTGAATCTCACCGATCAGTTCAAATTCGGTATGCGGTTCAATCGCCGATTCTGCGCATATGGCATAACCGTCCACCGCACTTTGAGAAAATAAGGGCAGATTGATAGCGGAATAAATATCTTCTGCCAAATAGCAGTTTAAAGCCTGATTTAATTCAACAGTCTCAGGCATTAAGGATTTGGTCTGATTTAAAATGAGTTCCAAAGCCTGATCTACCGTAATCAATCCCTGTTCAGCACCGCATCCCGACATTATTCATATCCTCCTGCATGGGGAATGTTTTTTTGTACATCAAATAAATGTACCAAGGCAGGCAGTACTGCAATCAAGGATTCTTTGGCACCTTGACGGCTGCCCGGTAAGGTCATCACCAGACTGTTGTCGATGTAACCGGCTACGCCACGACTTAAGGCGGCATACGGAGTACGCTTTTGTCCAAAACTGCGCGAGGCTTCCATCAGTCCGGGAATTTCCCGTTTTAATAAAGGCTGAAGGGTTTCGACGGTCAAGTCTTTTGGCCCCAGCCCGGTACCACCCACCGTCAAAATCAGTGGATAGTGATTTTTTTGCTGTGCGATCAGTTCGAGTAACTGTTCCGGACTGTCTGGAATCACTTGATATGAAATATTATTGAAATTGGCTTCCTGCAAAATTTCCAGCACATTCTGTCCGGCAGTATCCGGTTTCTTGCCCGCAGCCACGGTATCGGACAGCACGATGACCGAAGCCGGCAAGGCTTCTTTTAAGGCACGGATAAAATGGGACTTGCCGCCTTTTTTCTTTTGCAACTTAACCTGATCTAGGCATAAATCTTCCGGTTCACAATGCGGTTTCAGCATGTCATACAGCGTTAACCCGGCCAGGCTGACTGCGGTCAAGGCTTCCATTTCCACCCCGGTCGGCCCAATGGTTTCGACAACTGCGCTAATCTCGACATGGGCATCAAACAGTTCATATTCCACATCGGCACGGTAAATCGGCAATGGATGACACAGCGGAATCAGCTCATCAGTACGTTTCGCCGCTAAAATTCCCGCAATGCGTGCCGTCTTTAAAGCATCACCTTTTTCAGTATTACCGTTACGGAGCAACTCAATGCAATGTGGCGGTGCGTGCAGAATTCCTGTGGCCACTGCAGTCCGGTAACTCTCTGCCTTCATCCCGACATTTTTCATTACGTATTCCTATTGTTCAAGCCATTCAAACTAACATGTATTTACTGCTTTTTTAGCTGATCTGAGCAAAGAGAGAAAAAAATTGGATCAATTTCCAGGTAATTTTTCTTATAAATATTAGTTTCATATTCGAATATAATGTAAGGACTACTTTCTAAAACAATATTTATAGCTTGTACTCCTAAACCCAAGCTTTAAATTCTATTTAATTATTTAAGCCCTACTTTATTCGATTCATAGAACGAGAGAAAAAGCTAAATTAAAGTGCAATAACTTTAATTTAAATTATCTCATAAAAAACACAGTTTAAAAAATACATTTTAAT
>NZ_SJOH01000003.1 GCF_004331285.1 Acinetobacter sp. ANC 3781
CCTAAGCATTACTCACCCGTCCGCCGCTAGGTAATGTAGCAAGCTACATTTCCCCGCTCGACTTGCATGTGTTAAGCCTGCCGCCAGCGTTCAATCTGAGCCATGATCAAACTCTTCAGTTTAATATTGCTTAGTGCCTTAAAGGGCACCAATCTTGGCTCATCAATTTTCTGACAAATATTTCTCAAATAAACTTCGAGTAATTCTTACCATCAATCAATGAAAATAATTTCGATCAATCAACCAGTAAAAATCCACACAAGTTGTTCTTCATAATCTCTTAATGATCTATCTTGCTCTTCGTCAGAGACAAGTTTCAACGCAATAAAATAAACAACTTAACCAAATCAGCTCAGTTCGTTTGCTGTATCGCGTCGGGATGCTGCGTATTCTATACAGTTTCTCGAGGGGTGCAACCCCTATTTATCAAAATAACTTAAAAATAGAACCGACTGTTTATTTTTTAAACCAAAATGCAGTTTTTCTCACTTTTTAAATCTTTTTCTACCCATTCTCATCTAAAAAGGAGTAATTTCTAGCTCACAACTGTAGCTCTAAAAAGAAAAACTAGCATTAAGCTAGCTTTTCTTTTAAATGAATGAACCTATGCATTAGTTCGCTTGTTCAGCCAACCACCTCATAAATCTTTGACGTTCGGCTTTATTTGCATTTTTCCAAAGCTGAATCAGTTGTTGATCTGCTGTATTGCTAGAATTTAAATTAGCTAGTGAGGCAGCACCTGAAACAACTGCTGCCTGTGTATAAACTGGAGCTGGCTGATTGACTGGTGTTGATTTCTTTTGAGTTAAATCTGCGGCTTTTGCAAAGATACCCTTTCCTAACCAAGGTTTTTGTTCTGTATTTGCACCACTTTGTTGAACCAGCATTTGTTTATTTTTATTGAATAAAGCCACCACAGGTTGTTCAGCATATTTTTTTGCAGCTTCAAAACTGGTTGGTGCATTTACTAAATCTAATCGGTAATTTTCACCATCTGTTAAAAACGGCGTTTTTAAAGTCACCACACCCGACTTAACAATATCGTGTTCACCGTTTAAATGCTCAAAATACTGGGTGTAACGCACACTGATACTACTCTCGCCAGTATCGACTTTATATTGATTATTGTCCGAACGAAATAATCCTGTATTAACTTCCTGATCATTTACCGCAAGAATTTTAATTTCTTCAGGTGCTGTAATCGTGACTGCTGAAAATGCAGTACCACTGATTATCAATACAGCCGCAGCAAAAGTTAATCTAAAAGCCATTCTGCTTTCTCTTCTTTGATTGTTAAAATTCAGTTGCACTATGCAATGTATAAATGACGATTTTATGACAAAACTATTTTCAATATCCCGTATCTTCAAGACTTTGTTGAGATAAGCTTTTCAATTTCACAGATATGAAGTTAAGATTTTTTGTGGCATAAAAAAGAGCGTTCAATAACGCTCTTTTTGCCTTTAAGTAAAGAAATGCTTAGTTAAATGTCTTAAAGCGTAGCTTATCATCCATAAAGGTTTTCTCTCCGGCAGGTGCCTCAATTGAACCAAACACCAGCTGAGCACGTAATTTCCAGTTCTTAGGAATATCAAAAGTTTGGGCAACTTCTTCATCAATTACAGGATGATAGTGCTGTAATGAAGCCCCTATATGGTGTTCTGCCAATGCTGTCCATACCGCAAACTGTGCAATACCGGTGGAATGCTCTGACCATGCGGGGAAATGATCTGCATATAGTGCAAACTGCTCTTGCAACGACTTCACTACATCTTGATCTTCATAAAATAAAACGGTGCCATAACCTGCTGCAAAACTATTAATTTTTGTATCAGTTTTTTCAAAGGCGTCTTCTGGCACCATTTTACGGAGTGTTTCACGCACGATATTCCAAAACTTGGTATGTGATTCTCCATAAAGGGTAACAATACGTGAGGTTTGCGAATTAAAAGCAGATGGACTATTGCGTACCGCATCTTTAATAATTTCTTCGATTTTATCTTGTGCCAATGGAATATTTTTACCGATTGAGTAAATGCTGCGGCGTTGTTTCATTTGATCTAGAAATGACATGATTTAATTCCCTCTGATTTTTGTTAAACATTATTAGGATGAGTTTATCTTATGTTAATTCCATAATGAGTACATGACTAAAAAAGTGACATTGTGTTTTATTTATAGAACAATTTTATGAAATATTTCTGAATTTTATGCTGATGTAAAAAATATAAAAGCACCGATAGTAGGTGCTTTATTTGCTTATAGTATCGATTAGACCAGTATTCTAAATCGTTCGCCATCTTGTGGATGATGTTTAAAGTCAGCTTCCTGTTCAATTGAACCAAAAACCAGTTGTGCTCGAAGCAACCACGATGCGTCTATATTAAAATAGTCTGCAACTGCTGAATCTATACTCGGATTATAGTGCTGCAGGCAAGCTCCAATCCCCGAATCAGCCAAGGCCGTCCATACTGCATATTGCGCCATACCTGAAGTCTGTTCTGACCAAACTGGAAAATCACCCGCATTGAACGGGATTTTCTTTTGTAGTCGCTGAATGGTTTGCTGATCTTCATAAAAAAGTACCGTACCAAAACCTGCGGCACACTGCTCTATCTTCAATTCTGTACCGGCAAAAACATGCACTGCAACCAATTTGCGTTGTACTTCTTTAACAATGTCCCAAAACTTTTCATGAGACTCACCAAATAGCACCATAATTCGTGAACTTTGAGAATTTAAGGCCGATGGACAACTTCGTACCGCTTCCTGAATCAGTTCTGCCAAATAGGCTTGACTATAATGAACCTTCTTCCCAAGCACATAGATGCTGCGACGTTTTTTCAAATGATCAACAAAAGTTAATTGCTCTATTTCTTCAGCAGCTCTTTTTTTAAGCTTAAAATCTTTGGTGATATCTGACTTCAGGACATGCCCAATTTTTTCTAACAATGCCACAGCAGTACTCCCCAATAATACGAATGTCCAAGTTTTTAATATCTGTTGATGCTAATCGTTTCCAGAAGACTTCTTTGAATAATTTATTTTTAGATGTTGTTTTTTAAATCAAACAATTAGCTTAAAAACAACAAACTCCGCACTTGGCGGAGTTTATGTGAAACATCAAGCATTTTACTTTTCTGTTTCAAATAATGCTGCAACAAACGATTTTGCCGAGAATGGACGTAAATCGTCGATTTTTTCACCTACACCAATAAAACGAATCGGCACATGGGTACGACTGGCAATATTAAACAGCACACCACCCTTAGCCGTACCATCAAGTTTAGTAATGGTAAGTCCGGTTAGGCCAACAGCCTCATCAAACATTTCGACTTGACTAATCGCATTTTGACCTGTGCCGGCATCAACCACCAACATGATTTCATGCGGTGCAGTTGCATCAATTTTTTGCATTACGCGTTTAACTTTGGTGAGTTCTTGCATCAAGTGGCTTTTATTATGTAGACGCCCTGCAGTATCAGCAATAAGTACATCGATACCTTTAGCACGTGCACTTTCAAAGGCATCAAAAATGACCGAAGCACTATCTGCACCATGACCTTGCGATACCACTGCAATATTATTACGCTCACCCCAAATTTGAAGCTGTTCTGTCGCTGCAGCACGGAAAGTATCACCCGCTGCCAACATGACTTTCTTGCCTTCACCTTGTAATCGTTTTGCCAGTTTACCAATGGTCGTGGTTTTGCCAACACCATTGACACCCACCACTAAAATAACGAACGGCGCTTTATTTGGATCAATGTGTAAAGGCTTGACACGTGGAGCCAGAATCGCCACTAATTCTTCTTGCAAAGCTTTATACAATGAATGTGAATAGATCAAATCACCACGCGTAGTACGCTCGGTTAAATTCGCAATAATAGTTTTAGTCGCGTCAACACCGATATCTGCAACCAGTAGTTGCTCTTCCACTTCCTCTAATAATTCATCATCGATTTCTTTACCACCGATCAGAATATTCACCATGCCATCGGCAAGGTTTTTACGAGTTTTGGTTAAGCCGACTTTCATGCGGCTAAAAAAGCCACTCTTAGATGCATCATCTTGCTCAGTTTCTGTGGCTACAGGCGCAGAAACAGTTGTTTGTTCTTGTTTTGGAGTTTCAACAATAGGTACATTTACCGCAGGTAAATTCGGTAAAGTGACATCGTCATCCCCGATATCAGCATCAATCAAAAATTTATTTTGCCCATTAGATTGCTGTTGCATGCCGAATCCTTGAAAAGCATTGCGTTGAAAAACAAGGATTCTAGCATAGATTTCCTTTGCAATCCCCAGTAGACGTACAACACACCAAAAACGAACAACTTGACCTTGCTTTCAAAGCATAATTTCTTAAAAATAATCATAAATACAATTAATCACTTTGGTAAATCTTGTGCTGAAAAGTTATTACTCAATTTTCCCAAAGCGGTCTTTTCTAAAAAAACATATTTTATCCCTAAGCTTAGTTCTGCTTTCACTACAAAGTGGATGGCTTCATGCCGAGACCCGCAGTGAATTAGCGCGTACCACCTTTGAAACTACGCTTAAAAATGGCTTAAAAGTGATTATTCGTGAAGATCATCGCTCCCCCATGGTCATGACGCAAATTTGGTACGGCGTGGGAAGCAGCGATGAATCAGGGAATTTATTGGGAATTTCCCATGTTCTAGAACACATGATGTTTAAAGGAACCAATAAAGTTCCGAATGACGAGTTTACCCGTTTAAGTCGCATTTATGGTGGAAGCGTAAATGCCTCAACCTTTACCAATTACACCAACTATTATCAGCTTTATCCAAAAACCTATTTACCGATGGCTTTAGAGCTGGAAGCGGATCGTATGAGCAACCTGCTGTTACGGCAGCAAGACTATGATCCGGAAATTAAAGTAGTCATGGAAGAACGGCGCTTACGTACAGATGACAATCCCAGATCTCTCGCTTTCGAACGCTTCAAATGGATTGCTTATCCAACCAGTCATTACCGACAACCTGTCATTGGCTATATGAAGAATCTTCAAAATATTCAGCTTGAGGATGTGAAAAAATGGTATCGCGACTGGTATACCCCCAATAATGCAATATTGATTATTGTCGGTGATGTGGATTCTGAAAGCACTTTATTACAAGTACAAAAGTATTTTGGCGACATCCCGGGCAGAAAAATACCGCCAAGAAATGACGTATTGGAATTTGACCGAGTGGGTTATCGTCATATGGAACTCAGCCTACCAGTACAAGTACCGAATTTATATATGGCATGGAATGTCCGTTCACTGGTAACCGCCAAAAATCCGCAAGATGCTTATGCGCTGACGATTATTAAAAACCTGTTAGATAGTGGTATTTCCTCTCGACTGCAAGACCGATTGGTCCGCGACAAGAAAATTTTGACCGCAATCAGCGTTTCTTACGATCCTTATAGTCGCGGAGACAGCTTACTCAGTATTTCCGCATTGCCTGTGGAGGGTGTAAGTTTGCAAGAGGCTGAAAAAGCCATTCAAAGTGAAATTGATTTATTAAAGACTGAACTCATCAAACCCGAAGAAGTTGAACGGGTGACGGCTAGATTCGTGGCTAATCTAATCTACAGCCAAGACGATATTGCCGGACAAACCAAAATGATTGGCAACTTAGAAATCAATGGTTTAAGTTTTCGCTTAATGGATGAGCTTCCAAAGCATTTTGAAACCGTAAGCCCTCAAGATATTCAACGCGTGGCGAATATTTATTTTACCCGCGACAATCTCAGCACTTTATATCTTTCTCCCGAAAATAATGCACAATAACGGAATTTTACATGTTAAAGCTACACCCTATCGTTTTACTCGGCTCAATTATCTGTGCCCAATCAACAATTGCCGAGGTCAATTTAAATAACATGAACGATGATAATCCGAATTATTTAACCTCGATTCCCCTATTACAAAGCTTAAAAATTAATAATAAACAACTTCAATTTAATGCGCCTTACGTTCATGAACTAAAAAATCGCTATAAAGTTCGTAGCTTGTTTGTAGAGTCGAAAGCTTTACCTATAGTCGATATTCAGCTGACCTTTAATGCGGGTGCTGCACGGGATGAAGAGATCGCTCCAGGTTTGTATGGAGTTGCCAATATGGCAGCAAAGCTGATTGATGAAGGCACAGAAAAATATACTGCTAACGAAATTGCCAATGCTTTTGAACAAGTCGGTGCCCAATTTAGTGCCCAAGCTTATCGGGATATGTTCGTTATAAAACTAAGGGTGCTCTCAGATCCGAAAAAACTTGAGCCGGCATTAGGCATGATGATGGAAATTTTAAATCATTCCACTTTTAAAAAATCGAGTATTAATTTGGTGTTAAGTAATACTCAAGTTGGTCAAAAGCAGATTCAGGAAAGTCCGAGCCGGATGATGAATGTTCAGTTTTATCGTGCTTTGTATGGGAAACATCCCTACGCAGAACCGATTACCGGCACACAACGCAGCATCAGTAAAATCACTCCAGTACAACTGAAACAATTTAGTGATCAATTTCTGGTGGCACAAAATCTGAATATCGCCATTACCGGTCAGCTCAGCGCCAAAGAAGCCTTACAACTTTCTGAACGCATTGCAGGAAACCTAAAACAGGGGCAAAAAGCCAAGCCGCTGGCTCAACCACTCGACAAATCAAATTTTGATATTCGCCACCTTAATTTTAATTCTAGTCAAGCGCATGTGATTATGGGGCATTTGGGCACCACACGATTTGATCCAGATCGTTTAGCTTTAGAAGTTGCCAATCAAATGTTGGGTGGGAGCGGATTCAATTCCGTACTGATGAAAGAACTGCGGGTGAAACGTGGATACACTTATGGAGCTTATAGCTCATTTTCATTTAGCCAGGTTCCGGGCACTTTTAGTTTAAGTTACTCAACACGACAAGACCAACTACTCGACAGCATACAAGTTGCTCATCAAGCTTTGGTCAATTTTGTAAAGCAACCGATTGATCAAAAACAGCTGGAAGAAACCAAAGCAGGCATGTTACGAGCTTTTCCGAATAATTATAGTAGTAATGCCAATATTAATGCTCAGTTAGGCTCAATAGGTTTTTATAATCAGGCAGCTAGTTATCTAAATGATTATCCAAAATTATTAGAGAAAATTACCGCCCAAGATATCCAAGATGCAATCCGTAAGCATCTGCACCCCGAACGCTTGACCATCATTGTAGTCAATGAAAAACTCGATAAAGCAGCTCTGGAAGTAGCCCTTAATCAAAATCTGCTTCCAGATGTACCTAAGCTTTCAGCGCCTTCAATCGAACAGATTCCTAAAACAATTATTGTTCCGCCTGCAAAGGAGGTAATTGATGCGCCCGTTTCATTTCCAACTGATACGCCTGCATCAATTTAAAGTATTGAGCATAAGGAACCTGAGGCTGCTGCATCAGGTACAAAGCCATTTCTTGGGTATCAGGATAATTGGCTTGAGATGAAAGTTTCACAATATTTTCAAATTTTGAAACTGAAATTGGTCGGTGCAGGGCAACTAAAGCCAGCGTTAAAATAATGGCAATAATGGTAACAATGAGTACGTTATAAACATTTTCCAGCTTTATTTCAGATTTTAATTGAACAATTTTTTGTATAGCAATATGCATAACCTACCTCGAACTCAAGGTAGTGTAGGATGCGCTAAAAATAAGTACAAGCAGATTTGCTCAATTTCAAAGCACTTGTAGCAGAAATTGAGCAATCGTCAATTACTTATCCTATTACGTTTCTGATCACGGCAAAGTAAAGTACTAACGCAATAATCCCTAACACAAGCGCAATGGCAAAAACTCCGACCCCTCTTTCCGAATCAACTGGATGCAGTTCATCGTCATCCGCGACACGCTTTAACTCGCCATTATAAACATCATAAAATTCTTCACGCTGCTGAGGACTTAACTGGCGAGTAAAGTCGTAAACTCTTTTACGCTGAGCTAAACAAAAATCGCCTAAATGAATCTCCTGGTGAAAAACTGCTTCATCTAAATTTTTACGATGTTGATGAGCGAGTTCAACAATTTGAGTAGCTGTTGGAGGCAAATCAAAATTCAAACCATCTAATGTTTTTGTCATGTTATTCTCCTTATAGTTACGATTTTCCGTATATCCATATTAATAAAAAATCATTTTGTACATTGTTTAATCATGTAAACTTGAATTAACAGGAATGACCCACATATATTGTTTGACAATTAAGATGGATTGTAATATTACTTTAACAATAGCTAGTTAAATTAGTATCAAGACGAACTTAAAAGTCTTAGCTTTAGCAATCATAATTACAATAAGGAGTTTAATATGATTCAACAACTCTCTCACCAAGACTTAGAACATGCATATGCAGATGCAGTAAATACTATTCAATCACAAATGAATTTTGCAGATGCGGTTAAAAAATTGGAAGATGTCGCTCGTGCTGGGCATGGTAAAGCAGCATTGTTTCTGGCAGAACTTTATTATCAAGGTTTCCGTGTAGAACGAGACTCGCTAAAAGCCCAATATTGGCAGAATTTAGCCACTATGCAAGCTTAATAAAACGTCACCAAGGGGGCGTTTTTTAATGCCTATTGTTTTTAAATATATATTTCCTTACATAGTTTCTCAAAGCTTACACTGAACTTTAATCTAAATTTCCTACAATAGCACCTGAAGTCACTAGATGCTTTTGGTATGAATCGAATTAAATCTTTACACCCTGTTCCTAAAGACTTGTTTTTTAAAATCACAATTTTAAAGTCAATGATGTACTGTGGTGTACTCTGGGGTTTATATCACCAACAAGGTTGGGCAATGATGTCTGACCATGAAGACTATATTTTTCCATTTTGGCTGAACAGTGTTCAAGCACATAAGTATGCTGAATTACATTGGCCAGACTATACGCCGCGTAAAATCACCTCTCATGATTTTCAAGAATCATTGCTGCCGACATTAACGCGTTTAAAAGTCACTCCTGCATTATGTAATTCTTCAAGTCGAAAATTTAAATTGACCACTCAACAAATGCGTCATTTCTTTTTCTCTGAATCTTTGCAACCTGCTTAGGCAGTCGTGCAAACTGTTAGAGCGAAATAGAGAAAAATATAAAATTAAGTTTCTGACTTGAAAAGTATTTGCATTTTTCTCATTTCGCGCTAAGTTTAATGTCAAATAACAAACAATAAAGGATGACAGTAAATGACCAATGTAGCACAAGTTATTCAGGACAAAATTGAACAAACCATTTTTACGATCAGTCCGGAAGCAACTGTACTTGAAGCAATTTCACTTATGGCAGATAAAGGCATTGGTGCAGTTGTGGTCACTGACCAAGATAAAGTAGTCGGCATTCTTTCCGAGCGTGATTACACACGTAAGGTTATGTTGATGGAACGAACCTCTAAAGAAACTTCAGTCAGTGAAATTATGACTGCAAAAGTATTAACAGTTACCAAATCAACCAGTGTTGAAGATTGCTTGGGCCTCATGACAGATCGCCATTTACGTCATCTTCCTGTGGTTGAAAATGACAAACTTGTTGGCTTGATTTCTATTGGAGACCTGGTTAAAGCCGTCATGGATGATCAGCGTAAATTGATTGACCAGCTTCAACAATATATTGCCAGTTAATCTTTTAAAACTAATGAATGCCCATAAAAAAACCTCTCATTACGAGAGGTTTTTTATAACTCAATATACAGATTAAATTCTCTCTCAAAGGGAGAAGAAAATATCAACTAGTTTAAACCCAATTTTTCTGCAACATAATCTGAGTCTTTATCCCCACGACCGGATAAGTTCACGACAATTTTCACATCTTTGGTCATTTTTGGTGCTTCACGTATCGCCCATACCACCGCGTGTGAACTTTCTAGAGCAGGAACAATACCTTCTAAACATGACAATATCATAAAGGCATCCAGACATTCTTGATCTGTTGTAGTTGAGTATTCCACGCGTCCCAAGTCTTTCAAGAAGCTGTGCTGTGGACCTACACCCGGCTAATCCAGACCAGAAGCAATTGAATGGACCGGCAATGGCTCACCTTGTTCATCTTCAAGGAAATAACAGGCCATACCATGCAATTGACTCGGTTTGCCCAAAGTTAAAGTGGCTGAATGCATAGAAGTGTCCAGACCATGCCCTGCCGGCTCATTGAGTTTTATTATGCTTAACGAGCTAAATATTTTGTCATATCTTCCACGCCTTTCAAGGTCATTGGATACATATGGTTCTCAAAAATCTGCTTAACTTGACCAATGGTATGGGTGTAATGCCAATAACGGTCTTCTTCAGGATTGAGCCATGCGGTCTTTTCAAAATGTTGACGTAAGCGCTGCAACCAGACATTGCCCGCTTCATCGTTCATATATTCAACCGAACCACCGACCGAGCTTAGCTCATAAGGTGCCATACTGGCATCGCCCACCACAATGACCCGATAGTCCCGGCCATAGGTATTAAATAAATCCCAGGTGTTCATGCGTGTGTTAGTTCGGCGGATATTGTCCTTCCACACATAATCGTACAGACAATTATGGAAATAAAAATACTCTAAAGTCTTAAATTCTGTTTTGGCTGCGCTGAACAGTTTTTCACATTGCGCAATGTGTGAATCCATTGATCCGCCAACATCGAACAACATCAGAACTTTAATACGGTTACGTCGTTCTGGAACCAGTTGTACGTCTAAAATACCCTGCTTGGCCGTTTCACGAATGGTGCTATTAATATCTAGTTCTTCAGCAGCACCCTGACGGGCAAACTTACGTAAACGACGGAGTGCCATTTGCATTTGACGTGTACCTAAAATCTGTTCGTCATCGAGATTTTGGTATTTACGCTGTTCCCAGACTTTAACAGCAGAGCGTTTACGTCCCGGGCCGCCAATACGTACACCTTCAGGATGATCACCATAGGCACCGAATGGCGATATACCACCAGTACCAATCATCTTGTTGCCCCCCTGGTGCTTCTTGTGCTGTTCACGAAGACGCTCTTCCAGCATTTTCATCAGCTCTTCAAGGGAACCGGCTTTTTTCAGCTCTTCGCGTTGTTCTGGGGTGAGATGTTTTTCCAGCAGTTCCAGGTCGAACCAGTCTTTCGGCAGTTTATGGACTTGATTGAGCAAATCATCCAGATCAAACGTCGAGATGCCATCAAAGTAATCTTTCATGGCACGGTCAAACTTGTCAAAGAAACGCTCATCTTTGACCATGATGGTTTTTGCCAGTTGATAGAATTCGTCCTGATCTGCAAAAACCAGACCTGAAGCAACTGCTTCATTCAGATCAATCAGTTCACGTGTTGAAACGGGTACGCCGTAACGTCGCAAAGTATAAAACAATCGCACAAACATGCGTGTTTCTCCCTTAACGGCGTGACATAAAGGCTAAACGTTCAAGCAATTGCACATCTTGCTCGTTTTTAATCAGCGCACCATAAAGTGGTGGAATCGCTTTCGATTTATCATGATTACGCAGAACATCTTCAGGCATGTCATCTGCCATCAACAAGCTTAACCAGTCAATCAGTTCAGACGTTGACGGCGGTTTCTTTAATCCCGGAATTTGGCGCAGCTTGAAGAATACTTGCAATGCTTCATTAACTAAAGCCGTAGAGACTTGCGGAAAATGCACATCAATAATTTCACGCATGGTCGCTTCATCAGGAAATTCAATATAATGGAAGAAACAACGGCGCAAGAATGCATCCGGCAACTCCTTCTCATTGTTTGAAGTAATAATTACGATTGGACGTTGTGTCGCGGTAATCGTTTCCCCTGTTTCATAAACAAAGAACGACATTTTATCCAGTTCATGCAATAAATCGTTTGGAAACTCGATGTCTGCCTTGTCAATTTCATCAATTAACAATACACAGCGCTCTTCACTGGTGAATGCTTCCCACAATTTTCCAGGTTTAATATAGTTTTTAATATCATAAACACGATCATCGCCCAGTTGGCTATCACGCAAGCGTGAGACTGCATCGTATTCATATAATCCTTGCTGGGCTTTGGTGGTGGATTTAATGTGCCAGGTAAGCAATTTTAAACCCAAACTTTCAGCGACCTGTTCTGCAAGTAAAGTTTTACCTGTGCCCGGCTCACCTTTAACCAAAAGCGGTTTTTGCAGTGCGCGTGCAGCTTTTACAGCAAGTTTTAAACTATCAGTCGCAATGTACTGAGCTGTACCAGAAAATTGTTGAGTATCCACAGACATAATTTAACCTTATTGTTTTACTTAAAGCGGTGAACTATTTTTGTTGACTACAAATTTTGCTTTGTTGGCGGTGTATCTTGACCATAAATAGCCAACCACCAGACCCAGTCCCACAACAAATAAGATAAGGGAAGCATTTGACCAGACCAAAGCAGTTTCTTTGGTTAAAACGCCAAATAACAGCCCAAAAATTGCCGGGGCGATGGAAGCATTATTCCCTTCAGACACCGTAGGCGTAAGTAAAATCGCAAATCCAACGATCCATGTGATTCCACCCAAAGGTTGAGGTAAACGTTTTGCAATCGCATACCAAGCCCAAAGAATAATAATACTTCCCAATACATAAACCGTGACAGCGATGCTGTCTTCAGGAATTGAATCTAGTAGTGAAAGAAAACTATTCATCGTGCAACTCCTGAATCGACTTTAGGCACCACGTAACCCTTCTGGGGCAGCTTGATTAGGATTGATCAGACCTTCTGGCGGCACTTGAATAAAAAAGCCTTTGGTTTTAATTGAATCAATCACATGCAACACATTTACACGTGCCAATTTACGGTTCTCAGAGAGCTCTAAATCCATCACAAAGGTCGCACGACCGAATGCAACACGCATCGGTTCAGGCAATACCTCAAGCGGACTTGCTGCTTCAGCTTCGTTTTCAGTTGGCTCAGGACGGGCAATGTAAAGATACATTTCATCTTTTTTGCTAGATTTGAAAATTGAACAATGCATAGTTGAAACAGTACTCATAAAACTTGGCTTAAGCATACAGCAAAAAAAAGACCGATACATTAGTGATTATTAACGCATCAGTCTTGATTTTGTATAAACGATAATTCTTTAATCAATCTGTTTGAAAATTATTCTGTCACCTTCATTTGGGTAGATAGATATTGCTCGTCAGCATGCAGAACATCAATTAATGGCTTGGTTAACAGATCATAACGCCAACCCAAAAGATAGGCAGGCAAATCCTGTTCGTCATTATGAAAAACGACATGTTGATACAGTGCATTCAGCCATTTTTTACGCATCAGTACTTCTTTCGGTACGGTGGTTTCTTCTACTACAGTTTCAATGACTTTATCGACCTTTTCACCAATATCTTTGGATGAATGACGAATTGGACGTGCCATGCGAAGTGGCCATTCCGCCTGCTCAGGCAAGAATTTCAATAAATCCAGAATGGTCTTCCCGTGATCACGCACAATATTCTGACGAATATCTTTAATTCCTGATAACTGAAAATGATTACGTGGATTCTTTTCCACCAAATCAATCATGGTTGAATTCTTCAAAATAAAGCTACGCGGATAATTTAACGCTTTGACCATCTGTTCACGCCACACCGCCAGTTGCTGTAACTGCATCAGTTGACGGCGTGAGTGTCGATAATTGCCTACATCATGGTAAAGCAAATCTAATGGGGTTTCTTGCCCAATTTCATGGGTCAGATGACGGCAATCTTCGAGTGCAAACTCAAGTAAATTTTTCTCAGTTAATTTATGCTGAATTTTATTGGATAAATTCATTAAATAAAGTACATCATTGGCGGCATACGTCAACTGCTCCGGACTAAGCGGGCGCGCTAGCCAATCAGATCGCGTCTGATCTTTGTCAATATCGACATCAAGCATTTGTTTCAACGCATTTTGATAACTGACTTGAAGTCCATGCCCAAGAAAAGACAAGCCCACTTGGGTATCAAAAACATTGCTTAGGCTTTTTTGCTGTGCATAGTGGTAAATTAAATCAATATCTTCACTACAGGCATGGAAGACATTTTGCTGTGCTTGAAATAATTTTTCCCAAAATGCAGACAAATCCAAACTTGTCCCATCGAGCAAAAAGATTTGACCTGCAACATTAATTTGAAATACCCCTAATTTAGGCCACAGGGTATCGACTTTGATAAATTCTGTGTCTAATCCATAAATGGAGGTCTGACTCATCAAATGTAAAATATTTTCTAAGTCTTTTTGTTGCTGAATGAAGTGAAACATATTACCGAGTCTAAAAGCAGATTCTTTTAAAAAGTATATTAACCGATATATAACATTTAGATATAACAAAATTTGCGTTTATAAAATATATTGCTTTAATTTAGGTGTTTCTTTTAAATAACAATCTTTTTTTATATGTTTTTTATATAAGTTTAGATTTCAATCAAGCAAACGTGACTAAAGTCTCGGTTTACTCCTTAAATGATAAAATAAGCACCTAAGTACTTATTTCATCCGCATACGATTATGGACCGCCTGACTTAAGGTATGGCTATCTACATATTCAAGCTCACCCCCTTGCGGAACACCTTGAGCAATCCGGGTCATTTGTACAGGCAAATGTTTGGTGGCTTCTACCAAATAATGCGCAGTCGCCTGACCTTCCACGGTTGCATTGGTTGCCAGTATCACTTCAGAAACATTGCCTTTGCTCAAGCGCTGAATTAAATACGGAATTCCAATTTCTTCCGGACCGATCCCATCCAGCGGCGACAAATGCCCACCCAGTACATGGTACTTACCACGAAAACTGCCGCTTTGCTCAATCGCCATGACATCTGCAGGCGATTCCACTACACATAACAGCTGATCATCGCGCTCATTGGACAAGCAAATATCACAGACTTCATTTTCAGTCAGTGAATGACAAATGCTACATTCATGAATATAAGTGGTTGCTTCGTTTAACGCATGTGCCAAGCCGACTGCACCTTCCCTATTTTTCATGATGAGGTGCAATGCCATGCGCTGAGCCGATTTCGGCCCAACACTTGGCAAAATGCGTAATGCTTGTACCAGCTGATCAAATCGATCACTAAACACTAAATGTATTCCTTAGAATAAGCCAGCAAGGCCAGGTGGCAAGCCCATACCCGAGTTAGCCGCTTTCATGCGTTCTTCAGAAACCGCTTCAGCCTGACGTGCAGCATCATTCATTGCAGCCGCAATCAGGTCTTCAATCATATCTGCATCATCTTGCAAAAGCTCAGGACTGATTTCGATACGTTTTACCACGTTACGGCAAGTCATGGTGACTTTCACCAAACCGCCGCCTGATTCAGCATGAACTTCAGTTTGAGCAAGCTCTTCTTTAGCCTTTTTCACATTGTTTTCAACATCTTTCTGCATGCGCTGTGCTTGCTGCATCAACATATTAATGTTCATAAAATTCTCCGAACAATCAATTTCTAAATTAATATCTATAAAAAATTAGATTAAATCTAAACCACGACTAATGTCGCGAATAATATCATCAATATCTTCTAAACCAACAGATACGCGAATTAAACCCTCACGAATACCGGCAGCTTCTTTCGCTTCTGCTGAGAGTTTACCGTGAGTTGTGGTGGCTGGGTGAGTAATTGTCGATTTCGCATCACCTAAATTACCGGTAATCGAAATAAACTGGGTGTTGTCGATAACTTTCCAAGCCCCTTCACGACCACCTTTTACTTCAAACGAAACAATACCGCTAAAACCTGTTTGCTGTTTGGCTGCAAGATCATGACCAACATGTGAAGGTAAACCGGCATAATACACTTTTTCAACTTTTTCGTGGTTATTCAAGAATTCAGCCAGTTTTTGTGCATTTGCAGAATGTTCACGCATACGTAAACGTAAAGTTTCCAAGCCTTTCAAGAACACCCAAGCATTAAATGGACTCATTGATGGACCGGTGGTACGCACATAACCAAATACTTCTTCAAGCAGCTGATGATTACCCACCACAGCACCGCCAAGTGCACGACCTTGACCATCGAGATATTTAGTCGCTGAATAAACCACCAAGTCCGCACCAAATTTAATCGGTTGTTGCAATACTGGCGTACAGAAGCTGTTATCAATTGCAAGTAATGCACCATTCGCATGGGCAATATCTGCCAAGGCTTGAACATCGGCAACTTCAGCAAGCGGGTTGGATGGAGATTCGACAAACAATAATTTAGTTTCAGGTTTGATGGCATTTTTCCATGCTTGCAAATCTGTCAAATCAACAAAATCAACACTTACACCAAATTTAACCACATATTTTTCGAACAAAGATACAGTCGAACCAAATACTGCACGTGAACAGATCACATGATCGCCCATTTTCAAATATGACATTGCAACAGCCATAATTGCTGCCATACCCGAACTGGTTGCTACAGCACGTTCAGCACCTTCCAAGGCAGCTAAACGTTTTTCGAACATCGCTACAGTCGGATTGGTAAAACGCGAATAAATATTTCCCGGTTCCTGACCTGAAAATTTAGCGGCTGCTTCTGCTGCATCTTCATATACAAATGAAGAGGTCAGGAAAATTGGCTCGCCGTGCTCACCTTCAAAACTACGTGTATGACCTGTACGAATGGCTAAAGTATCTAATTGGTATTCAATGTCGTCTTGTTGGCTCATCTTCTCTACCTAGTCCTGGACTGCCGTTGCTAATAATTGCCAACATTTTGAGCGCCTATAGCATTTAAGGTCAAGGTATAATGCATAAATATCGCCTACACTTCGATCAATCCACCTAATGTTAGTAACCTCAGCAATGATTCAAGTTAAAAATAGAATTGCCAAACATAAAAGCAAACTCAAAAATCTGTCAACAAGTTTGTTCAATTCAAAATCGCTGGTTTTATCGCAAACTACACCCTATGAAATCATTGCAGAATATAAACACACTCGCCTACGTTATTACGCTTCACCAGATAAACAATATAAAGAACCGTTAGTCTTTGTGGCCCCGCTTGCAATTAACATGGCAATTTATGACTTATACCCTTATCGCTCATTGGTAAAGCACTTTCAGCATAGTGGTTTTGATGTCTATTTAATCGAATGGGGTCAATATAACTATAAAGATCGCTCACTCAATTTTATGTCATTTATTGACGATGCCATTCCTCATTGCATTACACAAATTCGTCAGCATTCTAGCAGCGATGAAATTTCCCTGCATGGCTGGAGTATGGCGGGTGTATTTGTGATGCTGTATACCGCATTACAACAACCAAATTTTGTCAAAAACCTGATTGTACTGGGTAGTCCGGTGGACAGTTATGCTTCCGGCCGTATTGGTAAACTATTTCAAAAGACCAATCAACTCATTGCTAAAAACAAAGTGCTACAAAACAAGATCTATTCTGAAACTTTACCCAAATCTCTGCTCCATACTCCGGGATTCCTGAATGCTTTCGGTTTTAAAATTATTGATCCTATAGGATGGGTACAAAGCCAAAAGCAGTTTTTAGCGAACCTTGATAACCCGCAAGCTTTATACGAACATGCCACTATGGGACATTTCCTGAACCGTATGATGGATTATCCTGGCGGGATCAATCAGGATATGATTTTTAATGTCTGGCTACAAAATCCGCTAAAAAATGGCGTTATACAATTGCAAGATAAGAATATCGAATTAAACAATATTGAGTGCTCCGTACTGGTGGGTGCGGGTCGTAGCGACCAAATCGTATCTGTAGAGGCGGTTAAGCCTTTAATTGAATTGACAAATAGCCAGGATGTCACGTTTACTCTTATTCCGGGTGGTCATTTAGGGTTGATGTCGAGTCAATCTAGTGCCAATGAATTCTGGCCATTTATGACCAACTGGCTAAAACACAGATCAAGTAAAATATAAAGGACATATCATGATTCAGTCAGTTGCATTTATCGGCTTAGGTGCTATGGGTTACCGTATGGCAGCACATTTACCTCAACATTTCGACACGGTCTATGTATGGAATCGTAATTTCGAAAAAGCCAACCAGCATGCAACTGAATTTGGCACTCAGGCTGTTGAACTTGAACAGGCAGTTCAGGCAGACATCATTTTTTCCTGCTTACCGACCAGCAATGAAGTGGAAGAACTTATTGCAACGGTACAGATTAAATCCGGTGCTGTATGGGTAGATTGCACCAGTGGTGTTCCTGAATCTGCAAAAAATCTGGCAAAGCTGCTTAAAACACAAAATGTCGATTTCCTTGATGCACCAGTCAGTGGTCAGACCATTGGTGCAGAAAATGCGACCTTAACGGTAATGATTGGCGGAGAAGCGAGTGCTTTCGAACAAGCTCTGCCTGCAATACAGGCCTTTGGTAAACTGATCAAACATGTCGGTGGCCCGGGTGCAGGATTTGCGGTTAAAGCCGTTAACAATATGTTATTGGCTGTAAATCTATGTTCAGTGGCAGAAGGTTTTACTGCGCTCAAAGCACATGGTGTAAACTTGAATGAAGCACTGGATTGTATTAATGCATCCAGTGGTAAAAGCGGTGTAACCAAAACTGTTTTACCACAGCGTATTTTAAATCGTAGTTTCCCTCTAACCTTTGCCCTACCATTGCTAGCCAAAGATACCGGTATTGCTTTAGACTTGATTCGTGAGGCTAAACTTTCTGCACCCGTGATTGCGCTTACTCAAAGCTTAATTCAAGCATCTAGTGATTTAGCAGAAAAAGACAGTGACTTTTCAAGCGCTGTAAAAATGTATGAATCATGGAGTAAAATTACACTTGAGTAATAACTCGCCATTGAATAATGATAACGAAACCTAATATTGTGATTATGTGTTATACACAATGTTCTTACAGAGGAAACTCTCATGACTAAGTTAAGTATTGCAATTTTTGCCAGTGTTGCAACTTTTATTGGGGCTAATGCTTTTGCAGCTACGCCAGAGCAAGAATGTCAAAAATTAAAGAATGACCATGATGTCATTTATGCATCTAAAGGTTTTTGCTTCAAAGACCCTGACGCCAAGGCGAAGTTTGGCAATGATAATTGCTATACAACTAAACCAAAATTTTCAGATAAAGAGCAACAACGACTTGACGCCATTAAAGATCGTCAGAAAGAATTGAACTGTAAATAATTACAGTACCCAATCACTTTCAAGGATTAGCCATGCTTTACGATGATCAAAATATTTTTGCACGAATTATCCGCAACGAAATTCCTGCAATTAAAGTGTATGAAGATGATCAAGTCCTCGCCTTTATGGACATCATGCCACAAGCTGAAGGTCATACATTGGTGATTCCTAAAACACCAGCGATCACATTGCTTGACCTTCCTCCTGAAGCGGCAGCTTATACTATTCAAATTGTGCAAAAGGTTGCACAAGCGATGGAAAGAGCCCTTGAGGTCAAAGGTATTGTACTGATGCAACTTTCAGGTGCCTCCGCAGGTCAAACTGTTCCACATGTACATTTCCACCTTATTCCAAGCTCGGTTCATGAATTAGGGAAACATGCTTTACATATGGGTGATCAAGAAAAAATCCACGCATTGGCTGAAAGAATTAAAGCTGCGCTTTGATTTAAAATGAATTCAAAAAAATGGAGCCTTGGCTCCATTTTTTTTATAAATACAGAATAAAAAACAAATATTTAGTTTAAAGATCAACTTAAATACGTCATCAAACTGTCATTTATCATTCACTTTTTTGTCACAAAGATTACAGATACTGCATAGCAAGTTGGTGAGCTTCTGTAACTTTTTGTACTCAAGCAAACTAAAAAGAAGTGTTAAGTAAGGCAAATGCCATTTAGAACCGTGTTTTGGAGAAATCTCAATGAAAAAATTGCTTCTCGCTGCTGTAGTAGCGGCTATGGGGACGAGTGCAGCACAAGCGGCACCAACTTTGTACGGTAAAGTGAATGTTAGTGTTGACAGTTATGATGATGGAAAAGATGACAAAATAGAACTTAACTCAAATGCTTCCCGTATTGGTGTTAAGGGTGAAGAGAAACTGACTGATAAACTCGCTGCTGTTTACCAAGCAGAATGGGAAATTGATGTCGATGGTGGAGATGATGTATTTAAAAAACGTAATATTTTCGCCGGTTTAAAATGGGCTGATATCGGTACTTTAAAAGCAGGTATTATGGATACCCCATTTAAAGACGCTGCTGGCGGCTATCGTGATGTATTTAATGACTATGCACACGCTGACATTAAAGAAATGATGTACGGCGAAGAGCGTGTAGAAAATGTTATTGGCATTGAAACCGATCCAAAACTGATGGGTGGATTAGTTTTCGCTCTTCAAGCGCAACAAGGTGAGTCCACCAGTGATACTGTAAACTATACAGATGGTGCTCGTGATAGCGTTGGTGATGGACTTTCTACTTCACTTTCATATGCCAATAAAGATTTAGGCTTTGAAGGTGTTATTGCAGGAAACTTCAAATCCATAGGTGACTTTGCTGCTGTCGGCATCTCAAATGCTCCTGCTGATGCAATCCGTATTGGTGGCTCTTTCGACCTAGGTAAAATTGGTGCGACTGGTTTATATTTAGGTGCAATGTGGCAAACTGCAGAAATCTCTGATTACTTAGGTACTGAAACCTACAAGAATGTAGAAGAAAAAGCTTGGTTAGTTTCGGCAACGTATAAGCTTGCAAATACCCCTTGGTCTTTTAAAGCTCAATATCAAAAAGCTGACACTGACTGGACTGTAGCTACAGGGACTGGCGATACTTCGGCAAAACAATGGGGTATTGGTGCAGATTACAAACTAAACAGCCAAACCAAATTATTTGCGAATGCAGTACAACGCGAGTGGGACAATAAGCGCACAAACGTTGGAGCTGCTGCAGCAATTCCAAATGCTGATGAAAATGTTTACGGCTTAGGTATGGAAATTAAATTCTAAGTTCACAACAGTTAATATGAGACTGCCTAAGGGCGGTCTTTTTTTATCTGAACTCAATATTCAGGACAGTTTTTATAAAGAGTCTCTTTAACTTTCACACCGCCTTATTCTATTTTTTTAAATACTCAAATTTTAATTAAAATACAACCCAATCTCATTTAATAAATATTATCCCGCGATAAAACAAAGTATTTTAGTCAACTTTAAAATATAAAAATACAACTGTTTTAGTCAACTTTAAATATAATATATGAGTATTTTAGTCGGGATTAAAAATATTAATACTAAGTGTTTTAGTCAACTTTAAAATAGTCAAATATTAGTTTATTTTTTAATAAACCATATTATTAACTTATTGTTTTAATTAATATAAATAATATATTTTTATTTTAAGTGTTTATTCTATTTATTTTTAGTTACTTTTTGTTTAATAATATAATTATATTTTAAAAATAGGCTTATTTGCATGAGCTTAATACCCAAAGATTTTAATCAAAGATTAGTTAGAGAGATTACAATCATATTAATAATTAAGATTGCTCTTTTGCTGCTGATTAAAAATATCTGGTTCGACGCGCCCACTATTCCCAAAAATTTTGACTCTCAAGTTGCCGAGCGTATTGCCGGCAGTCCTTCCCAAATCAAGGAGACACGTTGATGATTTCTGAAAGCGTGGTCGATCTTTCGCGGTTCCAATTTGCAATGACCGCGTTGTATCACTTTATATTTGTACCTCTTACTCTTGGGCTGGCTTTTATTCTTGCCATTATGGAAACCACTTATGTGATTTCCGGTAAGGAAATTTATAAAGACATGACCAAATTCTGGGGAAAACTTTTTGGTATTAATTTTGCCTTAGGGGTAACTACAGGCTTAACCATGGAGTTCCAGTTTGGTACAAACTGGGCGTACTATTCGCATTATGTCGGTGACATTTTCGGTGCGCCACTGGCTATTGAAGGATTAATGGCATTTTTCTTGGAATCGACCTTTATTGGTCTTTTCTTCTTCGGCTGGGATCGACTTTCCAAAGCTCAGCATTTAGGCGTGACCTGGCTGGTTGCACTCGGTTCCAACATGTCGGCACTGTGGATTTTAGTTGCCAATGGCTGGATGCAAAACCCTGTCGGTGCAGCGTTTAACTTTGAAACCATGCGGATGGAGTTGGTGGATTTCGGCGCGCTGATTTTCAACCCGGTGGCTCAGGTTAAATTTGTCCACACTGTATCTTCAGGTTATGTGACTGGTGCAGTTTTCGTTCTGGCAATTTCCAGCTATTACTTGCTCAAAAAACGTGATCTGCCCTTTGCACGCCGTTCTTTCGCGATTGCTGCAATCTTTGGTTTAGCCTCTACATTATCGGTTATTTTACTGGGCGATGAATCAGGTTATGAGCTGGGTGATGTACAAAAAACCAAATTAGCTGCAATTGAAGCAGAATGGGAAACTCACCCAGCTCCCGCTCCATTTACATTGTTTGGTATTCCAAATCAGGAAGAACAACGCACTGACTACGCTATTCGCATTCCATATGTGATGGGTATTATTGCGACGCGTTCCCTTGATAAAGAAGTGACTGGTTTGAAAGACTTGATGGTTCAACATGAGCTTCGTATCCGCAATGGTATGAATGCGTATGCCGAACTTGAAAAACTTCGTGCAGGCGATCGCTCTCCAGCACTTATGGCGTCTTTCCAAGAAAATCAGAAAGACCTGGGTTATGGCTTGCTTCTTAAAAAATACACACCAAATGTAGTGGATGCCTCTGAAGAGCAAATCAAGGCAGCAACCAAGGATACTATTCCTAACGTAACTGCCCTGTTCTTCTCGTTCCGTGCCATGGTTGCTTCTGGTTTCTTGATGCTGCTTCTGTTTATCCTGGCAACTTATGCAGTGGCTAAACGCAATGCAGAAAACAAACCGTGGCTGCTTAAATTTGCACTTTACGGACTTCCATTGCCTTGGATCGCTACACAGACTGGCTGGTATGTGGCTGAAGGTGGACGTCAACCGTGGACCATTGGTGAGGTTTTACCTACACATCTTTCTGCTTCAAGCTTAAGCACTGGTGATATTTGGGGTTCAATCTTAGCGCTTGCAGCGTTCTATACAGTACTTCTGATTATCGAGATGTACTTGATGATCAAATTTGCTCGCTTAGGTCCAAGTTCTTTACATACTGGTAAATACCATTTTGAAAAAGCTGATGCTCAAAACCACGCTGCTGCGGAGGCTCAATCATGATCGAATATGAATTACTCAAAATCATTTGGTGGGTTCTGGTGGGTGTACTGCTGATTGGCTTTGCCCTCACCGATGGCTTCGATATGGGTTCCATGGCAATTATGCCATTCGTGGGCAAAAACGATGACGAACGTCGTGCGGCAATCAATACCATTGCCCCACACTGGGACGGTAACCAGGTCTGGTTCATTACTGCTGGTGGTGCACTATTTGCTGCATGGCCTATGGTTTATGCCACAGCATTCTCCGGCATGTACTGGGCGCTCCTGCTTGTACTTTTCGCTTTATTCCTCAGACCTGTAGGCTTTGACTATCGTTCTAAACTTGAGAACAAAAAATGGCGTACGTCTTGGGACTGGGGTTTAGCTGTTGGGGGTGCAGTTCCTGCATTAGTGTTCGGTGTTGCCTTCGGTAATATGTTCTTAGGTGTACCATTCACCTTAGATGAAACAGTACGTTCAACTTATACCGGTAGCTTCTTTGCACTGCTTAATCCGTTCGCGATTGTTTGCGGTCTGGTCAGCCTATCTATGCTGTGCGCGCATGGCGGGGCCTGGTTAATGCTTCGTACAGATGGCGACTTACATGCACGTTCTGCGAAAGCAACTCAATTGATGGGTGTTATATTCCTGGTTTGCTTCTTGGGTGCAGGTGCGTGGTTATACTTCGGTAGTATTGAAGGTTATAGCCTAGCGCAGCCATTTGATACCAATGGTGTAGCAAATCCATTTGCCAAAGAAGTCATTACCAATGCCAACCATGGCTGGATGAATAACTATTCAACTTATCCAATCACCATGATTGCACCTGTAATGGCAATCTTGGGTAGCCTGATTGTGATTGCATCTGCTGCGAAAGCAAAAGCGGGGTTAAGCTTCCTGGGCACATCGTTCATGGTGATTGGTGCAATTTTAACTGCCGGTTTTGCATTGTTTCCATTCCTTATGCCTTCAAGCATCAATCCTGTTGCAAGCTTGACGATGTGGGATGCAGTATCAAGTAAAAATACACTAACTGTAATGACAGTTGCGGCCTGCATTTTTGTTCCAATTATTTTGTGCTACACCACTTGGTGTTATTACAAAATGTGGGGCGTTATTACCAACAAACACGTTCAAGAAAATTCACACAGCCTCTACTAAGGCTGTGTTAGAAAACTAGGAGTTATTCAATATGTGGTATTTTGCTTGGATTCTCGGGATTTTAATGGCGTGCTTTGCAGGCGTATTAAGTGCCCTTTATATCGAACATCATCAAGACTTAGATGAGGAATAAACCATGACAGAAATCGCAATGACAGCAGAAGAAAGCAAGCCAAATAAGTTCGTAATGGCCATTTCATTTTTGATGGCATTGCCGCTTGCTACAGTGCTATTGATTCACCCTGCCCTCATGCTAGATGCCAATGGTCACTACAACCATAGTGCATTGATGATGATCATGATCGGGATTTCAGGTGGATTTATTTACGGAGTAGGATTTCTGCCGAAGTTCTGGCTGTGGAAATGGCTGTTTAGCCCATATATTGCATGGCCGTTAATGATCTGGGGTTATTACACCTGGTTCCTCACCTAATATAATATCGAAGTAAAAAAGCCCTCAATCGAGGGCTTTGTTATATTTACGATCAATTTCAGCTTTTTATTCTGCGGTAATATCACATTGCATTTGAAAACAGCTTCTAAATTTTTCATTAATATGATGAATATATTTTTCTTTATCAGCATGCCTTAATAAAATTTGAGCTGCCATCATAATAAAGCCATTCACCTGCTTCACAATCACTAAACGCTGACTATCAGCTAAACCTATTCTTTTTTGAAGAAGTGAGTTTCTGCCCGAATGCACAATCGAGTGTAAATATTTAAGTGAATAAAACTTGAATTCTTTAAACATTTCAACAATATGATTTATTTCAGCAACGTTTTCTAATTCAGCAATCATTCCTGCAGCTGTAGGAAGTTTGACATTTTGGAGTAATTCATCCGCACTCTGGATTTCAAATTTCTGAATTTCCAAATTAGAGGCAACCATCAACAACCAATAAGCTCTTACAACAGATTCAAACTGAATTCGAAATAATGCGAGGGCAGATATATCTTGGTTTGTTTTTAATAATTGTAAAATAGCTACGCCATGTGCAATTGATAAATCACAGCATTCATATGCTAAATCAAGCCTCAATCCGCTATCCAAAAATATTGAATTGTTAAGTTCAGCATTTAACTCATCCAACATGGCTTCAGAATCACGAAAAATATTAGTTAAATTTACGTTCCATTTTTCTTTAACCCCTAAACTTACGATATAAAAAAGCTGGAATCAATCCAGCTTTTAAATATTCAACGATGGGTATGAATCGACATTACAATACCCATACTCGCCAATAAGGAGATAACCGCCGAACCACCATAACTCATCAGCGGCAATGGATCTCCTGTGACAGGTAAAATACCGCTTGCCATTCCTGAGTTTAAAAATACGAAGAAGAAGAACGTCAATCCAATCGTTCCGGCAAATAAACGACCAAAATTATGAAAGCTATTTAAGCCAATCATCAAGCAGCGAATAATAATGGCGGCAAAAAGACTGAATAATAAAAACACCCCAATAAAACCATATTCTTCAGCATAGGCTGACATAATAAAATCAGTATGGTGCTCAGGTAAGTATCCCAGATGCGACTGCGTTCCGGTCAAATATCCTTTCCCGGTTAAACCGCCCGAACCGATGGCAATTTTCGACTGGATAATATTCCAACCTGCTCCCAATGCATCTGACTCTGGATCAAAAAGAGTCAATACTCGTTTTTTCTGATAGGTCTGAAGCAGGAACATCCAGATAAGAGGCGCTGCTACCGCCAGTGCCGTCAATGCACCTAGAATTAGACGCCATGACATCCCGCAAAGAAATAAGGCAAAAATACCGGGAATAATGAGTCCAATATTCAGGTCAGGTTGTAAGGCCACTAACACAAAAGGAAATATCATTAACATCAGTCCAATCGCAATCTGCATGAAGGTGGGTGGAAAAGCACGACGAGAAAAAAACCAAGCCATCATTAATGGCATGGCAAATTTCATAATTTCACTGGGCTGCATACTGCCAATGCCTGGAATGGTCAGCCATCGCTTCGCCCCTAAACGTGTATCACCAATAATCAGCACCAGTACCAACAGCACCATGCCAAGTATATAGAAATACGGGCTTGCCGCCTGATACACTTTTGGAGGAACTTGCGCACAGAGAAACATAATAATGAAGCCGACGCCAAAACTTGTGGCTTGGCGGATCACCATACTGCTATCTTGCATAGTTGCGCTATATACCACCATCAATCCCAGAATTGAGTTCAATAAAAGAAAACAAAGTAGCCATGGATCTAAATGTAATCTAGCCCATCTGGATGAATCATGTTTTATGCTTCTACCATCACGTAAAGAGTGACGTAAAAAACGATACTGAGATGATGGTATCATTTGAAATATTGAGTGTTTAAAGGTGATGCCAGAGTATAAATTTAAAGCTGTAGAGATAATACATCTGAAGCCATCTTTTATTTTATTTTTGCGAGGATAAAATCAATTTGGCCAATTCTAAATCATCAGCATAGGTAATTTTAATATTATCTGATCGACTCTGTACCACTTTCACGGTTTCGCCTACATATTCTAATGCGCTGGCTTCATCCGTAATATTTACCCCATTCTGCAATGCTTGTTCAATCGCACTCTTCAATATGCCGAGTCTTGAAATTTGCGGAGTCTGTGCTTGCCATAAATAATCACGGCTCACGGTTTTATCAATATTATGGTCTTGTTCAACAAATTTTAAAGTATCACGGACGGGAATAGCTAGAATTGCGCTACAGTTTTCCTGTATGGCAGTATTCACTAAACGATTCAAACAATTTGAATTGACGCAAGGACGTGCAGCATCATGTACAAAGACCAAATCGTCAGGTGAAGCAATCTGGCTTAAATAAGTCAAAGCATTCAGGACAGAATTAACCCGTTCTGCCCCGCCCAGACAAAAATGAGCTTTATCTGGCTGAGTCAAATTTAATGTTCTTGCAACTGAGTCATCTTCACTGATCGCCAGCACATATCCCGACAGCGGCAAATCATTCAAACGGCTCACGGTATGTTGTAATACCGTTTGACCTTGAATCATTTGATACTGTTTAAGTTCAGTTTTAGAAAAACGACTGCCAGAACCTGCAGCAGGAATAACCGCCCAAACTTTATGGTGCATTTGCTGTTGAAGCTCCCGAACCGTCTTCATTTGTTCTTACATCAACTTTGGCATTTGGATCAATATAAATAGGTTTATAGTGTGTACCAATCGTACTCATTTGCACAAAAGTTTCACGTGGCTTGATCAAGCCCAGATCTAAACGTGCATGCTCTTCAATGGCTTCAATACCATTTTTTAAGTCATAAACTTCCGCAGCCAACACACGATTGCGTTCTTTTAATTCCGTATTTATTTCTGTTTGTTGTTGAATTTTTTGGGCTAATTTTTGATGGTCATGGTAACCACCTTCGCCAAACCAGAATAAGTACTGAAACCCCGCGATCAAAATGATCGCAAGGCCCAATAATACTTTACTCGCAGTGGAGTTAAATATACTTAACATAAATTGCATTAGTCGCTTAGTTCAAACCTTTGAATTCAGCTTTACCGCGATATGCGGCATTAGTCAATTCTTCGATACGAAGCAATTGGTTATATTTCGCAACACGGTCAGAACGGCAAAGTGAACCGGTCTTGATCTGACCCGCTGCTGTACCAACTGCAAGATCAGCAATGGTTGAATCTTCGGTTTCGCCTGAACGGTGTGAAATCACAGTAGAGTAACCATTTGCTTTCGCAAGGTAGATTGCATCTAGAGTTTCAGTCAAAGTACCGATTTGGTTATATTTGATGAGGATCGAGTTGCCGACTTTCTCATTAATACCACGTTGTAAAATCTTAGGATTCGTTACGAACAGGTCATCACCAACCAACTGGATTTTATCACCAAGAATAGAAGTCAGGTAAGACCAACCTTCCCAATCCGACTCGTCCAAACCATCTTCAATTGAGATAATTGGGTATTGGTTTACAAGGCCAGCTAAATAGTCAGAGAACTGGTTGCTGGTGAACGCTTTGTTGCCTTCGCCTGCAAGAATGTATTGACCATCTTTGTAGAATTCTGAAGATGCACAATCAAGTGCAAGCATGATGTCAGAACCAGCTTTGTAACCAGTTTGACCAATTGCTTCAAGAATAACCGTGATTGCTTCTTCGTTAGAACGTAAGTTCGGTGCAAAACCACCTTCATCACCAACAGCAGTATTTAAACCTTTTTTGTTTAACACTGATTTTAGAGAATGGAAGATTTCAGCACCCGCACGAAGCGCTTCAGCAAATGAAGTGAAGCCAACAGGCTCAATCATAAACTCTTGAATATCAACATTGTTATCTGCATGTGAACCACCATTGATGATGTTCATCATTGGTACAGGCATTGTTAAAATCGTTTGACCGCGTAAATCTGCGATATATTGGAAAAGAGGAGTTTTCTTTTCATCAGCAGCCGCACGCGCAGCAGCCAAAGACACCGCTAAAGTTGCGTTTGCGCCTAGTTTTTCTTTATTTTCAGTACCGTCCAAGGCGATCATCGTATTGTCGATGTCTTTTTGTTCGAATACTGATTTACCAACTAAAGCATCACGAATTAATGTATTTACATTATTAACAGCAGTGCGAACACCTTTGCCCAAGTAACGTGATTTATCACCGTCACGAAGTTCTAAAGCTTCACGAGAACCAGTTGAAGCACCAGATGGTGCACATGCACGGCCAACTACGCCAGATGCTAAGATTACGTCTGCTTCGATGGTTGGGTTACCACGGGAGTCCAAAATTTCACGTGCACGAATGTCAACGATTTGGCTCATGAACAATTCCTCAGTTAATTAAAAGAGCTGCTTTTCAAGGCAGCTCAAGGGATATAATCTTAGTGTGTGTCTAACTTTTTGAAACCTTTAACCAAGGTATCCAATTCTTTTAATTGCGCCAAGAACGGCTCAAGCTGCGACATGCGAAGTGCGCATGGACCATCACATTTTGCATTTTCTGGATCTGGATGTGCTTCCAGGAATAAGCCTGCCAAACCAGTTGCCATACCTGCACGCGCCAGCGTAGTGATTTGCGCACGACGACCGCCTGCTGAATCTGCACGACCGCCTGGAGTTTGAAGCGCATGCGTGACATCAAAAAATACAGGAACATTCATTTCTTTCATGATGTCGAAGCCAAGCATATCTACAACCAGATTGTTGTAACCAAATGCTGAACCGCGTTCACAAATAATCAGCTTGTCGTTCCCGGCTTCCAAACACTTATGCAAAATATGGCGCATTTCATGTGGAGCAAGGAATTGTGCTTTTTTGATGTTGATGATGGCATCGGTTTTTGCCATTGCTTCAACAAGATCAGTCTGACGGCTCAGGAAAGCTGGAAGTTGGATAATATCCGCAACTTCAGCAACAGGCGCAGCTTGGTAAGGCTCATGTACATCGGTAATAATAGGTACATTGAAATGTTTTTTAATGTCCGCTAACCACTCAAGACCTTTTTCCAGACCTGGGCCGCGAAAAGAGTTCAAGCTAGAGCGATTGGCTTTATCGAAACTTGCCTTAAATACATATGGGATATCTAAACGTGTACAGATATCGACATAAGTTTCAGCAATTTCAAAAGCTAAGTCTTTAGATTCAAGTACATTCATTCCGCCGAATAATACAAATGGCAAGTGGTTTGCCATTTGTATATCGCCTAAACGTACAATTTCTTGTGGTTTTAATTGCGACATTATTTAAACTTTCCTAGTGTATTCCTAGAGCAACATTATTTGGTTTTTTGATACTGTTTTTTAGCAGCGTCAATAAAGCTAGCAAATAATGGATGTCCATCACGTGGAGAACTTGTAAATTCCGGATGGAATTGTACAGCAATAAACCAAGGATGTTGAGGAATTTCAACAGTTTCGACCAAATGTTGTACTGGTGAATAACCTGAAATTTTCATGCCCTTTTCTTCAAGCACAGGAATATAACGGTTGTTCATTTCGTAACGGTGACGGTGACGTTCAATAATGTCCGCGCTACCATACACTTCACGAGTTTTAGTACCTTCAACCAATTCTGATTTTTGGGCACCCAAACGCATCGTTCCACCAAGATCAGATTCAACGCTACGTTGTTGAACTTCACCACGCTCATCTAACCATTCAGTAATTAAACCAATCAATGGAGATTTAGTTGAACGATTAAACTCAGTAGATGTTGCATCAGTAATACCGGCAACATTACGTGCATATTCAATTACTGCAAGTTGCATACCTAGGCAAATACCCAAGAATGGAACACCGTTTTCACGTGCAAATTGAATCGCATTCATTTTACCTTCAGTACCGCGTTCCCCGAAACCACCCGGCACAAGAATCGCGTCAGCATCTTTCAATACTTCGTTCACGTCCTGGCTTTCGAGTTCTTCAGCATTGACATAATCAATTTGGACTTTAACGCGGTTTTTAACCCCAGCATGTAAAAGTGCTTCATTTACAGATTTATAAGCATCTGGAAGTTCAACGTATTTACCAACCATCGCTACACGAACTGTATATTCAGGATTAAACAATGCTTCGACGACATTATCCCAATCTGAAAGATCAGCTTCTGGAAGATCGTTATAACCAAAACGTTCACAAATTAAATCATCAACATTTTGTTCATAGAAAGTACGTGGAATTTGATAAATTGAACGCGCATCTTTACAAACAACCACAGCACGCGCCTGAACGTTAGTGAACAAGGCAATTTTACGTGTCGTGTCTGCATCAACATCATATTCTGTACGGCAGATCAAAATGTCTGGCTGAATACCAATCGACAAAAGCTCTTTTACAGAGTGCTGCGTTGGTTTGGTTTTAAGTTCAGCAGCAGATTTAATATATGGCAACAATGTCAAATGCATCAGCATAGTACGGTTATGACCAAGCTCAACCATTAACTGACGAACAGATTCCATGAATGGGAGAGATTCAATGTCACCTACTGTACCGCCAATTTCAACGATTGCTACGTCATAGCCTTCACCTGCGCGAAGAACACGTTCTTTAATATTATCCGTAATATGTGGAATAACCTGGACAGTACCCCCAAGGTAGTCACCACGACGTTCTTTATTGAGTACGTCTTGATAAACACGTCCTGAAGTGAAGTTATTCAGTTTGGTCATTTTCGCACGACGCAAGAAACGTTCGTAATAACCCAAATCTAGGTCAGTTTCAGCACCGTCCTCTGTGACAAAAACTTCACCATGTTGGAAAGGACTCATTGTCCCCGGATCGACATTAATATATGGATCCATTTTGACCATGGTTACTTTTAAACCACGGGCTTCTAAAAGTGCAGCAACTGAAGCAGCTGAAATACCTTTACCTAGTGATGAAACTACACCACCAGTCACGAAAATAAAATGGGTCATTGGGTTTCTCGTACAATCGAGCCTAAATCGGCCTGCAATGTTGCGCAATTTTACTTTACTCTGTACCTATAAAGCAAAGTCATTCCGCATCAATTCAAAGAACAATAAACAATTGGTTATTCTATCAGCATTTCCGATAAAAAATTAGAGGGACTTTATAGGATTTTCATCTTGGTATTTGCTGTTATAATGGTTACATCCTATTAACGCTTTGTTTTGTGCAATTATGAATAAAAAATTTTTGATTTGTGGCGCTATTGCAGCAGCTCTATTATTAACGGCGTGTGTAAAAAAGGAAGCACCGAAGGAAGATGAACAAGAAAAAGTTGAGACCACTCAACCAACTGAGCAAGTAAATGAACCTGTTCAGTTACAGCCATTAGATTCAGCTGAAAACACACAAACTGAAACTCCTGCACAGGTTGAAATCGAACGTCAAGAAACTGAGAATACAACCACAGTCATTCGTCGTGAAGTAACTCAACCGGCTGCTACCGAAGCACCAAAGGCAGAAACGCCTAAAGCTGCGGCACCAAAGGCTGAAGCGCCTAAAGCGGAAGAAAAACCGGCTCAAGCAACACCATCAAAATCAAATTCAGCTAGTCAGTCTGAAGATGATGCTGTCGCGGCCGCAATTGCTGCTGCAACACCTGCGCTCGAAAATTAAGTTAAATTTTAGCTTAAAATGCAAAAACCCAGTCATTCCACTGGGTTTTTTATTAAATAATTAATCTATATTTGATAACTCAAAGTACCAATTTAATTTATCTAAAAAATTTAATTCTGCTAAAAATAAAAATCAAGCTATCCTTTCAAATGAAAAAATCAACTAGAACATTTAAAAATTAATATTCCCTACTTCACTGTCATCCACCCGAGCGCTGAGTGAGGTTTAAGTCAAAATAGAGATAACTTTTAGGGATTTTAATAATGTTAAAAAAATGTTGCGACCTACTCGAACAACATCAGTAAAAGATTGCTTTTATTGAAAGTGCCAGCTCTGGCTACCTTTCCAGTCAATTTTCTATTTGTAAAAATAGTGGTACAGATATCTTATTGGGTGGTTTGGTCAGTTATGATCCTTCTATTAAGGTCGATCTCCTCAAAATTAACCCTGCATTTATTGAACAGTACACGGCAGAATCAGCTGAAGTCACAGAGGCCATGGCAATCCATGGGAAAAAGTTATTTACTCAAGCAGATATTGTGGTTGCCTGTACCGGTCTACTCAAACCTTGGGGTAGCGTAACAAAAACAAAACCTGAAGGTACATTTTTCACCTCAATTTTATATTTAAATGAAACACACAACTTTCATTATTTTATTGATGGAACGCCTTTACACAGGCTCTCCGCCTTAACCCGGCATATTGCAACTGAAATTATCAAACTCATTGATGGAGTTTAGTTATGTTAAAATTCAAAACCTTTATATTCGGTTTAATACTGCTTCCATGCACCAGTTTTGCCACTGTGGGAGGACCTCACAATGTGGAATTTCTGGGTTATGACGCCAAAGACCAAAAAGTCTATCTACTGAAACACTATCAAGATGGTCGTGGTCGTTTGCCACAACTCTACTATTATCAATTCAAAAACAACAAGCAGCCTGAAAAACTCATCCAGGTGAATTCACTTTATATTAATCCTAAAACCAAGAAGATTGATTATGATCAAGACAGTACCCGGTTTGATCAAGACATTTTAAAAATTAAGAAAAGATTGACTCCCTTAATTTCTGTAAATAAGACCTTGACTAAAATTCAAATAGTGAAGAAAACACGGGTACAAAAATCTGCAAACTCCGGATTTGATGATTTAATCACTGAATATCAGTATCGTTATAAAGTCACCACTCCACAATTAAGCAGTCTGCAGCAGAAAGCCGTAGC
The DNA here is from genome assembly GCF_004331285.1 of Acinetobacter sp. ANC 3781. Lineage (GTDB taxonomy): Bacteria > Pseudomonadota > Gammaproteobacteria > Pseudomonadales > Moraxellaceae > Acinetobacter. The sequence continues at coordinate 33,562 of NZ_SJOH01000003.1, forward strand.
TTATAAACCCAACTTAAATGTCTCTCAATCATTCAAAATTCCGCAACATAATACAATGGTTGTAGCGGTTAAATACTTAGGGATTCCTTTTGAAACAGGCTATACCATTGAAGATCCTGTTTTACTCAGAGTTAAAAAATAAAGAACAAAAAAATAAGGCCTCCGAAGAGGCTTTATTAGGACTTAATAAATTTATGCAGCTGTACGAGCTGAAATAGGCACCACTTTACGCAGTTCTGGGCCGGTATAATCCGCACTTGGACGAATAATACGGTTGTCCGCACGCTGTTCCATCACATGCGCGGCCCAACCTGTAACCCGGCTCATCACAAAGATTGGGGTAAACAGTTTGGTAGCAATATCCATAAAATGATATGCAGACGCATGGAAGAAGTCAGCATTACAGAATAATTTTTTCTCACGCCACATTACTTCTTCACAGCGTACTGATACTGGATAAAGTACTGTATCACCTACATCTTTCGCTAAACGCTCAGCCCAGATTTTGATGATACCATTACGTGGGTCATTATCTTTGTAGATTGCATGACCAAAGCCCATGATCTTTTCTTTACGCTCAAGCTTGCCAAGCATTTCACGTTCTGCTTCATCAGGCGATGTCCAGTTTTCAATCATTTCCATCGCAGCTTCATTGGCACCGCCGTGCAATGGACCACGTAATGAACCAATTGCACCCGTAATACATGAATGCATATCTGACAAAGTTGAAGCACAGACACGTGCAGTAAAAGTTGAAGCATTAAATTCATGCTCTGCATATAGAATCAGCGATACATTCATCACTTGCTCATGCAATTCATTTGGTTTTTCACCGCGAAGTAAATGCAGGAATTGCGCACCGATTGAATCATCATCGGTATTTTCTTCAATACGCACGCCATCATGGCTAAAACGATACCAGTAGCAAATGATTGCAGGCAAAGTCGCTAAAATACGGTCTGCAATATCTTGCTGTTCATCAAAAGATTTTTCTGTTTCCAGATTACCGAGCATAGAAACACCGGTACGCATCACATCCATCGGATGCGAATCCGCAGGGATACGTTCCAATACTTCTTTCAATGCTGGTGGAAGTGCACGTAAAGATTTCAATTTGGCTTTATAAGCTGCAAGCTGTTCTGCGGTTGGCAATTCACCAAAGAAAATCAGATAAGCCACTTCTTCAAACTGGCAGTTTTCGGCCAGGTCTTGCACATCATAACCACGATAGGTTAAGCCTGCGCCGCTCTTACCTACAGTAGATAACGCTGTTTTACCTGCCACTTGTCCGCGCAATCCCGCGCCTGTCAGTACTTTTCCTTCAGCCATTTTTAATTCTCCATTTTGAATTATTTATTTAAACAATTTATCCAAGGTGTTTTCAAAGGTATGATAATCAAGGAATTGGTAAAGTTCTTTACGTTGTTGCATGCTATCTAATACGTTGACTTGCGTACCATTTTCACGAATAGAACGCATCACTTCCAAGGCTGCTTTTTGCATTGCACGCGTAGCAGAAAGTGGATAAAGCACCATGCTGATCCCTTGTTCACCCAATTCATCTACGGTGTAATAAGGTGTATCACCAAATTCGGTAATGTTGGCTAGAACAGGTACACCGACAGCATCACACACAGTGCGATACATGGTGATATCAGTCATTGCTTCAGCAAAAATAGCATCTGCCCCTGCTTCAACACAGGCACAAGCACGGTCAATGACCGCCTGCAAACCTTCTTTCTGCAGGGCATCGGTACGCGCCATCACCACAAAGTTCGGATCGGTTTTTGCATCTACAGCAGCTTTAATACGATCGACCATTTCCTGTTGGGTCACGATTTCCTTATTTGGACGGTGACCACAACGTTTTTGCGCAACCTGATCTTCAATATGAACTGCGGCAGCTCCTGCAGCAATCATTTGTTTAACAGTACGGGCGATATTAAATGCCCCACCCCAGCCGGTATCAATATCCACTAACAATGGCGTATCTACCCGTTCAGTAATACGACGCACATCTTCAAGAACATTGTCTAAACTGGTCATACCCAAATCAGGTAAACCATAAGAATAATTGGCAACACCTGCACCAGATACATAAATGGCCTTATAACCCACCTCTTTCGCCATCATGGCTGCGTAGGCGTTGACTGTGCCAATAATTTGTAATGGCTTTTCCACTTCCAGTGCTTGTCTAAATCTTAAGCCTGCAGATATTTGTTGTGTCATATTCCTTTCCACAGTTTTCAGTTTACTTATTGAATTTCGAGTATAGCCATAAACACCTTCATATCTATGACTATTTAGAACTTATACTCTAAAACTTTAGTCAAATATTCACCAAAGCTATAGTGTTATTTCGATTCTTCATAATTGTGAGCAAATAAGACAAAACTGTTATTTTAAGAAAATGTGTACATATTTTTGCTATCATTGCAAATGATTTCATTTCTTTGATTATTGACGTTATAGACCATATGCAAGAACTCGCTCAACTAGAACCCCTCGCTCGTGATACTCCACAAACAAAACGTGGTCATGAACGATGTCTGGCGCTTTTACTCAGCGCAAATGAGCTATTTCTTAAACATGGATATGATGCTGTGTCTCTGGATGATATTGTCCAGCATGCGGGTGGTTCCAAAGCATCCATTTATAAATTTTTTGGCAATAAAGAAGGCCTATTTACGGCTATTTGTGATTATCGCCGTGAACAATTTTTTAAAGATATTTGTCTACCCTTTGAACAAGATAAAGATAATTTAAGATCTTATCTGATTAATACGCTGTTTAATTTTCATAATCATTTATTACAACCAGAAAATGCAGCATTTATGCGTTTAGTCCTAGAACGCACCCAACATAATTCAGAGCTTGCTGTATATATTCATGAACAAGGTCCAAAACATATTCAAAATGCTATTGCTTGTGCTTTAGAAAAGGCGCATAACAATGGTCTATTAAAATGTGATCACCCTATTTATTCTGCCCAATTCTATTTTGGTATTTTACGAAATTTAGAATGGCGCATTTTAATGGGTATTCCAATTCAGGAAAATGATCAGGAAACGATCAAATACATCAATTATTGTGTTGATCGCTTCTTGGAAGGCCATCAAAAAGTCTAGTTTTTTTGCAATTTCACCTGCTTATAGTATATTAATCGATTCCCTTTTTACTTAACCAACCAACAACTAATTGTTGTTTTGTTTTCTATTCAGCAATTATTGTGGAGTAACCATGGCTCTACGTCACTTTCTGACCTTACGCGATTTATCGACTTTAGAACTTAACCAAATTTTGCAGCGCGCGATTGAACTTAAACGCAAGCAACATAGCAATGAGGTGTTCCAACCTTTCGTCGGTAAAGTTATGGGCATGATTTTTGAAAAATCGAGTACCCGCACACGTGTTTCGTTCGAAGCAGGTATGAGTCAATTCGGTGGCAGTGCAATTTTCCTCTCTTCTCGCGATACCCAACTGGGTCGTGGCGAGCCGATTGAAGATTCTGCACGTGTGATTTCAAGCATGCTTGATATTATTATGATCCGTACTTTTGGTCATGACATCGTAGAACGCTTTGCCTCTTATTCAAAAGTCCCTATCATCAATGCTTTGACTGACGATCATCACCCTTGCCAGTTACTTGCCGACATGCAAACTTATTTAGAACAGCGTGGTTCTATTGAAGGCAAAACAGTTGCATGGATTGGTGATGGCAACAATATGTGTAACTCTTATATTGAAGCAGCACATATGTGGGGCTTTAAATTAAAAATTGCCGCACCTAAAGGCTATGAACCACACGAAAGATTCTTGTCTGAATTTGCACATTGTGTAGAACTTGTTGATTCAGCTGAAGATGCTGCTGTGAATGCCGACTTGATCGTGACCGACGTTTGGGCCAGTATGGGCCAAGAAGAAGAGCAAAAAATTCGTGAAAAAGCATTTACCGATTTTCAGGTCAATGAAAAACTCATGGATTTAGCGCATCCAGATTGCTTGTTCATGCACTGCTTGCCTGCTCACCGTGGTGAAGAAATTTCTGAAAATATGTTGGACCATAAAAATGCAGTGGTTTGGGATGAAGCAGAAAACCGTTTGCATGCTCAAAAAGCTTTAGTTGAATTTTTATTGAATGAAAATTTAAAGAAAGACTAATTGATTAGAAAAATTTTAAAAAAATTAAGCACCTTCGGGTGCTTTTTTTATACTCAAATGACTATAATAAATCCATAAATTTTATAAGTGATTATAACCATGTCTTTAAAAATAATCGTTTTATGCCTAAGCAGTTTAATTTTAATCAATACCGCACAAGCCAAAGCGACAGAACTTGACCAGTATTTGCTTAAAAAGAAAATTCTCGATCAAACTTATAAAATTAAAAACACTAAAGCACTGAATGAAATTTTAGATGTGATGAGTGACGAAGATTCTCGCACTATGCCCTATCAAGTCGATCAAAATACGGTGATTGAGCAATTACGTTTATATGCAGATCATATTGATATTCAAGGTATTATCACGACCCCAGACTTTACTCAGTTTGCTGAAGATATTGGGGATAAACAAGTAAAACACCTGATTAAACAGAATTTAATTCAAAATTGTCATTTATTCTTTGAGCACGAATTTCAACGCATTAATCCTTACCATGTCAACATTAAACTCAGTTCAGATGATAAGAGTTATAAAATGAAAATTAAAAACACCGAGTGTCAGTTTTAATTTGTCTAATTATTGATACGTTAGCCCTCTAACGTATAAAACCTTGCGGTTGCAAAATGATAATCATCGCACCCAATATCACGACCAATCCACCCAAAATATCCCAACGCGTTAAAATCACCTGATCAACATAGCGCAGCCACAACAAAGCAGTAAAAATATAAATTCCGCCATAGGCTGCGTAAATTCGACCCGAAGCTGCCGGATGCAATGTCAGTAACCACACAAATACAGCCAAGCTTAAGACAGTTGGAAGCCATAACCAATGTGATTTCCCGTGATTTAAAATTAAATATGGAAAATAACAACCTAAAATTTCTGCGATTGCGGTGACAAAAAAAAGGCAAAAAATAGTCATCACCTTGGCAATTTGAATATCCATAAATTTTTTAACTTACCTGATATCTTTTCTTTGTTTTAGACAAAGACGGAAATAAAGTTACAATAAAAAAATAACCCATGCGAACACGGGTTATTCTAACAATTCAGGTAATTATGCAGGTTCAGCAGTTTGATCTTCAAATACTTCCAGTTTTAAGCCAACCGCTTTACCATCTTCTTTCTTCACAGAAACAGCGACATTACCGCCGTGTTCAGCAAGCTCACCAAACAGAATCATTTCAGCAAGCGGTTTCTTCAAATGTTCTTGAATTAATCGTTGCATTGGACGCGCACCCATTAAACGGTCATAGCCATGTTCAGCCATCCATTCACGCGCACTTTGATCTACTTCAAGAACCACTTTCTTATCATCAAGTTGAGCTTGAAGTTCAGTCAGGAATTTATCTACCACGTTTTCAATAACCGTAGTTGGCAATGCATTGAATTGAATCACACCATCCAAACGGTTACGGAATTCAGGCGAGAATGCTTTTTTCATGGCATCTTTATTGTCATTACTATTATCTTGTTCCATAAACCCGATACTAGTACGAGAAATACTTTCTGCACCAATATTGGTGGTTAGAACAAGAATTACATTACGGAAGTCCGACTTACGACCATTGTTGTCGGTCAATGCGCCATGGTCCATAATTTGTAATAACAAATTAAACACATCAGGATGTGCTTTTTCAATTTCATCCAGCAACAATACGCAATGTGGACTTTTATGAATCGCATCAGTCAACAAACCGCCCTGATCGAAACCGACATAGCCTGGAGGTGCGCCAATTAAACGTGAAACCGCATGACGCTCCATATATTCCGACATATCGAAACGAACCAGTTCCACACCTAACAACTTAGCCAACTGTTTGGTGACTTCAGTTTTACCCACACCTGTTGGACCAGCAAAAACAAAGCTACCCACTGGTTTATCAGGTGATTTCAACCCTGCACGTGACAATTTAATTGCAGAACCAAGTGCTTCAATTGCATCATCTTGACCGAATACCACACGTTTAAGATCACGTTCAAGATTACTTAATACAGTCTTGTCATCTTTAGATACGGTTTTCGGTGGAATACGTGCAATTTTAGAGATGATATCTTCGATATTTTCAACCGTAATCAAGGTATCGTCTTGTTCTGCTTTCAAACGGCGCTGTGCACCCGCTTCATCAATTACATCAATGGCTTTATCCGGCAGGAAGCGGTCATTAATGAATTTCGCTGACAACTCCACTGCGGCAACCAAAGATTTATCGTCATATTGAACATGGTGAAAATCTTCAAATTTCGATTTTAAGCCACGTAAAATATCAATTGTTTCAGAAACAGAGGGTTCATTAACATCAATTTTTTGAAAACGACGAGATAAAGCATGATCTTTTTCAAAAACCTGGCGATATTCTTGAAAAGTCGTTGAACCGATGCAACGTAATGAACCATTCGACAAAGCAGGTTTGATTAAGTTGGATGCATCCATGGTGCTGCCCATACTGGAACCTGCACCAATAATCATGTGAATTTCATCAATGAATAGAATAGCTTCTGGTTTCTTTTTCAGCGCATTCAACAATTGTTTCAAGCGTTTTTCAAAGTCACCTCGGTATTTGGTTCCTGCTACCAGTGCGCCAATATCCAGGCTATATACTTCTGCATTAGCAAGTGGTTTAGGGGCTTTACCATTCACAATTAACCAAGCCAAACCTTCAGCAATCGAAGTTTTACCTACACCCGGGTCACCCACAAGCAAAGGATTGTTTTTACGACGGCGGCAAAGAATTTGTGCAGCACGTTCAATTTCTTTTTCACGGCCAATTAAAGGATCTGTTTTGCCTTTTTGAGCTTCGGTATTTAAATTGGTGGTATATAAATCGAGTGGTCCTGCATTTGAAGAACTCGAGGTTTCACCATCCAACTCTTCAACTTCTTCTTCGGCTTGCACTTCTTCTTTACGCGTACCGTGAGATAAATACTGAGTTAAAGTTAAACGGTTAATTTGATGGCGTTTAAGCAAGTAGACCGCAAAAGAATCACGTTCGGAGTACATCGCAACAAGAATATCTGCACCTTCAACAGTTCGATCACCACCGCTGGATTGCACATGGAAAATCGCCCGTTGCAGAATACGATCAAAACTTTCAGTCGGATGTGGCGCCTGATCGCTATGTTCGCCTAATTTAGGGGTATGTTGTTCAACGTATTCTTCTAGTTCTTTACGCAGAACGATAATGTCCGCCCCACACGCTTTAAGCGCATTTACAGCAGAGTCATTATCCAGTAGAGCCAACAATAAATGTTCAACCGTGAGAAACTCATGTCTCTTTTGACGAGCCATGCTTACAGCCAAACGTAAAGATACTTCTAATTGACGACTGAGCATGTAATCCCCTTAATCTTTTGGCTCAATCTGACAAAGCAATGGATGACCTTGTGACCGAGCGTAATTATTGACCTGGTTCGCTTTCGTTTCCGCAATGTCTCGTGGATAAACGCCTGCAACACCTTTCCCTTCATAATGTACAGTTAGCATTACTTGAGTGGCTTGGTCAAGATTCAAAGCAAAGTATTGTTGTAAAATTTCAATTACAAAGTCCATTGGGGTGTAATCGTCATTCATTAAAACGACAGCATACATGGGTGGACGTTTTAATTCGGGTAGCGCAGTCTGTACCGCAATCTCACCTTCAGATTCGTCTTGCGAGTCATTGCTTAAGCGTGGACTAATATGCCAATCGACATATCCTGATTGATGAAAAGAACTTTTGATGGCATTTAAACAATTTTGACGCTTATTGATTCGCATAGGATTTAAAATTCACATTTATTGTGCATTTGCTTCTGCTTGAGGAATTTCAGAAATAAATGCAGATTGACTCTCAATCGGTTTACCACGGCCCCAACTAAAACGTTTAATCACTGGAGTACTTGTACCACCTGTTAAACGGACTTCAATGAATTGCGGCGTAAAGCCTTTAGGCATGGTCCAGCGGCCTGTTAAACGCTCGTAATCTTGAAAATTAAAGTTCTTGTCTTCCATGGGAATAACCAGAACTTCTGTGCCCTGAATTAAGCGCAGTTCCACCGTTCCAGAAATATTACGTTTATTCGGGCTGACTTGTACTAAATCCAGCTCATATTCATAAGCATTATCCGGTAAAGGTTTGACCCCAATATTCTGAATCATCAAGCTTAGGCCACCCCGTTGCCCCAACACTTCACGGTAAATAGAACTCAAACCCTCAGCCTGAGCTTTATCTTCACGAGCTTGATTCAGAGCAGCAAATAAATCATTTGAATTACTTACGGCAACATCACGCTCTTGCACAGCCAGATTCAAATTTTTATTTAGTGTTTCCAGACTACTCTTTTGCTTTTGCACAACTTCAACCAGCTGTTCAGCATCAGCTTCAAAACCTACAGCAGTCAGACCTTGCCGATGCCCCACTGAATAGCCCAGCAGGCCACTACCTGCAATCAGAATTGCAGCGCCAATAGCCAAAGGCAAATTTCCTTTAACCAAAGGCTTTTTACTGAGTGGTGTCTGTTGTGACAGAGTATTTGATTCAGTGTTCGGCATCGTCATCTCTTATTTTGATTCATTCAAAACACACATTTAAATCCAAATCCAAATGTGTGTGAAGCTGAAAAACGTTTTTTATGGTAATAGACCAATACCTGTCAGACCTGCATTTTCAGCAAAATCAAACATCAGGTTCATATTTTGCACAGCTTGACCCGCGGCGCCTTTCACCAAATTGTCTTGTACAGATAAAACAACCAGCTTTTTCGGCTGTGGCTTGTATAATGCAATACGAAGCTGGTTTGCACCACGCACAGAACGTGTTTCAGGTGAGCTGTTTGCTGGCATCACATCAACAAACTCTTCATTGGTATAGAATTGTTCATACAAGCTTTGAAGGTCTGCTGCATCACCTGCATCAGTTAAATCGACATAAATGGTGCTGAGCATGCCACGAATCATCGGAACCAAATGCGGTACAAATAAAATGTGATTAAACACATCTTTAAGACCCGAGATATTTTCCAGTGCTTCCACAATTTCAGGATGATGACGGTGACCTGCTACGCCATAAGCCTTAAAATTGTCAGCATTTTCAGAATAAATCATGCCGAGGCTTGCTTTACGACCTGCACCAGAAACCCCTGATTTTGCATCAATAATAATGCTTTCAGGTTTTACTAAAGTTTCAGCTTGCTTAAATAATGGCGCAAGACCCAGTTGTACCGTGGTTGGATAGCAACCTGGGTTACCAATCACGTTGGCCTGTTTGATTTTGTCACGATTCAGTTCTGATAAACCGTAAACGGAATCTTTTAAAATATCTGGGCAGGCATGTTCAAGACCATACCACTTTTCGAATTGTTCCAAGTCCTGTAAGCGGAAATCTGCCGCTAAATCGATGACTTTAGTATTTGCTGCAACCAGTTCTGCCGCATGTTTCATTGCCACACCATGAGGGGTTGCAAAGAACACAACATCGCATTTTTTGAGTTCATCAATGTTCAGATCTGAGTATTGAAGATCGGTATGACCGCGTAAGCTTGGGAACATATCATCTACACGGCGACCTTTTTCGGTACGTGACGTCAGTATATTAACCTGCACATTTGGGTGTCGTAGTAAAAGACGCAACAATTCAACGCCTGTATAACCTGTACCACCGACAATACCAACAGTAATCACGATCCCTACCTCAAATTTAAAGTGTTCATTTCGTAACTGCGTAGTATGACAGGAAGTTTTGCTTTTCTGAACTGTTTTGAATGAGTTTGCTTGTTAAATTCACTGTCTGAAAGATTATTAGTATCTACATATTGACTCTTAGCACTAATAAATAACACAACCTAAAAATAAAAATCTCCTAATTAAAGACGATTCACTCTTCTTAAAGCACCTAAGCAGCAACTGCTTTATCCCAATACATATTTACTTAAACTGAACCGCTTTCACGACACATAAAACTTTTGTAGTGTGATGTGCTGTATGCCCCCTAAATAACTCCTCACACGCGATAGTCACGGGTGTTCCCTCTTTCTTAACCAACATGGAATAACGGCTGGCATTCATATCAACTAATTGGATCAACTTTGTTTTTACCAAGCCATCTCTACCATCGACTTTAATAATTTGGTCTAATGCTAGAGCAATCTGATTCCCACCAAACACTTCTTGATTTGGATGTAAGCTTTTTATTTTTAATAATTTTCCATGTAAAACAGCAGGCCTGTCGTAATAAAATGTCTGAGCTTGACTGAATATTGGTAGCAATAATGCTACCAATAAAATAAATACTCGCATATCAATTCCCGTAGCTTATTTTGATTAAGAATTTAATTTATTCTATATTTTTTGAATAACTTAATAAGAATTTTCAGCTTAAATAATAATTATAAAATTACAACCACCAATACGGCATTGGCGTAGTTTTTAAAATTTTCCGATGCTGTTGAAAATTCTCATCATGCTTATGAACTTCAGCCCAAAAATGCGGGCTATGATCAAAATGCCGTGTATGTGCCAGCTCATGTACGCAAACGTAACGGGTCACATGTTCAGGAAATAATACCAAACCACTATTCAACATAATGTCATGTTTCGCCGAGCAACTGCCCCAACGCGTTTTCGGTTGACGAATCGTACATTTCCCAAAACTTAAACTACTTTCTTGACTCACTTCCTCCAAATAAAGAGGAAGATGCTGCTTTGCATAAGTGATCACAAAAGCTTTTAAATATTGTTGGGGCTGACGATCACTAATTAAAAGTTGATTTTTTACTTCATCAAAAATAAATGACTGCTTTTGGGTTTGATAAACAATCTGTAAAGGCTGATCTACATTAAAAAGCTTTAATTCTGTGGGTAAAGTCTCTTGCTGTATATTCTGTGTTTGTTGTTGCCAGGTTTTGAGCAACCATTCTTCGGCTTGATCAATAAAATTTTGAATTTTTCGTTTGCTGCAAAGTACCGGTGCAGTTAAACGAATTTGAGTCGAGTCAACACGTAAGCGTAAACATTTCGCTCGCGCATGACGGACAATTTTGATTTCTGGTAATTCGTTTAGCGTCATTTTTCTTTTATTTAGAGTTGTCTAAATCTTCCCAACCCTGAGCAAATGTTAAAGTATTGCTTTAACATTTAGCGCAAGGAGAACAGCCCTCCTTTATAAAGAAGGCTCAGGAAGGACTAATTAAATTGCAGTACGTTCTTCAATACCCTTATCAGTTGCAACAACCGCAATATCCGCTTTGTTAATCGCGAAGATACCGTTACACACTACACCCGGAATATTATTAAGGGTTTTTTCAAGCTCAAGCGCATTCAAGATATTGAAGTTATGCACATCTAAAATCACGTTACCATTATCAGTCACTACGCCCTCACGATAAACTGGATCTCCACCAAGAGAAACAATTTTACGTGCTACCGCTGAACGCGCCATTGGAATCACTTCTACAGGCAACGGGAAATCATGACCCAATTGCTCCACCCATTTGGAATCATCTACGATACAGACGAATTTTTTCGCAATCGAAGCAACAATTTTTTCACGTGTTAATGCAGCACCACCACCTTTAATCATGTGCATATGACGATCAATTTCATCTGCGCCATCTACATAGGCATCCAAACCGCCTACAGAGTTCATATCAACCACTTCAATGCCTAATTTTTTAAGGCGCTGTGCTGTTGCTTCGGAGCTTGCAACCGCAGCTTCGAGTTGCAATTCTGGTAATAATTCAATGAGGAAGTTCACAGTACTTCCTGTACCTACACCCAAAATCCCGCCTTTTGGCAAGTGCTTTAAAGCTGCTTTTGCAGCAGCTTGTTTCTTTTCATCTTGGGTCGCATACAGACTCATAACTTGGCTCAACTATTTTTTGACATTTGTTGCTGATTAAACAGCCCAAATGTACAGGGGTTTGTTACAATAAAAGCCTATTTTAAACTGTTAGATGGAAAATTAACATGCTGTCTCGTTTGGTTCGACAAATATTACAAGCAACGGTGTATGACGTTGCAATCGAAACTCCACTCGAAGCAGCGCCACGAATTAGTGAAAAGCTAAACAATAACATTCGCTTTAAACGCGAAGATTTACAACCTGTCTTTTCCTTTAAACTACGCGGTGCCTATAACCGTATTAGTCAATTACCGAAATCTCAGTTGGAACGTGGCGTTATTACGGCTTCAGCAGGTAACCATGCACAAGGTGTGGCTCTCTCTGGTCAAAAACTGGGAATTCGCGCCATTATTGTGATGCCGAAAACCACGCCCGACATTAAAGTCCAAGCAGTAAAACGTCTTGGTGGTGAAGTGGTGTTACATGGCGATTCTTTTGATGTTGCCAATAAATATGCTATTCAGTGTGCGCAAGATGAAGGCATGACTTTTATTCCCCCTTATGACGATGAACTGGTCATGGCAGGTCAAGGCACCATTGCTAACGAAATTTTGCGTCAATGGCGTGATATTGAATATGTATTCGTTGCTGTAGGCGGTGGCGGTTTAATCGCTGGTGTTGCTGCTTACCTGGGCGATGTTGCGCCACATGTCAAAGTCATTCCTGTGGAATATGATGAATCTGCTTGCCTAAAAGCAGCCTTTGAAGCCAACCAGCGTGTGATTCTGCCATCTGTAGGTTTATTTGCAGATGGTACTGCGGTTGCACAGATTGGTGAAAAACCCTTTGATGTAATTCGCCTGCAAAAATCGGATAACTCGGGTCCAATTGTTGAACGTGATGTGGTTTTGGTCAACACCGATGAAATCTGTGCAGCTATTAAAGACACTTATGATGAATGCCGTAGTATTGTTGAACCTTCTGGTGCCATGGCACTTGCAGGAATCAAGAAATATGTGGCTGAACATGGCTTAGAAAATAAAAATATGGTGTCAATTGTTTGTGGTGCCAACATGAACTTTGACCGCCTGCGTTATATTGCTGAACGTACTGAACTGGGTGAACGCAAAGAAGCCATTTTTGCAGTCACCATTCCGGAAGAAAAAGGCTCATTCCTGAATTTCTGCCGCGCCCTTCAAGGCCGTAATATCACAGAATTCAACTACCGTGCCAGTACTTCTAGCGCTGCTCAAGTATTTGTCGGCATTAGCTTAAAAGGTGGTGAAAAGGAACGTCACGATATTTATGACATCTTGGCAATACAATATGATGTTGATGACTTGTCTGATGATGAAGTGGCAAAACTGCATATTCGTTATCTGGTTGGGGGGCATGCGGATATTGAAAATGAACGCTTATTTCGTGTCGAGTTTCCAGAACGTCCAGGGGCATTACTGACTTTCTTGGAACGCCTGGGTCCAACTCACAATATTACCCTGTTCCACTACCGTAACCACGGCGCTGCGGAAGGTCGAGTACTGGTTGGCTTAGAGGCAAGCGACGCGAAACAAAATCCGGACGGTTTAATTGAAACATTGGAAAGTATCACTTATCCATATGCAGAAATTACCAATAACCTGGGTTATCAACGTTTCCTGAAATAAGCCTTTAAAAACAGATTAAAAGAGCCCTTCAAGGGCTCTTTTTTTTAAATCCAAGATTTTTTAAGTCGACCTTAAACAATCCAGTTTTATATAGTGTTCTATACAGATTCCTTCATTTTTGAATTGTTTTAAAAATGCCCTACAGAATTTGTCGATTTTTATATCCTCATTCGGTACCGCTATCCAATAAGTCTTTTCTGCATAAATGATTATTAATTCTAATTTTTTTGACTTTAAAAGCTCATAGATCTCTTCAAGAACAATATCAAAAACCTGTGTATTGACATTGTAGTACTTACCAATAACCTGTTTATGCTTCGCATAATGCTCACATAAAGGTATGGTTCTGTTACGAATTTGCTGCTGTGCTAAGCGAATATCACTATTCATGAGCTGCAAAATAGCACATTGTTCTAACCCATTTTCATGAGGGTTTTCAGAATCAACAGACATTAAATAAGCTTGAGAATGCTTACCCAGTTTTTCAGCGGACATCCACGCCAGAAATTGCTGAAAGATAGGCCTGTATTTCTTCTTGGGGATTTCCCTCAGTTCCAGCACCGGAAACCATTCCTGTAAAAGCTTGAAAATCTTTTTATCATTCATTTTTAATTCCCTATAAAAATAGAAAATCACACAGCTAAATTATATACAGGCTTTTTTAAGGTTTTGTGACACCCTTTACGCCACCTATACTTCAAAAAATATTTAAACAGCAACGCGAATGCAATGATTTGCAAAATTCTACATCTCAATGTTTTAGTCGAAGGATGAAATACTCTTATAAATAAGCCTTTGTTATATATAATTTTGTAAGATTGATAGATGAAGAGATCATAAGATTATAAAATGAAGTCACATTTACATAAATTTTACCCATCAAAAGCACATAAATTCGGATAAGGAATACTCTGCATGGCACTATTTGCAGTCATCGGCTTAGGCAGTTTTGGAGCCACCGTTGCAACCCAACTGGTGAGCTTAAATCACGATGTGATTGGGATCGACAGCAATAAAAAATATGTTGAAAATATTTCTGATCAGCTTACCCATGCTGTTATTGCCGATGCAACCGATGAACATGTTCTTAGAGAACTGAATATTCAAAGCTGTGAAGCCGTTGTGGTGGCTATTGGTGAGGATATTGAGGCCAGTATTTTATGTGTCTTGCATCTGAAAAACCTGGGCATGAACAAGATTTGGGCCAAGGCAAAATCCAAAGCCCACCACATGATTCTGACCCATCTGGGCGTGAATAAAATCATTCATCCAGAAGAAGATATGGGTACCCGTATTGCCCAGTCTTTAAGCTATCCGATGGTCAGTCGTTATATGGGTTTAGAAGACAATCACTTTATTGTTAAAATTGAAATTAAGGCAAATCAAAAGGGGGAACGCTTTCATCATCTTATGGATCATGCCTCAGAGATTAAAACGCTTCTGC
The DNA here is from genome assembly GCF_004331285.1 of Acinetobacter sp. ANC 3781. Taxonomy (GTDB): domain Bacteria; phylum Pseudomonadota; class Gammaproteobacteria; order Pseudomonadales; family Moraxellaceae; genus Acinetobacter. The sequence continues at coordinate 48,654 of NZ_SJOH01000003.1, forward strand.
ATAAACGCGGCAAGGAAATTTTATATAGCATTGATCCTGATTTAATTCTGCAAGAAGGTGATATCTTAGTGGTTGAAGGTGAACTTGAACCTCTACGAAAACTGTCTGCCCGGTTTAAATAAAATATGAATCAGCCGCAAAATATAAACCATCATACCGTCAATCTGAGTCCTCCCAGCTTACTTGCCTTAGGGTTCTTAAGTTTTATATTTGCAGGCACCCTATTACTTAAACTTCCCATTTCACATCATGGGGAATTAAGCTGGCTCAATGCCCTGTTTACTTCCACCTCTGCCGTGACTATTACCGGACTTTCTGTAGTCAATGTCGGAGAGGCCTATACAACTTTTGGCCAAATCGTGATCATGCTTTTACTACAGGTTGGCGGCTTGGGCTTTATGACATTTGCCATCCTTGCCGCACTCAGCCTGTCTTCCAATATCCGGTTAAAACAGCAAGTCATGGCACAGGAAACGATTGGGCAAACCAGTTTGGCCAAAGTCTCCTTCACGATTAAAGGCGTATTTTTATATTCCTTATTTTTTGAAGCCGTCGGTACGGTTATTCTTACCATTGCCTGGATGCAGGAATATGATTTTCCACGTGCCTTTTTTTATGCGGCTTTTTATAGTGTTTCTGCGTTTAATAATGGCGGTTTTTCGCTTTTTCCGAATAGTTTGATGAGTTTTGCAGACCATTACCTGATTACCTTTACCATTAGCATGCTTTATATTATTGGTGGAATTGGCTTTGTAGTACTCATGGATATTAAACGTGCCCATCGCTGGAAAAAATTAAGTACCAATAGCAAATTAATCCTCTCTACCATTGCAGGATTAAACTTGGCTGCCTTTATAGTGCTGTGGGCATTGGAAGCCAACAATCCGCTGACATTGTCCAGTATGAGCCTCGGCGATCAGGCCTTAAATGCCTGGTTCCATGCTACTGTTCCGCGCTCCTCGGGTTTTAATAGCCTAGATATGTCCAGTATGACCGATGCTTCTACTCTGGTAACCATCATATTGATGTTTATTGGGGGAGGTTCTTTAAGTACTGCAGGTGGCATTAAAGTCGGCACCTTTATTATTGTAGTTTTAAGTGTGATCACCTTCTTACGCCGTTCGGAAGAATTAAGGGTATTTAATCATTCTGTTTCAAAAGTAACTTCATTTAAGGCTTTTGCAGTCTTGTCTATCACGGCAATTTTGATATTTTTAGGATTATTTACGCTTCTTATTTTGGAGCCGACCAAAGATTTTCTGGATTTACTGTTCGAAGCGGTTTCAGCTGCCTGTACAGTCGGCTTATCGCGCGGTATCACCAGTGAACTGCAACCGGCAAGCTTGTTTGCCTTAATCTTACTCATGTTCGCGGGTCGTTTGGGACCACTGACGTTGGCTTACCTAATTGCTACCCCAAAGAAGAGTCGTTTAAAACATCCTCCAGCAGACATTCAAATTGGTTAACTGCTATTAATTTTCGATAAAAAAACCACTCAATTGAGTGGTTTTTTTATGATGCATTGATAAATTTTAATACCAATTCATTAAAGACACACCTAAACCGACATAAGTCGCGCGATGGTTATAATCAATCAGGCTTTCACCATAGCCGTCAAACAACTGGAAATGACCACGCAACTTACCACTGATCGGGAACGCCCAATCAAACTGCGCCGCTCCATGTGCATCATCGCCACCTTTCAGCGAGTGACGCAGCATCAGTGAAAAATCATGATCATTCCAGCGATAGAATGCGGTTAAATCACCACGACCCATATAGTTTTTAATATCAGGATTGTTATCATCATTGGCATTTTCTTCAATGCGATACCAAGGACGCACCATGAGTGCAAAGTTGTCGCGCTCAAAACCAAGATTCAGCATCACACGGTTCCAACTACGAGATAAAGGATCTGCACGGCCATTCGATTGATGGTTAAAAGTCAGACCGAGTAAGCGTGCATTTAAACCCAATATTTCATAATTAGTACGAAAAATCAGACTGGCTTCAGGTTCATAGTTGGTTTCACGGAAAGGACGTGAGGTATCGGCATTATAGACTTGCCAACGAGATGACTGAGTATAACCAAACCAGATGTCACCATTATCACCAAACAGGTTTTCGACCGCTTTGGTTTTTAACGACAACTGGAATTTCGCTTCCATCGATTTTAAATTTTGGTCATCACCTACCTGTACCGTATTATTTTCATTGGGACTGGAAGGACGTTCATTTTTGTCAGAAGTCCAAAATCCCGGCATCAGATATACTGGTTGATGCGCACGAATGTTCCAGGTTCCAAGTTTACTGTCTGGAGATAATTCCCAACGCTTATCCAGTAAAGATCGATTGGGGTCAATTTTTGGACCTTCAACAGAAAATACGCTACTTACGCCCTGACTGATTTTTTCTTTAATCGTTTCAGGTTCAGTCGGTTTGGGTGCCAGTTCAATTGCCGCTTGACGCTCAGAAAGCAGTGGGGTTTTTTCTGCCTCAGGTATCTTAAACAGGGTATCGTAACAAGCCAACCGATCTGCATTGGATTCCAAAGCTACACAGGCTTCAGGACTGGCCGGTGTAATTAAAGATCCTGGATTTACCGCATTTACATTCGTCACATACAATGAACTGAGCATAAGCATGCTCAGTTGCAAAGTAGTGCGTTCAAGTTTTTTGAACGCCATAGGGTGTTACCTCAGATTATTCTTTTAGTTTACTTGTTTGATCTCAAAACCAAGTTCAAGCAACGTGTCACGCTTAGCCACTGGTGCGACCACTGCTCTTACGGGTTTTTGCTGAACCAGATATTGTTCTGCAACGCGTTTTAAATCATCCAAAGTCACTGCAAGTAAACGTGCACGTAACTGCTTACGAACTGCCGGCGTACGTGCATGCAATAAAGCATAACAAGCACTAATGGCTTCACCCGCAGGAGAACCCGGTTTGTCCATGCTCGCAACTAATCCTAAAATTGCTTCTTCAAGTTGATGCGGTAAATGCCCGGTATTCACCAACCAGTCAATACTTGCTTCAAAATCTTTAAACGTTTCTGCCAAACGTGGATCACGATAGCTATAGAAACGGAACGAGCAGGCATTACCATCATAGCTGGCACCACCACCGTAAGCGCCACCTTTTTCACGAATTGCACTATGCAAGAAGCCATTACGCAAATATGCAGCCAACACCATTAAAGGTGCCGCATCCGGATGAGATACCTCTACAGCAGGATAAGCTGAAGCACAGAATTGAACATTGGCCTGAATTAACCATGCTTCGTCTTTATTGCTATTTTCCGTGAAAACTGTCGTTAATTCTAGCGGCGTTTGATCGATGGCCAACTTGTCCCAAACGTCCTGAATTTCTTCAATCAAACGATCTGATTGATGTTCTTCGCACACCAGCAAGAATTGCTTCGGTGCTTGTAAAAGTACACGATGAATGGCTTTCAATTCAGCAATTAAAGCATCATAGGCAGCTTCGTCATTTTCAATTTTAGTCACCAGCTCAGTTAACCAGTTTAGCGCACCCAAACCGGTATTTTGATAGTCACGTTGGGCCAAGGCGCTACAATTACGTGATGCAATTTGCATGGCATAACTATGACCAGAACCTGAAATGCGTGATTGCCAACGTGTTTTACGTTGCTGCAACAATTCAATAATGCGGTCTTTTTCATCAAAACGCAGTTGTTCAAATGCCAATTTTAATATACGAATCGCTTCAAAATTATTCACCAACGACTTAGTCGTTAGTGTTAACCATGCGCTGATTTTATTTTTATCATCGAATTTCGAACGTAAAGATGCGCCCATCCCTACACCACCGCTGACTGCTGTTTGTAGTTGCTGAAGCTCAAGATAATCGTATTCGCCGGCACCAACTTCGCCCAACAAAACAGCCAGCAAGTTGAAATATGGTGACTGTACCACCGCATCCGGAATTTTCACCAGCACCTGTTGATAATAGATACCATTGGTACCTGCATGGTACAGATTCAAAGGTGTATCGTGATTATTACTGATAATTTCACGCAATTGACCTTGTACAATATGCAGATCAGCAGGCACATCTTCCAGTCCAACTTTTGGCAACAAGTTCATATCATCTGGAGTATCCTGGCGAACTTTTAACGCTTCGGTTTGCTTGATGATTTCAGCTTTTTGCTCATCCGTAAGTTTGGCACCAATTTCAGCTAAACGTGCTTTCTCTGCTTCTGCTTCTTTCGCAGATTTAGTTGCATCCGGTACTAAAGTCATTTGCACACGATGGGTATTATCCAGTAAATGCTCTTTAATCAGATTCGACAACCACATTGGATCTTTGAGCTCTTCTTTGACTTGCTCAATTGCAGTATCCACATCCCAAACATGAAGCGGGTCATTGTGATGAATCACACTGCCTAAACCGTTTAAAATCAGGCTTAGCCCATAGGGCATACCGTCACCATTGATCTCACGCTGATGCAATTCAATCTGATGCAAAATCGCATCGACCATTTCAGCATCGACAGGTTTAGAGGCAACTTCTTCCAAAATTTTAAATACACCGTCTTTAAATTCTTGTGCATGTTCCGGGTTTGACCCTTGTACACCACAGAAGAAGGTCATTTCAAAGTTAGAATCATCCACACCCATAATTGGACCGGTAGATTGTGCATAATCACAGGTTTCCAGATAATGACGTAATGGCGAAGCAGAATCTTCCAGCAAAATCCCTTCAACCAGACGCATACCCAAACGCAACTTAATATCGCTTGCTTCAGGCAATAGCCATGAAATGATGTGATAGGTTTTATCTTTTAAGTCTTCAGCATCTAGTGCATAAGTTTCTGTCACTTCAACCGGTGCAGTCAAACGTGTTTCAGGCGTTGAATGCAGCGTTTGACCTTTCTCAAATTTAGACAAAGCTAAGGTTTCGAATTGTTCTTGTAAATGATAGGCAGATTCATTACCAAAAGTCATAAACACCGCATTACTTGGATGATAATGTGACTTATAGAAATCAACCAACTCTGGGTAAGTTAAATCTGGAATATCTCTAGGATCACCACCTGAATTGTAATGATAGGTGGTTTTCGGGAATAAATGATGCGCCAGTTGATGATACAGCTGATCGGAAGGAGAACTCATCGCCCCTTTCATCTCATTAAACACCACGCCTTTATAGACAGGTTCGCCATTTTCCAGTTCAATACGAATACCTTCTTGTGCAAAATCAAGTTCGTTTAAGTTTGCAGCAAAAGCAGCATCTAAATAGACTTCCAACAAGTTTTGAAAGTCTTTTTTGTTTTGTGTTGCAAATGGATAGGCCGTCCAGTCTGCTGAGGTAAAAGCATTCATAAAGGTGTTGAGTGAACGACGAATCATCAGGAAGAATGGGTCACGAACAGGGAATTTTTCAGAACCACATAATGCGGTATGTTCTAAAATGTGCGCCTCACCCTTTGAATCCATGGGTTGAGTACGGAAGGCCACCAAAAAGACATTCTCATCAAGTTCGCTTGCAAGGTGATAATGCGTTGCACCGGTTACTTTATGTTTATATTCAGACACAAAAACGTCTAAGGCCTCAACATGGTGTTGACGTATCAACTGAAACGCAGGATGAACAGTTTGAGTAATGGTTTCAGTGACATCTACAGTCATGTGATCTCCTAATGTATACATATTTATCAGATATTATGATTATACCTGAATCTTGAACTATATGGATTCGTACAGTTACGAATTTCCTAGCATTTCAGTCTAGTTTCAACCTTGTTCCTTTTTAAGCAGAATCAACACTATTTTCAAGCAAAAAAATAGCAACCGATTGCTATTTTCCAAATCAAATCCAAAAACATTTTTATTCCTCTTAAACAGGTTCTGAATTGACTTTATTGTTCAGATAAATACTTAATAAAATCGCCGTAAATATCATGGCAAAAGCGAATTAAGTCCGACTATCCGAAGCGATCGGTTTATCTAGAAAATTACCCATCCCTGTACCCACGGTTGTACTGGCAATAATCGCAGACTAGTATAAATGCGGTTGGTAAAGATGGAAAAATGAAGCTCCCGACATAAATATCCTAAAATGAGCAATATAGAAAGTACATCCCCCCTAGTTTCACCAAAAGTTATAATAAGAACTTTAGTGATCCAGAAAAGTGCCGTGATTTGAAAAAATTTAGAAATTTGAGCTTTAATATTTTGTTGTTGATTCAGCAGTCTGATTCATTAAAGATCTTTGCTGATATTTTCAAGCGATGTACTTAATTCAACATTAAGATATAGAGCATTTTTTTATTTTATAGCATTTACCGAAGCAATTAAAAACTCATCCTTGAAATTTAAAAGTGATTGTAATCATAATGCTGATAAGCAAACTTACACTTCTCAGCATCATAACCATGTGATAAAACTAGAGCAGATATTTGAAATAGCTATAATTCGGATGATTTTCAACAAAAACATAATTTTGTTTCTGATAAAAATTTGCTGCAGATTTTGTGTCTATACTTAGACAAAGTGCAGAAAAATTTGCACGGGCATTTTTTTCTAAATGCTGTAAAAGCTGTTTGCCTACGCCATGTTTACGATATTTTGGTAACACATAAAAACGACGCACCCGACCAATACGCGCATCAATTTCATTTTCATTCCATTGCTGGTTTAAACCGCCACAGGCAATCAGTTTCTCATCATCATAAACAAAAAGAAGAAATTCCCCTGGTTGATCAAACCTGTTTTTTCCACTTTCATATTCTTCAATCAGTTGATCAACCAATTTAAATCCTTCTTTATGAGCTTGCTTGGCTAATTCCGTGATTTGTGCAGGTAACTGTTCAGCTTTAGCAATCGTGATATTCATCTAATCTTCCTAATTCTTGCCTATTGTGTATTTTGTACGAATAAATCAGCCATATATTGAATTTTATTCATCAATCTACAGCAATCATGAGCATTGGTGTAAACTTAGTGCTTTAATTTGAAATGTGAATGAAAGACATGACAACTGTTGATCTTTTTGCAATTGGTAATGCATTAATCGACCAAGAATTTAAAGTCTCTGACGATTTCCTTATTCAACAAAATTTGCAAAAAGGCACTATGCAGTTGACTGATGGTGAAACACAAGCAAATTTATATAATAATTTAAAAGAAACGCAAGTATATAAAGGGCAAGCATCAGGCGGATCTGCTGCAAATACCACCGTTGCGTTTAGTGCTTTAGGAAGTAAAGCATTTTATGGATGCCGTGTCGGCAATGATGAACTCGGTCGAACTTACTTAAAAGGTTTAAATGAAGCAGGTATTCAAACCACTGAAAAGTCAGTGAGTGAAGGTGTGACAGGTACTTGCATGGTTCTTGTCAGCCCGGACTCGGAACGTACCATGCACACTTTTTTAGGTATTACTGCAGAACTGAGCGCAGAACAAATCAATTTTAAACCCTTAAAAACTGCAAAATGGCTATATATTGAAGGTTATTTGTCCACCAGTGATACTGCACGCCAAGCGGTTAAACACGCACGTGAAATTGCAAAAGCACATGGGGTAAAAATTGCCCTTACACTTTCTGACCCAGCCATGGTGCAATATGCACGTCAAGGTTTGGATGAATTGATTGATGATGGCGTAGATTTATTGCTTTGCAATTATCATGAAGCCTTAATGTATACAGAAACTGATTCTATTGAAGCTGCATTGGCTAAACTACAGCAAAAGAGCAAATACACTGTCATTACATTATCTGCAGAAGGTGCTTTAATTTCTGATTCAGAGCAAACTCTTAAAGTTCCAGGTCGTGCGGTTACAGCGGTTGATGCCAATGGTGCCGGGGATGCCTTTGCAGGTGCTTTCCTTTATGCATTAAATGCAGGTTTAAGCCTTAAAGTTGCTGCTGAATTGGCAATCCTGATTTCAAGTGAAGTCGTTTCACAATTTGGGCCACGCCTAAGTGTAGAAAATTACAAAGAATTATTAAACAACTTCCAAAAGGAATGTGCATAATGATTAAAATTGCGATGACGGAAGAAATTCCTGAACGTGAAGCGAGATCTTATGAAACGCCAAATGGTGATACCATTTTCATTACACAGCGTGATGGGTCATTTTATGCTTATCAGAATCTCTGCCCGCACTTACAGGTCGAACTGGAGTTTTTAGAAAACCAGTTCTTAGACCGCGATCAGGAATTGATTGAATGTTCTACACATGGAGCACTGTTTCTGGTTGAAACGGGTGAGTGTATTTCTGGACCTTGCCAGGGACAATCACTTGAAAAAGTAGCAATCAATGTGCATTCTGACGGTGGAATTTACCTGAACGAAGAATAAATATAGAGTACAGCCCATTGGAATCTTGCCATGCTTGAGTTTTTACAGAACCATGACTTAATCCCGTTTCATTTAAGTTTATTTGCTTTAGTTTTACTCAGCATGGCAGAAACCATTGGCTATTATTTTAATATTCGTCCTACTCAATATCTAAAGAAACTGTCTCCAAAGAAGCTCTCTGAATCTCCCTTACTGAATGTGAATTTCTCCAAAACACTAATAGTGGTGTTCTTACTGATGAACTTCAGTTTTTCAGGCTATTTTCTTCAACTTTGTGTGTATACCCAACAACAGGAATTTTTACCCGCTTTTTACTTAATCATTCCTGCCCTCATCATTGCAATTTTCTTCACCGTGTTTATGATCCATTGTCTTGATCAAGTCATTAAGCCGACCTTTACCAGACAACAAGTCAGTTTGCTTGGGCGCCTGGCAACCATATCAAGTGGTAATGCCCGTCCTGGCTTTTCTGCACAAGCACGGGTTAGAGATAGCTTTGGTCAGCTGCATTATGTTCAAGTTGAGCCGGAATTTGGTGAACTCGAATTTCAGTCGCAGATTATTTTAATTCGACTAAAAAAGTCACACTATATTGCTAAAAAAATATCTAAGTCCAACTCGCTTTTTAGCATGGAAAATCACCATTAACATTCAGGTAGCAAGCCATAAAATTTAATTTTAGAATATAAAAAACCAGTTAAGTAAGCCACCTAACTGGCCTTAAAGAGAAAAATATTAACGTTTAAAAAAACCAGAAACCAAGTTCATCACTTGCTGAATATCATCATTGGCTTCCTGTTTATTGGTTTGCTCACCTTGAGGTGTCAAAGAATCAATAATTTGCGGTAAAACTTTTGAAATTGCACCATAAATATCCTGTTTTGGTACTTGTGCTTCCTGTGCTACTTGCTCTACCTCTTGATCATCAAACAGTCTTTGAACCTGTTGCTGATCTACACTGGCATTTTCACCCGGGCCAGTTGAAACCCAGTCATCTACCTGCTTATTTAAGCCCAAACCTTTTAATTTATCCAGAGCGCCTTGTATTCCACCTTGCTTTTGAATCCATGCCAAAACCAACGGCAAAACTGCAATCAATAAAGTTTTTGTACCGCCCCCCCCTAAACCGCCAGTTTGCGGTCTTGGCTGGCTTTGTTGTGTACCGCCTAAATGTCCCAATACTGATCCTAAAATCCCGCCTAAACCACTTTGTTGATGTTGTTGGGATTGCTGGTTGGGTTGAGATTGCTGTTGGGTATTGTTAGCACTTATTTGCCCGAGCACGGAACCCAAAATCCCACCCAAACCACCCTGTTGCGATTGGTTCTGTGATTGATTTTGCTGATTATTACCCAAAGCTTGTTTTGCCAATATTTCTACAATATTACTTAGGTTTGTCATCATATTATCCTTATAGAAGCTCTATAAAAGCATACGATGCTTTCAAAAGCAGCAATGAAGGCAAATTGTTAAGTTTTGCAAGATTTAGCAAAGATATAAACAACTCGGTCTTACCAGCGGAATTTATTCCAGTTTTCAGGATTTGCCCAAAACTTGGAATTAAACCAGTCCGGTACATGCTTATAAGTCAGGATATTGAATTGCCATAAAGCAAAATCACTCTCATGCTTGGTTTTATCAATCAGTTGGGTAAAACCTAATGCACGTAATAGTTTTTCATCCTGCAACTGACTGACCACCACAATTCTCTTCGCCATTAAATCGCGCAGCTTGACCAATAATTGTGATTTCTCAATATTAGAAATATGAATTAATTCTTGTGAATCAAGCAATACCAGACCTAAGTCATAGCGCTGTGTAAAAGGCAGATTTAAAAACTCAGTTACGGTAAAATAGTGCCATTGAATTGATTGATTGATGTCGTATTGTGCAAGATTCTGGCCAATACATAATGCAGTTTGAATAGGCGGTTCTTTAGATAAATCGTCTAGCATTGAAGCAATGACATTTTGTTCAGCCATAACTGCATCCTTATTATTTGAGAGAGTATTCTTCATGGAACTACAAGGCATTTGCCATAAAATGCATGCAGGTCTAAAGGACCCTATTGTAACTGATCACCAGACCTGTAAGGCAAATGTAGAATATAAATTTGTATTAGATCGCGCTGAAATTGATCTTCCCTTCACTCTGGGACAAGAAGTCGAAATCGAATGGACAGGTAATATTTACTGTGTTTCCTGCGGCAATAAAACACCCAAATCCTATGCGCAAGGTCACTGTTTTAAATGCTTTAAAACTCAAGCTTCATGCGATATGTGTATTATGAAGCCTGAAACCTGTCATTATCATTTGGGTACTTGCCGTCAAGACAGTTTTGCTCAAGAAGTCTGTTTTCAGCCGCATATTATTTATCTGGCCAATTCCAGTGCATTAAAAGTAGGCATCACCCGTCAGGGGCAAATGCCAACTCGCTGGCTCGATCAAGGTGCAACCCAAGCCCTTCCGATTATGAAAGTCGGTTCACGTCGTCTATCCGGCAAGCTGGAAATCATGTTCGGGACCCAGGTGGCAGATAAAACTGATTGGCGCAAACTGCTCAAAGGTGAAGCTGAACCTTTAAATTTAATTGAAGTGCGTGAACGGTTGATTGAAGAGTTTGCGCCAAAAATTCAGACTATTCGTGATGAATTTAGTCAAAATCTGGAATTCAACGAAACTGTTGAAATCATGGAAAGCGAGCTTCCACGTGAGTTTGTTTACCCAGTAAATGAATATCCTGAGAAAATCAAATCGCATAATCTGGACAAAACTCCGATTATTCGTGGCAAATTATTCGGGATTAAAGGTCAATACCTGATTTTGGATACAGGTGTTATTAATATTCGCAAATACTCGGGCTATGAACTTAAGCTACGCGCTGAATAAAACTTTGTTTAGCCCATAAAAAAAACCTGCGTTAACGCAGGTTTTTTTGTTTCATCGAGAATTATTTAATTTTTGCATGCGATTTGAGATATTGAGTGTAATCATCTAGTTCTTGTTGACCACGAAGTTGCTGGTACAACTTAGACAATTCATTTAATTGATCATCTGTTAAAGCATTAGCTGTAGTCTTATTTACATTCGACACGGCAACCACCACCAACTCATTTGGCAAGGAAGCTGTGGTTACTGACCACATGCCTGCTTTTGGTGCGGGAACACTAAATGCAGCACGTTCAATCTCACGTTTCAGACCTTGTGAACGGGTAAATACACCTGCATTTTCAAATGCGATCTTACTTTGTGCTAATACAGTTGCGGCAGGTTGTGACTTGAAGCTATTCAATGCCGTTTGGATTTTCGCCTTAGCTGCATCAACTGCTTTTTGTTCAATCAGTTTAGCTTTAACACGAGGTGTTGCCTCTGCCAGCGTTTGCACACCGGCAGCATGATAATTACGTACTTTTACCCAAACTGTATCCCCATTCGCTAGCTGGATACTGCTTGAAGCATTACGGTCACCATTTTTCACATCATCATTAAATAGCTTAACTTTTACATTCGCATCACTCAGTACCGGATGTTGAGTCGCTAAAGTCATCCCTCTGATTGATTGAACAGTAACCCCTTTCACTTCCTGAGCAACAACATCAAGCGCATCACTACCGACGACCATTTCATTCAGACCATTTACCGTATCTGAAAAAGCATTTGCAGATTTGTTCTTTTGCAATTCTGCCATCAGGCGTGGTTTTTCAGTTTCAAATGATGGAAGCTTAATGGCTGCCGCTTCTGTTTCAATTAAATGATAACCATACTGAGTTTTAACCGGAGCTGATACTTGCGCTGACTTTAACGAAGCCACCGCTTGATCAAATGCATCGCCAAATACACCTTTGGCATATGCCTCTACCACACCGCCTTTGGCTTTGGACTCAGTATCATCTGAATATTGCGCAGCAGCCTGAGCAAAGCTCATCCCTGCTTTAATTTTCGCAGCGACCTCAGTAGCTAATTTCTTCGCTTCTGCATCTGAACGAGTATCTACTGCAATTAAAATATGCTTCACGAGTGGTTTAGCATCTTTCTTTTGCGCATCTACAAATGTTGCATAAGCTTGCTGTAATTCCGCCTCTGTGACTTGCGTATTGGCAGGTGCAACATTCGCTGGCGTTAATACCACATAATCCACATCTACACTTGCAACTTGTTTAAATGAATTTTGATGTTTGTTGTAATAAGTAGCAACTTCCTGAGCTGTTACTTTTACATTTTTTTTGTATTCATCCAGTTTAATGCTTGCAAGATGCAATGTACGTTGTTCAGTTTGCAAATTCGCAATTTGTTCAATATCTGATTTACTGACCAAAGCATAATCTATAAATGTTGAAGTCAGCATTTTTAAGGCATGGTCTTGACGTAAATTTGCAATTAAAGCTTGGCTGGTCATCCCCACTGAACGCAAATAGTTTGCATACAAGCTTTCAGAAAATTTACCGTTTTCTTGGAAATTTGGTTGCTGGGCAACCATTTGCTCAATCTGTGCATCACTTAAAGAAATACCCAACTCTTCTGCCTGTTGTAATAACAAGGTACGCGCCACCAAGGTATCCATCGCTTTATTTTGAATAAAAGATTGATTCAATAAAGTTTCGTCACCATTGGCATAAGTCAGGTACTGGTCTTTAAATGATTTCGTCAGTGTTTCTAGCTCTTTTTTAGAAATTTCTTGGCCATTCACTAATTTTGCTGTGTCTTCGGATTTGCCACCACTAAAATATCCTTCAATACCTACAAGTGCTAAAGGGGTCAAAAACAATATAAGCAAAACTTTGCCTAACCAACCCTTAATAACTTTACGAAAAGATTCCATAAGTATTCCAATATTTTATTTGTGAGCGATTTTAACCGAAAACCCACAATGAATGAATGCGTTAAAACTGAAAATCGCCACTATTAATAAAAAAACGCGCCTAATGCGGCGCGTTTATCGGCTTTAAAAAAGATTAAGCAACAGAATCTTTTAAACCTTTACCAGCTTTAAAGCTAGGCACTTTGCTTGCTTTAATTTCTAAAGCTGCACCAGTCTGTGGGTTACGACCAGTACGTGCTGCACGTTCTTTTACGTTGAATGTACCAAAACCAACAAGTGTTACAGTATCACCAGATTTAAGTGCTTCAGTAATTGAAGCAATTGTTGCATCTAAGGCTTTACCTGCATCAGTCTTAGACAATCCCCCTTTCTCTGCAATTGCATCGATTAATTCTGATTTATTCATGAAGATTACGTCCTCTTAATATCGTTTATTTAAGGTCTAAGGATTCCATAGCACCTTTATAGCAATGCTTTAGGGCAAAACGCAATACTCTGGATATCGATTTCTGCAAAATAAATGCGAAAAAAATTGTTGAAAAATGCAGAAAAACCAAAAATGTTTCATTTTTTTACAATTTGCTCTTTTAGAAACTTATTTTCTTCAACTAAAAAATCAACCTTGCTATGTAATTGTAATATGAGATTTTCTAAATGCTGAATATCCTTTACCGTTACTAAACCAATTCGGTTTAAAGAATGGTTCACACTATGGTCAATTAGCTTCTCAACTTTATCTTTAGTATCCGTAACTGACTCTTTGGCTTTCTCCGACACCTTTTCCACAGTTTGATCAGCAATTTCCGCAGTTTTAGATTCCAGTTCTTCTCCCACTTTAACCAAAGAGTCAAATAATTTATTTCCCTCTTCTTCTGCACGTGAAAAAGCACCTAAACCTGCAAGCCAAATTTGTTGGGTATATTTACGAAAATCCAACCCCGATTTTCGTCCTTCACGCGATTTATTCTTTTTCCTATCAATATCTTCCATTTTTTTTTGTTCATCTTCCTGATCTTTTGCCTGCTTATCCATTGATCCTTATCTCCCAATTGTTTTATGTACTGCTAAACATATTTATCCATAAAATACACTGATAATAGCAAATTAAATACTTGATAGATTTGTTAAACTGTTCTACAAAGCAAGATTATTATGTATTTGGTTTAAAGTCCTGAAACATATTTTACGAGCTAGGATGCTCTATTTCAGGTAAGGATTAAGTTTTATGAGTGAATCGCAGCAAAGTCAAACTCAACCGCATTTGTTGCTAACAATGGTTATGATTGTTCTTGAAACGATTTTTACCCTTATTTTGAAGCATGATCGCGTTATTGGTTTGCAAGCTAAAAAATTTATAGATCAAAAGGTTGCGATTAAAATCAATAGTTATTTACCCTATTTTGATTTTTACGTTCAATTTACTGAACATGGAATTTTATTTGATACAAAAGCGCCAGAAAAAGCGGTTGATCTGGATATCCGCACCACCCTTATGGATTTAATTAAAGTCTTTGTGTTTGCCAATCGTCGCAGTCTGAAAAAAATGCGTATTGATGGTGACCTTACTTTAAAAGATGAGTTCCGCGATTTAGCTCTATTTTTTAGTTTTCCAAAAGTTTTATCAGATTGGAAGCAGTGGTTAAATGAACCCACTGATGAGCAAGATGTTATCGCTTCAAAAAAGCGCATTGCGCCTCTTTTGGAAAAAATTGACCTGCAACGCTCCAGAATCAATAGCCTGGAGGTTGAAGTCAAACAATATAAAAACCGGATTCGCCGTATTCAACAAAAACAGAAAAGAATTAATATTTCGTTTATTGTAACGGCAGTGCTTTTAATTGTTTTATTAGTGTATAATTTATGGCTTGGATAAATATACATTTTTTCTTCTAAAACGAAACAACTTAAAGCCTAATAAAAAACTTGACTATTTTAGTCAGGATTCTTAAAATCGACACATCTAGTCTTAACATGTGTATCGAATCATGCGTCTTACTACTCGCGGTCGCTACGCAGTGACTGCTCTACTTGATTTAGCTTTGCAGCCAACTGAACAAACGATCACGCTTGCTGAAATTGCAGCCCGTCAAACTATTTCTGTGGCTTATCTTGAGCAGCTATTTGCGAAATTAAAGCGTCACGGCTTAGTGTCTAGCGTACGTGGTGCCAACGGTGGCTACCATCTTGCTCGTCGCGCTGATGAAATCACTGTCTTAGAAATTATTGAAGCTGTAAACGAAACAGTCGATGCAACGCGTTGTGACCATAAAGGCAACTGCCAAAATGGTGCAATGTGCTTGACTCACGATTTATGGCAAGAACTCTCCCACCACATTGCCGATTATTTAGCAAAAATTACACTTGCTGATCTTGTAGCACGTGACAACGTTCAAACCGTTGCAATCCGCCAAAATTCACCAAGTTTTGATTCAGCCCTTTTATCGGTTACAGGTATTTGACATGAAACGTCCGATTTATCTTGATTATGCAGCAACTACTCCTGTAGACCCTCAAGTTGCAGAACGTATGATGGAGTGCTTAACATTCGATGGTACTTTCGGTAATGCTGCATCTCGTTCTCATGCTTACGGGTGGCAGGCAGAAGAAAAAGTAGAATATGCACGTGAACAAGTTGCCAATTTAATTAAAGCAGATCCACGTGAAATCGTGTGGACGTCTGGCGCAACTGAATCAGATAACCTTGCATTAAAAGGTGTTGCCCAATTCTATGCCGCTAAAGGCAAGCACATCATTACCAGTAAAATTGAACATAAAGCAATTTTAGATACTTGCCGTGAACTCGAAGAAGAAGGTTTTGAAATCACCTATATTGAGCCAGAACCAAAAACCGGTTTAATTACGCCTGATATGGTTAAAGCTGCGATTCGTCCAGATACCATTCTTGTTTCCCTGATGATGGTGAACAACGAAATTGGTACCGTGACTGATGTTGCCGCAATTGGTGAAATCACTCGCGCCAATAAAACCTATTTCCACGTCGATGCTGCTCAAGCTGCCGGTAAAGTTGAAATTGATCTTTCAACCATGAAAATCGATTTAATGAGTTTTTCTGCTCATAAAATTTATGGCCCTAAAGGTATGGGCGCACTGTTTGTACGTCGTAGTCCGCGTGTTCGTCTTAAAGCTCAAATGCATGGTGGCGGTCATGAACGTGGTATGCGTTCAGGCACCCTTCCAACCCACCAAATCGTAGGTATGGGCGAAGCCTTTGAACTTGCTGGTAAAAACCTGGTATCTGAACAGAACCGTCTGCGTGTACTACGTGACAAACTTTGGAATGGGCTACAAGGCTTAGAACAAGTGTTCTTAAATGGTCACCCTGAATACAATGTTGCAAACTATCTAAATGTAAGCTTTAACTTTGTTGAAGGCGAATCATTAATGATGGCATTGAAAGATGCAGCTGTATCATCGGGTTCTGCATGTACTTCTGCAACACTTGAGCCTTCTTATGTACTTCGTGCATTAGGTCTTTCTGATGAACTTGCTCACAGTTCGATTCGTTTCAGCTTCGGTAAATATACCACTGAAGAAGATATCGACCATGTAATTGAAGTAACCAAAGCTGCTGTACAAAAACTACGTGATCTTTCCCCTCTTTGGGATATGTACAAAGATGGTGTAGATCTCTCTACCGTAGAGTGGGCTGAACACTAATTTATTCTTGGCATCTTATAGAATTTCAGTAAGATGCCCCCATATTAATACTTATCAAGGCTGACCCCGAGGTTTGGAGACGCATCATGGCTTATAGTGAAAAAGTAATTGATCATTACGAAAACCCCCGTAATGTTGGTGTTTTAGATAAAAACGCTGAAAATGTTGGTACAGGTATGGTCGGTGCACCCGCTTGTGGCGATGTTATGCGCCTTCAAATTCAAGTGGATGACAACGGTGTAATTGAACAGGCACGTTTCAAAACTTATGGTTGCGGATCTGCTATTGCTTCAAGTTCACTTGTCACTGAATGGCTTAAAGGTAAAACTTTAGACCAAGCACAAGCAATCAAAAACATTGATATTGCAACTGAACTCGCGCTTCCTCCAGTAAAAGTACACTGTTCTGTACTTGCTGAAGATGCTATTAAAGCTGCTGTTGAAGACTACCGCAGCAAAAAAGCTAAAGCTTAATCGCTTTAAGTTTTGAATAAGGAATAACGGAGTTTTCATGATTCATTTAACTGAAAATGCTGCAACTCATATCAGCAATTACTTAAAAAATCGCGGTAAGGGTGAAGGCATTCGCGTTGGCGTGAAAACTTCAGGCTGTTCTGGTTTGGCCTATGTACTCGAGTTCGTCGATGAGATTGATGAACATGATCAAACTTTTGAACAGTTTGGCGTTAAGGTTTTCATTGATCCTAAAAGCAGTGTCTATTTAGAAGGTTTAGAAATGGACTATGTGAAAAATGGCTTGAATGAAGGCTTCGAATTTAACAACCCCAATAAAAAGGGTGAATGTGGGTGTGGTGAATCTTTCACTGTTTAATCAGCACCTTTCATTCTCTTGTAAAGCATTAAAACAGTGTACAATACACTGTTTTAATTGCATTTATATGTGCAGTAATTTTTATAGAACTTTCGCGGATCAAATCTCCCATGAATCATTTTGAGTTGTTCAATCTTCCTGTAGCACTCGATATTGATTTAGCAGCTTTAAAAAATGAATTTTTAAAATTGCAGCAACAATATCATCCCGATAAAGCTGAAGACAAAGATCAGGCATTGATTAAATCAAGTGAAATCAATCAGGCTTTTAAAGTCTTATCTCAAGTTGATAGTCGTGCGGGATATCTGCTTTCGTTAAAAAAACAGGATCATCTGCTTGATCAGTCCATCAGCGATTTTGATTTTTTACAATCTGCGTTAGAAATTCGTGAACAACTAGATGAAGCTCATACCAGTGATGATTTGATTTCACTTAAACACGAAGTCCAACAATGGATTGACAGTTTGGTTCGTGAATTTAAAATTGACTATACTGAAGAAGATTGGGCAGAAGCACGCGATACAGTACGTAAATTACGTTTTTTCCAGAAAGTTATGGCAGATATCGATAAAGCTGAAGATCGCTTTTTAGATGATGATTCTTTCGATCTTGACGATGATTTTTAATTTATTTCTACTTTTAGACGTTCAAAGGATGTAACCCAATGGCTCTCTTGCAAATTGCAGAACCCGGTCAATCAAGTGCGCCCCATGAACACCGTATTGCCATTGGTATCGATTTAGGTACAACACACTCTTTAGTGGCTACGGTTTTATCAGGCAAAGCTAAAGTTCTTAACGATGAACAAGGTCGTGTGTTACTTCCATCGATTGTGCATTATGCAGATGAAGCCACCCAATATGGTGATGAAGCTAAAGCATTCATGACCAGTGACCCTAAAAATACTATTACCTCTGTTAAGCGCTTTATGGGTCGTTCAAAGGCGGATATTAAATTCCAGCATCCATATACACTGGTAGGTGAAGATCACCAAATGCCAGCTTTTGAAACTCACCAAGGTCGTAAAACTCCTGTTGAAATTTCGGCTGAAATCTTAAAACAATTAAAAGCGCGTGCTGAAGGAAGTCTAAAAAATCCAATTAATGGTGCAGTAATTACTGTTCCTGCCTATTTTGATGAAGCTCAACGTCAGGCCACTCGTGATGCAGCCCAACTCGCGGGTTTAAATGTTCTACGTTTACTGAATGAACCGACTGCTGCTGCGGTAGCTTACGGGCTAGATCAAGCAAGCAATTTAGCTTCTGACCGCAACTATGTAATTTATGATCTAGGGGGTGGTACTTTTGACGTTTCTATCTTGCGTTTTGCCCAAGGGATATTCGAAGTTTTAGCTACGGGTGGTCATACTGCTCTTGGTGGTGACGATTTAGATCGCTTAATTGTGAAATGGGCAAAGAAACAGCTTAATATTGAAACCTTGGATGATGCAGAACATGCACATCTGATGGTTGCTGCACGTAACGCCAAAGAAGCATTAACAGAGTTAGAATCAGTTGAACTTCAGGCGCTAAATCAGGTTTTAACTTTAGAACGTGCAACCTTTGAAGACATCATTAAAATTGCTTTAGACAAAACCATTAGCGTATGCAAACGCGTAATGCGTGATGCCAAACTTGAGCTTAATGACATTCAAAACGTTGTTCTGGTCGGTGGATCAACCCGTTCTTATGCGGTACAAAAAGCTGTTCGCGATGTGTTTAGTCAAGAACCTTTATGCACCATTAATCCCGATGAAGTGGTTGCTATTGGTGCTGCCATTACTGCAGATCAGCTGATTGGCAATAGTAAAGATGGCTCATTGCTGCTGGATGTTACCCCACTCTCTTTAGGTTTAGAGACCATGGGTGGTCTGGTTGAGCGCCTTATTTCACGCAATACCGCCATTCCTGTAGCACGTCGTCAAGAGTTTACCACTTATCAAGATGGTCAAACTGCGATGCTGATTCATGTGGTACAAGGTGAGCGTGATCTGGTTGAACACTGTCGCAGTTTAGGCCGTTTTGTCTTACATGGCATTCCACCGATGACTGCAGGCCAAGCACGTATTGAAGTGACTTTCCAAGTGGATGCAGATGGCTTACTGACTGTTGCAGCAAAAGAAACCACCTCTGGCGTGCACGCTCAAATTGATATTAAGCCTTCTTATGGTTTATCGGATTCTGATACTGAACGCTTATTGATTGAAGGTTTTAAATTTGCTGAAGAAGATAAAAATCTTCGTCACTTGCAAGAAACCAAAGTTGAAGCACAACGTGAACTTGAAGCACTCATCCAAGCATTAAAAGTTGATTCAAACCTGCTTAGCGCTGAACAACTTGTTGCTTTAGAACAAGCCAAAGTTCAACTTGAAAGCCAATTAGCCAGCAATAATATCAAGGCTATTGAACAAGCAGTGCAACAGCTTAAAACACATAGTGATGCCTTTGCTGCAGCACGTATGAATCAACATATTGATGCTGCGCTTAAAGGCACTCAACTTGATGATTGGTCAAACTCACCCGAATAAATAGGTAAAAATTATGCCACGTATTAAAGTTCTTCCACATGCGCAAATTTGCCCGAACGGTGCTGAGTTTGAAGTCGAACAGAATGCCAATCTCTGTGAAAGTTTATTGAAAAATGGCATCAAGATTGAGCATGCCTGTGACATGTCTTGTGCATGTACCACTTGTCATATTGTGGTTCGCAAAGGTTTTGACAGCCTGGAAGAAATGACTGATGTTGAAGCAGATTTACTTGATCGCGCTTGGGGTCTTGAACCTGACTCACGTCTTTCATGCCAAGTAAAAATTGTGGATGAAGATTTGGAAGTTGAAATTCCGAAATACACGATCAATCATGCTTCTGAAAATCATTAATTGATTTAAAGATGCATAAAAAACCACGCTAAGCGTGGTTTTTTTATGCATTTGTTATATTTTTATCTGGAATTGAATAGAAATGGTGCTTATTGATATTGTTCATCTTTCTGATCTTCAATTATTTCATCTTCTAAATTTAGTTTTACAATACCTTGAGAATTAGTCATTTTTTGCTGTTTTTGTATACGTTTGATCATTTTTTCCAGAACATTGATTAGCTCTGGATATTCGTAGTTTTGCACTTCATCCAGATTCAGCAATAAATGAAAGCCTTTATATTCATAATCAAACCAGCGCTGATAATCCGATTTACGTGAAGTATATTTTTCCATCACTTGCCAAGTGCTGACTGGCCCTTGAATACCTTTCAGCTTAATTGGTGCTTTAGGTGCACACAAATAATCATTTTTAATTAAATTATAAGTATCATCAGAAATTAATATTTCATCTACTTCTGCCGCACTTTGCAAACGCGCCGCCAAATTTGCATCACGTCCAACGATGGTATATGCCATACGGTGAGCCGCGCCATAATTTCCAACGTGACAATATCCCGTACTAATCCCCATACGAATATGTAAAGCAGGATAGCCCATTTTAATCCAGCGCTCTCTTAATAATTTCATTTGCTGACGCATATCAATCGCCATGTCTAAACAAGTTTTTGCATCTTGTTCAACACCTTGAGAAATCGGATCACCAAAGAAAATAAGAATTGCATCTCCCATAAACTTATCGACAGTCGCTTCATACTGTTTCGCAATTTCTGTCATATGACTTAGGTAGTCATTCAGCAAGAATGCCAAGTCATCCGGGATAAGGGTTTCAGAGAGCTCGGTAAAACCTTGAATGTCTGAAAAGAAAATGGTCATTTTCTTACGCTTATATTCAATTTTGGCTTCCGACTCACCCTTCATGATCGATTGCCACAACTGTACTGGTGCGTAACGGCTGAGCTGGTTGGCAAACTCCATATAGCGATTCATTTGCTCATAATAATAAGCTTTACGATCAGTAATATGCTGAATTTGACTACGCTGGTAAAAACTTCCCACGCCAAAATAAGTGATGAGGCAAATAAAACCCAAGACAGTTAATTCGCCTGTGGTTTGTTCAAAATACTCACCTAATCCAAAAATGAAGATATTACACAGATAAAAATTTGCGATTCCAATAAGACTCGCCAATGACACCATGAGAAATGAAATTTTATTACTGATTGCAGTATAAAGAAGTGCAAAAAATGAAATAAAAGTCAGTACCAGATTTAAGTGAATAGCAGATAAAATAACTGAAATAACAATAACATCAATAAGGAATAACAGACTGCGTTTTATTCTTGAATTATAACGGTACAGCAAGCCATTCGATAACTTCGGGATAATCAGTAACACAAACAATAAAAATACTGGAACATAGATTTGATAATGCGTATCAGAAGAAGTGTAATGATAGACAATGACCAGTAAAGACAACATGATATACCCCATCAAGCGATGAAAGTATTCAAATTGTCTCGGCTCTTTTCTAATCCAGTCGTCTAATGGCACTCAATCACTCCTGGTCCCAGTATTCCCCCAAACACTCCCTGTCTGGTTTTTTGAATTGCTTTGAATTAATCCATACGCCAATCAAATGGCATATCACCTTGACCACGTAGCGCAAGCATTAAAGTTTGACGCATATGTGAAAGTACTTCATTGCTATATGGAACAGCAGGTGTGCCCCAAACTGGTTTTGGCCAAGCGACATCATTTTGGTAACGCACGACATGATGAAAATGTAATTGTGGAACCATATTTCCTAAAGCAGCAACATTCATTTTGTCTGCACGGAATACACGTGCCAACTGGCTTGATAACCAGCTAGATTCACGTAGGAATTGTTCTTGGTCAGCCTGACTTAATTCATATAATTCACTAATACCCGGTACGCGCGGAATTAATATGAGCCACGGAAATTGCATATCATTCATTAAACGACATGTTGACAGTGGAAAGTCGCCTACAAAAAAAGTATCTTGAGCAAGTTGTGGATGCAAACTAAACATATCTTTATAAATTATGCAAAATTAGAATGATGGCTAATACTATCACATCCAATGGGACGTGAATATTCTATGCAATGTGTTTCATTACAAATAAACCACTATTTGCTTTGAAGACTCGAGCGTAGACAAATTTAATAAATTCCTCTAAAAATTCAAGCATTTCTTTTCAATAAATTTTAAATTATGGCTGAATTAAGAAATGTGTGCATAATATTTATGCACTCATTTTCTCATCAGTGAATTTCTTTTAACAAACTCGCCAGCAAATCGGAAATAAACTGAATTCTTTTCTGATAATCTTCCAGCATCACCATGATTTTTAAACGTTGACCACCCTCCATACGGAAAAAAGTCGGATGTTTTTGCATCATTTGAATAATACTGATTGCCTGTACCGGGGTATCAGGTGAAAACTCAATGTGACCGCCGTGTGAACTGATATCAACCTTGGTAATCCCCAACTGTTCTGCTTTTAAACGAAGTTGATGTACTGCAAATAACTGCTTCACAGGTTGTGGTGGCACACCAAAACGGTCAATCAATTCCATACGGATATTATCGAGTTTTTCCTGACTGTCGGTATTACTGATACGTTTATAGAACATCAGACGTTGGTGCACATCGCCTAAATACTCATCCGGAATTAAGGCTGGCATATGTAGATTAATTTCAGCCGTTAATGATAACGGTGCATCAAAATTCGGTGTTTTACCTTTTTGAATGGCTTTAGTCGCTTTTTCAAGCATTTCCATATACAGGCTATAACCGATCGCGTGCATCGAACCACTTTGTTGCTCACCTAGAAGTTCACCCGCGCCACGAATCTCCAAATCCTCAGTGGCTAACATAAAACCGGCACCTAAATTCGATGCACGCTGAATGGCATCCAGACGTTTTTCAGCATCTCCCTTCAAACCTTTAATTGAAGGGACTAATAGATATGCATAGGCTTGATGGTGTGAACGCCCGACACGACCACGTAATTGATGTAACTGTGCAAGACCCAGTTTGTCTGCACGCTCAATCAAAATGGTGTTGGCATTTGGCACATCAATCCCAGTCTCAATGATGGTTGAACAGACCAAGACATTATATTCTTTATGATAGAACTGCTGCATCACCTGCTCCAGTTCACGCTCGCGCATTTGTCCGTGCGCAACCGCGACACGTGCTTCAGGAACCAGCTCGCGAACACTGGCTGCAGCGCGTTCAATACTGTCGACTTCATTATGTAAAAAGTAAACCTGCCCACCACGAAGCAATTCACGCAAAATAGCTTCTTTAATGGATTCACTGGTTTGCTCTTGCACAAAAGTTTTGACTGCCAAACGACGGGCCGGTGGCGTGGCAATAATAGATAAATCACGCATACCGCTAAATGCCATATTTAAGGTGCGCGGGATTGGGGTTGCAGTCAGGGTCAGCATATCGACATCGGCGCGCATGGCTTTAATCCGTTCTTTATCGCGTACCCCAAAGCGATGCTCTTCATCGACAATCATCAGGCCCAAGTTTTTAAATTGGATACTTTCCTGCAAGATTTTATGCGTTCCAATCACAATATCGACTTTGCCACTGGCTAAATCTTCGATAATTTTCAAATGGGTTTTATTGGAACCAAAACGCGAAAGCACTTCAATCCGAATCGGCCAATCGGCAAAACGATCTTTAAAGGATTCATAATGCTGTTGTGCCAATAAGGTCGTGGGTACTAAAACCGCGACTTGCTTATTATTTTGTACTGCTAAAAATGCCGCTCGCATTGCCACTTCAGTCTTACCAAAACCAACATCACCACAGACCAGACGATCCATCGGTTTGGCCAGTTGCATATCATGCAATGTCGCTTCAATCGCATTGGCTTGATCTAGAGTTTCCTCATAAGCAAAGCCGCTGGCAAACTGCATATATGGGCTTTGCTCAAGTTCAAAACTAAACCCGGGTTTTGCCTGACGACGAGCCTGTATATGTAATAATTCTGCGGCGACATCATGAATCTGCTCTAGGGCTTTACGCTTGGCTTTATTCCAGGCATCGGTACCTAATTTATGTAATGGCGCTAAATCGGGATCACCACCACTATAACGGCTGATCAAATGTAAGTTAGTGACTGGAACATATACTTTGGCAGCATCGGCATAATCCAGCTGTAAAAATTCATGATCTTGATCATCAATAGTTAAAGTAACCAAACCCGCATAACGCCCCACACCATAATCAATATGCACCACCGGTGCACCAATACTCAGCTCGGTTAAACTGCGGATTAAAAACTCTTCCGAAACTTCTTGTTGGCGTTTACGACGGCGCTGGACTACCCGATGTTCATAAAGCTGATTTTCAGAAATCACGGTAAGGTGATTTGGAATTACCAGACCACGATCAAGTGGCGCGCTGGTAATGGCGATGGCATGGAGGGATTTTCTAAACTCTGCAAAATTTTCGACATTGGGGATATCACCCAAAGCGGCACGCAAAGCATCTTTTAAGGTTTCACGGCGTCCGGCACTTTCAGCGACTAACAGTACCGGATGATTTGCAGCATCAATATATTTTTTAACCGCGGAAAATGGTTTTTCTTGTTTTGGATCTACGGGTAAACGTGGGGGCAATTCGGTATTAAGATTAAGCCCCCCAGTTTTATCTACAAACTCTTCTGAAGATGCAATGATTCTGGCAAAGTGATTCAGTTGTTCCAAAACCTGATTTGGTTGCAGGAATATTTCTTCTGGCGGCAAAATGGGATGATCAATATTATGGCGACGGTCTTCATAACGTCGAACCACATCCTTCCAAAAACTGGTTAAATTTTCGTCCAGATGCTTATCTGTAATGACAATGCCATTCTTAGGTAAGTACGCCATCAGGGTACTTTGTGTTTGCATCGCTTCTTTGCTAAAAAATAAAGGGAAATAAAATTCCAGCCCTGGAGAAGCAATTCCTTCTAAGACATCTTGATATACCGGATTTTTCTTAGGATTTGCGTTCGGAAAACTCTCTGCATAACGGTCACGGAAAGTCACACGCCCTTCTTTAAGTGGAAATTCTTTGGCAGGCAATACCGAAAACTGTTGCAAATTTTGGGTGGTTCTTTGGGTTTCAGGGTCAAAGAATTTTAAGCTTTCAATTTCATCATCAAACAAATCGATACGGATCGGTGAATTTTGCCCGGATGCATAAATATCCATAATGCTGCCGCGTACCGCAAACTCACCATGATCGTAAACCGTATCGACCAGATGATAACCCGCCTGAATCAAGCGCAGTTTTTGTTGTTCCAGTTCAAACTTTTGACCCACTTTAATATCGAAATGTTCACCCAACACCCAAGAAGTTGGCGCAACACGCTGTACCAAAGTCGATGCAGATAAAAGCAATACGCCTTGCTTTGGCATATTCGATAAAATTGAAAGACGCTCTGACACGATATCTTGATGGGGCGATAAACGGTCATAAGGCAAAATTTCCCAATCCGGGAAAATGGTCGGTTTTATGCCGTAAAACTCTAATTCACTTTCCAACTGACCCAAGTGCTGATTATTTTTGGCAACAATAATGAACAATTGCTTATTTTGCGTGGCAATTTCTTTGAACAATAAAGATGCAGATGAGCCTTGTAAATTACCGACCCAGCGTTTTTCACCTGCTTTTAATTGCTGCAGATTTAATTGGGAGATTTCTTGTTGGAACATGTATATAGCTTTTGGTCTAAATGACATGAGCAGTATATTAGCATGGGTTTTTTCCCGGTTGAGTTATTTTTATATGCAACCGATTTTTCCATCTAAATCCTTTTAGATAGGATGTCTTTAGACCCTATTTTCCAATCATTTTTCGAGTAAGAAATTACGATAATAGTGATTCAGCTTTTGAATGATCTGCTTTAATTGCAACAGGTTTTCTTCGGTGTTACCTAATCGTGCTACAAAACGCTGGCTGACAATTTCCAGATCAATTTTTTCATTGATAATCATGGCAGCGGAATATAAAGCTTTTAAATCGTCAAACTGGGTTAATTTTCGATTGGAGAAATACGACAGCCGTTCTGACAGTTCATTAACCACAACACCATCGACGATATAGCCCTGTTCTGGATGGAACCGGATATCATTTTCTTCTAGAAAAAGTTGTTCAGCAGATGGCTTGGAACTTTTAAACAGTCTTGAACCTGTAAATAGTCCAGCGAGTTTATTCAACATAAGCATTACAATGATTAAAAAATCATGACTATTTTAACCCTGCGCTGCTTTATCTTCAGCATTATTTTTCATAAAAAAGGCAGCGATTTTAACCTACTGCCTTTTTGCTCATCTGGCGGTTAAATTTTTGCACAGAGCGAATTAACTCACTTGTGCGAAAAGCTCATGTTGTGCGGTCACTTCTGAAACCAGATTGCTAAAGGCAAAGATTTCATCTAACTGTTCTTGGGTCAGTAATTCCTGCTCTAAGACGACCTGCTGAATAGTCTTGTTTTCCGCAATACATTGCTTGCCAATTTCATCACATTTGGCATGTCCTAAAATTGGATCGAGTAAAGTCACAATACCCACACTTCGCATTACTGCGTCATAACACACCTGCTCATTAGCTTGAATGCCCTGAATACATTTGTGATCCAAACTCGAAATGGCTTGTGTCAACAATTCAATTTATTCATTAATTGCAATCGCGATGACCGGTTCCATCACGTTTAACTGTAATTGCCCGGCTTCTGCAGCCATGGTTACCGTTAAATCATTCCCTATCACTCTATAAGCAATCTGATTCACCACTTCAGGAATCACCGGATTGATTTTGGCAGGCATAATTGATGAGCCGGCTTGCAATTCAGGTAAGCGAATTTCGGCTAAACCGGTACGTGGACTCGAACTCAACAAGCGCAAGTCGTTACAGATTTTGAAAGTTTCACTGCAAGTCGTTTAAGCGTACTCGATAAAATAATAAAGACGCCACAATCACTGGTGGCTTCCACATAGTCTTCCGCCCCAATTAAGTTGAGTCCGGTAATTTTATGCAAAGACTGGATGACTTCATTCGCATAGCCTTTCGGGGTATTCACTCCCGTCCCAATAGCGGTAGCACCCAAATTCACTTCCAGTAAAAGTTCGCGGATACGCTGAATTAAACGGATATCTTCTTTTAATAACGTTGCAAAAGCACGAAACTCTTGTCCCAAAGTCATCGGAACTGCATCCTGTAATTGGGTGCGGCCCATTTTTAAAACAAACTGGAACTCTGCAACCTTTATATGTAGAGTATCAATCAGCTTTTGAATCTGGGTTAAAAGATCATCCAAACTATAATAAGTCGCTAAACGTAAAGCCGTAGGATACACATCATTGGTCGACTGCGATTTATTGACATGATCATTCGGGTGAATATGATCATATTGCCCCTTATGAAAACCCAAATGCTCTAATGCAATATTGGCCAGTACTTCATTGGTATTCATATTAATAGAGGTACCTGCTCCGCCTTGATAAACATCTAAAGGAAAAGCATGACTCCATTTTTCTGGAGATTCGATTAATTCATTACATGCAAACTGAATCGCGTGGCTGACTTGTTCAGAAATCTTGCTAAATTTTAAATTGGTTTGTGCCGAAGCTTTTTTAACCTGTGCCAAAGCACGAATAAAATGATGATGATTTCCGACTTTCTGATTAGAGATTTGAAAATTCTCTAAAGCACGTAAAGTATGAATGCCGTAATAACATGCTGTGGGAACTTTCCTTTGCTCCCAACAAATCACGTTCTATTCTTGTATTATCCAGTTGAACCATAGACACTTTAAATATACTCACATTTATGCACCACAATTGTGCAATTAAAAAAAATATTAAACCTTTGCTCTATTTTAAATATTGTAAAAAGATATTTATTTGGCAATACTCTATGAGCAAACACATCGACTTTGTAGCTAGCGTAAGGGCTTGTAACTACCTTTCCCGCTTTCAATTTTTCTCATCAAAAAATTAAGTTCAAGAATCTTTAACGCCGATCTTCAATTCACATTCAGCCTTTAAATTGACCTTATTAATGATATTAAGCACCCTACTTATAATTGATTAATTTTCTTAATTTTTTATTAATTGTATCTAAAAATACATTCCGCTACACAATATGCTAATAAATCCCCTCGAAATGTAACAGAACGTAATTTCAATTTTATGTTTGAATCAGCGCCTTACAGGACCAGTATAAAAATTCATCTCGGATAGATGAATGCATAAGGACAGAAGGATGAGCACATGAGTCAACTGAACCCGACATTAATCACATTTATTTTTTATATCATCGCTATGGTCGGAATTGGGCTATATGCCTATAAGGCGACCACCGACTTTTCAGATTATATTTTGGGTGGGCGTAGTCTAGGGAGTGTTGTTACTGCACTTTCAGCAGGTGCATCCGATATGAGTGGCTGGCTGCTCATGGGCCTGCCCGGAGCAATTTATCTGTCAGGCTTATCGGAAGCGTGGATTGCCATTGGTTTGATTATCGGTGCATGGCTGAATTGGCTGCTGGTTGCAGGTCGCTTACGTGTGCATACCGAAGTTCAAAATAATGCGTTAACCCTACCGGATTATTTCACCAGTCGTTTTGCGGATCGTAAACGTGTGCTGCGGATTATTTCAGCTCTCGTAATTCTGGTCTTTTTCTCGATTTATTGTGCTTCTGGCATGGTTGCAGGTGCTCGATTATTTGAAAGTATTTTTGGTATGACTTACACCACTGCGCTTTGGATCAGTGCCATTGCGACCATTAGCTATGTGTGTATCGGTGGCTTTCTTGCAATTAGCTGGACCGATACTTTTCAAGCTGGATTGATGATTTTCGCCTTAATTTTAACCCCGATTATGGCTTATCTCGCACTGGGTGATCACAGTCAACATTTTGCAACCGTGATTGAAACTGCTCGACCACACGCCAGCAATATGCTTTCAGGTTTAAGTACCGTTGCGATTTTATCTTCTCTAGCTTGGGGCTTAGGCTATTTTGGTCAGCCGCATATACTGGTGCGTTTTATGGCAGCCGATTCTGTGAAGACGATTCCTGCTGCACGTCGTATTGGCATGAGCTGGATGATTATGTGCTTAGCGGGTGCGATTGGTGCAGGCTATATCGGGATTGCCTATTTCCAGCAACACCCCGAATTATCTTCAGTCGTTTCGCAAAATCCAGAAACGATCTTTATGGAACTGACTAAAATTCTGTTTAACCCATGGATTGCCGGTATTATTTTGGCTGCCATTTTAGCCGCAGTAATGAGTACGCTGAGTTGTCAGCTTTTGGTCTGTTCAAGTACCTTGACTGAAGATTTATATAAATCATTTCTACGCAAAAATGCGTCACAAAAGGAATTGGTCTGGGTAGGACGCCTGATGGTTTTAGCGATTGCTGTTCTTGCTATTGCACTTGCAAGCAACCCGAACAGTAAAGTGCTTGGTCTTGTTGCGTATGCATGGGCAGGTTTTGGTGCTGCTTTTGGCCCGCTGATTATCCTGTCCTTATTCTGGAAACGTATGACCTTAAACGGCGCGATTGCTGGAATTATTATCGGTGCTTTAACAGTTATTTTGTGGAAGAACACCCTGGCCAATACGGGACTTTATGAGATTATTCCGGGCTTTATTCTGTCATTCGTGGGCATTGTTGTGGTGAGTTTGCTTGAAAAAATGCCTTCTCAGGAAGTATTGCAACGTTTTGAACAGGCGGATGATTTGTATAAAAAAGAAATGGCTGAGTTAAAAAATGGAATACCGGCTCAAACTGAAAATTCCTAATAAAACTCAGATGATTTCTACTTGAGTTTTATTGAAAGATAAGGGGCTTAAGCCCCTTTTTACTGCTTCTATTTTTGTCCTTTACTTCTAAGATGAATTTTCGAGCTTTCTTTAATCACTTCCATCACCGGATAGCTTCGTGTTTCTTTTACTCCCGGCAATTGCCAGAGCACCTGTCCTGAAATTCTGCGGAACTCTTCCATATTGGCACAGCGAATTTTCACCACGAAATCGAAACCGCCGCTAATCATATGGCATTCCACAATTTCAGGATATTGCATGATCGCCTCAGAAAATTCCTCCAATACATTAGGTGTGGTTTTATCCAGTAAAATTTCCACAAACACCACAAAACTGGCATTCAGCATGTCAGGATTCAACTTGGCTTCATAGCCTAAAATAAAACCATCTTTGGCTAACTTCTGTACCCGTGCCAGCGCTGCAGTGGCTGATAAATTCACCGCTTCAGCGATTTTGATATTTGAAATTCGTCCATCATTTTGCAGAATATCTAAAATTTTGATATCTGTTCTGTCCAATGTAAAAATCGGGCTTGTCATCTGAATTATTCTCTAAAATGAATAAAAATTATAGTGAGTTATTCGGCATCCTTTCTGTAATCATAAATTATATAAGGTATTTGACTCAACAAAAAAATTGGCAGTCACAGGACGTTGGCATGAATATGATGGATACAGAAACCCGCCTCAATCTGGCAAAACCTCACTTTGAATATATTACTGAATTCAAAGAAAAGAATGATTATGAAGTTGAGGTTAATACTGCCTGGCGCCGTGCGGAACCTGAGTGTGTTGAAAACCTGCTTGAACATAGCCAGATTTCTGAACAATTGAACCAGCGTATTTATGACTTGGCGTTCAATCTTGCCCATACCCTGCGTGAACGTAAAAGCTCGAATGGTAAAGCGGGAATCGTTCAGGGTTTATTGCAAGAATTTTCATTATCCTCTCAAGAAGGCATTGCCCTGATGTGTCTGGCTGAAGCCTTGCTTCGTATTCCGGACAGTGCCACCCGTGACCTGCTGATTCGCGACAAAATTAATCAGGGCAACTGGAAAGAGCATGTCGGACAAAGTAGCCTGATGTTTGTCAACGCCGCAGCTTGGGGTCTCATGCTGACTGGCAAACTAATGGAAACACCGAAACAAAAAAGTTTATCCAGTGTACTGACCGGGCTTTTGGCACGTAGTGGTCGCGGCATTATCCGTAAAGCGGTAGATGTGGCAATGCGGATGATGGGTGAACAGTTTGTTACTGGTGAAACCATTCAAGAAGCGCTAGAACATGCAGAACCTCTGGAAGACAAAGGCTTTCGATATTCTTATGACATGCTCGGTGAAGCGGCACTCACAGAACATGATGCTGAACGTTATTATCAAGATTATAGCAATGCGATTCATGCCATCGGTCAAGCATCTAAAGACAAAGATGTTTATGATGGTCCTGGCATTTCGATCAAGCTATCTGCCCTGCATCCGCGCTATCAGCGTGCACAAATCAGCCGCGTACATGACGAGCTGTATCCTAAAGTGCTGCAATTGGCGGAACTGGCGAAACACTACAATATTGGTTTAAACATTGATGCCGAAGAATCTGAGCGTCTGGAAATTTCCCTAGAATTATTAGAACGTCTGTGTTTTGAGCCTAGCCTTGCCGACTGGAAAGGGATTGGTTTTGTGATTCAGGCCTATCAAAAACGTTGCTTTAACGTAGTTGATTACGTGGTGGATTTAGCAAAACGCAGTCAAAAACGTTTGATGATTCGTCTGGTTAAAGGTGCTTACTGGGATAGCGAAATCAAGAAAGCTCAAATTGATGGCATGACTGACTATCCGGTATTTACCCGTAAAGTACATACTGATCTATCTTATATTGCCTGTGCCAAAAAACTTCTGGATGCCCCACAACAGATTTATCCGCAGTTTGCGACGCACAATGCCCAAACCCTTGCCACGATTTACCATTTGGCTGATCCGAATCAATATTACAGCGGTCAATATGAATTCCAGTGTCTGCATGGCATGGGTGAACCACTCTACGAGCAAGTGGTTGGCGATAAAACAGATAACAAACTGGGTGTGCCTTGCCGTATTTACGCACCAGTCGGCAATCATGAAACGCTACTGGCGTATCTGGTACGACGTTTACTGGAAAACGGCGCTAATACCTCTTTCGTGAATCGTATTGCAGATAAATCCTTAAGAATTGAGGATCTGATTGAAAATCCACATTCAGAAATTTTGAAAAATGCAGCCAAAGAATCACAGCTTGGTCAAAAGCATCCGGCTATTCCGCTCGCACCCGATTTATACGGCAATACTCGACCAAACTCGGCCGGTTTAGATTTAGCCAATGACCATGAGTTAATGCTGCTGAATCAAACTGCACAAGATTTCAGTCAGCAGCAATGGCAAGCGCAGGCTTTGGGTAAAAACCTGAGTAACGAAAATAATCTGACTGATGAACATTCAGAACTCATCACCATTTTAAATCCTGCAAATCACTCCGATGTCGTCGGCTCTGTGCGAGAAGCGAGCTCTGTACAAGTCAATCTAGCATTAGATAATGCAGTCGGTGCCCAAGCTGAATGGACAAATACGCCAAAAAATATACGTGCCGCTTGTTTGCAACGCGCTGCAGATATTATGCAATCGCGTTTGCAGGAATTGATGATTTTACTGTGTCGTGAGAGCGGTAAAACCTATGCCAATGCCATTGCAGAAGTTCGTGAGGCCATCGACTTCCTACGTTATTATGCTGCACAAATGATTGATCTGGATCAGGATGTATTGATTCAACCACTCGGCCCCGTATTATGTATCAGCCCATGGAATTTCCCCTTGGCTATTTTCACAGGACAAATTTCAGCGGCGCTGGTTGCCGGAAATACCGTACTTGCAAAACCGGCTGAGCAGACACCGTTGATTGCTGCACAAGCGATTCAAATCTTATGGCAAGCCGGTATTCCTCAAGATGTTTTGCAACTGATTCCCGGACAGGGTGAAACCGTCGGTGCGCAATTAAGTGGAGACTCTCGTGTTCAGGGCATTATGTTTACCGGTTCAACCGATGTGGCTAAAATTTTGCAAAAGACCCTTGCACAAAGACTCAGCATTTTGGGTCAACCTATTCCTTTAATTGCGGAAACGGGCGGTCAAAATGCCATGATTGTCGATTCATCTGCACTCACC
The DNA here is from genome assembly GCF_004331285.1 of Acinetobacter sp. ANC 3781. Classification (GTDB taxonomy): domain Bacteria; phylum Pseudomonadota; class Gammaproteobacteria; order Pseudomonadales; family Moraxellaceae; genus Acinetobacter. Next base: position 82,238 of record NZ_SJOH01000003.1, read on the forward strand.
GAACAAGTGATTCTTGATGTGGTGAGTTCGGCTTATGACAGTGCTGGCCAACGTTGTTCTGCCTTACGTGTGCTCTGTGTGCAAGAAGATAATGCAGATAGCGTCATTCATATGTTGAAAGGCGCGATGCAACAACTGCGCGTCGGCAATCCGTTTTTATTAAAAACCGATATCGGCCCTGTGATTGATATTGAAGCGCAAAGCAATATTCAAAAACATATTGATCAGATGCGCAGTAAAGGCCATCCCGTCCATCAATTGATGTTGAATCCTGAACAGGATCAAGCTTTATCCGAAGGCACTTTCATTCCGCCCACTTTAATTGAGCTACCGAATCTGGATGATTTGCAACGTGAAGTGTTTGGTCCGGTCTTGCATGTGATTCGCTATAAATACGGTCAATTAGAACAGTTACTTGAACAGATCAATGCCAAAGGTTATGGCCTCACCATGGGATTGCATACCCGTATTGATGAGACTATTCAGACCATGATTGCACATGCTGAAGTCGGCAACTTATACATCAATCGTAATATTGTCGGGGCCGTGGTCGGTGTTCAACCCTTCGGCGGTGAAGGCTTATCCGGTACCGGACCTAAAGCAGGCGGTCCAATTTACCTGTACCGTTTAATGCAGCACTGCTCTGCTAAAAAACTGGCAACTCCTTTCGCAACTCAATCAACAGCAACACAGCCAGCGCATCAGCCTTTATACGAGATTTTTTATACTTGGGTTGAAAAAACTTTTCCTCAATATCATCTGAAGCCTTGCCCTGCTTTTTGCTCTGGTCATCATTATGAATTGCAAGGTCCAACCGGTGAAAGTAATCAATATGTAGTACTGCCAAGAAAACGTGTGCTGTCTTTAGCGGATCAGGAACAGGATCAACTTCAGCAATGGGCTGCAATTTTTGCAGTCGGCAGTCAGCCTGTCGTTCTGGCTGAAAATACTTTTGTGCTCAAGTATCTTTCTAAAATGCCGAAAGAAATTGCCGAGCGTTTTATGGTGATTCAAAACATTGAAACCGATGATTTTGATGCCGTGCTACATCACGGCACCCAAGCACAACTGCAAAAGTTGCAATATCAGATTGCTGTCCGCTCAGATGCGATTATCAGCATCACCCATTTGGAACCGCTTGATCCCGATATTCCTTTAGAACGATTGGTGATTGAGCGCGCGATCAGTATCAATACTGCTGCAGCAGGAGGGAATGCCAGCCTGATGACCTTAACTTAAGGCTAAATTTAAAAGCTTAATTCTATAACTCTAATGTTTTTCCTCTTTGCCAAGTCGACCGCTCCCTGGTCAGGTCGACTTGGTTTCTTTTTATATTACCCATCTAATTTACTGATTTTTAAATTAATTTACACATTAAGCTTAAGATTTTTATAAATAATCAATACTCTTTATATTTAGCCAAAATTTTGGTTGAAACGATATTTCTGCCGCTGAATGGGCAATAAGTTTAGTCATCTGATTCAAACTTTGTTACCATCCCTGTTTTCAATGTGTTCGTGATTTTTACTGCATATGACTTCAGCTTATCAGTTACAACTTGATGCCAAGATTGCACGTATTTCTGCTCAATTTGCCGAATTTAATCCCCCTTCTTTAGACGTATTTCCGTCGCCTGAACAAAACTTCCGTATGCGCGCAGAATTCCGTATTTGGCATACTGACGACGATATGTTTTATGCGATGTTTGAACGCAGTGAAGATAACCAGAAACAAGTCATTCGCATTGACGAATTCCCGATTGCAGATAAAAGTATTAATCAATTGATGCCGATTTTGCTGCAAGAACTGAAAAGCAGTCCGGTATTGTCTAAACGCTTGTTTGAAATTCATTTTCTAGCGACTTTAAAAGGCGAGATGCTGGTATCAATGATTTATCGTTGCCCACTGGATGCCGAATGGGAAAGCTTGGCCAAACAACTGGCTGAAAAACTGAATATCAAATTGATTGGTCGTAGCCGCGGTCAAAAAATGGTATTAAGCGACGAATTTGTGGTTGAAGAATTGCAGGTATTTGATCGTACTTATCAATACAAGCAAATCGAAAGTAGCTTTACCCAGCCGAATGCACAAGTCTGCCAGAAGATGCTGGAATGGGCATGCAATGCGGCTGAACAGTCAGATAAAGACTTACTGGAATTGTACTGTGGCAATGGTAACTTTACCCTGCCGCTTTCCACCAAGTTCAATCGCGTACTGGCTACTGAACTAGCTAAGTCCTCTGTCTATGCTGCTCAGTGGAATATTGAACAGAATCAGATTGATAATATTCAGGTGGCACGTCTTTCAGCTGAAGATTTCACACAAGCCTATAATGGTGAGCGTGAATTCCGCCGGTTACAGGAAGCAGAGATTGATATCTCAAGCTATGATTTCGATACCGTGTTTGTAGATCCACCACGTGCGGGTATTGATGATGAAACCTTAAAACTGATTCAACGTTTTGAGCGCATCATTTATATCTCATGTAATCCTGATACCCTAGAAGACAACTTGAAGACCTTATCAACCACGCATAAAGTGACCAAATTTGCGATGTTTGACCAGTTTCCTTATACCCATCATGTAGAATCGGGTGTATTACTGGAAAAGATTTAAACAATTTATTTCATTGTTAAGTTTGTATCTGTTGTTATTTAAATGAAGCTCAGTTGAGCTTCATTTTTATTTCATTTAAAATTAATCATTTATAACTAATTCTCAATAGTAAATCTCATAATATCGTTAAAGTTAGTGCTTATCATCGGAAAATTTAAAGTTCAAACGCTGCTTTTATCACTGATACAGGCTTGTAATATTTAGTGGATTGGATATATTTCGAACTATGTTAAGTTGTGTATGAAGGCTCTATGAGTTTTTGGCAAAAGCTGTTTTCTGCTAATCAACAGCAAAACGAACACAAGAATCAAATCTCGTGTGTCGAAAATGATTGCTCTTGTAAATCGAATGAAGAACTGATTCAAGCTTTAGCTAAAGCCACTGATGAAGATGTCATCATTGGAATTAAAAAGGTTCTAGCTTCACGAGGTTATAGCCGTAAAGAGTTAAACGAATTACAGCACCTACCCCTCCAATAGTAGAGTCTAATTTAAAGGCATTTAGTTTACTAAATGCCTTTTTATTTGCCTGTGCAAAACGTATACGCTTCGATTTTAATACTTAGAAACATACTTCTCTCTTTTCGCCTAGAAATCTCTGTTCCCCTGTATTTAAAAGTGCTTTACTCATATGTGAAAAATTATAAAAAGTAAAATAAGAATGCCTTAAAAATAAAAAATGAGCCGAATAAAAAGGAAAATATATGAAATCGTATTATCCTGGACTGGCAATATTATGCAGCCTAATCTCAAGTCATGGCATAGCCGCAGCTATAGATCAATCCGGACAATCTTTACTGCCTTTTCTCGAAGTAGGGCATTATTTTGAAGCTTCCATTACCGCTGCCGATCCCGAAGTATCGGGGCGAACTTTAGACACACGATCCGACCTGATCAATTCCGGTGTTGACGACTATTCAACAGATAATATTAGCCAAAGTTTTCAATATTATAGTGCAGCGCTTAAACTTCAATTAAAACCACAACTCTCTTTCGGCATCCTGTACGATCAGCCTTTTGGATCAGATTTAGAATATCCGGTGAAGCGTAATGCCAGTTTTTCCGATCCAGTACTGAGCCAACAAGGTACACAAATCAATGTAGATAGCCAAAATCTCAGTCTGATTTTAGGTTATCAGCCCTTCAAAAACTTTAATCTTTATGCAGGGCCGGCCTTTCAAACCATTAAAGGCCATGTTTCTCTACGCGGATTGGTGTATGCAGACTTCAATGGTTATAACGCAATTTTCAAGCAAGATGCGGCTGTCGGCTGGCTGGCTGGTTTCGCTTATCAAGTGCCTGACATGGCATTAAAAGCCGCCTTGACCTATCACTCCAAAATTGATCACAAAATCAATGTTTCCGAAAATGTGTTAGGGACACCTCTGCTTTTGGTTGATGAAAGTAAAACTAAAATTTCCACACCACAATCTATTAATCTCGATTTTCAAACTAGCATTACGGTCAGTACTTTGCTTTATTCCAATATTCGTTGGGTCAACTGGAAAGATTTTGTGATTCGTCCAGTCCAATTCGGTGCATTATCCCAACTGGCAACGACTACAATGAGTAGTGGAACTTATACCGGTGGATTTAATCTGGATGACTATCAAAAGAATCAGTGGAGCGCCACTGTGGGGGTGGCAAAACAATGGACTCCCCTATGGTCTGGTGCTTTTGATCTTGGCTGGGATTCAGGTACAGGCGATCCGGCCTCTATCTTCAATCCAACGAAGGGCTATTGGGGAGTAGGTTTAGCACTAAAATATAATCCCGAACCTGATTATTTTATTTCAGGCGGAGTGAAATACTTCTGGTTGGGAGATGTAACTACACAGAATGGAACTTATGATCTGCCTCTTCCCGTCCTTTCAGAAGCTTCAAAAGTGGGGGAGTTTAGGGAAAATCACGCCATAGGCTATGGTTTAAAAATTGGATATCACTTTTAACTGATGAATAGTCTAATTCAAAGTACAAATTTTTATATCTAGCACTTGAAGATTTATACAATAAAAATTCAGCTTAAAATCATTTAAAATAAATGAAATATAATAAAACAGTTAAAATTATAAAATACATAAATAGATAATTTTAAAACTTAAAATTTTTAGTCTTTTTGATAGTTTTGCGTATCAATATACGCAAGCATGGGGCCAAGTTTAAAAAATGAGTCTGCATGTTTTAATGGGGGGATATATGCGCTTGAAATTGAGCCATCGAGATACAATGCATTTTGCACTTTCAACTGTTGTTGAAAAAATTGTGTAAATTGATAAAAACTTACAGCAGTATTGCTAATCACAAAATAGAGCGTTTGATCTTTAATTCCTACGCCGTTACGAATTTTAAATGAGTCTGAACGCTCTAAAAATTTTGGATTAATTTTTTCATTAATCACCAGCATTGGCCCAGATTGCGTCGCATAATCTGGATTAAACTTTAGCTTTGAGTAGTCATCTGTGGTGGCGATTATGCTTTTATTCTGATTCCAGGCCAGCCCACCATTCGGCTGAATATGAAAATTACCAAACCCTTGTTTTACTGTGTTTAATTTCTGCTTTTATTGTGAGGTTTCTATATATAAACCGACTGCAGAATAATCTGAACGATACATCCCGGCATTCATGGCAAATAACAACTTTTCACAAGACCTTAATTTTTTCTGAACTGCATCAAATTTATGCAGCGGCTGATTTGTTTTGGCATCATTTAAAAATAAACGCAAGTTTTGAGACTGTTCTATCTTTACTATATCTACATTAAAAGTCCCCCTTTGCCAGTGTTTTGAGTAAACGTCTGCATGACTGGTTGGAGCCAAATTTAAAGCGAAAATTACGGTACCTTTTAAGAAAAATTGATTCTTCATTTTATCTTTCCCGAACAATCTAGCTTTAGGCTGAAAATTTTATACAAGGATGAAGTTTTTATAAAAGAAGTTTTAAGCTTAGTGAGATAGTCGACTCTTTCATAGAGAAGCAGTAAACTAGGTCAATAAAATACCTTTGCAACTTTATTGATTAAGTCTGGAATGCAACAGCAGAAAATCCGGTTTCCTTTAGGAACACACCTTATTGTTAAACACTTAGGCTATTCCCATCATGGTATTTATGCAGGGCGTGGCCGGGTCATTCATTATTCGGGTTTTGCACATTTATTCAAAAAACGTCCAATTGAAATAACATCAATAGAAAAGTTCAGTTTTGGCAAAACCATTATTGTTCAACACTATAGCAATCCCAAATTCATGGGTCGTAAAGTTGTACGGCGCATGCGTTCTCGTATGAACGAAAACAACTATCATCTGATTATTAATAATTGCGAACATTTATGCACCTGGGCCATTACCGGTATTGAAAGCAGTCCACAAGTCATTCGCATGATGAACCGCCTGACCACAATTGGCTATGTCAGCTCAATCATGAGTTATATGAATAGCATGTTGCTGACCATCACCACCACCTGTTTCGCTTTGGTGTTATACATCAAGAAAAAATTACGTGATAAAGCAAAAAAACGTCTGCCGCCCTCTTTACTATTAAAAGAACCTGAACAGAAAAATCCTTAATTTTGAATTCAACCACTATTTATAAAAGATAAAAAAAAGCCCCATATCAATGGGGCGTGAAAAAACTGAAGAGATGTACTGCTCAACTCGTGTTATTCAACTACAAACTCTCTAAAAAAAGCACAATGAAAATTTCAATTTTGCTCAGTTAATAAAATGCTTATATCGAGAAAATTTCTCAAAGCCTTTAACTAATCAAAGGGCGGAAGTCTGTCATTGACCAAGTTCAGTTGTGCACCATATTCCAAGTAGGCTTTAGCACCATCTAGCAGTGTAGTGAAATCATTGCTCTGTTTAATCACAAAAGCAATTAACTCTGAACCTTCTAAAGGAATCGCATAGTTACGGATTTTAAGAAAAGTTTCATTCTCGGATATTTTTTCAAAAATAAAATCTACTGTAGACTTTGGTTCGCCCCACATGATCTGGATTAATTGATTATTGATCAACTGTTCCACAAAAACACTGGTCGTCACCTCATATTTTTCCCAATACCAATCTACGTTTTTATTTTCCATTAAATGTCCGGTAGAGGAAGTAAACCAAAACTTGCGAGTGATTTCTGGATCGATAAAGGCATTGAACACCTCAGCAACCGGTTTACGAATTAACATCTGTGTCTCGATAACGACATTATTCATTTTCCTTAGCCTCATCTTTTGCAGTGATAATCTCTATACTTTCGCATTGATGAAAGGTTTTAGGGCAGAAAAAAGGATAGATTTTATAAGATTACATAAGAAACTATACATAGTTAAAACCAATTTTTGCTTGGATGCTACAAAAAAGCCCAACCGAAGTTGAGCTTTCTTAAATTAAACCACAAATAAATTATTTACCTGGCTTAAAGCTATCTTTTAAGTCCAAAATACGGTTAAACACCGGTTTATCGCTCGAATGATCATATTGATCTGCCACGAAGTAACCTTCACGTTCAAACTGGAAACGATCTTCAGCTTGAGCTTCCGCTAACGCAGGTTCAATCATCGCTTGAAGCACAGTTAAAGACTCTGGATTTAAGTTCGCCAAGAAATCGTCATCTGCATCTGGAGCAGCTTCAGTAAATAAACGATCATAGACGCGAACTTCAGCCGGTACTCCTTTGGTTGCAGAAACCCAATGCACCACGCCTTTGACTTTACGGCCTTCCGGATTTTTGCCCAAGGTTTCAGGGTCAATTGAACATTTCAGTTCAACCACTTCACCATGGGCATCTTTAATCACTTCGTCGCATTTAATTACATAAGCATGACGTAAACGTACCTCACCTTCTGGAATTAAACGTTTAAAGCCTTTCGGCGGCACTTCTTCAAAGTCTTTACGATCAATATAAATTTCTTGAGATAAAGGAATAATACGATCGCCCATGTCTACGTTCGGGTGACGTGCATGAGTCAAGTCCATATCTTCAGGCAAGTTGGTCAAAGTCACTTTCAGTGGATTTAATACCGCCATACCACGCGCAGCGGTATTTTCCAAAGACTGACGGATACAGTATTCAAGCATTGCAACATCAACAATACTGCCATCCACTTTAGAGACACCCACACGCTTACAGAAATCGCGCAAACCTTCAGGTGTGAAACCACGACGGCGCATACCGACTACGGTTGGCATACGTGGGTCATCCCAACCATTAACAAAACCGCCTTCAACCAATTTACGTAATTTACGTTTAGAGGTAATGGTGTAGTCTACGTTTAAACGGCTTGATTCGTACTGACGTGGAACAGATGGCGATTTAACTTTTTCCACCACCCAGTCGTAGAACGGACGGTGATCCTGGAATTCCAAAGTACATAATGAATGCGTAATGCCTTCAATCGCATCTGATAATGGATGTGCATAGTCATACATCGGGTACATTTTCCATTTATCACCCGTCTGGTGATGTTCAGAATGCAGTACACGGTACAAAATAGGATCACGCATATGTACGTTTGGAGATGCCATATCAATTTTGGCACGAAGAACAGCTTGCCCTTCGCCAAGCTCACCATTACGCATTTGTTCAAAACGCGCCAGATTTTCTTCTAATGAAGCATCACGATAGGGTGAATTTTTACCCGGTTCTACGAAATTACCCCGGTTTAACTTAATTTCTTCAGGCGTTTGCAAATCGACATAAGCATCGCCTTGTTCAATCAGTTGTACCGCCCATGTGTACAGTTGATCAAAATAGCTAGATGCATAGCGAGGTTCACCATTCCATTCAAACCCTAACCATTTTACATCATTGGCAATACCGTCTACATATTCTTGTTCTTCTGCATCTGGATTAGTATCGTCAAAACGTAGGTTGCACAAGCCATCAAATTCTTGGGCAATGCCAAAGTTCAGACAAATCGCCTTCACGTGACCAATATGTAAATAACCATTTGGTTCTGGCGGGAAACGTGTTACCACTTGTTGTGTACGGCCTGCTGCTAGATCGTCAGTAATCACTTGGCGTACAAAGTCTAAGCCAGGCTGTTGTTCTTGCTGCGCAGCATCGACAGATTGATTTTGAGTTGTCGGGTTATTTGGCAGGGATGAAACAACATCATTCGGCTTCATAGTTGATAAATCACTTCTATAAGATAAAATAGGATAATTAAAACGCTTTTCTAAATTTTTAACAAAGAAAGTAACGTTTTTGCTTGCCTTGTAGTTTACAGTTTGCTTATGCTTCTCTCAACCAAAAACCCATGGCTTTTTTTGTCCATGATTAGGAGATTATAAAATGAGTTTTCCTCAAGTCGAATTAAACACCAATAAAGGACGTATTGTTCTTGAATTAAACTCTGAAAAAGCACCTAAGACTGTTGCTAACTTTTTAGAATATGTTCGTGACGGCTTCTATGATGGCGTGATTTTTCACCGTGTAATTGAAAACTTCATGATCCAGGGCGGCGGCATGGATGAAAACTTCAAAGAAAAAGCAACTCGTGATTCTATTGAAAACGAAGCTGACAACGGTTTAAGCAATGAAGAAGGTACGGTTGCAATGGCACGTACTCAAGCACCTCATTCTGCATCTGCTCAGTTCTTCATCAACGTGAAAAACAACTCTTTCCTTAACCATACTGGTAAAACAGCACAAGGTTGGGGTTATGCAGTATTTGGTAAAGTTGTTGAAGGCTTAGATGTGGTTGAAGCAATTAAAGGGGTTCGTACCGGTAACCGTGGTTACCACGCTGACGTTCCTTTAGAAAATGTAGTAATTGAATCTGCTAAAATTATTTCTGAATAAAAAACGTCCTCTGCGTCTTTAATAAGTTTTAAGGCATTGCTTTAAAAAGGAATAATATTAAGGACATAGTCCCTCCATTCACTCGATGGACTTTAGAGGAACTATTAAGGAAAATACGTGACCCATCTGTTTATCGCCGATTTACATTTGTCACCTGAACACCCTCGACTCGTTCGGGGGTTTTTGGATTTATTGGCACACTATAAAAATAAAGACACGCAGCTTTATATTCTAGGCGATTGGTTTAATGCTTGGATTGGAGATGACTACTCTGCCCCATGGCTAGATGAAATTGTCCGCGCTTTACAACAATTCACTCAAGCCGGTAATCATGTTTACTTTCAAGTCGGCAACCGTGACTTTGCACTGGGTCAACGCTTTTTAAAGCAGTTCAATGGTTGTATATTGCCTGAGGTAGATACCTTAAAGATTGGTAGCCTCCAGATACGTCTTGAACATGGCGACTTACTTTGTACCGATGATGTGTCCTACCAGAAATTCCGTAAAATTATTCGTAATCCGTTCCTTTTAGGTTTTCTTAAAAGTATGCCATTAATTTTCCGTCAAAAACTGGCGAATGGTTTCCGTAAAAAAAGTGCCGAAACTAAGCAAATGAAGTCTTATCAGATTATGGATGTGAACCCAAAAGCCGTTGAACAATCACTTCAAACAGTGGATGTACTGATCCATGGACATACCCACCGCCCTAATATCCATAATGAAAATGGTAAATCACGTATTGTTTTAGGCGACTGGCGTGAACATGAAGCTCAAATTTTAGAAATTGATTCCGAACAAGTTCATCAAACATTAGAATTAAAGACTTGGACTTATTAATTTTAGCTACTCAAGCCATTTTGATCGAATAAAAGCGAATTCATTTACAGTGCATTAAGAAGTTCACAATTGTTGTTTATTTATCCTGAATATAATCAACATACCGAATCATTTCTTGATTTGTAAAACAATTCAACATAATCAGCCTCTATCATTTCATTCAATTTTAGAGATCTGCATGTCTGATTTTAGCAATATCACCGTAACCCATCATGATGACGGTAAAGTTTCACTTTTAATTGATGGAAAGCCTGTTTCGGAGCGCTACGCTGTACAGTTCGAAAGTAATATTGTGGATGAATTAAAAGCACTGCAAGATGGTAAAGCGCTGAAATTATTTGACCAGTTTATCTTTTCTCATACTGATCTGAATTTTGAACATGCTTATAGCTACGTGACTTGCATGGTCAAAGCTGATTCAAATTATAAAGTGGTTTGTAACTTTGTTTACAAAATTACTGCTGTAGATCAAGCGCCTATGGAACACGTGATTACCAAACAAGGTCAGCCGATGACTAGCGACGATATCCGTGAATTCATTAACAAGCATGTGGCCATGTCGTTAAATGACTATACCGATTTAAAATACGCATACTAATACAAAAGCCCCGACTCGCTAAAAAGTCAGGGGCTGTTTTCAGCCCGCGCAGTTGTTCCGCATTATTTAAATTAATACCCATCCGAGACCTTAGGTACATCTACCCCATTTTTATATTTGGCCAAAAGTTCACGAAGTGAATTCATCAACACACTGGTATCAACCCCTATTGCTACGAACTCTGTACCAAGTTCCAAATATTGCTGCGTGGCTTCATGCTGTGTTGATAAGATCCCCGCGGCCTTATCTGCTGCACGAATACGCTGAACCGCATCAACTACTGCTTTTTGCACTTCCGGATGGTTTGGATTGCCTTGATAGCCCATGGTTGCAGACAAATCAACAGCACCAATAAATACCCCATCAATACCATCCACCTTTAAAATATCGTCTAGGTTTTCCAGACCTTTGACTGATTCAATCTGAATCAACAGGCAAATATTTTCATGGGCTGTCTCGTAGTAATTCGGAATACTGTTCCAACGCGTCGCACGTGCCAAAGCTGCACCTACACCACGAATGCCCTCAGGCGGATAACGGACTGCTTTCACCATCAGTTCTGCTTGTTCAACCGTTTCCACCATCGGAATCAGTAAGGTTTGTGCGCCAATATCCAACAACTGTTTAATCAGTTGTACGCTGCCAATGGGTGGACGTACCACTGCCTGAGATGGGTATGCTGCGATACTTTGTAATTGAGAAAGTGTGGTTCTTAAATCACTTGGCGCATGTTCCCCATCAATCAGCAACCAGTCGTATCCGACATTGGCTGCAATTTCTGTAGCGTAAGCATCTGCCAAACCAACCCATAACCCAATTTGCTGTTGGGTTTTTAGTTTTCTTTTAAAGTGATTGCTAAATTCCATACGCCTGCTCTCGGAATGGTCATACATTTTACTTAATATTGATTAAACGCCATTTTTCTAAAAGTACCAATATCGAAAACATATTTCTTGATCTGCTAAAACTTTTAATTTATTGAAAAATACTCATCCTTTATTTTATAAAATCATGGATCACACTTGAAACTTAAGCTAAACAAGATACCCATACTGCTTTATATAAAGTGTAATAAATTGAGTAAAGCATGCTATTTACTATAATTACTTTTTTATCATGCCAAAGTCTAAAGCCAGACCCATGTGTTATAAACCATTTGGATAACGCTTCAGGTAAAATGACAAACATAATTTATAAGTGGAGTAATCATTCATGGATCTTTTAAACGTCTCGAAAACCCGTTATACCACCAAAGCCTATGATCCTATTCGAAAAATCCCGAAAGAACAGATTGCATGTTTATTAGAAATATTACGTTTGACTCCATCTTCTATCAATATCCAACCTTGGCATTTTTTTATTGCTGACAATCAAGCGGCTAAAGAACGGATTGCCAAAGCATTGGTTGGGAAATATGCCTATAACGCACCCAAAGTTCTAGATTCTTCACATACTATTCTGTTCTGTACTAAAGCAGATATTAGTGAACAGCATTTAGATAACCTGCTCGCTCAAGATGACATCAGTGGTCGTTTTAAAGATGAAAAAGCTAAACAAGGCCAAAAAGATAGCCGTAGCGGTTATGTCAATTATTATCGCAATGAAAAAGGTGATATTCAGCGTTGGGCGGAAAATCAAACCTTTATTGCTTTAGGTCAAATTTTGTTAGCTGCCGGAATTGAAGGAATTGATGCAACGCCCATTGGTGGATTTGATGAACAAATCATCAATGATGAATTACAGTTAACAGAAAAAGGCTTGGTCCCTTCGGTATTACTGACACTTGGTTATCGTAGTGAAAATGATTTCAATGCCCAACTACCAAAATCACGTCTAGACAAAGAACAGATTTTCACTCAGCTTTAATTAACGTTTCATTACAATAAAAGGGGGTTATAGCCCCCTTTCATGTCATTTCAGGTCTTATTCTTGCAACAATATTGAGGTATATTTGCGCTAAAAATAAAAGGTGGTTTATCTCATGATCCCTGCTACAACTAAAATGCCCATGAAATTTGAATGCACACACTGCAATAAAATTTATATGCATCAATATTTCAAAAATTCGCTTTCTTTTTACCCGACATGTCCGCACTGCAATCAGGCTGGCTTACTGCTAGGGACTGCCGACACCATTGACATTGTTAAGCACCCGAAGACTTTTGCAAAAACCTTATTTAAACAGTTATCGCATAAGCTAGGCTAATCACACTAGCCAAACCTAAAACCAAACCCACCGCGGTAGCAAGCTTTAATTTTTCTTTAAAGATAATTAAGCCACTTAATGCCCCAAATACAACCACAAGAATATTCATACCTGCAAACACAATTGCAGGTGTGTCTTTCAATAAAATATGCGCTTTAACATACAGTGCAATATTGGCAAAATTTAAAACTCCCAGACCCAGACCTGCCAGCATGTTCTTTTTGCTACCCACGGTTTTCGTTGTAATTGCAATATAAGCCAATGACAATATAAAGGCACAGATAAATATTAAATTTAGGGCGACAGCAAACTGTACGCCTAATCCTGTGGTGTACTTGAGTAACACATCAATTAAGGCATAGCCAAACCAGACCAAGGCAAGATACCCCATCGCCTGCTTTGAAGAAGTTTGCCCTGTTCCCGCTTTTTGATGTGAAAATAAAATACTGATTACCGCCGCAACTCCCAAAGCAATACCTATGATTTTTACGGTATTAAACTGTTCCTGAAAAATGAAAAATGCTGCCAGTAGTGATAAAACCACAGATAAACGCTGGGCAATTTCAGTTTTAATAATGCCGGCATATTGCAATGATTTTGCTAAGCATAAAAAAATACTCGGCAGCAAAACACCCAATGCAACAATTAACCACCACGGCGTATTGACCATTGAAATATGCTGCAGATCTGGCTTAAACCATAGAAAACCCAATAGACTGGCAGAAGCGTAGTTCCAGACAATCATCTGTAATGCATCAAAACCTTTGACTTTGGCGAGCTTTAACAAAATTGAGATGATGACACTACAACATGCCGCTGCAAATATAAATTCCATCTTTTGCCTTATTTTGGTTATTTATAATGATTTAGGGTTAAATACAGAAAAGCCCACAACAAATGTGGGCTTTTGATTATAGATAATCTTTAAGGATTATTTATAACGATTCACCATTTTCTCTAAAGAAATTGGACGAATCTTGTCTGCATGACCCGCAGTACCAAATGATGTGTAACGATCTACACAGATTTGCTTCATTGCATCTACAGTCGCAGAGAAGAATTTACGTGGATCGAATTCGCTTGGTTTTTCAGCCATCATACGACGCATCGCACCAGTAGAAGCCAAACGTAAATCAGTGTCGATATTAATTTTACGAACACCGTGTTTGATTGCTTCAACCAATTGCTCAACAGGGACACCATAAGTTTCTTTTATATCGCCGCCGAATTCGTTGATCACAGCCAACCATTCTTGTGGCACAGAGCTTGAACCGTGCATAACAAGATGGGTATTTGGCAATGCCGCATGAATTTCTTTAATGCGGTCAATCGCTAAAATATCACCTGTGGGTGGACGTGTGAATTTGTACGCACCGTGTGAAGTACCGACTGCAATTGCCAAAGCATCGACGTTGGTATCTGCTACAAATTGAGTCGCTTCTTCAACTGAAGTTAAAAGTTGAGAATGGTCAAGAACGCCTTCAGCGCCTACGCCATCTTCTTCACCAGCCATCCCGGTTTCAAGGCTACCCAGGCAACCAATTTCACCTTCAACTGAAACACCGCAAGCGTGCGCCATTTGAACTGTGCGACGCGTTACATCGACATTATATTCGTAACTTGTCGGTGTTTTACCGTCCGCACCTAGTGAACCATCCATCATCACCGATGAAAAGCCCAACTGGATCGAGCGCTGGCATACATCAGGGTCAGTACCATGATCTTGATGCATAACCACTGGAATATGTGGCCACTCTTCAATTGCTGCCAAAATTAAATGACGTAAGAACGGAGCGCCTGCATATTTACGAGCACCCGCAGATGCCTGAACAATAACAGGTGAATTCGTTTCGTCTGCGGCTAACATAATTGCGCGCATTTGTTCTAAGTTGTTTACGTTAAACGCTGGTACGCCGTAGTTGTGTTCGCCGGCGTGATCCAAGAGCTGGCGCAATGAGATAAGTGCCATAATGTCCTCCCAGTTGATGCCCCATATTCTACATGCTGATTGCTTTCAATTCAGTAATAAAAAACACTATTTCAAAAAAAATCCCTGCTTATGCAGGGACTTTTAAATAAAACATAACAAACTTAAGGTGCAGTGGCTTCAGAAGCTGCGGCTTCGGCTACAGGAGTTGCCTCATCTGCATTCGCATTGGCTATTTCCGCGGGTACATCTGTATTTTTTTCATCCAGAACAGGTTTGTC
Source organism: Acinetobacter sp. ANC 3781 (assembly GCF_004331285.1). Lineage (GTDB taxonomy): Bacteria > Pseudomonadota > Gammaproteobacteria > Pseudomonadales > Moraxellaceae > Acinetobacter. The sequence goes on from NZ_SJOH01000003.1 coordinate 97,499, forward strand.
AAGTGAGTCGATTGCCGCTTGTTGCTCTGGGGTGATTTTCTCTTCTACTGTTGTTGCAGCTGCGTCATTTTTTGGAGCTTCATCTTTCTTGGCACAAGCAGTTAAAGCTAAAGGTGCAATAAGGAGTGCTGCAAGTGTTAATTTCAAGTTCATCAGAGTTTCCTAGGACAGGAGATTTAATGAATGTAATGTTATTGCAGATATATTTCATTTTGATGACTAAAATATGTATCCCAAAATGACAAAAGGCTGACTGTAGTCAACCTTCTGTCATATTTACTTTATAGCTTAATTTGATTTAAAAAATTCTGATCTAAAGATTAAGCACGTTCAAGTAGTACCGCAACTGCAGGCAGTGTTTTGCCTTCTACAAACTCAAGGAAAGCACCGCCACCGGTAGAAATATAACCAATTTTGTCAGCCACTTCATATTTATCGATTGCAGCTAAAGTATCGCCACCACCCGCGATAGAGAAACCTGCTGATTCAGCAATCGCTAAAGACAATGCTTTAGTGCCCTCACCGAATTGATCGACTTCAAACACACCCACGGGACCATTCCAAAGAATCGTTTTTGAAGTTTTGATAATTTCAGCAAATGCTTTAGCCGTTTTTGGACCAACGTCTAAAATCATGTCATTGTCGCTGACATCAGCAACATTTTTCACGACCGCTTTCGCTTTCGCTAGTGAACCCAAGAAATCAGCAAAGTCGATTTCAGCTGCATCTGCAACCACAACGTCTGTTGGTAATGGAACAGAAACTTTTGCAGCAATGGCTTTGGCTGTGTCGATCAAATCATTTTCGCATAATGATTTACCTACATTGTAGCCAGCAGCAGCCAGGAAGGTATTGGCAATACCACCACCGACGATGATTTGATCGCAAATATCTGAAAGTGAAGTTAATACGTCAAGCTTAGTTGACACTTTAGAACCTGCAACAATGGCAGCCATCGGTTTTTCTGGTGTTTTAAGTGCACGGCCTAAAGCATCTAGTTCAGCTGCAAGTAACGGACCTGCCGCTGCAACAGTTGCATAACGAGCTACACCTTCAGTAGAAGCTTCTGCACGGTGCGCCGTACCAAATGCATCCATCACAAACACATCGCAAAGTGCCGCATATTTTTGTGCAAGTTCAGGATTGTTTTTCTTTTCACCTGGGTTGAAACGCACGTTTTCAAGCAATACCACTTGACCTGCTGCAACCTCAACACCCTCTAAGTAGTCGCTAAACAATTTAACCTCTTGACCCAAAGCTTGAGTCAAATAAGCAGCAACAGGTGCTAAAGACTGTTCTGGTTTTGGTTCATCTTCAACGGGACGACCAAGGTGAGAACAAACCATTACCGCAGCGCCTTTTTCTACCGCTGTTTTAATTGTAGGAAGTGCAGCGCGTAAACGTGCATCACTTGTAATTTCACCATTTTTTACAGGTACGTTTAAATCTTCACGAATAAGAACACGTTTACCTGTTAAATCGAGGTCAGTCATACGCTGAAAATTCATGTATAGCTCTCTTTATAGATATAAAAACCGCCCGATTTTAAATGATTATGCAGAAAAAGGTTAGCTTCTTTTGCATAAAAGCTGTCGAAAGACAAAGTTTTGATTATGATAGTCAAAAGCCACATCATGATTCAGAGCTTATGTCTATTCACCCAGATCCCAATATCAATCGTTTAAACGTTTTAGGCGAATCCCTGGCTAGCTGTTGCTATGCTCCTATTACCGGATATTTTCGTAATGGCTTTTGTCATACTGCAATAACAGATCTTGGTCAGCATACAATGTGCGTACAGATGACCGCAGAATTTCTTAACTTTTCGCAAAAAGTAGGTAACGACTTGATCACACCCTTACCAGAGGTCGATTTTCCAGGTTTAGAGCCAGGTGATTTTTGGTGTATTTGTGTGACCCGCTGGGTCGAAGCATACCAAGCCGGTATTGCCCCTCCGATTAAAATTCAAGCTTGCCATCAAGCTGTGCTCTCCTATGTTCCGCTTGATGTGCTGATGGAATATGCAGTGTAATGAGTACTCCCCAAATTATTTTGGCTTCAAGCAGCCAAACCCGTAAAGACTTAATGAACCGCCTTCGCATCGCTTATCAAAGCATCGTACCTAATATTGATGAATCTCCCCGTGGTGAAAATCATGCGGATGATTTAGCCAAAAGACTGGCTTTTGAAAAAGCCAAAGCCATTTCAGAACAATATCCACAAGCGATTGTAATTGGATCTGATCAGGTCGCTTGGCGTGAAGGTGCACCGGATATTTTTATTGGTAAACCGTTAACAGTGGAAAAAGCAGTGAAACAATTGCAAGCCAATTCTGACAAAATTGTGTATTTCAGTACTGCACTCAGCGTACAACAGCTTTCTACCGGCTTTGAACATACACTGGTTGAACATTACAAGGTCAAATTCCGCAAACTCGGTTTTGCTGAAATTGAGCGCTATATTGAAGTTGAACAGCCTTTAATGTGCGCCGGTAGTTTCAAATGCGAAAGCTTGGGGATTAGCCTGTTTGAACAAATGACTGGGCAAGACCAAACCACACTAATGGGCATGCCAATGATTCAACTGTGCCATATCCTGCGTCAATTGAATATTTTAGTTCCTTAATTTTAGGCTGTATTTATGTCTCAAGCTTTAGATGTATTAGGCGGAATTACCGCTGAACAATTCCTTGCCGAATATTGGCAGAAAAAACCCTTACTGGTCCGTAATGCACTTCCTGAAATTGTGAATCTGTTAGAACCTAACGATGTTATGGAACTTGCACTGGATGAAAATATCAATGCCCGTCTGATTAAACAAAAAGATAAAGATCCAAACCAGTGGTCTGTAAAATCATCACCTTTAACCAAAGCTGATTTCCAGAAGATGCCCAAACTTTGGACACTGCTTGTTCAAGCTGTAGATCATTACTCTTTTGATTTGGCAGAACTGTGGAAAAAATTTCCATTTATTCCGCAATGGCGTCGCGATGACATCATGGTGTCCTATGCCCAAAAAGGCGGCTCAGTCGGGAAACATTTTGATTTTTATGATGTATTTTTAGTACAGGGTCATGGACACCGTCGCTGGCAGCTAGGGCAAATGTGTAATGCAGAAAGCGAGTTCGTTGCAGGCCAGCCATTAAAATTACTGCCAGAGATGGAAGTTCATTTTGATGAAGTTTTAGCGCCAGGTGACTTACTCTATGTGCCCCCAGGTCTATCACACTACGGCGTAGCAGAAGATGACTGTCTGACCTACTCGTTTGGTTTCCGTATGCCAAATGTGGCTGAAATGATGGATCGCGTCAGTGATAAATTTGCTGATGATCAATTACTTAAAAACCCACTGACCGACATTATTCGCGATAAAATCAGCCCGATCGGTCAAATCAGTCACGCTGAACTTGAGTATTTAAAAACAGAACTTTTAGCACAATTACAAAATCCAACCGTGCTTGAAGATGCGCTCATGAGCTTGATGTCAGAACCGAAATATCCTGAAAACATTCCAGAGGCAGAAGCCATTGGTACAGGAGATTTGGAAGAAGCGTTAGATCAAGGCTATTCCCTCATTCTCGAGCCTGCATCACGTCTACTTTATGCAAAAGATGAAGATAAGTTGCTGTTCTGGGCCAATGGCGAAGGCATTTGTATTTCAGATGCGTTTGCACCACTTTTAAAACAATTGGCTGACGGCAGTTCAGTATTACTCGATGAAAACCTTTATGATCCAGATATGCTGGAAGACATCGTCAACTTGTTAAATGAATCGATTCTGATGCTATTACCTGCTACAGAGCAAGAATAAACCGAACAAAAAGGGGAAATTAGATTTCCCCTTTTTTATACTTCCGAATAGACCTCTTTCATAAATCATTTTTTATTCAGCTCCCATTTATAGAGTTCAGCTATTAAATTGAATCTCAATCCGAGTTTTTTCGCCCTATTGCGATAAGGTTCCGCAAGTATTCTGAAAGTTTTTAGACTTTTAAATACAGGCTCAATGCCTGTTCTTCTTTTATTGATTTCCCGATTATAGTTTTTCAATTCAGAATCCAATTTACAGCACCTTTTGGCTTTTAAGGGCAACATAAGATTGGTATACAATTTATAGATCCTCTGATCACTTTTATCTGCAAAAGGAATCCGATTTAAATTTCGTTTGAATAACTCGAAATCATACACTGCACAGCGACGGATAGATCAACTCAGAATATTCAGGGTTTTATAAAAATTATGGTCTGTACCTTAAAGGTATAGGTCTTTTTCTTGCTGTTCTAACTTTTCTTCTATTTTTTAGACCTTTGTATGTCAATTTCTATAGCATTTACGATAATCGCCTTGTAGTCTATATCTTCATCTTCAGGTAAATGCTTCGGTAAACTAAACACCTTGGATTGAATCAGGCAACTTTCTACATGATCTCGTATTCTTGAGCCTGCGGGCGCTAAAATACCGCAACTGAATGTCCCTTAAGATTCAGTTTGTCTCATTGCCAAAGCTAAATAACAATTGATTCATTAAAATAAAAAACAGCTGATCAAGCTGTTTTTTTTACAGTCCTGATCATTTAGCTATATTGTTTTTTCAAATATTTAACAATATCGGCTGACTCAAACATTTTCATGCCTGTATTCGGGTCAACTAAATAAGGAACCTGGATATCACGTCCCATAATTCCAACAATCTTCTCACGTTTGCCGCCGGTCAAGGGTTGATATTTCCCGGGTTTTAAACGCAACACAGCCGGCCCCATATCTTGCCAGCGTTCTTTAGGCACATTATGGAATATGAATGGAAGTTCCAGTTCAGTTAAAACACCACGTACAATGCGTGTAAATGGACTCGCTTCAAAACCCCATAATTCTAAAAGTTGGGTAGGCGCTTCACGATCAGTAATTTTTTTATTTACCCACACTCCACGTGCACCATTAATAATTGTTCCCGCAAAGGCAGCTACAGGAATTTTGGGATATTTCGCAAATTTTTTCGGTGTTTTTCCAGTTCGACCATAATGCTTAAATAAATAATGGATGATATCTTGAGATTCATACATTTGCGTACCCGAGTTTTCATCAATAAAAAATGGAAATTGTTTTTTTCCACCTTTCTCTTTGACAATTTTTCGGTATTTCTGTCCACCTTTTGGACAAGGATAAACCTCATAATCCAGATTTAATAAGGTCATTACTTCACGTACACGACGGCAAAATGGCGAACCTTCAAACTCATAAAGTTTGAGTGGTTTTTCAGGCTGTTGAGGAAAGGCAGTGCCACTGACTCCGCGTCCACCTTCAGTCAAGGCTGAAGCTAAAGCCTGTACAACTTTTATTTGATGATTCACCATTTTATCCTTATGCAATTGTCGTTATAAATCGACTAATTCTTCTTGTGCAATTAAAATTCCATTGTTATCGGCATAGAGATAATCGCCAGAACTGATGCTTACCCCACCAAAATACAAAGTTAAATCTACCTCGCCAATGCCTTTGCGATTACTTTTTTGTGGAATTGCGGCCAATGCATGTACGCCCAGATCCAATTCAGCAATCGCATCTACATCACGTACACAGCCATAAATCACCACTCCATTCCAGTGATTTTTAACTGCTGACTCTGCAATCATATCGCCCATCAAGGCACAGCGCATCGAAGCACCACCATCAACCACCAGCACTTTACCCGTACCATCAGTTGCAAGCAGTTCTTTTACCCGGGAATTATCTTCAAAACATTTAACAGTCACGACCTGACCAGCAAAACTTTTACGGGCACCATAGCTTTTAAAAAATTTACCATCCATAGATGGAGTGACTACTTGAATCTCTTTGTCTGGATTATCATCAAGTAAATCACAAGTTACGAATGCTACCTTAGACACTTTTTATTTCCCCTTCATTTAGAATTTTGTATGCGTAAATTATCATAAATTTCAAATTTTTCAGTTTGTGTTTGCGCAGCCTCGATCATAGTATGAGCCACTTGCCCGGCTGTCACTGGCTTATATTTAAATGAATCAGGAACTAAATGCGAGAATTTCTGATAAAGCTTTTGACCCATATCTTCTAGGCTGCGTTGTTCTGGACGATCCCCTAACAATAATGAAGGCCGCAATATTGACACATGTTCAAGATTCAAACTCCGGATATGCTTTTCAATTTCACCTTTGACTCTATTATAGAAAAAATTTGACTGAGCATTTGCTCCCATCGCACTGATTAGCAAGTAGTGCGTATGAGTCGATTCAAATAAATCGGCAAAATGTGCATTTATTTCGTAATCGATATTATAAAAATTTTCTTTTGACCCTGCTTTTTTAAGCGTAGTACCTAAACAGCTGAACGCATGGCTATAGCCATTAACGTCTTCATCATTCAGCAAAAGAAAATCGTCTAGAATGAACTGTTGTACTTTTTCCAAGCTTTTGAGTGCTGAATCTTCACGGCGGACTACCGCAGTAATTTTCTCGCAACTTTCTATACGATTAAGTTGTTTCAGTAGCTCTCGACCTACTAAACCTGTTGCTCCAATTACAATCGCACTTTTAATTGATTTAGTCATTTTTTAAGCAATCTCTATAGGTTATTACTAATCTAACGGTTTCTTTAGAATTTTTATGCATCTAAAATGTTGTCAAAGCAAGTCAAGACTTGACTTAACAACATAGTTTAATCACAATATGGCACTTGTTTACGGGCTGGTGATAATTCTTCTGATGAAGGTTTTCAGTTGCAATTTCAGCCCGCCCAGACCAATCTAATTCAAGGAGTGCACGAGTGGCAAACTCTGCTCAAGCTAAAAAACGTGCTCGTCAAAACGTTAAAGCACGCAAACACAACGCTAGCTTACGTTCTATGGTTCGTACTTATCTTAAACGTACAGTAGCTGCAATCGCTGCTGGTGATTATGCTGCTGCTTCAGAAGCATATAAAACTGCGGTTCCTGTAATTGACCGTATGGCTGATAAAGGCATCATCCATAAAAACAAAGCTGCTCGTCATAAGAGCCGTTTGAATGCACAAGTTAAAGCTTTAGCTAACTAAGTTGTTGCATTGAAAAAAGCCCGTTAAGGGCTTTTTTTACGTCTAAAATTCAATTATTTATGATAAAAATAGAGTCGCTGAACTTTAGATAATAAAGATAAGATTGTAATGAATTGAAAAGCCTAGTAATTACGATGCTGTTTAATTATTTCATATAATAAAAAATAGGATGAATAAATAATTCTCACCATAACTGTAAATTTAAGTTTATTCGTATTAATGTGCTTGGATATATTCTGTTTACTCAAAGTAATACATGTTTATTTTCAGATCAACTCTTGTAGATAATTAGTTAATAATCAAATGAATTCTAAGAAAATTTTATAATATACAAGTTGTTTTAACAGCTTCACAATTATCTTAAAGCATTAAATTGGCTGGAGACAAGCAATGTTAAATTAATTGGAGAAAAGTAATGTTAAGAAAAATTATTCTTGCTACCAGTGTAGTAACTTCTTTAACTGTGGTGGGTTGTAGTACATCCATGCCCAATCCCTCTACCGATCGAAATTTAGCTCAGTTGCAAAATAAAAATTGGGTGTTAACAGAAATCAATCAAGTTGCTTATAAAGCTGATCCGAGCCAGTCTGCTGTTCCCACCCTGATATTCGATAATAGTGAAGTAAGCGGTAACGATGGATGTAATCAATTCATGGGAGGTTATGCGGTTATGGGAACTCAGATTAAATTTGCAAATCTAAAATCAATAGAAAATAATGCCTGTTCAAGTGCAACTAATTTACCCCAAAAATTCTCACAAGCCTTAAACCAGGTTGTAAGTTACGATGCCTCGAAGAATGAATTGAAGTTACTCGATAGTAACAATAGCGTGATCATCCAGTTTAAAAACCTTAAATAAATTGCAAAATAGAGATAAAGTAGCCCTCAATTGAGGGCTTATTTTATTTAATTAACACTTTACAGTATTACTATTTTGCTAAAATTTTTGATACTAAGGGTAAATTTTTACCATTCGATATTGCCAAAATTAGACTGTGACTTTGCGGAACAATACTCCATTTCTGGTTATTACCACCACCACAACCATATATCGTAATTTCACCGCGCCCATCAGCACTTGGTGTACGCCCCCCACTCAAGTCTAAACAGCTTTTCCCTTGGCGCAGTTGTTGTGTATCACCATTTATAGCGACTTCCCACACTTGACTTTGCGAATCATTATTACATGATGTAAGTGTTCTAGAACTGGTTAAACATAAGTTTGGATATTGTTGACTATGAATTTTACCAATCGCATCATGCACCCATAACGTCGATGCTTCACCTGTACAACCATTTTTCCCACTCATATAAACATTCAATATTCCAGTACCAAGCTTCTCGACTTTAAGACAGCTATTGCCCATTTTTGGCATGACTAACATGCTTGCATTGGCAAATGGAATATCATTCTTCAAGCCAAGACTATCAACAAATTTATGAAACACTTCCAAGGCTTCAGTCTTACCGTTACTGAGATCGTTATAATAAACATTTACCCAACGATTCAAACGGTAAATTTTAATTTGTTGCTGGGTATAACGCTCCATTTCAGTTTGAGCATCTGAAGATAACTCATCTTTAAAGCGATGATAAGAATCATAAAGCAGTCTAAATGTCGGTGATAAATTGACGATTTCCTTGCCCTTATTTTGCACAAATGCTTGATCCAGTTCTGGCATCTCAACACGTTTTAAAGCGGAATAACCATCTTCCTGTCCAATACTCACATACGGTGACATAGCGTCAGTAGCCACAGGAATATTGATACTGGAAAGTTTAAGCGCTTGCTCATTGGCTTTTTGACAATACAAATCAACCGCTTGAGGTTGTTCAGTTTGTGCTAAATTAATGTGAAACTTATTAGCATTCCCATTCATACGCTGCGGTGCTAGTGCAATATTTTGCACACCATTGGCCGACTGCACCTTTAACCAGCAACCCGCAGCTGTACCGCTCGTATTGGCTTGCGGCAAATCAAACACATTCCCCCAGTTACCACGTGCCGCAGGATAAATTAAACCCGACTGGTTAACGGGATCATATCCACCCACAATGGTATATACAGGTACACTAAATAAACGCGGCTTTAGATAATTTCCATTCGCACTGTTATACCAAACATTATTCGCTTTCGTCGGTACTTTAGGTTGCGATACCTCCATCATTCGAGTTGTTGGATTCCACTTTTTATAACCTGTGGCAGAGTCTTCAGCCCAAATATCGCGATCAAACGCAGGCTGAATTTTTTGTTGTGTACTGTATCCAGTATAGTGGGTATAACGTGAAATAGAGCTGGCTGTTGCACCACCCGACATGGCATCCCAACCATATGCATACTTACCAAGGAAGTTTGGCACACCATTTGCACCATTGCCCAAATTGGTCGTGCCCCAATTTAAATTCCCGCGCATTTTATTTCTAAAGGCAATATAGCCCCAACCACTATCAGCATGATGTGCGGCCCAGAACATATTTGTTCCCTCAGAACCTGGGTAATGCCCTAAACCATAATGATGGCCAATCTCATGACTAAATTCATTTCCAACTGAATCATATAAAGTCAGAATACCATTACCACCGCTTAACCCATGACTTTGTACTCCATTGCTATAATTACCGCTGGCATGATGAATAACAACACTTTGGGTTACTTGGGGTTGTTCCTGACTTTGCATAGATGAACTAGTTACACCCCAGTTTGCAAGATTAATGCCCACACTAAAAGTAGATTTAGCGGTATTTTCACGCATATCCCCATTATACACATCACCCGTGGTTGCACTCGCTGAGTTATAAATAGCTCCACTTGACACCATCACTTTGTCAAGTTTCATATCTTCATATTTACTGACAATCATGCGTGCTGCTGGAATGGTCTGGAAATAATCTGTTCCTGCTTTCTCAGGTTCTAGCAACATGTAATGACCCGTTGACTTTGGTGGCTCAGTTAACAAACCTAAGCGGATACTTTGAACTACCAACTCTCCCGGTGCTGCAAAATCAATGTCTTCTGAACGTAAATCACCATTTTTATTGTTTACAGGATCAACAATACGAATAGATAAACCCGGACGAACCTCATTCCAGGTTAATGCTGTTGACCATGCACGTTTTGAAAATTGCACTCGTGGTCGATCATCTATATTTGATTGATCTGACGACGCAAGCCGTGAAGGCTCATTCAAGTTGACTGTTCTAAGTAATCGATTATCCTGATAGATTTCAGCAGTCAACTGAGCTACCTTAATCATATCCTCGGTTGGAGTCACCAGTAAAAGAGCTTCCTTTTCACTGGTTAAGCGAGGTCTCTTTTTCGCTTCATTACCTTTTGGATCGACAACATGACTCTGTGCAAACTGAATCATTGCATTGAAATTACCTGACAAATCATTACGGATTAAACGTAGCTGACCATTTGATTCACAATCATTAAAACCAAGAACACTTGCATCAACAACATCACTAGAGGGTTCAACATAATTATTATTAACAGGAAGTCGAAGGTTATAATTTTCACATGAATTATCAACCTCCTGAACTATATCTGTACTATCCCCATTACTACCGCCCCCACCACATGCCATAAGCATTACAGATAAGGTACATACAGTTAAATATTTAAATCGTAATTGCATCACATTTTCACCCCAATCGCACAATAGTTTCTCCAAAAAGAAAAACTATGTGACTATATTAAAATTATTTAAATCAATAACTTAAGGGAGTGAATAATATATTAAAATAATTAACCCCACTATAAAAAAATATGTGAAGGATTATACTAAATAGTTGTATTTTCAAGGTTTATGCTTAGTTTTTTCAGCAAAATGTGAGTGCATTAGAACATTTACCTATAAGTTATTTAAAGTTATGAATAATTCTTTTTTAAAAAATTAGTGGATATAACACCAACTTCAATTCAATGATTATTCGTCCAGCTCAAATTGTTAAAATTGTGCAAGATAAAAGGGATTTATCATTTTTGAATAGAAAACCATATTGCTAGACTTTCAATGTGATTTAGGGATTTAAATTTTTATTCTCAAAATGAAAACTTTTATTTTTCTAATTTTTGAAATTCTCGAATTGAAAGTTCACTGACTTTCCCGCGCCAAATCCATTTAAGTTTTGATTCTAAAAACTCATCACCTTCAAACCAGACAAACAACCCTTCCATCATTTTCGGCCAGTCTTCCTGACTCACGGTATTACGCCCAGAAATCACTGCAATAATGGCTGCTAAAATCGTATCGTGACTGACTGCCAAACTTAAACCAAAATGATCTTGAGGATGGGTGTTATAAATCAGTTCCAGTACATCCACCACACCGGTAATCGGATGTTTCATTCCCGGTAAAGCATTATTGACAAAACTATTGATAAAACCCAAAGCACCTTGTTTTCTGAAATATGGGCCTGCCTGCTTAATATCCAGTACAAAACTTCCCGGCTCAACCAACAAGCCTTGCTCAACAATTTCGATATAATGGGTGTTTTGTGCGAGCGTACTTGAATCAGCCCCTTGAATCATTAAAGCTGCTGTATCGACACAGCGTTGAATGGGGCTTGAAATACAGTGCTGAATACTTCGGTCTGTATTTTCAATTAAATATGTGCCCCATGCCTGTGCCAAATCACGACCTTGCGAGGTCAACTGTAAATCGTAGCCAGCCAAACCCTGCCCAGCCACGACTTCACGAATAGAATGACGAGTAAATAAAGTCACAGGTGTCTTTGCATCAGGCAGTAAATCAATTGCCTTGAGCATACTAGTAGGGAGTAGGTCTAACGCCATGATGCAGCCAAAAATTAAACATGGTTCGGCACACTATAGCATGTTAAAACATCAGCTCAATGGATGTTCGCCATAAGTCCTAGAGCTTGGAATGCTATTTTTTTCATTTCAATATTTTTAAATGCAATAAAGCCACCATTCAACAAACTACTGCGTTGATTATATAAAAAAGATCTTCCTTTTAAATCAACCAAACCACCGCCAATACGCTCAATCAGACATTGACCTGCACTGGTGTCCCACTCGCTTGTCGGATGAAACCGCGGGTAAATATCAACCTTTCCTTCAAGCATCATGCAAAACTTATAGGCACTGCCTGCTTTAAACTCTACAACATCAACTTGCTGTTTTAAGATATTCAAATATTCAGCATATTCGGACCGACCTTGACTACTTTGACTTAAACCCACTTGAATGACTGCAAATGGTTCATCTTCTGCATATTCCAGCCATTTTCCGGTTTGAATCTCAAATTTCAACGGTAAACCTTGCTTCGGACAAATATAGAGCGTTTGCTCGGCTGGAATTGCCAATATCGCGAAGACCGTATATGCACCTTCAACCAAACTTAGGTTAATGGTAAACTCAGGTCGTTTATGCAGGAATTCTTTGGTTCCATCCAGTGGGTCCAGCAACCAGAAGTTTTGCCATCGCTTACGCTCGGTATTGTCGCCTTCTTCTGACAATAAAGGGGTCTCAGGAAATTTTTTCTTTAATGCTAGGGTGATAAATTCATTGACCCGATAATCGGCTTGCGTTACAGGCGAATTGTCACTTTTTTTCTCGACATCAAAATCCCCACCTGCACAATAGGCCTGATATTCCACTCGCAAAATTTCACATGCCTGTGTCACAATAGGTACAAGCTGTAAAATTAATGCATCTTGTGGTGCTGTTGTTATTTTGAACATAGATTACCTATATATGCCGAATTATTCAGAAAAACCGACCATCATTTTTGATATGGGTGTACTAAAACATAAGTTATTATTTTAATTAAAATTTATTTAATCAAAATACTTTACCTGATTTTTATGTACACACATTTGTACACTTTGAAAAATCTGCTATGTACATTATAGCTTAGCAAACATCGAAAAATATAAAGCCCTCACTTGAGGGCCTTCTCAAATCACTTTGAATGCTTAATCAAAATCATCGCTACAGCTTTTGCAGCCGACCAATACTTTGTATTAAATGCTGCCAATTCAGCTTCATTTGAAATAAAACCCAGTTCCACAATCAAGCCGCCATTGCTGATAAATCCAAGTTTTCCACGTGCTGACTGGCTTTGGTCAATCCAACCATTATCGCCACGCAATCGACTGCCAAAAACATCTGCAACGGCTTTAGATAACTCTTGAGCTAGTTTCTTGTCTTTGGGTAATGCAATGGTTTCAATTCCGTTGGCTTGCTTTGATGTCGCAGCATTCATATGGAATTCAACCGCTACAGATGAGCCCTTAATCAGTTTGATGGCAGTATTTAAATCCTGATTAAGCGTTCCCACCCCATCCGTTTTGTATTGAATGTCTGCTTCACGTAAATAGTAAGCAACAGCATTACGGAATTGAGAGACCAATTCAGCTTCTTTGAACTTGCCATTCACTGCACCCGGGTCTTTATTAGAATGCCCTGCTGTGACTGTGACGAATTGATTTACTTCGTGCAATTCAGGTTGTTTTTTCAAGCGAGCAAGGACCATGGCCACGCCCACAAAACAACCTACATATTCTTGCCACTGTGCAGGAATGTAAGCTTTTAAGTCCTGAGGAATGATATTCCAGACCTGAACAAACTGTTCTGAGAATAAAATCAGGAGGTAAAAAAAGGCGCTAATTGCGCCCACTTGTACTGACTTGAGTTTCCAAGCCTGCTTCCAGTTATCGATTAGTTTCATTTAACACCCCATTTTGTAGATTGCGACTTAAGCCAGTTTTCAATAAATGTACTTCCCAAAATCCCCAGAGCTGATGCAATCGCAATCAAGGCTAGTGGGCTAATATCAGGAATTTGCAGAATGATGGCGCCTGCAATCGTTGATGTTGCTGCGCCCAAAATCGTTCTGCCAATCGTCAAGCGCCAAGTCAGTTTTTCATCTGAAACAAGTAGCTTTGCAAAACCAATACATGCCCCGATTACGATCAGTAAAAGTAAATTTTTCTCATGCTCCTGCATGATGCCCCCTAATTTTTGACATTAAAAAACCCTGATCTAATTAAAGATCAGGGTTGGTGGTGGTTTGTTGATTAATTAAATAACATTTCATTTTTCATATTTAGTCTATAAAATCATTTCGATTTTTTATAGAAAAATATGAAGTAAGATGAACCAGAAGTTTAGATACGATATTAATGGATTGAGAGCTTACGCTGTTGCCTTAGTAGTACTTTTTCACTTTGGAATTTTTGGATTCTCCGGTGGATTTATTGGTGTTGACATGTTTTTTGTCATTTCAGGTTTCCTGATGACAAAAATCATTGTAAGCAGCTTAACCAAAGATACTTTTAGTTTTTTGAAATTTTACATTTCCAGAGCCAACAGAATTATTCCAGCTCTTGCTGCATTAATCTCGGTTGTTGGCTTGATTGGCTGGTTTACTCTACTCCCTCAAGAATTTAAAGATTATGCAAAACACTCAATTGTCAGTTTAAGTTTCTTATCAAATATCCAATATTTTAGAGAATCAGGATATTTTGATGCTGTATCTCATGAAAAATTACTTTTGCATACATGGTCGCTATCAGTTGAATGGCAGTTCTATATAATTCTTCCTATATTCTTATTTCTTGTAGCAAGACTATTCAAAAATATAAAATTTTTGAAATTTATATACATCATAGTTTTTTTAATATCTTTATTACTTTCCATATACTTCACTAAAAACTATGCCTCCGCTTCTTTCTATTTACTCCCAACACGCGCATGGGAAATGATGGCAGGCGGGCTAATTTTTCTTTACTTTGATAAAGTCATTTTTAAGGAAAACTCAAAAAGAATCTTGGATCTATTGGGTTTTACTTTAATCATTTTATCTTTAATTTTATTTACAGGAAAAACTGCTTGGCCAAGCTATAATGCACTACTACCTGTTATTGGTTCGTTTTTAATACTATTAGCAAATAATAATAATTCTCTATTTACCAACAATAAAATTGCACAGTTTCTAGGCAACACATCTTATTCCATTTATTTATGGCATTGGCCGCTTGTTTTTTATCTGGCCTATTTAGAAAAATCCAACAATATCCTATTTATTAGTGGTGCAATTATTTTATCTGTAGTACTGGGATGGATATCTTACAAATTTATTGAAAACCCTACACGTAAATATTTATCAAATCTATCAACTTCAAAAAACTACACAGTTACCGTAATCTACATACTTATTCCAGTAGCGCTACTTAGCTTTGTATATGTGAAAAATGGGCTTCCAAGTCGCCTGTCGGATGAAGTGAAACAAATTGCAATTAAGAATGCTGAGCGAAATCCAAGGTTTAATGAATGTCATCCCTCATCTGGATCGCAGCTTCCGGAATGTTTGTATGGTAATGGTGATGTTAAATTATTAGTGATTGGTGATAGTCATGCTGAGTCTATGATGCAGGCTGTACAAAAATCTTTACCAAATAACGCTTCAGCTTTAGATTGGACATATTCTGGATGCCCAACTGTTAAAAATATTAAGAAAATAAATAGCCCTGACTTTAAATGTGGTGAAGCTATTTCCTACTATTTGAAGAAGTCTGTAAGTGATTATCCTGATTCAAAAATATTAATCATTAATCGAACTAACGTTTTATTCCATGGTGCTCCTGATGGGGATCCAACGATTGAGAAACCTATAAGATATATTACCAAGCCATCGGAAAGTTACGATCAAAATTATCATCAAACCATGAAATCTGCTTATGTAGAGACATTGTGCGAATTTGCCAAAAATCATGAAGTTTACGTGACTAGGCCAGTACCAGAATTCCCAGTAAATATCCCTAAAGTATTAGGGCACCGATTAATTATTAATTCTGATGAGAAAATTACAATTTCAAAAAAGGACTATCTAGAAAGGAGTAAGCTTACTTTTGAAGCACAAGATGAAGCAAGTAGACAATGCGGCATCCATATTTTAGATACTACCGGCTATTTCTGCGACTCAGACAAATGCTACTCTGATAAAAATGGGATACCATTGTATTTCGATGATGATCACCTAAGTGTCTATGGGGCAGATCAGCTGATACCTTTATTCAAAACAATATCTAAGTAAAATTTAAAGCCCTTATTTAAGGGCTTTTTCTTCAGGCCAAACTTCAATTAATCATTCAACATCAATTGCGTGGCCATCTGCTTTTTCGCAATACCATTCATCAGAAATATTAAAATAAAGCGTCAAGTAATGACTTATTATTGATTGTAAATGATTTTTTAAATTTGTATGTAAAACTCATAATCTCTACAATTTTGAATAATGTAACATAATTCAAAGTTGTAGATATGAAAGAACTTAAAAACCGGGGTGGTGCAAGAATTGGGGCGGGTCGCAAGAAGGCATTAGAGGCTACAAAAGTGCTTCGTGTACCTGAGTCTCGTATTATTGATATCAAAGAATATTTAAAATCATCGAAGAATGGAAATGAAATTATTGATATTCGCCAATTTGATCCTATAACAAAAATAGAAATTCCTTTAGCTGTTGAACGCGTCCAAGCTGGCTTTCCTTCCCCAGCCCAAGACTATATTGACAAGAAACTCGACCTTAATGAGTTTTTAATTCATAACGCCAATGCAACCTTTATCGTACGCGCCAACTCCCTTTCAATGCTCAATGCCGGTATTGATATCAATGACGCTCTCATTGTGGATCGAAGTATTGAAGCTCAACATAGGGATATCGTGGTTGCATGTGTTGATAATGAATTTACCTTAAAAAGACTTATCATTGATGCAAAGGGATGCTGGCTTAAGGCTGAGAATGAAGGCTATTCGGATATTCACCCAGTGGATGGTCAAGAGTTTGAAATTTGGGGAGTGGTAACCAACGTTATCAAAAAGTTTAGATGAGATCACAAGAAGAAATATACGCACTCATTGATGTGAATAATTGCTATGTCTCATGTGAGCGTTTATTCAATCCAAAACTAAAAAATGTGCCAGTAATCGTCCTCTCGAATAATGATGGTTGCGCTGTAGCACGTTCACCAGAAGCAAAAGACCTTGGCATCAAAATGGGTATTCCCCTTTTCCAGATCCGCGATATTGTTGAGAAGTATAATGTTCAGGTGTTATCCAGCAATTATGCTTTATATGCAGAAATGTCACATCGCTTTCATTCAATTTTGGCTGACTACGTTGCACCAGGCGAACAAGAGATTTATTCAATTGATGAGTGTTTTTTAAGAGTCACTGCTTATGCTGAAAACTATGATCTAACTGAATATGCTCAAGGTATGCGGCAACGTATTTTACAATGGGTTGGATTGCCAGTTTGCGTGGGGATTGGCCGGTCCAAGACGGAAGCCAAACTAGCTAATCATATGGCCAAGAAAGGAAAACGATTTAATAGTGTGTGCAATTTAGTGACCATGGATTCAAAGCATAGAGCTTATTTTTTAAGCCTGATTGATGTTTCTGAAGTTTGGGGCGTTGGTCGTAAACATAGCAAAAAGCTTAATACTCTTGGGATCAATACTGTGTTGGATTTGGTGCAGGCTGATCCACACCAGTTGGGTAAAATATTTTCTGTAGTCATGCAGCGAACAGTTATGGAGTTGCAAGGCACATCATGTATTGATCTTGAACAAGCACCACCAACCAAAAAACAGATCATTTCATCACGCTCATTTGGCTCTCGGGTGACAGATATAGAATCACTCTCTGAAGCAATGAGTGACTATCTTCAAAATGCAGTTAAACGCTTAAGAGAAGATAATTCATTATGTGGATGTGTGATTGCTTTTGCTCAGTCTAATCCGTTTGATAAGAGCAGACCTTTCTACAACAAATCGGTCAGTATTGGATTTCCAGAGCCTACTGACTCCGCTGCAGTAATGAACAGAGCTGTGATGAAGTGTATAAATGAATTGTTTTTAGAGGGTATTGAGTTTAAAAAATGCGGAGTGATATTGACTGCAATCGAGCCGAAGTCGACGCACATTTATGATTTGCTTTCTGACAGCACACAAATAGAAAAAAATGAAAAGCTGCAAGAAGCCTTGGAAAAAGTAAAAATTAAATTTGGTGATAAGAAATTAGCTATTGGCCCATGTAAAATGCATGGCAGAGCATGGGCAATGTCGAGACAAAATTTGACGCAGAATTATTTTAGTTGGGATGGGTTATTGACGATAAACGACTGATTGCCTATCGACCTAAATGTTAAATTTAATTTAAGAAAATAAGAGTCAAATAATGCTAATAAAAGGATATTGGATTCTTTCCTTGTATGCACTGTTACTTATTGGGTGTACATCAAAGGATATTCCTCAAGAGGGGGAAATAGTGACATGGAAACAAAATCTAGAACTTATTGTTAAAGCTAAACTAGGGCCACGTCGCGAGCATATACCAGATCAATTCGATTATGAGTTTTATAAACCTGCACGAGAACATTATTTAGGTCAATTTGCCATAAACTATGTTCCTGAAAAATTTCCAACAATTATGCAAGGAGAAGCGAACAGTTTGCCGATGCCTGATTCGAATCGACAATTACAATTTGATTTAAAGTTAAGCAATTTAGATTTTCAAGCAACGGATGGATATTTGCCTGATCATGATGACCAAGTGAGAGTAAGGATTGAAGGTCTTACCATGGATATGCGAGCTGAAAATTTAGATACTCATAAGACATTTTTACAAAGAAAAGAATTTTTTGAAAAAAATTCAAAATTTGAAAAATATGGTCTGACTTGTTATCAGAGATTAGAAGCAGACTATTCCTTTAATTGTTATGGAAAATCTAAAGAGCCTGGCGTCAGTGGTGTTTTATTAAGTATACAAACTTTAGAAAGTTCAGTTGCACTGGAAAACAAGATTATTCCAATTAGAGGTGATAGTTATCAACCTAATAAATATGGCGGTATCTGGATTCAATGGGAAATGAACTTGAATAATTGGGATAGATGGCAAGAAATAGATAGTGCAATTTGGCGCTTATTAGGTACATGGAACTCTGCTCCACCATCTCAAGAAAGTAACTGATTTTAGTTTCATTTAACATAATGGTGCTTATAAGAAAGCCCTCACTTGAGGGCTTTCTTATATGCATCAGCTAACTTCACATCATACTTATTGATTGCATAATTTCTGCCGTTATAACCTCTAGCAAACGCTTTCCAGTCTTTGTTCTTTAAAGCGCTGATAAGATTATTTACTTTGATGTATCGGCACATTGCGTCAAGCTGCGAGGCTTCATCCTTGTACATGGCATCAATGAATGACTGTAGTGATACATAACCAAGTGCCTTCCAGTGATAACCCATCACTTGACCCAATCCCCACGAACACGATTCAAGTGCCACATCGCGATTAAGCTTTGATGCTCTGTCTAGTTTATTGTGTTGCTCTGAAAATTTACCATAAGCACCTGGTGAAGAATTGCAAAGATCTGGATATAACCTGGACCATTCTTTGGATTTAGTTATCCAGTTGATTGCTTGAAGACCCTCATAGAATTTATGGCGCTCAAAAAGAATAACCGGCGAGCCATCAGTATTGAATCCTGATCCTTTGCACTCCACTTCCATTACTGCTTTTAAGGCCGCAACTTCAATACCGAGTAATTTTGCTTGATCAACAATTTGATCATTGGTGATTTTTTTACTCATTACATCAATAGCAATGCCAAGCATTACAGCAACATCATCGTAGGCGGTTGCAATTAACTTATCGGCAGCTTCAACCTGTTTCTGGGTAAGCTTTCCTCCGCTAATCTTGCGCAAGAAATCAAAAATTTGTTTCATGGATTACCACCATCTTTAACCAATTGAGGTTGTTTCACCAGTCGAGCCAATTGCCCTGTAATCACAAGGATTAAGCCCACCCACTTGATTGTTTGCGGTGACAAGAAATAGAAATAATCAGCGGCGTGAATCATCCACCATGCAGTAATTTCACTACCATATGCAAACCACGCAGATAATAAAAAAGCGCCTAAAGCGCTTAATTGGATGGACCAGAATTTATACCACTGTCGGGCATTATCTACTAATTTCATTAGCACTCTCTCTGTAATTGCGTTCATAAAGTTTGTTTCGGATTTCTTCTAAAGTTCGAAGTGATTGATCAGACTGCTTTTCAAGAACCTGGATTTTTTGAGCATTTTCCATTGATCGAGTGGTCATAGCATCGGTTTTACCAGTCTGGGTATTCCATGCGACTCCCAAGGCACCAAGTAAAGCAATCCCACCCCAGCGCACAATATTTGTGGTGTTATCAATTTTTGTTTTACTTTCACTTAATACCCGGATTTGAAGATCAACTTCTTTATGCTTAACTTCGGTATCTTGACGGATCTGCTTCATCTCAGCACGAAGGCTTGATTTAGTTCGATCCAAATCTTCTTCAAAACCATCTCTGGCCTTTTGTAAGTCGTGTACAGTCTTTTGCTGGTCCTTTTGAAGTTGCTCAAACTGCACACTCATCCGGTCAATTTTCTGCGGTAAATCTGCCAATTTTTCCATGCTTTGACGTAGCTGATTAATGTTGTCTGAAATTGCGTAAAGCTGGCTAGGTGTTATTGGTGGTGGATCAGTTGTGTAGTCATTGGACATGCCGCCCCCTAAATTTTGGCAATAAAAAAGCACCCGGAGGTGCTGTTGTTTGATTGAGTTTAGACTTCTACTTGTGAGTGCTGCTCCGATGGGAAATTAAGTAATTAATCGTGGTTTTACTTTATCTGCTATCTGCGAGTTGTTCTCATCATTACTATCTGCAATACAAACCACGGAAACCTCCTCACCATATGGTGACTCCAATATATATGAGCCATCAACTGATGAGCTAATGGTTGATGCCAATAAATCACCAGTTTTCTTGGCATAAAGCCGTACAGTTCTTGATAGTGCTAAATTTGTGCCAAACTCGGTAATAAAACCGCTCACCTGATATCTTGAGAAATCAAGCAAGCATAATTTAACAAGATCTAGAAACGCCTGACATCCTTTTGTATTAACCTCTCCATACATCCAACCAGCATGAATTACTGTCGCACCAAGTGTTGTAAATTTTGCGGAACTGTCTCCTTTTTTAATATAAGAAGCAGCAATTAATCCTGAGTTACCAGAAAGCCTCATTAAAACTTTCGTATTTGAATGTAGTGCTAAATCACTTGTTAACAATTTCCAGCCTGTATTTTCAGAAATGGTAATTGTCCCCCCCTTACCTAGTCCACTCACTTTAAAAACATTATCGGCATTGTCTGTACCGTACATAATATTTGTCGAATCTGGAATCTCTTGCTCAACAGTTGTAAAAAGCCCAAAGTTAAAACCAAGTGATGTTTGGGTTGATATTGCTCCACTAGATTGCTCACTAAAAATTATAGGCGTACCTTCACTTACAACTAATGATAAAATTGTAATATGATCAACAATTAAAGATTGACCAACAATGAAAACACAAGCAACCGTATTGCCTAAATTTTTCTCTGCTGCGATATTTGATATTAAATTTTCTTTTGTTGACTCCAGACTCTTAAATCCCTGAGATTCCATATAGCTTTTAAGTGATGATGTTAGTGAGGATTGATTCCCACTAAGATAGATAACTGTATTCATAGACTAAAATTAACCTCGTGATTATTGGGGGCCACATATTGCTCATCAGGATTAATCTTAAAATCAATATAAATCGATTTAAGATTCATGATATGTTGAAACGGGTATAAACATGCGTAACCATCCCGCACTGTCTTAAATACAATTTCAATAGATTTTGCTAAAGAGCTTACAGTTGTTAAATCAAATTTTGCATTATCTGCATTCCCAACATTTTGGCTAACCAATAGTGATTTTTGTGCCAGTAAATTAATTTCATATATCTCAACGATATACTCCACTCCATTTTCAAGCGTTACACTATTTTCATACCACCCAACTAAAGCACCACCTGTTTGCTGCTTGCGATTGCGATGAGACCAGGTCATGGTCAGCTCGTTCTCGATAAATTTAGGCCAGTATTCACCGTTAATTTTTACATTAGCAGGTGGATAAGGCCTAATTGCACGTGCTTTCATTTCAACAGAATGTGAACCTTTTAGCTCAAGCACGCCTGATGGTGTGGTTGTGAGTGCAGAAACCAGTACTTTTTCACCTGCCACATATTCAGTTTCATCATATGCAACATCGGTTCCACAGAAATAAAGCTTTAAACCTAAATCCCATTCTTGTGGGTGTGTATCTAATGCGCCACGCTTGACAGATACAATACCTGTTTGTAGGTCAACACCCTGAAAAACCATCCACTCGACAAATCCTGTAAGCCATTCTTTCCCGCACTGAATGAGTGTACCTACTGGAACATTGGAAATTTTCTTCCAATTCTTAACTGTAAAACTTGTTGATACTTTTGATATTTTTTGATCTAAGTCAGCGGTTTCTGAATATTGAATTGATCCAGCACGTACCCACTCGTCATAGTTATTTGTCATCATCACAGCATAAAGTGAATTTGATTGCGGCTGTTCTGCTACCACTCCCACCAAACCAAAGTTACTTTCATATGCCAGCTCTTCATCAACCTGACGTTGCCCAAGTGCCATAACAGCTAAATAATATGGCAACTCAAAAGGCTCATAATGGATGGGTTGTGGTGGCAAAGGCTTATCAATCGGCTCATCGGCAACAATGGTTGTATTCATTATTCCAGTCGAAGGTACAACCTCAATGAAATCAATTGAAACCTCATTATTCGTTGGACCTCCAAGATTAATGCTCATGATGCGGACTAAAATAGTTCCAGTCCAGCGCTTGGACCACGGCAAGCGAATTAAATCATAGCGATTCCATTTTCTTGCCTCACGCCAACCGGTTGTAAATGAACCTTTAAAGGCACCGGTAGATAATTGCTTGAGCTTCCAGTTCGCTACAACTTCAGCGTTTCGCATATTCATAAAATATGGAAAGTCTAAAGTTTCAGCATTTACCCGATTTAAGGTTTGAATCAGTCCATTTTCGGAAATCGAGAATGATGAATTCTTAATATTTTCCCGATCGTAATAATTCACATTGACTTGATTAATTACCTCATCAGCATTGATAATTTCGTACTGCATGCTTTTGATTTTGCTTTCAGCGATTGTGTGAATTTCATCCTCTTCAAACCAGTCATCACGGAACAAAACCATCTCATATAAACCAGTTTGACGGTTTGCGCGAATACCCGCTTCAATGTGATAACAAAGTTCATTGATTGCATCGATGCAAGATTTCTCAGTGATAGACCATGAGACACCCAAGCCCTCATCATAAATCCGGTCTGCTGCTTTGATAAAATTATCATTATTCACTGATGATTCTGGCTTATTCATCGCAGTATCATCAGTGAGAATTTCGCGGATTTTATGAATTGGGTTTATGTCCACTCCCTTGCCAGCACTAAAAGTTCTTATTCGAGGATCAAATATTTTAATATTACTGAATACAATCGTAGCGTCATTTTCAGCATTTGCACTTGTGGCTGCAAACAGCTCAAAACCCTGACTTATAAAAAAATCGGCGGTTATCTGGTAAGTAGTTGTGATATCTTCAGGTGAGCCTTCTAATTTTTTTTCCTTCACGTTGAAAAGTTTAATTAAAGATAAATCTGGCACCTTGTCTTTTAAATGCGTATAAAAAAAATCTACTGAAGCAATTCCATAACCCGTTGCTGTAAAACTTAACGATACTTTCAAGGAGCCACCTTCGCCAATATCGCCAGTCAATCCTACTGGAGGAAATAACAAGTCTGATGGAAGCCTCCAAGTTCCAGAAGAACTATCTGATGAGTCCATCCCATTAGATGCCTCCACTTCCCAATGTTGAATAAATGAAATATCTCCAGTGCTTAATTTCTGGTCATCGGATATTAGACTGTATGCCCCAATCTCACAAACAATTGCCCCATCCCCTCGCACCTCATACCACTGTCTGCGACCATCATTACGGATACGCGTACGCTTTGGCCAAAGCAGCATTTCTTTCATGTATCCTGAGTTGCCGACGTAAAAAGCCTCATTCATGTGGCCTGCCAGTGCACCCAAAGCACCATCTATCCAGCCATTACCTGTATTAACCTTACCCAGTCCTGTAAAGGCTAAATATGACTGATAGGGATACGCAGAAGCTTGAAGATCCCTGGACTCCATATAATCTTTATAAAATGGCAAGACCTCTTGATCATCTCTGCCGTATTGAACATGAACTGTTCCAGCAACCCCGCCTTCATTTTCCCCATACAAATTTGGTGAATTGATGATTCCTTGCGCTAAAGGATTTCCATCTTCATCGACAAATGGAGACAACCAACCACGTTTGTCAAAATTAATCCCCAGCATCTTTTCAATTGGGTTGCCGATAAACATCAGAAATTTTGTGAAATATCTATACCCTATTACTTGATCGCTACTTCCGCCCATTTTCAACCGCCTCCACCACTTGCTGCGCCATGGCATCTTTTGATGCTTTTACAATTTCCAAATCAATGCCGTTTTTAAGAAAGTCCTGCCAGTCCCAACCTTGAGACAAAAAAAATGCCCGCGATCCGCGAGCACACATTTTGGCTTTTCGTATATCAGACATATAAATTCTCATTATTTGCCACCCTTGGATTTGATTGGCGAAGTGGTTTTTCCCCACATATGGGTAATATTTCCGTACATATGCGGACTACCGGCAATGTCGCTAAATGAAGTGCCTTCATCAGCAATGGTTCCGTCCAGCTGATTGGCGGTTTGACCGTTTTTCTTCTGCATCTTTCGCATTTGCACGTAGGTATAAACCATCATTGCAGCTGTAACGGCTAAAAATGCATAAATGAGCCAGGGTGCAATAACCATATAAACCTCTATTTAATTAATTGCGTCATCACCGGGTTTTCACCTGGTATATAAGGATGACCGGCAAAACGTGCAGCATTGTTAAATTTCTCATGACAAGTTTTTAATGACTGGTCACAACCAGGTGCCAGCTGAATGACATCACCGACTTTCAAGCCAATATGCTCCCGGTACAAGCTGGCTGAATTTTCTGTATTCCCCACAATGAAGGTATAGACACCTAACTTTTTAAACAGGCCGCGATTCAGGTAACCAGCTGCATAGGTTTTGGTTTCCATAACCGGATCACCTTGCAGCATGACCGGTACAGCCTCAAAAGTCGGTTCATTATTTTCATCGAGTACCGGATTTCCGGATTCATCAATAATCGGAACCTGCTCAAACACGGGTTCGCCATTTTCATCCAGTTGCTGATAATCGGGCTCGAATACCAGATTGCCCTTGATATCTTTGACTTGAGTAGGATTAACAGTAAAAGAAATCGTTAATCCATTGATTGCATTCACCGTGACATCAAAGGCCCAGTCTTCAAATTTCAATCCACACCAGCGGTCATAAATGGAGTTTGGACAGGTTTTCTGGAACTTGCGAACCAGGATCGTCCGGTTTAAATAGGATTCACCGGTAGAGCAAATTAAAGTTAATGTGTCGGCATTATCATCAAACTTGGGTTGAGTCACGCGGCCAATAAACAGCACCAAGGTTTCGTTTTTCTCAAGCTCAAGCACAGTCAAATAAACCGACTCAAAATAAATCTTGTTGAGGAATATACTGGTAAAGCTATCACCTGCTTCATTTCTTAAAGTATTTTGCGGAAAGGTGACTTCAATTTCACACTTATCAATATCCGCATCTTCAACAGCATCCCGGTCTAAACCACGCACCGACTTATAGGTAATCCCGTTGTGCACAACATCTTTACGGTGATTGGTGAAGTACCATGCCTTATCCCCATGCTTGAACTGGTAAAGCTCTACACGAATATCCATCAGCTTTCTAACTCCAGAATGGGAATGGTGACTTGTGAAATACCGGCACCCAAAAATTGAAACTCGATCTGATCGGCATCAAAGCGGTAAAGCCCCATATAACAGATGGTTTGAATATCGTTGCGATGAGCATCAATTGAAGGGTAAACAGTCAGTGAGCCGCCTGTTTTAGCGGTAATTTCATGCGCTGTCCAGCTGCCATCTTTACGTTTGACTGCAATATGCTTCCGATCAGCTTCAACCAGATATTTGGTATTGGTACTTAAGCTGGTTGTAATCATCCCGGCATTTAAAATATTTAGATGTCGCTCATAAAGCGGTAACCAGAACGGGCGGTATCGACCACCCCGGCGAAACAGAAAGCGTCTAAATTCCTGAAAATCATCCCAACTTCTGATTAACGATTTAAACGGTTTGGACTGCTTTACCCTGGCATGATGGGTAAATGACTGAAAGCCACCGATACTGTTATCCACCACATTTTGATGCTGACTCATGCTGATTTCAATCGAGTCGCCATCCAGCAGCAACGGTTTAAAATAAATATCCTGGTCTTTATATTGTTCTGGATCATCACCGGCATGTTCTGGCAAGTCTTCAGCCAGTACACGAAACACCATTGAAGCATTGGACCAGAATCCACCGACATTAATTGATGCATCTCCGTCAATGATGCAGATCCGTAACGGCATTATCACAGCATTGGTCACAGTCACATTGGCAGCCAGTCGAAAACCATCCTGATATTCAGTGATCAAAGGCTGAATCACCTCATCTGTTTCAGGATCACGAATTTCTTCCTGGATAATGATGTAGCGGCCACGTTCAATAATCTCGACAACCTGACCACCTTCATTACTCTCAATAAAAGCAAAACCGACTCTAAGGTCGGCTATGGTGCTAGTTGTATCGAGAATGATGTAATCATCATCTATGATATCTGGAATGACTCGCTTGACCTGTCGCAGTGGTATACCCCATTGTTTTCGCAGATTGGCAGACAATATATGAAACATGTCACCCATTTCTTTACGCATCTGCACATAGTTGAAGCTTAAAATCTGGCGAGGCGTATCTCGAAGTGGGTAGCGGTCTTCACTACCATTAAATGACTCGTGAACCTCAGTCATCCATTCCAGGCGCTCGGTTGAAGTCAATAGAGGGCAATTTGTTAATACATGCACCTCGCCAAACTGTGTTTGTATTTTCATTTTGTCCTCATAAAAGAAAACCCACCGAAGTGGGCTTTTAAACTTTGCTGCGATTGCGTTTCATATGATAAAGGAAGGCTCTCTCACCTTCAGGGCTGTATAACCAATCCTTAGCTTCATTCTCATCCTTAACCATAATCACTCTTAGTTGGTTATCAATGATTTGAGGCGCTTGAGATTGCACCTTCGCATTCGCCTGCGCTTGCTTCTCAGCCTGAATCGTTCCACCGTTATTGATGGCATTCAAGGTAGCAACGCCAACACGACGAGTTGCAGCGGCATTGAGTACATACTCTTGACCATGAACCACACCTGCCTCTTGGTTTACACCGATGTTGCCGGTGTAGCCGCCAGCTTTATAACCTGGAGGTGACAAGGCTGAAACAGCAGCCTGTAATACACCTGTTTGCATCGTGGTCGTTGCGACGGCAGGAAGATTATATGGAAATGGTGCTGATGCCCATGCAGCTGAAATAGCGGTATAGCCGTTCATAATAGTTGAGAATAAATTAAAGCCTTTTTGAATACTTGCCAAGGCTGCGTAAGCAGAAGAAGAATCATCAACCATTCCCATCATGATGTCAGCAAACTGAGCGCCATAACTGGCTTGTAGACCGATGGATTTAGCTTGAAAATCGGTCTCAATTTGAGACATTCTTTCATGGTGCGCCTGCCATATCGCTTCACGTTGTTCTGCGGTTTCAGCAAGCGCCATCTGCGAATCAAACACATCTTGAGATGCGTCATATCGACCAAATCGTTCTTGCTGCAAACGGTACTGATCACCCGTGCCATTCATATCAGCTTGAATACCACCCCACTGCTGAACCGCACCATTTAGACGTTTTCGACTTTCCTCTTGCTGTAAAGCTTTGCTTAGTTCGATTTCGCGCTGTTTCTGCTCCTCAGTTAGTTTGGAGTTTAAGAGAATTTGCTCACGTTCCAAGCGATAGCGTTCCTGCATAGCAACAGTTTCGCTCATGAGTTGTTCACGCATCTGGAATAGGCGGGTTTCTTTGGCGAGTTTGATTAGCGCAATTTCTTGATTGCTTTGATCAACCATTGAATCCAAAGCATATTGCTTATTGGTATCTGTCATTTCTAGATTGGATAAGATAAGCAAGCGATTGATTTTTACGGTTTGATCAAGCTTCTCTTCTTCCGACCACTGCCATTCATTAAGCTGGTATTTCAGTTGCTCCACATACAGTTCTTTTTCGTAATTAGCGCGACTTTCAGCATTGCTAATCAAGCCTTTTGTGTCAGTATCGCTAAATTTAGCCTTGCGAATTTCAGCAATTTCTTTTGCTAAATCAAGTTCAATCTGCTTTTCGCGATCAGCATTTTGATAGATTAATTGTTCACGTAAATCAAATTGCTCTTTTGCTAATTGCTCGGCTTCTTTAGCTCTCCTTCTAGCCTCACTTTCAGCATCTTTGGATGCTTTAGCAGATGCCCTACTTGCATTTGATTCTGCTTTGTTTCTGGCCTCTATGATAGATTGATAGCGTTTTTCAGCATTAATAGCTGAGTCAATATTCTTACGTGTTTGAGCATCGACTTTAGCCCCTGCGCCCCCTGCTTTTTCTCTTGCCTTGGCGTACTCTTCAGCTTTTTCTTGACTAAACCCATATGTATCAACAAGTATTTTCTTGTATTGAGCATAGTATTTTCGGTCTGCTAAACTTTTTTGATAGTCGGTTTGTGCTTGGGCGGCCCTTTGAGCGGCAGTTTCATTAGCATTTAGCTCTTTAGTGTTGCTTGCAATTTTGGATGAAGCATTTTGAGCCTCATTACCTGCAAGTTTTACTTCTATACCAAATGCCTTAAAAGCAACTTTTGAGGTATTGGCTTTGGCGGCACTTACATCATATTCTTTGGCCTGCTTCTTAAGCATGTCATACAGGTCGGTAGGAATATCCATTTCATTCAGGCGCTTGATTGCCTCGTCGTAACTAATGACACCGCGACGCGCATCTTCAGTTACCTTTCTCGCCTTTTCGTTTTCTACAGATACAGCACGAATCGCGAACAGGACAGCATCTACAGCCTCTTTGGATTTGCCGAGCTGGATGTTTTGAGCAGCAAAAGCCGCTGTTAAGTCTTCAATTGCAGATTTTTTATCATTACCAGTGAGTTTTTTTAACTCCTCATTTGTTTTTTGCGCAATCTTGCCTTGTTCTTCAAGCTTTGCATTAGCCTCTGTTGTTCGTGAACTCATGTACATGTAACCAGCGGCCAATGCAGTCACTCCAAGAGTTATTGCTCCAATAGGTCCACCAACCAAACCAAGCAACATAGCTCCACGCGATCGGGCTTTATTATTAATTTCCTGAGCGACGGTATCGGCTGCAGTTGCAGCTGTATGTGCTGCTGTGGCTTGAGTTGCTTTTGCTTCAAGAGGAATAACCGTTGACTGGACATAAGCAAGGCGCTGCATGCCAGTCATGCGTGCTGCTGTGGCTTTAGCATCAGCCAGTTGCATGGTGGTAAATTGAGCGAGTGATGCGGTTCGTCTTACTTCTGCCGCTGTGATTTGGGTTTGTGAAACCAGTTCTGCACGATCTGCAATCTGTTGTTGGGCGCTTAGAACTAGATTTGCTTTGACTGCCGCCCCTTTAGTTAATAGGGCTGAGGTTACATAACCTATTCCTAGAGCTGCGCCAGTATTCGCAACTAAATCCAGATTGTCAGCCAAAACACCCAAACCACTTGCCATAATCCCGGTCGCACTTGTAGCTTCATTCGCCTTACCAAGGTATACAGTCACTTCATTAGACAGCTTAGTGAAACCATCCGCTAAACTATTTTCCATATTATTTGCGAGCTTTTCATTTTGCTCACGAGTAGCGATTAGGGTTTTAATTAAGTCCTCAAGTGATACCTTTCCTTCAGCACCTAACTTGCGAATTTGAGCTTCGGTTTTACCTGTTTGTTTTGCCATGTCGGCAATAACATTATCGGCACCGGTGACAATTGAAATCCACGCATCGCCATCAACTTTACCCTTGGCCATGGATTTGCTTAGTGCATCCATTGCTGATTGTGCTTGGTCTACACGTGTCGCATTGTGAGTAAAGCTAAAAGAAAGAGAATCAGTTAGATCCAAAGTATCTTTTGTAGATTTACCCAGTGATTTCATGCCACCAGCCATACTCAAATAGACTTCTTGAGCTTCTCCAAGTTGCCGGTAAGTAGTGTTCGCAGTATTTAATAGGCGGTCTTGTACCATTGAATATTCTTCTGCACTCTGTGTTGCATTGCGAATACGTGCAGCCATCTGCGTATAACCGTCGGCCATCGCAATCGCTTTATTGATTGTAAGCAGCCCACCCATATAGCCGACAAGACTCTTAATAGATGAACTCATTGCTGTCATTTGCGTATCAGCCTGAACACCTTTATTGGTCAAGTTCGCCAATTCATCCGCAACAGCACGTGTATTCCGTTCAGCATTTTTAGAATCAATCACGATGACCAAACGAGATTCTTGAGTCATTTCACTTTCCTTTAGGCAATAAAAAAGCGCCTAAAGGCGCTGAATTTTGGGTATTAAAAAGCCCACCGAAGTGGGTTTGGGTTAGAGTTTTTTATACTCTTCTTTCATTTGCTCGAACTTCTCTTTAAATCCGGTTAAATCAACTTCGCCATCTTTATTGTATTCATATGGCCACTCTTTATATCTTGTATAGGCAATCTTACCATTTCTCATTTGCTCAATAACTTTTTGAGGAGTTTTGCTTGAGCCTTCAACCCCGTAGATAGGGGAATTATCATCAATCTTTATGACACTTTGCGTGTTTGGATAATGATTTTCACCTACATAAACGCTATAGCGTCCATTAATAATACTTACCATCACATCACTGTGCACCTTAGATAGTGAGCAAATTTTAGTTCCATTAAACCTATCTCTTGAACAACTAGAATTCCAGCCCAATGGTGACCAACCAGGATAATAAGTTTTTTTCTCAACCGTAAAATCCTTGTACTTTTCATCCGTCGGCTCTCTAGCGGTAAGTAATGTACTGCCGTCTTTTTCTTTTAATACATAAATTTCTTGAGCTGGAACTATTGTGCTGATAAAAAAAGCTAACAAAATTAAATTTTTCATTTTTTTTCCTTATTAAATGAATTTATTAGTTTTTCAGCAATCTTAATGGCTCTTTTTTCCTGTGTCGCAGTAGCTGCTTTTAGTAAAGTTCTTCCATCAGAAATTTTTATATGACTATACTTTGAGAAATATGATTTTGTTCTACGTATACCGTGCTCTTTGCTCCAGTAGGTGCTCATTTCAGTAAGCATTTCATCATTAAGCTTTATTGTTTTTATAACTCTCTCAATAACATCCTTATAATTACAAGCTTCTAAATCCTCTTTATTTAGTTGTCTCCATGCCATAAATAATCTTTTGTAGTGTCCATGGAAAATGTGTGGCTCTTTACATGACTCTTCAAGCAACTCAGCAGCTGCTCTTAGTTGACCTTTTGCTTTTAAGTCTTCAAATTTATCAAGGAGATTTAGCTTCGCTAACGCCTCATCTTTCGCAGGAACATCCAGATAGTCCGTAATATCAGTAAGCATACCCACCCCAAATATTTGTTATTCAAGACAAGATACTAATTCCGATACAAAAAAACCACCTTTCGGTGGTCCTTTAATCCGACACAAACTATTTAGTAGTTTTTGGCTCAATCAATTGATCCACTAACTCATCAATCTTTGTATCTGTGCTGCGCCATTTATTCAGGGCAAGACCACCATTTCCTTTAAGCCTAAACTCAGCCTCAGAAACAATTCGCCCTTCTTTCATTAACGTGAATTTTGCATAACTCATATAAGTGACAACATCCCATGTACGTAATGCTGTGTAATCCATTGTAGTTTCACATAAAGCAGGTTTTGAGTTCTCAGGATAGACACGAGCATTAATGTTATATCTTGCAAAACTGCGTACAATTGAGTCATTAAATCCAGCAATAATAACTTTAGGGTTATTTATCACACATATTTGTTTAACGGACTTTGGCTGAAATCCTTCATTGTTTTTAACCTGAATTGATGTACAGCCAGTAATTGAAATTCCTAAAACCCCAATAGCTAATAATTTTTTCATACTACCCCCTTAAGTTAAGCGGATAAGATACTAATTTTACGGGTAAAAAGAAACCCACCGAAGTGGGATCTTGTTTCAACTAACAATCCATATAAAAATCATTAAAACTATAAAACCAACAATTCCTGAAAGTATCCATTCTGATTTAGGGTAGCCAAGAAAATTATCTGGGTTGCTAAAATCTGGCTGGCGCTTTGTTGGTTGTGGTGATTTCTTATGAGGTTGATAGGATGAATAAGAGAATCCTGTACCGGGCGCACTGATTGTAGATTTTGTTCCTTTCTTCCCAATATTTACCCGTGCACCCTTCCCACCAACTGAAACACTACTAACCCCTTTTTTAGTTACATTCAAACGAACACCTGGGGCGATCTTGAAACTTTTCCGAAAATTAAATCCCATTTAATTCTCCTAACGACAAATTTTCTTAGAAGCACTGATTGATTTATCTTTACAGACAAACTTATCACCTTGGCAGTGACTAATCCCACCTTTACTGCCCGAGCAAGGCTGCTTGCCTCTTCCTGCTTCAGCTATAGTTGATAAACCTAAAGCAAGAACCCCCGTCAATATTATTATTTTCATTTTGATCCCCTTATAATGAGTAATCAAAATACTAATTTTTTGGTCAAAAAGAAACCGCCACTTGGGCGGTTCTTGATTATTTGTTTCGTCGTTCTCTTAGAAAGTGGCGACCAACACTCAACGTATCAGTACCATATAAAAGATCCAGCACACTATCAAAGCGTTTGGTAAATTCCCCAATATCCATTGTTGGGTAAAAACCATGAGGCAAAGGCATTGCAGTTAATACACCATCACGAGCACTTACATGCCATGAGTCATATCTAGAGTTGTTAAACTCCCGACTGATCTGCTGTGCCACCTGAATGACTTCCTTCGGATATGGCAGAGCCTTAACTTCCTGCTTTTCTACTTTGGTTTCAATCTTGGCTTTTAATTCCATCGTTTCCAGATAATGAATCGCTTCAGGGAAATGAATGTCTAAAAGCTGGCTGTACTTGGCGATATTGAAATGCCGATTATGGCGCGACCACATTTCAGCAAAGATTTTACGTTCACCCTTAGAACGACGAGCCACAATCTCATGGAGTAAGGCTTGCTGTTCTGGTGAGATAGATTGGCGATCATTAATTTTCCGCTGCATAACCATTGCATCATATGCACGAATTACCATTAAATGGAATTTTGCAGAAATCCACATTGCGTATGAGTAAACTAACTCTTTTACAACGTACGTTCCTCGGTTATTACCACCATTGATCACTTTTACAGCACTCCTCATATTTGAGGAGTGGTCAATATCCAAGCTCTGCAAATTTGAAGAGTTTTCAATTTCTGTAATTAGTTCTCGAGTTTGCTCAACTCGTAGAAAGTTAGTTGGTTGATGTTTTTTTAAAGCCCCACTTGCTTTATGTAAATCGGCAAGTGAGTAACGCCCATCTTCATCTTGACGAATTGAGAAATCACCAATGATCAACGGTTGAGTGTTTGGGTTTAAAAGGTTTTGTTGTATAATATTCATGTTGTTTACTTCCTTAGTAATGACATTTAAAGCCCCTTCATCCGCCAAGATTGCTAGGGGTTTTTTATTGTCTGTTGATTTCATGCTTTCGCACTCTTGTGTTTTTCCACCAATAATTTGACCGCTTCATTCATAAGATAAACTATTGATCTTTTATCTTCTTTTGCAATCGCCTTGAGTTCACTGTGTAGGTCACTATCAAGCCGACCTTTAACATAAACAAATTCTTCTTTCACTGCCTTCTCCTTAGTCCCCATTTTGGGGTGTCAAGTCATAGTACCCACTTTGGGGTTATTGGTCAATACCCATAATGGGGTTATTATTAATTTTATTTTTGGCAGTGTTTTATGAGTGAAGATCAAAGCAGCGTTGTTACCCTCAAGGTTCGCGTAACGCCTGAATTTCGTGAAAAAATTATCTCATCCGCTAAAGAAAATAATCGTTCTATGAATGCTGAAATAGTGCATAGGTTGGAAGATAGCTATTACACACAAGCTCATTCCGAAGATAAGTTTTTGTTATTTGGCAATGAGGCCGAGAAAATAAAAATGGATTTACAAAAGATACAAGCGGCTATGGATCAGCTCTTAAATCAAAAAAACCAAGAAAAGTAAGTCACCGCTGACTAACAACCCTCAAATTGAGTGCCGTTACCGTTGACCCTCAGATTGAGGGTCAAGGCTCATATGTGAGACTTGCTTCGGGAGCCTCAATTTGAGGCTCTGGATTATGATATGCAAATTCTCATATCGCCTCTGCAAATTTGCAGACCCGCTCCTGCAAAATAATAGGCATTAAAAAAGCACCCTAAGGTGCTTTTTATTATAATTGAACACCATGTGTCAGTGTTCGTGGCTTATTCGGCTTGGGTGTTTCATGCTTTTGTAGTGTTACCATAAGAAAGTAATGTTTTTTTACAACCCCATCTTTATCAAACCAAGTGCACTCAGACCATCCAGCATCATTTACCTCTGAAACAGTCATAAGTGATCCACCCGACTTTAACTGAACCACATCACCAACTTTAATATCACTCATCACATTTCTCATTTTAAAGTACAAGCTTCATTTATAGCTGAAATGGTTTATTTATCAAGTATTAAAAAACCACTCCGAAGAATGGTTTTTTATGGTTATCTTTATACTAATTAAACATTTGCCCCAATTGGTGAATAACCAACATAAGAGCAAGAGCTGAAGATGATGTCGCAAGCATTTCTACTGTATTCATTATGACTCCCTCCTGCTTTTATTGTTCTATTTTTATACATCATAATAGGAATTGTTATCAATGCTGAATAAATGAAACAAGTAAAAATTTATGACAAATTTCAAGCATTAAAAAACCTCCCGAGGGAGGCTTTTATTTTTTAACAAAATATAAAATTCTATTATTTCAAAGTGAAGTTATTGTGGGCATGCTTTCTAAGTAATGAAGGCATAGTTATACAACTAACTCCAAAATGAGCAGCAGCATCTGGAATGAGAATTCTTGATTTAGCAGCAGGATTGGAAAGCTCCTCAGTGACTATCACATAATCATAAGCCATGGCTGTTGCAATTAAATGAGCATCAGCGCTATCAGGTTTAGCAAATTCAGTTTTTGCTTTAGGTAAAAAATGGGGGCTAGAAAAAGCCCAATTCATTAATTTTTTGTACTCAACAGCAACTTTTTGATCTGATAAACTTTTTACGAACATATTCTGAGGAATTGATTGGCTTCTTAGAAGTTGTGATAACTCATCTAAAGACGTAGGCGGCTTAATCATTTCATCAAATACTTTATCAATACTATAAAACATATCTGCATGATATCCACCGATCAACCAATCCCAAAATCCATTGCAGAAAGATGGATGATAAGAAAGATTGTGAGATTGAATAAAAATATTAGTATCAAGCAGGTACTTTATATGCATTAAATAACACCACCAATTTTCATGATATTCTGTGGGCTTGCATTTAATAACTTTCCAGCATCCCTTAATAATATTTTTCCAGATAAAGCCTGATTTACAATTGTTTTAGTCAAAAGATAGCTATTTCTTCCTGGAATCAAATTTACAAAGTTTGGGCTTCCATCTTTTTTAGGTATGTTCTTATATGCCTCATATTCCTCTCTTTGTATGAGTTGATAATCAAATGTACCAATAAAGCCATAAGTCAAAGCTAACCTTGCCACCATTAATTTACTTACACAAAAAATATTGGCAATAGCTATTAAATTACCTTCAGTTGAATACCAATAGTCATAAAATTCTTTCTTGGTGATTAATACTTCTGCGGCAATTTTGTTGCAAAATACTTCATTTGGATCATTTCCATAAAAGTCCAAATCATCTACTCCAGATTCACCTAACCATATGTGTGCTAATTCATGAGCCAAAGTAAAAATTAATGCAGATGGAAGATCCTGACTATTTAGAAAAATTACAGGTGCATATTTATCAATTAAAACAAATCCCCTAAACTCTTCGGTATTGAGAGGTTTTTTCGTTGCATTTTTTACCATGCTATTTTTAAAAACTAGAATTCCCACCTCTTCACACTTAGAAACCAAATTTTTTAAATAGTCTTCTCTGCTTTTTTTAGTGCATAAGTCATAAGGTAACCCAATAGTTTTTCTTATATCAGAAGCAATAATACTTACATCTGTATAATGGTCATATTTTCCAACAAACTCTAAATGCTCAGCGTAATTTTCTTTGAGAAACTCAATATACCATTCTTGCTTTGCTTGGATATCCTCTAAAACCTCATAAAAACTTTCACTAAGTGGTTGAGCATTTTGACCTTGACGTAAATCAGGAATATTTGGCTTATACAGGGATTCTGGAGGTGCATCTAAAAATAAAGCACCAAAAGGAACCTTTGTAATATCTGCAAAATTCTCAGCCTGATTTACTGAGAACTCACCAGCAAGCAATTTTTTCTGTGTGCGCTCTGCTTCAGAAATCTTAGAAACGACTTGGTCTAAGCGCAATCCAATATTGTTTGCAGCCCATTCCAACATGTCGATACTAAAATTCAATGTACTCATACACACCTTATAATTTTCTAATGCCAAAACATGGCATAAGTCAATTTATTATAACAGTAAAAAATCTTTTGTATTGATTTTGAGCTTTTAATTAAGAAACCAACTCACGCTGATTTCTTACTCAGCTTCTTATACGCTTCATCAATAAACTGATTATCCAGATCAAAAATGACCGCATTAAAGATATAACGTTCAACGGGTGGTTCGTATAAATCACAGTAAGCATTCACATCAGCAATACTTAGGGCTAACGGTGTGCCCTGTTCATATCTACGTGACCGGGCAATAGTGTTATAAGCTTCAATCAAAGCATTTGCAGTATAGGAATATGCAGGGGGATCAGGCAATTTAATACCCAATGCTTCACGCTGCTTTATTTCGTGTTCGCTGAGTCCTGCGTATCGACTGAGGTACTTGTGGAGTTCTCGGACTTTCCCAAAACTTCATCTCGATACTTGTCGGCTTCAGTTTGAATCTGTTCAGCTTTAACCCGGACAAAGGCGAAAATTACAGGGCCAATATCACCCATTTCAAGAAGTTTACAGGCATTTTCAGGTGTGCACGGCTGCTCCACTTCCTCTTCATCAACACGAAAAGAAATTCCTTTCCAGTCTTCAATTAAGTGACATGCAGCTGCTTGAAACAGCAGTTCATGGAAAGTTTTATCCTGTGATGAGGCTTTAGATACATCAAAGCCTTTCGAGCTTACTTGGTTATTAGCACGCTCAATTGCCACCTGATAAGCTTTGTGAGCAATACCGCGAATCTTGAATTCTGCTAACACTTTACCGTCGGCATCCTTGTATTCACACCACTGGCTCACTTCTCTATTTTTGACAATGTTTACAACTAAAGTCATTTTTATCCATCCAAAAGAAAACCGCCCGAAGGCGGCCAGATTTAAGGTGCGATAATACGCGTGATGGTTGGCGATACATTGATGTGGTTAAAGCTCACATCAAGCATGATCGTGTCTTCACCACCGCCATCCGGGTGATTGGCTTCAGATACTTCCAGTTGCGGAAATTCAAATGCGTAGCCATTACCTTTG
Organism: Acinetobacter sp. ANC 3781; assembly: GCF_004331285.1. GTDB lineage: Bacteria > Pseudomonadota > Gammaproteobacteria > Pseudomonadales > Moraxellaceae > Acinetobacter. Next base: position 135,328 of record NZ_SJOH01000003.1, read on the forward strand.
CTATCTTCGATTGAGAAATTAATCGGCATAGTGTCGCGCGATTTCACATAGTCGACATATTCCGCAGCTTGTGCACCAAAAATGAATTGGCTGCTTAAAGTAATATCCACCATCTTTTCAAGATAAGTTTGAGCTGAAAGTTTCTGATTGCCGATACAGCGGATCGCTTCCAGATTGTTGGAGATATTCAGTTCAAGCGACTGCATGCAGGCAGTGCCGACAATACCTTGTCCATTTACAGTCAAGTCGCCTACATTCAATGCAGATACCATGACCGCTTCTGGAACAGGAATTGGAGCAACAACCGGATTTACTGTAGTGCGCTCAAAGTCGGTACCAACAGGGCCAAAGGTCGCTGTGATTTTACCAGTGGTCGCAATAGATAATGATGCTTCACCAATGCGCACACCGCGGTAAATAAAGACCTGGCCAGTATCTGAATAGTGCTTCACAAAGGTAAATGTTTTGCGGACATCACCACCAAATTGAAGAACATCACCTGCCCACTCATTCATGGCCACTGCTGACCAGAAATCATCAAACAGGCCGACAGATAATTCAACTTCAAGCGAACCGGTAATCTCCGCTTCAGTCGCCATACCGCCTTGACGGAAGCGTGTATCTGAAACACTGGCTGAGGCTTCTGTGGTTACTGATTCTGATAAGCCATCTGTGACCCGACGTACTGTTTTCCAGATCGGTACTGCCGGCAATACTTCCGGGGTTTCCTCCACTGCATAGTAGAGGCGAATTTTTGCACCACTCGACATGGCTTAATACTCCTAATTTTTAGGCATAAAAAAACCACCTTTCGGTGGCATTGGTTTGGAATTAAATTGGCTATTCAAATAAGCAGGGCTGAATCTGCCGATCTACATTCGTAATCGCAGTTTGTAAGATATCTCTTTGTTTTTTCCAAGTTGATAGACCTTTACCACATGCACTGGCAATATCTTTTTCGCATTCTAATTTTGCATTCAAAGCTTCTCGTTTTTGTAGCAAAAAGAAATAATCTGTTTGCAGTAAGGTGCGAGCCTCAAAAAAGGCTCTTACTAATGCTTTCTTAAATTCACGAACCTTCGGACTATTACGCATGTAAGTTAAAAGCAATGTAGCTTGCTGTTCATTAAGAGCTGCATATTCGGTATGGCGACCACGTGTAGACTGGCGATGCTCCCAATTCGACATTTCAAATGCGGAATTCGACATTTCAAATGTGACCAAACCAAACTCAGAAAAATCAGACTTATAACTTCGAACAAGTTGGATGACTGATTTATGCTGAACACCCAGACCGAGTGCAATTTGTAAAGTTGTGGTTTTGGGTACACCCTTTTTAACATCAACAATTTTTAAAACTTCGATTTTTGCATTCATATTTAACTCCTTGAGTTGTGGTTAAAACTGAGAGTCGAATGCAGTAGGAATAACTCTCAGGCAATAAAAAACCCTGATCTAATTAAAGGTCAGGGTTTGGTGAGGTTGGTTGTGTAATCTGGCTAGTTCACTCGGTAAGACACATTCACATTGTATTGATAAAAACTCATAGTTGAAGGGTCGCCGATCGCTGATGAATGCCCCGCATCCAGAATATCTGCCTGAAGCATTTCCAGATCACCCACCTTATAGAACCGCATATGTTCAGCCCACTTATCAGCAAGTCTAGATAGTTCCAATGTTCCAGAGTGAAGCGGTGCAAATAACTGGATAAATACAATACCCGGTGTGCGAGTACATGGCTGATCACCAATACTGGCAATAAACGATCCTGCATTATTCACTGTGACTTTTGCCCAGATCTCTGCAGCTGGCGGCTCGTATGGCTTTCCACCGACTAGAGGATTGTTCGCTAATTGAATATTTGCTTTAGGCATGCCAGTGAACGCACCAACACGCGCAAGAATCGCTTGCAATGCTTGAGTATTGGTCATCATCTGTATTTCTCGCAAATGTATCGGAATGAAAGCGCGTAGACACCATTAGGTGCTTGCTGACTGTGGCCCATTTCTAAAGCAGGTCCATAGGGGCTTAATGTTTGGATATAGACAAGACCAGCTATTTTTGCTGTAGATGCCACTTTTAAGCCTTCGCTTAAGGTTTCATTGCCTGATAGGTCATAGCCCTTCTCATAAGCATTTTGCGGTGCATCCAGCGTAACTTTATGCGATGCTCGAAACTCACCATCCATCACAGGTGATCGAATAACGACTTGCTGTAATGTTTCGCCTACGATCTTTTTAAGATGGTCGTCTGCGGTTTTAAGCACATCAAGTGCAAAATTAGTCGGTTTGTTTTTCCATGACATAAATTTCACCCATTAAAAAACCCACCTTTTTACCGGTGGGTTTCTCTCTACCAAGGGATATTTTCATAGAGCCATTGTGCAATCTTGACAGCATTGTAAATCCTAAAACTCACCTTGACAGCCAATTTTACATTTTTAATAGATAATTTAGTTTTTATTAGTTTTTTTGAAATCACTTTATTTTCCTTTTCGTTTTTATTTTTTCTAAGAGTCGCGCGCGTCCCTTCTATAAAGGCTAGCTTGTTGCATCACCTTTTTTCTTGTGTACCCGAACGGGGACCTAAGAGAAATAAAATCGATTAGGAGTTTTAAGGATATAACTATCAAAACCAAACTGGCGTTATTAGATATTTATCTACTACATTTATCAACTATTTTTTATATTTTCCTCAACTGGCAAGTCCAAATACTACCGGTTGGATCAGCACCAATATTCACTACCTTAAAGCCACCTCTACTGGTAACCCAAACATCATCAATCTGTGGAATACCTGTAACTTCATTTTGCAGCACGATAGCTTTGGAATCTGTCACCTGATAATCAGTCGGTTTGACCATGTCTTTTAGATATGAGCCAAATAAAACGCCACGCCCTGAATATGATTCATCACCAACAACCGGATAAGTCTGCGTTTCAAAGTCAAACTCACCAGAGTAAATCAGTTTTTCACAAGTGAAAGCATCGACGGCATCAGCCAGATCCTCATCAAATGCAGCTGCAAGTTCTTCCTGAAGTTCATTTCTCATACCCATGGCTAAATCCTTTTTAGGAACTGTACTGAAGATCGCTTGGTATAGGGTTTGATCAAATCAAGGATGTATTGCTCATAGGTATTTAGATCTTCCGAGCCTGCTGCAAAAGTCTTTGATACGCTAGTTCCAGATTGGGCCGATACTGTCTTACTCACCACCGTGGCAGTTTTACCCTGGTAAAGCTTTCCGGCAAGAATTCCTCTAATAATTTCATATGAAGCCAGCTTAATTGGTGCTGGTACTATTGAAGAATCAAGATATTCTTTCACATTACGTGAGCGTAAATATGCATCTACTTGGGAGAGCAAACGAGCCTTGTCACTAGCGCTTTGACCAGCAAATTCAGGCACGTTTTCCAGCACTTCTGTTTCAGTGACAAAGCTCATTGGTTTATTCCTTTGGTTGATCCGCTTCTTCTGCTGCTTTCGCGGCTTTGGCTTCTGCAGCAGTAGGCTTTTTGGCCTTGGTTTCAAGTTCTTTTACTTTGGTCTTCAGATCATCATTTTCAGATGTTAGCTTTTTAACCGCATCACGCTCTTTATCAAGCTGATCAGTCAATTCAGTATTTTCAGCTACCACCTTTTCACATTCTGCTTTTGCTTCATCAAGACTAGCCTGAAGCTCAGGAGTGATGCCTACGTTTAGTGAAACTGTTTGGCTTTTAGGCTGATTATCGAGAAATGCATAGGCTTGGTCGACCAGATCAGCATCAGGAAAATCATCATCCACTTCAACCGAAGTGGCACCACCGATTACACCCAAGAATGAACTTCGATAACAAACATTAGGATCGGGATGCTTGGGAATATTTTCTGTATAAACTACTTTCATCTTTATGCTCCAAAACAAAGGCGACCGAAGTCGCCATGTTTATTAAGGTGTTGCCGTACCAGAGATAACCGCAGCAAATGGAACCTGCTTACGATCAAATACACGCTCCCAGTTTGCAGCGCTTGCATACTGTGCAATGGTTGGAGAAGTATTTGGATTGGTGTTGCCCTTCCATGAGAAACCTGCAGGTTGCAACAGGTAGGTTTTGCGCTCCCAAAGGATTTCAGCACCACCACCATTACCACCAGATGGCTTACGTTCGAGCTCGACAGGGACTTTAGGTGTACCTTCACCGTAACCGAATGCACCGGCACCAAAGATCAGAGATAGGTACTGTCCATTGCCGTAGGTCAGTCCGTCATCCATAAAGATCGGCTTACCTAAATAAGTCGCTAGAACAATGCGCCCCTCTGAATCTCGTAAGTACTCAATAAGGTCTTGCTTTACCATCTGATTCATTACAACCGAATGCACACCCATTGCTGAGAATTGATCGGCTGTATCACCCGCGGTGAATGCGGCATCCTGAAATGCGTTTGCTGAAATCGATGCACCTGCATCAATGACCATGTCACCACCGTCATTTGCGATATTGGAAGCAATCACACCTCGGGCAGAGCCAAGCAAGTAACGCTGCCATTGGCGCTCCCAGTATTTACCGAAACGGTTACGAATATGCTGCATTGGCTCTGAATTGGCCAGTTCAGCGGTTAAATCCGCTACGCCATATCCTTTGTTTAGATACAGTGTACGAGCTTGCATTGAACCTTGAGCCGCTTTACCAACCTCGCCTAAGTCATCTGGATCATCATTTGACAGGTTGGGTGCTTCATCTGCATCTAGATCTTGCCAGTATGCAATTGTAGAAGACCCTTGGCCATTGTTAGCAATCGCATCTAATGCTTCGTTTTTAACAACGATGCCTGATTGATAGACTGCAGTTTTTTCAGGAGAGTTAACTGGATCGAGTGTTTGGTAGTAATCCCCAACAAAGATATCCGTTAATTGTGTAGTGGTGCTTGGCATATATTATGCCTCCTTAGTTTTGACTAATTGCTGAAATGCATTTGGATTTTCACGAGCTAAAGTGGCTCGCTCTGCTTCTGTATAGTCAGACCATTTTTTGCTTGGAGTACCCGAACCAGGTGCACCAGAACCATTTGCTTTAGGCCAGAAATAAGCTTTCTTCTCACGTAAGCCTTCAACCCATTCTTTTGGTGATAGTGGATTGGTGCCGTCTTTCCCAATAATCACTTCCCCATTTGCATCGATGGCCACAGCCTTGCCGTTTTCATCTAAAGAGAATTGAGATTGAGCCAAGAAGGCAATATCTGCTGTAGCCTCGTTTAAGGCCCCTAGCTCAACTGCTGCTTGCACGATTTGACCTTGGACCACTGACTGCTTGAACTTATTTGCATAAGCTTCAGCTTTATCTGCACGCTGCTTTTCAGTTGAAATTAAGCGCTCATGTTCCTGTCGCATCTTTTCGGTACGTTTCTGGATGACTTCATCAATCTTGCCCTCGGCAATGAGTTTTGACTCTTCATCCTGACCAGCTTTACTGAGCAACTCTTTAACTGCAGTAAGATCCACACCTTCTAGTTGGGACTTAATCCCACCCAGTTCGGTTTTAAGATCTTTGTTGGCTTGAATAAGATCGTTGTTTTTGGTTTTTAGACCCTGTACCTGTTCATCAACTGCCTTTTGAATGGCTGCTTTGACTTCTGGATTTTCTAAATCGATTTGGTCTGACATTGTTTATTCCTTGAATAACCGCCTGGCGGATTTGAGATACCTGAGCTTTGCGCAGGCATAAAAAAAGACCCGTTTGGGTCTAGGTTTGGATTTGGTTGTTTAGGTGCTCACACCCTTTTTAAACTCAGACATGATGCGATCAATAAGCTTATTAAACTCATCTTTCGACTCGAACTCAAAGTCGTAGCAATCCACCATTTCCAAGTAATCAATAAGGTAACTTCTGAGCGATTCATTCGACTTGGCATGTTGTGCCTGATATTCGAGAAATTGAACCCCTTTCTTAATCGTTTCTACTCTTTCCATTCGTCCAAGCCTTCAAAATTAAGTCGTAAATGATTTGCTGTTCAGGTGTGGTCATAGGGCTACCGGCTTTCTAACTGAATAACCAAGACTAATCCACATCATTTGTCTACGCACAGCGTTGGCGCGAAATGGAATTAAAACGAGATCCATGCTCAAGATATGGCGAATCTCACTAATATCTAAAACCGATGTTATTTGCCTCACAATCCCAACTCCTTAAACGTCTTCGCATCCAGCGCCTTCAACTCATCCAGCGTGTACATAGCACCTTGCGGATCGACAAACTTATCAATGCTGTACCTGCCTTCTTTGTAGAGCTTGTAGCGTGCTGGGCCGAGCCATTCTTTCTGGAAAAACTCATCGGTCCGGTCAAAGAATTTCTTAAACGATGTATTGGCATCAAGTTGACCAATCAGGTCTTTACGCTCATCCTTTGGAATATCCTTGACCTTACGCTCATCCATTACAAAAGGACGCTTATCGGCAATATCACCATCAGCATCACAGCCGACCAGTACAGACCGGCAGTTATAATGAAGTGGCGGTTTTGGATAAGCCTTATTGATGTCATAGACATTGGCATCTAATGACGCGCACTGTTTAGAAGTCCTGCCATCCAATGTGCTGACGAATTTCACATGAGTAAAACCTAAAGCTTTCCAGGTATCGTCATATGAGATATTTGCCACATGGCTTCGAGCCGTCCTGACTGTTCGTTCAATCTCTACCTTGGTCGCATCCCAGATACCACCAACATAAGCGTATTGATTGCCTACCTTGGTTCGCTTGCCACGAATACGGGTAATGATTTCCAGATTCGTCTGGCCCTGATTGATACCGTCACGAATTGCATATTCAACCTGCTTTCGAGCCTTATCTAGTACAAAGCCAAACATTTCATTAATGAGCTGGCCGCCTGCCAATGGAGTAGACTTTGCTTTTTTATAAAGCTGCTCCCCACTGACCGAAGCTGCTGCACCTGTCATCAATTGACTGACGTAAGATGCTTCATACACTGCCATACTGACCGCTGATTGATGAAAGGTCTCTGGCACCTCAACTGAAATCTCTTTAAATCGATCATTCAGCAGGCTTCGAATTTCTTTCAATTGATCTGTAGTGTATTGACCACTCGCCAATGCGATCCTTTCAGCATCAGAGAGGTTTTCAAATAGCTCACGTAGCTCTAACACCATCTTATTGGACAGGCCGTAAAATCGGCTTAAAACTTCATTTACAGCTCGAGTCGAAGCTCGATAGCTATAGGCTGAATGTTGGCTTAAAGCACTAAGTATTGCTCGTTGCGCTATTTGGTCGTTCATAGTTCATACCCGGTAAAGCACCCGCATTTTCTTGTTCAACTCTCGCCACCTCATCCTTATAGTCATGCTCTGGCAAATTACCCGTCGCAATGTATTCCCAATAAGTCTGGAATGAGTTTTTACCAGCAATGGCGCCTTCATAAAGTTGTTTAGCCAATTCGATGTCATATGCGGTAGAGCTGAATTCTGGCTTAACACTGAATGTATATTTTGACGGGTCCAGCTTTAACCACTGAGCTGCATATTTGATTGCCTGCTCAATTGCTTCAGCTGCACACATGACAATGCTATGTAAGCTTGCATGCTGGTCATCCTGTCTAGCCCGACGTGCTTCACCCGACTCTTGCGTATTGGTATCAATAACTTTAGCCCCTGCTTCTAATGCTGCATTTTTCTGTGCATCCATTTCAGCTTTGGTTTTGTCGATACCAACCCCAGTGATTTCTAGGTATCCACATTTCGACTCTTTAGGAAGAAACCATGCTGCCATCACACCAGTCACAGTAAGATCATCGTTATCATCCAATCCACTAATCCATGGTTGTGGATGAGCTGTATGATGTAAAGACTGAAAGTAATCTGCTGATAACTGATAATACTTTAATGCTGCCTTTGCCATGGTAAGTAGCGGTACAGTGCCCACGCTTGGGGCATTGTCTGTTGTTCCACAGAATACAAAAGGTGTGAAATTCAAACTATTACTGCCAAGTGTCGGTGTTTTATCTTGCTCGGTGCTACCATCAAATAGCCGTACATTTAAAGAGCCATCTTTTAGGCCTAAAACCCGTTGAACAGTCTTGGTACTATGACTAAATTCATCTTCACTATTCTCGAATTGCTCCTCGAGCACTACAAGGTTTAAATCTCGACGACCCCCAACATTGTTTTCCTTCCAATTGATGATAGATAAAGCGTTATAAAGTGCGAAATATGGTTTCCCATCCTCATCTACATCAACCAAAAGACCACAGCGTCCATATTCGAGCAATTCCAATACAACTCGAATGAATAATTGCTTCAACCCAAATCCATCATTAGTAGCATTCTCACTTAAACCAACCATCAAGCTGCCAGGCAAATTGATTTCGGGATTCAGTTTAGAAACAAGACCGATCATCGTTCGTAATGAATCTTGAACCCATAGAGGATATTGAGCACGAGAGACATAACCTTTATAAATTTCACCGGTTAGATCACCCTGCTTTTCCGCCTCAACCATCCCTGCTGATTTTGATAGATATTGGGTCGTTGCCAATTTAATAGTTTCTTCACCGGCTACAGCATCCTGCATTACCTGCCAGCTTTTCTTTGCAGCAATATACTGCGGATGTTGATCTGTAACAGCCATAAATACACCAATAAAAAAGCACCCCGAGAGGTGCAAAATGTTTAAGCCATACCGCGAATTCTACGAATGCCTACAGCCTTTTTATTAATCGGGAATAGATAAGCAATTGGATAAGTACCCGCATCATTCATGTGGTCAAATCCTGCTTTTTTATCTGGTTGACCATTCTCGTCGTAAATCTGACGCTCCTGGCATTTCGCAAAGTGCGGACACTTGAATGTATTCACAAACAAGCGTCTTTCACCCAATGTATTGCAGAGCAATGAATTCATGGAGTTGATACGATCTTTTACAGCCGGGTTAGATGCATTCACATAAACCTTAAGTCCTGCTTTTTTCAGCATCGCAATATCTGTTTCACTTGCATTGTTTGATTTGCGGTTATCACCTGAAGCATCTGGATAAACACCAATTGAATGCTTTGGATACCGCTCTTTAATCGCTTCAATCATTGCAGGTGTATCAAATAGATTCACAAACTCATCTACTGCATGCATGGTGTCACCACGACGCACATAAACCACAGCAGCCATTTTTGTAACGTTAAAGTCCATGCCGATATGAAGCGTGTCACCATCTTGAACTGTTTCATTTGAGCTATTAAGTACCCGGTTAAAGCAGTAATAAATAACACCCTGATAACTTTCAAAACTTGCCTCATATTCCTGACTGAATGTTTTCGGGTCCATCTTGCGCTTGGCAACAATGATTTCCGATTCAGGAATATTTCCACCCTGCAGCGATGTATATGAAAAGCTGCGGCAATCTGGTTCATGTCCAGGCTGGCCATCCATGAAAGTGTCATAGCAATGGTTAAAACCTTTTGGTGTACCAATCCTTAAGACATGACCACCAACACGCTGAATACCATTCACAATGTACTTACAGGTTGAGAGCATCGGGCGAAGTACTTCTTCCCATGCTGCCCACTTACAGTCAGCCCATTCATCAATGATCAGAAAAAATAGACCAGATCCACGAAGGTCGTCATAGTTATCAAGGCCAACTACACGAATGACATGGCCACTTTTTAGGGTGATCGTACATTCAGTTTCGTTTGGTTTTCCTGCACGCCATGAGGCCGGAATTGCCTGTTTTAATCGTTTCCAGAAAACACGCTTTGCCTGTTTAAAAGTGGGCGCTGCATACCAGATCTCATCCTCAACCGACACATTCCACTTTGCTGCCAATCGTGCAGCTCGACGCATTTCAGCCTTAGCTAAAAAGGTTTTACCGAAACGACGACCGCATACAGCATCACGAAAACGCGCTTCAGGCTGCCATCCCCATAAATAAATATTTGCTTGCTTTGGTGTAAGTTTTACTGCGCCATCAGGAGGATTAAAGAATTGGCTCACGCGGTATCTCCTCGTCAGGCTCCAAAGGTAATTTGTAGTCTTCTTCTGGTGGGCGTTCTTTCGGTGGATTTACTTCACGTTGAAGTTTTTCAAGCTCTAACCTTTTGATCTGAAGCTCTACTTCTTCTTTAGCTGATATACCACCCTTAGCAGATGAGCCACCCATTTGAATCAATCCTTGAGCTTGTTTTAAAACATTAGCTTTCATCATTTTATTCTTGCCCCAATCGTCATACATTTTTTGGAGTTCTTTAAAATGAAATGCTTTGTTGGCTAAAGGAATATCCTCAACATTTGCTCTAAAATCTTTTCGGGTTTTATAAAACAAGTCCTTTAATTTCTGACTCATCTTTGCGCCAGTTGGCTTGGTCGGATCGTAATTTGCGCACTGCATTCTTTCGATCTCAACCTTAAAATTATTCTTTACAGAGTCGGCGACTTGTTGAGGTGTTTCAAAACAAGCAAGACTTTGAACTATAAAGATTTTCATAGGTTCAGTGAGTTTTGCCATAACCACCCCTTTGTATAGCTACGTAAAGAATTCTCCTACGCAAGTTTCAATAAACACGTACCGCATGCATGAGCAATATTAGCCCGAGATATAGTTGGACCATTGTTTGCAAGCTCTACCATTTTTTGGACGTCTGGTGATGCACCGTAACGCTGGACAACTCCGTGGAATTCTTCAACATCATGACCACGTAAAAATAATCGAGGCTCACCCATAGATGTATATTCAAACTCACCAGTGTTCTTATTGCGCTTATGTCCAATGTGATAAAGCTCATGCTCTATTAAAGCCATGAAATCCACATCACTCATCACTTGGCACACACGCGCATCCAATGTAATAAGAAAATCAGGCACATCACCAAACCATTCTATGTATTGCACTTCCTGACGACTTTTCTTCCAACCACCCACATTGATCATTACTTTTTCAGTCTGACCAAGCACACGCTTCTCTTTTGCTTCACATGTGTTGTAAGCCCAAAGGAAAGAGATATCAGGAATATCCAAACTCAATAAGTGTTCATGGTCAGGGTTATGGAGTGCTGCCCACTCATGAAGAAAGGTCTCTTTAATCCATGGCCATAAATCGTTATTGGCTGGCTCAAAATGAAGAAGACCACCACTTTCCATAAATTCTTCATCGTCATCAAAGTGATGATCTTGTTCAGGTGGATATGGTCTTTTCATAATCTTCACCCATTAAAAAACCTCCCGGAGGAGGTCTTTATTAAATCATTTCTATGCAAATATTTTTTCACGTCCCATAAATCCCAAAAAACGATTCAAGTCGTCATAATTTGGAAAAGAGACTGATCTATAAACTTCCTCAGAAAAAAAGATTTTTATAGAGTTGTTTTTATCATTAATATTAATAAATAAAATTTGATCAGTGTTAATAACCGCATCATCCACTTGAACTAACATTTTTCATTCTTCCTAATTATCTGAAGAATATATATAACATGAAATCTACTCTACCCAACACCACTTCAAATCATCTGGCACAGTCAAATGAATACCTAACTGTGTAACAGTAAAATCATGTACGCAATTCAAATATTCAGTCATCTGCTTGACGCTTAACTTGGTCGTACTGCAAAGTCTTATCACTTGCTCTGCAATCACTCTGTATTCTTCACATTCATTCTGCTTCAACATAGCAATTGCTTTGCATGTCTCAGCAAATTCCTGATCATCACGACGATAGATATAAACTAAGAATTTCTTTTTAAACTCAAAATGCAATTGATCTTTGTGTGTACCGTTCTTCTTTTCGATTTGACCTAACCACATCCAATACAATCTATTCTGAGCTGCTGACCGGTCATCCTGCTTCTGATCAATCACCACTCTTAACGGCTTGCCCTCATTAATCGCCTGAGTGTAATTGGAATCTATGAAGTTGACTGCCTTATCAATGTCTGCTTTTGATTGAATAGGAAACACGGCTTTTTGCATTTCCTCTCCTTAAAACTTATCATGATGCAAAATTACAAAATCAAGAAACCGTAATGCTTTATCTCATTGGCATCTTATTTTTAGGATTCATTATCTATTACTACAGACTAGATCAGGCCAACTCCACATCAGGTGAGTTTCTTCTTTATCTATGCATTTCATTGATCATAATTTGCATTGGTCGAGCCTGGCGTGTTCTGACTTAATCAAAACACCTCTCTATCTTCCACACTCAACATCCGATCAGTCTTCCCAAGCATCTGCATAAACCATGCTTTCGACTCATCACGATTCATGTATTGATATTGGTCTAGCCACTGGTGGCATTTCACACACAATGGAATGGTATAAGCATCATCTGCTTTAATACCCCTGCCTTTGCCATGTTCTGACCAATTACTATGAGCCGCTTGTGATTCAGGATTTCCACACTTCACACATGGCAATAATCGAACCGCAGCTAATCGCTTGGCATCACGCATGCAGCATATTTCTTAAATTCTTTGATCGCTCCTTGAATTGGGCAATCTTCTTATCAACAAGCATCATTTCATCGCGTGACATTAATCCGCGTGACAGGGCTTGCCATTTGGTGATTTCAGCTTCGTATTTTTCGATATTCCGTTTTGCTTCTACTTTGTCCATAGGAAATCCCAACCTTCCGGTATTTCCGGATAGTTCAAATAAGAAAAGAAAAACCCCGCCAATAATGCATATTGAGCGGGGTTTTGTGTGCCGTAATACGTCCGGCAATAGAGAAATTATTTAATCATCTTTACCGCATTTACGGCATTCTTGGACATATCCACGCTTTGGGTCGTAATCGAACTCATAAGCATGAAGGCAGAATAACTTTCGAAAGAATTGGAGCATGTGGATCTCCTGAATTTGGGTGGCGGCACCCGATTTCAAACCACTTTGATTAAAGGAAGCCGCCATAGGTGCCCTGATATTGCTTACACAGGCATTTCTCAGGGCATTAAAAATCAGTTATACGGTATTTCCAGATAACTGACTTGGTAGTGTTGTTTTTAATGGCTCACAACTGAACGTGTTAAGAGGTCGCCAGTCTCAAGTAATACCCACCTTTTAAAACTATATGGTTTCTGCAGAAACAAAAAAGCCCACCTTTCGATGAGCTTTAATATTTGGTCAAACCGTAATACGGCCAGTATAGTAAAACTATACCTTAGTCTTCGCTAAAACGAAATACCTATGCTCGCATTTCTTTGTAAGTATTTTTCTTATACAACTCAATAGCCTTGGCTGCCTCATCAATAGCAGACTCAATAGCAAGTACCATCAGTTTTTCATAACCCTTCCATGTCATACGATAGGTATCTACACCCATCTGATTACCGCTAATGCCTGCATAAGATAAACGACCTTTGGCGGTATAGTTATCTTCCAAATCTGGATCCAAGGCAAAATCCATAACCATGCGTGCAATCTGCCATGCCAAATGATACATAGCAATATGCTCAGGCTCACGCTTCTTATCTTCAGTCGCATTGGCCAACATAATTTTAGCCAGGTGATTGCGCACATACTCATAATCACTTTCTGACTTACCATCAAACACAATCAAAGCTGTCACTGATTTGGCCAACTGGGTATCCATTGAAGCAATAGCACCCAAACGATCTTCATAATTCAAAGGCTTCTCCCCCGTACCACGAACACTCGGTTCATAATTGGCTGTCTTAGCAGAGATGCCACGAGTCAACCATTCAAATTGTTCAAACTTATCCGCTACTGCATTCATCCCAAACCCCTTAAACTTCGCTAATGTCTATGTCGTGTACTGATTTCATCAAGTGTTTTTTAGATCTATAACTTGCTAACTTTCTTGTTGCTACCGACTTCACATCCTCAACAATCTGCACCCCATCCTTCAGGTATGTGAAATCTGCGTAATATCTCAAAGCAGGCTTAGCCCTCTTTTCACCTGCAATTTTTACTTTGGGTGCCAACTCAAATTTGACCTGACACTGTAAATCTTGAATTTCACCTCTCTGCATTTGCGCTGTAAGCTCGATATAGCGTTTGTATTCCTTTTGGCTATCAAACTTCATTCCATCCTTTTCAATCTTCACAGCGTTAAATTTGTTGCGCTTGGTGGCAGTCTTACGACCACCGCCATACTGTTTGCGATATTCAGCGAGTGAGATTGATGTCATTGGCACCATCCTTTTGATGCAAACAAGTCATGCGCTCCATATATTCACGTTCTGCTTTCTCCACTGCGGCTTCATGCTCTCGCTCCCATTTCAAGCGCAACCACGTTGCTAGGGGTAATATGCAGACCAGAACAAGGCTGAATAACCAAATAATCAGTACAAAAACAACTTTCCCGATTGTCTTGAAAGCACTGATAAGCTCATCACATGCATCCCATAGGTCGTAAAAAGAATCCTTTGCAATTTTCTTTGTTCCATTTTTAAAACCAATTAGTGTTTTAAGATGATTATTCATACTCACTTCCCCACCAACCAACCCAAGAAAAACCCCATCGCCATACAGATGAGGCCCACAAAAACAGCCTCAAGATTACTCATGCTCACCTCGCAGGATTTCTCTCACCTCATCATTGAAACGAAGTGCTGTACCAAATGTGGGTAGCTTCTTTTGAGCCACTATTGATATTTTGCGAAGCATATTTTCGGCAAGGTTTCTTTGATCAACTAGATTTCGAATACACTGAGATTTATCCTGCAACTCATCCCGCTCTTTTTTCACCCCGATATAACAAGCCTCCATGTTGTTGAGTTGGGTTTTAAGGCTGTCGATTTCTTCCTGTTTTTTAGCCAGCATCATTGCCTGATTTAGATTTGCTTGTCCGAGGGCATGGATCTCTAATTGGTGTTGATTAATTTTGGCCTGTTGGTCCTGCAAGCAACGAAAGACCTGCCAATACTTACTTTCAGGTTTGAAGTGTTTATCTTTTTGATAATAAATTCCCTCAAATATTTCTGAGAGCATTTGAATCTCAAATTCATCCTTGTCGGTGTAGTCAAAAAGGAAGTGTTCAATAAACTGCTCTCTTAAAATGCGCTTAGGCTCACTCATCTCTCACTCACCTTTGTATTCGGGCTAATGTGATTACGGATATCGCTGCAATGGTTAGCTTCCAAACTTTTAACTTTCCGAATCTCATCGTTAAACATGGTTAAAAAATCAAATGCACCACCGCTTGCCACAACAAAATCTTGATGAACCTCTTTTACTGTGTAGATTGTCGTATCAACAGAGCCTGTGTATTGCACTTGATCACCAACCACTAACCCTAATTTTTCGATTAAGTTCATGCCACCACCATCCTTTGAATGCGATTTAATAAAGTTGCAGCCGGATTCACTTGCTCAACCATTCCGACACACGTTGCAGTAGCCCATGCACTCACTGCTGTAAGTCCTTTTAAGTCCTCATCCACTGCCTTGATCCATTGGTCAGATACGCCGGTCCAGCGTAACTTCAAGCCGTCACGCTCAACCTTGATATGCTTTGCGCCACTAATCACCTCTTTGATGCTCATCAACTTGTTAAATGACCATTCCATTTCATGCTCATGGATAGTTCCGTCATCAGCCTTGGCAGTCGTTTTAATCACAACATTCCAGATTTGCTTACGGTCTACACGATGAGCCAAAAACAACGGAACAAATGAACCCTGGTAAATCTTCACCAGGTCATCATCATTCACATCACGATCCAGTTCTTCCACGTATTCAGCTGTGGATAGAATTTCCCAAGTTGCAGATAATTTTTGCTTTGTTTTTTTCATGCGTTCACCCCTTTCAATTGAGTTGTTTTAACCACTCCCGCTTTTAAAGCCCACTGCATACATTTGTCGCAGCGGCAACCCAATTTTCTATAAGTGTCACTGGTGCCATGGTTTGTTTTATGGACTTGGATTTCTGCTTGTTTAATTTCCCCACCATTCGCCAAAAACTTAGCCATTTCGGTTTCAAGTTCAGCACGCAATTTGCGTTTGTCCTGAATGTATTTGGCTGATTCACCCACGTTTAGAAATTCTTGTTTTGATAGGTTCATGCGGCACCTCGATATTTCTCTTCGTGTTTGAAATTCGCTTCTACCAAAGCTTTAGAAAGGTCAGGCGGCACTGAGTTCCCAACCATTCGTGTTTGCTCAGTTTTTGTTAATGAAATTTGCTGACCATGCTCGTTGGTACCATGAGTAAAAATGTATGAATCTGGGAAGCCTTGCGCTTTAAACAGCTCAACCGGTTGCAACATACGAAAACCAATATCTGCAATTTCATAATCCTGCTGTCCAATCGTGACCAATCCAAAACGATCACGTGTTGGAATTGTGCGTAATGGCTCATCTACTGAATTACCGTCTTTTTCATTGCCGTAAAATGCTGTTAAAAAAGCACGTACTTCTGCAAATTGATTAACCGTTGTGAGTGTATGTATTGGTTCGTCAAGATCCTGACCAATACAGCCGTTTTTCATTTTTGATAAATGGCTAACTACAAGTGAATTGTGATCTTTGGCTGTAATTGTATGTACTGGTTCTCTCAAGCCACTACCAATCACACCTGTGTAGTTCTTGGCTAAAAAAGCAGAAATTAGCGCATGGTGACCACCTTTTGTTTGAGCGCAGATGGTTCTTAATGGCTCATCAATTGGCATTGAACGTTTATTAGATGCATTGGCACATTCTGTTAATACTGGTGCGATACCATTCACAACAAATGGCTTTTGATTATTAAAAACGAATTTCTTTAAGCCACCTGCAATACGTTCAAGTGTAGCTGTGGCCAATGGCCGTTTACGTGTAAAGATACTTGGGCAATCAAGTGACCAATCGATACATTCTGCTGCTGTGCGCCAAGGTTTCAAAAGTCCTTTTTGCACCTGGTTGGAATCAGGATGGGCATGTGTAGGTTCAGGCCATTTGATCGATAAGCCATCACGACGAGCAATTAAAAAGAATCGTTTACGAATTGTTGGTGATCCATAATCACAAGCACGTAATTCACGATAATCAACTGAATAACCCTGACGTTTAAGTGCATTCACAAATGAATTAAAGGTACGTCCTTTCTGTTTTGGACAAGGTTTACCATCAGCACCTAAATCACCCCATGTTTTAAATTCTTCGACATTCTCCAGCATGATTACTCGAGGGCGAACCTTTGCAGCCCAACGTAATGCAACCCAAGCTAAGCCACGAATTTTCTTTTCAACTGGCTTGCTTCCCTTCGCTTTAGAAAAGTGTTTGCAATCTGGTGATAACCAAACAAGGCCTACTGGTTGATTTCCAGTGACTTCAATTGGATCTATATCCCAAACACTTTCACAATAGTGCTTAGTATCTGGGTGATTGATACGATGCATTGCCAATGCTTTTGGATCATGATTTATTGCAATGTCCACTGGTCGCCCAAATGCCTGCTCTAGACCAGTAGAAGTTCCCCCACCACCAGCAAAGTTATCAATAATTAATTCATGAGGAAGTAAGTTAAAATTCACACCCCACCCCCTACTCGCCCTAAACGCTGATCCGCCCAGTTGCATTCAACTACCGTCAATCCACCTTGCTGGAATCGAGACCAAAGACGGTCTCCTAAATCTTTTTGAAGTTCAGCCAATGTGAAATTTGAAATCAGCATGGTTGGCTTCATTGCGTCATAACGTGCGTATAAAACTTTGTGAACAAGCTCTAAACGCTTATCCCGGTCATGCAATCCGTACTCATCCAGAATCAATAAATCGTATTGAGTGAATTCATAAATCACTGATCTTTCACTTGCGTCTTTGGTGTCCTTATCCCAAGCACGCATGATTTTTTGGGCCATCTCTTCGCTTGTGATATAGCGAACATACATACCCTTGTTGAGCAACGTGCGAGCTGTAGCGCAACTTAAATGGGTTTTCCCTACGCCAGTCTTACCCACCATGACAAAGTTGTTTTTAGCGCCAATCAGGATGTTTTTAGCGTATGAGATTGATTGGTTAAGTGAGTTTTTCTGTCCTGCATGCTGAACGATGTAATTTTTAAAACCTGATTCAGCGTGACGTTCTGGAAGCATGGCACCTGCAAAATGCTTCTCACGTACCATCTGATCAATTTCTTTCTGACGGTTTTTGTTTTGAGCTTCCACCAGGTCTATGGCGCATTGCGGGCAAATCTGATTTGGACCTGCTTGAACTTTTGCCATGTTGTGTTCAGCGCAGAATACTTGAACCTTCTGAAAACCGTCTGTAAGCAAAGCCATGGTATTCATACAAAATCCTCCGGTATCTCAACGGATGCAATCTCTCCTTGGAATTCAGGAATGTTGTTCCATGCGTCGTTGACGTTGCGGTTGTCTTGTTTTTCAGAAGTAGATTTTGGTTTTTGAGTAAACTTGCGTTTCATCCACTTCACAAAGTTTGCATACATCTGGCTGTCAGTAAGTTGACCTGATTTCAAACGTGGTTCGTAGTGAGCATTGATCTCAAGTAAGACTTGGTTGACCAGTTCTTGAGTCATTGGCATTTCGCCTGATCTTTGCAACCAAGAATTCAAAGAATGGAGATCAGGTGTCCAGAGATTTAAAACTGCATCGACTGAATTTTCTTGTGTGATTTCCTCTTTAAAGTTTTCTTTAATATTTTCTTTTAAATCTATTTCTTTTACAGAGTGACATTTGATGTCACTAGTGGTGGGTACATTTGATGCTACTGGTGTAGTAGCATTTGATGTCACTGGTGTGGTGACATGAGATGTAACTACATTTGATGTAACTACATGAGATGTAGTGACATTTGATGTTACTGCTTCAATAGAGATTCGATCATCTAGAGTTAATGTGTAGGCACTACTTTTGCCCATTGATTTGGTGATGCTGATTAGTTGAAATTTAGCCAAGTCAGCCATGCATTTGCGTACAGTTCTTTTATCCTTAATTCCAGTGATCTTCATTACTAAAACTTCACCCATGGCTTTTTGCTCAAGGTGAAATCCTTTAATGTGTCTATTCAAGAGAACGATGCATTTAATTGCATCACCGCTTAGTGCGGCTAAATACCCCTCATCACAGATGAAATTAGGTAAAGGTGAGTACCCCTCATCTTTCTTCGACATAGCTTGCCGCTCTAATTTTTTAGCAGTCGATGGATGCAACGGTATATCGTTGTCAATCTCCTGCCTTTGTGCTAAATTTGATTTCATGTTCATTTTCTTCTCTCCAGTCGAAGTGAATACAAAAGCCTGATCCCCTCGATCAGGCTTTTTCTTTGCCTAAATCCCTGTGAATCCCTTCCGATCCCTCTGCAAAGCTGATCTCAGTACTCAAATCCCTTACTAAAGCTCCTAATCCCAAGCGCTCAAAAGATTTTGCTTGTAAATTAAGAACATGCCACTCACCAACGATTTCTTTTTCGATAAGGAATGCTAGGTACTGGGCAAGGTCTTTACCTTTGATTAAAGCGAGTGTTTTAGCTCGCTCATGGATTTCGGGAGATAAACGAACATGTGTAGATTTCTTTTCAAGACTCATAAATTCACCTATGCAACTTTGTGTGGTGAGCAATGTTTTGCCCATAATTTTTCAAGATTTTTGCCCATCTCGTATCCGAGGCGCTTACCACATAGTCCATTTTCTAAGTTGCTCACATAGTTTTGAGAGCAGTTAATTTCGTTAGCAATCTGGGTCTGGGTTAATCCCTGTTCTTTCAAATCAGTGATCTTTTTTTGCCATTGATTCATGAGGAACCTCCTATAATTTTTATAAATATATAGGTTTTCCGATATTTATACAATAGCCAAACCGATTGAAATATGTATCAGAATTCCGATAATGTTAGTTGAGTTAGATTTATGAGCACTCTGGGCGAAAACTTAAAAAAAATACGCAAAGCAAAAAAGGTAACTCAAAAGGAATTGGCCCAAAAATCTGGTGTCAAACAGTCAGTTATTTCCGACTTGGAAACTGGCAATGCAAAATCCACAGGTTCGATTTTAGAGTTGGCGAATGCGCTTGGTGTGACTGCTGAAGAATTAAAGAAAGGTGTGTTTGATGGAGAGTCTTTAACAAATGTGGTGCCTGTAACGGTGCGCATGGCTCCCGTTCTTTCGTGGGTACAAGCAGGAACAATGACCAATGTTGAAGCGGTTGATATGTCACAAATTGAAGAATGGCTCCCCCTTCCAGATGGTGACTGCGAAAAGTGCTTTTATTTAAAAGTGCAAGGCTTAAGTAATTTTCCAGACTTCCAGGAGGGAGACTACATTCTTGTAGATCCGACCTTGCAATTTGGTGATATGAATTCTGGCGACATTGTTGTTGTTAGAAGATTTGATGATGCTACCTTCAAAAAATTAGTCATTGAGACTGATGGCTCTAAATACCTGCAAGCCCTAAATCCTGAATTTAAACCCAATATTATCCCGTTAGATGAAAATTGTCGTTTTGTTGGCGAGGTTGTGGATTGCATACGCTACGTATATCGCGCAAAGAAAAAGAGTCGCAAAATTTAAACCAATAAGGGGGTTTTATGGATTCTGTTCGCTTTATTACAAATGTTTTTATTATTTCATGCATACCGCTGATTCATTATGCTTTAAGTAAGAATCTAAAATTGAGTGATATAAAAAAAGCACGTTGGCAGTATATTGCCGTTTTTATATTTATGTCACTTTTAACATTTATTGGATCAAATGGTTCAGGTGAGTCTTTTTTAGCTGTACTCATTTCACTCGCCATTTATATTTTTACTTATAAGAAACTAATAAAAAATAAATACCATCCAAAGATTGTTGATTTTGAATCCTTTGATGAGTATGTGGCGGCTGTGGCTAAAAAGAGAAACATTAAATACCCGGTGCCACAAAATATAGTGATTATGTTTGGTGATGTTCCAAAATTGGAAAATTTTGAATCAATACCTAAATGGGTTCAGGCGGTAAACAACTATTTTGAAGAAATAGAATCAATTTAGAACTAAAGCTATCAGATCAACCCGCTTCGGCGGGTTTTCTTTTGTCTTTAAAAATGCAATTAAAAAAATAATATCGGTTTTTCTATATTTTTATCGGATTACCTATTGACTATAAATATCGGAAATGCGATATTTAGCTCGTAGACAATAAAAAGCCCCAACGTTGCTAGAACAACTTGAGGCATGACCCACACCTTACTGTGAGTGAGATTATTATGAACATAAAACCAAATCTATTCAAGACTGCATTTGCAATCGGTTTAACAGCCGTTATTGCCACCGCATTCGCCTTTCAATCTGAACAGCCGAAAGAACAACCACAAGTCATTATCACCAGTGATTCATATGTGATGGTTGATAAGTTCTGCGAAGAATACTGCACCGCAAAAGTTCAAGCCGACGAGTATGAAATATTTGTTGAATACAAGCTTGATGATGCTTCGGTGGAATTCCTGGACATCCTTAATGTAGTTCGTCATGACGAAACGATTAATGCGTACATCGACCGTTCTGAAATTGAAAAAATTAATGCTGCGATTGTTGGGGGTGCTCGATGAGAACTTATGTCGTAAAAGTTGTGGCTTATGAGTTTGTAACTGTTCAGGCAGAAAATGACGATCAAGCAGTTGAAAAAGCTTGTGAAAAATTTGGCGAAAACATTGAAATTGATGGTTCAACAGAAATCACCGAGTTTAGTGGGGAGTATTAATAATGAACATGCACGCTAAACCTGAATTGTTCGCGCCTTGCTTCCCTATCTTTTGGATCAAGGATGACAGTATCGAAGTGGATGCCGACATGGTTCGATTCACTTTGCAATACGGTTGTGTCGAGATTGATTGTGAAGCTCAGGCTGATGAATTGACTGATTCGACTTGTGTGAATAAGACCAATGATCCGCAGAACGATGTTGAAGTGGATTACACCAAATTGGAAATTGATCAGAACACGCCTATTTCAGTACTTCGCCATGATGTGAATCTGACTGATGGTCAAAAATTACAGCTGACAGCTCAGCAAGTTGAAAAATTGAATCAACAGCTTGAGTGGATTTGTATAGAAAAATTTGAAATGGAGATGGCAGCTTAACGGCTGCTTTGGAGAAGAATATGAATGCACCATTAGAACTTAACACCCAAACCCCTGCTTTACCTGTTAGCTCACAATCATCTGCATTGATCTTGGATCCAATGGCAATGCAGAACATGGTCGCTTTCGCTGACTTCATGTGCAAAGCAGTAATCACTGTGCCTAAGCATTTACAGGGTAATTCTGGTGACTGCTTGGCGGTGACAATGCAAGCAATGCAGTGGGGAATGAATCCTTTTGCAGTGGCTCAAAAGACCCACCTAGTGAATGGCAACTTAGGTTATGAAGCGCAACTTGTGAATGCTGTAATCATCTCTCGCGCCCCTATCATTGGTCGCCCTGATTATGAATGGTATGGCGAAAATTGGGACAAGGTTGATGGCAAAACCTCCAAGTCTGGTCAGCATGGTGTGCGAGTTTGGGCAACAATTAAAGGTGAATCTCAACCACGTATCCTTGATATATCTTTTGCTCAAGTGGGTACTACTCGAAATTCACCAAACTGGGTAAATGACCCTAAGCAACAGCTTGCTTATTTAGCTATTAAGAAGTGGGCGCGACTTCACACCCCTGATGTATTACTTGGTGTGTATACAGTTGATGAGCTTCAGGATGGTGCTGAAATTGATGTGACACCTAAGGTAGCGCAATCAAATGAAGCATATCAAGTATTTGAAGATGAGCATTTAAGTCATTTGAATACTGAAGCTCAATATGGATCTGCACGACTACAGGCTGCTTACATTGCTTTGCCGAAAGGTGATTGCAAAAAGATGTTCTGGACTAATCATGCTGAAGATTTAAAAGCAATCGCAGAACTTGCAGACCAAGCATTAACACGCCAAGGGGAAGTTTATGACCACTCTCCAGCGTAGTGAAGATTGGCATGCCGATCGATGCGGAAAGGTTACAGCAAGTCGTGTCAAAGATATTGGTGCCAAGCCTAAAACTGGCAAAGCATATAACGCTTTAACCTTAACTATTCTGACTGAGCGCCTTACTGGCGTTCAGGAGGAATCCTTTACTAACTCGGCAATGCAGTGGGGCATTGATCAGGAAGTCCATGCAATTACTGCCTATGAAAATGAGACAGGTAATTTCGTGGTTGGCACCGGATTGGTTGACCATCCTGCTATCAAAATGAGTGGTGCAAGTCCTGATGGTCTGGTTGATCAAGATGGACAGCTAGAAGTGAAGTGTCCTAATTCACAGACTCATTTAAACACTGTTTTAACCAAAGAAGTACCGGGTGAATATATTCCTCAAATTACTTGGCAATTGGCCTGTACTCGTCGTAAGTGGTGTGACTTTGTGAGTTATGACCCTCGCCTGCCTGAATATTTGCAGTTGGTGATTATTCGGGTGTTTGCAAAAGATTTGGATATCGCAGGGATTGAGCAATCAGTGATTAAGTTTAATCAAAAAATTGACCAGATCATTTTTGAGTTGAATCCAAAGGAGGTTGCGGCATGAAAAAATTAACTCGCGTTCACCCTCTCATGAGCGAAGCCTTCATTATCTGGCTTGTCAGTATTGGCTATAAGGGCGTGACAAATGCGTCAGGCGTTTTGTTCTATTGCGAGGCATTTGGCAGAAATTTCCCGCGTAACGTGATGATTATGGCGAATGGTCGATTGAACAAGCCAGCAACTCAATTGTTTGAAGAATTTAAGAAATATAACCCTTTTGGAGATGCAGCATGAGCACATTAAAAGATTTGAACAAGCACCTGTTTGATCAACTGGATCGCTTGGCAAAGGCTGATAAGGATAGCCTGGATTCTGAAGTTAAGCGCGCCCAAGTCATTTCACAAGTGAGTGAGCAGATTGTGGATGCACACAAAACTCAATTGGAAGCTGTGAAACTGGTGGCTCAATACAAAGGCCTTAACTCGAATCAGGAAGCACCACAGATTGCAGTTGGTGATATGAATCTGGAGGTGTGATATGTCGAAAGGTAAACCGATCAAATACACCGAAGAAATGCTGATGTTTTTACGTCAGCATGAGGAAACGCCACGTGCTGAGCTAACTTGCAAATTTAATGAGAAATTTGGCTACAGCCTTTCAGTGGACAGCATAAAAGCAAAGTGTTTACGCATGGGGTTAAAGACTGGCCGAAACGGTTGTTTTTCACCTGGTCATAAAACTTGGAATGCTGGAGTAAAAGGACTTACCAGTGCCAACTCAACATCGTTTAAGAAAGGCAATACTCCTTTCAACCACAGGCCGGTTGGTTATGAGCGAATCACTGTTGATGGTTATGTCGAGATTAAAACGGCTGAGCCGAATGTTTTTGAGTTGAAGCACAGGTGGATCTGGGAGCAACAACATGGACCAGTCCCTGACAACCATGTCCTTGTTTTTAAGAATATGAACAAGCAGGACTGTCGGTTAGATAATCTGATGCTGATCACCAGAGCTGAACTTGCTCGATTGAATCAATCTTTTTCAAAGCTTGCCACGCCAGACACAAATGAGACGTGCATCCTGATGGCAAAACTTAAAGATAAAACACATAAATTGAAGGTGGCGTGATGGAAATTCAAAAAATTAAAGAATTAGCTTTGGCGAATGGCTTCAAATTAAAAGAACAAGCAAGCGGAAATATGGATTTGAACGCTTATGTTTATGACTTCGCAAATGCTATCGAGCAAGCAGCCAAAGCCCAAGCGGTGCCGGAAGGGTTTGTAGAAAAAACTGAATCCAATACAAACCACTACTTCAAGTTAAAAAATTGGGATGAGTGGACCTGTATTGATGGAATAAAAGATGCCATTACCAGTGACAATGACATTAATACGATTGTTAAGGTTGAATGTCTTGAGGTTATTGAAATCAACAATAAACCTTGCTTTGCATTGCTAGCCTTTGGAAAACGTCATGGTACAGAAGTTAAGTTTTTTGATACCGAAGAAGAAGCGATCGAAGCACAGGAGCCAACCAATGACTAATGTTTATAAAATTGAATCCATTGGTGATTTCTTAAAGATTCCTTCAGATCGAATCCATGCTTGCTTAAATGAAATGGCAAATCATATGTCTGAATTTAAGGCTGGATTGGAGGTGTTAGGCATAGAGCCAACAGGTGCTGAAATTAAAACTTTCACCTGGGAAGATGATGGCAAGAATGATTTAAACATCACTCTTAATTGTGAAGATGGTAGATCAACCACTGTGAAAATCGTTCGTGGAGTGCCAGCCAATGACTGAAAAACTAGAACAAGCCAAAGACCTCATTGAATCTTTAGCAGCTCGTAAAATTGGCGGTACTGGGATTGAGTTGAACAGTGAAGAAGTTGAATTGGCGTATGAAGTTTTTAACGATTATGTGGAACGGAATGAAGTGAAAGGCGTTGACGTGAAGTTGCCTTTTACTATCTTGCAGAGTTTGAAGGAGGTGTCATGAAAGCGAATAAGTTCATGAAAGAGCATGGTCTCCAATATACAAGAAATTTAGTTCGAGATTATCCGAATCATACCCATGTCACCAATGATGGGAGAATGTTTATTAATGAAAATACGTGTGTATCTCATATCAAAGTTCAGTTGAATGAATTGGTAAAAATGGACGACCTAAAACGCCTTGTTGAAAGTCGTGAGTTGGTTGAGTCTTATGGTGGGCTTGATTTGGCTAAGAAGGAATTGCAACGTCAGTCTATTTTGCGCTGGATAAATCCAGAAACAGAAAGGCTTCGCGGAGCCATCGCAGATGTTGAAAGTTGTCTTGAGACAGATAAGAAATTGGAGGGATTGTGATGGGATTATATATTTCGACTCCTGAACTCTTGGAGCGATACAGTATATCCAAGGGTACTTTGATTAACTGGCGTAGTAGAAAAGATTTCCCTGAGCCACTAATCAAAGCACATGGCAAATCAAGCAGTCGCTACGGTATCAAAGCTGTAGCATTATGGGAGGAAAGAAACGGATTGCTTGAGTCGCTTGATATACAGCCTTTAATGTCAAATCGCTCATAATTATCCAGTATGGCGCAAAGCTTATAAAACCACTTTTCATAAGCTTGCGCCTGATCACTCAAATACTCATGCAAGTCATATGTTCCCCATACCGCCGGTAAACCATGCCCAAGCATAATTTCACAAATATGCGGTGGTGCAAGTTCTGAAATATGTGTTCTCATTGTTCTGCGCAAATCGTGGGTTGACCACTGTTCAATCTCAACATCAAATATTTTTTTAATACTATTCCCGACATACATTGGAATTGTGGTCTGAAATCCCTTCTCTAGCCTGGTGTATTTCTTTCCTTTTAAATTAGGGAAAGCATATTCACAACTGTCTGGCGATAATGAAAATACATACTTTAAAAATGGCACAATTTGAGGAATGATGGGGCGAATAATCGGCTTGTGTGTTCTATCCCCCATCTTGTGATTTTCCGGTGGGATGTACCAAATATTTTCCTGAAAGTCGAAGTCTGATTTTTTGGCTAATCGCAATTCTGAAACACGGCATCCAAAAAATAGAAGCATGATAATTATGGCCTTGTTTTTTGGCGACATCGCGTTATTTCTAAGTGATGCATGAACCACCCAGAATACTTCTTGTTCTGATAGATAACGTGAGCGCTTCACTTTCTTAACATTTAGATCGGCAGCTTTCAGATGCTGTATCGGTTGATTATTTAGTTTGCCGTGGATACACCCCCACCGCATAATCAATTTCAAGTTACCTAGAATTTTTACTGCCACTGTTCTTGCATTGGTCACGATTGCAAATAACAACTCCGACCATTCTTGTAGAGATATATCATCACAAATGCGTTTTCCGACACGTGGGTAAACATGGATTTCAAACGCTCGGTAATCATCCTTGCATGCCACCTTATTGATACCAATCGTGTTAAACCAGATGTCACAAATTTCCTTTACCGTCGGCTGCTTTGCATAGTCATCTTCACGCTTAAGCTTTAACTGAAGTGGGTCCTTTCCCTGGTCTAATTCGATTTTGTATTTCTGCACTAATATTCTGGCATCTTTTAAACTCATTAACGGATACGTGCCAACATCTATGCGTTTGGCTTTTCCGTTAAAACGATACCGGTACTGGAATACCATTTTCCCCTTTGGTGATATGCGAACAGACAAGGCGTCACGATCAGTCACCACTTCAACTTTATCGCGTACTTTACCGTTATTTGATTTCAACCATGAATCACTTAAAGACATGCTACGTATCATCCAATGCGCTATAATTTTCACATTCATGTACAAGACAAAAATATGTACACAGATTTGTACATAATTTTTCTTGAAACGTAAACATATTTGTTGAACTTTGAAAATATTTAAAAAGCATTGATAAGTGTGAAAAATGAATATTTTCAGTGATTGTATGGTTTTTCTATGTGCCTTGTTGAACTTTGAAAAACATTGGAGATTATTGAATGGAAAGACCAATTATTATTTTTGATATGGATGGCACACTTCTTGACCTTGCCTATGATGATTTCATCTGGAATCATCAACTTCCCATTCGCCATGCGGTCACACATGGCTGCACGCTCGAACAAAGCACTGAATCTTTATTTCATTTTTATCAAGAACACAATCATACCCTAAATTGGTATTCAACCCGGTTCTGGAGTGCAAAAGTGGGGGTCGATACCCTAACACTGCAACATGAATTTAAACATAAAGTTGCGCTGCGTTCAGGCTGTCTAGAATTACTCGATTATCTAAAAACCAATGGCTATCCTTGCTGGATTGCTACCAACGCAGATTGCGAAGGCTTAAAGTTTAAATTGGAACACACCCAACTGGCTGATTATTTTGATGTGATCATCAGCAGTGAAAGTATCGGTTACGCCAAAGAGTCA
Organism: Acinetobacter sp. ANC 3781; assembly: GCF_004331285.1. GTDB lineage: Bacteria > Pseudomonadota > Gammaproteobacteria > Pseudomonadales > Moraxellaceae > Acinetobacter. Next base: position 163,160 of record NZ_SJOH01000003.1, read on the forward strand.
ATTGAGTTCTGGCAAAAACTACAAGCACTTCACCCCTTCCAAATCAATCAAGCCTATTTTATTGATGACACAGAAAAAGTACTTAATAGTGCAAAAAAATTTGGTATTGGCAATTTAATTACCATTGCACAGCCCTCATCTAAAGGAAAGATACGGACTGAAAGTCCTTATCGTATTTTACAAGACTTAACCGACTTAATCGTTCTGTTAGAACAAGCTGAGGATCTGAAAAAATATGCCTAATCCTTCTCAACAAAACACTGTTGAAAGTATGCGTGTTGATAAATGGCTATGGGCGGCACGTTTTTTTAAAACCCGCTCGATATCAAAAGCCGCTATTGAGGGTGGTAAGGTTCATCACAATGGTGAGCGCGTTAAAGTGTCTAAAGAAGTTCGCGTTGGAATGGAACTGACTATTCAGCAAGGTTTTGATCGGAAAACTATTGTGATCAAAGCATTGTCAGCAAACCGTGGTGCAGCCCCGATTGCCCAGCAACTGTATGATGAAACAGAAGTTAGTGTTGCACGACGAGAGTTGCTTACAACACAAAGAAAGTTGCATAATCTAGCCCGACCTGAACATCGGCCAAGTAAAAAAGATCGCCGACAAATCAGTAAATTTAAACAAGATAATGGTCAACAGTTTGACCAAGACTGGTCATACAGCGATTAGGGGCTGTTAGCACTTCGTCTATGTCTGCGACGATGCATATTTTTTAGCTGATATGAGGCGTAGAGCAGGAAATTTAGTCATTCTAAATGACTGCTTCGCAACGATATAGCAGCAAAAACCATGCTTGTCCCGTAGGGCTGTGGCTAAAATTATCTCAGATGTCGTTATAAAACTTGAAAATAGTCTCGCTATTCTCTTTGTTTCATGCCTCATCTGCTCAATTTTAGCCTACAGCGCAAGCCATTTATGAAAGGTTAACAGACCTCATTTAAGCGTCATATTCTGTCGTACTTGACCGAATTGATATAGAACATAAAGAATGAATCTGTCACTATACTTGGGTGGAACACGTTTTAAAGTAACTCATCCACTTAAGTTAATATTTTTGTGACATCGTTTTGAGGTTGTGAGATGGATGATAATAAAAGTAAGGCGCTGAATGCTGCCCTAAGCCAAATTGAAAAACAATTTGGTAAAAATACAGTGATGCGCCTTGGCGATAATACTGTACTGGCAGTTGAAGCGGTATCTACAGGTTCTTTAACCCTGGACATCGCGCTCGGTATTGGTGGCTTGCCGAAAGGTCGTATCGTAGAAATCTACGGTCCTGAATCTTCGGGTAAAACCACAATGACCTTGCAAGCAATTGCACAATGTCAAAAAGCGGGTGGTACCTGTGCCTTCATCGATGCTGAGCATGCGCTTGACCCTCAGTATGCACGTAAGCTGGGTGTAGACCTTGACAACCTGCTGGTTTCTCAGCCGGACAATGGTGAACAGGCACTTGAGATTGCAGACATGCTGGTTCGCTCTGGTGCGGTTGACATGATTGTTGTCGATTCCGTGGCTGCCTTGACTCCACGTGCAGAAATTGAAGGCGAAATGGGCGACTCCCACATGGGCTTACAAGCACGTTTGATGAGTCAGGCATTACGTAAAATTACCGGTAATGCAAAACGCTCTAACTGTATGGTGATCTTCATTAACCAGATTCGTATGAAGATTGGTGTAATGTTCGGTAGCCCTGAAACTACTACGGGTGGTAACGCACTTAAATTCTACGCTTCTGTACGTCTGGATATCCGTCGTATTGGTCAAGTAAAAGAAGGTGACGAGATTGTCGGTTCTGAAACACGTGTTAAAGTCGTGAAGAATAAAATGGCACCTCCGTTCAAAGAAGCGTTATTCCAGATTTTGTACGGTAAAGGTGTCAATCAGCTGGGTGAACTGGTTGATCTTGCTGTTGCGCAAGAACTGGTACAAAAAGCGGGTGCGTGGTATTCATACCAAGGCAATAAAATTGGTCAGGGTAAAAACAATGTTATCCGTCATTTAGAGGAAAATCCTCAAATTGCACAGGAACTTGATCGCCTGATTCGCGAAAAGCTGTTAACACCGATCACCAAGCCAATTGAAGAAAAGGATGAAGAAGAACCAGACTTACTCGATGCTTAAATAGCATGATGTTAAAGTCGAATTTTTCGAGTTAAACTGTAAAACGCCCTACGGGGCGTTTTTTATTTGATGTGATAGATACACAATATGAGCAATTCCAAATTCCCCAAAATGCTGGACTATGAAGCTATCAAGCACCAATTTGATGATTCATCGTCAGAATCGACATCAGAAGCATTCTCCGCTCCCATAGAATCAGAGGCATTACATTTTGAAGATGACCCGCAGCCCAAGCCAAAAGGCCTGACAGGCTCTCGTTTACGCTCTTATGCCTTTGCAGTACTGACACGCAGAGAATACTCAAAAGCCGACCTGATTGAAAAGCTGGCACTGTATGCCATGGATCGTGAAGAAGTTTTAAAGCTGGTTGATGAGCTGGCAAAAGAAAATTATCAAAGTGACCAACGCGTGGCAGAAATCATGTTATCGAGTCAAAAACGTAAAGGCAAAGGTCCAAACCGCATTAAGCTGGCGTTAAAATCAAAAAAAATTGACACGAGTTTAATTCAGGAAGAATTAAAGGAAACCGATTGGACTGAACAGGCTTACCAATTGAAAATAAAAAAATATGGTGCAAAAGTAGAAAAAGAACCAAAACTTAAAGCAAAACAAATACGCTTTTTAATGTATCGAGGTTTTGAAATGGATACAATTATGAAAGCAATTAGCCGTAAAAGCGAAGATTAAAACTATCCATTCGCAGAATTCGAAATCTTGATCAATCCCGGTCGTGATCTGAATAACCTGTCAGAAAATAAATAGGGAGCTCATCGAGTTTTTCTAAATGCTCATTACCTCTGATTTCAGGACTGCTCCGCCCTTTTGAATAAAGATTGATGTGAACTAAATCCATTCAACATGGATTCATCAATCACTTCAATTTTCGTTAAATCTAATTACAATCGTCTCTGAGCCACAATCATTAAGCATTGATCATTTATAAAATATCCTATAACACCATAAACAAATGATTTAAAAATAGGATAAAAAAAATTATAGTGCCAAATAATCAAATGAAAATCTTAAGACTAGGGGATTAAAATGAAATGAACAATAGCGTAAGCAAAATAGAAATAAGTATGATCATCACATAGAAAATACTACATGTAATTTTAAAATAAGGAATGATAGATAAGGGTAAGCAAAAATATGGTTGCATCATTTTTTTATTATCAATATGGTGGCAACCCCACTAGCAAAACTTCGGCACATCATAGTTCTGTTACCGTTGCTACCTTCCGGTCCTGGCGGGGTTCACAGAGTACAATTGCGAAGCCACCAGCGGGGCTACCATTGCAAGAACAGAGTATAGAGATTTTTATTTAACTTGCAAGCCTTGTAATGACTTTTTCGTTCAACATTGATATTATTTGATTATTAAAAAAACAATCTTGATTAAAAACAGCATTTTTATATATTTTTAGCAAGGCTAACAATTACTTTAAACCTACGACAAGTTTGTAAATGCATATTGCATTTCACAGCATGGACGTTTTTAATGTGGTCAGATCTTTTAAATAGGTACATTCTAAATATTGCAAATTTTGAATATACCTAAGAATACGAAATGGATATTTTTATGATGCTCAAACAGCATGTTTTATGTGCCCTCGCCTTATTTGGTTCAGCTTCAATTTATGCAAACGTTCCAATTGAATCTCGCGGTTTAAGTCAAAACCCTGTTGAGCCGAGCGCTAACAGCGTCGCAATTAATTCTGGTGCTACGACTGCCAATGTGCCGACCAATCTGAACTGGCAAATCATGCAAAAAAATCAGCAACTAGAAAATGATATTCGTGCCTTACGCGGTAAAATTGAAGAACAGGACAATGAAATAGAAAAACTGAAACATGAACTCACCAATCGCTATACTGATCTGGATCAGCGACTTGAACTGTTACAGCAAAAAATAGATCCCGAGAGTACTGCTTCAGAGGAGGATAACCAACAGGGTACGTCTCCCAGCACCGAGAATACCCCAACAACAGCACCAGTAGTCGCAGCAAAGACAGCCTCTACTCAGCCAGCAGCGGTCACGACTCAAACGTCTGTAACAAAAACTCAAACCACATCTCCGGCTGATCTGGACAAAGCTGCTTATACCGTTGCTTTAGATGCCTATAAACAAGGTGGTGCGAAAAAAGCCATTGCACCGATGAAAAACTTTATTAAAAATAATCCCCACAGCATTTATATTAGTAATGCTTATTTCTGGTTGGCAGAATTCAATTTGGCCATTGAACCGACTAATTACGCTGAGGCAAAAAAGAATTACAACATTGTGATCAATCAATATCCAAATTCGGCCAAGGCTTCACTTGCCTTGTATCAACTGCATAATATTGCTAAAGATGTAGACCGTAATACAATATTGGCCAATCAACTTAAAACCAAGTTAATCAAAGATTATCCGAAGTCCGAAGAAGCGGGTTATTTCAAAAAATAAAAATACAAAAAAAGACACCTTTTAGGGTGTCTTTTTTTGTAGAAGCATATTCAATTAACGAACAATACCACGTTTGGATTGTTCTAAAGAATCAATCAGCAACTGAACTTCAGGAACTTCAGGAAGGATTTCCGCACGAATCTGTTGAATCGCCTGTTCGGTGGTTAAACCTTCCTTGTAAATCAATTTAAATCCTTGACGCAATCCTTGGATCACATTCTTAGACCAACCTTTACGACGCATCCCTTCTACATTCATTGCAAAGGCATGCGCTGGATTGCCTGAAACCATCACATAAGCAGGCACATCTTTCAAAATTAACGAAGCACCGCCAATCATACTAAAAGAATCGATTTTGCAGAATTGATGGATACCCGAGTTCCCCCCAACTACTACATAATCGCCGACATGCACATGTCCAGCAACACCCACATTATTGGCAAAAATATTATGATCACCCACCACACAGTCATGTGCAATATGGGTATTGACCATCAATAAATTATGACTGCCAATTTTAGTAATACCCTGATCTTGAGTCGTACCGCGATGCAAACTGCAATGTTCACGAATCAGGTTAAAATCACCAATTTCAAGCCAAGTTTCTTCGCCAGCATATTTTAAATCCTGACAAACTTCACCCACACTCGCAAACTGGAATATTTCGTTGTTTTTCCCAATGCGAGTGTAGCCACCTATAACTACATGTGAATGTAGCGTAGTGCCCTCACCAATGGTGACCTGTGGCCCAATAATACAATAAGGACCAATTTTTACATCTGAAGCAATAACTGCAGATGAGTCAATAATGGCGGTTGGGTGAATTAAATCGTTATTACTCATGCCTGCTCTATTTTCTGATGCGAAACCATAATTTCCGCGGTTGTTGCTACCACGCCATCGACTGTGGCTATACAATTATATTTGTAAATGCCACGTCTGTGCATAACCAATTCTGATTTTAATACCAGTTGATCACCAGCAACGACTTGCTTTTTAAAACGGACTTTTTCTGCGCCCGCAAAAAGAAACAATGAACCTGGGCCTGGTTTTTCATTATTCATAATAAAACCAAGTATACCAGAGACTTGAGCTAATGCTTCAACAATCAGTACACCTGGCATAATTGGGTAGCCCGGGAAGTGTCCTTGTAAAAACTCTTCGTTAATTGAAACATTTTTATAACCAACGATACCATTATCAGTCACATCTACAATTCGATCGACCAATAAAAATGGATAGCGGTGAGGTAAATATTCACGAATTTGTTGAATGTGCATTGGCAATTCAGGCTTCGTAAATGCAGGATTATTCGACTCAGTCATCATATTCTATTTACGCTTAAAAGTTGATTCAAGGGACTCGATTTGAGCCTGTATATGATCAAGCCGTTTCACTAATTGGGTCAATGGCACATCTGCTAATTGTTTAAAGCGTACAGCCGCACGTTTCCAGTGTAAACTTTCTAACATAGGTGTCCCTGAAGAATAACTTCCTGCCTCAGAAATACTTTTTGTGACCATTGACATGCCAGTAATTGTCACATTATCCGTAATATTAATATGACCAACTACTCCTACTGCACCCGCAAATACACAGTTTTTGCCAATTTTGGTACTACCTGCAATACCACATTTTGCTGCAAGCGCTGTATTGGCACCAATCTTGACATTATGGGCAATTTGCACAAGGTTATCAATAATCACACCATCTTCTAAAATTGTGTCATCCAATGCACCACGGTCAATACTGCAATTTGATCCAATACGTACATCATTCCCAATTTTAACTGAGCCTAACTGTGCAATACGATGCCATTTACCTTGATAAGGTGCAAAGCCAAAGCCTTCTCCACCAATCACACTGTTGGCATGAATACGTACTCGATTACCTACTTTGGTTTCACCGGTTAAAGTGACGTGTGAATCAATAAAACATTGTTTTCCGATTTCTACATCATCATCGATTTTAACGTGGGATTGAATGATGGTTTCATCCCCCACGACACAATGTTCACCGATCACCACATAATGTCCAATATAGGCACTATCAGATACGATGGCAGAAGGATGGATTTGAGCGGTGCTTTCTATCCCTTGTTGAGTATGTTTTTTCTCAAAAACATGGGTCAGGATGGCAAAAGCCAGATAAGGATTATCAACGATGATAAAATTATTATGCGTATCTAATTGTGATTTTAAAGCTGAGGTAACAATAAGTGCACCCGCTGCTGAAGCACGTGCATGATCTAAATATTTTTCAGCATTAACAAACGCAATATGTTTGGCTTGAGCGACATCTAAGCTTGCCAACCCTTCTAACAGTAAATCAGATTGACCGACATACTCGCCTTGTACCAGGCGAGCAAGATCTTCTAAGCGAAATTGTCTAGGATTCATTGATTACTTAATAATATTGACCTTTTGAATCATTTTATCAGTTAAATCATATTTAGGGTCATAGGCAAGTGCTGAATTTTTATTTAAAACAATATCCAGGTTATTTTCTTTACGCAATTGTTCAGCAGCTTGCTTCACACGCGCATCAAAAACAGTGCGAATTTGCTGAATCGAGCTTTGCACACTACCTTGAACGGATTGTTGTAATTGATTCAACTCTTGAAATTTGGCCTGATACTGTGCTGAAAGCTTTTGCTTTTCAGCATCTGTAAATTTGGTGTTGGACTGTGCCCGTTGCTGTAATGTTTCAAGCTCTTTAGACAACTGTTCAATTTTAGTAGTCTGCGGCTGAATTTTTTGCTGTACAGCTGTATTTTGCTGTTTTAAATAGCTACTATTTTCTACCAGACGCTCTAAATCAATCACCCCATAACCTGCAGCCTGCGTCAAAGACGCGATGCTTGCCAAGGCGATGCCTATCGCCATCGTCATTTTTTTCATTATTTTCTCTTTAAGCTTGTGGTTGTGCCAATTCACCCGAGAATGTATTAACACAACCTGAATTATTCTTACGTTATCTTAGAAAGTACGACCGATTTCAAACTGGATATTTTTAGTATTGTCACCCGTCTTATCATTTAATGGATATGCATAACTGAGTGAAAGTGGCCCAATCATGGTAATCCAAGTAAAGCCAGCGCCTACGCTATAACGCATGTTATTTGCATCAAACCCAAAATTGTCTTCACAATATTGTTTAGCACTTACACCTGGATCAGTTACAGTACCATTTAAATACAAGTTTCCGCTAGGAACCTTACATTGGGTATCAAATACCTGTGCTCCTTCAGCAAAAATAACTGGTCGAACCTGACGCGTCCAATCCCCTTTGAACGGTAATGGTAATGCCAGTTCTGCTCCAAACTGTACCAGCGCATTACCCCCTACTTCTTCTGGATCATAGTCTTTAGTTCGCGACTCATTATAGGTTACGCCCGGGTATTTCGGACCCAAGGTACTGTTGTCATAACCACGTACCGAACCAAAACCACCTGCATAGAAGTTTTTATAGAATGGTAGATCATTACCGTATCCTAATTTACCATAGCCACGAAGTACAAAGTCATATGGCAACGGCAAGAATGCTTGCGCATCATAGGTCAGTTTTTGATATTCAACATCACTGCCTGGTAATGCAATTTCACCATTCACACGATGTGACATCCCTGACGTCGGGAAAACAGGACGGTTTAAAGTATTATAAGACCAACCTAAATTTAAATTATAGGTTAAAAAATCACCATTAAATTCATTATCAAATGGAACTTCTGCTCCCGCTGGGCAAGTAGGTATACCTGTTGTTGGATCTGGAACTAGAGTAACACCACACCTTGTACCTGAACCCGTAGCTTTACCACCATTCGCTAATAAATAATCTCGAACATAAGTTGAAACATATGGACCTGTGGTGACGTCAGTTTGGTCAATATTTAGACCTGCACTGATGCTTTGGTTCTCATCAATTGGATATCCAAAACTGATACCACCACCAAAACTGTCCGTCACATAGTTGTTGACGTTATAGTCGTCATTCAACTTGGTTTTACGGTAGTACATGTTATAACCGCGACGCACACCATCAATGGTGAAGTACGGATCAGTTACACTTAAATTATAATAATCTTGTGTTTCTGAACGGGACAAATCAATCGAAACACTATTACCAGTACCCAAGAAATTCGTTTGACTTAGACCTGCCTGGAAGGTCACACCCCCACTTTGCGAGAAACCGACTGCCAAAGTACTTGTTCCAGAATGTTGCTCTTCCACATTAATATTTAAATCAACTTGATCTGGCACATTAGGAATACGGGCAGGTTTAATATCTACCGTTTTGAAGAAACCAGTACGTTCCAAACGGACTTTAGACAAGTCAATTTTTTCATTGCTTGCTAATGCGCCTTCCATTTGACGCATTTCACGACGCAATACTTCATCTGCAGTTTTAGTATTACCGGTGAAGTTGATACGACGTACCGTTACCTGTTGACCTGGATTAATATAGTAATTCAAGTTAACCAGTTTGGTTTCTTCATTAATTTCAGGAACCATGTTCACTTCGGCATAGTAATAACCTGCATTACCATACTTACGAAGTAGAAGCTGTTTAACCGCATTTACTTTTTCTTGAGAGTAAGTTTCGCCATCTTTGTAAATTTGTAGAGCTTTCAATTCTTCTGGTTTATAAAGTGCATCACCCAAGAACTTGGTTTCACCAAATTTAAATTGCTCACCTTCCTCCACAGAGACTTCAACAAAGATATTCTTTTTATCTTCACTCAAGTTCAAACTTGAATTGGTAATATTAAAATTGATATAACCTTTGTTTAAATACAATGCACGTAAAGCTTCCAGACTTGCTGCCATTTTCTCACGTGCATAGCGATCGTTACGCGTAACAATCGAACTCCAACTACTTTCTTTGACTGCAAAAGCTTGCTTGATTTCACTTTCTTTAAACACAGTATTGCCAATAATATTGATATCAACAACTTTAGCTGCTTTACCTTCGACAAAATCAATCGTTAAATCAACACGGTTATTCGGTCTAGCCACCGTTTTAACACTTACATCTGCGTCATAACGACCTTGCTGCATATATTGTTGTTCAAGCTCGGTTTCAATGGTTTGCAGTGCAGATTTTTTTAAAACCTCACCTTCTGCAATACCCATTTTTTTTAGCCCTTCTTCAAGTGCTTCTTTAGGAATAAGCTTATTTCCTTTAAACTCAACCTTAGAAATCAATGGACGTTCAACCACTGTAAAAATCAGCGTATCAGCTTCTTTTGAGGCTTTGATATCATCAAACAAGCCAGTGGCATACAAAGCACGAATTGAATTTGCAATAGTCGTATTATCAACACGATCGCCAGCATTGACAGGTAACATCCCATAGACATTTGTTGGCGTTAAACGAACAAGCCCGTCAATTTTGATATCGCGGACAATGAATTCATCTGCTGCATATACTTGTTGTACTGCTGCCATTGCACTAATGAGCGCCAAAGGCATAAATAAATGTGTGTGCTGCATGCCAGTCTTTTCCGATGTTAATTTATTTCGAATCTACGTTGTTATAAACGCATGAAGTCATTGAATAATGCAAGGAGCATCATGCTACCGAGCAGTACCATACCAATTTTTAAACCAACCAATTGTATTTGTTCAGAAACAGGTTTACCACGAATCAGCTCAATAAAATAGTAAACTAAATGTCCACCATCCAGCATCGGAATCGGTAATAAATTTAAAATACCTAAGCTTACACTCATTAAAGCCATAAAAGAGATAAAGGTCTGCCAACCCATTTCCGCACTTTGTCCTGCCACTTTAGCAATGGTAATTGGACCAGATAAATTATCCAGACCAATTAAACCACGAAACATTTTGATGATTGAGTTCAAAATCATACCTGAAATTTGACCCGTTTTATCAACTGCCATTATAAATGCTTCAGTCGGACTATATTGAATCATTTGTTTATAGTCTGCAGGAATATTTATTTTCCCGGGGATATTCTGTACGCCAAGCACACCTGAAACATTACCCATGTTGTCACGTTTGCCTTGTGGCATCACTTCTAAATGTATCAAATGATTTTGACGTAAAATATCTATTTTTAACAATTTTTCTGGTGAAGCCTGAACAACTTGAACCACATCGAACCAGTCATTCATTTTTACCCCATCAATTGCAATAATTTTATCGCCTTCTTTCATCCCTTGGCGGATCGCTGCACCATCTTCACTCAGCTTACTCACAACAGGTGCGATATAGGGACGATAGGGTAAAAAGCCCAAACTATCTAAAGCAGATTGATTCTGATTTTTTAAGAAATCTTGAATGGGTAACTGGAAGGTTTTAACTTGCCCGTCACGATCAGCCTGAATCTGGATTGAACCTGTTTCACCGACCCGATCAACCAAGGCAAAATTTAGCTTTTCCCAAGTAGTAGTTTGCGTACCGTCTACTGTAGTAATTTTGTCACCAACTTGCATTTGAACAGTTGCAGCCGGTGTATTCGGCAACACTTTACCTACGCGAGTATTGAGCTGTTCTTGTGACGGGATAAATAAAATCCAGAATAAAACCACGGCAAAGGCTAAATTAATCAGTGGACCTGCAGCAACAATCGCAATCCGCTTCCAGGGATGCTGACGGTTAAATGCTCGGGGTAAATCCTGTTCAGCAACATTGCCTTCACGCTCATCCAACATTTTTACATAGCCACCTAATGGCAATGCAGAAAGCTGATATTGAATACCAGACTTCTTAGACGTCCATTTCAGCAATGTTGGTCCAAAACCAATCGAATAAACTAAAACTTTTACACCGAGTTTACGTGCGACAATATAATGCCCAAACTCATGAATCGCAATAAGCGGTCCAAGTAAAAGAATGGCTGCCACGACAATAAACAAGGCACTCATGATTTAGTTTCCTTTATTGATGACAATTTGCTGTGCTACAGAACGAGCAACTTGGTCAGCTTGTAAAATAAGGTCAATAGATTCTGCAATCCCGCTTTCAACTTGATTCAAAGTCTGCTCAACCACTTGAGGAATTTCAGTAAAGCCAATTTTATTTTTCAAAAAGGCAGCTACGGCAATCTCATTGGCAGCATTTAAAATTGCGGGTGCCAAACCGCCACTTTGCATTGCTTGTCGCGCTAGTTTCAATGCTGGAAACCGAGTGGTATCAGGTTCTTGAAAATCCAAATGTTGATTCATAAACAGATCAAGTGCAGGTACATGGGTTTGAATACGATCTGGCCATGCCAGCGCATGTGCAATTGGCGTACACATATCCGGATTGCCCATTTGTGCCAAAGTCGAACCATCCACATACTGAACCATAGAATGGATAATACTCTGCGGATGAACCACCACTGTTACAAACTGTTCTGAAATTGCAAACAGATGGCAAGCTTCAATAAGTTCCAGGCCTTTATTCATTAAGGTTGCAGAATCTACAGAGATTTTTTGCCCCATCGACCAATTTGGATGCTTACACGCTTGTGCAGGGGTCACCCTTTGTAATTGTTCAAAACTATGGTTTAAAAATGGACCACCAGAGGCAGTGAGCAAAATACGTGACACACCTTGTTTGGGTTGTCCATTTCGTTCTGTTTGGAAATAATTCTGAGGCAGGCACTGGAAAATGGCATTATGTTCAGAATCGACAGGAAGCAATTCTGCGTGATAATCATGTGCAGCTTGCATCATGAGTTCACCCGACATCACTAGCGCTTCTTTATTGGCCAACAAAACACGCTTACCGGCTTTCACTGCAGCCAGTGTAGGCAACAAACCTGCAGCACCAACAATCGCTGCCATCACTACATCGACATCTGTATGTTCAGCAACGGCAATTAACCCAGCTTCACCGGACAAAATTTCAATGTTCTTTAGATTTTGATTTTGAAAATACTGTTTGAGTTCATCTACTTTATTGGATGGAACAACCACGATCTTTGGTCGATATTGTTTGCATATTTCCACAAGTTCCAAAATTCGACTATGCGCCGTAACTGCAAATACAGAATACTTTTCAGAATGCTGTTGCAGAATCTTTAAGGTACTTTGACCAATGGAACCCGTTACACCTAATATACAAACAGATTGTGACATCTATAAATCTACACCAATAAGTTTTAAAACATACATGCCTGCAGCAAAAATTGGAGCAGCAGCAAGCAATGAATCAATACGATCAAGCACCCCACCATGACCTGGCAAAATACGACCCGAGTCTTTAATTCCTGCACGACGTTTGATCATAGACTCGAACAAATCGCCCAATACAGAACTAAATACAGTTATTATAGATAAAATTAAAAATAAAATATGCTGAGCTAAGGTTAAATCCAAATAAACGACTTCGACCATCACCACAATAATCATTGCAGTGAAAATACCGCCATATAACCCTTCAACCGATTTATTTGGACTGACATCAGGTGCCAGTTTTTTCTTACCCAACTTACGTCCGACAAAATAAGCTCCACTATCTGCGCCCCATACCAGTAAAAACAGGTACATGAGCCACCATGGCGAGCTATGCCAAACCGAAAAAATTGCGGTAACCGCCGCAGAAATTAAAATAAAACCGATTACATTTAAGCTTGGGTTATACCACCCATCATAACTCGGATACGATTTAACCCAAAAGATGCTTAAAATCCATGAAAAAATGGACGCTGCCCAAAGTAATAGAGCGATATCATTAAAATATAATGCCAAAGTTGCTAATGCTGCTGTCGCTAATCCATAACCCCAAGCAATCGATTTCACCAGGTTTTTATTTTTTCTTGGCATAAGCTTAAACCACTCATACCCTGCGACCCCTGCTGCAACAATCATCAGCACAAACATTGGATACTGAGACTGTGTAGCAAACATACAACTAAGTACGACTGCTACCAATACCAATGCGGTTATAATCCGCTCTAACATTTATTAATTCTCAATTTTCTCTTGTTGGATTTGCTCTGAAGTTTTACCAAAACGACGTTCACGACCAGCAAAAACTGCCAATGCATCATCGAATTCTTCAACAGTAAATTCAGGCCATAAGGTTTGGGTAAAATACAGTTCAGCATAAGCAGCTTGCCAAAGTAAAAAGTTTGACAAACGGTAATCACCACCCGTACGGATTAATAAATCCACTGCGGGCAAATCTGCCATACTGACATATTGTCCAAACAGCTCAACATTTATATCTTCAACTGCGATTTTTTTTGCAACAGCATCTGCTGCAATTTGTTTTGCAGTCTGGGCCATATCCCACATACCGCCATAACTAATCGCGATGGTCAAGGCCATGCTGTCGAACTTAGCAGTCCTTTGTTCAGCTTGCAACATTAAGTCACGTAAATGCGCAGGCAAACGAGAACGATCACCAATAAAACGTAAAGCAATATTGAATTTTTCCATTCGAGGTAACTGCTCTTGGATTGTTTCTTCCAACAATGCCATGAGTAAATCAACCTCAAACTGGGGACGATTCCAATTTTCGCTAGAGAATGCAAAAACAGTTAACGCCTGTATTTTATTTTTTCTACAGTGCTCCACAATCGGATCCAGGACATTTTTTCCCTCACGGTGTCCAGCACCCTTTTGCATTTGCATTTTTTTTGCAAAACGATTGTTGCCATCCATAATGATGGCAACATGTTTTGGAAGAGGCAAACTGTCTTCTGATACGGTCATTAAATCTTAGACCTTCATTAATTCAGCTTCTTTCGCAGCGAGGCGTTTATCCACTTCAGCAACGAATTTATCGGTAATTTTCTGAATATCATCAGACGCACGACGATCATCATCTTCAGAAATTTCTTTTTCTTTCAATAATGCCTTAATGTCGCCCAATACATCACGACGAATGTTACGGATCGCAACTTTGGCATTTTCCGCTTCAGTACGCGCAACCTTCTGCATGTCACGACGTGTTTCTTCAGTCAATGCAGCCATCGGTACACGAATGGCATCAGCGGTAATCGGGTTTAAACCCAAACCTGCTTCACGAATGGCTTTATCAATTGCTGAAACCATTGTACGTTCAAATGGTTGTATAACAAGTGTACGAGAATCTTCAAGACCAACGTTTGCCACTTGGTTTAAAGGCACGTCAGAGCCATAGTAAGGAACCATCACACCATTCAAGATAGATGGATGTGCGCGGCCAGTACGAACTTTAGCAAAACCATGTTCTAAAGACTCTAAAGTCTTGTTCATACGGTCTTCACTGTCTTTTTTAAGATCGTTAATCATATGATCTTCCTTACTTAATTCTAAGAGATGTAATTATTGAATAGGATATAGTATAAAGAGCTTTCAGGCCCACGTCATTAATTGGTAACGTGAGTCCCTTCTTTTTCGCCCATAACCACTGAAAGCAATGAACCCGATTTATTCATGTCGAATACTTGAAGTGGCACATTGTGGTCACGGCATAAACAGATTGCCGTCAAATCCATAATGCCCAACTTTTCGTCTAAAACCTGATCAAAGGTAAGGGTTTCATATTTTACTGCATCGTCATATTTGCTTGGATCTTTATTATATACGCCATCTACTTTAGTGGCTTTCAAGATTAAGTGGGCTTCAATTTCAATACCACGCAAGCAAGCGGCTGTATCTGTAGTAAAGAACGGGTTACCCGTACCTGCAACAAATACGCATACTTCGCCTTGAGTTAAATGACGAATCGCATCACGGCTTGAATATGCTTCAACTACTGCACCAATAGGTAAAGCAGACATTAAACGGGTTTTGATGTTACGACGTACCAATGCATCACGTAATGCTAAACCGTTCATCACAGTCGCAAGCATCCCCATTTGGTCACCAGTTACACGGCCAACCAAGCCATCTTTTTGCAGTTGGCTACCGCGGTACAAGTTACCACCACCAACCACGATACCGACTTGCACACCCAAACCGACCAAATGAGCAATTGCTAAAGACATTTGATCAAGCACTTGTGCATCAATCCCCATGTCTTTGTTTCCAGCAAGTGCCTCACCAGAAAGTTTGAGTAAAATACGTGCGTAACGGGGCTTTTTTGAATCCAACATCAGGAAATCTCCGAATCTTCCAATATCTAAATTTTTTCGTATATTTCAACTACAGATTTAAGCTGATTTAATCTGAATTAACTTTGCGTATAAGTCATATTCATCTGCATCGGTAATTTCGACTTCAAGCAAATCACCAGCTTTAATTTGGCTTTTATCAATATCTTCAACAAAAACATTGCCGTCAATTTCAGGCGCATCTGCATAAGAACGTGCCACAGCAACCGGAAATTCATCTTCCAGATCATCAACCAGTACAGTCATGGTTTGACCAATGCGTTTTTGCAGTTTGGCTGCTGAAATTTCTTGCTGTACTTGCATGAAACGTTCGTAACGGTCTTGCTTGATTTCTTCAGGTAAATGATCCGGAAGATCATTTGCTGTCGCACCTTCTACAGGTGAATAGGTAAAGCAACCTACGCGATCAAGCTGGGCTTCTTTGAGCCATTCAAGCAGAATCTGAAAATCTTCTTCAGTTTCACCCGGGAAACCCACCACGAATGTTGAACGAATTACCAGTTCAGGACATTTTTCACGCCATAATTTTAGACGCTCTAATGTATTCTCACTATGCGCTGGTCGCTTCATCAATTTTAAGATACGCGGACTGGCATGCTGAAAAGGAATGTCTAGATATGGCAGGATTTTACCTTGCGCCATCAAGTCAATCACAGCATCTACATGTGGATATGGATAAACGTAATGTAGACGCACCCAAATACCGAGTTGACCTAAAGCTTCACACATGTCGAAGAATTTGGTTTTGACCGGCTGACCGTTCCAGAAATCCAGTTTGTATTTGGTATCTAAACCATAAGCAGATGTGTCCTGAGAAATCACCAGAACTTCTTTCACACCGGCTTTTTTTAAGGCTTGTGCTTCAGTCAACACTGAACCAACAGGACGTGAAACCAGATCACCACGCATGCTTGGGATAATACAGAATGTACAACGATGGTTGCAGCCTTCCGATATTTTCAAATAGGCATAATGTTTAGGGGTCAAACGAATTCCTTGTTCAGGAACAAGGTCAATATATGGGTTATGCTTCGGTGGTTCAGGTACGTACTGATGTACGGCCTCCATCACTTCTTGATATGCCGCCGCACCAGTCACTTTGAGGACATTCGGGTGCATTTTACGAATTTTTTCTTCATCTTTACCCAAACAGCCAGTCACAATGACACGACCATTTGAGCTCATAGCTTCACCAATGGCATCTAACGATTCTTGTACTGCAGATTCAATAAAACCACAGGTATTAACAACAACCAAATCAGCACCATCATAATCTGATGCTACATCATAACCTTCAGTCTTTAACTGAGTTAAAATTCGTTCGGAATCTACCAATGCCTTAGGACAACCTAAAGAAACAAAACCGACTTTGGGGGATCTCATGAATCTGCACTCCACTATAATGCGCGTATTGTATGTCTTTTCCGATTATAAAAATAGGTAGAAAGCCGACTCTTTGCATAACGCACCAAAATACGTCCAAATTTTTACCAAATATTTTAAGCGCACCATTTTGGTTCACTAATATTTTTATTTCCTTTAATATGCTATTTAAATTCTGTAATCAAACAACAAAAAGCACACTTTTATAGCGTCAGAATTTTTATTTTCACCCATGCTCAAAGTTGGCGTGCATTTTGCTTTATTTCGACAACATTTAACGCGTTGAATGTCCCATAACAGGGAGGAATAACAAGAGGTGCAGATGCCATTGCGCTATTTTAATACAGGATGCTTTCGCTAATGGATCAACCCGTCGGGATCGACTATCGCCTTTTAGTGGATAACTTAACCACTGCCATTTTACTGGTTGATAGGCAGCTGAATATTTTTTATTTAAATTCTTCTTGTGAATCTTTGTTTGACATTAGTTTGCTACGTGCTTCAGGTCAACCTGTCTTAAATTTACTGCATATGCCGAATGATGAATTCAATACTGAAGAAGCCTTGTTAAATACCTTTGTCACAGGACAGCACTATACTCGCCGGGAAGCCACTATTAGTGTGAACTTTAAAGATATTCATGTGGATTATACGGTTTCACAAATAAATGCCCAAAAACCGTATCACCCTCTTCTACTGATAGAATTGAATCCAATTGACCGGATGTTAAAAATCTCCAAAGAAGAAAACCTGATTCAACAGCACCAGGTTGCCCGCCAACTGATTCGTGGTGTGGCACACGAAATTAAAAATCCCTTAGGCGGCATTCGTGGTGCAACCCAACTGTTGGCACGTAGTTTAAATGATCCTCAATATTCAGAATTTACCGACATCATTATTAGTGAAGTGGATCGCTTACGTAATCTGGCGGATACCATGCTCGGTTCACGTCAATTACCAAGTTATGAATTGGTCAATGTACATGAGCCACTTGAACGTGTCCGTTCGCTGATTACCAATCAAACCAAAAAGAAAATCAAAATCATCCGGGACTATGATTTGTCTTTACCCGATGTCATGGCAGACCGCGATCAAATGATTCAGGTCATGCTCAACATTAGCGTAAATGCAGTACAAGCCATGATGGAAAATAAAGAATTCTTTGTTGACCATCAACCTGAACTTATCTTGCGAACACGGATTCAACGCCTCGTTACTATTAATGGTGTTTTAAAGCGTTCTGCTGTTCGTATTGACATTGAAGACAATGGTCCGGGTGTGCCGGAAGAAATTTTAGAATCGGTGTTTTATCCATTGGTCACAGGACGTGCCAAAGGCACAGGCCTTGGTTTGAGCATTGCACAAAATATTATGCACCAACATAGCGGAATGATTGAATGCCAGTCAGTTCCAGGAAAAACAGTTTTTAGCTTATATTTACCTTGGGAGTTTAACCATGTCGCGAAATAAAATATGGGTAATTGATGATGATCGCGCCATGCGCTGGGTACTGGAAAAAACATTTAAAGAAGAAGGTTTTGATGTTACCAGTTTTGAAGAAGCGCAATCTGCGCTCGATCAACTGAGTATAGACACACCTGATGTAATTTTGACCGATATCCGTATGCCGGGAATAGATGGTCTAACCTTTTTAGGCAAAGTCAAAACCAGCCACCCTGATCTACCCGTCATTATTATGACCGCACATTCAGATCTGGAATCTGCGGTTTCAAGCTATCAAACCGGTGCTTTTGAATATTTGCCAAAACCTTTTGATATTGATGAAGCTTTGGCATTGGTCAATCGTGCAATTTTGCATATTGCCAAGTTGCAACAACAAGAATCTGCAAAAACAGCACCGCCTATTCAAACGACCGAGATCATTGGTGAATCACCTGCAATGCAGGAAGTTTTCCGCGCGATTGGCCGTTTGTCACAGTCGCACATTACTGTACTGATTAACGGTGAATCGGGAACGGGTAAAGAACTTGTTGCGCATGCCCTGCATCGCCATTCGCCACGTAGCAGCAAGCCTTTTATTGCCTTAAATATGGCCGCTATTCCTAAGGACCTGATTGAAACTGAACTTTTCGGTCATGAGAAAGGTGCTTTTACCGGTGCCAACTCGCAACGCCAAGGTCGTTTTGAACAGGCCAATGGCGGCACGCTCTTTCTAGACGAAATTGGTGATATGCCATTTGAAACCCAAACCCGTTTACTGCGTGTTTTGGCAGATGGTGAATTCTATCGTGTCGGTGGACATATCCCGGTTAAAGTAGATGTGCGGATTGTAGCAGCCACGCATCAGGACTTGGAGAAACTGGTACAAGATGGTCGTTTCCGTGAAGATTTATATCACCGCCTGAACGTGATTCGTATTCATATTCCAAAACTGGCGCATCGCAGTGAAGATATTCCAATGTTGGCGCAGCATTTCTTGGCACGTGCAGGTAAGGAGTTAGGCGTAAACCCTAAAATCTTACGTCCAGAAACCCAAGAGTATATGCAGCAATTACCTTGGCAAGGCAACGTCCGTCAGCTAGAAAACACCTGTCGCTGGTTAACGGTGATGATCACAGGTCGTGAGGTTTATCCGGAAGACTTACCGTCTGAGTTAAAACAAATTCCAATTCAACGCTCTGGTGATGAAGCGCAACCCCATGGTTCTTTTGATCGTGTTTCGCTGCATCATTGGGATGAATTACTGGCGCAATGGGCGATCCAAAAACTTAAAAACGGCGAAATGAAGATTCTCGACATTGCTACACCCATGTTCGAGCGTACTTTAATTACTGCCGCTTTACAGCAAACCCGTGGTCGTAAACGTCATGCTGCTGAATTGCTCGGCTGGGGACGCAATACGCTGACTCGTAAGCTGAAAGAATTAGGAATGGACACCGCAGATGAGGATGTTGAAGAAGAAGTTATCGAAAACTAATTTTTCTACTCATCTAAAAATAAAGCTATTTCGGGATAATGTCAGTCAGTTAAAAAATTGATTGGCATTTTCTTTTTTATAATTCTGTATGTTCATTCGATACACGGAAACATTATTCGCAACCTGCGTGGTGTTTGTAAATTATTGTTTTTGCATTAAAGTAGTAAAATGCAAAAAGTGAACAGGTTTTGCGAATGACAAAATGTTTTTGGTTCTTTTGGCAAATGAGAAACACGGTTTCGCAAGGAACCAACGAGCTCCAAAAATTTAATTAAAAAAGATAAAACTCCGTCGTAAATAACCAAAAAGTTAAAGAATTTATTTTAAAATTTCTTAACTGTCTCGCATTACTCCTTCGAGAGCTTTTTATTCAGTTCTATTTATTTATGCAGTAAAACCTACATAGCGAGAATACCCTGCTATGCCCAAATCGGATTTAAGAATCAAATAATTGGGATAAGTTGATTGCGTGATTTCGGCAAACATATTTACCTGATCATCATGCGCATGCAGATCATCCACCGAACGCGGCATGCTTTGCTCAAATTCATCGGTCATATATTCAAAGCCGATATCCATGGCAATAAATAAGGTATGCTCACAAGGCTGCAC
The DNA here is from genome assembly GCF_004331285.1 of Acinetobacter sp. ANC 3781. Taxonomy (GTDB): domain Bacteria; phylum Pseudomonadota; class Gammaproteobacteria; order Pseudomonadales; family Moraxellaceae; genus Acinetobacter. The sequence continues at coordinate 183,722 of NZ_SJOH01000003.1, forward strand.
ATACTGTTCTTCAGCCCAATTAATGACATCTTGTTGACAATATGGACACTGAATGTTGTCCGTTGCTTGAACAGATAAGGGAATAAGTTGATAAGCCATATATAAGACATCAAGTTGCTATACATACATTTTAGCAAAAAAACTAAAGTTCTTTATTTTTTCAATCAAGATTTGCAATAAAAAAGGGAATCATTAGATTCCCTTTTTAAAGTCATGTTTTTTTAAAGATCAGAAATCTATTTATGCGCAGATTTATAACGCGATAATGCAGTTACTGCCACAGCAGAGATTACCACTGCTGGCAAACTCGCCATTAAAATACCCGTGGTTCCTAAACCGAGTGCCAAGATTTTCCCGGTAAGTAATGGTCCAGTCATTGCACCCAAACGACCCAGAGAAATCGCACTGCCCACACCAGTCACTTTACCAGTACCTGAATAGAAGATTGGTGAAATGCCATAAAGAATCGACTGCCCACCTGTTGAGAAGATCCCGCCCATCACACCTGCCAGAACCAACATTGAAATAGAGGTGGTCGTGAATAATAGACTCAGGGCAACAAATAAACCGCTATAGATAATCACTGCCATCTGCCAAAGTTTTAAGCGATCAAGCAAGTAACCCAAAGCCAAAGTTCCAATCACCGCGCCCACTTGGAATACCAACATCACCATGAATGCTTGTTGTTTTTGCAAACCTTGCTCCATGAGCAAGTTGGGTAACCAGCTAATCAAAATATAATTAATCATGAGGGTAAAGAAAAAACCTACCCAAAGTGGAAAGGTGTTTTTATATTGTTGGTCTTTAAACAATACTTGCGCCATTCCAGGAACCGCCTCTGTAGACACTTGCGCTACAGCTACAGGTTTTGGCTTATCTTTAAGAATAATGGCCATAAATGGAATAAGCGCTAACGGCGTTAAACCACCAATCAAGAACAAAGTTTGCCACTGAATCTCGGGCAATAAAATTGCCAGCCCCGCTACAAAAATTGCGCCAACGGGTAAACCACAATACATCAAGCTATTTAACTTGCCGCGATTGGCTTCCGTTGCTTCATCACCCACCACTGAAATCATGGTCGGCATTGCCGCACCCAAGCCAAGTCCTGTAAAGAAGCGCGCTGCATATAAGATTTCGATGCTTGGTGCAATTGCAGTCAGCGACATGAAAACACCAAAAATACCAATAGATAACATCAGGACTTTCTTTTGTCCCAAATAATCCGCAATACGCCCACCAAAGAATGCCCCAAACAGCATTCCAAATACGCCTAAACTAAAGACATACCCCATCTGAACCTGATCTAAACCGAAGGTTGCTGCAATTCCTTTCGCTGCAATACCCGGTGCTTGAAGATCGAAACCTTCAAAAAATGCGACCCAAAAACACAAAAATATCGTTAAGATTTTTTGTAGTTTCCCTGTGTGTGTTTGTGCCATGATTGATCTCCATCAATAGTATACAAATCGTTTTTACAATAACGACTCATCTCACCATTCTCTGTGCAATCGCTCGCTAGAAATAGCACTACAATAGTCGGATTTCATGGCATAAAAATATAAAAGACCCATCAAATTAGACTTAAAAGATTAAACAAATAGACAATTTAAATCTTAGTTTTATTTATTATTATTTATTTTCAATGTTTTATATTTATAGTAGTTATTTATGATTAAACTATACTCAAAATTGATTCATGAAAATTAAGCATTAAAAAACCCGCAAAATGCGGGTTTTTTAAATCGGCAAATTATGCAGATTTCTTAGCTTGTAGATTCTTACGAATCGTAATCATGACGAGCTGTACTGCAGCAGGTGTAACACCTGGAATACGGCTGGCTTGTGCCAAAGTCTCAGGACGCACATCTTTCAATTTCAATGTGATTTCACGAGACAAACCAGAAACGATATCATAGTCAAAATCAGCAGGAATACGCGTTTCTTCCAGACGTTTCATCTGAGCAACATCTTCATGCTGACGGTTGATATAACCGGCATATTTCACCGCAATTTCAATTTGCTCACCCACAAATGGAGTAACTTCAGAATTTGTTAATTCTGCAATTTGAGCAAAACTGATATTTGGACGTTTAAGTAAATCAATTGCACTACACTCTTTACTTAAATCCGCACCTGTCATCTCAACGAATTTTTTACCCATTGGATTATTTGGTGCAGCCCATAAGTGCTGTAAACGACCTGTTTCTTTCTCAACGGCTTCCATTTTTTCACAGTAAGCTGCCCAACGCGTATCATCAACCAAGCCCATTTCGCGACCGATTGCAGTTAGACGCTGATCTGCATTGTCTTCACGCAACATCAAACGATATTCGGCACGTGAGGTAAACATACGATACGGTTCTTTAGTCCCGAGTGTAATCAAGTCATCTACAAGCACCCCCATATACGCTTCATCACGTTTTGGTGTCCATTGTTCTTGATCCCAAGCACGGCGTGCTGCGTTTAAGCCTGCAAGCAAACCTTGCGCACCGGCTTCTTCATAACCAGTGGTCCCGTTAATTTGGCCAGCAAAGTACAAATTATTGATTGCTTTGGTTTCAAGTGAGAATTTCAATGCTTGTGGATTGAAATAATCGTATTCGATTGCATAACCCGGACGAAGAATGTGCGCATTCTCCATACCACGAATTGAACGTACCAATTCAAACTGTACGTCAAAGGGTAAAGATGTTGAAATACCATTTGGATAAAGCTCATGCGTATCCAGACCTTCTGGTTCCAGGAATATTTGGTGAGAATTTTTATCGGCAAATTTATGGATTTTATCTTCAATTGATGGGCAATAACGCGGACCTACACCTTCAATTTTACCGGTGTACATCGGTGAACGGTCGAGTCCGCCACGGATGATTTCGTGCGTACGTTCGTTGGTATGCGTGATATAGCAGTTCACCTGTTCCGGGTGCATAGATGCATCGCCCATGAATGACATGGTTGGAGACGGAAAATCACCCGGTTGTGGCGTCATCACAGAGAAATCTACTGAACGCGCATCAATACGTGGCGGTGTACCTGTTTTTAAGCGACCGACTGGTAAATTCAATTCACGTAAACGCGCAGCCAATGAAATTGATGGTGGATCACCCGCACGACCACCGCTAGATTTTTCAAGTCCGACATGGATTACACCACCCAGGAAGGTTCCCGTAGTCAACACAACAGTTTTCGCATCAAAGCGAATCCCCATTTGAGTCACTACACCTTTAACTGTATCGCCTTCAACAATTAAATCATCAGCTGATTGCTGGAAAATATCTAAGTTAGCCTGATTTTCCAGAGTTTCACGAATCGCTGCTTTAAAACGAACACGGTCTGCTTGCGCACGTGTTGCACGTACTGCAGCACCTTTACGTGAATTTAAGATACGGAATTGAATACCACCTTTGTCGGCAGCCAATGCCATTGCGCCGCCCAAGGCATCAATTTCACGAACTAAATGCGACTTACCAATACCACCGATGGCAGGATTACAGCTCATCTGCCCTAAAGTCTCAATGTTATGAGTTAAGAGCAAAGTCTGGCGACCCATACGCGCTGCAGCAAGTGCTGCTTCGGTACCTGCGTGACCGCCACCGATAACAATGACATCGTAAACTTTAGGATAATGCATAATGGTTTGAGAGATAAAAAAGAATGACGGAGTATTATATCAAAACTTGGAAAGATAAGTTGACAAAATGAGTCGATTTTATCAATGAAGACTTGACTGGACATACATTTGCAAAAAAGTTGAAATGTAATCATGCTTTGCAGAGTTACTATAGAAATAAAACACTTAGTGGGCAAAAATTTACGTGATTGGCATTGTTTTATTTTGGTTATTTTTTAAGCTTGATGTTGGATACATTACAAACAAAGGTATAAAAGATGAATAAGAATTTCCTCCTCTCATCCATTCTATGTGGTTTATGTCTTACACCGTTTGCAGCCTCTGCCAATGATAAAGTTGAAAAGGTTTATAATGCGCAGAAATATCAACAGGTTTGTAAAGGTAAAACTCAAGGCGCTCAAGTCAGCTTTGCTTATCGAGGTGTGATCTGGAATGGTACCTGTGAACCTCAATTCTTCCCTTCTGCAAAAAATGCTTCTGTTAATGGAGATGAAGCAGAATTAACCACTGCTTGTAGTGGAGATATGAATGCTAAAATGGCAATGGTGAATGGTACAGAAATCAAAGGAAAATGCGCTTTAGGTTTTGTACCACCTCGACCTTCAATGCAGTCTCAACCTAATATGCAACGTCAAATGCAGTCCTCACCTGAAATGCAACGTCAAATGTATTCTCAGCCTGGAATGCAACCACAAATGCATTCTCAACCTGAAATGCAAACTCAACCACAAATGCAACCTTAACCTAAACTTCTGTCTCAATAATTTATATAAGACACTAATTTTATTAAAATTATCAACGGGTAAAAGAATTACTTTTACCCGTTTTGCATATTGATTATTTAAAAAACTCGTTTAAACTCCAAGTATATTAAGGATAAAAAATAGAAAAAAGGATATTGCATGGATTCGGGGTTATTTGCTTTTTTTTTACCCGTAGCGCTTGCCATTATGATGACAGGATTAGGGCTAGAACTTACAGTTAAAGATTTTCTTCGTATACAACGCCACCCTAAAGTTATTTTTTTAGCTTTATTTACACAACTGATTATTCTGGTTCTTGTGGCGTTTTTAATCTGTATCTTATTAAAACTTCCCCCATTGTTAGCTGTAGGCTTGATGCTACTGGCTGCTTCACCAGGTGGACCAACTGCAAACTTAATCAGCTATCTTTTTAAAGGGGATGTCGCACTCAATATCACTCTCACCGCAATCAACTCTCTGATTTGTACTTTCACCTTGCCGTTTATCGTCAATCTGTCGATTCATTATTTTCTAGGTGATCATCCAAAAATTGGTATGCCAACGGAAAAAATCACACAGGTATTTTTAATTGTTTTTATTCCGGTTTGCTTGGGAATGTTTATTCGCTCAACCCTACCGCATATTGCATTACGGCTCAACAAGCCCATGCGCTTATTTTCCGTGCTGTTTTTACTCTCTATTTTCTTTTTTGCACTTTATAGAGAACGCTTCAATCTGGGTGAGTATTTTATTGATATCGGCTTGGCAACTGCACTTTTTTGTTTTATCAGTCTATTAATAGGTTATCTATTGCCCCATCTTGCCGGAATCTCTGACAAACAGGCACGCGCCTGTACCTTTGAAATAGGTATTCACAATACTTCTTTTGCCATGACGATTGCCCTGTCCGTTTTATCCAATACCACGATTGCGCTTCCTGCAGGAATCTATTCTATTTTCATGTACATTTTTGCATTTTCTTTTGGCTACATTTTAACAAGACGCCCACTTCTGCTTAAAGAGGGAAATTCAAAAGCACTCAATGATTAGCAAGTACCTGATTCATAGCTGCCAGATGAATCAGGTATAAAAAATAATGATTCTAGCGCTTAACTGCTTTCATTCTAATTAGAAAGACGAAAATAAATTAAGGCCATTATAGCTGTACTGATCGGAGGTTAATTCCGACTTATTCCAAATATTGGGTTGATCAGCTATACCATTATCATTCAATGTATAAAAATCAATACAACAACACGTAGCCTAAATCAAAAAAGCATCACTTAAAGAAAGGAAATTTCGAATGGATTCAGGAATTATCACCATTTTATTACCTCTAGCACTTGCCATCATTATGATTGGTTTAGGAATGGAGCTCACCCCGAAAGATTTCTCTCGCGTAACCAAGGAGCCTAAGGCTGTCTTAATTGCCCTGTTTTGCCAATTGGTTATTTTAGTCAGCATTGCCTTTATTATTTGCAAAGTCTTAGCGCTGCCTCCTCTTCTTGCTGTCGGCTTAATGCTACTTGCAGCCTCACCCGGAGGAAGTACAGCCAATTTATTTAGCTATCTTTTTAAAGGTGATATAGCATTAAATATTACTTTAACTGCGATCAATTCAGTCATTGCTGCTTTCACTCTACCTTTTATTGTTAACTTTTCAATTCAGCATTTTATGAATGATGGACAACAAATCAGCTTGCAGTTCAGTAAAATATTGCAAGTATTTGCCATTATCATTATCCCTGTCTGTATCGGCATGCTGATTCGGCACTATGCCCCAAACTTCACTGAAAAACTGAATAAACCCCTGCGTATTTTTGCGGTGAGTTTTCTGATCCTGATTATTATTGGTGCAGTCGCAAAAGAACGTCATCAAATTTTAGAATATTTGGCACAAGTGGGTTTGGCAACTGTTTTATTCTGTCTATGTAGTTTGATTATTGGTTATTTTGTACCGCGCTTGCTGGGTATTAATAGTGCTCAAGCACGTGCTTGCGCTTTTGAGATTGGTATTCATAACAGTACCCTTGCCATGACCATTGCACTTACTGTCATGGCAAGTTCCACCATTGCTATGCCTGCGGCCGTATATTCAATTTTCATGTATGTTTTTGCCGCTGTTTTTGGCATGTTACTTAATAAGTTTGCACCCCAGCCACAAGTAGTAACAAGTTAATAAATATGCTGAAGATAAAGGGATTTCAACTTACGTTCTTTTATTTTCAGCATAGTTTTTATCAATATGTAGTTGTTCAAGCCCGAGTTCCGTTACAATACTATTTTTAAAAACACAAATTTAGGTTATCTCCGTGAAGTGGTTACAAATTCATATTACCGTTGATCAAGCTCAAGTCGATTTTACTGAAACCCTGCTCAACTCTTTAGGCGCTGTAAGCGTAACTTTGGATGATGCTGAAAATCAGGACTTACTTGAACCACTTCCAGGTGAAACTCCACTTTGGAATAAAGTCATTGTAACCGGTATATACGCCCAAGAAGAAGGCGAAGAAATTGACGTTAATGCTTTAACGACATTTATTACTGCACAAATGCCTGAAGCACCGTTACGCCATGAATTTCTTGAAGACCAAGAATGGGAACGTACTTGGATGGATGCCTATGAGCCCATTCAAATTGGTGAGAAATACTGGATTGTTCCAGAATGGATGGAAGCACCAGAAGCAGACGCTGTAAACATTAAGCTTGACCCAGGTCTAGCCTTCGGCACGGGCAACCATGCAAGTACATTCTTGTGCTTGCAATGGCTCGGTAAAACAGATCTAAAAGATAAAGTTGTCATCGACTATGGTTGTGGTTCAGGCATTTTAGGGGTTGCTGCACTGTTATTAGGTGCCAAAAAAGTATATGCCACAGATATTGATCCTCAGGCAGTGCTTGCAACCCAACAAAATGCTGAATTGAATGGGGTATTAGAGAATTTATTTGTGGGTCTACCTGATGAATTTAATGAAGAGTTTAAAGATCAAAAAGCGGATGTATTTGTCGCAAATATTCTTGCCGGCCCGCTTATGACACTTGCGCCTGAATTCGCAACTTTAATTAAATCTGAGGGAGAGTTCGCACTTGCTGGCATATTAGAAGAGCAAGTTGCTGATGTTTCTAGTGTTTATTCTGAGTTTTTTGCTATACTCCAAATCGAAAAACGTGATGAACATTGGTGCCGAATTTCGGGAAAACGCCAAAATATCCATTAAAATTTTGAATAGACCATGAGCGAAAAACAAACCTACTGCCCCAACTGTTTTACCAAGTACAAGGTCTCCGTGGCTCAACTGACAGTTGCTCGAGGCATGGTTTGTTGTGCAAAATGCTCGACAAATTTTAATGCGTTAACACATCTTGTAGTAGAAAAAGATCAACCTTCTTCTACTACAACAGCCTCTGCTTTCAATCTTGATAATAAAAATTCTCAATCACATCAAATCACGGCTGAGACTTTCATGGCAAGTCAGCACACAGAACCGCATTTATTAGATATTTTTGATCGCAAAGTAGAAAACTCCAATATTGATTTAAAAACCTATCTCAACAATTTAAATTATTTCAGCACAGATCCGATTGGCACCTACCCCGCACTTAATTGGTCTGAAAAATCAGAACCAGAACAAAAAATAAGTAGCTGGAACTACATGGTATGGGGCGCTGTAAATTTATGCCTGCTGGGTTTACTTATTTTTCAATTTTTTTGGTTTAACCCGAAAATTTTAAATAACAGCCCTGTCTTTAGTGCTTTGTTAAATACTGCATGTCAGGCATTTAATTGTTCACTCATGGAACAAAATTATCGACTCATATCAACCAATAAAGTTAAAGTAAAACAAATTTCCAATCAAAAGACGCAATTTACCGGTGAGCTCATCAATTACCATTCTAAAAGTTTGGCTCTACCGATCATCAAGGTAGATTTAAAAGATAAGGGAGAAATTATTTCTTCTTATTCTTTACAACCTTCTGAATATTTAATTGCTAGTCTTAAAGGATTACAACGAATTCCACAAAATAGTCCTTTTAAATTTAAGTTTAGCCTTCCTATTGAACGTAAAAGCTTTGATACCTATAGTTTAGAAATAATTAGACCTTAATATTGAAAAAAACTATTAAAAAAAACAAAAAAATGTAAAAAAAATGCAGTTTTCTTGCTCACTTTTTCTTAGACAATGCTATCATACGCGCCACGAAAGCTTTGTGCTGCAAACTCCTCAGTATTTTCACAACAATTAAAGTTTAGCTTATATGCGCTTTATTCTAATAATGCGTATTGAGTAGATTTTTTGTTTTGATTTTGGCCGGTAACAAATATTAAACTATTGTTACGCTTATTTTTTAACCAAAAACTGTCGAGTTGTGGCAAGCTAAATGTACAAGTTTTAGAACTTCCGTTTTAGGATCTAAAACGGTGTTCATTTAATTTTATATACCACTTTTATATATCTCTTTACCCAAGTGATATTTGATTTTTCGGATTAATTCGCATGAATAGCAAATCTCCTATTTTTACTGCACAATCTGATGTCGCTCTTCGTATTCACGTAGATCGCGCAGTTCGCCACTATTTTGCACAATTACAAGGCGAGCAACCTTCTCAGGTATATGACATGGTGCTGGCAGAAATGGAGAAACCTCTTCTATCTGTAGTTCTAGAATATACACGTGGAAATCAGACACGTGCTGCCGAGATTCTCGGACTCAACCGTGGTACTTTACGTAAAAAGTTAAAAGCTCACGGTTTAATGAGTGAATAAATGATAAAATGCTCACGGTTACCGTGGGCATTTTTTTTATCTTATGTTTTGCCCGCTGTTTTAATCTAGACCTTTAATATTGTTGACGAAAATCATGACTATTAAACGCGCATTAATCTCTGTATCTGATAAATCAGGGATCGTTGAATTTGCTAAAAACCTTGTAGCTCTTGGGGTGGAAATTTTATCTACTGGCGGTACATATAAGTTGCTTAAAGACAACAATATTGCTGTAGTAGAAGTTTCAGAGCACACTGGGTTCCCGGAAATGATGGATGGTCGTGTTAAAACACTACATCCTAAAATTCATGGGGGTATCTTAGCTCGCCGTGGTCTAGATGAAGCTGTGATGGCTGAACACAACATTGATGCTATTGATTTAGTGGTTGTGAACCTTTATCCATTTGCTGCAACTGTTGCAAAACCTAACTGTTCACTTGCTGATGCAATCGAAAATATCGACATCGGTGGCCCTACCATGGTTCGTGCTGCTGCGAAAAATCATGCCTCTGTAAGTATTGTGGTCAATGCTTTTGATTACGACACTGTGATTGCTGAAATGAAAGCAAACGGTGCGTTATCTCTTGAAACTCGTTTCGACTTAGCCGTTAAAGCATTTGAACATACTGCACAATACGATGGCATGATCGCTTCTTATCTCGGGGCTCGCGTAGGTAAGGAAGAAGGTCAAGCAGACAAATTTGCACGTACCTTCAATACACAATTGAATAAAGCACAAGATTTACGTTACGGTGAAAACCCGCATCAATCTGCTGCATTCTATGTAGAAGACACAGCAACTGAAGCCTCTGTTTCAACTGCAAAACAGTTACAAGGTAAAGAACTTTCTTATAACAACATCGCAGATACAGATGCAGCGCTTGAATGTGTGAAATCTTTCGCTAAACCTGCTTGTGTAATCGTTAAACATGCGAACCCATGTGGTGTTGCTGTTTCTCTTGACGGTATTCAAGCGGCTTATGATCTTGCTTATGCAACAGATCCTGAATCTGCTTTCGGTGGCATCATTGCATTCAACCGTGAGTTAGACGTAGTAACTGCACAAGCCATTGTTGATCGTCAATTCGTTGAAGTGATCATTGCACCAAGTATTGCTGATGGCGTACTTGAAGTGACTGGCGCGAAGAAAAACGTCCGTGTACTTGTATGTGGCGAGCTTCCAGCTATTGATGCACGTCAATCGCAACTTGATTACAAACGTGTGAATGGCGGTTTATTGGTTCAAGACCAAGACTTGGGCATGATCACTAAAGATGATCTTAAAGTTGTAACCAAAGTTGCGCCGACTGAAGCTGAAATCGACGATATGATTTTTGCCTGGAAAGTTGCGAAATACGTCAAATCGAATGCAATTGTTTATGCCAAAGGTCGTCAAACTATTGGTGTAGGCGCAGGTCAAATGAGCCGCGTAAACTCTGCTCGTATTGCTGCAATCAAAGCTGAACATGCTGGCTTGGTGGTTGAAGGTGCAGTTATGGCATCGGATGCATTCTTCCCATTCCGTGATGGTATTGATAACGCTGCGAAAGCAGGTATCAAATGCATCATTCAACCGGGCGGTTCTATGCGTGATGAAGAAACCATTGCAGCGGCTGATGAAGCTGGTATTGCGATGGTATTCACGGGCATGCGTCATTTCCGTCACTAAGTTGGCGAATTGATCATGACTTATTTACAGTCATACGTGCTACATAAAATAGATTCTTAAATCTTTCATAGAGTCCTCCTCCCCTTTGGGTTGAGGACTTTATGTTATTTCGATTCATGGAGTATGAACCGATGAATATTTTAGTTTTGGGTAATGGTGGTCGTGAACACGCACTTGCATGGAAAATCGCGCAAGACGATAAAGTAGCGAAAGTCTTTGTTGCTCCGGGCAATGCCGGCACAGCAACAGAAAACAAATGCGAAAATGTTGCACTCAACATTTTAGACAATGCTGCAATCATTACTTTTGCTCAAGAAAATGCAGTTGATTTAGTCATTGTTGGTCCAGAAGCACCGCTTGTAAACGGTGTAGTGGATGCTTGCCGTGCAGCTGATGTAAAAGTTTGGGGTCCAACTCAATTTGCGGCACAGCTTGAAGGCTCTAAAGCTTTCGCAAAACACTTCCTTAAACGCCATAACATTCCAACCGCATTTTATGATGTGTTCACAGAAGTAGATGCTGCCAAAGCATTTGTTGAAAAAAATGGTGCACCAATCGTCATCAAGGCAGATGGTCTTGCTGCAGGTAAAGGCGTCATCGTTGCCATGACCAATCAAGAAGCATTCGACGCCATTGATGATATGTTGGCAGGTAACAAATTTGGTGATGCAGGTTCTCGTGTTGTAATCGAAGAATTCCTTGCCGGTGAAGAAGCATCATTCATTTGTATGATTGATGGCGACAACATCCTGCCAATGGCGACCTCACAAGATCACAAACGTATCTTTGAAGGCGACCAAGGTCCAAACACTGGCGGTATGGGTGCCTACTCTCCTGCTCCTGTTGTGACTGCTGACGTTTTCGAAAAAGCAATGAATGAAGTAATGCGTCCGACTGTTGAAGGTATGAAAAAAGACGGTCACGTATACACAGGTTTCTTATACGCTGGCTTGATGATTGATGAACAAGGTCAACCGAAAGTGATCGAGTTCAACTGCCGTTTTGGTGACCCTGAAACTCAACCGATCATGATGCGTCTAAAATCATCCCTAGTAGATTTGGTTCAAGCAGGCCTCGAAGGTAATCTTCCTGCGGAAGCAGAATGGGATGAGCGTAAAACTGTTGGTATTGTGCTGGCATCTAAAGGCTATCCAGAAACATCTAGCAATGGTGATGTAATTTCAGGCCTCGACACTGAAATGACAGATGCGAAAGTATTCCACGCAGGTACGAAAGCCAATGGAAATGGCGACATTGTGACTGCTGGTGGTCGTGTACTTTGTGTGACTGCCCTAGGTAATACCATCGGTGAAGCACAAGCCAAAGCATTAGAACTTTGTGAAAAAGTGACTTTTGATGGTGTTCAATATCGTAAAGATATTGGCTATCGTGCGATTGCGCGTGAAAATGCTTAATCTTAATTTGAATTAAGTAAAAACCCCGCTGCGTGCGGGGTTTTTCTTACTTTGCAATAAGATAATTATTAGCTATTTGCTCAAATTTTTCTTTGTGTTTAAGAAGTTCATGGTAATAGTCATACAAAATAGGAATTTATCGTTATATGTTTGAACATCTACTTCAATTTTTTTATTTTTTTAATCTAAGGCATATATGATTTTGTCATGCAACTTATTCAAAGTTTTATATAGATCATTAAACTCATTAGATTCACCTTTATCTAAAACCCTCAATGCAACTTTGTGAAATTTCCCTAAATTTTTAACAAAAATTGTATACTCATCCATAATAAATTTATGTAAGTCTAAAGGTATGTTTTTTTCATTGTAAGGATAAAAATAACTCTTGGTTTCATTTATATAAATTAATCAATATATTTGACCTATTGACCTAGATACTTCATCTAAATATTCCAATGTATTAATCATTAAATCCCTTTTAACCATGAAATTGTTTTGCTCTTTCCATGCATTTAACAAAACAAAAGCAGATAATGGTGCAAAAAGTCCCGCTGACCAACCAAACATGGTTGCTATTGCTGTCCCCTTATCAACTGCTAATGGATAGATTAAAAAATAGGTTATAATTAACATGATAAAAATAATAGCTAGATAACTTATTATTAAGTCTTTTATGATCTTTTCCTTCATTTTTGCACTTATTATGATTTGAATTAAATTGATGATATCTTTAATCAAATTTAAATCAATCATTTAGACAATCTAGGATATATAGAATTTAAAAAAGATGATCAAAATATCAACCCCTCGGCTCATCCTCCGCCAATGGCAAGACTCATACACTGCTCCATTTATCAAAATGTGTGCACACGATAAAGTCATGCGCTATTTCCCAAATGAAGTTATCTCCAATGCAACCCGCTTCCATCAATGAATCACATATATCCATTTTTATGATTTAGATTGGATAAAATCTTATAAAGCTCACTATTTAAACATATTCATTAAAATCATAATTTCAATAAAATTAATCTATTGTTTTATGGATTAATTTATAAAAAATTTAAACTTTCTTATGCAAAATAAAGCTAAGTATAAGATTTATAATCACTATTACGCATATAGATTTATTGCTATGATGAGGCAAATTTTGATTGGATAAAAACGCAATCTTATTAATGAATACAATGATTTAAAAAACTATCATCATTTTAAATTATTATTCGACAGATTGCTGATTGCATAGCGTAATTTGTAAATTATATAGTGCTGCACATCTATCAGAGAAAAGTTTGGACATGATGACTGTCATCATGCCTTCGTTCTATACTGATTTCGATTCGACTTAGTCTCTTTAATAAATGATTCGTAAATTTAAAGCCAAAATTAAATTTACTTGGGATGAATACATGAAAAAGCTCCTTGGACTTGTTTTAGGCCTAACCGTTGGCTTGACAGGCTGCTCTAAACCAGAAGCACCTGCAACTGACGCGGCAAAAAATGATACCGCAAAAGAACAAACTGTAGTTATGGCATCGACGGGTTCAGATGCAGATATCTGGCGTTTTATTGCTACATTACCTGAAACCAAGCAAGCAGGTATTAAGCTTGAAGTGAAAAACTTCACTGATTATGTTGCCATGAATACTGCGGTAGCTAATAAAGAAGTCGATATCAATGCATTCCAGTCATATGCTTATTTGGTAGCATTCAATGCATCGAATAAAGACAAGATTGCACCCGTGTCTACCACTTACCTTGAGCCAATGGGTATTTACTCGAGCAAAGTAAAAAAAGTTGAAGAATTTGCCAATGGTGCAACCATTGCCATTCCAAACGATGCAGCAAATGAAGCACGTGCCCTGCTACTTCTTCAATCTGCAGGTCTGTTAAAACTTAAAGCTGACTTTAATCCTGCAACAGGCACTCCAAACGACATTACTGAAAATGCTAAAAAAATCGTGATTAAACCGATTCAAATGGCAACCGCTGTTCGCGTGAAAGATGAAGTAGATGCAATTGTTTTAGGCAATACGCTAGCGCTTGAAGGTGGCTTGAACGTACTGAAAGATTCGATCTACTATGAGCCAGTAGACCAAAGCACCAAGTTAAATGTAAATATTTTAGCGACTGCTGAATCACGTAAAGATGATCCTCTACTACAGAAAGTAGGTGCGTTGTATCATACTGAAGCTGTGAACAAATATGTTCAAGAACACTTTGGTGGCACTAAGGTTGATGTAAATAAACCAATTAGTTATTTAACTGAAACGAAATAGTAATATAATCATCTAAACCAAACAGGCAAAGACATTTTGCCTGTTTTTTATTTTCTGCCTAGTTTCTGACGATATGATTGAATTTAAAAACATTTCAAAGCACTATCAGCTCAAAGGTCAAACTATACGTGCCTTGGACCAAATTAATTTGGAAATTCCAGCAGGCAGTATTTTTGGCATTATTGGTTATAGTGGCGCGGGTAAAAGCACCTTAATTCGTTTGATTAATTTATTGGAACGACCGAATGAAGGTCAGGTAATTATTAATCAAAAAGATTTTACTGCTTTGGATGCACGCTCATTACGTCAAGAACGTGCAAATATCGGTATGATCTTTCAGCACTTCAATTTATTGCAAACCAAAACTGTCGCGGCAAATATTGAAATGCCACTGAAACTTTTGGGTGTAAGCAAGGTTGAACGTGAAAAGCGCTTAAACGAATTACTTGAGTTTATTGATCTCAAGCATAAAAAAGATGCTTTCCCCGATGAGCTTTCGGGCGGGCAGAAACAACGGGTCGGTATTGCCCGCGCACTTGCCAATCATCCCAAAATTTTACTCTGCGATGAAGCGACTTCTGCACTTGATCCACAAACCACCAAATCTGTTTTGGCTTTGCTCAAGAAGATTAATCAAGAACAGAACATCACCATTGTCATGGTGACCCATGAAATGGATGTCATTGAAACGGTGTGTGATTATGTCGCGGTGATGGAACAAGGTAAAGTGATTGAAACCGGTTCTACTCTGGAAATTTTTAGTCAGCCGCAGCATCCAACCACTAAAAACTTTATTCAAACGGTGCTTCAGCAACAGTTACCGGTCAATATTTTAAACAATCTCGAAAATCAGAATCATAACAGTATTTATTGCCTGCAATTTTTAGGCAAATCTGCTCAAGAAACTGTGGTACAAGCGGTAATTAAGAAATTTGATATTAGCTTAAATATCTTATTCGCCAATATGACTGAAATTAATGGCACCGTGATTGGACAGATGTTTATCCAATTGTTGGGTAATCCGGAAATCATTCAGCAAGCAATTGAATTTTTAGAACAAAATGGCGTGAAAGTTGAACATTCAGGAGCTCAAGTATGAGAGAATTAATCGTACAATGGCTCACTGAACTGACTGCACCGTTTTGGCAAAGTTCCCTGTCGATTGACCAGTTCGTTACGGCATTGCAAGAAACCTTTCACATGGTGTTCTTCGCCATGCTGTTCGGCGGAATTTGGGGCTTTATTCAGGGAATTGTATTATTGGTCACCCGACCTGAAGGGATCCTTCCCAATCGTGCGGTTTATCATATTTTAAACCCGATTGTAAATGCCCTCCGCTCGCTACCTTTCATCATCCTACTGATTGCGGTTATTCCATTAACTAAATTTTTAGTCGGTACTTCAATCGGCACCTGGGCAGCGATTGTTCCACTGACCATCTATATTGGTCCATATATGGGTCGCCTGATTGAAACCTCATTGCTTGAAGTGAATGAAGGGATCGTGGAATCTGCTCAAGCGATGGGTGCCACCCCATTACAGATTATTTTTAAGTTTATTTTGCCTGAATCACGCAGTTCACTGATTTTGAATTTAACCACTGCGACCATCAGTTTAATTGGCGCAACCGCAATGGCGGGTGCAGTCGGTGCCGGTGGTATTGGTGATTTGGCGATTTCATATGGCTATCAACGCTTTGATACCAGTGTGGTCATTTTAACCGTGATTGTGCTTCTACTCTTGGTGCAAATTGTTCAGACTGTGGGTGAATGGCTCGCCAAACTCAGATAAGTTAAGATAAATATTGATCAGGTCAAATCTTCAAAACCCTCAGTTAGAGGGTTTTTATTTGGCAAAAATATTCTGATTAAAAATAATGCAATTTTATATTTCATCAATAAAAACATCGGCTATAACCAATATTATGAGCAAAAACCTACTTGAAATTTGGTAAATATTAAGCCATTCCCACATTCAGAGCATGCTAAAATAGCCGTCAGTTTTTGCAGGGACTCATTTATGCACTTTGTTCATCTTGGTATACATACAGAATTTTCAATTACGGAATCGATCGTACGTATACCTGATCTTATTAAAGCTGCAGTGAATGATGAAATGCCAGCTTTGGCATTAACAGATCTGTCCAACTTGCATGCCGCAGTTAAATTTTATAAAAAATGCCTGGATAAGGGCATCAAACCGATTATGGGGAGTGTCATTCGCCTGAATGATGCAGACCACAAAGTAACGCTGCTTTCCATGACCAATAAAGGTTGGCGTAGTCTGACCGAAATCGTTTCGCGTGGTTTTATTGAGGGTCAGCAGCTTGATATTCCGTGCGTAAAAAAAGAATGGATACTTGAGCAGAGTCAAGACATCATTGTGCTGTTAGGCATGCACAGTGATGTAGGCAAAATGCTCAACTCATCGAATCCGCAAAAAGCTGAAGCATTATTGGAAGAATGGATTGAAAAATTTGGCAATCGAGTTTATTTAGCCCTCACCCGTACCGACCGTCCCGATGAAGAAAGTTTTATTGCAGGTGCGGTTAAGCTGGCCCAAAAATACAATATTGGGGTTGTGGCCCATAATGATGTGCATTTTATTGCAGCAACCGACTTCGAAGCACATGAAGCACGTGTCTGTATTGCCGATGGCTATGTGCTGGGTGATAACCGCCGTCCACGTTCTTACACACCTGAACAATATTTTAAAACTGCCGAGGAAATGACTGAACTGTTTTCAGACATTCCTACAGCGATTGAAAACACCTATCACATTGCCAAACGCTGTAATGTCAGCTTGCGTTTAGGCTTTAATGATCTTCCCGACTTCCCCATTCCCGAAGGTCATACCATTGATACCTTCTTTGAGCATATTTCTAAAGAAGGCTTGGAAGAACGCTTAAACTTTCTTTATCCCGTTGAAAAACGTGATGAAGACTGGCCTGAAATTCGCAAGGTTTATGATGAACGTCTAGCCTACGAAATTGGGACGATCCTAAACATGGGATTCCCTGGCTACTTCCTGATCGTGATGGACTTCATTCAGTGGTCGAAAAATAATGGCGTACCGGTAGGTCCGGGACGTGGTTCAGGTGCGGGTTCACTGGTGGCCTACAGTCTGAAAATTACCGATCTCGACCCCCTGCGCTATGACCTGCTGTTCGAACGCTTCTTGAACCCCGAACGTGTCTCAATGCCCGACTTTGACATCGACTTCTGTATTGCAGGTCGTGACCGGGTGATTGACTATGTGGCCCGTCATTACGGACGAGATGCAGTATCACAGATTGCCACTTTCGGCACCATGGCGGCAAAAGGTGCCATCCGAGATGTTGCGCGTGTACTGGGTAAATCTTATGGACTTGCAGACCGTATCTCCAAGTTAATCCCGACCAAGCCCTTAGGTGTAGACCTTCGTGCTGCCATCGACATGGAACCGCAGCTTAAAGATATCGTCACCAATCCATCCAATCCAGACAATGATGATGCGGCTGAAATCTGGGAAATGGCCCTCAAACTTGAAGGTATTACCCGTAATACCGGTAAACATGCCGGTGGTGTGGTGATTGCACCGGGTAAAATTACCGACTATTCAGCCGTCATGTGCGATGCAGATGGCACCAACCGCGTCGCCCAATTCGACAAAGACGATGTTGAATCAGCTGGTTTGGTCAAATTCGACTTCTTGGGTCTGCGTAACCTGACCGTAATTGAAGATGCGATTCAAAATATTAATAAACGCGTTGGACCGGAAAAAACCGTGGATATTGCGCATATTCCGCTAGACGATGCCAAAGCCTATTCGATATTCGCAAATGCCAATACCACAGCGATCTTCCAGTTTGAATCCGTCGGCATGAAAAAAATGCTGAAAGAGGCGCGTCCAAGCAAGTTCGAAGAAATTATCGCTTTCGTATCCTTGTACCGTCCGGGTCCAATGGATCTTATTCCTGACTTTATCCACCGTATGCATGGCGGTGAGTTTGAATATCTGCATCCCCTATTGGAAGGCGTGCTTGAGCCGACTTACGGGATCATGGTGTATCAGGAACAGGTTATGCAAGCTGCACAGTACTGTGCCGGTTATACCCTCGGTGGCGCGGATATGTTGCGTCGAGCCATGGGTAAAAAGAAACCTGAAGAAATGGTTAAGCAGCGTCAAATCTTTATTGAAGGTGCTGCAAAAAAAGACATTGATGAAGCCACAGCCAACCATATTTTTGACTATATGGAGAAGTTTGCAGGTTACGGTTTTAACAAATCACATGCGGCAGCTTACGCCTTAATTGCTTACCAAACAGCATGGTTAAAAGCCTATTATCCGTCTGAATTTATGGCAGCAGTACTCACTTCGGAAATGCAGAATACCGACAGTATTGTATTTTTGATTGATGACTGCCGAATTAATGGCTTAGAAGTGTTTCCACCTTCTATTAATATGTCTTTTTACCAGTTCCATGCCAGTGATGAAAAAACCATTGTTTACGGTCTAGGTGCCATTAAAGGCGTGGGTGAAGCAGCTATGCAATCGGTGATTGACTCACGTTTGCAGGATGGTCCTTACAAAGATTTATTCGATTTTTGCCACCGTATTGATTTGAAAAAAATCAATAAACGGACTTTGGAAGCCCTCATCCGTTCAGGTGCTCTAGACTGTTTGGGCATTGATCGTGCCAGTATTATGGCGCAGTTGCCTGAAGCGGTTCAAGCGGCTGAACAGGCACGCTCTAATCGCGAAACCGGAATTATGGATTTATTTGGTGAAGTTGAAGAAGTTCAACGCAAACCGTCTAAACCAGTAAAACCATGGTCAGATGAAGTTCGCCTTAAAGGCGAAAAAGACACGCTTGGCTTGTATCTCACCGGACATCCGATTGATGTTTATCGTCCAGAGTTAAAATCCTTTATTCCTGTACGAATTAATGAATTAACCCCGACCCGTCGCGGTATCACCACGGTATTTGCCGGACTGGTTGTGGATGTTGCCAACTTCCCGAACCGTATGATGGTGACTCTGGATGATGGTACGGCACGTATTGAAGTTTCTGCCAATCATGAACGCTTCCAGCGCTTTAAAGATGTCATTCAAGCTGACCGTGTGGTGGTGATTGAAGGCGAAATCTATGAGCGTGAAGGTTATGACCGTCCGATGGGACGTTTAACCAAGGCGTTCAGCCTGAATGAGATTCGTCAGAAACGTGCCAATAGCATTCAGATTAAACTGAATAGTGAACATCTGACCAAAACCCTGAGTCAGGATTTACAAAAGATTCTGATTCCATATTGTAATGTCGATATGTGTAATCACATTCCAATGCAATTACAGATTGATTATCCCTACGCTTCTGCGGAAGTTCATTTGGGACTGAATTGGAAAGTTGCGCCACAGGATGAACTGCTGGCGAAATTACGCGATTATTTTGGTAAAGATGTCATTCACATTGAATATCAAGTGAAATCCAAAGCTGCCAAGGCCGCGCATCATAGTAAGCCGGCATTCATTGCACCACCTCCTGCAAATGTCAGCATGGATGATGCGATGGATCTATATCAGGCTGAAGCTAATCAATATTCTTAATTTTTAAATATTTAAATTCAAATCGGACACATTATGAGTCAAGTTGACAATGCTGCTGTTTCAGCACATCTCTCCCATGTGCGTATTGTCATGGTCAATACCACATTACCCGCGAATATCGGTAGTGCTTTACGCGCTATGAAAACCATGGGCTTATGCAAACTGGTACTGGTTGAACCTAAAACCTATCCGCATCCGGACATCAATGCCCTAGCTGCAGGCGCTGTCGATTTAATTGAACAGATTGAAATTGTGCCTACATTAGAAGACGCAATTAAAGATTGTCATCTGGTTTTTGGTACCAGCGCCCGTAGCCGTACCATTCCGTGGCCTTTGCTAGATGCCCGTCCTGCTGCGGAAAAATCACTGAATGCTGTGGTCAAAGATCAACAGGAAATAGCGATTGTATTTGGTCGTGAAGACCGTGGCCTGACCAATGAGGAATTGGCGATGGCCAATTATCACGTCACCATTCCAGTCAATAACGATTATGGCGTATTGAACGTTGCCCAAGCCATTCAGGTGATTTGCTATGAAATGCGCATGGCGGCCATGGCATTGACCGAACAAAAAGAAAATCCTGAAGCGACGATGCATGTGACCGATGAAATTGACATGCAGTGGGATGAGCCATTGGTGACGCATGAACAAATGGAACAGTTCTACCCGCATATTGAAAAAATGTTGGCAGAAATTGAATTTATGGATCCAAAAAATCCACGTTTATTGCCTTTACGCTTGCGTCGTCTCTTTGGACGTATACAATTAGACCGTATGGAATATCATTTACTTCGTGGAATATTCACGCGCGTACAAGCGATGAATAGTGGTAAATGGAAAAAATCTACTGACAAAATAACAGATTCTTCAGAGGATCAACCTAATGCTTAAACAGCTCAGAGAAGACATAAAGGCTGTATTCGCGCGCGATCCTGCAGCTCGAAACACCTTAGAAGTTCTAACCACTTATCCAGGCATTCATGCACTGATTATGCATCGTATTGCCCATGAACTTTGGCAAAAAGAGTGTAAAGGCTCTGCTCGCCTGCTGTCTTCTTTTAGCCGTTTTGCCACAGGTATTGAAATTCACCCGGGTGCAAAAATTGGTCGCCGTTTCTTTATCGACCATGGCATGGGTGTGGTGATTGGTGAAACTGCTGAAATTGGTGATGATGTCACGCTTTATCACGGCGTGACCCTGGGCGGTACCACCTGGAATAAAGGTAAACGTCATCCCACCCTGGAAGATGGTGTGGTGGTGGGTGCCGGTGCAAAAATTCTTGGACCCTTTACCGTGGGTAAAAACTCTAAAGTCGGTTCCAATGCAGTCGTGACCAAAGAAGTTCCGCCGGATACCACAGCCGTTGGCAATCCAGCGCGCTTTATCACCAAAGACAAACCCAAAGATGATGAAGAAGCACGTCGCCGTGATTATGCAGAAAGCATTGGCTTCCAACCTTATGCTGCAACACAAGATCAGTCAGATCCGATTTTAGACGGTATGCGGGTTTTGCTGGACCGAATTCAACATAATGAAAAACGCATGAATACCTTGTGTCAGCGTTTATCTTTACTCGATCCTTCATTTAAAAAGCAGCACGACGAACAGCCTTTTAGTGTTGAAGAACTTAAAATTATTGAAGATGTACGCCGTGAATGTGAAGCGCAAAGCAGTCAATCCAAAGCCTAAAGTACTTATCTAAAAGATTAACAAGCGCTAACTTGCATGTTGATGCCAGTTTTTTTAGACTGATGAGCATGCAAGTTCGGTTTGTTGGCACTTCATTTATGTTTGTGACGGCGCATACTTTTAGCTGATATGAGATGAAGCAGGAATTTAGTTATTTTATAAATGAGTGCTTCGTAACGATATAGCAGTAAACACTAATCAATTTTAAAATTAAATGAATGGATGACCTATATGACCCTTAAGCCTTTGGCATGCACATTAATTGCTGTATCTTTATTATCCGCGTGTAGTACGACCCCTAAAAAAGATGAAAAGCAAAATAGTCCGATTATTTTCACTGAACCTGATTTGACTGCACCATTCTATGCACTGAATCCATTTAACTATGATGCTCCGCCTCCTTTTGAAATCGCTTTAAAACAAGCTGCAGTACAGCCTGTAAATAAAGTGGAAGTGAATCTTCAAAGTGATCCTTCCAAGAAAGTAACGTTAGATGTAAACAAGCTGATTATTCCTACCGTTAACAGCAATGAGCGTAATTTAAAATTTGCCGTACTTGCAGGTGAAAATGAAATTGATATCACTGAAATTGATGATTTCTTACAACTGGTTGAAGGTAAAGCACGTCATTACCCACCTCGTTTTACTGAGCGTCAAGAACGTAAAGGGTTTGAAGCAAAATTAAGAGAATTGACTCAACAGCTCGATACATTAGCATCTAGAGACAATGCGTCTTTTGATGTGCTGATTCGCGCATTTAAAGCTAGCGTGATGGCGCGTAACTTGGACTTGGGTTCAGTCTACACCACTAAATCTTTAACCTATGCACAACGTATTTTAAAAATTAATAAAGAAGATGCGGAAGCAAACTTCTGGTTTGGTTTTGGTTTATCCGAAGGTGGTGGTCAGCGTGAAGCAATTCCTTATTTAGATAAGGCGATGAAAGCGGGTGTTCAAGAAGCCTATCTCTCTGCGGCAAATAACTACATTGCCATGGAACAAAAGAAAAATGCGATTCAAACTTTGAAAAATTACAAAGTAAAATATCCGCAAGAAGCTGAAGTGGCTGACCGTTTAATTGCTGAAATTGAAAAGCAAGGTCGCTGGAATGTATGGCAAATCCTTACTCCACCTAAAGCATCTTAATTTTAATTAATGATTTAAATAGGCCGTCCAGTACGGTCTATTTTTATTTGGGTGAATTGAAAATTAGAAGAATTGTCGTATGATGAATAAAAATTCAAACAAATCCTTATTGCAGACTATTATTATGCCAAAACAGATATACAAAGTTTTATTTGCTGCGCTAGTCAGTAGTTATTTGCTGACAGGATGTCAAATCGTAAGTGTTAAAAGCCAAGCCATCAACGTCACCATCGCCAATGAACGAGAAAGCATACTCACCCGCAACAAATTGAGTGAAGCGAGTTTAAACGTGCTTTCAATGACAGGTCGTGAAGCAAAAATCTGCTCTGACGAACCTGAACAATGTGTGCAGGAACTGCAACAAATTCCCCAAATTCAAGATGAACAATTATTATCTACTGCCAGCGAAGTCTACTTAGCCAAAGCCTTAACCTTTGAAAATTCAAGTGATTGTAAGAGTGGAATATTAACTAGCACCAAATCACAAGAAAAACAGCAGCTCCAGCAACTGACTTATGATAAATGTTTGGACCAACAACTTTACATGCTGGATAAAAGTATTCGATACAGTTATGCCTATATGTTTAAAACAAAACGCGGTCCCCAAGACCGTATTTTTGATAACAGACAGGTTCAAATTCGTGACTTTTACAACTTAGCTTTGGCTAAACTGGTTTCCGCTTATGCGCTGCGTCACAAACCTACAGAAGTTGAACACCAGATTAAAGTTGGAAAAAGCATCTACAGCATTAACTTTGATTATTACCCACAGCTTAAAGAACAAAAAATTGAGCAATTGCTTTCAAGTTATAATTTGAATTTTTCAGGTTTACGCTCCATTAACCGCCGTGATGGTTTTGGTTCAGAATTTGTCGTCGTTTTACCCCAAGTTAAAGATGATATTGGCGAAGGTAAAAATAAATATATTATCGACCCGATGAATTTTAGCTACAAAAATGGCATCAATCCGAATATCCATCAGGCCCGTTATTTGGCAGCCACCATTACCGCGCAACCAAAATCTGCGACCAATATTGAGGACATTTTAACTAAGTCAGAGTTTGAACTAAAAGCCTTTGATCCTTACAAATATGAAAAAGTAACCATGGCCGGTAAGACCTACCCGCTTGCAGGTAACTTTTCGACTCCCTATGGTTTATGGCTGGCACAAAATAATCTAGGCAAAGCTGCCTACTTAACCCTGATTGATCGTGATAATCATCTCACTATGCCTCATTTATACATGCTCGAGCCTTACAACCCGAAGAAAAAAGTGATTGTATTAGTGCATGGTTTGGCCAGCAGTCCTGAAGCATGGATTCGACTGACCAATGATATTATGGGAGATGCGGTACTGCGAGAAAACTTTCAGGTATGGCAAGTATTCTATTCAACCAATATGCCGATTATTGAAAGTCGCTTTCAAATCTATGCCCTTCTTAACCAGGCTTTTGCACAAGTTGATTCCACAGCACCAGCCAAAAAAGATGCCGTTCTGATTGGACATAGTATGGGCGGTATTATTGCCCGGTTATTGGTAAGTGATGCGGATGTGACTAAAAAGGCTTTAGCCATGATGAATAATCGCCAATTAAATAAATACCAAAAATTACCGATCATTTCTCAGCGCTTAGTAATTAAAGATATTCCTAATTTCAGTCGTGCGATATTTCTTGCCACCCCGCATAAAGGAACCGATTATGCAGATCGCTGGTTTACCAAGGCAGCACGTAAAATTATTCGTATACCGGGTGCATTCTTGTCTGCCATCACTGACAGCATACAAACCCAGGATCTTGACGTTAAAGAGCTCTTAACCCAGATTGATCATGGTCTTATTCAAAATGGTCCAAGTGACTTAAGCCATCAGTCAAAATTTATGGAACTGACCAAAGACATTAACCCGCGTAAAGGCCTCATGTTCCATTCTATTATGGGCAACATCACCGACAGTGATGATCTGAATATCATTAGCGATGATGTCGTTACTTATCAAAGTGCTCACTTAGATGGAGCTGTTTCTGAAAAGATTATTAAAGGCGGACATTCTATTCAAGAAACACCAGAAGCCATTTTAGAATTACGTCGAATATTGCGCCTCCATCTCATCCAGTTAGGTTTACATAAACCTTAAGGATAAAGATTTACTAATCTCAGGCGATAATGTGGATAAAGCATTGTCGACTGATTTTCTATTAAATTTAATGTGAAGATATTTGCTTAGACTATTTCCAAGCATCATTAAAATAGTTCAGATGTAGCTTACTGATCTTCATTACAGCTATATTCAACCACCCTTAGTATCCTCATAAAAAAATAAAAAAACTGTTTCCTCATTTTTACGTATTTGTTGCAAAGCATTTTTCTCTACTCATGCAAATTTGATAAGATAAGCCACTCGAATGAAGTTAAATTTTTTGATGGACATGACGGGCCAGAAAATCAAAAAATATAAGCTGAATGTCTTAGTACTGAACTGACTTATTCTTCATGCAAAAAATTGAAATTGGTGAGACAGCCAAGTTTTTAGTGATTTAGATTTATTCAAATATTTAAGGATTTTACCTCAATGAGTTACCCGGAAATCATGGCTGATCTTTCCACTTTAACGCCCATGATGCAGCAATACATGAGCGTCAAAATGCAGCATCCTCACTCACTCATGTTTTACCGTATGGGTGACTTTTATGAGTTGTTTTTTGATGATGCGCATAAAGCTGCCAAATTACTGGGGATTACTTTAACCCATCGTGGCAAGGCCAAGGGTGAACCTATTCCTATGGCAGGCGTCCCTTACCATGCAGCTGAAGGTTATTTGGCACGTTTGGTCAAGAAAGGCGAAACCGTTGTCATTTGTGAACAGCTCGGTGAAGGCGATAGCGCAGGCACTCGCGGTAAAGCCCCTATGGAACGCGGTGTAGTCCGAATTATTACGCCCGGTACACTAACCGATGATGCGCTACTTAACAGTCATCAATCTTCCAATCTGGTCGCGCTTTGCATTCAACAAAATCAAATTGGTATTGCGTTGCTGGATTTAAGCGCAGGTATTTTTAAGGTTCAACAGCTAGACTTCCAACACGAGCAACTCGCGATTGAGCTTTCCCGCTTAATGCCAAGCGAGATTCTGGTGGATGAAGATATTGTTGATCCCAATATTATTGAGCAAATCAAAAAGCAACTTGAGTGCCCGGTCACCAAGCGTCCAAATGTCGATTTCAACGTCAATAATGCGCAAAAAACCTTATGTGATCAGTTGGCCGTATCGACACTGTCAGGTTTTGGGATTGATCATTTACCGCTTGCCAAAGCTGCCGCAGCCGCACTGATTCACTATGCCAAAGAAACCCAAAAAACGGCTTTACCGCATATCCGTTCCATTCAACTGGAACAAAGCACTGACTTTATTGCTTTAGATCCAGTCACGCGTCGCAATTTAGAGTTAGTCGAGCCATTGTTTGATCACGGCACCTCATTGTTTCAACTGATCAATGACTGTCAAACGGCTATGGGTGGGCGTTTACTCAGCCGTACCTTAATGCAGCCACTACGTGATACCAAGTTACTTGACGCGCGCCTTGATGCAACTGCAGCGATGCTCAATGGCTATCATGAATCACCAATTCGCTTGGTGCTGAAAGAGATTAGTGATATTGAACGTGTGCTGAGCCGTATTGCTTTAGGCAGTGCACGTCCACGTGATTTAGTCCAACTGCGTCAAGCCTGTGCGCAAATTCCTTTATTGCGCCATGCCATTCAGCCGATGACTCAGGCGAAACAATCTAGCTTAATTCAGCAACTGGATCATGAACTGGGTGATTTTAAGGGGTTATACCAACGCCTGATGTCTGCCATTGTTGAACATCCGCCGGTATTACTACGTGATGGCAATGTTATTGCAGAAGGCTTTGACAGTGAACTGGATGAACTGCGTAAAATCCGTGATCATGCCGGTCAGTTCCTGATTGATCTGGAAACCCAAGAGCGTGAAAATACTGGGGTTTCAACCCTGAAAATCGGTTATAACCGTGTTAGTGGCTACTACATTGAACTGACCCGCGCGCAAGCTGAGCAGGCACCAGATCACTACATTCGTCGCCAGACCTTAAAAAATGCAGAGCGCTATATCACACCGGAACTCAAGTCTTTTGAAGATAAAGTACTGTCCAGTGAGTCGCGTGCACTGGCGCGTGAAAAAATGCTGTTTGAAATGCTGCTGGATGAATTACGTCAGGACATCGGTAATTTACAAATGATGAGCAGTGCGATTGCGCAGATTGATATGCTGGCTAACTTTGCTCATCAGGCGCGTTTACGCAACTGGTCGCGTCCAGAATTCAGCCCTGAAATTGGGGTTAAAATTATCGCCGGTCGCCA
The DNA here is from genome assembly GCF_004331285.1 of Acinetobacter sp. ANC 3781. Lineage (GTDB taxonomy): Bacteria > Pseudomonadota > Gammaproteobacteria > Pseudomonadales > Moraxellaceae > Acinetobacter. Next base: position 211,027 of record NZ_SJOH01000003.1, read on the forward strand.
CCCTGTAGTTGAAGCCTTAAGCAAAACAGCTTTTACGCCAAACGATACCACTCTAGATTTTAACCACCGTATGGCCATTGTGACGGGGCCAAATATGGGCGGTAAATCGACCTTTATGCGTCAAACCGCACTGATTACTCTATTAGCTTACTGTGGATGCTATATACCGGCGAAATCTGCAGTATTAGGTCCAATTGATCGGGTCTTTACCCGTATTGGTTCAGCGGATGATTTATCCACCGGCAAATCGACCTTTATGGTTGAGATGACTGAAACTTCACAAATTCTGCATCATGCCACCAACCAGTCTCTGGTATTAATGGATGAGGTAGGACGCGGTACCAGTACTTATGATGGCTTATCTTTAGCTTGGGCTTGTGTAATCGACCTAAGCAAACGGATTAAATGCCTGTGCTTATTTGCGACCCATTATTTTGAACTCACGGAACTCGGCAAAGAATCTGGCATCGATAACTACCATGTTACCGCCAAAGAATTAAATGGCAATTTAATTTTATTGCATAAAGTTCAGCATGGACCAGCCAGTCAAAGTCATGGTCTGCAAGTGGCGAAATTAGCCGGTATTCCTGCCAGCGTAATTAAAGAAGCCCAAAATCGCTTAAAGATTTTGGAAAAACAGCAACATCGACAACTCAATAAAGCGGTACAAAATGATTTATTCAGTGGGGCGGATGAGTCTTCCATTCAGGTGATTGAACGTGTTGTGGAAGTGGAAAAAGATGTGCCTGCGCTGAATCTGTTAAGAGCTTTAGATGTCGATAATCTTTCACCCCGTGAAGCACTACAACAAATTTATGCTTTGAAAGATGCGCTAGAGGCTTAATTTAAAAGCGTACTGAATAAGAAAAAGGCTTCTAAATAGGAGTCTTTTTCATTTATATCCCACTTTTAGGCAGATATTCAGTTTTTTATTAAAATTAACAGCCCTATATATAACAAATATCAATAAAAGCAATTGTTACTTACATGCATTTTTGCCTAAAATACAGCAAGAGTAATTAGAACCATATTTTTTAGGTAGCTGTCGCCATGACCTTTGTTGTCACTGAAAATTGTATTAAATGTAAATACCAAGACTGCGTAGAAGTTTGTCCAGTGGATTGTTTCTACGAAGGTCCAAATTTCCTCGTCATCAACCCTGATGAATGTATCGACTGCGCACTGTGCGAACCTGAATGTCCTGCGAATGCTATTTTCTCGGAAGATGAATTACCAGAAGGTCAAGAAGTCTTTATTGAACTGAATACTGAACTTTCACAAAAATGGCCAAATATTACTCAGATCGGTGATCAACCTGCCGACCGTGAAGAATGGAATGGTAAAACTGACAAGTTACAATACTTGGAAAAATAACAGTATTTTTAAACTAAAAAAAAGATCAGCAATTGCTGATCTTTTTTTATACCTAAAACACACATTTGATTGCAATATTTTCAAATTTTATCCCTTAATTTAGATTAAAATAGTACAGGTATCTATAAATATTTGATTTCTATAATGAAGCATTTTCTAAAGGGATTAATCGGGTTCGGTTTAATCCCGCTTGTCATGATTGGATGTACGACATCTCCTCAGAAACAAGGACGTACCACCACGACTCCCGATGGAAAACGGATCTTCATTCCACAAGAACGTATCATTATTGAACGCTCTGTTCCGCCTAAAACAGTTCCTTATGCTTATAATGCTTGGGTGGCTATAGGCGATAATTTGCGACGCGTACGCGAATATGAAGTGTTTCTTGAACGTAATGGCGTGGGCAATATCATTCCCAGTTTTGAACTGATGCGTACAGCACGTGATTGGCAAAAATGCGCCCGTTCTCAATACATGATTCCAAACCGTGAATTGTGGGACAACCAAATTTCAACTTTGCGTGTATTTAAATATCTGGTGGCAGCCAAAGTTCTCACAGACTTTGAAGTCACTTCAGTTTACCGTGATTTACCACTGAATCAGTGTGCCGGCGGGGCAAATTCATCTCGTCATTTATTTAACTCTGCGATCGATTTTCGTATTGGCCCTGCTTATCCTCAGGCTGAAGATTATGCTTACATCGAAAACTCCAAATTTAAATTATGCCAATTCTGGGCGCAACATGGTCAAAGCCTGAATATGGGACTTGGACTCTATGCTTCAGGTCAAATCCATATTGATACCCAAGGTTATCGTACTTGGGGACCTGATTTATCGCGTCATTCATCTATGTGTAATTACTAGGGGCTAGTTCAGATAAAAAGAGATCTTGATGATCTCTTTTTTATTGCCCTATTTTCAATAAACCTAAAGGATAAATTGCACTCTGAATGGAAAGGTTTAAAATGCTTGCATCGCAACAAAGGTGACGAAGCTATGCAAAAAATGTGGACAGAGATTGATGCTTACATCGATTCACATTTAATTCCAGAAGACCCTATTCTTCTACAAACTTTAAAAAACACCGAAGAAAAAGGTTTTCCAGATCACCTTGCAGTCGCTCCCAATCAGGGTATGCTACTGCAAATGCTCATTCAGATGAACAAGTGTAAGCGTGTACTCGAACTCGGTACTTTTGCAGCTTACAGCACCATATGGCTGGCTCGTGCACTGCCTGAAGATGGGTACATCTTAACCATTGAAGGTCGCGACACACATGCAGCTTTGGGTCAAGAAAATATCGACAATGCCAAACTTCCGCAAACGATAGACCTGAAAGTTGGACGGGCAGCTGATGTATTAAAATCCTTGCCTGCTGACTTCGAAGCTTTCGATTTCATCTTTATTGATGCCGATAAACAGAGTTACCCTGAATATTTAGAATTAAGCTTGGACTTGTCTCATTCAGGAACCATTATCGTGCTCGATAATGTCATTCGTGCTGGCGATATCATCAATCCTGAAAATCACAAACCGAGCATTGAAGGTATCCGAGAAATGTTTGTCGCTTTACAAAACCATCCTCGAATCCTGTCTTGTACTGCCTTACAAACAGTAGGCAGCAAGGGGCACGATGGCTTTGCACTGGCTATAGTGAAATAATTTGACACAAAGATCAAAAAACAATCGTACTGTTTTTTTATTTATTTATTAACAATTTACACAGACTGTCCATATAGTTATCCACAAGTTATGCGGATAACTATGACTGATTTTTAATCACACGTTATAAACAACAATTTTGCTTATTTTACCACCAGTAACGGCACAGTTGAATTTCGGAAAATAGTCGTTGCAACACTGCCCAAAAAGAACTGGTGAATTTTACTGTGACTAAATGCACCGAGTACAATCAGTCGTATCTCATGTTCACTCTGATATTCAAGTATATTTTCAGCAACATCACCATAACGATATTCCATGACCACATCTAGCCCAGCATTTCTTAAATATTGTGCAGGTTCATTTAATATTTCCGGATGGTCACCCACATAGAGTACATGGCACTGTAACAGTCTTAACAAATCACTTTGTGCAATTCTTTTCATTAGATTGACGCAGGTGGGTGAATATTCATAGGCGAAAATAAATCGCGTCGGTGGCTTAAAGTTCTCACCTACAGTCATTACTGTACAATTTATCCCGCGAATAAAGTTTTCAACATTACTGCCAATGGGTTTATTCCGCTCTGCAGAGCGCTCCCCGACTCGACCAATAATCGCAATGTCGTCATCTCTGAGCACATTAAAACTTTGCTCTAAAAAATCGCCTTTTTCTTGTAGATGTGAAGCAGTTAAACCATATTTTTGCTGAATCATTTCGCTAATATGATCGAGTAAATTATTACTATAATTCAGTGCCAATTCGCTTTGTTTTTGTTCAAGTTCAGCCAGCTCTTTGAGTAACATTGCATTACTTTCAAAGCCTATTACTCCACTTATTTCCCCCAAGTGATAACTGGCAGGGTAATAATCTAAAACCTGTAATAACACCAATTCACGCTGAGTCTGCTTCGCAACCCATGCTGCAGCTTCAGCAACCGCATTTACGCATGGAGAAGAATCAATACAAGCGATTACACGTTTCATTTTATTTTCGCCTCGCTTTTCGCCGTTGAAGGCTTTAAGTCTATTTGTTACTTTTAACTTAGCACATCTCTTTCCTACTGTGCATGCTTTTATGTAATCACAACTTACGATGATATCTATCTTAATTTTATTGAATTTTTTTTAATCTCGATATCGAATAAATCTGGCAGGATTGCCCGCAACGACCGCTTTGGGTTCTATATCTTTAGTCACCATGCTATTCATTCCCACCACCGCATGCGATCCAATGCTTATGCCATCCTTCACACCCACATGTGCACCTAGCCACACATCTTGCCCAACTTCTATACCTTGTGAACGCACTGGTTGTTGGTAAATCGGCTGCTCTAATTCCATACCATGGTCAAAAGCATACAAATGACAATATGCAGCGATGCGGACTTGATCATGTAGTTTGATCCCTCTGCGTCCACCATCAAGAATGCAGTGGTGGTTAATCGCTACTTCATTGCCTATTTCTAATGGTCCATGCAAAGTACAATCTGCTGCAATAAAGGTATTATCGCCAATCACAATTTTTCGCCCCGGCTCGGCAAAAATATGCGCCAAGGGTGAAATGAAACAGTTTTCACCAATCTCGACCGTTTCCATTTGCATTAAATAGGCCTGATATTCTTTTTGCCATGCTTCGGCCCAATCCCGATTTTTTGGTTTTAATGACCAATATAACCACGGCATATAATTCAAACGGTGCCTATGCTGTTCACGATATTTTAACAGTGGATCTTGTTCAGTCATCCTGTGGCTCTTCTACAATTTTGAGTTGTTCACGACCGCGCGTCACATCCTGAATTTTTAATGACAAGGGTTCAATTTGATGAATTTGTAGTAAAGCTTCGACCTGAACTCCCGTTGCGGTATAGTCTGCTTTAAATTCGACCTGCTGTTGATCAAGTTCATATTGAAAGATCGACCATTCATTAAACTGACAGACAAAACTGACTTTTTTCTTTTCAATCAGTTCAATTTTTTCGGTCAGTAATAAACATTGCCCTGCACAGCCACCATAAGCGCGAACCAAGCCGCCTGTTCCGAGTTTGATACCACCGTACCAGCGATTGACCAGAACCAGAATATTGGTTAATTCATTGCCTTCAATAGTGGCTAGAATCGGCCTTCCTGCAGTTCCAGATGGCTCTCCATCATCATTAAACCGGACATTGTATCCAATTTTCCATGCCCAACATTGATGTGTGGTACTAAGATCCTTATGAGTCTCCAAAAAATCCTTGACCGCCTGTTCATTTTCGACAGGTACAGCAATGGCTTGGAAGCGACTTTTTTTGATGTCTTCTTCAAATGAAACAAGTGAGGCAATCGTAAATGGCATAAATCTGACAATAAAAAAATCAATATAAAATTATAACGTGTTTTAAAACATCTGTAGCCAACTTGAATCAGCATTTGAGCTGCAACACCCTCCAACAGATCCAGTATGCTCCAGTATGCTCCAGTATGCTCCAGTATTAGGAGCAATGAGCGCTTAGAAAAATTTACGCGAGTTAAAGTATTAATCCAATCGCTTTATGATTGAGTGAGGTAAATATATTTCATTGTGTAACTAAACTGTAAGAATTCTTTCTTCCTCGGAAACAATGTCTGAAACTATAATGGTGAAAGCATAACGTGGGCTTAGTAAACATAATTGTTGAGCCAGTTATTTATTAACTTACTTTCTATATCGAATAAATAATTTTAATCCTATTGTTTTCTATTGAAGCAATAAATTTTTATAAATTAAATTTATATAAAAAAATTTAGTTACTTTGATTAATATAAATTAAACATACM